>NZ_WIAY01000003.1 GCF_009467805.1 Stenotrophomonas nematodicola
TCGAGATCGTGATGCCACGTGCCTTTTCTTCCGGCGCGGCGTCGATCGCGGAGTAATCCTTGAACTCGCCACCGAAGCGCTCGGCGCCGATCTTGGTCAGTGCGGCGGTCAGCGTGGTCTTGCCGTGGTCGACGTGACCGATGGTGCCGACGTTGACGTGCGGCTTGGTGCGCTCGAACTTACCCTTGGCCATGGCTGCTTATCTCGAATCGTCTGAAGTGTGGTGCACTAGATGGTGCTCACGAAAGGAATCGAACCTTCGACCTCCTCCTTACCAAGGAGGTGCTCTACCGACTGAGCTACGTGAGCGAGTTTTGTATTATGGCACGAATTTGAATATATTCAAACTCATTCAATGGAGCGGGAGACGGGGATCGAACCCGCACCATCAGCTTGGAAGGCTGAGGTTCTACCATTGAACTACTCCCGCATCGGAAGCTCTTGCCACAACATGAAACTGGTGGAGGGAGGTGGATTCGAACCACCGAAGGCGTAAGCCAGCAGATTTACAGTCTGCCCCCGTTGGCCGCTTGGGTATCCCTCCTTACCACCCTGTCCCGTTGCGCCGAAGCGTTTTCGGTGTGGGGTGGAAGAGCCGTGAATTTTGGGGGTGAACGAGGGTTCTGTCAACAACCTTTTTGAATTTTTTCACACGAATTTCGAATTGCCCTGCGATTGCAGGCTATTGGCCTGGCAGCGGCAGTGGTTCGTCGGCAAAGATCGCCACGTGCGGCACGCCGTCGGCGCCGATCCAGCCCCGGTACATGCCCTGCGTATTGAACGGCGTCGCGGCACGACCGTCGGCCGAGAGCACGATCGCGCCACCATCGCCGCCGAGCGCGGGAATGCGCTCATTGATCACCGCGCGCCCTGCCTCGTCCGGGCCCTGCTTGAGGTACTGCATGCGCGCACAGATGTCGTGGGCCGCCGCCGTACGGATGTAGAACTCGCCCCAGCCCGTACCCGACACCGCGCAGGTCGCGTTGGCGTATGTGCCGGCACCGATGATCGGCGAATCGCCGACCCGGCCATAGCGCTTGTTGGTCATGCCGCCGGTGGACGTGCCCGCCGCCAGACTGCCCTGGGCGTCCAGCGCCACGGCGCCGACGGTACCGAAGTGACGTGCGGTCTCCAGATCGGCATGCGCCTGGCCGGCCGCGTCCTCGCGGAGCGCCTTCTGCAGCTGCTGCCAGCGTTTTTCAGTGCGGAAGTACGACGGATCGACCAGTGCGATGTGCTGGGTGGCGGCGAAGGTCTCGGCGCCCTCGCCCACCATCATCACGTGGGGGGAATGCTGCATCACCGCGTTGGCCAGCAGGATCGGATTGCGTACCCGGTGCACGCCCGCGACGGCGCCGGCCTTGAGGGTGGCGCCGTCCATCAGCGAGGCGTCCAGCTCGTTGCGCCCGTCATGGGTGAACACGGCACCCTTGCCGGCGTTGAAGGTGGGGTCGTCCTCCAGCACCGTGATCGCGGCGGTGACCGCCTCCAGCGCCGGGCGACCCGCCGCGAGTGCCTGGTGTCCCTTCACAAGCGCCTGGCGCAGCGCCGTGCGCGCCGCCGCTTCCTCGGTGGGCGACAGATCCCCGCGCTCGACCCCTGCCCCACCGTGGATCACCAGGACAGGCTCGGCCGCCGATGCAAGCGGGCTCGACAGGCACAACGACAGCAGCAACGCGGTTCGGCGGGTCATGACAGGGTCTCCGGCAGGCAAGACCCCCATCATGGCGTCAGCGGGGCTGCAGTTCCAAGGCCCCGTCGCGGATATCGGCGGTGATCTGGAACGCCGGATCGTCGACCCGGAACCCGTCCAGGTGCAGACGGCTGGCACTGCCCACACCGGTGACGGGGATCGCGTGGAAGTCCAGCGGCTCGCCATCGCGCAGGCGGTCGGCGGTGTGGCGCGGCATGACCAGCCAGGCGTACCCGTCGTCGTTGCTGAACACACGGCCGCGACCATCGGCCTCGACGCACAGGGCGGTGTCTTCGTCCACGCCGATGCCGACCATGTCCGGCCGCCCGCTCTGCCGCGCGGCACGAGCGACGAAGACGATCAGGCGACCGAGCCGGTCACGCTTGCCGAAATGGGTGTCGGTGACCACGTTCGACAGGTACGGCATGGTCAGGAAATCGTTGTCCAGCGTCACCGCACTCCCCATCGGGTCCTGCAGCGCCCGGTCCGAAGTGATGCTGCCGCCATCCAGAGCGCCGTAGCTGTAGCCACCGAGAATGGCCAGGCCGGCACTGGTGCCGGCGATGGGACGGCCGGCGCGCACATGGGCGTTGAGGGCGTCATTGAGGGCGGTGCCCTTCCAGAAGCGGATGTAGCGCGACTGGTCGCCACCGGCGATGAAGATCGCATCGGCTGCGGCCACCACCTGCAGAACATTGGGGTCATCGGCGGCGCGGCGGCTGTCGAAGACCAGGGTCTGGACGGTGCTGACACCGCCGATGTCGCGGTAGAGGCGCTCCTGGAGCTCATCGCCGCCCGACGCGCGCAGGATCACCACCCGACCGTGGCCGGCGCGCTCCAGCCACCACGCGAAGGCGGCCGGCACCCACTCGCCGCCGCCCATGAGCATCATCGCCGGCTCGGTCCGGTCGGCCCGCGGCGCGTCCAGGTCACCGATCTCGTAGTAGCGGTAGCCCGGCTCCTGCAGGCTGCGTGACGACTGGCCCTGGGCCGGCAGCGCCAGGACAGCCAGCAGCAGCCAGAGGAGCGGTCTGAAACGGCGGAAAGCCTTGTGCACGTTGATCTCCCTGAACAGATCGGGGGTGTAAGCGCTTTCACTCTTTGCCAGAGAACATGGCAGTGGTCAACCCCATGAAAAAGGCGTTAAATGCGCGCCGTCCATTCGCGAAATGTGAATGGGGGACAGGCCTCCCTCGAGGCCGACACTTTCTTCTCGAGAATTCTCATGCGTAAACAGGCGATGGCGTGGTCGATCCAGCTGGCGTTGATGGGTGTGGCCGCGACTGCGGCGGCCCAGTCGGCCGCCCCCGGAGTGCAGCAACTGGACACGGTGCAGGTCACCGGCTCGCGCATTCCGCGCGCGCAGGTGGAAGGACCCGCACCGGTCACGGTGATCACCGCCGAGCAGATCCAGGCCAGCGGCTTCACCAGCGTGCCGGACGTGCTCCGTTCCATGACCCAGAACGGCGGTGAGACCCAGAGCCAGCAGTCCTCCAGCGGCGCGGACTTTTCGCCCGGCGCGCAGCAGGTCGATCTGCGCGGCCTCGGCCCCAACCACACCCTGGTGCTGGTCAACGGCCGCCGCATCGCCGACTTCCCGATGCCCTTCCAGGGCCGCAGCAACTTCACCGACGTCTCCAACATTCCGATCGGGATGATCGAGCGGATCGAAGTACTGACCGGCAGCGCCTCGGCGATCTACGGGTCGGACGCGATCGCCGGCGTGGTCAACTTCATCCTCAAGAAGCGGGTGGATGGCACCACGGTGGACGTGCGCATGGGCACGACCAGCGAAGGCGGCGGCGAGTCGTTCGACATGAGCATTGCCAGCGGCTTCGACGCCGGTCGCTTCAGCGCGGTGTACAGCCTGGAACTGCAGTCGCAGACACCGCTGTGGGCCTATGAGCGCGAGCAGCAGGACTCCACCCTGGACGCGCCGACCGACAGCGCCCGCGCCGCGCGCCGTGCCTACCTGCGCACCGACTGGAACGACGACTACCTGGACCCGGGCCAGGCCACCTGCGATGCACTGGCCGGCCAGAACAACGGCAGCACCCACTACGCCGAACGCGCGCGCTACGGCTTCTACTGCGGCAGCGACCGCTCGATCGGCTACGGCACGATCCTGAGCAAGCGTCGCGGCGCCAATGGCTACGCGTCGCTGAACTACGCCTTCGACAATGGCGCCAGCTGGTTTGCCGACGTGCAGATGGGCTACCACGACATCGCGCTGATGCGCGATGTGACCCAGTGGGGCCGCATGGCCGCCGACGGCAATGAGGACGGCTACTTCTACAACCAGGCCACCGACCAGGTCGAGTTCTGGCAGCGCCAGTTCTCGCCCGAAGAAATGGGCGGGCTGCGCAACGGCATGATCCGCAGCACGCAGAAGACCTTCAGCGTCACCACCGGCTTCAAAGGCAGCCTGAACGGGGCGTGGGACTACGAGGCCTCGTTGAGCCATTCGCAGTACCAGTCGTCGATCCGCTGGCCGCAGATCGTTGCGGCCAAGGCCAACGCGCTGTTCCTTGGCGAGCAGCTCGGCGAGTACACCGACGATGACGACAACGTCTTTCCGATCTTCAACGCCGACCCGGCACGTCTTTACCGCCCGCTGAGCCGCGCCGAATACGATTCGATTGCCGCGCGCACGACCTATACGCCGAAGTCGCGCACCGACACCGCCGCCCTGACGCTGACCAACGGCGAACTGTTCGAGCTGCCGGGCGGCAAGGCCGGTTTTGCGGCCACCGCGGAGTTCGGCAACCAGTCCTACGCCCTCAACCCCGATCCGCTGGCCACGCAGTACTACTACTACAGCTGGAAGGACTCCGACGGCCACGGCAGCCGCAACCGCTGGGCCACCGCTGCCGAACTGCGCCTGCCGCTGCACGACACGCTCAATGTGAGCGTGGCCGGTCGCTACGACCAGTACCGCTACTCGGGCAACAGCATCGGCAAGGCGACCTGGAGTGGCGGCATCGAGTGGCGCCCGATCGATACGCTGCTGGTGCGCGGCTCCTACGGCACGGCGTTCCGCGCGCCGGACCTGCACTACGTGTATGCCGGGCCGGGCAACGACGAGACCAGCAACAACGACTACTACACCTGCCAGCTGGACCAGGCCGACGACTGCTCGGACTACGAGGAAGACCTGATCCGCACGCGCGAGGGCAATCGCAGGCTCGACCCGGAAACCAGCACGTCGTGGAGTGCCGGCTTCGTGTGGTCGCCGGCCATCGGGCTGGATCTGTCGGTGGACTGGTTTGACATCGATATGCGCGACCAGGTGCAGGACATGGACGTGGGCACCATCCTGCGCGACGAGGCGGCCTGCCGTCTGGGCGGCGCGGACCCGACCTCGCCGACCTGCGTGGATGCGATCGCTCGGGTCACCCGCACCAGCGACGGCCGCCTGTACGGCGTGCACGTCAACCCGATCAACATCGCACGCGAAACCACCCGCGGTATCGATGTGGGCCTGCGCTACCGCCTGCCGACGTCCATCGGCGACTTCACCCTCAGTGGCAACCACACCTGGGTGAAGACGCACGATTTCCAGCAGTTCGACGGCGACGTGGTCGAAGACCAGTTCGCGGTCAACAGCGGCTTCGACATCCCGCGCACCAAGACCAGCGCCAGCATCACCTGGGAAAAGGACGCCTGGTCGGCCACCGTGTACGGCTCGCGCCTGGGCAGGCTGCCCACCTACGACAGCTACGATCAGAGCTTCGATCCGGACAGCGGCGACAGCCCGTGGATCGGCGCGACCTACCGCTACAACGTGTCGGTGCAGTACCGCTTCGACGACCACGCACGCCTGTCGCTGTCGGTGGTCAACGTGGGCAACAAGATGCCGCCCAAGGACGCGACCTACACCCCGTACCCGTATTACGACGTGTCCTGGTTCGACACCGTCGGCCGCACGATCAACCTGCAGTACACCCACAAGTTCGGCGGTACGCCGCTGTAAGGCGCCTGCCAGGGGACGCAGCAGGAAGGACGGAGGCACTGCCTCCGTCCTTTTTTTTGGGGGCGCTGGCCCCGAGTGGAGAACGTGCGCGGGTTTTCCACATGACACGTGGAGAGCCGTGGGGGTTTGCTGTGGACAAGCCGGTGCGAGCGTTGCGCCGCGGGCGTTTCCGCGGGTGGTCAATTATTGTCCAGCGCTGGCGCGACGTGATCGCCGTCCGGTCGAACACGTTTTCCACACGCGGCGTGGAAAGCCGTGGGAGTTTGTTGTGGACAACCCTGTGTGAGCGTTGCAGCGCAGCGGTTCTGGAGGGTGATCAATTATTGTCCAGGCCGGGCTCCGTGCCGACCAGCGGCCGGCGCCCGCCGGTTTGCCACGTCCAGCGCATCACCGAACGGGGTTCTCCACATGGCACGTGGAAAGCCGTGGGGGTTTGCTGTGGACAAGCTGGTGCGAGCGTTGCGCCGCAGGCGTTTCCACGGATGGTCAATTATTGTCCAGCACAGAAAGCGTGCCGGCCAATGGTCGGCACCTGCTGCTCCGGCACCACCTGCAAACGCAAACGCCCCGCACAAGGCGGGGCGTTTGCGGGCGTACAACGCAGATGCGATCAGACGTTGAAGCGGAAGTGCAGGATGTCGCCTTCCTGGACGCGGTATTCCTTGCCTTCCAGACGCAGGCGGCCGGCTTCCTTCGCACCGGCCTCGCCCTTGTACTTGATGAAGTCGTCATACGCGATGGTTTCGGCGCGGATGAAGCCCTTCTCGAAGTCGGTGTGGATGACGGCGGCCGCCTGCGGTGCGGTGGCGCCCTTGCGCACGGTCCACGCGCGGACTTCCTTCACGCCTGCGGTGAAATAGGTCTGCAGGCCGAGCAGGTTGTAGGCGGCGTTGATGACGCGGTTCAAGCCCGGCTCGGACAGGCCCAGGTCGGCCAGGAAGGTGTCGCGGTCGTCGTCGTCGAGCTGGGACAGCTCTTCTTCGATGGCGGCCGAGACCGGCACCACCTGTGCGCCTTCTTCGGCAGCGCGGGCGCGCACGGCGTCCAGGTGCGGGTTGTTCTCGAAGCCGTCTTCCAGCACGTTGGCGATGTACATCACCGGCTTGAGGGTGAGCAGGAACAGGTCGCGGACCAGCGCCTTCTCTTCCTCGTCCAGGCCGGCAGTGCGGCCGGCCTTGCCGTCGGACAGCGCGGCCTGCAGCTTGGCCAGCACCGGCTTGCGGGCAGCCGCGTCCTTGTCGCCGCCCTTGGCCGCGCGCTCGGCACGGTTCAACGCCTTCTCGACGCTGTCCAGATCGGCCAGGGCCAGCTCGGTGTCGATGGTGTCGATGTCCGAGATCGGGTCGACCTTGTTGTTGACGTGGATGACGTCGGCGTTCTCGAAGCAGCGCACGACGTGGGTGATCGCATCCACTTCGCGGATGTGGGCCAGGAACTTGTTGCCCAGGCCTTCACCACTGGCGGCACCGGCGACCAGGCCGGCGATGTCGACGAACTCCACGGCGGTCGGGATGACCTTCTGCGGGTTGATGATCGCCGCCAGTTCGTTCAGGCGCGGATCGGGCACCGGCACGATGCCGACGTTCGGTTCGATCGTGCAGAACGGGAAGTTGGCCGCCGCGATGCCCGCCTTGGTCAGCGCATTGAACAGGGTCGATTTGCCGACGTTGGGCAGACCGACGATGCCGCATTTGATACCCATCTTTGACAACCTCTGGGGTGAAAGTGATTGGTAAAAGGGCGCGCTGCCGGGCACCGTTTTACCGATCATTTTCCGTACCGACCAACGGTCGGTACCTACCGGATTGCTGCGTGCCTACCGGGCGATCATTTCGGGGTATGCAGGCGTTTCATGGCCTCGCTGTAGTCGCCCTTTACGGCCAGCGGCAGCACGTCGATGGCGTCGTTGATGGCATGGCCGATCAACACGTCGTCATCCTTGCCGGCGCGGCCGAGCACCCACGGAACCACGCGGTCCTTGTGACCGGGATGGCCGATGCCGATACGCAGGCGGTGGAATCTGCCATGCCCCAGCAGACGGATGGTGTCGCGCAGTCCGTTCTGGCCGCCGTGACCGCCATCGAACTTGAGCCGTGCCACGCCGGGCGGGAGGTCCAGCTCATCGTGCGCCAGCAGGGTTTCTTCGGGCTCGATCTTCCAGAAGCGCTGCGCGGCGGTAACCGACTTGCCGCTGAGGTTCATGAAGGTGGCGGGCTTGAGCAGCCACACCGGTTGCCCGGCGATGTCGACCTTGGCGGTCTCGCCGAACAGCTTGCTGTCCACGCTCCAGCGCGCGCCGGCCTGTTCGACCAGGGCGTCAATGAAACGAAACCCGGCGTTGTGCCGGGTCTGGGCGTGCTCGGGTCCGGGGTTGCCCAGACCAACGATCAATCGCAATCCTGTCATCACTCTTCTTCGTCGGTACCGACCCTGTGCCGGCACATACAGAAACGGCGCCTGCCCCGAAGGACAGGCGCCGCAACCACTTACTCTGCGGCCGGCGCTTCGTCGGCAACGTCTTCCTTGCCGTGCTTGGCGGTGACGATCGCGTCGTCGTGGTCCTTGCCCTGGGCCAGGGCCGGGATCTCGACGCCCTTCGGCAGCTTGATGTCCGACAGGTAGATCACGTCACCGGCCTTCAGGTCGGCCAGGTCGACGTCGATCGATTCCGGCAGGTCCTTCGGCAGGCAGGAGATGGTCACTTCCTTCAGTTCGTGGGTGACCACGACGTCGGCAGCCTTGCCAGCCGGCGAGGTGTCTTCGTTGATGAAGTGCAGCGGGACGTTGGCGGTCAGGGCCTCGTTCTCGTTCACGCGCAGGAAATCCAGGTGGATGATCAGCTGCTTGAACGGGTGGCGCTGCATGTCACGCAGCAGCACCTTGGTGACCTGGCCGTCCAGGTTCAGGTCCAGGATCGAGGAGTAGAACCACTCGTTCTGCTGGGCCAGCCAGATCTGGTTGTGGTCCAGGTTGATGTTGATCGGAGCGGCGCCGCCGCCGTACACAACGGCCGGGATCACGCCGGCGTGACGCAGGCGGCGGCTCGCACCCTTGCCCTGCACGTCACGAGCGGTGACCTTGATTTCATGAGTCTTCGACATGTTTGCACTACCAGTAGTTGCCTTGCCCGAAGGCGTGGCGGTTGAAGGTACGTCCGCGACCAGACGTACCCAGGACCCGACTGCCGTTGCCGGCAGCCGGAGATTTCATTGCGACAGCATCAATCCACGTACAGCGAGCTGACGGACTCGCCGAAGGCGATGCGGCGCATCGTTTCGGCCAGCATCTCCGCCACGCTGAGCTGACGGATCTTGCTGCACACCCGCGCCGCTTCATTGAGCGGAATGGTGTCGGTCACCACCAGCTCATCGAGCTGGGAGTTGTTGATGTTGTCCACCGCCGGGCCCGAAAGCACGGCGTGGGTGCAGTACGCGGCGACCTTGAGGGCGCCGCGCGCCTTCAGGGCAGCAGCGGCCGCACACAGGGTGCCGGCGGTATCGACGATGTCATCGACCATCACGCAGGTCTTGCCTTCGACGTCACCGATGATGTTCATCACGGTGGAGACGTTGGCGCGCGGACGGCGCTTGTCGATGATCGCCAGGTCGGCATCGTCCAGGCGCTTGGCGACGGCGCGCGCACGCACCACACCGCCCACGTCCGGGGACACCACGATCAGGTTTTCAGTGCCGTAGGCACGCCAGATATCGGCGAGCAGCAGCGGCGAGGCATACACGTTGTCGACCGGCATGTCGAAGAAACCCTGGATCTGGTCGGCATGCAGGTCCACCGTCAGGACCCGGTCGGCCCCCACGGCGCTGAACATCTTGGCGGCGACCTTGGCCGTGATCGGCACGCGCGAGGAGCGCATGCGGCGATCCTGGCGCGAGTAGCCGAAGTACGGCACCACCGCGGTGACGCTGTTGACCGAGGCGCGCTTGAGCGCATCGATCAGGACCAGCAGCTCCATCAGGTTCTCGGCGCTGGGGGCACAGGTCGGCTGGATCACGAAGACGTCCTGCTTGCGGACGTTCTCTTCGATTTCCACCTGCACTTCACCATCGGAGAAGCGCGAGACCAGTGCCTTGCCCGGTCGCACCCCCAGTTCCTTGCAGATGCTCTGCGCAAGGCGCTTGTTGGCGTTGCCGGAAAATACCAGCAGGTTGGGGGATTCTTGCATCATGGGACGGTCTCGGGCGGGAGCGATTGGCGGAGAACTCTGCCGCAGGCACCCGGAGGCGTCGGCGGTGACGACACTGCGGAGGTTCGACCGCGCCCGCGCAGATCGCGTGCGCAAGGGTTCGCGGCAAAACATCCGCAAGTGGCAGGGGCGGGAGGATTCGAACCTCCGAATGCCAGGATCAAAACCTGGTGCCTTGGGCCTCTTGGCGACGCCCCTGCATCAAAAATCAATAACGCTCGAGTACATCAAGCAGTGGCGAGCGCTCCACGCCCGCAGCCACCCATGCCCGCAGTCCTTCCGGCAACTCCGCCAACGCCTGCTCGGCGGCAGCGCGCGTGGTGAACTCGACGAAACAACCGCTTCCCGACCCGGTGAGTCGTGCCCGGCCGATACTGCTCAACGCCACCAGCGCCGCCTCTACGGCAGGCTCGTGACGGCGCAGGACCGGCTCGAACGCATTCCCGAGCAAAGACCCGGAAGCGAAGTCCTCTATTTTCGCCACTGGGGCATCGCGCGTCAAATCGGGTGATGCAAAAAGCGCAGCCGTCGGGACGTGAACGCCCGGATCGGCAAGCACATACCAGGCCGGCGGCAGGTCCATCGGGGTCAACTGCTCCCCCACTCCCTCCGCCCAGGCATTGTGGCCGCGCACAAACACCGGCACATCCGCACCAAGCTGCAGGCCCAGCGCGGCCAGCGCATCCACGTCCAGACCCGCCCTCCACAAGCGGTTCAGGGCCACCAGCACGGTGGCCGCGTCGGACGAACCGCCGCCGAAGCCACCGCCTGCCGGAATGCGCTTTTCGATGCCGATATCCGCACCTTGAGAGCTGTTGGTCGCACGTTTGAGCAACAACGCCGCGCGCACGGCAAGGTCGTCAGTCTCGGCCACACCCGCCACCGATGGCCCGTCACGACGCACCTGGCCATCCTCGCGTACCCGCAGGCGGAGCCGGTCGCCCCAGTCGAGCAGGCGGAACACGGTCTGCAGTTGGTGATAACCGTCAGCACGACGACCGGTGATGTGCAGGAACAGGTTCAGCTTGGCCGGGGCCGGCCAGTGCGACCAGCCTGCGTTCAGGTCCGGCGCGCTCATGGGGTGCCGACCACCCAGCTGTCGACCACCAGGCGCACTTTGGCGTCGCCGTTGACCGCTTCGATGCGCCGCGGCAGCACCGGGCGATCGCCCTCGGCCGGGTACCAGTCCAGGTACTGGATCTGCCAGCCCATCTGCTGCACGCGACGCGGGCGGCCGTCGCCATCGCGCTCGACCTGCTCGGCCGGGCCCGCCGCGTCGGCCACCAGGCCACGCACCCAGTCGGGCAGCTGGTTGACCGGAATGTCCCAGCCCGTCGCCTCCAGCAGCACCTGCTGGGCGTCGTCACCCTGGCGCGGTCCGCCGTCCAGCCCTTCCAGCCGCCCGCCGGCGTGCCGGGTATCGCCGGTCAGTTTCCAGCTCTGGCGGGTCACCGGCGCGCTCAGCTCGACCACGTACTGGCGGGCCTGCTGCTGCCAGTCGATGCGGCCATTGCCGCCGTTGCGGCCCTTGTTGATGGCTACCCGCCCTTGGAACGCCCACTGCGGCTGCGCCCGGACAGCGGCGACGCGATCGCTTTCTGCCTGCTGCGCTTCGACCGACACCGTGGTCACCACCGCCGGCGCCGACGGGGCCTTGCGCTCGTCCAGCGACACGCACGCCGACAGCGAGAGGGCCGCGACAAGGGCCGCGGCAGATTTCAGGAACTGCAGGTTCATACGCCGTATTTCTCGATCACGCGCTGCAGGGCGCGGTTGTCAGGGTCCAGCTTGCGGGCTTCGTCGAAGAACTGGCGGGCCTCGTCCTTGCGGCCGAGCACCCACAGCACTTCGCCGACATGGGCGGCGATCTCGGCATCCTTGGCCAGGCTCCAGGCGCGGCGCAGCTGCACCAGCGCCTGCTCGTTGCGCCCCAGGCGGTAGAGCACCCAGCCGTAGCTGTCGACGATGGCGGCGTTGTCCGGCTCGGCCACGCGGGCGCGGTCGATCAGTTCCAAGGCCTCCTGGTAGCGCTGGGTGCGATCGGCCAGGGTGTAGCCCAGCGCATTGAGCGCGGCCACGTTTTCCGGATCGGTCACCAGCACCTTGCGCAGGTCGGCCTCGGCGCGCGCGATGTCGTCGCGGCGCTCCCAGGCCAGCGCGCGGGCATACAGCAAGGCGTTCTCGTCGGGATAGGCGGCCAGGCCGCGGCCGAGTGCATCCAGTTCGCCGGCATCGTCGTTGCCGCGCTGGCGCAGCTCCGCTTCGAGCAGGTAGGCGTCGCGACGCGCTTCGTCATCGACGGTCGCGTCGGACTGGATCGCATGTACTTCAGCCAGCGCCTTGTCGGTGCGGCCCAGTTCGTACTGGGCGTTGGCGGCGCGCAGGCGGGCTTCGTCGCGTTCCGGACCACCAGGCACACCGTGGTACCACTCCACCGCTTCGGCCGGACGCTTGAGGTACTCGGCAATCTTGCCGAGCAGCAGGCGCTGGGCCGGATCGGGCTTGGTCGCCTTGCCGGAAAGTTCGGTGTAAAGCGCCAGCAGCGCTGCGGTGTCGTTCTGCTTGGCCAGCAGCGAGGCGCGCATGCCGTAGGTCTGCACGTCCTGCGGGCCGACCGACAGCACGCGCTCGGCGGCCCTGGATTCGCCCATCGCGTCGTAGGTGATCGCCACCGCGTTGCGCAGTTCCGGGTCCTGTGTGGTCCTGGGCTCCACGCCGCGCAACAGCGCCAGCGCCTCGTCGGTCTTGCCGGACTGGCTCAACTGGCTGGCATGCAGCAGGGCCACGCGCGGCTCATCAGGGAAGCGGCGGACCACTTCATCGACCATGCGTCGGGCCAATTCGGGCTTGTCCATGCGCAGCGCCAGGCGACCAAACTCCTGCCAGGCCTCCAGGGTGTCGGGGATCGCGTTGGCGTCCACCAGCCCGTCCAGCACCTGGGCCGGCACGGCCGGATCGCGGCCGCCCCCCACCAGGGCGGCGATGGCGAACTTCCAGCCCTGCGGATCCGGATCGCGCAGTATCGCCACCAGTTCGGCCTGGGCGGTCTTCACCTGGTTCTGGCGCATGGCCAGGGCCGCAGCACTGCTGCGCATGGCCAGCGAGCGCGGCGCGCGCGCCTCCCACAGCTTCAGCGCCCGGGCGGCACGGACATCATCGTTGGCCAGCATGGCGATGCGCGTGGCGCGCTCGGCCAGCCCGGCGTCGTCACGGCCGGCCTCGGCTGCATCCAGATACCAGCGCGCGGCGTCCTCCAGTTTGCCGGCCTGGAGGGCGAATTCGCCGGCCAGGACCGGGGTCAGCGAGGCAGGCTCGGCGGCGCGGTCCCTGCCCGCCGGAACCGTGGCAGGACGGGCTGCCAGGGCATTGGCGGTGAACAAAGACAGCAGCAGAACGCTGGAGATGCGAATCAATGCGGGCATCGGGGGCATCTGAGCCTTAAAATGACGACTTGAATGGCCAGCAGCTTATCGCAAGCAACTGAACAATGACCCTGTGGGTGCTCGGACTGAACCACCAGACCGCGCCAGTGGAACTGCGCGAACGCGCGTCCTTTGGCGGCGATGCGCTGCCGCGGGCGCTCGCCTCGCTGCGTGACACCCCGCAGGTGGCCGAAGCGGTGCTGCTGTCCACCTGCAACCGCACCGAACTGTATGCCATCGCCGAGTCCGGACAGGCCCTGGCCGACTGGCTGGAGGCGCACGCCGGCCAGCTCCAGGGTTACCTGTACCAGCATGCCGACGCGGACGCCGTACGCCACCTGTTCCGGGTCGCGACCGGGTTGGACTCCATGGTGCTGGGCGAACCGCAGATCCTGGGCCAGGTGAAGGACGCCTGGGCCACCTCGCGCGATCACGGGCTGCTCGGCCAGCGCCTGGACCGCCTGTTCCAGCAGACCTTCTCGGTGGCCAAGCGGGCCCGTACCGATACCCGCGTCGGCGCCAATCCGGTGTCGGTGGCCTCCACGGCGGTGCGCCTGGCGCAGAACTCGTTCGCCCGGCTGGAAGATTCCACCGTGCTGCTGGTTGGCGCCGGCGAGACCATCGAGCTGGCGGCGCGGCATCTCAGCGAGGGGCGCGTGCGCCGGCTGCTGATCGCCAACCGCACCCTCGCCCACGCCCAGGACCTGGCCAGCCGCCACGGCGGCGTCGCCCTGCCCCTGACCGAGCTGGAGCGCCACCTCGGCGAGGCCGACGTGGTGTTTTCGGCCACCGCCGCGCGCGAGCCGGTGATCGCCAAGGCACATGTCGCCGCCGCGCTGCGGGCGCGCCGGCACAAGCCGATGCTGCTGTTCGACCTGGCCGTGCCGCGCGATATCGAATCGGGCGTGGGCGACCTCAGCGATGCCTTCCTGTACACCGTGGACGATCTTGAGCGGGCGGTCGAGGACAATCGCCGCAGCCGCCGCGAAGCCGCCGCCGAGGCCGAGGCGATCATCGACCTGCAGGTTGCCCGGTTCGTGGAGACCCTCCACGCCGGCGCGCACCAGGCGCCGCTGCTGCAGCTGCGCGCCTACGGCGATGCGACGCGGACGGAGATGCTGGAAAAAGCCCGACAGCAGCTGGCCAACGGCAAGCCGGCCGAGGACGTACTGGAACTGCTCGCGCACGGCTTGACCAACCGCCTGCTGCACCCGCCAACGGCCGCGCTGCGCGCGGCGGCGTTGAGCGGCGATACTGAACTGACCCGCGCCGCCGAGCGCCTGTTCCCGGCCAAGCCCGGCTACCAGCACCCTGTTGTGAGGAATGATGACGCCGACCCTGCGCCGTAAGCTGGAAGCGCTGGCCGAGCGCCGCGAAGAACTTGAACGCCTGCTTGCCGATCCGGGTGTGGTCGGCGACAACGAACGCTTCCGCGCGTTCTCGCGCGAGTTCTCGCAGCTGCAGCCGATCGCCACCGCACTGGCCGACGAAGCCCGGGCCAAGGCCGACCTGGCCGCCGCCGAGGCGATGCGCGCCGAGCCGGACCTGCGCGAGCTGGCCGAAGAGGAAATCACTGCGGCCCAGCAACGCCTGGAACAGCTTGACCAGGACCTGGCGCTGCTGCTGGTGCCGCGCGACCCGCGCGACGACGGCAACCTGTTCCTGGAAGTACGCGCCGGCACCGGCGGCGACGAGGCGGCGATCTTCGCCGGCGACCTGTTCCGGATGTACGCGCGTTATGCCGAGCGCCAGGGCTGGAAGGTGGAGGTCGAATCGGACAGCCCCGGCGAACATGGCGGCTACAAGGAAATCGTGGCCCGGGTGGTCGGTCGCGGTGCCTACTCGAAGCTGAAGTTCGAATCGGGCACGCACCGCGTGCAGCGCGTGCCGGCGACCGAATCGCAGGGACGCATCCACACCTCGGCGGCCACCGTGGCGATCATTCCCGAAGCCGACGATGTGGACGAAGTGACGATCAACCCGGCCGACCTGCGGGTGGATACGTTCCGCTCGTCCGGCGCCGGCGGCCAGCACGTCAACAAGACCGAATCGGCGATCCGCATCACCCACCTGCCGACCGGCGTGGTGGTGGAGTGCCAGACCGAGCGCAGCCAGCATGCCAACCGCGACAAGGCCATGAAGCGCCTGAAGGCGCAGCTGCTCGACGCCGAACGCAGCCGGCAGGCCGCCGCCACCGCCGAGAGCCGCCGCCTGCAGGTGGGCAGCGGCGACCGCAGCCAGCGCATCCGCACCTACAGCTTCCCGCAGGGCCGGATCACCGACCACCGCGTGGAAGGACTGACGCTGTACGACCTGCCCAACATCATTGCCGGCGAGCTCGATCCGCTGGTCGAACGGCTGATACACGAACATCAGGCCGACGAACTGGCGCAGCTGGCTGCCGGACCCTGAGCGTGGGCGCACCGGACCAGGAACGCCGGCAGCTGCGCGAGGCCGTGCAGCGCCAGCCGAGCGACTTCATCGCGTGGGTCATGCTGGCAGACGCCGAACTGGAAGCCGGCGACGTCGCCCGTGGCGCGGCCGCCGCCACGCAGGCGCTGCAGTTGCGCGACGATCATCCCGAAGCCCTGGCCCGGCTCGGGCGTGCCCGCTGGATGCAGGGCCAGCCCGGCCACGCAGCCGTCCTGCTGCGCCGTGCGGCTGAGCAGGTACCGCAGCATCCCGGCATCGCCCTGTGGCTCGGCCATGCGCTGGAGGATGCCGGCCAGCCCGAGGCCGCCGCCGATGCCTATCGCCATGCGCACCGGCTGCTGCCGGGTGAGCCCTACATCACCGCGCAACTGCTCAACTGGCAGCGCCGCCTGTGCGACTGGCGCGATCTGGACCGGCTGTCGGCGCTGGTCCGTCGGGCCGTGGCGCAAGGCCAGGCGGTGGTCGAGCCGTTCGCCTTCCTCAGTGAAGATGCCAGCGCCACCGAGCAGCTGACCTGTGCGCGGCAACGCGCGGCAGCGATCGGGACGGATCTGCCCGCCCTGCCCCCGACAACCGTGCGGGACCACGGAAGACTCCGCGTCGGCTTCCTCTCCAATGGCTTCGGCGCGCATCCGACCGGGCTGCTGACGGTGGCCCTGTTCGAGCAGCTGGCCCTCGCCGATCGGCTGGACCTGCATCTGTTCGCGCTCAACGGCGATGACGGCAGCGACATCCGCGTCCGCCTCCAGGCGGCGGCCAGCGTGCTGCACGAGGTGGGCGGACAGCCGCACGACCGTGTTGCCGCGCGCATCCGCGACGCCGGCATCGATGTGCTGTTCGACCTGCGCGGCTGGGGCGGCGGCGGCACGCCGCAGGTGCTGGCGATGCGTCCGGCACCGATACAGGTGAATTGGCTGGCGTATCCGGGCACGTCCGGGGCGCCGTGGATCGACCACGTGCTGGCCGATGCCTTCGTGCTGCCAGATGCGCTGGCATCGGCCTTCAGCGAGCGCATCTGGCGCCTGCCACGCGCGTTCCAGCCGTCGGACAACACGCGCGAGGTTGCGACGCCACCGTCGCGCGTCGCCTGCGGCCTGCCGGCGCAGGGGGTGGTGCTGTGCTGTTTCAACAACAGCTACAAGCTCACCCCGCGCAGCATGCAGCGCCTGTTCGCGGTCCTGCAGGGCGTACCGGGCAGCGTGCTGTGGCTGTTGTCCGGCCCGGGCAACGCCGATGCGCGGCTCCGTGCGGCGGCCCGCCAGGCAGGGCTGGAGCCGGCGCGCCTGGTGTTCATGCCGCGCCTGCCCCACGCCGAGTACCTGGCCCGGTACCAGCACGCTGATCTGTTCCTTGATACACACCCCTACAACGCCCACACCACCGCCTCCGACGCGCTGTGGGCCGGCTGCCCCGTACTGACCTGCCCGGGCACCACGTTTGCCGCGCGCGTGGCCGGCAGCCTCAATCACCATCTGGGACTCACCCGGATGAATGCTGCCGATGACCGTGCCTTCATCGCCACGGCAATCCGGCTCGGCAACGATGCCCCGGCGCTGCAGGCGCTGCGCGCCGAACTGGCCGTGCAACGCACGCGCAGCGGGCTGTTCGACATGGCGGCGTTCGCCGTCGATTTCACTGCTGCGGTCGAGGGCATGGCGCACGAGCGCGGCTGGCAGGTCGCACACACGCCCTGATCCTGCCATGCGCTAGGCTCGAGCCTCCACGACAGAACCGGGGCGGCGGATGGGCAAGCTCAAGCGCAAGGCATACCAGGAACAGCTGGAACCGATGCAGTTGGAACTCGCGGCAATGGCGCGCTGGGTGCAGCACACCGGCCAGCGCGTGCTCGTGCTGTTCGAAGGCCGCGACACCGCCGGGAAGGGCGGCGCGATCCAGGCGATCGCCGAACACCTCAATCCCCGCCAATGCAGGGTAGTGGCACTGCCCAAGCCCACCGACCGCGAAAGCACCCAATGGTATTTCCAGCGCTACGTGTCGCATCTGCCGGCCGCTGGCGAGATCGTGCTGATGGATCGCAGCTGGTACAACCGCGCCGGCGTCGAGCATGTGATGGGCTACTGCACCGAAGCGCAGTACCGCGCGTTTCTGGCGCAGACGCCGGTGTTCGAAACGCTGCTGGTGGACGACGGCATCCTGCTGTTCAAGTACTGGCTGACGGTGGACCAGGCGCAGCAGGAGAAGCGTTTCGCCGAGCGCCACCTCGATCCGCTCAAGGGCTGGAAACTGTCACCGGTGGACCTGAAGTCGCGCAGCAAGTACAGCGCCTACACCGAAGCGCGCGAAGCGATGCTGCGCGCCACCCACCGCGAAGCAGCGCCCTGGACGCTGGTTGATTTCAATGACCAGAAGCGCGGGCGGCTGGGATTGATCCGCAATCTGCTGGACCGCCTGCCCGACACCCGCGTGGACGAGCCCGTGCTGGCACTGCCACCGCTGAAAGGCAAGCTGCACACAGAGCATTTCGGCGTTCTGAAACCGATCGAAGACATCGACACCCCGTAGTGCCGGGCTCTGCCCGGCAACGGGCGCTTGCGCGGTACAGGCCGCGTGCGCGGGCGGGAGGTACGGGGGCGGATCGGCGAGCAGCCGGGCAGAGCCCGGCTCTACGAGGTGCGGTGTGATGATCGACGCATGTCCAACGCGATGCGGCGGTCAACGACACGTAGTGCCGGGCTCTGCCCGGCAACAGGCGCTTGCGCGGTACAGGCCGCGTGCGCGGGCGGGAGGTGCGGGGGCGGATCGGCGAGCAGCCGGGCAGAGCCCGGCTCTACGAGGTGCGGTGCGATGATCGACGCATGTCCAACGCGATGCGGCGGTCAACGACACGTAGTGCCGGGCTCTGCCCGGCAACAGGCGCTTGCACGGCAAAGGCCACGCGCGCGGGCGGGGGGTACGGGGGCGGATCGGAGAGCAGCCGGGCAGAGCCCGGCTCTACGAGGTGCGGTGCGATGATCAACGCATGTCCAACGCGATGCGGTGACCGACACGTAGTGCCGGGCTCTGCCCGGCAACAGGCGCTGGCGCGGTACAGGCCGCGCGCGCGGGCGGGAGGTGCGGGGTCGGATCGGCGAGCAGCCGGGCAGAGCCCGGCTCTACGGGACCTGCGTGACATGGTCATCAACGCCGGTCCAACGCGATGCGGTGTTGATCAACGCATGTCCAACGCGATGCGGTGACCGACACGTAGTGCCGGGCTCTGCCCGGCAACAGGCGCTTGCGCGGTACAGGCCGCGTGCGCGGGCGGGAGGTGCGGGGTCGGATCGGCGAGCAGCCGGGCAGAGCCCGGCTCTACGGGACCTGCGTGACATGGTCATCAACGCATGTCCAACGCGATGCGGTGTTGATCGACGCATGTCCAACGCGAT
This sequence comes from Stenotrophomonas nematodicola, assembly GCF_009467805.1. Lineage (GTDB taxonomy): Bacteria > Pseudomonadota > Gammaproteobacteria > Xanthomonadales > Xanthomonadaceae > Stenotrophomonas > Stenotrophomonas nematodicola. Next base: position 19,109 of record NZ_WIAY01000003.1, read on the forward strand.
GCGGTGACCGACACGTAGTGCCGGGCTCTGCCCGGCAACAGGCGCTGGCGCGGTGCCGCGCGCGCGGCTATTTGGCGGCAATGCGCTGTTCGATGTCGGCGGCGGTGACCGGGCCGAGGTACTCCTTGGCGACCGTGCCATCGGGTGCGATCAGGTAGGTCAACGGCAGGCCACGCGGAATCGCGAAGTCTTCCGGCGGGTTGTACGTATCGACGATGACGATCGGATAGGTTACCGGTCGCTTCTCCAGGAACGCCTTCATCTCGGCCGGTTCGATGTCTTCATAGGCCAGGCCCACCACCTCGATTTCGTCGCGCATGGCATGCAGCGCGGACAGTTCCGGCATTTCCTTGCGGCACGGCGCACACCAGGTCGCCCAGAAGTTCACTACCACCCATTTGCCACGATGCGCGGCCAGATCGTAGTCGCTGCCGTCCAGCGCCTTGAGTTTGAGCGTGGGGCGCTCCACGGTACGCCGGTCCGTATCGGGCGCGGCCGCAGGCGCGGGGGCCGCAGGGGCCGCAGGGGCTGGCGACGGCGTGGCGGCGGGCTCAGGCTGCGCGGTCGGGGCGGGCTTGTTGCACGCAGCCAGCGCCAGCAGGCCCAGCGCAAGCAGCAGGGGCTTGGCAGTCATGGTTTGTCTCCGAGGTTTGTATAGATGTCGCTGACGCGTCGCTTGAGCAGTTCGCGCAGCGGCAGGCGCAGCGCGTCCAGCGCGGCCACCGAGGCATCGCCCAGGCTGTCGTCGCGGTAAGGCAGGTACGCTTCCTTGACCGGGATGCGCATCTGGGTGGTTTCGTACAGATCCGACAGCGTCAGCTTGTCCAGGTCGCGCGCCAGCAGCCATTCGCCCTGTTCGTCGCGCCGCACCACGCGGATCGCTTCCAGGTCGCACAGCATGGTCTGCAGGAGCGAGTCGGTCAGCATCGGCTCCAGCCTGAGGATCTCGTCGTCATCCAGGCTGCGTCCGCTCTGCCGCGCCTGCTGGAACCGCCCGATCAATCGCAGCAGGCCGTAGAGCTCGTAGCCGGTGGGCAGGCGCAGGTCCGCCGGCTGGTAGCGGAAGGCGGCGATCGAGGACGCCAGCGACGCGCCCAGCAGCACCGACACCCAGCACAGGTAGATCCACAGCAGCAGGATCGGCACGAAGGCCACGGTGCCGTACAGCTTCTGGTAGGACTGGAAGCTGCCCAGGTAGGCGCCCATGCCCCACTTCACCAGCTCCAGCATCACCGCGGCCAGGATCGCGCCGGGGATGGCATGCCGCCATTTGACGGTGTGGTGCGGAACCACGCGGTAGACCAGCATGATGCAGACGAATTCGATCAGTACCGGTGCCAGCCCCAACGACAGATTGGCCAGCCATCGGCCTTCGCTGGTGCCGAACAGCGGCAACGCGAACACCCGCGCCGAGACCGCGAGCGAGGCGGCCGCCAGCATCGCGCCCAGGGTCAGCACCGTCCAGTAGACCAGGAAACGGGTCAGCTTGGGTCGCGCCGAGCTGACCCGCCAGATCTGGTTGAAGGTCTGCTCGACGCTGTTGAGCGTGATCAGCAGCGACACCACCAGCGCGATGAAGCCGGCGGCGGTGAGCTGGCCGGCACTGGCCGAGAACTGGCGCAGGTAGCCTTCGGCCGCGCGCGCCGCGTTGGGCACGAAGTTGGAGAACACGTAGTCGCTGAGCTGGTCGCTCCAGCGGTCGAACACCGGGAATGCCGAGAGCACCCCGAACACCACGATCGCCAGTGGCACCAGCGCGAACACGGTCGTGTAAGCCAGCGACGCGGCCGCCTGGAACAGACGGTCGTCGAGGAAGCGGTGCCACAGGAAGCGGCCGAAACTGGCGGCGCGCGCGCGATCCCGCACACGTTCCATCCACAGGTTGAGGGTGTCCAGAGGTTCCATCGGCGCAAGGGTACCCGATGCGGCGAAACGTGCACGCATCGGCCGCGCTCGCCCTGCGCCCGCCGCATCGCCATACTGGCCCCTGGCCCCAAGATGAGATGAAGGCGCGATGGCGGAGATTCTGGTGCTGTACTACAGCCGCGGCGGTTCGGTGGCCCGGCTTGCCCGCCAGATTGCGCGGGGCATCGGCGAAGTGCCCGGCATGGGCGCGCGTCTGCGCACGGTGCCGCCAGTGGCGGCGATCACCCAGACCGCGCGGCCGCCGGTGCCCGAGGAAGGCGCGCCGTACGTGAGCGTGGAGGATCTGGCCGAGTGCGACGGCCTGATCCTGGGCAGCCCGACCCGCTTCGGCAACATGGCCGCTCCGGTGAAGCACTTCCTGGATGGGCTGGGCGCCGAGTGGGTCAACGGCACACTCGCGGGCAAGCCGGCGGCAGTGTTCACCTCGACCGCGTCGCTGCACGGCGGCCAGGAGTCGACGCTGCTGTCGATGCAGGTGCCGCTGCTCCACCACGGCTGCCTGATCGTCGGCATTCCCTTCACCGAACCGGCCTTGAGCCACACCACCACCGGTGGCACGCCTTATGGCGCCAGCCATGTGGCCGGCGCCAACGATGACCCGACGCCCAGCGAGGACGAAGCGATCCTGGCCCGTGCGCTGGGCCGGCGCGTGGCCGACATCGCACGGCGGCTGGCATGAGCACGCGCGCGACCGCGGTCGTTCTCGCGCTGCTGCTGGCGGCGCTGGCCGCGCTGTATGCGCTGTGGTTCGCGCATGACAGGCACTGGCTGGCCACGCAACTGGTGTTCACCGCTCCGCCGCTGCTGCTGGCCGTGGGCGTGCTGGTGCGCCGGGGCAAGGCCGCGTTCTGGGCCGGCGTACTGGCGTTGTTCTGGTTCAGCCACGGGGTGATGAGCGCCTGGAGCCATCCGGAGATCGCGGTGTGGGCCTGGACCGAGCTGGTGCTGGCGCTGGCGGTGATTGCCGTGGCCAGCGCGCCGGGCCTGCGCCGGCGGTTCGGGAAGAAGCGCTGACGGCAGACGGGCGACGCACGGCTCTCCGGGATCGCGCGGTATCATGGCGCCAGGGCGCGGCGACGCCGCCCAGCTCACCGTCAACCCAGGATTGCTGCAATGGACGAACTACTGATCATCACCACCGGCGGGACGATCGACAAGATCTACTTCGACGACAAGTCGGACTACCAGATCGGCGATCCCCAGATCGGGATGATCCTGCGCGAACTGGGCGTGACCTTCCGTTTCAACGTGATTCCGATCCTGCGCAAGGATTCGTTGCACATCACCGATGACGACCGCGAACTGATCCGCGCGACCATCGCCGCCCAACCGACCCGCCACGTGCTGGTCACCCACGGTACGGACTCGATGGTGCAGACCGGCAAGGTGCTCAAGTCGATTGCCGACAAGACCATCGTCATGACCGGCGCGCTGAGCCCGGCGCGCTTCCGCGGCTCGGATGCGGAGTTCAACATCGGCTGTGCGATCGGTGCGGTGCAGTCGCTCGCCAGCGGCGTGTACATCGCCATGAACGGCCGCATCTGGAATCCCGAGCAGGTGCGCAAGAACGTGGCGGCCAACCGGTTCGAGGAAGCCTGACGCGCCACCGCCTGGCGGACATGAAGACGCCCCGGCATGCCGGGGCGTCTTTGTTGCAGCTCCCGATCAGTACTGCGCGGTCAGGCTCAGGCCGGAGAAGGTCGTGTAGGCCTTCACCCGCACGTGCCAGGTGCCCGCAGCCGGGGCATTGATGGTGCAGGTTTCATTGTTGCCGCTCAGGTACGGGCGGCAGTTGTACACGGTGTCGGTCGGAGCGCTGCCCGAGCGCACGTACAGGTCCGCATCGCCGCTGCCGCCGGCAATCGTGACCTTCAGCTGCGCGCTGCCCGAGGGCACGTTCACGGTGTAGGCCAGCGATGCACCGCTGGCGGCGCCGAGGCCGGTGACCGGAACGTTGTTCTGCAGCACCGTGCCGGTGCCCGGGCCGGGGCCGGTCCCGTTGAGCGCTGCGGTGACCGCGGCATCGGCATCGACGATGCCCGCGCCGCACCCGCCGGTGCAGGCACCCGGCAGTGCACGCGCGGTGTTCTTGAGCAGGGTCTCGACCGCGGCCGGCGACAGCGCCGTCGGTGCCACCGACTGCACCAGCGCGACCACGCCCGCCACGTGCGGCGCCGCCATCGAGGTGCCGTTGTAGGACGCGTAGGAGGCTGCGCCCGGCACCGTGGTGCCGCTGTTGAGGGTGGACAGAATCGCCTGGCCCGGTGCCGAGATGTCGATGCCGGCGCCATAGTTGGAGAAGCTGGCGCGGGCACCGGCCGAGGTGGTGGCGGCCACCGCGATCACGTTGGCGCAGTTGGCCGGCACCGACGAGGACACGTTGGTGTTGCTGTTGCCCGCGGCCACCACGACGGTGGTGCCGCGCGACACCGCGCCATTGATCGCGTTCTGGTAGGTGGTCGAGCAGCTGCCACCGCCCCCCAGCGACATGTTGATCACTTCGGCCGGGTTGGCATTGGCCGGAACGCCGCTGACGGTGCCGCCCGAGGCCCACACGATCGCATCGGCGATGTCGGAGGTGTAACCGCCGCACTTGCCGAGCACGCGCACCGGCACGACCTTGGCATTGAAGGCGGTACCGGCCACGCCGGTGCTGTTGTTGGTCACTGCGGCGATGGTGCCGGCCACATGGGTGCCATGCCAGCTCGAGTTGGATGCCGGGATGCCGGAGCCGCACTCGTTGGCGCCGTACCAGTCGCCTTCATCGTTGGCGTTGTTGTCGCGCCCGCCGCCATCGCGCGCCATCGCGGCGTCGCTGATGAAGTCGTAGCCCGGCAGGATGTTCGCGTTGAGGTCGGGATGGCTGGTGATGCCGGTATCGATCACCGCCACGACCACGCCGGCGCCGGTGGCCTTGTCCCAGGCCGGGCGCACGTTGATGGACGCGTTGCTGGTGCCGAAGCCCCACTGCTCGGACAGACGCGTATCGTTGGGCACCAGGGTGGCCTGCATCAGCTGGTCGACCTCGACGTATTCCACGTTCGGGTCGGCCGCAAGGCGGCGCATCAGCAGTTCGGATTCGGCCTGATCGAGCGGACGATCGGTCTTGACCACGGTCGGACCGATGGCGAGCTGACGCAGTTTCTGCAGGCCCAGCGCGCGCCCTTGGGCGGCGGGCACGGCGCTGGCGGCCGCCTTGAGCGAGCTGGCCAGTGCGGTGGGCGTGGCGATCGCGCTGCTGCCGTCCTTGTACTTCACGATGAAGCGCTGGTGGGTCGGCGCCGAGGACAGGCCGCTCAGCTGTACGTCACCTGCCAACGCCGGCGAGGCCAGCAGCAGCGAGGTGAGTACGGACGCGCCCAGTACAACCAATGCACGCTGACGCAAACGGTGTTGCGAATCATGAGACATCGGATTTCCCTTTCAGACTGAAGGATGCCGTCTATGCGGCGAAAATCCGGCGCGATCCGTGGCTACGGATCTATGGCAGTGATCGCGACCGGTTGTTGGATCGGTTTCCCCTAACAAAAACCGCCCGACGACGGACGCTATTGGTTTCGCCGCCACGCAACAACGTGTCAATGCCTTTTCAGTCTTGTGAACATTCCGATCTGAGACTTTTCGGGTCAACGGTTTGTGAATGTGAAGGAACTTTCACGACAGAAACCGCCACATGAACGGCTTTTTCAAGTCCACCCTCTGTCTTGCCCGACAAAAACCGGACATCCCGTTGCGCAACAACGACTTGCGTGGGGCCATCCACACAAAGGCCCGCCTGTTGCCAGGCGGGCCTTGGGAAACGCGCGATCAGGGCGCCAACCGGATCAGGCGTCCAGGCGCACCAGCCAGCCGTGGCGGTCCGGCAGGCGGCCGTACTGGATGTCGGTCAGTTCCTTGCGCAGGGACATCGTCACTTCACCGGCCGGCGCGTTGATGTCGCCCACCGCGAAGCCGTCGCCCTTGAGCTGGCCGATCGGGGTCACCACGGCGGCGGTACCGCAGGCGAACACTTCGGCGATGTCGCCGGAGGCCACGCCCTGCTTCCACTCGTCGATGCTCACCTTGCGCTCTTCAACCTTCATGCCGCGGTCGCGGGCCAGCTGCAGGATGCTCTCGCGGGTGATGCCCTCAAGGATGCTGCCGGACAGTTCCGGCGTCACCAGCGTGCCGTCCTTGTAGACCAGGAACACGTTCATGCCGCCCAGCTCTTCCAGGTACTTGCCTTCCACCGGATCCAGGAACAATACCTGCGAGCAGCCCTGGGCCTGCGCCTTCTGCTGCGGCAGCAGCGAGGCGGCGTAGTTGCCGCCGCACTTGGCCGCGCCGGTGCCGCCCTTGGCGGCGCGGGCGTATTCGGTGGACAGCCAGATCGACACCGGCGCCACGCCCTTGGCGAAGTACGGACCCGCCGGGCTGGCGATCACGTAGTAACCGGCCTTGTGTGCGCCGCGCACGCCGAGGAAGGCTTCATCGCCGATCATGAACGGACGGAAGTACAGGCTGGATTCGTCGGCCGACGGCACCCAGCTGGCGTCCACGGCGATCATCTGCCTGAGCGACTCGACGAAGATGTCCACCGGCAGTTCCGGCAGCGCCAGGCGCTGCGCCGAACGCTGCAGGCGCCGGCCGTTGGCATCCGGGCGGAAGGTCCAGATCGAGCCATCGGCGTGGCGGTAGGCCTTGATGCCTTCGAAGATCTCCTGGCCGTAGTGCAGCACTGCGGCGGCCGGGTCCAGCTGCAGCGGGCCATACGGGCGCACGCTGGCATCGTGCCAGCCGGTGTCCTTGTCCCAGCGCACTTCCACCATGTGGTCGGTGAAGTGCAGGCCGAAACCGGGCGCGGCCAGAATGCGATCGCGCTCCTCGCTGCTGCGCGGGTGGGCCGAACGGGTGGTGCTGAAGCTCACGGAAGACTGGGACACCGGATATTTCCTGTTCTGGTTACGGGGAACGCCACCACCACCAAACGCGCGGTGGAGCGGTTACAACATGCCGGTTTCAAGCCGGGCGGCCTCGGACATCATGTGGCGGCCCCACGGCGGATCGAACACCAGCTCGACGTCGGCCTCGGCCACCGTCGGGATCATTTCCAGCTTGCTGCGCACGTCGTCGACCAGGATCTCGCCCATGCCGCAGCCCGGCGCGGTGAGCGTCATCTTGATGTCCACCTCGCGCCGGCCATCGTCCAGGTGCTTGAGATCCACTTCATAGACCAGGCCCAGATCGACGATGTTGAACGGAATCTCGGGGTCGAAACAGGTGCGCAGCTGCTGCCACACCAGTTTTTCCACTTCCTCGTCGGAGGCGTTTTCGGGGAGTTCCAGCGCGGGCGGCGGTTCCTTGCCGATAGCGTCGCCGTCCTTGCCGGCGATGCGGAACAGATTGCCTTCGACAAACACGGTATAGCTGCCACCCAGCGCCTGGGTGATATAGCCATAGCTGCCGGCCGGCAGCGTCACCGTTTCGCCCTGCGGGACCATGACGGCCTCGCAGTCGCGTTCGAAGTGGACAGGTTCACTGCTACGGGAATACATGTGGATGGATATGGGGTCGCGGCCAATTCCCGCAAGGCCGCCATTTTAGCCCAGCCGCCGGCCACGCGCCGGTCACCACGCAAGCCGGTATCCTGTGGGGACTTACAGGAAGATCGAATGTCGCCCACGTCCGTGTCTGCCCGGCCCCGTCACTGGCTCTGGCCCCCGCTGTTGCTGCTTGGTATCGCCACGGCCACGCTGGCCTGGTTGTTCATCGCCCTCCTCAGCGGCCAGCAGGCCGGCTGGATGGCCGTTCTGGGAGCCCTGGACGTGGTGCTGATGCTGCGGCTGGGCACCTTCCGCCCGGGGGCAACCCGGGTCGTGGTGACCGTGCTGGCCACGGCAGTGGTGGCACTGGCGGCCAACTGGTTCATCGCCTCGGCCTACCTGGGCGGCTCGATGGGGCTCAACCCGTGGGAATCTGCGTTGCGCATGGGCCCATTCATGGCCAGCACGCTGATCCAGCTGGCCAACGGGCCGCTCGAAGCGATCTGGCTGGCCGTCGCGCTGGTGGTTGGCGGGTGGCTGGCGCGGTGATGCCGGCCGCTGGGCGGCACCACCGGTCGGGCCCGGTGGCGGTCAATGGCCGCCGTCGAGCGCCTTCAGTTCGCTGACCAGCGCACTGGCGGCACCGGCACCATCGCCGTACAGCATGCGCGCGTTGTCGGCATAGAAGAGCGCGTTCTCGATGCCGGCAAAGCCGGTGCCCTTGCCACGCTTGATCACCACCACGTTGCGCGCGTTGACCACATCCAGGATCGGCATGCCGTAGATCGGGCTCGCCGGGTCGGTGCGCGCGACCGGGTTGACCACGTCATTGGCACCGATCACCAGCACCACATCGGTGTTGGGGAATTCGGGATTGATGTCGTCCATGTCGGCGATCAGGTCGTAGGGCACGCCGGCTTCGGCCAGCAGGACATTCATGTGCCCGGGCATGCGCCCGGCGACGGGATGGATCGCGAACTTCACCTTGATGCCGCGTTCGATCAACCGCTGCGCCAGTTCCCACACCTTGTGCTGGGCCTGGGCCACGGCCATGCCGTAGCCCGGCACGATCACCACGCGTTCGGCGAAGGCGAGCATCGCCGCCACGTCGCTGGCCTCGATCGGTTTCTGCGCGCCACTGATCTCCTGCGCGGTACCGCCGCCGCCAAAGTTGGAAAACAGCACGCCGCTGATCGGGCGGTTCATCGCCTTGGCCATCAGGCGGGTCAGCAGGATGCCGGCCGCGCCGACCATCATGCCGGCGATGATCAGCGCCTCGTTGCCCAGCACATAGCCCTCGAACGCCACCGCCAGGCCGGTAAAGGCGTTGTAGAGCGAGATCACCACGGGCATGTCGGCGCCGCCGATCGGCAGGGTCATCAGAACGCCCAGGGCGAGCGCGACCACGAAGAAGGCGATGATCGCCACCGGGCTCAGGCTGACGCCGGCCCAGATGCCCAGCCCGACCATCGCCACGGCAACCGCCAGGTTGAAGGCCTGCTGCCCGGGGAAGGTCACGCGTCGGTCCAGCCGTCCGTCCAGCTTGGCCCAGGCGATGATCGAACCGGACAGTGACACCGCACCGATCGCCGAGCCGATGATCGCCAGCGCCAGCACCGTGGCCGAAGGCTGGCGCGCGGCCAGTTCAGCAATGGCCTGTTCGCTCCAGTGCGTGGTATCGCGATTGGCCAGGAAGGAGAAGCGCAGCAGCTCCACCGCACCGATCGCCGCGGCCGAGCCACCGCCCATGCCGTTGTAGAGGGCCACCATCTGCGGCATGTCGGTGATCGCCACGCGCTTGGCCGACCACCAGGCCACGCCGGTGCCGATCGCCACCGCCGCCAGGATCAACGGCACGTTGTGCAGCTCGGGCAGGAAGAAGGTTGCCACCGTGGCAATCAACATGCCCAGCCCGGCCCAGCGGATGCCGCTGCGCGCGGTCATGGGCGAGGCCATGCGCTGCAGGCCCAGCAGGAACAGCGTGGCGGCGACCAGGTAGCTGACCTGGACCAGCCACTGCAGCAGGTGTGCGGTGCTCACGTTCAAGGCGCCTTCTCCCCCGCGTCGCGCTTGGCGCTGGGCTTGAACATGTCGAGCATCCGCTCGGTGACCACATAGCCACCGGCCGCATTGCCGGCGCCGAGCACCACCGCGACGAAGCCGATGATCTTCTCCAGCGGTGTCTGCGCGTGGCCCAGCACCACCATCGCACCGATCAGCACGATGCCGTGGATGAAGTTGGACCCGGACATCAGGGGGGTATGCAGGATCACCGGCACCCGTGAAATGATCACATGGCCGGCGATGGCGGCCAGCATGAAGATGTACAACGCCACGAACCCGTCGCTCATTGCAGTCTGTCTCCCAGGCGGTGATCCCGTCCCGCCCATCATAACCATGCGCTGAACCGTTCTGCAGGCCGGTCAACCGATGGCGCACTGGTGCGTTCTCACGTTGTCCCCCTGCGCGAGCGCTACCCTGTGCTGGTGAGCCCCTCCCTACCGACGCTGCCCACCGAGGCCGATGCGCCGCTGCCGGTATCGCTGGACGCGTTTCTGGCCGGTATCGGCCCGCGCGCGTTCCGCTTCGCCGAAGCCGGCCTGCGCCAGCGCGACGACGCCCTCGATGCCGTGCAGGACAGCATGCTGCGGATGCTGTCCTACCGTGACAAACCCGCCGCCGAGTGGGCGCCGCTGTTCTGGAGCATCCTGCGCCGCCGGGTGGTGGACCTGCAGCGCCGCCGCGGGTTCCGCCTGCGCTTCTGGCGCAGCAGCGATGCGCCTGCGGAGGATCACAACATCGACTGGGCCGACAGCGCGCCCGGCCCGGCCCAGGCGCACGAGCAGCGCGATCAGTACACGCGTCTGGTCGCCGCGCTGCGCCAGCTCCCGGCCCGCCAGCGCGAGGCCTTCACCCTGCGCGTGCTGCAGCAGCTCGACGGCGCCACCACCGCCCGGGCGATGGGCTGCAGCGAAGGCGCGGTCAAAACCCATCTTTCGCGCGCACGCGCAGCCCTGCAGCAGCACCTGGAGATCGAACTGTGAGCCGCCCGCCTCTTCCTTCCAGCACCGACGCGGCCCTGCAGCAGTTGCATGCGCAGGCGGTTGCGCGGCTTTCCCCGGCCACCCTGGCGCGGCTGCATGGCGCGCGCCACGCCGCGCCGCAGCGCACCCGCGCGCATGGCTGGTGGCTGGCCACGGCCTGCTCGGCGGTCGCCGCACTGGGACTGGGCTACAGTTTCACGGTCAGCCCGCCGCGTCCGGCCGCGCTGCCGGTCACCGCGACACTGGATGACGGCATCGACGTACTCGACGAGAATCCCGATCTGTACGTGTGGCTGGCCGGCACCGATCTGGCAATGGAGTGAATCGATGAAACCGCGACTGATGCTGGGACTGGCACTGCTGACGCTGACGGCGACCGGCTGGGCACAGACGTCCCCGTTACCGAACTGGGACCAACTGACCCCGCAGCAGCGCGAGGCGTTGATCGCGCCGGTGCGTGACCGGTGGAACGATGCGCCGCCGCCACAACGCGAGCGGATGCTCCAGCATGGGCAGCGCTGGCAGGAGATGACCCCGGAACAACGCGATCTGGCGCGCCGTGGCCGACACCGCTTCGAAAACATGTCGCCCGAGCAGCGCGAGCAGGCCCGCGCGCTGTTTGCGCAGATGCGCACGATGAACCCGGCCCAGCGCGACGAACTGCGCGCCCGCTGGGCGCGCATGACCCCTGACCAGCGCCAGGACTGGCTCAAGGCCAACCCCATCGTCGAGCCGCCCGCCGCGCCCAGAAAGCCCTGAGCGCCGCGCCGCCGGGCCATGCTCAGCCGGCGGCGTCCGCGCCCTGCCAGCGGGTTCTGGCCTGCAGTTCGTCGGTCCAGTCGAAGGCGATCGCACCGTCCTTGAGGAACAGCGCGACGAAGTTGTACAGGTTGCGCGCGTACATCTCGCTGGCGTGCACGGCACCCTGGCTGGCCAGGTTGAGCGGACCGTCGACGGTGATGCCGTCCAGGTCGATGGTCTGCCCCGGCACGGTCGCTTCGCAGTTGCCGCCGGTCTCGGCGGCCAGGTCCACCACCACGCTGCCCGGCTTCATGCCGCGCACCATCGCGGTGCTGAGGATCCGCGGTGCAGGGCGACCCGGCACGGCCGCCGTGCACACCACGACGTCCACCAGGCGCAGATGGTCGCCGAGCCGGCGCTGCTGTTCGGCCCGCTCGTCCTCGGTCAGCGCGCGGGCATAGCCGCCTTCACCGGCGGCGCTGACTCCCAGGTCAAGGAATTTGCCGCCCAGCGATTCGATCTGCTCGCGGGTTTCCGGGCGCACATCGAACCCTTCGACCTGCGCGCCGAGCCGGCGCGCGGTGGCGATCGCCTGCAGTCCGGCCACACCGGCGCCCACCACCAGCACCCGCGAGGGGCGGATGGTGCCGGCGGCCGTGGTCAGCATCGGGAAGAAGCGCGGCGCGCGCTGGGCCGCGATCAACATGGCCTTGTAGCCCGCCATGCCGGCCTGGGAACTGAGCACGTCCATCGACTGCGCGCGCGTGGTGCGCGGCAGACGCTCCAACGGAAAGGCATGCAGCGCGCGCGATTGGATGGTCGCCGCACGGCCTGCGTCAGCCTGCGGGTAAAGCATGCCCACCAGGGTGGCGCCGGTCTTGAGCTGGGCCCACTGGGCCGGGGATGGCGGCTGCACGCACAGCACGATATCGGCCGTGGACAGGCCGCCGGCGTCGGCCACCTGCGCGCCGGCGTCCAGATACGCCGCATCCGGGAAACCGGCCGCCTGTCCGGCACCGGCCTCAAAACGAACGGTCGCGCCGAGCGCAGCCAGCTTGCGCGCCGTCTCCGGCGTCATTGCCACGCGCCGTTCCCCCGGCGCGCCTTCCTTGACCACCAACACCTCGACAGCCATGCCTGTCCCCGTCGTTCAGCGGATAGTGCCGTGATCGTAACCTGATCGGTGGGCGCCGGGTCGGCCTAGTGGACGGTGGCGCTCTTGGTGTCCAGGCGGTCGATCACGCCCTGCATGGCGCTGTCGAAGGCGCCATCGTCGATATGCGCGCGCAGGCGGCCCAGCCGCACCATCACCGCCAGTTCTTCCGGCGAGGCCACGCAGAAGCGCACGCCGCGGCGGTTGACGAACAGCAGACGCGAGGAGATCGGGCTGACCCAGGACAGCTTGCCGGCCTGCACCTTGCCGTCCTTGTCGACGAAGTCCAGCCAACTGCCGATCTCCATGCCGCGGAAGCGGTCGGCATCGGCGTTGTCGAAGTCGCTGACATCCACCTTGCTGCCCAGCTCCACGGCCGGGGCTTCCTGCGCGGGCGGTGCCGGCAGCACCACCTGCGGCAGTTCCGGCAGCGCGCGCTCCAGTTCCGGGCGCGATTCGGCGATGCCCTGCAACGTGTCATGCAACGCGTCGATGGCGCTGGTGGCGGCATCGGCGTGCACGCCCACACTGGCAAACACCTTGCGCAGCGCCGGGTGCCAGGCCTGCAGCCAGGGCTTGCCGACGATCTTGCGGCGCGCTTCGGCCACCTCTTCCAGCAGCCCGTCGGCCAGGGCCAGCGCCTCACCCACCGACGCGCCGTCTTCGCCTTCGCGCAGCACACTCAAGGTGAGGTGGTGCTGCCACGGCTGGCGCAGGAACTCGCCGATGGCCTGCGGCAGGGTGGCATCGGCAATGCGACGGTCCAGTTCGGCGGCCGCCCGGGTGCGCGCCATTTCCAGCTTTTCCTGACCGCGCTGGGTCTCGGCCGCACGCCGCTCGGCGATTTCGATCCGGCGCCGATGCTGGGCCAGGAAATCGCGGAATTCTTCTTCCAGCGTAAGGAAGATGGCGAGGTTCTCGTTGAACTCGGCCACCAGCCGCTCGATGATCTCCTCGACCTTGCCCATCAGCACGCGCTCGGCCTGGCTTTCGCCGGTATTGCCTTCGCACGCTTCGGCCAGCGAGTTGAGCAGCTTGCGCGCCGGGTGGGTCTTCTGCACGAACATGCGGCGGTCGAGCATGGCGACCTTCACGAACGGCACCACCAGCCGACCGATCAGCTCGCGCGAGCGACCTTCCAGGTCGCGCTCGTCCAGCATCACATCAAACAGCATGCCGACCAGGTCGATCGCGTCCTCGTCCTGCGGGTCCAGCCGGGCTTGGCCCGGGTCGACACCGAGGCGCGTGGCACCGGACAGCACTTCGCTCTTCAGGCGCTGGGCCAGCGATTCGCCGTCCTCGCCGATCGCCGCGCGCAGGGTGGCGCTGGGCGTGGCCTGGAGCAGCGACAGCACCGACATCATTTCGCGTTGGCTGAGCGGACGCTGCTGGCCCACCGCCACACTCGCGGCGGAGGTGGCGTCTTCGCGCACATGGCGGGTCTGCTGCAGCAGTTCATGCAGCGCTTCCAGCAACATGCCCTGGTTGCCGCTCAGACCCTCGGCGCCGTCCGCACCGCCGGCATGGCTGCTGGCGCCGTGCGAGGACTGCATGCGGCCACGGCTTTCGGCCCAGCGGTCGGCAAACCGCCTGGCCCAGGCCGGCGCGGTCGCGTCGTCATTGCCGTGCTGCGCCGTGTCCAGCGCGTCGACCAGTTCGTCCAGCTCGTCGCGCGGCGTCGGCGGGCGCGGGGCCGGGCGACGCGGCGCGGCCATCTGCGGCATCACGCCGGCAGCGGCCAGTTGTTCGTCCACTTTTTCGTAGCGCTTGCCGATCGGGGCGTGCAGGTCGCGCTCGCACAATTTGATCAGCACCAGCCGCACTTCCGGGGCCAGCTCACAGCCGGCGAAGGCCTCGTGGATGGCCACACCGATGTGTTCCGGGCTGATCGGGTTGGTGTCCGCGTTCAGCTCCAGGCCCCCGGCAATCATGCCCAGGCGGCGGTCCAGACGGGCCAGCACCGGCTTCCAGTCGCGCAGCAGCACGGTGGCGAAATTGCGCACGGCCAGCCGCGATTCCAGCACGTGCTCGGGCACCAGGCTCAGGCCGTCCTCGATCTGACCGGCCAGCGTGGCCTCGGCCGACAGGGGCTCGCCCTGCTCCAGCGCCGACCAGGCGCGGGCCAGATGGGTGCGGAAGCCGACCACGATGTCGTCGCGGCGGCGGCGCAGTTCGCGCATGCCGTCCAGGAACAGCAGCTGCGACGCGCCTGCGGTGCCGGCACGGTCGAACAGCACATCGTCAAAGCGCGCCAGTACGGTCGCGAACGACTCGGCCAGCGCGGGCAGCGCCGCGTCGCGCGCAAGCGTCAGCAGCGCGGCGTTGCGACCCGGATGGCCCGTAGCAGTGGGCGTGGCGATCATGCGAAAAGGCTCCCCACCCTCGCAGGCACTCTAAGCAGCGTGAATACAGCCGACGCAGGTACACCCCATGCACCCGCATACGGATCGTAGGCCGGCCGGCCGGTAGCGGACAGTGAAGCAGTCCTCACTTCATACCTCATGACCGGGGCGCCGGCAGGCCTTGTATCGTACGGGGAGCGGTCGCGGGAAGCGAGTACAGCCACGTGAACGACTTCCGTTAATTAGGTGATGTTCATCACGTTTTGTCGCAAATTGCACCGAGAACGCCCAAAGCCGTGTCACAAACTGCCGCGACTATACTGAGAGGCCCGTGAAAGCCGATCGAGATCCCATGCTGCTTCCCGCTGCGCTGCAGGCGCTGGACATGCGCCGTTCCGTCCCCGCCCGACACCTGGGCGAGCCCGGGCCGGACCCGCAGACGCTGGCGCGGATGCTCGCCTCGGCGGTGCGGGTGCCCGATCACGGCAAGCTGGTGCCGTTCCGCTTCCTGCGGATCACTGGCGATGCACGTCACACTCTGGGCACCTTCCTGGCCGAACGCAGCCGCGAGCGCGACCCCAACGTGGCCCAGGCCCAGCTGGAGAAGGACCGTCAGCGGTTCTCGCACGCCCCGCTGGTCATTGTGGTGGTCACCCGTCACACGCCCAGCCCCAAGGTGCCCGCGCAGGAACAGCTGATGACCGCCGGCTGCGTCTGCTTTGCCCTGCTGCAGGCCGCGCAGGCGTTCGGCTTCGGCGCCCAGTGGCTGACGGCCTGGATGGCCTTCGACCCGGCCGTCCATGCCCACCTGGGGCTGGCCGACAACGAGGGCATCGCCGGTTTCATCCATATCGGCACGCCGAAGACCGAGGTGCCCGAGCGCGACCGTCCGGACCCGGCCGCCCTGCTGCAGGACTGGAATGGCTGAGATGAGCGTTCCGTCCCCCGTGGTGGCACCGCGCCCGCCGCTGTATCTGGTGGATGCCAGTCTCTATGTGTTCCGCGCCTGGCACTCGATGCCCGACGAATTCCAGGACCAGCAGGGCTGGCCGACCAATGCCGTGCACGGTTTTGCCCGCTTCCTGCTCGACCTGCTTGAACGCGAACGCCCGCGGCATATCGCCATTGCCTTCGACGAGGCGCTGGACAGCTGTTTCCGGCACCGCCTGTATGCCGCCTACAAGGCCAACCGCGACCCGGCACCGGATGCGCTGCGCCGCCAGTTCGCGCACTGCAAAGCGCTGTGCGTGGCGCTTGGGCTGGCGGTACTGGCCCACCATGAGTACGAAGCCGACGACCTGATCGGCAGCGCCCTGCACGCGCGCCGCGAGGCGGGCATGCGCGGGGTGATCGTCTCCGCCGACAAGGACCTGTCGCAGCTGCTGTTCGAGCACGACGAACAGTGGGACTACGCACGCAACCAGCGTTGGGGCATGGCCGGGGTCAAGGCCCGCCACGGCGTCCATGCCCACCAGATCGCCGATTACCTGGCGTTGTGCGGCGACGCGGTCGACAACATCCCCGGCGTGACCGGCGTGGGCGCCAAGTCCGCGGCGGTGCTGCTGGCCCACTTCGGCAGCCTGGACACGTTGTACGAACGCATCGACGAAGTGCCGTTCCTGCGCCTGCGTGGCGCCGCGCAGATGGCGGTGCGCCTGCGCGAGCAGCGTGAGCACGCCTTGTTGTGGCGGCAGTTGACCACCATCGCGCTGGATGCGCCGCTGGACGGCGGCCCTGCCGACTTCAGCCGGGTCAGCGCCGATGCGCAGATGCTGCAGGGCCTGTGCGATGCGCTGCGGTTCGGGCCACTGACCCGTCGCCGCCTGTTCGCCGCCGCCGGCCTGTCCGATTCCCCTTCCGTAGCCAGCGAGATCGCATGAGCCCCAACACGCAAGCCCCCAAGGTCGTCTACGAAGGCAAGTACCAGCGCATGGTCGTGCGCGGTACGTGGGAATACAGCGAGCGCACCCACGCCGGCGGCCTGGCCGCGATCATCATCGCCGTCACGCCCGAGGACAACGTGCTGTTCGTCGAACAGTTCCGGGTGCCGCTGCAGGCCAACACCATCGAGATGCCGGCCGGCCTGGTCGGCGACATCGACGCCGGCGAGTCGATCGAAGTCTCGGCGGTGCGCGAGCTGGAAGAAGAAACCGGCTGGACCGCCGCACATGCCGAGGTGCTGATGATCGGCCCGACCTCGTCGGGTGCGAGCAGCGAGCAGATCGCGTTCGTGCGCGCCACCGGCCTGCGTCGGGTCGGTGCCGGTGGTGGCGATGACAGCGAGGACATCACCGTGCACGAAGTCCCGCGCGCCCGCGCGGCGGCGTGGCTGGTCGAGAAAATGGGCCAGGGCTACGCATTGGACGCCAAGCTGTGGGCCGGGCTGTGGATGATCGAGCACCACCTGGACGGTACCCCGCGTGGCTGATGCGTTTGTCCCGCCGCTGCACGCCGCCACGCTGCTGGGACCGTCGGATCCCGCGCCGTTCACGGTGCACCCGGCCCGGGGCCGCTCGCCGTTCGTGTTGATTGCCGACCATGCCGGCCAGCAGGTGCCCGCGGCGCTGGCCGATCTGGGGCTGCCGCAGGCCGAGCTGGACCGGCACATCGGCTGGGACATCGGCATCGCCGGGGTCACCCGTGCCCTGGCGGGCCTGCTGGGTGCCTGGGCCATCGAGCAGACGTACTCGCGGCTGGTGATCGACTGCAACCGCCCGCCCGGCGCGCCGGGCCGGTTCGCGCCGGTCAGCGACCACACCGTGGTGCCCGGCAACCAGCGCCTGGACGCCGCCGCGCAGGAGGCTCGGGTACGCGAGATTTTCGACCCCTATCACCAGCGCATCAGCGCCGAGCTGGATGCGCGCTCTGTCGCCGGCACCCGGACGATTCTGATTGCCATGCACAGCTTCACTCCGGCAATGCAGGGCGTGGCGCGGCCCTGGCACGCCGGCGTGCTGTACCAGCGCGATGCGCGCTTCGCGCATGCACTGCTGCACGCGCTGCAGGCCGAGGGGGATCTGGTGGTGGGTGACAACCAGCCCTATGCGGTCAGCGACGCCACCGACTATGCGATCCCGGTGCATGCCGAAGCGCGTGGTCTGGCGCACGTGGAACTGGAAATCCGCCAGGACCTGATTGCCGACAGCGCCGGGCAGCTCGCCTGGGCGCAACGTCTGGCACGCGTCTTCAACCAGCTCGAACCCGCCTTCCGCTGACACCCGGCGCTGCTCCGCTCCGACAGCACCCCGCATTGCGCCCGTAGAGCCGGGCTCTGCCCGGCTGCTCTCCGTTCCGGCGTCGGCAACCCCGCGCTTCGCGCGCCAGCCGACCAACGGTCGGCGCTACCCGGAAGCTGCGGCTACGCGGTAGCGCGTTGATCGGCCGGGTCTTCCTGCGGCCGCAGCCACAGCGCCACCGCGACGCCCAGCAGCGCAAAGGCGGCCGCGCCGTATTGCGCGTTCACCAGCCCCTGCAGTGCGTCCGGGCCGGTGCCCGCCGCCGATGCGCTGCGTCCGGCATTGGCCAGCATCACCAGCAGCGCCAGGCCCAGCGCGCCACCGATCTGCTGGGCAGTGGCCGCCATGCCGGAGGCCACGCCCTGCTGCGCAGCCGGCACGCCCTGCCCGGCCACAATCCACATCGCCGTCCAGGTCATGCCCTGCCCGAGGCTCAACACCACGATGCCCGGCAGCAGCGGCCAGTATGTCGCCCCATAGGGCAGCGCGACCGCCACGGCCGCGATACCGATCGCGCCGGCCGCCATGCCCCGTGCCAGCACCTGGCGGGGCGAGCGACGGGCGAGCATGCGTTCAGTGATGCGGATGCCGACGGTGCACACCAGCGTCGGCGGCAGGAATGCCAGCCCCGCCTGCAGCGCGCTCCAGCCATAGCCATCCTGGTAGTACAGCGCCAGGAAGTAGTACTGCACGCCGAAGCTGCTCATGAACACGAACGTCAGCAGCATCGCGGCCCGCAGGCTGCGCAGACGCAGCAGGGCGAACTGCATCAACGGATCGCGGCTGCGCTGCTCGATCTGCACGAAGGCGACCAGCAGCACCACCGACAGCGCCAGGCAGCCCAGCGTGCGCGGCGCCAGCCAGCCCCACTCCGGCCCCTGCACCAGGGTGGTCACCAGCAGGCTGCCGCCCAGGGTGACGGTGAGGCAGCCGGCCAGGTCGAACGAGCGCCCGGCCTGCGGCGCGGAGTCGCGCGGCAGCCACCACCCGCCCAGCAGCGCACAGGCGCTGGCGAACGGCACGATCACCAGCAGCACCGAGGCCCAGCCGAAGCTCTGGGTGAGCACTCCGCCGAGCAGCGTGCCCAACGCCAGGCCACCGGCGCTGGCCATCGACCAGATCGCCAGCGCACGGTTGCGTGGCGCACCCTCGGCGTACAGCGTGTTGATCAGCGACAACGTGGCCGGGAACAGCAACGCCGCGCCGATGCCCTGCACCGCCCGGGCCGCGATCAGCAGCCACGCACTGGTGCTGAAACCACCGACCAGCGAGGCCAGCGCGAACAGCGCCATGCCGAGCCGATAGACCCGGCGGCGCCCGAGCAGATCGGCCGCGCGGCCGCCGAGCAGCAGGCAGCCGCCGAAGGCCACGGTGTAACCGCTCACGATCCATTGCAGCTGCTGCGCATTGATCCGCAGCTGCACCCCCATCTCGTGCAGGGCCACAAAGATGATGGTCGCGTCGAGCGCGATGATCAGCTGGGCCATTGCCAGCAGGGTCAGCGCCAGGCGCGGCGGGAAGGAACGGGGAGCGTCGGTCATGCCAGTCGGTACGGGGGAAAGGCGGGCAGTCTCATTGATGACGCAAGACAAATAAACCCGGATACTTCGATTTCTGTCATGCATTTTCGCATCAATCGAGGGCGGACATGGATCTCAATGCGGTGCGCATGCTGGTACAGGTCGCCGAGGCGCGCAGTTTCACCCTCGCTGCCGGCCAGCTCGGGGTCAGCCAATCGGGGCTGTCGCGCGCGATCAGTCGGCTGGAAGGCACGCTCGGTGTGCGCCTGCTCCACCGCAACACACGCAACGTCAGCCTGACCCCCGACGGGCAGCAGTTCGTGGCGCACTGCGCGCCCCTGCTGAGTGGCCTGGAGGATGCCGAGCGGCGCCTCGGCGACCGCCCGTGCACGCCGTCGGGCGTACTCAAAGTCACCGCCCCCTCGATGTTCGGTCGCAAAGTGCTGGTGCCGCTGGCCGGCCAGTTGATGGGTGCGCATCCGCACCTGCAGTTCGACCTGGTGCTCAACGACCGCCTGGTCGACCTGGTCGAGGAAGGCTTCGATGCCGCCCTGCGCACCGGCCCGATCAGCGACGTGCGCATGGTGGCGCGGCCGTTGCGGCCGTTGCACTGGGTGACGGTGGCCTCGCCGGCTTACCTGGCCCGGTGCGGTGCGCCGGCCACGGTGGACGATCTGCACGGGCATGCCTGCCTGGCGGTGCGCAACCTGCGCAGCGGGCGGCTGGTGGACTGGCAGTTCCGCGACGGCGACGGGCTGCGTGACGTCACCCCACCGGCGCGGATGGTGTTCGACAGTGGTGATCCGCTGGTCGAAGGCGCACTGGCCGGCGTCGGGATCGTGCAGGTGATGGACTTCGCGGTGGCCGATGCCCTGGCTGACGGCCGCCTGCAGCGCGTGCTGCAGCCTTTCGAGGGCCGCAGCCGCGCGTTGTCACTGGTGTACCCGCCGTCGCGGCAGGCCTCACCGAAGCTGAAGGTGCTGGCCGAGGCGCTGCTGGCCGGCCACTGGTAGCAGCAGCGCGTGCCGCCCCACCGATGAGGCGCATGCCCCACCGGTGGGACCGGCCGATCAGCCGGCGAAACGGTCGGTGGCGCGCACCAGCGCGTCCACATTCTCCGCTTCGAACGCCGAGTGGCCCGAGGCCGGGCTGATTTCCAGCGTCGATGCCGGCCACGCCTTGTGCAGCTCCCAGGCATTCTGCAACGGGCACACGACGTCATAGCGCCCGTGCACGATCACGCCGGGAATATCGGCGATGCGGTGCGCGTCGCGCAGCAGTTGCTCTTCCACCTCGAAGAAGCCGCCGTTGACGAAGTAATGGTTCTCGATGCGGGCGAACGCCAGCGCGAACTGCGGGTCTTCATGGCTGTTCACGAAGTCGTCGTCCACGTGCAGGAAGCTGGTTGCCCCTTCCCACACGCTCCACGCCTTGGCGGCGGCCAGGCGGGTGGCTTCGTCGTCACTGGTCAGGCGGCGGTGGAAGGCCGAGATCAGGTCGTGGCGCTCCACGGCCGGAATCGGCTTGAGGTAGTGCTCCCACGCGTCCGGGAACAGGCGGTTGGCACCTTCCTGGTAGAACCACTCCAGCTCCCAGCGGCGCAGCATGAAGATGCCGCGCAGCACCAGTTCGGTCACGCGCTGGGGGTGGGTCTGGGCGTAGGCCAATGCCAGGGTGGAGCCCCAACTGCCGCCGAACACCTGCCAGCGATCCACCTTGAGGTGCTCGCGCAACGTCTCGATATCGGCCACCAGGTCCCAGGTGGTGTTGTCCACCAGGTCGGCGTGCGGCGTGGAACGGCCGGCACCGCGCTGGTCGAACAGGATGATGCGGTACTTGGCCGGGTCGTGGAACTGGCGCATTTTCTCGCTGCAGCCACCGCCCGGGCCACCATGCAGCATCACCACCGGCTTGCCGTCGGGGTTGCCGCACTGCTCGAAGTACAGCGTGTGGCGATCATCGACCTTCAGGCTGCCGACGTCGTAGGGGGTAATGGCGGGGTACAGCGTACGCATGACGGAACTCCGTTGTTGGGGACAGGCACGCACGGGCGGGTTCACCACTCGCGCGGGCTGATCAGGTCTTCGACATCCACATCGAACCCGTAGCTGCGCGCGATGAAATCGACATCGCTGCCGATGTTGTCGCGTGCCACGGATTCCAGTTCGCTGCCCTGCGCCTCGAATGCTTCGCCGAGCACGTTGAATTCAAGCGTGGCGGCGTGGGTCAGCGCGCACAGCGCCGCCGCATCGGCGGGCGGCTCGCGCTCGATGCGCTCGCACAGGCGCAGCAGGATCTGCCGGCCCTGTTCAACCAGGGGCGCGGGAAAATAGCTGTCCTGGCGCATGTCGTGCAGGAACGGGTGGGCCATAACCTTGGCATTGCGAAGCAGCATGGCGCGTCCTTTCGGGTGGAACGCCATTCTACCCACGGCATTGTTGCCGCCGGGTTCAAACCCCGCCGGGCAGACAGCCGCAGGTCACGCGCTCGCGCTGTTCGAGATCGCGGACGGTGGACACGTGATCGAAGCCAGCCTGTTCGAACAGCGCGCGGATCGCGTCGCCCTGATCCCAGCCATGTTCGATGAGCAGCCAGCCGCCGGGCAGCAGGTGCGCGCCGGCGCCGGCGACGATCACGCGGATGTCGTCCAGACCATCGGCCCCGGATGCCAGCGCGCTGGCCGGTTCATGGCGCAGATCGCCCTGCAGCAGGTGCGGGTCGCCGCTGGCGATGTACGGCGGGTTGCTGGCGATCAGCGCAAAGCGCTGACCGGCCAACGGTGCATACCAGGACCCTGCGACGAACACCACGTTGTGCACGCCGTTCGCTGCCGCGTTGCGGCGCGCCATCTGAAGGGCCTCGGCGCTGGCGTCGGTGGCGGTGATGCGGGCGTGCGGCCGTTCGCTGGCCAGCGCCAGGGCGATCGCGCCGCTGCCGGTACCGAGGTCGGCCACCTCCAGGGCGGTCTCCCGCGGCAGCCGATCCAACGCCAGCTCGACCAGCAGCTCGGTTTCCGGGCGCGGAATCAGCGTGGCCGGGCTGACCGCCAGATCCAGCGTCCAGAAACCGCGTCGGCCAAGCAGGTAGGCAACCGGCTCGCCGGCCTGGCGGCGGGCCAGCAGGGCCTGGAAGGTCGCTACGGCGTCGGCGTCGAGCAGATCGGTGGCATGCGCGAACAGCCAGCCGCGCTCCCGCCCGAGCACATGCAGCAGCAGCAGTTCGGCCTCGTGCCGCCCCTCCACGCCGGGCAGGGTGGCGGCGGCTTCGGCCAGCAGCTGTCGAACGTCGCGCGGGGCGGCAGTCATGGCGGGGATCGTGCAGGAACGGGCGCGCAGTGTAGTGCACCGTCACCGCGCGCCTGCAGCCGGTGGCGACGCCGCCTCCCCGTGCGCCACAGGCGGGCTGACCGAGCGGTTCGTTCAGGTTTCACCTTGGGCGGATACACGCGGGCTATGGCACCGATCAGCCGCGGCGGCGGCGATGTCATTGCGCTGCAATGCATTCGGGCGATATCGACCCAAGGGTTCATCTCTGGATCAGCTCATTTTGATAGACTATGTCTATCGTATAGATGCAATCAATGGATTGTCCTTATGGGAACGGAGCCGCTAACCTGTGTTGGTCGCTTCACCCACCCCTTCACCAAGAGGAACAACGATGTCGCTCATCAACACCCAGATCCAGCCGTTCGAAGCCAACGCCTACCAGAACGGCGAGTTCATCAAGGTCTCCGACAGCACCCTGAAGGGCCAGTGGTCCGTGCTGATCTTCATGCCGGCCGCGTTCACCTTCAACTGCCCGACCGAAATCGAAGACGCCGCCGACCATTACGCCGAGTTCCAGAAGGCCGGTGCCGAGGTGTACATCGTCACCACCGACACCCATTTCTCGCACAAGGTGTGGCACGAAACCTCGCCGGCCGTCGGCAAGGCCCAGTTCCCGCTGGTGGGTGACCCGACCCACGCCCTGACCAACGCCTTCGGCGTGCACATCCCGGAAGAAGGCCTGGCCCTGCGCGGCACCTTCATCATCAACCCGGAAGGCGTGATCAAGACCCTGGAGATCCACTCCAACGAGATCGCCCGTGACGTCTCCGAAACGCTGCGCAAGCTCAAGGCTGCCCAGTTCACCGCCGCCAACCCGAACCAGGTGTGCCCGGCCAAGTGGAAGGAAGGCGAGAAGACCCTGACCCCGTCGCTGGATCTGGTCGGCAAGATCTAAGCAACGCCTCATCCCCATTCCCGCTTCGACGGGAGTGGGGGTGAACCCAAGCCGGTGCCGCCACGCGCCCGCTTCGGTTCACCCCCCTGCTGCGCAGATGCACCTTCGGGGTTCGTCGACGCTGTCCCCTTGCCTGAATCAAGGAGTTTTTTCGATGTTGGATGCCAACCTCCAGTCCCAGCTCAAGACCTACCTGGAACGCGTCACCCGTCCGATCCAGATCACGGCCCACGTGGACGATGGCGCCAAGTCGCAGGAGATGCTGGAGCTGCTCAACACCCTGACCACCCTGTCGGCGCAGATCCAGCTGGACGTGCGCCGCGATGGCAGCGAGCGCACCCCCTCCTTCGCGCTGACCACCCCAGGCCAGGACATCCACCTGGCCTTCGCCGGGCTGCCGATGGGGCACGAGTTCACCTCGCTGGTGCTGGCCCTGCTGCAGGTGGGCGGACACCCGTCCAAGGCCACTGCCGAGCTGATCGAACAGGTGCGCAACCTGGACGGCGACTACCGCTTTGAAACCTATTTCTCGTTGTCCTGCCAGAACTGCCCGGACGTGGTGCAGGCGCTGAACCTGGCGGCGGTGCTCAATCCGCGCATCCAGCATGTGGCGATCGACGGCGCGCTGTTCCCGGCCGAGGTCGAGGCGCGTCAGATCATGTCCGTGCCCACCGTGTATCTCAATGGTGACGTGTTCGACCAGGGCCGCATGAGCCTGGAACAGATCGTGGCCAAGCTGGACACCGGCTCGGGCAAACGCGACGCCGAGAAGATTGCCGCCAAGGCGCCGTTCGACGTGCTGGTCGTCGGCGGTGGCCCGGCCGGTGCCGCAGCGGCGATCTACGCCGCGCGCAAGGGCATCCGGACCGGCGTGGCCGCCGAGCGTTTCGGTGGCCAGGTGCTGGATACGATGGCCATTGAGAACTTCATCTCGGTCAAGGAAACCGAAGGCCCCAAGCTCGCCGCCGCCCTGGAACAGCATGTGCGCGAGTACGAGGTGGACATCATGAACCTGCAGCGCGCCACCGCACTGGTGCCGGCCGGTGATGACGGCCTGGTCGAGGTCCAGCTGGAGAACGGCGCGTCGCTGAAGTCGCGCTCGGTGATCCTGTCCACCGGCGCACGGTGGCGCCAGATGAACGTGCCGGGCGAGGAGCAGTACCGCAACAAGGGCGTGGCGTATTGCCCGCACTGCGACGGTCCGCTGTTCAAGGGCAAGCGCGTGGCGGTGATCGGCGGCGGCAACTCCGGCGTCGAGGCGGCCATCGACCTGGCCGGCATCGTGTCGCATGTGACCCTTCTGGAATTTGATGACAAACTGCGCGCCGATGAGGTCCTGCAGCGGAAGCTGCGCAGCCTGGGCAACGTCACCATCATCACCAGCGCCCTGACCCAGGAAGTCCTGGGCGATGGGCAGAAGGTGAGTGGTCTGGTATATCAGGATCGTATCGGCGGCGATGCGCATCGGATCGAACTGGAAGGTATTTTCGTGCAGATCGGCCTGCTTCCCAACACCGAGTGGCTGAAGGACACCGTGGCGCTCTCTCCGCGCGGCGAAATCCTCATCGACGACCGTGGCCAGACCAGCGTTCCGGGCGTATTCGCAGCAGGAGATTGCACCACCGTTCCGTACAAGCAGATCGTCATCGCGATGGGGGCCGGCTCGACCGCCGCACTGAGCGCCTTCGATCACCTGATCCGCACCTCCGTTCCCAAGAGCAGCGGCGCTGTCGCCGAAGCTGCCTGATTTGCGTCGCTCCCGGCTGCATCGGGAGCGTCTTCTGCCCGCTGGGTAAACCACGCCATCACCCGGTCCATACCCCTAGAGGTCTAAGGATGAACCTACGTGATCTGAAGTATCTTGTGGCCCTGGCCGACCATCGCCACTTCGGCCGCGCCGCTGCCGCCTGTTTCGTCAGCCAACCCACGCTTTCCACCCAGATCCGCAAGCTGGAGGACGAGCTGGGGTTGCCACTGGTCGAGCGTGCGCCGCGAAAGGTCATGCTGACCCCGGCCGGCGTGGAAGCGGCAGCGCGTGCACGCACGATCGTTGCCGAAGTAGAGCAGATGAAAGAGGCTGCACGACGCAGCCGCGACCCTGAAGCGGGCACCGTTCGTCTGGGCATCTTCCCGACCCTTGGCCCGTACCTGTTGCCGCACGTCATCCCCAACATCCGCGAGCGCTTCCCGCACCTGGAACTGCTCCTGGTGGAAGAGAAAAGCGACGAGCTGCTGACCCGCCTGCGCGAAGGCAAGCTGGATGCGGCCCTGCTGGCGCTGCCGCTGGACGATGACCAGCTGCACGCCGAGTTCCTGTTCGAGGAACCGTTCCTGCTGGCGGTATCGGGCAAGCATCCGCTGGCACGGCGCCACCACCTGGATGTGCAGGAGCTGTCGGCGCAGAAGCTGCTGCTGCTCGAAGACGGCCACTGCCTGCGCGACCAGGCGCTGGCGGTGTGCCGCCTGTTCGGTGCCAACGAAAAATCCGAGTTCCGTGCCACCAGCCTGGAGACCCTGCGCCAGATGGTGGCCGCCGATGTGGGCATCACTCTGATGCCGACGCTGTCGGTCAAGCCGCCGGTACCGCGGTCGGAGAACATCCGCCTGCTGGATTTCAACGGCGACGACCGCCCCAGCCGTCGCATCGCGATGGCCTGGCGCCGCAGCTCGGCCATGAGCGGCTTCCTGGATCAGCTCGCCCAGCAGTTCAAGCGGTTGCCGCAGGAGCTGTTCACGCTGCAGGCCGGCGACAGCGGCGTGCTGCCGGCCGTCGTCCCGCAGCGGCCGGCCTGAGGCTGGCTGAACCACCCGACGGGCAGGTGGATCGGCACGGGTCGCATCCGCCTGCGATTGTCAGCACAATAGAACCAGGCGGCGCCAGCAGGCGCCGCCTTTTGCATGGGCCATTCACAAATACGCAAGGAGCTTCACCATGTCCACATCCAGCGGACTGCCGCCGTCGATCATTGTTTCCAGCCACGATATGGATCGCCTGGAAGCCATGCTTGACTCCCCCGCCGTCGGCCAGACGCCGGCCGCGCTCGCGCTTGCCCAGGAGCTCAACCGTGCCACGGTGGTGGCAGCGGACGCGATGCCCGCAGGCACCGTCATGATGCATTCGCGCGTGGAGTGCGAAGATGAGCTGCAGAACGAAAAGCACGTCCTGACGCTGGTCTACCCCCGCGAAGCCGACGTGGAACAGGGCAAGGTCTCGATCCTTGCGCCGGTGGGCACCGCCCTGCTGGGCCTGTCGGTCGGCCAGAGCATGGACTGGGATGCCCCGGGCGGCCGCAAGCTGCGCCTGCGCGTCACCGCCGTCCACAACCCGAATTCCTGAACCGCGCTGCGTTGCGCGCCGGTTCTTCCGTCCCCTCCAGGAGTGGCAATGAACACCGTTTCTCCGTCCAAACTCACCCAGCTGCGTGATCTCTCCGTCGTCGTGGCCGATACCGGCGACTACGAGGCGATCAAGCGCTTGAAGCCGGTCGACTGCACGACCAACCCGACGCTGGTGAAGAAGGCGCTGGACCTGCCGGTGTACGCGGACCTGATCGAACGCGAGCTGGCCTGGGGCCGTGAGCAGACCGGCGAGCGCGAGACCATCGTGCATGCCGTCGCCGACCGTCTCACCGTGGGCGTGGGCACGCTGCTGAGCACGCTGGTGCCGGGCCGGGTGTCGACCGAAGTCGATGCCGACCAGGCCCACGACACGGCGGCCACGGTGACCAAGGCACGCCAGTTCATCGCGATGTACGAGGCCGCCGGCGTGCCGCGCAGCAAGGTGCTGATCAAGATCGCCGCGACCTGGGCCGGCGTGGAAGCCGCGCGCCAGCTGCAGAGCGAAGGCATCGACTGCAACCTGACGCTGATCTTCAATCCGACCCAGGCGCTGGCCTGCAGCGAGGCCGGCGCGTTCCTGATTTCGCCGTTCGTCGGCCGCATCCTGGATTGGTACGTCGCCAACGGGCAGACCCCGGCCACGATCGACGACGATCCGGGCGTGGTGTTCGTGCGCGGCGTCTACGCCGAGTTCAAGCGCCGCGGCTCGCCGACGGTGGTGATGGGCGCGTCGTTCCGTTCGACGGCGCAGATCGAGGCACTGGCCGGGTGCGACCGCCTGACCATCTCGCCGGACCTGCTGGAGAAGCTGGACGCCGACCACGGCGACCTGCCGCGCAGGCTCGTCGCCGGCGCGGTCGAAGCGGTCACCGCGCCGCCGATCGACGCCACCCGGTTCGCGACCGACCTGGCCGCCGACCCGATGGCCACCGAGAAGCTGGCCGCCGGCATCGATGCGTTCGCCAAGGACCTGGAGGCACTGCGCCAGACGATCCGCGACCGGCTGTAAGCGGCGTGTTGTTCGGGTGGTTCAAGGACGGGACGGATGCAGTGATTGCATGCGTCCGGCTTCTTTTTTGAGATCCTGGCAACAGCGGCGCTTTGGTTCATATCGGCCGGGGCAGCCGGCGCGCCGCCCCCATGCATGATCGCGAGGCGGCCAGGAAAACGTGGTGCCGGCCGCTGGCCGGCTCCCCGGAAGAATTCATCGGGTGCGGTAACGAAGACGCCGTTGACGTTGACGTTGCATCGGCTCTTCCCGTGGCAACCAGCCAACCATCAAAGGCGGGTCGGGGCGGGTTTGCGGGGGAATGAGCAGCATGGATGCTGCGACTTAGCCTCCACGGACGGATTCACGGCGTCCCCCGCAAACCCGCACCGTCCCGCCAACGCCAGGGAACCATTGGCAACGGGCTGTTGGCCAAACTGCATGAAGCAGCCGGGCAGAGCCCGGCTCTACGCGTCCAGCCCGATCGGGCAGCTGACGCCGGTGCCGCCGATGCCGCAGTAGCCGTTCGGGTTCTTGGCCAGATACTGCTGGTGGTAGTCCTCGGCGTAGTAATACGCAGGGGCGGGAAAGACGATGTCGGTGGTGATCGCGCCAAACCCGGCCTCGGTCAGCCGCTGCTGGTAGGCGGCGCGGCTGGCCAGCGCCGCCTCGTGCTGGGCCTGGCTGGTGGCGTGGATCGCCGAACGGTACTGGGTGCCGGTGTCGTTGCCCTGGCGCATGCCCTGGGTCGGGTCGTGGTTCTCCCAGAACACCTGCAGCAGCTCAGGCAGGCTGATGATGGCGGAATCGAACACCACCTCCACGATCTCCGTGTGCCCGGTCAGGCCGGAACAGACCTCTTCGTAGGTCGGGTTCGGGGTCACTCCGCCGGCATAGCCCACCGAGGTGGAGTACACGCCCGGCAAGGTCCAGAACGTGCGCTCGGCCCCCCAGAAGCAGCCCATTGCCACGCGGATGCGCTGCAGGCCGGCAAAGCCGTCCTTGAGCGGGTGGCTGTTGACGTAGTGCTGGTTGTGCAGCGGCAGGGGATGCTCCCGGCCCGGCAGGGCCTCGTCCGGGCGCGGCAGGCGCTGTTTGAACGCGCCGATGCCCAACAGGCCCTTGGCAATTCCCAACATGGCGGTCTCCTAGGCCGGCAAGAGACCGGCGCTTTCGTCATCGTCGAATATGGGGTCGTGCTGCGGTCCGCCCAAGTCCAGGCCGGCCACGATCGCCTCGGCCTCCGGGCGGGCCAGGTCCGGCACGCAGACCCGCAGCACTCCGAACAGCGGCAGCTCGCCCATGCCGCCCAGCAGTGATTCGCCGAACACGAAGGCCGGAATGCCGGCGTCCTCCAGGGCATGCTTGACCAGGTGGGCATCGAACAGGTTGTCGGCCTGGTAGATCACGTGCATGGGCGGGCTCCGGCGGGGTCGGCCCAGCATACCCCCGAGGGCTGAAGCCGTGCCGACCAACCGTCGGCACCTGCCGTTTAGCCTGTCGCCGTGCGACAGGCTAAACTGTTGGTCTTTCTGCCTTTCAGACTGCGACCGCGCATCATGTCCGAGCCTACCGCCGCCCCCACCGACGCCCTTCCGGAAACCCACGAAAAGCGGGATTTCATCCGTCAGATCGTCCGCGAGGACCTGGCCGCCGGCAAGCATGCCGCGATCAAGACGCGCTTCCCGCCCGAGCCCAACGGCTACCTGCACATCGGCCATGCCAAGTCGATCTGCCTGAACTTCGGCATTGCCGGTGAGTTCGGCGGCGTGTGCAACCTGCGTTTCGACGATACCAACCCGGCCAAGGAAGACCCCGAGTACGTGGCGGCGATCCAGGACGACGTGCGCTGGCTGGGCTTCGAGTGGAACGAGCTGCGCCACGCCTCGGACTACTTCGATGCGTACTACCTGGCCGCACAGAAGCTGATCCGCGACGGCAAGGCCTATGTGTGCGACCTGTCGGCCGAGGAAGTGCGCGCCTACCGCGGCACTCTGACCGAGCCGGGCCGCCCGTCGCCGTTCCGCGAGCGCAGCGTGGAAGAGAACCTGGACCTGTTCGCGCGCATGCGCGCCGGCGAGTTCCCGGACGGTGCGCGCACCGTGCGGGCCAAGATCGACATGGCCAGCGGCAACATCAACCTGCGCGACCCGGCGCTGTACCGGATCAAGCACGTCGAGCACCAGAACACCGGCAACGCTTGGCCGATCTACCCGATGTACGACTTCGCGCATGCGCTGGGCGACTCGCTCGAAGGCATCACCCACTCGCTGTGCACGCTGGAGTTCGAAGACCATCGCCCGCTGTACGACTGGTGCGTGGACAACGTGGACTTCGCGCACGACGACGCGCTGACCGCGCCGCTGGTGGAGCGCGGGCTGCCGCGCGAAGCGGCCAAGCCGCGCCAGATCGAATTCTCGCGCCTGAACATCAACTACACGGTGATGAGCAAGCGCAAGCTGATGGCGCTGGTCACCGAGCAGCTGGTCGATGGCTGGGAAGACCCGCGCATGCCGACCCTGCAGGGCCTGCGTCGCCGCGGTTACACCCCGGCCGCGATGCGCCTGTTCGCCGAACGGGTGGGCATCAGCAAGCAGAACTCGCTGATCGATTTCAGCGTGCTCGAAGGCGCTCTGCGTGAAGACCTCGACGGCGCCGCGGCGCGTCGCATGGCGGTGGTCGATCCGGTCAAGCTGGTACTGACCAACCTGCCGGAGGGCCACACCGAAACGCTGACCTTCTCCAACCACCCCAAGGACGAGGCCTTCGGTACCCGCGAGGTGCCGTTCGCGCGCGAGCTGTGGATCGAGCGCGAGGACTTCGCCGAGATTCCGCCGAAGGGCTGGAAGCGCCTGGTGCCGGGCGGCGAAGTGCGCCTGCGCGGTGCGGGCATCATCCGCTGCGATGAGGTGATCAAGGATGCCGACGGCGCCATCATCGAGCTGCGCGGCTGGCTGGACCCGGAATCGCGTCCGGGCATGGAAGGCGCCAACCGCAAGGTCAAGGGCACCATCCACTGGGTCAGCGCGGTGCACGCGGTGCCGGCGGAAATCCGCCTGTACGACCGCCTGTTCTCGGTCCCCAACCCGGACGACGAATCCGACGGCAAGACCTACCGCGATCACCTCAATCCGGCATCGCGCCGCACCGTTGCCGGCTATGTCGAACCGGCCGCGGCCAGCGCCGCTCCGGAGCAGTCCTTCCAGTTCGAGCGCACCGGCTACTTCGTTGCCGATCGCCGCGACCACACCGCGGCCACCCCGGTGTTCAACCGCAGCGTGACCCTGCGCGACACCTGGTCGGCGTAAGCCATCCGCGCCGGTGCCTGGCACCGGCCTCCGTCCAGCGGCGCCCTGCACCGGCAGGGCATCCGCCCCGGCATCCCCGCAACCGGCGCACCCTCGGCGCCGGCAGGCCCGTGGCCGCGTTCAGCGCGGACACGGCATCCCTACGCACGGCCCGATACACTGCCGCTGCTCCATCCCAGAAGAGGCCCACGCCCCGATGCTGTACGCGCAAGTCCACCTCACCCTGCCCGCCTGGATCCACGACCGGATCGATCTCAGCCGCGCCTATCCCGGCGATGCCGACAAGGTCGCGCTGGCGATCGAGCTGTCGCGCCTGAATGTCGAGGCGCAGACCGGCGGTCCGTTCGGCGCGGTGGTGTTCGGCCCGGACGACCGCGTCATCGCCGCCGGCGTCAACCGCGTGGTGCCGCACAACACCTCGCTGGCGCATGCCGAAAACATGGCCTACATGCTGGCCCAGCAGCGCCTGCAGACCCCGCGGTTGAACGACGTACTGAGCCCGGTCACGCTCGCCACGTCGTCCCAGCCCTGTTGCCAGTGCTATGGCGCGACCGTATGGGCCGGCATTGACCGCCTGCTGATCGGTGCCAGCGCACAGGATGTGGAAGAACTCACCGCGTTCGACGAAGGTCCACTGCCGGCAGACTGGGTGGGCGAGCTCAACCAGCGCGGCATCGAGGTTGTGCGCGACATCGAGCGCGACGCGGCGCGCGCCGTGCTGCGCCAGTACGGGGAGACCAACGGTGCGCATTACTGACCGCCGCGCTTCGGGCGCGATTCGATGACCGGCCTGCTGTGTCTGTGCCGCCAGGGCTTCGAGCCTGAACTGGCCGCTGAACTGTCCGAGCGCGCCGCCCATGCGGGCATCGCCGGGTATGCGCGTACCCAGCGCAACGATGGCTACGTGCTGTTCGCCACCGGGGAAGGCGCCGCCCTGTCCAAGGCGTTGCCGTGGCGTTCGCTCATCTTCGCGCGGCAGAAGCTGGTGGTGCTGGCCGAGCTGCCGCAGCTGGACGCGGCCGACCGCATCACCCCGATCATGGCCGCGCTGCAGGGCCAGCAGCGGTTCGGTGACATGTGGGTGGAGCACCCGGATTCCGATGAAGGCAAGCCCTTGGCCGGCCTGGCCCGCGCGTTCGGCAATGCGCTGCGCCCCGCACTGCGCAAGGCCGGCCTGTTGACCGACAAGGCCAACACCGCACTGCCGCGCCTGCACATCGTGTTCGTGGACGGGCGCCATGCCTTTGTCTGCGTCGCCGACACCCGCGACAGCGCGCCGTGGGCGCTGGGCATCCCGCGCCTGAAACTGCTGCCCGATGCGCCCTCGCGCTCGGCACTGAAGCTGGATGAGGCGCTGCTCACCCTGATGACGCCGGAAGAGCGCGAGAAGCTGGTGGTGCCGGGCATGCGCGCGGCCGACCTTGGCGCCGCACCCGGCGGCTGGACCTGGGTGTTGACCCGCCAGCACGTCCACGTGATCAGCGTCGACAACGGCCCGCTGCGCGACCATGTGCTGGAGACCGGCCTGGTCGAGCACCTGCGCGCCGACGGCTTCCACTGGCAGCCGGAGACGCCGCTGGACTGGATGGTCTGCGACATGGTCGAACAACCGCGCCGGGTCGCCGAACGCATGGCCACCTGGTTCCGCGAGGGCTGGTGCCGGCATGCGATCTTCAACCTCAAGCTGCCGATGAAGAAGCGCTGGGACGAGACCCGCATGTGTCTGGAGCTGTTCCAGGCGCAGGCAGACAAGCCGCTGGTGGTGCGTGCCAAGCAGCTGTACCACGACCGCGAGGAAATCACGGTGCTGGCGTCGCCGTTGCGCTGACCCGCGCGGCGGCCCCCTTTTCTTGGAGATCGCGATGCGACGTCTTTACAGCCTGGTCCTGTTTCTGTGGGTGCCAGGCGTAGTGTTTGCCCAGACCCCTGCTCCGCCGCCGGCCATCAGCGAACCGCTGCGCGACGTGCCGGTCAGCGTGCGCACCCAGCCGCTGGCACAGGGCAAGGTCACCCATCAGGTGACGCTGCCTGCGCCGGCCGGCGAGGCCGAGATCACCGTGCGGTCGGTGCAGCCGGTGGCCGTGATTGGCCAGTACCGGTTTGCTGTTCAGGCACTGGACAGCGATGGCGACGGTTTCATCAGCCGCGAGGAGGCACAGGCCAATCCCGCGCTGGCCGATGAATTCAGCGCCCTGGATGTAAAGCGTCGCGGCAAGCTCGACCGCGCCGACCTTGCCGGCTGGCTGGCCGACTAGGCCCCCGCTCACGCGGCCGGCGTCACACCCCGGCCGCGCGCTTCCAGAACATCGATACCAGTGGCGGCAGCTTGCCGGCACACCCCAGCGCGCGGCCGCGCGCCAGGGTGAGATGCATCTCATCGTTGGAGAACACCGTGTTGATGGCATCGAAGCCATAGGCGGCGACGGTGTTCTCGCTGCGTCGTTCGCGTGCCCACCGCTGCAGCCGGTGCGGCGACATCCCGTCCTGGCGGCGCTGCCGCGCATCGCGGAACAGGGCGCGCAGCGCGGCCACATCGCGCAGGCCCAGATTCACCCCCTGCCCGGCCAGCGGATGCACCACGTGTGCCGCATCGCCCAGTGCGAGGATGCGGCCGGTCATGTAGGCGGTCGCCAACTGGCGGCGCAACGGGAAGGCCACACGCCGCGAGGCCGGCTTCATCCACCCGAGTCGACCGGCGAAGGCCGCAGTCAGTTCCTGCCCGAACGCCGCGTCGCCCAGGGCCAGCACACGCTCGGCCTCTGCGTCGGGCAAGGTCCAGACGATCGAACTGCGGTGGGTACCGATCGGCAGTACGGCCAGCGGACCGGTCACCAGGAAACGCTGCCAGGCCGTGGCCTCGTTGTCGTGTTCGGTGTCCACATAGGCCACCACGCCGCGCTGGCCGTAGTCCTGGCGGGCGACCTCCAGCCCCGCCAGCCGGCGCAACGTGGACTCGGCGCCATCGGCGGCGATGGCCAGCGAAGACTCCAGGCGACGGCCGTCCTCCAGCCGCAGCCGCACGCCCTGTGCGTCCTGCTCCAGTGCTTCCACGCGCGCGGGACAGCAGACCTCCACGCCAGCCGCCGGCAGCGCCGCCCACAGGCGGTCGACCAGCAGATCGTTCTCGACGATCCAGCCCAGTTGCGGCCGGCCGAGGCGATCGGCATCGAACCGCAGCTCGTCGCCACCGGCCGCGTCCCAGACCCGCATGCGCCGATAGGCACACGCCCGCGCACGGCTGACCGCTGGCCACACGCCCAGCGACTGGAGCAGCTGCGCGTTGTCGGGCGCAAACGCGTACACGCGCAGGTCCGGCTGCTGCGGCTGCCACTGTGCCGGCTCGCGTCCTTCGACCAGGGTCACCTCCAGCCCGGCATCGGCCAGCGCCAGCGCGCAGGTCGCCCCGACCACGCCGCCGCCCACCACGATCACATCGCGCGCGCGCCGGCTCATGCGGCGCCCTCCCGGCACAGCGCCGGCACCTCGCCGCGGAACCCCATCGCGCCGCCGACCAGCATCGACTGCATCGGCGTGGCCTGCGCGGCCAGCAGGCCGAGGCTGCGCAACGGCCGCATCAACGGCGCCGGGTTGCTGGTCAGCCGGGCCAGCCCACCGGAGAAGGCGATGGTCTGCGCGCGGTCTTCCGCGCGGCGGGCCACGTGCGCGGCCAAGAGGGCATCGCTGCCCGGATCACCGGCAGCGCCCACCAGTTCGGCCAGGGTCAGCGCATCGCGCAGGCCCAGATTGAAGCCCTGCGCGCCGAGCGGGTGGATGGTCTGCGCGGCATTGCCCAGCAGCACCGCCCGCTCATCCACCAGCGACTGCGCCAGTACCTGGATCAGCGGGTAGGCGCTGCGCGGGCCGCTCTCCAGCAGCCGTCCGGCCCGCCAGCCGATCGCGTCCTGCAGGCGCTGCAGCCAGGCGGCATCGTCCAGCGCCAGTACCGCCTCGGCCTGCGCGCGGGCCACCCCGTGCACCGCACCGTAGTGGCGGTCGCCGCGCGGCAGCAGCGCCGTGGGGCCGGTGTCGGTGAAACGCTCGTAGGCCGTGCCGTCCGGCGCGCGCGCCGCGCGTACCCGTGCGACGAACAGGGTCTGCTCGAAATCATGATCGTCCACGCCGATGCCCAGCGCGTCGCGGACGCCGCTGCGGGTGCCATCGGCGCCGACCACCAGCCGCGCCAGCAGGCAGCGCTCGCCGCCGTCATCGGCGATGAAGACCTGGCGGTGGCCGTCGACCGTTTCGCCAAGGCGGATGAAGCGGGCCGGCCGGTAGCGGGTCAGGCGGGTCAGTTCGTCCAGGCGGATTTCCAGCGCCTGGCCGAAATCACGCGCCACCACCACCTGACCGAACCACGGGCGCTGGTACTGCGCCGCCTCCATCTGCACGCGGCCGAAATCGCCCGCGCGGCTGACGTGGATGCGGGTGATCGCGCCGGTGCCGGTGGCCAGCCGCTGCATCACGCCCAATGCGGTCAACGCGTTGATCGTGGCGGCGGCAAAACTCAGGTTGCGCTGGTCGAACACGGCCGGCAGCGTCCCCGCAGGCGTAGCTTCCACCAGGCCGACGTCGCGTCCGGCGCGGTCCAGCGCGATGGCCAGACTGGCACCGACCAGCCCACCGCCTACGATCACCACATCATGTCGTTCACTCATGCCGCCATGATAAGCGGCCACTGCGGTCCGCGCCGCTCCGCCGTAGCGGCCATCGTGTCCGGTGCGCCCGGCCGGGCCGGGCCGGGGCTAGAATGGATGCTGAATCCTCTCCCGTCGCCGCCATGACCTCCACCGCCCAACGCGCCTTCGTCCTGTCCGTGCTCGTGCTGCTGATGGCGGCCACACGGGTCAATCATTTCGCCGCGACCCCGGATGCCTCATGGGCGGTGTTCTTCCTCGGCGGGTTCTACCTGCGCGCCTGGACGCGCTGGGCGTTCCCGCTGCTGATGGCGCTGGCCCTGCTGGTGGACGTACTGGTGATCCGCAGCGCCGGCATGGCCTACCTGCAGCACTACTGCGTCTCGCCGGGCACCTGGATGCTGCTGCCGGCCTACTTCGCACTGTGGGCCGGCGGCATGCTGCTGCGCCAGCACTATCGGGGCGCGAGCTGGGCGGCACTGGGCAAGGGCGCACTGCTGCTGGTGGCCGCAGTGGCGGTCTGCCACCTGTTTGCCCAAGGCGGTTTCTACTGGACCAGCGCCAACGTGTCCCAGCCGACCCTGGCCGGTTGGGCCAGCAACTACGGCGACTGGTACCTGCCCTACCTGCGCACCGCCGCGATCTACGTCGGCCTGGCCGCGGCGCTGCAGCTGGCCACCGAACAGGTGGCCAAGCTGCTGCAGGCGCGCCGCGACATCCTGCACTGAGCGCCGGAGCCACCGTGGGCAATCGCCTTTCCCGCATCTATACGCGCACCGGTGACGATGGCAGCACCGGCCTGGGCGATGGCAGCCGCGTGCGCAAGGATGCCGCCCGGGTCCAGGCCTACGGCACCGTGGACGAGGCCAACTCGGCGCTGGGCGTGCTGCTGGCGGTTGCGCTGCCGGACGACGTACGCGCGTTGCTGACCACGATCCAGCACCAGCTGTTCGACCTCGGCGGCGAGCTGTGCATCCCCGGCCATGCCGCCATCCATGCCACCGACATCGAGGCGCTGGAGGCCCGGCTGGACCACTTCAATGCCGACCTGCCGGCCCTGAAGGAGTTCATTCTGCCCGCCGGTGGCGAGGCCGCCGCACGCTGCCACCTGGCCCGCACCATCGTGCGCCGTGCCGAGCGCGAGACGGTCACCCTGGCCGCCCTGGAACCGGTGCGCGTCGAAGCGATCGGCTACCTCAACCGCCTGTCGGACCTGCTGTTCGTGCTCGCGCGCGTGCTGGCGCGCGCCGATGGCCAGGGCGATGTGCTATGGCGCCACGAGCGCCGGCACGCCTGAGCCCCTACCGGAACCCCTGCCCGCATGCTGGTTTTCACCCATCCCGCCTGTCTGCAACACGATCCCGGCCGTGGCCACCCCGAAAGCCCCCAACGCCTGCAAACGGTCCTGGACGCCCTGGAAGCGGCATTCCCCGACCAGCTCGACTGGCGCCAGGCCCCGCCGGCGAAGCTGGGTGAGCTGGCCCGGGTCCACGACAGCGCGCTGATCGACCTGGTCCTGCAGCCGCAGACCGAGCCGCTGCGCCTGCTCGACATGGACACCATGACCTCGCCAGGCTCGGCCAGTGCGGCCCTGCACGCGGCCGGGGCCGGCGTGGCCGCGGTCGATGCGGTGATGCTGGGCGCGGACCCGGTGGCCTTCTGCGCGGTCCGTCCGCCGGGCCACCACGCCACCGCGACCACCGCGATGGGCTTCTGCCTGTTCAACAACATCGCCATCGCCGCTGCGTATGCGCGCGACCGGTATGGGCTGGAACGCATCGCGATCATCGATTTCGACGTCCACCACGGCAACGGCACCCAGGACATCTTCATCGCCGACCCGGGGGTGGCCTACTACAGCACCCACCAGGCCGGGCTGTTCCCGAACTCCGGGCTGCGCCGCGACCGCGGGGCCGGCAACCTGCTCAACATCCTGCTGCCGCCAGGCAGCGGTGGCTTCCGCTTCCGCAATACCTGGGCCGACGAGATGCTGCCGGCGATCGACGATTTCCGCCCGCAGCTGCTGCTGATCTCGGCCGGCTTCGATGCGCACATGCGCGACCCCCAGGCCGACCTGATGCTGGAAACCGACGATTTCGCCTGGATCACCACCGAGCTGCGTACCCTGGCGCGCCGCCACGGTGGCGGCCGGGTGGTGTCGATGCTGGAGGGCGGATACGACCTCCAGGCGCTGGCCGAATGCAGCGTGGCCCACGTCGGCGCGCTGCGCTGAGCCGGCGCAATCCGGGCCGGCGCTGAACCCGGACCCCTTGTCGCCAATCGCCTTCATTGCCCCTATGCAAGGGATGGGGCAAGCTACGGTCCGTTTTCGCCCGAATCCGATACCGCGTGCGCCGAGCCCTCCGCCTGCTGCCCCTCCCCCTCAGCATCGCCATCTGCCTGCCGGCCCTGGCCGACGAAAAGCCGGTGAGCTGGGGCCTGTGTCCGGCCACTGACGTGCTGCCCGTCTTCAACGATGCTCCCCAAGCCGACAAGGCCGCAGCCGCCACGCGCGACCAGCAGCCCACCGACATCGAGGGCGACCAGCTGACCGGCACCTCGACGGTGCCGCAATACCAGGGCAACGTCGCGCTCAAGCGTGGCGACCAGTTCCTGGGCACCGACCACCTGAGCTTCGACACCGAAAGCGGCAATTACATCGCCGAGGGCAACGTCCGCTACCAGGACTCCTCGATCCGCATGGTCGCCAAGCGGGCCGAAGGCAACCAGGAAGCGGACACCCACAAGATTTCCGACATCCAGTACCAGCTGGTGTCCCGCCGTGGCAATGGTGGCGCCGAATCGATCGACCTGCAGGGCGCCGTGGGGCAGATGCACCGCTCCACCTACACCACCTGCGATCCGTCGCAGCCGGTGTGGAAGCTGTCGGCACCGCAGATCGAAGTGGACAACGACGAAGGCTTCGGCACGGCGCGCAACGCCGTGCTGCGCATCGGCAAGGTGCCGGTGCTGTGGGCGCCCTACTTCAAGTTCCCGATCGACGACCGGCGCCAGACCGGCCTGCTGTACCCCCAGCTGGGCCTGTCCGGCCGCAACGGCTTCGATTACACCCAGCCGATCTACCTGAACCTGGCCCCGAACTACGACGACACCCTGATGCCGCGCTACATGAGCAAGCGCGGTTTCATGCTCGACAACGAGTTCCGCTATCTGTACGACGGCGGCCGCGGCGAACTGCTGACCGCCTACCTGCCCAACGACAAGCTGCGCGACAAAGACCGTGGCCGCGTCGAATACACCGGTTATCACAACGTCAACGCGCAGTGGCAGGCGCGGGCAAGCCTGGCCTGGGTCAGCGACGAGCGCTACGTGGAGGACTTCTCCAACCGGCTGCTGGGCGTGACCACGTCCAATCTGCAGAGCCAGATCGGCATCTACGGTACCGGCGAGAACTGGACCGGCGGCCTGATGGCCGACTACTGGCAGCTCACCGACTACACCCTGACCGAAGACGCGCTGCCGTATGCGCGCCAGCCGCGGGCGTTCTTCACCTGGGACAAGCCGCTGCTGCCGTGGCTGGAAGCCGGCGTCTACGCCGAAGCGGTGCGCTTCACCCACGACGACAACCGCCGCAAGATCATCGATGCCGATGGCGAGTACATCCGCTCCGGAGTGGTCGACCCGCGCTTCAACGGGTCGCGCCTGGACATCAAGCCGTACGTGTCGATGCCCTTCAGTGGCGCGGCCTGGTATGTCACCCCGACCGTGGCCTGGCGCTACACCGCCTACGACCTGGAGCGCGGGCTGGCCGACGACATCCGCCGCAGCCAGTTGACCCCGGAACAGTTGGCGGTTGCCACGCCCGAGCAGCTGCGCGGCAACACCTCGCCCAGCCGCAGCCTGCCGATCGGCACGATCGACGCCGGCCTGTTCTTCGACCGCGAGACCACCATCGGCGGCACCCGCTTCCTGCACACGCTGGAACCGCGCCTGTTCTACCTGCGTACGCCCTACCGCGACCAGAGCGACCTGCCGGTCTTCGATACCCGCGATTTCACCTTCAGCTGGGGCCAGCTGTTCCGCGACTCGCGCTACTCCGGCGCCGACCGCCAGAACGATGCCAACCAGCTGACGATGGCACTGAGCACCCGCTTCATCGATCAGGAGACCGGCAAGGAACGCTTCTCCGGCAGCATCGGCCAGATCCTGTATTTCGATGATTCGCGGGTGACCCTCAACAGCAGCGAGACCCCGGTCGAGAAGGGCAAATCGGCCTGGGTGGCCGACGGCAACTACGCCATCAACGACCGCTGGACCTTGGGCGCCACCTACCAGTGGGATCCCAAGTACAAGCGCGAAGACCTGGCCAGCGTGCGTGCGCGCTACCTGATGTCCAACGACGGCATCATCAACCTGAGCTACAGAAGCCGCCTGAATCCGCAGGCGTCGAACACCACGACCCGCTTCGACCGGACGCTGCTGGAGCAGGCCGACCTGTCCTTCCTGTATCCCATCAACGAGCGCTGGAGCCTGGTCGGCCGCTACTACTACTCCATCAAGGACAGTGCCCCGCTGGAAATCATCGGCGGCGTGCAGTGGGACAGCTGCTGCCTGGCCGTGCGTGCGGTGGCCCGACGCTATGTGCGCAACCGCGAGGGCGACCTGAACAACTCCTTCCAGATCGAGTTCGTCCTCAAGGGCCTGAGCTCCATCGGCCAGAACACGGACCGCACCTTGCGCCGTGCTATTCTCGGTTATTACCGCGACGACCTGTATCTCGTGCCGCCCAGCAACACCGGCGCGTCGCGGGACGACTACGATCCGAACCAGATCCCATGACCAAGACCCTTCCCGTTCTTCTCGCTTCCCTGCTGGCGGTGTCCACCGCATCGGTGCCGTTGCAGGTCCT
The DNA here is from genome assembly GCF_009467805.1 of Stenotrophomonas nematodicola. Lineage (GTDB taxonomy): Bacteria > Pseudomonadota > Gammaproteobacteria > Xanthomonadales > Xanthomonadaceae > Stenotrophomonas > Stenotrophomonas nematodicola. The sequence continues at coordinate 59,953 of NZ_WIAY01000003.1, forward strand.
GGCCCAGCAGAGCCAGCCGCTGGATCGAATCGCTGCCGTGGTCGACGAAGACGTCGTGCTGCAGAGCGAACTGGACCGTGCGATCCAGAACATCAAGGCCCAGTACGCCGGCCGCGAGGGCCAGCTGCCACCGGATGACGTGCTGAGCCGCCAGGTGCTCGAGCGACTGGTCCTGGTCAAGCTGCAGGTCGCCCGCGCCGAAAGCAGCGGCATCAAGATCAGCGATCAGGAACTGAACCAGGCCCTGAACGCGATTGCCCAGCAGAACGGCTCCAGCCTGGACGCCCTTCGCCAGCGCCTGGCCAAGGACGGGATCGATTTCAACGACTTCCGTGCCTCGGTGCGCGATGAAATCACCGTGCAGCGTCTGCGCCAGAGCTTCGCCCAGAGCCGCATCAGCGTCAGCGAGGGCGAAGTGGATGCCGCGCTGAAGCAGCAGGCAACGGTGGGGACCCAGTATCACCTCGCCCACATCCTGATCGGCCTGCCCGAGGGGGCCAATGCCGACCAGATCGCCACCGGCCAGAAGAAGGCCGACGGTGTGAAGGCACTGCTGGACAAGGGCGAGCTGGACTTCAACGCGGCCGCCGTGCGCTATTCCGACAGCCCCAACGCGCTGGAAGGCGGCGACCTGGGCTGGCGTACGCTGGATGAAATCCCCAATGCGTTCGCGCAGATGATGAGCCAGATGAAGGCTGGCGACGTGATCGGTCCGCTGCGCGGCCCGAGCGGCTTCCAGCTGCTGAAGCTGGTGGAAGTGCGTGATGCCAATGCGGCGGCCGGCACCGGCAACACCGTCACCGAGTACCACGCCCGCCACATCCTGGTGCGCGTGAACGACCAGCAGGACAACGCCGCAGCCAAGGCCAAGATCGAAACGCTGCGCGCCCGCATCGCTGGCGGCGCGGACTTCCAGGCCGTGGCCAAGGAAGCCTCCGAAGACAACAACAGCAAGGGCCAGGGCGGCGATCTGGGCTGGTTCCCGGCCGATGCGTTCGGTCCGGACTTCGGCCGCCAGGTCGAAAGCGTCGCCGACGGCGGCGTGAGCCAGGCCTTCCGCACCGACGCTGGCTGGCACATCGTGCAGCGCGTGGCGACCCGCCAGACCGATGCCACCAACGACAACCAGCGTGCGCAGATCCGTGAAACGATCGGCCGCCGCAAGCTGGAGGAAGAGTACAACCGCTTCCTGCAGGAACTGCGCGGCGAAGCCTATGTCAGCTTCCGCAGCGGCGACCGGGCGGAAAACACCGCCACGCCTCCGCAGTCCTGATCGATGATCCCGCAGCTCGCGCTGGTACCGGGCGAGCCGGCCGGGATCGGTCCGGAACTCTGCCTCCGCCTCATCCAGCAGCCGCGCACCGATTGCCGGCTGCTCGCCTTCGCCGACCCGGACACCCTGCGGGCGGCGGCGGCGGCACTCGCGCTGCCCCTGCAGCTTCTGCCTGAAGACGCCATCGCCCGCCAGCCGGGCGATCTGCCGTTGTGCGAGGTGCGCAACACCACCCCGTCGCGCTTCGGCGAACCGGATCCGGCCAATGCCGGCGCCGTGATCGGCGCCCTCCTCCAGGCCGGCCAGGCCTGCCTGGACGGTCGTCTGGACGGCGTGGTCACCGGCCCGGTGCACAAGGCCGTGATCAACCAGGGCGGCATCGCCTACAGCGGCACCACCGAGCTGCTGGCCGACCAGGCCGGGGTGGAGGTGGTGATGATGCTCGCCAACGACATCGTGCGCGTGGCCCTGGCCACCACGCACCTGCCCCTGCGCGCGGTCGCCGATGCGATCACCGCCGAGGGCCTGACGGCCACCCTGCACACCGTGCACGCCGCGCTGCGCCGCGAGTTCGGCATTGCCACGCCACGCATCGCCGTGCTCGGGCTGAATCCGCATGCCGGCGAGGACGGGCACCTGGGCCGCGAGGAGCTGGACCTGATCATCCCGCTGCTGGACCGGCTGCGGGCGCAGGGCATGGACCTGGTTGGCCCGCTGCCGGCCGACACCGCCTTCCTGCCGGCCAGACTGACCGGCTTCGACACCGTGCTGGCCATGTACCACGATCAGGGCCTGCCGGTGCTCAAGTACAGCGGCTTCGAACAGGCCGTCAACATCACCCTGGGCCTGCCCTACCCGCGCGTGGCGGTCGATCACGGCACCGCGCTGGAGCTGGCCGGCCGGGGCATCGCCGATCCCTCCAGCCTGCTTGCCGCCACGTCCCTGTGTGCCCGGCTGGCGCGCCAACGTAAACTGGTGCCATGACTTCCCCGTATTCCCCCTCCGCCGCCGGGTTCACCGCGCCGGCCAAAAAGCAGCTCGGCCAGCACTTCCTGGCCGATCGCAGCTACATCGACAAGATCGTGCTGGCCGTGAACCCCAAGGACGACGACCGGCTGGTCGAGATCGGCCCGGGTCAGGGCGCGATCACCCTGCCGCTGCTGCGCCGCCATCCGCGCCTGACCGTGATCGAGTTCGACCGCGACCTGATCGCACCGCTGACCGCCGCCGCCGCGCCGTTGGGCGAGCTGACCATCGTGCACCGCGACGTGTTGCAGGTGGACTTCACCGAGCTGGCCGACGGCGGGCAGATCCGCCTGGTCGGCAACCTGCCCTACAACATTTCCTCGCCCATCCTGTTCCATGCAATGGAACACGCCGCGGTGATCCGCGACATGCACTTCATGCTGCAGAAGGAAGTGGTGGACCGCATGGCGGCCGAACCCGGCAGCAAGGTCTATGGCCGGCTGAGCGTGATGCTGCAGGCCTGGTGCAGGGTGACCTCGCTGTTCGTGGTGCCGCCGGGTGCGTTCCGGCCGCCGCCGAAGGTGGATTCGGCCGTGGTGCGGCTGGTGCCGCGCGATCCGGCCACGGTCGGCATCCTCGACCGCAAGCGCTTCGCCGATGTGGTCCGGGCCGCCTTCGGGCAGCGCCGCAAGACCCTGCGCAACGCACTCAACAACGTGGTCAGCGCCGCACAGTTCGAGGCCGCCGGCGTGCGCAGCGATGCCCGCGCCGAACAGCTCGAGGTGGCGCAGTTCATCGCGCTGGCCAACGTTCCGCACCTGGACGGCGACGACGTGCCCCAGGGTTGAACGCGACGCCACGCGCCAGCCTGCGCTGCGCTCACCTCAACCTGCACAACACCCTCTAAACTGCCTGCATGAACGACGCTGCAAACTATGCGATCTCGGTCGAGGTCGCTCCGCGCTTTCTCGACGACCAGTCCACGCCGGAGGACGGACGCTATGCGTTCGCCTACACGATCCGCATCCACAACGAGGGCCGGATCGCGGCGCGGCTGGTGGCGCGGCACTGGCGCATCACCGATGCCAACGGCCGTATCGAGCATGTGGATGGCGATGGCGTGATCGGCGAGCAGCCGCGCCTGCGGCCGGGTGAAGACTTCCGTTACACCTCCGGTGTCATGCTGGAAACGGAACACGGCACGATGCAGGGGCACTACGACATGGTGGCCGACGACGGCACCGAGTTCGCCGCACCGATCGCGCCGTTCGTATTGACCGTTCCGCGCACATTGCACTGATGGAGGCGCACGCATGAGTGTCTGGGCCATCGGCGACCTGCAGGGCTGCTACGACGTCACCCAGCGGCTGCTGGAGAAGATCCGCTTCGATCCGGCGGTGGATACGCTGTGGTTCTGTGGCGACCTGGTCAACCGCGGCGGTCAGTCGCTGGAAACGCTGCGACTGGTGCATTCGCTGCGCGACAGCAGTGTGGTGGTGCTCGGCAACCACGATCTGTCGCTGCTGGCCGTGGGCGCGCGGACCGAAGAAGAGCAGCGCAAGGTCAACCCGGATCTGCTGCGCATCGTGCAGGCCGAGGACCGCGACGTCCTCCTGGACTGGCTGCGGCTGCAGAAGCTGGCCCACGTCGACCGCGACCTGGGCTGGATGATGATCCATGCCGGGCTGGCGCCGAAGTGGACCACCCAGCTGGCCGAGAAGCATGCCCGCGAAGTGGAGATGCAGCTGCACGGCAGCGGTTACCGCAAGCTGTTCCGCAACATGTATGGCGACAAGCCGGCGTGGTCGCCGGGCCTTTCCGGCTACGACCGCTCGCGCGCGATCATCAACCTGTTCACGCGCATGCGCTACTGCACGCCGCGCGGCCGCATCGGCATCGAGGACAAGGGCACGCCGGGCACCCAGGAACAGGGGCTCTACCCCTGGTTCGAGGTGCCGGGCCGGGTGGAGCGCGACCTCAAGATCGTGTGCGGCCACTGGTCTGCGCTGGGCCTGACCATCACTCAGGGCGTGCACGCCATCGACACCGGTGCGGTGTGGGGCGGCAAGCTCACCGCGCTGCAGCTGGACACCGACGAACTGCGCGTGGTGCAGGTACCCGGCCGCGATGTCCCCAAGCCGGTCTCCGCGCCGCGACCGCCGGCACGCCGGCCGGCCAGCGAAGGCACCTCCGAAGGCCGACCTGCCCGCCAGGGCGGCCCTGGCCAACGTGACCGCCACCGCGGCACGGGTCGCCCGACGCCGCAGGTACAGGCGCAGGCCCATCCCCGGAACGCGGACGTCACCAGCGACAGCGAGTGAGGCCACAGCCGGTCCTGGCGACCGGCCCGTGCTTCAGCGACGGCCGTAGTCCACGAAATCGAACGCCACCGCGTGCCGGGCATCGGCCGGGTGATGTTCGCGCGCCACTTCGACCCACAGCGCCGGGTCAACGGCCGGGAAGTGGGTATCGGCGGCGACGACGGTATCCACCCAGGTCAGGTGCAGGTCGGTGGCCTGCGCCATGACCAGGGCGTAGATCTGCCCGCCCCCGATCACGCACAGCTCGTCGGCCCCATCGGCGCGGGCCTGCTGCAGCGCCTGTTCGACCGATTCGACTGCCTGCATGCCCTCGAACGGCACCTCGCCGGTGCGGGTGAGGACCAGATTGCGGCGGCCCGGCAACGCGCGGCCCAGCGATTCGGCGGTACGCCGGCCCATCAGGATCGGCTTGCCCACGGTCAACGCCTTGAAGCGCTTGAGGTCGTCGGGCAACTGCCACGGCAACTGGTTGTCGTGGCCGATGCCGTGCTGGCGGTCGAGGGCGGCAATCAGGGAGAGCTTCATGGCAGGTCGAATCCGGGCGGCACGGCGGCGCACAGTATACGAAGTGCCTGTTGGCGCGCGGCGAGGCCACCGGCGGCGAAGCGAAGGGCAGCCGGCTCGACGCTACCGTGCCGCGCAGCGCGCGCGCTCGGCGCGGATTGCGGCGAGCTGGCCGTCGAATCCGGCGATGTAGTCGGCGTCTTCCTCGCGGCGCGCCTGCAGCAGGTCGACGCGGTCGTTGATGACGTCTGCGAGCGCCGGGGTGTCGAGCATCGCCGCCCCGAGCTCAAGCGGGGGCACATGACCAATGCGCCCGTTGAGCCTGCGCAGCTGATCCAGCGAGAACGCCGAGGCGACCACCTGGTCAACCTGCGCCAAGTGCCCCGCTTCCTGCATGGCCGGGCGCAACGGCGCGATGTAGGTCGCCGCGATCGGCGCCAGCGCGGCCTCTGCCGCGTGCCGGCAGGCCTCGGGCAGGCCCTCCGGTTCGTCCCCGGTGAAGTTGTCCAGGATCGACCTCTCGATGTCGTCCAGCAGCGCGCGGGTGTAGATCGCCAGCACGTCGTGATTGAGCCGTTGCGCCAGCGACAGCGCTTCCTCGCCGGGCCCGGCCAGCGCAGGCAGTGCCAGCGCGCCGCATACCAGGGCCGCCACGGCCCGCCTCCTCCGATGTGTCACCTGCATCCTTGACCGTCCATCTCCATCTCCAGGGCCGGTCACCCTACACCAGCCCGCGCGCCCGGGGCGAGCCTCAGGCGGCGCCCCCGGCTGCGCTCAGACCGCGACCGGCGCCTTGATTGCCGGGTGCGGGTCGTAGCCGTCGATGCGGATGTCGTCGAACTGGAAGCCGAACAGGTCGGTGACCTGCGGATTCAGCCACAGCGTGGGCAGCGCGCGTGGCGTACGCGACAACTGTTCGCGGGCCTGCTCGATGTGATTCGAGTACAGGTGCGCATCGCCCAGCGTATGCACGAAATCGCCCACGCCCAGCCCGGTGGCCTGGGCGACCATGTGCGTGAGCAGCGCGTAGCTGGCGATGTTGAACGGCACGCCTAGGAAAATGTCGCCGCTGCGCTGGTAGAGCTGGCAGCTGAGCTTGCCGTCGATCACGTAGAACTGGAACAGGTTGTGGCACGGCATCAATGCCATCTGCGACAGTTCGCCCACATTCCAGGCACTTACCACCAGGCGCCGCGAATCCGGATTGCGCTTGATCTCCTCGACCAGCCACTGCATCTGGTCGATCGAACCGCCGTCGGCGGTGGCCCAGCTGCGCCACTGTCTGCCGTACACCGGACCAAGATCGCCGTTGGCATCGGCCCACTCGTCCCAGATGCGGACCTGGTTGTCCTTGAGGTAGCCGATGTTGGTATCGCCCTTCAGGAACCACAGCAGCTCGTGGATGATCGAGCGCAGGTGCAGCTTCTTGGTGGTGACCAGCGGAAAGCCCTCACCCAGGTTGAAGCGCATCTGCCAGCCGAACACGCTGCGCGTGCCGGTGCCGGTACGGTCGGATTTCTCCGCGCCGTGGTCCAGCACGTGCTGCAGCAGATCCAGATACGGCTTCATGCCTTCGCTCCGGCCGGCGACGCCGGCAGTTGCGGCTGCAGCACCGGCGCGCGGCGCGACAGCACCAGCAGCACCAGGCCGAACACCACCAGCGGCAGGCTCAGCAGCTGGCCGCGGGTGAACCAGTCGAAGGCCAGATACACGCCGTTGTCGGGCATGCGCACGAACTCGACCGCGAAGCGGAAGATGCCGTACATCAGCGCGAACAGGCCCGCGATCACATAGCGATGGCGCGGCTTGGCCGACACCGCCCACAGCACCACGAACATCACCAGGCCTTCCAGCAGGGCTTCATACAACTGCGACGGATGGCGGGCGTACTGATTGAGCGCGCCCGTGGCGAACTGCGCCTTGAGCGTGGCGGCATCGAGCGCATTCAATGGCGCCGGCAGACCGCTGGGGAACACCACACCCCAGGTGCCGTCGGTGTACTTGCCCCACAGCTCGGCGCCGATGAAGTTGCCGATGCGGCCGAAGCCCAGGCCCAGCGGCACCAGCGGGGCCATGAAATCGATGGTGTCGAACAGGTGCAGGCGATGCCTGCGCGACCACCACCACGCCGCGAACAGCACGCCCAGCAGGCCGCCGTGGAAGCTCATGCCGCCATCCCACACCTTGAACAGCAGCAGCGGGTTGTGCAGGAAGTCGCCCAGCGCATAGAACAGCATGTAGCCCACGCGCCCGCCCACCACCACGCCGAGCATGGCGTAGAACAGCAGGTCGGAGAAGCCGTCGGCATTCACCCCCGGCAGGCGCCCGGCCGCGATGCGGCGACGCCCCAGCCACCAGGCCGCCATGAAGCCGAGCAGGTACATGATGCCGTACCAGTGCACTTTGACCGGCCCAAGCGAGATGGCGATGGGGTCGATGTCGTGGAAATAGATCATGGGCGATGCCTTGCAGGTAAGCGGCTATTCTCGGGGTACGGCCGCGCTACCTCAACCGAGCAGTTGGGGGGTGTTGGGCAGACCGTCATCCTTTGACCCGGTGCCGGGCGGATAGTGCCCGGCCAGCAGATCGGACACTTCGTTGATCGCCTGCAGCACCGCGTCCTGCAGTTCACCCTGGCGCAGACGTGCCTGCATGTGGGCGCAGATCGCCTGCCACTGGGCCTGGCCGATCCGCCCGCGCAGGCCACGGTCGGCCACCAGTTCGATCGCGTGGTCGGCCAGCAGCAGGTACACCAGCACGCCGTTGTTGTGCTCGGTATCCCACGTGCGCAACTGGGCAAAGGCGGCTTCGGCGCGCTGGCGCGGGCTGACCCGGTGCCACAGGGCCATTAGCGGCAGGTCGCTTTCCACGGCAAACATCACCTGCCCGCCGTGGCGCCGTTCGCCGGCCGTGATCGCGTCGGTGATCGCCTGCAGCCGGGCTGGCGGGAAGGCGCGCCGCACCGACGGGGAGAAAAGATGTCGCCACCAGCGCATCACCAGCCTCCCGAGGCGCCACCGCCTCCTGAACGTCCGCCCCCACCGCCCCAGCTACCACCGCCGCCGAAGCCGCCGCCGCCTCCACCCCAGCCACCCCCGCCGAAGCCACCGCCCCCGCCCCAGCCCCCACTGCGGGCAAAGCGGCCGGCCTTGCTCGAGGACAGACCGATGAACAGCGCCACCAGCCCGGCCAGGCCACTGGCCAGCCACAGCGAGGTGAACAGGAACGCGGCGACTGCCGCGCCGGCACCGCCCAGCAGTCCGCGCAGCGGGCGTGGCACCCCGCTCAACAGCGCACGCAGGACGCTGCCGACGAAGAAGCCGATCACCAGGGCAAAGGTCCAGCCGTCGCCATCCGGGTTGCGGGTGGCGCGGTGGTCGCTGACCGGTGCCGGCAGCTCCTCGCCGTCGATCAGTGTGACCAGCGCGCCGGTGGCCGCGGACAGGCCGCCGGCATAATCGCCGGTGCGGAACTGCGGGGCCAGGTACTCCTGGATCACGCGATTGGCGATCGCATCGGGAATCGCGCCTTCCAGCCCGTACCCCGGTTCGATGCGCACCCGGCGATCATCTTTGGCCACTACCAGCAGCACGCCGTCGTCCACGCCCTTGCGGCCGATCTGCCACTGCTCGAACACGCGCTGGGTGTACTGCTCGATCGATTCGGGCTGGGTGCTGGGCACCATCAGGATCTGCAACTGGCTGCCCTTGCGCTGCTGCAGGGCCAGCGCCTGGGCTTCAAGCGCCTGCGTCTGCGCGGCATCCAGGGTGCCGGTGGTGTCCACCACCGGCGAGGTCAACGGCGGAATCGCCGCCTGCTGGGCCCACGCCGCCGGCGCCAGGCACAGGGCGAGCAGCAGCAGGAAGCGCAGCAGGCGCGCGGTCACGGGCTCAGTGCGCCGGCTGCGGGGTCTGCGGCGCGGGCGCCGGCGCCGGCGCCGGAGCGGGCGCCTGCGAACCGAACTTGACCGCCGGCGGCTGGGAAATCTGCGCCTCGTTCTCGACGGTGAAGTTCGGCTTGGTCGCATAGCCGAAGATCTTGGCCGTGATCACCTGCGGGAACTGGCGGATGAAGGTGTTGTAGTCCTGCACCATCTGGATGTAGCGGCCGCGCGCCACGGTGATGCGGTTCTCCGTGCCTTCCAGCTGCGCCTGCAGATCGCGGAAGCCCTGGTCGGACTTCAGGTTGGGGTAGTTCTCGGTGACCACCAGCAGCCGCGACAACGCGCCGCTGAGTTCGCCCTGCGCCTGCTGGAACTGCTTGAGCGAGTCGGCGTCGTCGGCGTTGACGTTGACCTGGCCGACGCGGGCGCGGGCATTGGTGACGTCGGTCAGCACCTGGCGTTCCTGGTTGGCATAGCCTTCCACGGTCTGCACAAGGTTGGGGATCAGGTCGGCACGGCGCTTGTACTGGTTGAGCACTTCGGCCCAGCCGGCCTTGACCTGCTCATCCTTCTGCTGGATGGCGTTGTAGCCGCAGCCGGACAGCAGGGAGGCCAGTACGGCCAGGAACAACAGTCGGGAGAACGATCGCATGGCCGGCTCCGGCTCTCGATGACGGGAGTCCGGAGCATGCCACGAACGGGGTCGGTGCGCCGTGTTCAGCCAGATGCGACACGGCGGACCGACCCGGCCGTCACCACTGGCCGGCGCCCGGCACGTTGTGGGCCACGGCGCGGCGGCGCATCAGCAGGTTCAGCCATTCCACCAGCACCGAGAAGCCCATCGCGGCGTAGATGTAGGGCTTGGGCACGTGCACGTCCAGGCCATCCAGGATCAGCACCGCGCCGATCAGCAGGATGAAGGCCAGGGCCAGCATCTTCACGGTCGGGTTGGCATCGATGAAGCGGCCCAGCGGGTTGGCGGCCAGCAGCATCACGGCGACCGAAAGCAGGATCGCGGCGACCATCACCGGCACGTGCTCGGCGATGCCGACGGCGGTGATGACCGAATCCAGCGAGAACACGATGTCGATGATGGCGATCTGGGCGATCACCAGGCCGAACACGGCCGAGGCCTTGGTCGTGGTGGGATCTTCGTCTTCACCGCCGGTGATCAGCTCGCGGATTTCCATGCCGCCCTTGATGATCAGGAACAGGCCGCCCACGATCAGGACCAGGTCACGGATGGAGATGCCCATGCCGGCCACGGTGAACAGGTTGGCCTGCATGTGTGCCAGGTAGGCCAGCGAGACAAGCAGCAGAATGCGGGTGATGCAGGCCACCGCGATGCCGAGCTTGCGCGCGAACGGGCGGCGCGCTTCCGGCAGCTTGCTCACGGCGATCGAGATGAACACCAGGTTGTCGATGCCGAGCACGATTTCCAGCGCGCTCAGGGTCAGCAGGGTCAACCAGACATTGGGGTCGGACAGCAACTCAAGGAACATGGACTTCCATCCTTACAGGGGGGATGACGCGCCGCAGACGCGTCAGAAAAAGTGCGGTACCAGGATCAGGCCCCAGCACACCAGGACATTCATCATCAGCACGAAGACCGCGGCCGACCCCATGTCCTTGGCGCGCCCGGCCAGTTCATGGAACTCGCTGCCGTAACGTTCGATCACCGCTTCGATGGCCGAGTTGGCCAGCTCCATTGCCAGCACCAGCAGCATCGAGCCGATCATCAGCGCACGCTCGACCGGGGTCTGGCCCAGCCAGAGCGCCAGAGGTGCGAGCACCACCAGCAGGTAGACCTCCAGGCGGAACGAGGACTCGTGCAGCCAGGCTGCCCGCAGCCCCTGCCAGGACCACACCGCCGCCTTGAAGATGCGTCGCGGGCCGCGGGGCATGTGCCCCATTTCGTCAGCCACGGCAACGGACTCCACTGCGCGGGGTGGGCCGGAACAGAGGTAACAGCGCACGGCTGGCAGTCATGGGCATCGCTGAATGGGCGGTCAATCCGTCATTTTGCCACAAGCCCGTTGCCGGCACGGACGCAGGCCCGGAATGGCCCGATGGGGCACGGCGGAAACCGGGCGGAGCTTCTATGATGAACGCCCTGCCTGAATGGAGATTGCGATGACGTACCGCCGCCCCCTGCTGCTCGCCCTGGCGCTGGCCTGCGCCCTGCCGGCGCTGGCCCGCAGCCCCGTCCCGCCGGCCGCGCCGCAGGTGCCGGCCCAGGTCTCCAACGTGGCCTGGGCCGGGGACATGGACCAGTTCGCCGCCGCCGACAAGGCGGCGCCGCCACCGCGCGGCGGAATCGAGTTCATCGGCAGCTCCTCGATCCGCATGTGGGACACCCTGGCCGCCGATTTCCCGGGCCAGAAGGTGTTCAACCGCGGCTTCGGCGGGTCGGAAGTGCGCGACAGCACCTGGTACGCCGACCGGATCGTGATTCCGTACGCGCCGTGCAAGGTGTTCTTCTACGCCGGTGACAACGATCTCAACAGCGGCCGCAGCCCGGCGCAGGTGCGCGACGACGTGGTGGCGTTCGTGCAGCGCGTGCACCGCGACCTGCCGAAGACGACCGTGGAAGTGATCTCGATCAAGCCCAGCCCGTCGCGCGCGCAGCTGCTGCCGGCGGTGGTCGAAGCCAACGGGCTGATCCGGCAGGCGCTGGCCCGGATGCCCAACACCGGCTACACCGACATCTACACGCCAATGCTGGGTGCCGACGGCCAGCCACGCGCGTCGCTGTTCCGGGAGGACATGCTGCACATGACCCCGGACGGCTATGCGATCTGGCGCGAGGCATTGGCGCCCAAGGTGCGCTGCGAATGACGGCAGCGCCCGGCGTTGCCGCAGGTCAGCGGTAGACGATCGTCGCCTGGGTGCCGACGCCGGGTTCGCTGGTCAGGGTGATCTTCCAGCCGAACCGGTCGCACAGGCGGCGCACGATCGACAGGCCCAGCCCCGTGCCCTGCGGGCGGGTCGGGTCGGCCCGGTAGAACGGCTCGAAGGCGCGGCCCAGGGCGTCGGCCGACATGCCGATGCCGGTGTCGCGCACCACCACCCGGTCCTGCTCGACGTCCACCTCGATGCTGCCTTCGTCGGTGTAGCTGCAGGCATTGCGCAGCAGATTGCTGACCACCACCTGCAGCACCCGCGGCGGCGCGTGCAGGTGCACCGGGCCTCCGCTGTGCATGTGGATCTCCACGGGCCGGCCGGCCAGCAGCTCGCGTGCGTTGTCGACCTCGTAACGCACGATGTCGTTGACATCGAACAGTTCGACCTGCGGCTCCACGTCCGCCTCGCGCGCAAGGATCAGGAACGCGTCGATCACCGCCTCCATGTCCCGCCCGGCGCGCTGGATGCGCTGCAGGCCGCGACGCAGGCGCGGAGTCATCTCCGCATCGCCCAGGGCCATGTCGCTGGCGACGCGGATCACGGTCAGCGGCGTGCGCAGCTCGTGACTGGCATCGCGGGTGAAGTTGCGCTCGCGCGCCACATGCGCACTGACCCGCGTGGCCAGCGAATGCAGCGCGGCCGCGAGCTGCCGGGTTTCACCCTGCATGTCCGCCGGCAGCTTGTCCGCCGCCAGGTCCGCCGCTTCCGGATGCCCGGGGTCCCAGCGCGAGACCCGCCGCGCCAGCCAGTTCACTGGCGACACCAGCCGTTTGGAGGCCCGGTAGGTGATCCAGGACGCGCCGTACACCGCCAGCAGGGTCAGCAGCACCGGCACGATGCCGAACCAGAAGGCCAGCATCTCCGCGCGCGAGCGCAGGAACACCAGATACAGCTGGCCCTCCTCGCGGGCATCGACCAGGACCAGCTGGTCGTCGTCCTTCAGCTCGTGGAACCCCGGCCCCAGCGTGCGCAGGTTGGCCGGCAGGCTCAGGCTGGACTGCCCCGCCTCCAGCAGATAACCGCGGATGTTCTGGGTGTTCGGCGGCGGTTGCGCCGGCGAGGCGTCGTGGAGCTGCCAGAAATAGGCGGCTTCCTCGCGCAACGCGCTGCTGACCAGGCTGTGCTTGATGACCAGCGACACCAGCCATGCGCCCAGCAGGATGCCCAGACTGGCCAGCACGGCTTGGAGGATGAAGACGATACGTATCTTGCGCGGCAGACCGTGCGGCATTACGGGGTCCAGGGCGGTTCGCCGCGATTATAGGAAAGCGCGCCGTGATTCCATCGTGCAAGGAACCCGGACGACCGGGAAGGTGCCAGGTCGTCGAGGGTCCCAGGGCCCCGCAGGGCCCACTCGGTCATACTGTCGTCACGCGATGCGCTCAGCTCATCGGCTGGGCGATATCGGCGATCCGGTAGCCCGCACTCTGCACCGTGTGCAGCAGCGGGCGATCGAACGGCTTGTCGATGATCTTGCGCAGGTTGTAAAGATGGCTGCGCAGGGTGTCCGAATCCGGCAGACCGTTGCCCCAGATCTCGCGCTCGATTTCCTGGCGCGTCACCACCCGGGGCGACTCGCGCATCAGGATCGTGAGCAGACGCAGGCCGATCGGCGACAGCTGCAGCTCGGTGCCCGCACGCGTGGCGCGCATGCTGACCGGATCGAGCACCAGGTCGGCGACCTTCAGCACTTCCGAGCCCACCTGCCGGCGCTCGCGGCGGATCAGGGCGCGCAACCGCGCTTCCAGTTCCTGGATGGCGAAGGGTTTGGTCAGGTAATCGTCGGCGCCAAAGCCCAGACCGGTCAGCTTGTCATCGAGCGTGTCGCGCGCGGTGAGCATCAACACCGGGGTGGACTTGCGGGCGTCGTTGCGCAGCCGGCGGCAGACTTCGATGCCGTCCAGACGCGGCAGCATCAGGTCCAGCACGACCACGTCATAGCTGTTTTCCGCTGCCAGGCGATAGCCGTCCAGCCCGTCCTGGGCGTAGTCGACCTCGAAGCCGCGGCCTTCCAGGTATTCACCGATCATCTCGGAGATGTTGCGGTTGTCTTCGACCACCAGCACCAGGCCGGCGGTTTCCTTTGTCTGACGCATGAGAGTCCCTCTTTCTTCAGCTTTGTGAAACATGCCGCATGGGCAGTGGACGCCGTGTGAAGCCGGTCACGACACAATCAGAGCAGGGGTCTCAGCAGGGGCCAGACGTTGTCCAGCACCCGGGGTTGCGCGGCAGCGGTGGGATGCAGACCGTCGGCCTGCATCGATCCGGGCTGCAGCGCCACCCCCTCCAGCAGGAACGGCAGCAGCGCCACCTTGTGCTGCCGCGCCAGATCGGCATAGACCTGCTTGAGCCGCTGCCGGTAGGCCGGGCCGTAGTTGGGCGGCACGTCGATGCCCAGCAGCAGCACGTTGGCCCCGGCCGCCTGGCTGGCCAGGATCATCTTCTCCAGATTGCCGCGCAGCTGGGCGGGGGTCAGCCCGCGCAGGGCATCGTTGCCGCCCAGTTCGATCACCACCACCGAGGGCCGGTGCTTCTGCAGCAGGCCCGGCAGCCGGGTCAGCGCTCCGGAGGAGGTTTCACCGCTGATGCTGGCATTGATGATCGCCGGCGGCGGTTTGATCTGTTGGTTGACCCGCTGTTGAAGCAGGTTCACCCAGCCCGAGGCCGCCGGGATATTGTGGGCGGCACTGAGGCTGTCCCCGACCACCAGCACCGCATGGCGGGGTTCCGGACCTTTGGCACACGCCAGCAGCGGCCACCACAGCAATGCTGCCAGCACCACGATCCACCCGGCCTGATGCCGCTTCCACTTCGCTCGGTACATTGGAGAATCCTCATCGACAGCCTGTCCCCCCGCAGCGCGCCCGTCGCCATTTCCGCCCACGATGTCGGCAAATCCGCCCGTGGCCCGGAGGGTGAAGTCCACATACTGGACAACATCGGCATGACCGTCCATGAAGGCGAGAGCGTGGCGATCGTCGGCGCTTCAGGTTCCGGCAAGACCACCCTGCTCGGCCTGCTCGCCGGGCTGGACCTGCCCAGCCGTGGCCGCATCACCCTGGCCGGGGAATCGCTGGACACGCTGGACGAGGAAGCCCGCGCGCAGCTGCGCGCGCGCGAGGTCGGCTTCGTGTTCCAGAGCTTCCACCTGTTGCCGGCGCTGACCGCCGAAGAGAACATCGCCCTGCCGCTGGAGCTGGCCGGGCGCGAGGATGCGGCGCGGGTGCGCGAAGTACTCGAGCAGGTCGGCCTCGGCCACCGTGCGCGCCACTATCCGCGCCAGCTCTCCGGTGGCGAGCAGCAGCGTGTGGCGCTGGCGCGCGCGTTCGTTGCACGCCCGCGCATCCTGTTCGCCGACGAGCCCACCGGCAGCCTGGACCAGGCCACCGGCCAGCAGATCAGCGACCTGCTGTTCGCGCTCAACGCCAGCAGCGACACCACGCTGGTGCTGGTCACCCACGACCTGCGCCTGGCCCAGCGGTGCGAGCGCATCTACCGCCTGGATGGCGGCCGTCTGGTCGACGCGTCCGTCGGCACGCCGGCATGAATGTCATCCGTCATGCCGCGCGGGCGCTGCGCCGCGAGTTTCTCGCCGGTGACCTGCTGACCGTGTTCGCCGCGCTGGTGCTCGGCGTGGCGGTCATGACCGCAGTCGGCACCCTGGTCAACCGGGTCACGCTCGCCCTGACCAGCAGTGCCGCCGAGATGCTGGGGGGCGACCTCGGGCTGAGCGCACGTGAGGACGTGCCGGCGCGGTTTGCCGACGCCGCGCGCACGCGCGGGCTGGCGAGCACCCGCATGGTCAGTTTCCCCAGCGTGCTGTTCCACGGCGACGACAGCCAGATGGCCAACATCAAGGCGGTCAGCGCGGGCTATCCGCTGCGCGGCGAGCTGCGCGTTGGACGTGCCCTGCACGATGCCGCCAGCGAAACTGCCGGCACGCCGCCACCGGGAGAGGCCTACGCCGATCCTCGGCTGATGCAGGCACTGGGGCTGAAAATCGGCGATGCGCTGGAGTTCGGCGCCGGGACCCTCACCGTCACCCGCGTGCTGCAGGCCGAGCCGGACACGTCCGGCGAGCTGATGCAGTTGTCGCCGCCGCTGCTGGTCAACCGTGTCGATGTCGACCGTGCCGGCCTGCTCGGTCCCGGCAGCCGCGCCTCCTACCGCATGATGTTCGCCGGGCCGCCCGAGGTGATCGCCGACTTCCGTGCATGGCTGGCGCCGCAGGCCAAGGGCTACCGCATCGTCGGCATCGCCGATACCCAGCGTGGCGTCCGCGGCGCGTTTGACCTCGCGGGCCGCTTCCTGTCGCTGGCCGCCCTGCTGGCGGTGCTGCTGGCCGGCGTGGCCACGGCCCTGGCGGCCAACCGCTTTGCGATGCGCCGGATCGACCAGGTGGCCATCCTGCGCTGCCTCGGCGCGCGCCAGCGCGACATCCTGGCCGCGATGGCGCTGCAGTTGGTGATGCTGGCCATCCCGGCCTGTCTGGCCGGCATCGGTCTGGGGCTGGCCGCGCAGGCCGGGCTGGTGCAGGCACTGGGCGGGCTGGTGCCCAACCGCCTGCCCCTGCCGCAGGCGACGCCCGCGTTGAGCGGTGCCGGCATCGGCCTGGTGCTGCTGCTCGGCTTCGGCCTGCCGCCGCTGCTGCGGCTGCGCGGGGTGCCGCCGATGCGCGTGCTCAACCGCAGTTTCGCCGCACTGCCCCCGAGCTCGTTGCTGGTCTACCTGGCGGCGCTGGCCGCCACGGTGGCGCTGACCGTACAGGCCACCGGTGATGTGCGCCTGGCGGCCTGGGTGCTTGGCGGACTGGCGGCGCTGGCCGCGCTCGCGGGCGGCGTGGGCGCGCTGCTGCTGTGGCTGCTGCGTGGCCTGCAGGGCCGCCTGCGTGGGCGCTGGAAGCTCGGGGTGGCGGCGCTGACCCGGCGCCGCGGGCTGGCAGTGATGCAGTTGGTGGGGCTGTCGCTGTCGCTGTGCGCGTTGCTGCTGCTGTCGGTGGTGGGCCCGGGCCTGCTGGCACAGTGGCGCGACCGCCTGCCCAGCGATACGCCCAATTATTTCCTGATGAACATCCAGCCCGGGCAACGCGCGGCCGTGCTGGCGACCCTGCAGGAGCTGGGCGTGATGGCGCCGGGCATCGAGCCGTTCAGCACCGGCCGCCTGCTGGCCGTCAACGACCGCGCGCCGCAGCGGCAGCAGCGCGAGGACAACAGCAACGACGACGACGATGCCAACCGCCCGGTCAACTTCTCCTGGCGGCGCGATTTCCCGCCAGCCAACCAGCTGCTGGAGGGGCGTTTCTGGGCCGTCGGGAGCACGGCGGCGGAGGCATCGATCGAGCAGGGCTGGGCCGAGCGCTATGGCATGAAACTGGGCGATACGGTGACGCTGCAGATGGGCGAACAGGAACGCCGGTTCACCATCACCAGCATCCGCAAGGCCGACTGGGATTCGTTCCGGGTCAATTTCTTCCTGCTGCTCAACGAGGGCGCGGTGGGCGATGCGCCGTACAACCTGATCACCGCGTTCCATCTGCCGCGCGCGCAGGCGCCGGCGCTGGCGGGCCTGACCCGGGAGCATCCCAACATCTCGCTGCTGGACATCGATGGCATTCTCGAGCGCGTGCGCGAGGTGGTCGATCGGGTGACCCAGGCGGTGCAGCTGGTGATGGGCTTCAGCCTGCTGGCCGGGCTGCTGGTGCTGCTGGCGGCGCTCCAGGCCACGGCCGGCGAACGCCGCTATGACAGCGCCGTGCTGCGCACGCTGGGCGCGACCCGTTCCCAGCTGCGTGGGGCGGTGCTGGTGGAGTTCGGGCTGCTGGGGCTGCTGTCGGCGCTGCTGGCGGTCGCGACGGCGGCGGTGCTGGGCAGTGTGGTGGCGCGCCAGGTGTTCGAGCTGCAGCTGAGCCCGCCGTGGGGGCCGCTGCTGGTGGGCGGCGCGCTGGGCGTGCTGCTGAGCATGGCGTCGGGCTGGCTGGGCACGCGGCGCATCCTGCGCACCCCACCGGCGCTGGCGTTGCGGGAGGCCTGACCGGCCAACCGGCGCGGCGGCCGCATGCTGACACACTGCTGCCGCCGCGCCCGGTATCCTGCGCGCCCCCGTTCCCAGAGATCGCCCGGATGCCCGGCACGTCATTCACCGCCTATCTGTACCCCGTGTTGCTGCTGTTGGGCAGCAACATCTTCATGACCTTCGCCTGGTACGGGCACCTCAAGTACAAAAGCGCGCCGCTGATGACGGTGATTCTGGTCAGCTGGGGCATCGCGTTCTTCGAGTACTGCCTGCAGGTGCCGGGCAACCGGCTGGGCAGCGCGGTGTATTCGGCCCCCCAGCTCAAGGGCATGCAGGAGGTGATCACACTCGTGGTGTTCGCGGTGTTCTCGGCGGTGTACCTGGAGCAGCCGTTGAAGTGGAACCACTATGCGGCGTTCTGCCTGATCGTGATCGCCGCGCTGCTGATGTTCAAGGAATAGGACGGGCCGTCTCGGCCGCCACCCCGTAGCGCCGGGCTCTGCCCGGCTGCGCGCGCAGCGCGCCTGGGGTAAATATCGGCCGCCACACCGTAGAGCCGGGCTCTGCCCGGCTACGCGCGCAGCGCGCCTAGGGGTATCGGCCGCGGAACGGAGAGCAGCCGAGCAGAGCTCGGCTCTACGAGGGGGCTGCAAGCCGACCGTTGGCCGGCTGCGCGCGCAGCGCGCCCGGGGTATCGGTCGCGGAACGGAGAGAGCCGGGCTCTGCCCGGCTGCGCGCGCAGCGCGCCTGGGGTAAATGTCGGCCGCCAGACCGTAGAGCCGGGCTCTGCCCGGCTGCGCGCGCAGCGCGCCTGGGGTAAATATCGGCCGCCAGACCGTAGAGCCGGGCTCTGCCCGGCTGCGCGCGCAGCGCGCCTGGGTAAATATCGGCCACCAGACCGTAGAGCCGGGCTCTGCCCGGCTGCGCGCGCAGCGCGCCTGGGGGTATCGGCCGCGGAACGGAGAGCAGCCGAGCAGAGCTCGGCTCTACGACGGGGCTGCAAGCCGACCGTTGGCCGGCTGCGCGCGCAGCGCGCCTGGGTAATTATCGGCCGCCAACCCGTAGAGCCGGGCTCTGCCCGGCTGCGCGCGCAGCGCGCCTGGGTAAATATCGGCCGCCACACCGTAGAGCCGGGCTCTGCCCGGCTGCGCGCGCAGCGCGCCTGGGGTATCGGCCGCGGAACGGAGAGCAGCCGAGCAGAGCTCGGCTCTACGAGGGGGCTGCAAGCCGACCGTTGGCCGGCTGCGCGCGCAGCGCGCCTGGGGGTATCGGCCGCGGAACGGAGAGCAGCCGAGCAGAGCTCGGCTCTACGAGGGGCTGCAAGCCGACCGTTGGCCGGCTGCGCGCGCAGCGCGCTTGGGGGTATCGGCCGCGGAACGGAGAGCAGCCGGGCAGAGCCCGGCTCTACGAGGGGGCTGCGGTCGGCTTTGCGCGCAGCCCGTGCCCCTGCCCCGCACGACTCAGCGGGCGGCCTCGGCCGGGGCCGTTTCGACCCACTGGGTGAACACCTTGTCGATCTCGGCGTCCTTGACCTTCCTGCCGTCCTGGATGTCCTGGGCCTGGGTGAACAGCGGGATGATCATCGCCATGCCGTCCAGCGTGGTCTTCAGGTGCACGCCCGGTGCCTGCCCAAGGAAACCGTCCCAGCGCTGGCGCACGCTGGCCCAGTAGCCGGCGGTGGCGCTCCAGTAGTCGTAGGCCGGTTTGAAATCGACGTCGGTGGTCCGGTTGTAGTCGTTGAAACCGAACTCGCGCGCGATCTCCTGCTGGCTGCCATCGGCACCGCGCAGGATCTTGGTGTTGAACTGCTCGTGGGTCCAGCCGTTCGGGGTCAGCGTGTGGCGGTTGACCACGGCCAGCGCGTTGTAGTCGCTGCGTCGGGTGTACTCACGACGCGGCAGCGGGCGCCAGCTCAGGTCGCTGGTCCAGGTCGCCACGCCATTGTCGTAGGCCCACCTGCCGGTGCCGCAGTAACGCGGCGCATCGCTGACTTCATAGACACACTGCGTCCATGCACCGGCGTTGACCGCGGTCGGAATCGTGCGCACCTGCCAGGTCTGGTCGGCGCTGAATTCGAACCGGTGCGGCGCTTCGTACACCCAGTCCTGGCGCCAGTGCTTGGTCACGTGGCCGCTCTTGCCGTCCACCAGCAGATGCTGCAGGACGATGCGCCGGGGGGAGTCCTCAACCACGATCACCACTTCATTGCCGCCGCTGCGCACAGCCGGCGCGCGCTCGTAGCCGGGCTTGAGCAGCACGGTCTCATCGAAGGCGAAATCGACGATGTACTCGCCTTTCATCGCCAGGATGCTGTCGTGGTCGCGCTGCAGGTCGGAGGGCTGGGCGTGGACGACACCGCTGCCGGCAAGCAGCAGCCACGCACCGGCTGTCTGGAATTTCATCTGGAGGTCCCTTCTGGAGTGGCTTGCAAGGTGGATTACAACCGGATCAACGGCGGATCGGCGGGATCGGCGCGCGGCCCGTGGCGGGCGGCGGTGGCGCAGCAGCAGTCATCGACCCACAGCTCGCCTTCGGCGCCTTCGACATCGGCGATGTGGCGGGCGATACCCGCACCCAGCGACGACAGCGGGGCCAGGCTGGCCGCCAGGCCGAGGCCCTCCTCGGCCGCGTGCAGGCGCAGCGCGCACATGCGCCACGGCTCGCCGCCAAGGCGGACCGCCAGGCGGCGCCACAGGCGCTCGGCCACGCCGCCATCGCTGATCGGCTCCGGCCGTGCCGGGAAGGCACCCACCAGCCGGTCCCAGGCCAGATAGTCGCTGTCGGGCAGCAGATACAGGCGCCAGCAGCAGCGGCCGCGGACATCGACGAAGCACAGGCTTTCGCGGATGCCTTCACTGTCCATGCCTTGGCAGGCGTGGGCGGAAACCGCCCGCTTCCAGCCGCCCAGTTCGCTGCTGTCGGGTCGGTACAGGCACAGCACCGTGCCCAGTGCCGCGAGTTGTCCCGGCGTGGGCAAGGCCCTGGCGGGCAGTGCGTGGGCCAGGGGACGGAAGGCGGACAGGGCTCGGCTCATGGCGGCTACCAGCTCACGGCAAGACTGGCCGACACGGTGCGGCCGGGGTTGGTGAAACGGTCGATCACTGTACTGTTGGTCGCCAGCGTCGAGGTGATACCCGAGTAGTCGATGTAGGTGCGGTCGCCCAGATTGAACACGCCCACGTTGAGCTTGGCACCGGGCGCAACGGTCCAGTGCGCCATCAGGTCGAGCACGCCATACCCCGCCGGCGCGAAGGGCGCGACAGTACCGACCGCCGGCGGCAGGCGATCCTTGCGCCTGGCGAAGGTACCGGCCAGCTCCACGCCCCAGGTATCGCGGTCGAACGCGATGCCGAGCGTGCCGCGCAGCGGGTCGATGGATTCCAGCGGCACATCTTCGGTCTTGTTCTGGCCACGCGACCAGGCCACCGACCCGTTGAGCGACCAGCCGGCCAGCGCCGTGCTCAGCTCGCCGAAATCGACGCCGGCCTTCAGCTCTGCCCCGTAGATGTCCGCATCGGCCACGTTCTGCGACTGGAACACGATCAGGCCCTGGGCGTTGATGCCGACCTGGCGCTGGGACTCGATGAAGTCCTTGTAGTCGTTGTAGTACCCGCTCAGGCTCACGTAGGCGGCCGGGGCGATGAAACGCACACCCAGCTCCAGTCCATCGCTGGTTTCCGGCTTGAGGTCCGGATTGGGAATGGCGGTGTAACCGAACATCACGTTGGTGAAGCCCAGGTTGACGTCGTTGTACGGCGGCGAGCGGAAGCCGTGCGCATAGCCGGCGAACAGCGACCACTGGTCGGCGAAGCGCCAGACCATGCCCAGCTTCGGCGACACGCTGGTCTTGGTCAGGCCGGACACGGCCATGCCGGGGTTGTCGGCACCGAAGATGCCGTCCACCTCCGGGCGCAGCTCGTAGTGGTCCACGCGCACGCCCGGCACCAGCGAGACGCGGCCGTCGGCGAAACGCATTTCATCCTGCGCGTACAGGCCCAGCTCGGTGGTCCTGCTGATCGGGAAATCACGCACCGGGAAGGCGTCGGGCAGGATCGTGGTGCTGATCGCCCCGTTGGCGAGGACCTGATAGCCATCGCGCTTCTGTCGGGTTTCGGTCCAGGCGCCATCGAAGCCGTAGGTCAGCGCATGCTCGACCGCGCCGGTTTCCAGGCCCTTGTGGAACACCGCCTGCAGGCCGTACACACGCTGGTCGAAGTTGAACTCGCGGTGGCGCGTGGTGCGGTTGGCGCGGTTCTCATCGGTGCGCTGGGTGGTCTCGCTGTCCTGACGGTACACCTGCCACGACAGGCTGTCGGCGACGCCCATGCCGACGTCGTCCAGTTCGTGGCGGAACGACACGCGCGCACGGGTCTGGTGGTCGCGGGCCTTCATGCCCGTGGTGGTGGTGTGGTCGATCGCCGACAGCACGTTGGTGTCCACGCTGTCTTCGTTGCCTTCCACCGTGAGCTTGAAGCGCTGGGTATCGCTGGGGGCATACACCAGCTTGCTCAGCACGCTGCGGCCATCGCGGTCCTGCGGGTTGGCCGCGGTGCGGGTGCGGTCGTTGCTGCGGACATCGCCGTTGCTCTGGGTTTCCTGGCCCTGGCGATGATTGACGTTGACCATGCCGCTCCAGTGGTCGCCGCCGAAGGCGGTGGTGGCGCTGCCAAGCAGGCCCTGCCAGTCGCCGTCATAGCCGAACTTCAGGCCGACGTAGCTGTTCCTGCCGTCCTTGAGGTAGTCGGCCGGGTCCTTGGTGACGAACGCGACCACGCCGCCCAGCGCGTCGGAGCCATACAGCGAGCTCGCCGGACCGCGCACGATCTCGACCCGCTTGAGGGTTTCCAGATCGGTGAAGTTGCGGTTGGCGTCGGCGAAGCTGCCGATGTCGAACGCCTTCGGCATGGCGATGCCATCGGTCTGGATCAGCACGCGGTTGCCGTCCAGGCCACGGATCCGGAAGCCGCCCAGTCCGAAGCGGGCCGGGCTGCTGGTGACCGACACGCCGGGCTCGTAGCGGACCAGATCCTTGATGTTCTGCGCCAGGTGGTTGTCCAGCTGCTCGCGGTCGATGACATCGACGGTGGCGGCCACGTCGCTCAGCGCGCGCTCGGTGCGCGTGGCGGTGACCTGCACGCGATCGAACTCGCGCGCGTCGTTGACGGAAGAGGGGGCGGCGTCGGCATCGGCATGCGCGGCCATCGGCAGCGCCAGCCACAAGGCGGCGCTCAGGGCAGTCGGTCGGATCGTCATGGGGTGGCGGGAAGCGGCGGGGTGCAGAAGGAGACCCCCGACCCACGCCATCGACCGGAGCCGCCGGCGAGGTGTCGAGGGGGAGAGAGCAGGAGCAGCGCGGGCCCGGGGGGAGGGGCGGGCCCGCGTGGACGGCGCCGGCATTACTTGGTCAGGATCAGCTTGTCGTTGCTGGTATGACGCAGACGGTAGAAGCGGTCGCCGTGCTGGATCAGGATTTCGCGGCGGCCCTTGAGCAGGGCTTCGCTGTCGATCACTTCTTCGGGCGGCACCACGCGTACCGGGCGGTCGCGCAGGGTGAGCGTTTCGGGGCGCAGCAGTACAGCAGCTTGAGTGTTCATCATCGTCTGGACTCGTGCGAGGGACGAGTTAAATGATAATGATTCTCAGTTGACAATCAACAACCATTCTCATTTTGATTGATGGCATTAATGATCGAACCAGTGAGTTCGATTGATCTTATCAATCGAAAGCGGCGTCCACCTGCTGCCAGACGCTCTCGTCCATCGTGTCGAACAGCCGCAGCGCGCCCAGGTTTTCCTGCAACTGCCCCACCCGGCTGGCGCCGAGGATCACGCTGGAGACATTGGGGTTGCGCAGGCACCAGGCGATGGCCAGCTGCGCCGGCGACTGGCCGAGCTGGGCGGCCAGCGCGGTAAAGCGGCGCACCTTTTCCAGCCGCTGTTCGGCCGGATCGCCGAGCACCAGGTCCTTCAGCCAGGCGGTCTGGGCCTGACCGAGCCGCGACTGCGCGTCCACCCCGGCGTTGTACTTGCCGGTCAGCAGGCCCGAGGCCAGCGGTGACCAGATGGTGGTCCCCAGCCCGGCATCGGCGTACAGCGGGGCATACTCGCGTTCGACCCGGTCGCGGTGCAGCAGGTTGTACTGCGGCTGCTCCATCGAGGGGGCGTGCAGATGGCCGGCGCGGGCGATATCCACCGCTTCCTGGATCTGCGCCGCCGACCACTCCGAAGTGCCCCAGTACAGGACCTTGCCCTGCCGGATCAGGGTGTCCATCGCCTGCACGGTCTCGGCGATCGGGGTGTCCGGATCGGGGCGGTGACAGTAATAAAGGTCAAGATAGTCAACCCGCAGGCGCTTGAGCGCGGCATGGCAGGCATCGGTCACATGTTTGCGCGACAGGCCATGCTGGGTCGGGCGCGGGTCATCCACGGCACCGAAGAAGACCTTGCTGGACACGCAGAAGCCGTCACGCGGCAGGCGCAGGTCGGCGATCACGTCTCCCATCACCTGCTCGGCCCGCCCGCGCGCATAGCCCTCGGCGTTGTCGAAGAAGTTGATCCCGTTGTCCCAGGCGGCCGCGATCAGGTTGCGGGCCTCGTCGCGGGCGATCTGATCCCCGAAAGTCACCCAGGCCCCGAAGGACAGGGCGGAGAGCTTCAGGCCGGTGGAGCCCAGGCGGCGGTAGAGCATGCGATTCTCCTGCTGCAGGCCCGCATCCGGGCCGGATCGATGCCCGCTAGTGTAGCCGGCGCGGGCCCGCAAACCCTTGTCGATGCTGGCCGGATCGGCGCCGATCGGCCCGCGCACGCCGCTTTTCCTTGCTCCGCCCCTGCCGCTGCTCTAGGCTTCCCGTTTTTCGCGGCGCCCCAAGGGAAGTCACATGGTCGAAGGTTTGGGCAGGATTGGCTTCGGCCTGTTCGGGTTGGTGGTGCTGATCGGCATCGCCTGGTTGTTCTCGAACAACAAGCGCGCCGTCGACTGGCGCCTGGTGGTCACCGGTATCGCGCTGCAGATCGCCTTTGCGGCGGTGGTGCTGCTGGTGCCCGGCGGCCGCGATGTCTTCGATGCGCTGGGCAAGGGCTTCGTGAAGATCCTGAGCTTCGTCAACGAAGGCTCCGGTTTCATCTTCGGCAGCCTGATGGACACCAGCAAGTTCGGCTTCATCTTCGCCTTCCAGGTGCTGCCGACCATCATCTTCTTCTCGGCGCTGATGGGCGTGATGTACCACCTCAACATCATGCAGATGATCGTGCGCGGCATGGCCTGGGCGATCACCAAGATCATGCGCGTGTCCGGTGCGGAAACCACCAGCGTCTGCGCCAGCGTCTTCATCGGCCAGACCGAGGCGCCGCTGACGGTCCGCCCCTACATCGCCAAGATGACCCAGTCCGAACTGATCACGATGATGATCGGCGGCATGGCGCACATCGCCGGTGGCGTGCTGGCTGCGTACGTGGGCATGCTCGGCGGCAACGATCCGGTGCAGCAGGCCTTCTACGCCAAGCACCTGCTGGCGGCGAGCATCATGGCCGCGCCGGCAACCCTGGTGGTGGCCAAGCTGCTGGTGCCCGAAACCGGCACCCCGCTGACCCGCGGCACCGTCAAGATGGAAGTGGAGAAGACCTCCAGCAACATCATCGATGCGGCGGCGGCCGGCGCCGGCGACGGCCTGAAGCTGGCGCTGAACATCGGCGCTATGCTGCTGGCCTTCATTGCCCTGATCGCCCTGCTCAATGCGCCGCTGACCTGGTTCGGCGAAATCTCCGGCCTGCAGGCGATGATCGGCCGTCCGACCGACCTGTCGACCATCTTCGGCTACCTGCTGGCCCCGATCGCCTGGGTGATCGGTACCCCGTGGGCCGATGCCACCACCGTGGGGTCGCTGATCGGTCAGAAGGTGGTCATCAACGAGTTCGTCGCGTACTCCAAGCTGTCGGAGATCGTGAACGGCCAGGTGCCGGGGATGACCCTGTCGGCCGAAGGACGCCTGATCGCCACCTATGCGCTGTGCGGCTTCGCCAACTTCAGCTCGATCGCAATCCAGATCGGTGGTATTGGTGGTCTGGCCCCCGAGCGTCGCCACGATCTGGCGAAGTTCGGCCTGCGCGCGGTGCTTGGCGGTACCATCGCCACCTTCATGACGGCGACCATCGCCGGCGTGCTGACGCATTTCAGCTGATATCCGTTCATTGAGAAACAGACTTTATGAGTAGCAGTGTCGTCGTTGTCGGCTCCTTCAATGTGGACCATGTGTGGCGTTGCGAATCGCTCCCGGCCCCGGGCGCGACCATCGCCGGGCGCTACAGCACCGGTCCGGGCGGCAAGGGCTTCAACCAGGCCGTCGCCGCACGTCGTGCGGGCGCGCCGACCACCTTCGTGTGCGCGCTGGGTGACGATGCCGGCGGTGCGATGGCCCGTGGCCTGGCCGCTGATGACGGCTTCACCCTGCAGGCCGAAGCCAGCACCGAGCCGACCGGCACCGGTGGCATCTACGTGGACAGCCGCGGCCGCAACACGATCGTGATCGGCCCGGGTGCCAATGCCGCCCTGAGCACCGCCTACGTCGAGCAGCAGCGTGCGCTGCTGAGCGGCGCCAAGGTGGTACTGGCGCAGCTGGAGTCGCCGGTGGAGACCATCGAAGCGGCGCTGGCGATTGCCCGCGAGGCCGGTGCCACCACCGTGCTCAACGTGGCCCCGGCCGACGCCCCGTCCAGCATCGGCCTGCTCAAGCTGGCCGACGTGCTGACCCCGAACGAGACCGAGTTCGCCGCCCTGCTCGGCCGCCATGTGGGCGAGCGCGTGGATGCCAACGACGTGGCCGCGCTGGACGGCGCCAGCCTGCATGCGCTGTGCCGCAAGCTGGTCGGCAACGGCACCGTGGTGGTGACGCTGGGATCGGTGGGCGTGTTCGTGTCGCACGCCGAGGAGAACCTGCGCGGCGACACCCAGCCGTACTACCGGGTGGGCGCCGAGCAGGTGCAGGTGCTGGACACCACCGGTGCCGGCGATGCGTTCAACGGTGCGCTGGTGGCCTCCATCGCCCAGGACCCGGACGCCGCGTTCGCCCGCCATGTGCGCTTCGCCAACCAGTTCGCCGGCCGTTCCACCGAGAAGGAAGGCGCCGCGGCAGCGATGCCGCACTTCACCCCACAGGATGCTGCCACGGCCAGAGCGGCCTGGCGGAACCTGCGGTACTGACCAAGCCGGCGCCCAGCGCCGGCTTTTTCATGGGTCCACCGCGCGCGCCGACAGGGTTGGCCGGATCCTGACAGCCTAAGGCCGGCCTGCGCATTGACCGTCCGGCAGGCCGGCTCGACCATCGTGGCCCGCCTCATGGATCGCGTCTGCATGGATGACACCCCCTGGCTGCTGCTGGCGGCCGCAGGCAGCGCGCTCGCGGTGCTGCTGCACATCGGCTGCATTATCTTCGGCGCGCGCTGGTACGCGTTCTTTGGCGCGGGCGAACGGATGGTGCGGCTGTCCCGCGCCGGCCATCCCTTCCCCACGGCAATCACCACCGCCATCACCGCGGTGCTGGCGCTATGGACGGCCTACGCCCTCTCGGCCGCGGGCTGGCTGCCGGTGCTCCCCGGCCGTCAGGAAGTCCTGGTGCTGATCATCGCGGTCCTCGGCGTGCGCGGGCTGGCCGGGCTGCTGATCGGACGGGTGCGCCCCGGCTGCAACGGCGCCCGTTTCTGGTACACCAGCTCAGCGGCCTGCCTGACGCTGGCCGGTCTCCATCTGGCCGGCAGCGTGCAGGTCTGGACGCGGCTGTAACCCCCTGCCAACCGCCCACCATCCCGCCGCGCTGGGGGCGGCGGAAGCAATCGTCAAGCATATGCTCATGACCGGAGCGCATCAGGGCCTTCCGGATCGGCCTTAACACTGGCCCGGATCGCGGTCCGGTGCGTGGTTGCCGGCCGGCGGCCGGCACTACAATGCGTGCATGCAGATTGGCCCCTACAACATCCGGCCCAACGTGGTGCTGGCGCCGATGGCCGGTGTCACCGACAAGCCTTTCCGCCTGCTGTGCAAACGGCTGGGTGCGGGCTTGGCCGCCTCGGAAATGACCATCTCCGACCCGCGTTTCTGGACCACCCGCAAGTCGCTCCACCGTATGGACCACGCCGGCGAGCCGGACCCGATCAGCGTGCAGATCGCCGGCACCGAGCCGCAGCAGCTGGCCGACGCGGCGCGTTACAACGTGGACCACGGCGCACAGATCATCGACATCAACATGGGCTGTCCGGCCAAGAAGGTGTGCAATGCCTGGGCCGGCTCGGCGCTGATGCGCGATGAGGCGCTGGTGGCGCGCATCCTCACCGCCGTGGTCGAGGCGGTGGACGTACCGGTCACGTTGAAGATCCGCACCGGCTGGGACTGCGACCACCGCAATGGTCCGCTGATCGCACACATCGCCGAGGACAGCGGCATCGCTGCGCTGGCGGTGCACGGGCGCACCCGCGACCAGCACTACACCGGCAGCGCCGAGTACGAGACCATCGCGGCGATCAAGGCCGCGCTGCGCATTCCGGTGCTGGCCAACGGCGACATCGATTCGCCGCAGAAGGCCGCGCAGGTGCTGGCCCAGACCGGCGTGGACGCGGTGATGATCGGCCGCGCCGCCCAGGGCCGTCCGTGGATCTTCCGCGAGGTCGCCCATTTCCTGGCCACCGGCACCCTGTTGCCGCCACCGACCCTGGACGAAGTCCGCGACATTCTGCTGGGCCACCTGCAGGCGCTGCACGACTTCTATGGCGAGCCGCAGGGCGTGCGCATCGCGCGCAAGCACCTGGGCTGGTACGCCAAGGACCGGCCGGAGAACGCCGCCTTCCGCGCGGTGGTCAACCGCGCCGAGGATGCCGCCAGCCAGATCGCCCTGACCACCGACTACTTCGATGCCCTCGCCGCCGGCGAGCCGGTGTCGTCTGCCGCCTGAGCCTGCCGCCATGACCCCGCCGATCACCGCACCGACCTACCTCCACGGCTTCTCCGACACCGAACAGCAGCGGCTGGTCACCCAGTCGCGCCTGTTTGAATCGAGCATTTTCAGCGGCATCGATTACGGTGGCGCCAGGCGCCTGCTGGAAGTGGGCAGCGGCGTCGGCGCGCAGACCGAGATCCTGCTGCGGCGTTTCCCGGAGCTGCACGTCACCGGTGTGGATCTGAGCGAGGCGCAACTGTCCACCGCCGCCACCAACCTGGCCCGCACGCCGTGGTGCAGCGAACGCTACGCGCTGCTGCAGGCCGACGCCGGCAACCTGCCGTTCGGCCCGCGCGAGTTCGACGCCGCCTTCCTGTGCTGGGTACTCGAACACGTCCCCTCGCCGGCGCGGGTGCTCAATGAAGTGCGCCGCGTGCTGGTACCGGGCTCGCCGGTGTACGTAACCGAAGTGATGAACGCCTCGTTCCTGCTCGATCCGTACTCGCCGCACATCTGGCGTTACTGGATGGCCTTCAACGACTTCCAGTACGACCACGGCGGCGACCCGTTCGTGGGCGCCAAGCTGGGCAACCTGCTGCTGGCCGGCGGCTTCCGCGACGTCCACACCGAGATCAAGACCATCCACCTGGACAACCGCGAGCCGGCCCGTCGCAAGACCATGATCGCGTTCTGGGAGCAGCTGCTGCTGTCGGCAGCCGGCCCGCTGCTGGAGGCCGGCCTGGTCGACCAGGACACCGTGGACGGCATGCGCCGCGAGTTCAGCCTGGTGCAGAACGACCCCAACGCAGTGTTCTTCTTTTCCTTCGTGCAGGCCCGCGCCACGGTGTACTGACGGCCGCGGCCGCTACGCGGACAGCAGCCAGCCGACCAGGCTGAGCACCACCACCCCCGCCAGCAGCGCCCAGATCGCCATGCCACCGCGATCGCCGGCCGCCACGGTGGTGCCCACGCTCTGGATGCGCGCGCCTTCACGCGGGCGCGGTGTCGGCGTGCTGCCCACCTCCAGCGTACCCGTCCCCCGGCGCGGATTGCGCTCGGACAGCGTGTGTTCCATACGCTGCGCGCGTTCGGGGTCGACGCTGCGCAGCGCCTCCAGCAGCACCTGCTGCTGGCGCCCGCGATCGGGCTGCGCCCTGGCCTTCTGCAGCAGTTCGCGCAGCGGTGCCGCCGGCGGCGTGGTTGACGCTGCCGGGGTCAACTGCACCAGCAGCGCGCGGTACTCCGGTGGCACATCGGCCAGCCGGGTGTAGCGCGTGCCGTTGATCTCCATGCTGAAACGTCCGCTCACGGTGCCTCCTGCCAGCCTGCCTTCGGGGCGATGACGCCGGTCGCGGTCGGTGTGCGCCAGATGCGTTGCCACATCGACGCGAACCGCCGCTCCACCCTCGCCCTGCCCTCCTTCCCTTCATACGCCGGCCGCAGCTGTCGCGGCGTGATTGCCGCCCAGCCGTCGCCCTCGGTCCGCGCCACCGCGAAGGTGAACGTGTAGTCCGGCTCCAGGCCCATGCGCAGGTCGCTGAGCTGCAGTTCGCCGTCCACCACCCGGGCACGCATGAAGCCGCGGTTGAACCATTGCAGCCGCGCCACGGCCGGCAGAGCCGCCGCCTGGCGCAGCGCCTGCACGTTGGACGGATGGCCGTGGAAAACCATCGGGCCACGGTCGGCGACCAGCGAACGCTCGCCGATCACATAGCCGTTGGGGGTCATCGCCACCACCTGCCAGAGCAGGGTGTTGAATGGCATCGCCACCGAGAACCGGGGGGCGTCGGCCAGGCCCATCGCGGCCAGCGCGCGGTCGGCCTCGCGGTCCACCGTGTGCTTGGCCAGCAGCGACCAGCCCAGATAGCCGCTGCTGAGAACCAGCCCGGCCACCAGCGCGCGCTGCGCCAGCGGCCGCGCGCGGGCGAACCATGCCACCGTACAGCCGATCAGCAGCCACACCGTATAGCCGGGATCGATGATGAAAACGCTGGACCACATGGTCGGCGGCGGGGTGAACGGCCACCACAGCTGGGTGCCATAGACGGTGAACGCATCCAGCAGCGGATGCGTGATCAGCGCCAGCAGGATGGCCCAGAACCAGCGTCCCGGTGCCTCGGCCACCCGCCCCTTGCCGAACCGTTTGAAGCCCCACCATATCAGCGCCGCCACCCACGGCAGCACCAGCAGCGAGTGGCTGTAGCTGCGGTGCTCGGTCATCAGTGCCACCGGGTCGGCGGCGGTCGCCGCCAGCAGCAGTGCATCCAGGTCCGGCAGGGTGCCCAGGGCGGCACCGGCAAGCAGGGCGGCGCGGCGGTGGCCGGCCGGGGCGATGGCGGCGGCGACGGCGCCGCCCAGTACGATCTGGCTTAAGGAGTCCATCGGCCGATGCTAGCAGCCGGACACGCGCGATGCCGCGCGCTCAGGCGGCCTTCGGCAACCGCGCTGTGGCGGCCAGCTCCACCAGCATGTTTCCCTGGTGGTCCAGCAACCGCAGGCTGCCGTCGGGGTCCTCGACCAGCGCGGTCAGACTTTCCACCCAGTCGCCATCGTTGGCGTACACCAGCCCGTCGCGCTCGACCAGCGCGGCGCGGTGGATGTGTCCGCAGACGATGCCATCCAGCCCGCGCCGGCGCACGTCATCCAACCCGGCCTGCACGAAGCGTTCGATGTAGCGCTCGGCGGCGCCGCTGCGCTTCTTGAGAAAGTCCGACAGCGACCAGTAGCGTCGTCCCAACCGCCGCCGGACGGCATTGAGCAGATGGTTGCCGGTGAGGATGCGGTAGTAGAGCCAGTCGCCAAACCGTTCCTGCAGACCGCCGAAGTGGGTGATGCCATCGTAATCGTCGCCGTGGACCACCAGCAGCCGGCGCCCGTCGGCGGTGACGTGGATCACCCGCCGGCGGACCTGCATGGCCGGCAGCATCAGCCCGCACGCACGGCGCAGCGACGCGTCGTGGTTGCCCGGAATGTAGATGATCTCCGTGCCGGCACCGCGCAGCGCGTGCAGGGCCTGGATCACGTCGCTGTGGGCGGGCCGCCAGCTCGCCCGCCGGTGCGCCATCCACCACAGGTCGATGATGTCGCCCACCAGGTACAGCCGCTCGCAGCGCAGCTCGGCCAGGAACCGCGCCAGCTCGGTGGCGTGGCAATGGCGCGAGCCCAGGTGCACGTCGGAGAGAAATACCGCGCGCCGGTGGGGTGGCAGGCGCGTCAGTGCCTTCATGCCGGCAGCCCTGCCTGGCGCAGGTAGCGTTTGCGCTTGTGCGGGCGGATCGCGTGCAGATCCACTTCGATCAGGCCGTCGATCGAATCGCTGAAGTCCGGATCGACGCCGAAGGCCAGGAAGCGCGCGCCGCCGGGTTCGGCCAGCTCGGTGTACTGGCGGTAGAGGGTTGGCACGCCGGTGCCGAGCGCAGCCAGATTGGCCTTGAGCACGTCGAACGCGGCCGTCGCATCCAGGTCACCAAAGCACGGCGGCGCGGCGAAGTACTGGAACGGCCGGTGGGAGGCCACCAGCCCCGCCTCGCCACCGAAGTAGCGCTGGTAGTACGCCACCAGCTGCTCGCGGGCGTCCTGCGGCAGCGCGGCGCTGATCGAGACCGCGCCGAACAGGTAGCGGATGCCGGGCCGGCGCTGCAGATACGCGCCGATGCCCTGCCACAGGTAGTCCAGGCTGCGGCTGCCCCAGTAGTCGGGCACCACGAAGCTGCGGCCCAGTTCGAGTCCTTCGGCGATGCGGGGGATGGCGTCGTCGGAGTAGCGGAACAGCGACGCGCTGTAGAGCCCGGCCAGGCCGCGCTGCGCGAGGGCCTGGGCGCCGCGCATGATCCGGTAGGCCCCGGCGATGCGCTGCGCGGCACCGTCCCAGATCACGATGTGCTGGTAGTCCAGGTCGAAGGCATCCAGGTCGCTGCTGCGGCCGGTGCCTTCGCCGACCCGGCGGAACGTCAGCTCGCGCAGTCGTCCCAGCTCCAGCAGCAGCGCGCACCCGGTGCTGCAGCGGGCCAGCAGGATCTGCTTGCCATCGGAGGTCTGCCCGAGCACCTCGGCCGCGGCGATCGCGGCGGCCACCCGCGAGGGCGCGACCGGTGCGGCGAGCGGCTCGGGGCCGGCACCACCGGCCGGCGTGGCCTCAGCCTGCCGCCCCAGCGCGTACAACGCACGCCGCACCGCCAGCAGTTCGCTGCGGGTGTCGCCCTGCCCCAGCTGCATGGGCGTGCCGATGCGCAGGCGCAGCGGCCGGCCGCGATGGGCGAACATCTCCCGCGCCAGCAGCAGCGTTGCAGCCGGTTTGAACACGGTGGACACGCCATAGAACAGGGCCGAATTGCGCGCGTCCACCCGGATCGGCAGCACCGGGGCCGCCGCGTCCCGTGCCAAGCGCACGAAGCCGCGCTGCCAGCGCCCGTCGCGGATGCCGCGCAGCGACAGCCGCGACACTTCCCCGGCCGGAAACACGATCACGCACTGGCCCGCCGCCAGGGCCTGCCCCACCGCCTGCACGCTCGGTCGCTTCGCCGTGCCGCCAAGGATGCGGACCGGCAGCAGCAGGTCCTGCAGGGGCTCGATGGCAGCCAGCAGATCGTTGGCCACGATCCGTACGTCGTGCCGGATGCGCCCGACCGCGTCCAGCAGGGCCAGCGCGTCCAGCGCACCGGAGGGGTGGTTGGCCACGATCAGCAGCGGGCCGGTGGCGGGAATCCGTGCGAGCTCGACGTCCTCAACCCGATAGCGGCCGCCCAGGAAGTCCAGGCCGGCACTGACGAAGCCAAAACCGCGCAGGCCGGCGCTGCGCTGCAGGAACGCCTCGACCCGGTCCAGCTGCGACCATCGCCCCACGCTGCGCAGCAGCGGCCTGGCCAGACGGGCCCGAGGGCCGTGGAACCACTGCGGATACCGCTCCTGGAGGCGCTGCTCGAACTGCTGCATGGCGTGCTCACTCATGCCCGGCGGCCGGATTGGCCGAGAGCGTGGCCCGCAACGAAGGCAGCGTGATGGCGGTTTGGCGGCAGATCGATGACGGCCGGCCCGTGCAGGGCCGTGGATTTGTCACGCTGGTGGAACACTGGGCGGTGACGCTGGGCCCCAATGGCGTCACAGCGGGCCCTGCGACGGGCACACCGGCTTAACCTCGGGCAACTCCGGCTGGCGCACAATGCATCAGCGCGACTTGCCGTGTATCATTCGCGCCCATCTTTCCATCCGAATCAAAGGATATTACGCCTGATGTCCAGCTACCTGTTCACCTCCGAATCGGTCTCCGAAGGCCATCCGGACAAGATTGCCGACCAGATCTCCGATGCGGTGCTGGACGCGATCCTGACCCAGGACAAGCGCGCCCGCGTGGCGTGCGAGACGATGGTCAAGACCGGCGTGGCGATCGTGGCCGGTGAAATCACCACCAGCGCCTGGATCGATCTGGAAGCCCTGACCCGCAAGGTGATCCTGGACATCGGCTACGACAGCTCCGACGTGGGCTTCGACGGCGCCACCTGTGGCGTGCTGAACCTGATCGGCAAGCAGTCCCCGCACATCGCGCAGGGCGTGGATCGCAAGAAGCCCGAAGAAATGGGCGCCGGCGACCAGGGCCTGATGTTCGGCTATGCCACCAACGAAACCGACAGCTACATGCCGGCCGCGATCCACCTGTCGCACCGTCTGGTCGAGCAGCAGGCCAAGGTCCGCAAGAAGAAGAACTCGCCGCTGTCCTGGCTGCGTCCGGACGCCAAGAGCCAGGTCACCCTGCGCTATGAAAACGGCGTGGTTTCGGCCATCGACGCGGTTGTCCTGTCGACCCAGCACGCCCCGGGCGTCAAGCAGAAGGACCTGATCGAGGCCGTCCGCGAAGAGATCATCAAGCCGGTGCTGCCGGCCAAGTGGCTGCACAAGGGCACCAAGTTCCACATCAACCCGACCGGCAAGTTCGAGATCGGCGGCCCGGTGGGCGACTGCGGCCTGACCGGCCGCAAGATCATCGTCGACACCTACGGCGGCTGGGCCCGTCACGGTGGTGGCGCCTTCTCGGGCAAGGATCCGTCCAAGGTTGACCGTTCGGCCGCCTACGCTGCCCGCTACGTCGCCAAGAACGTCGTGGCTGCCGGCCTGGCCGACCGTTGCGAAGTGCAGGTCTCCTACGCCATCGGCGTGGCCGAGCCGACCTCGATCTCGGTCACCACCTTCGGCACCGGCAAGATCAGCGACGACAAGATCGAGAAGCTGATCCGCAAGCACTTCGATCTGCGCCCGTACGGCATCATCAAGATGCTGGACCTGATCCACCCGATGTACCAGCAGACCGCCGCCTACGGCCACTTCGGCCGCAAGCCGAAGGAATTCAGCTACACCGACGGTGCCGGTGAGCTGGTCAACGCGACCGCCTTCTCCTGGGAGAAGACCGATCGCGCCGCCGCCCTGCGCGCGGATGCGAAGCTGAAGTAAGAAATGGGCCGCCAACGCGGCCCACTTCCTGCGGGTGGAGCCGACCGTTGGTCGGCTGCCCCTCAAACGACGGGCCGCGAAAGCGGCCCATCGTCGTTTCAGGCGTCCGATCGCCGGCTACAATCGGCCAATGACCACCGAATTCAAATCCAACCAGCTGTCGATGACCGTGCTGATGTCCCCGGAGATGGCCAACTTCTCCGGCAAGGTCCACGGTGGCGCGGTGCTGCGCCTGCTCGACCAGGTCGCCTACGCCTGCGCCAGCCGCTATGCCGGCCGCTACGTGGTGACCCTGTCGGTGGACCAGGTGATGTTCCGCCAGCCGATCGCGGTGGGCGAGCTGGTCACCTTCCTGGCCTCGGTGAACTACACGGGCACCTCCTCGATGGAGATCGGGGTGAAAGTGGTGGCCGAAGACATCCTCAAGCGCAGTGTGCGCCACGCCAACAGCTGCTTCTTCACGATGGTGGCGGTGGACGACGAGGGCAGACCGACCCCGGTGCCGCCGCTGCAGCTGGAAACCAGCGACGAGCGCCGTCGCCATGCGGCCGCGCTGATCCGCCGCCAGCTGCGCGAGGAAATGGAACAGCGCCATCTGGAACTGCTGGCGTCCAACCCGCCCAGCCATTCGTAGCCTCCGGCGCTGCTTTCGCCTACCCGGTGTTCTGCACGCCCTGCGACACGCCGTTGACGCACGCCACCAATGCGCGCAGCACGTCGTCATCGTCACCGCCGCTGTCACGCCAGCGCCGCAGCAGGTCCACCTGCAGCACACTGATGGGATCAACGTAGGGGTTGCGCAGGCGGATCGACAGCGCCAGGCGCTGGTCGTGCTGCAGCAGTTCGTCCTGCCCGGTCAGCGCCAGGATCAGCGACCCGGTCAGCGCCAGCTCGCGCTGGATCTGCGGGAAGAACACCCCGTGCAGCGGGCCGGACAACCGCGAGAACTGCTCGGCGATGGTGATGTCGCCCTTGGACAGCACCATCGCGATGTCGTCCAGGAAGGTACTGAAGAACGGCCAGTCACGCGCCATCTCCTGCAGCGCGGCCTCGTGCCCGGCATCGATCGCCGCCTGCAGGCCACTGCCCACGCCATACCACCCCGGAATCACCGCCCGCGCCTGGCTCCAGGCGAAGACCCACGGAATCGCACGCAGGTTGGACAGCGCCGCGTCCTCGCCCAGCCGCCGCGACGGGCGCGAGCCCAGCGTCATCCGTTCGATCACATCGATCGGCGTGGCCTGGCGGAAGTACTGCATGAAATTCTTCTGGCCAACGAAGGCGCGGTAGGCCTCGGCACTCCTGGCCGCCACCAGGTCCATCACCGGCCGCCACTGCGCCTCGCGCGGTTCTGGCGCACGCGGACGCAGGCTGGACCGCAGCACCGCCCCGGTGGACTGCTCCAGCGAACGCAGCGCCAGCGCGCGGATGCCGTACTTGCGATGGATCACTTCGCCCTGCTCGGTCACGCGCAGGCGGCCGTCGATGCTGCCGCGCGGCGAGGCGTCCACCGCGTGGGTGGTCTTGCCGCCGCCGCGGCTGATCGACCCGCCGCGACCGTGGAAGAAGGTCAGCCGGATGCCGCTGTCGGCCGCCACCTCCAGCAGCTCCACCTGCGCACGCTGCAGCCCCCAGCGCGAGGCGGCGATGCCGCCGTCCTTGCCGCTGTCGGAGTAGCCCAGCATCACCATCTGCACATCGCCGCGGGCGGTCAGGTGCGCGCGGTACACCGGGTCGGCCAGCAGGTCCCGCAGGGTATCGGTGCCGCGCTTGAGATCATCGACCGTTTCAAACAACGGCGCGATGTCGAGCGGTACCGCCCCGGCGTCATCCACCAGACCGCCGCGCCGCGCCAGCGCCAGTACCGCCAACACATCGCTGCGGTCGTGCGCCATCGAGATGATGTAGCTGCCCAGCGCATCGGTACCGTGCCGATGGCGTGCGTCGGCCAACGCGGCGAACACCGCGTCCAGGCGTGCGCCGCCGTCGTCGGTACTGGCCGGCAGCGCCTGCTCACCGCTGGCGAACGGTGCCAGCCGCGCCGCACGGGCTACCGCGTCGGCGGCGTCCCAGGCCTCCTGCCCATCCAGCACGCTGGCCAGCGCGCGGCCATGCACGCTCGATTCCTGGCGCACATCCAGCCGCGCCAGATGGAAGCCGAAGGTGCGCACGCGCCACAGCAGGCGGCGCACCGCGAAGCCGCCGGCATGGTCGCCCTTGTTCGCGTGCAGGCTGTCCAGGATCAGCGTGAGGTCGTCTTCCAGCGCCTGCGGTGAGGCATACGCACCTGTGGCGTCATCGAGGGTGGCCTGCACGCGGG
The DNA here is from genome assembly GCF_009467805.1 of Stenotrophomonas nematodicola. Taxonomy (GTDB): domain Bacteria; phylum Pseudomonadota; class Gammaproteobacteria; order Xanthomonadales; family Xanthomonadaceae; genus Stenotrophomonas; species Stenotrophomonas nematodicola. The sequence continues at coordinate 97,498 of NZ_WIAY01000003.1, forward strand.
CGCGCATGCGGTCATTGAGCAGGCGATAGGGCATGTCGGCATGACGCGGACGCGAGGTGACCTGCGGCAGCAGTTCCCGGTAGTGCGCCACCCGTGCCTGCAGCGCATCGCTGACCGCCACCCGTTCGGTGGACTGGCTGAGCAGGCTGGCCAACTGCAGCAGGTCTTTCTGATAGCGCCCCAGCACCGCCTGGCGCTGCGCATCGAGCGTGGCGCGGATGGTGCCGGCATCCACGTTCGGGTTGCCGTCCATGTCGCCGCCCACCCAGGTGCCGAAACGCAGCAGGCGGGGTAGCGGCAGGTCCTCGCCGTAGGTATCGAGCAACGCCTGCTGCAGCGATTCGTACAGCACCGGGATGACCCGGTACAGCACCTGCACCAGATAGAACCCGACATGCTCGCGCTCGTCCTCCACGGTCGGGCGTACCGGCGAGGAATCGGTGGTCTGCCACGAGGCGGTCAGCGCCATGCGGAAGCGTGCGGCATCGGCGGCGGCTTCGCCCGGCGTGCGTTGGCCATCCAGGTTGTCGACCAGGCTGGCGACCATCAGCTGCTCTTTTTCCAGCAGCGCGCGGCGAACCGCTTCGGTGGGATGCGCGGTGAACACCGGCTCGATGTCGATGCGTGGCAGCCACTGCGCCAGTTCGGCCAGGGTCACGCCCTGCGCCTTGAGTTTCTGCAGCGCGTCCTGCAGGCCATCCGGCTGCGGGGCGGCGGTGCCGGCGCGCTGGTAATCGCGACGGCGGCGGATGCGGTGCACGCGCTCGGCGATGTTGACCACCTGGAAGTAGGTGCTGAACGCCCGGACCATCGCTTCGGCGCGCTCTGGCGGCAGGCCGGTCAGTGCATCGTTGAGGTCGGACAGGGGGGCGTCGCTCTCGCGCCGGGCGATGGCGCGCGTGCGCACCTGTTCCACGTCCTCGTAGAACTGCGTGGAGACCTGCTCGGCGAGCAGGTCGCCGACCAGTGCGCCAAGCCGGCGTACGTCATCGCGCAGGGGAATATCGGGAGTGGCAAATACGATGCTGCTGCGGTACTCGTTCATCTGCGACGCACTGGCCTCGGGAACGGAATCCGATCCAGCCTACCGCAGAACAATGGTTTCATCTGGTAGTGCCGGCCAGCGGCCGGCACCTCCCGTGATCCTGTGTTTCATTCACCGGCCGGTACGTTGCCCTCGGGCTCCATACCGGCCGGCGGCCGTTGCCCGTGGCGTCAGCGCTTCTTCTTGATCGGCTTGCCCGGCCCGATGGTCTTTTCCAGCCAACGCTCGCTCTCGGCCAGCATGGTCATGATCGATTCGCGCGCGCGGTAGGCGTGCGATTCGTTCGGCAGCATCACCAGCCGTGCGTCGCCGCCCAGGCCCTTCACTGCGGCGAACATGCGCTCGCTCTGGATCGGGAACGTGCCGGAGTTGTTGTCGTCCACGCCGTGGATGAAGAGGATCGGGTCCTTGATCCTGTCGGCGTAGTTGAACGGCGACATCTTCTGGTAGACGTCCTGCGCCTGCCAGTAGTTGCGCTCCTCGGCCTGGAAACCGAACGGGGTCAGCGTGCGGTTGTAGGCGCCACTGCGGGCGATGCCGGCCTTGAACAGGCGCGTGTGCGCGAGCAGGTTGGCGGTCATGAACGCGCCGTAGGAATGGCCGCCGATGGCGATGTGATCGCGATCGGTCACGCCACGGCGCACCACTTCATCCACCGCTGCTTCGGCGTTGGCGATCAGCTGCGGCAGGTAGGTGTCGTTGGGTTCCTTGTCACCTTCGCCGATGATCGGCATCGACGGGCTGACCAGCACCGCATAGCCCTTGGCCAGGAACGCCTGCGGGCCCCAGTAGCTGATCGCGTTGAAGCGATACGGCGAATCGGTGACCTGGCTGGCAGCCGCGGCGGTTTTGAACTCGCCCGGGTAGGCCCACATCAGCAAGGGCAGCGGGCCGTCCTTCTTCGCGTTGTAGCCCGGCGGCAGCATCAGCGTCGCGGTAAGGTCCACGCCATCGTTGCGCTTGTAGCGGATCTGCTCCTTGCTCACCCCACGCAGCTGCGGCAGCGGGTGCTGGAAGCGGGTCAACGCGCGCGGCGCGGCGCTGGCATCGGACAGCGACTGCACGTAGAAGTTGGACGGCTCGTCAGGCGATTCGCGGGTCAGCAGCAGCGAGGTGCCTTCCTGGTCGAGCAGCGCCTGCGGCAACGCATAGGACGGCGCCTGCGAGTGGAACAGACGGGTGGTCTGCCGGCTCTCCAGGTCCAGACGATCAACGAACGGACGGTCGCCTTCCGGCGATGCGCCCTGCCCCATCAGGAAGATGCTGCGGCCATCGGCACTGACCTGCAGGCGCGCGCGCCCGTTGACGTCGCGCACCATCGCCGGGCGACCCGGGTCGTTGTAGCGGTCCTGCGAAGACCGGGCCGACAGCAGTTCCGGCGCCTTGTCCGGCTGGTCCGGCGCGATCCGCCACTGCTTCACCTCGCGGCTCTTCCACCACGATTCATTGAGCAGCGCCAGATCACCACGGCCCCACTGGATGCCGGCATAGCGGCTGCCCAGCTGCGCCACGGTGACCGGCGGCCTGTCGAACGGCGCGGCCTGCATCAGCACCGCGTCGCGCACCTTGGCCTCGCGAGCCGGATCGCCGCCGTCCTGGGCCTCGGCCCAGACCAGGGTGGCCGGTGCGTCGGCGCGCCAGCTGATGCTGCGCACACCGGTCGGCACGGCGTCGTTGCCGGTCGGCAGGCCTTCCACCAGCGGCAGGGTGCTGACGGTGTGCTGCAGCGAGCCGTCCTGCGCGGACAGCACTTCGATGCGGCGGGCGAAATCGTCGGCCGGCACCAGATAGGAGTACGGGCGCAGCACGCGCTCGGCGAGCAGGTGACGCCCATCCGGCGACACGCTCACATCCAGGTACACCCCGGCGGTGGACAGCGGTGCGGCCTCGCCGTTGAGGGCCACGCGTGCCGGCTGCGCGCTGGCGTAGTAATCGAACAGGCGCGCATCGGCCTCGTTCTTCAGCAGGTCCTGGTAGGTACGGATCGAGCGCACGCCCGCATCCGCATCGGTCTGCTGGATCGCCGGGCCGGTCGGGATGCCGCCGGCGGCCGGTGCGGGGCCCTGGCCCTTGAGCTGCTGCATCACCAGCAGGCCGCGGCTGTCGGGCAGCCAGCTGTAACCATCGCCCATCACCGTGTTGAGATCGGCAAGCAGGCGTCGCGCCGACCCGGCCGCGACATCCACGATCCACAGTTCATTGGCACCGGTGGGGGCGTGCACCTGGTTGAACGCCAGGTACTTCTGGTCCGGCGACCACGCCAGCGTGGCGATCGACAACGGCTGCGGCAGGCCGCTGATCTGGCGCTCCCTGCCATCGGCCACGTTCAGCAGCCACAGCTTGTCGCCGAAGCTGAAGCGGCTGGACGAATGCGTGGCCGGGTTGATGCGCAGGCCGGCCAGCTTCAGTTCGGGCTGGGCGACAACGCTGATCGAGGGCAGCGGCGGGGTCTGCAGCATGGCCGCGATGTCGCGGCGCGGCGACAGGCTCAGGGTCGGCGCACGCGGTGCGTCCACCACGGCCTGCAGGGCGGCCGACGGCAGCTCGTAGCCCTGCTCGCCCTTGGCGGCCGCCACCTGCTGGGTGTGGGTCTGGGCAGCGGGCGCGGCCAGACCCAACGGGGCCACCGCAAGCAGTGCCATGCCCACGATCAGGCTGCCCCAGCGCGCGCGGCGCTGGCGATCATTGCGTGTCATCTTCGATCCCTATGTTGGTGCAAACCTTGGACCTTAACAGCCGCGCGCCGATCGCCCCCCTGCCGATGGTTGGGGGCCGGGACCGATTCATGCCGACCGCCCCTGCCGCGATATAATGGGCGACCCTCCACCGAGGGGCGCTGCGACCGTTCCGGACCCTGTCCGGCCGGCCAGGCTCGGTGGCCAGGATTGGTTCCAACGGCGCCCGGCGAATGCGAGTCCCCTCGGACCCGCAACTACCGGAGCTTACGAATGAACGCTGTTGCCAAGACCTTCTCGACCGAAGGCGACTACAAGGTCGCCGATATCTCGCTGGCCGATTGGGGCCGCAAGGAACTGGATATCGCCGAGCACGAAATGCCGGGCCTGATGTCGATCCGCCGCAAGCACGCCGCCACCCTGCCGCTGAAGGGCGTGCGCGTGACCGGCTCGCTGCACATGACCATCCAGACCGCCGTGCTGATCGAAACGCTGAAGGACATCGGCGCCGACGTGCGCTGGGCCTCGTGCAACATCTTCTCCACCCAGGACCATGCCGCCGCGGCGATCGCCAAGTCCGGCACGCCGGTGTTCGCCTGGAAGGGCGAGTCGCTGGAAGAGTACTGGGACTGCACCCTGGACGCGCTGACCTTCACCCTGCCCGACGGCACCCTGACCGGCCCGGAGCTGGTGGTGGACGACGGCGGCGACGTCACCCTGCTGATCCACAAGGGGTATGAACTCGAGAACGGCAGCACCTGGGTCGACGAGAAGGCCGCCTCGCACGAAGAACAGGTCATCAAGAACCTGCTCAAGCGCGTGGCCAAGGAGCGCCCGGGTTACTGGGGCCGTGTGGTCAAGGACTGGAAGGGCGTCTCCGAAGAGACCACCACCGGCGTGCACCGCCTGTACCAGCTGGCCCAGGCCGGCACCCTGCTGATCCCGGCGATCAACGTCAACGACTCGGTCACCAAGAGCAAGTTCGACAATCTGTACGGCTGCCGCGAGTCGCTGGCCGACGGGCTCAAGCGCGCGATGGACGTCATGCTGGCCGGCAAGGTCGCCGTGGTGTGCGGCTACGGCGACGTGGGCAAGGGCTGTGCCGCCTCGCTGCGCGCCTACGGCGCCCGCGTGGTGGTCACCGAGATCGATCCGATCTGCGCCCTGCAGGCCGCGATGGAAGGCTTCGAGGTCAACACCATCGAATCCACCCTGGGCCGTGCCGATCTGTACGTCACCACGACCGGCAACAAGGACATCATCCGCATCGAGCACCTGAGCGCGATGAAGGACCAGGCCATCGTCTGCAACATCGGCCACTTCGACAACGAGATCCAGGTCGACGCGCTGGTCAGCTACCCGGGCGTGCAGCAGATCAACATCAAGCCGCAGGTGGACAAGTACGTGTTCCCCAACGGCAACGCGATCTTCCTGCTGGCTGAGGGCCGCCTGGTGAACCTGGGCTGCGCCACCGGCCACCCGAGCTTTGTGATGTCCAACTCGTTCGCCAACCAGACCCTCGCCCAGATCGACCTGTGGGCGAACAAGGACCGCTACGAGAAGAAGGTGTACCTGCTGCCCAAGCACCTGGACGAAGAAGTGGCCCGCCTGCACCTGGAGAAGATCGGCGTGAAGCTGACCACCCTCACCCAGGAACAGGCCGACTACATCGGCGTGCCGGTGGAAGGTCCGTTCAAGCCGGATCATTACCGCTACTGATCGGCCTGCCGGTCCAGTTGCATTGAAACGAAACGGGCGCCGCAAGGTGCCCGTTTTTTTTGTCTCGCCTTCCCCGATAGCCTCGGTCAAGCCAACACCCCCGCAGCACCGCTACGATGCACGGGCACCCGGCTCCAAGGAACTGCCATGACCCCGGCCATCAACCTGCTCAAGAAGCTTGGCATCGCCCACCGCGTGCTGTCCTACACGCATGACCCCACGGCCGACTCCTACGGTGGCGAAGCGGTACAGCAGCTCGGGCTGGACCCCGCCCAGGTGTTCAAGACCCTGCTCGCCAGTACCGACACACACGAACTGCTGGTGGCGATCGTGCCTGTCAGCGGCACGCTCGATCTGAAGGCGCTGGCCGAGGCAGCCGGTTGCCGCAAGTGCGGGATGGCCAAGGTCGACGAGGCGCAGCGCGCCACTGGCTATCTGGTGGGCGGGATCAGCCCGCTGGGGCAGAAGAAGCGGCTGCGCAGCTTCGTGGACGCCAGCGCGGCGGCGCTGCCCACCGTGCACGTCAGCGCCGGACGCCGTGGTCTGGAAGTGGCCCTGGCCCCGGCCGACCTGCTGCAGCTCACCCACGGCGCGTATGCACCGATCGGCAGATCGGCATGATCGGACGCCTGTTCGAGCGCCTGATGGGGGCGTCCCTGCCGACGCTGCAGGAAGGTCGCCCAGGCACTGCCCTGCTGCAGGCGCTGGGCAGTGGCGATTACGGCCGGTTGCGCACGGCGGCCGCCACCGTCGCCCTCACCCGCGATGCGGGCGTGCTGGACGACCTCGTTGCACAGTTGCCCTACGTGGAGGCCGCCCGGGCGCGCTACACCACAGACCCCAGGTGGATCCGCGAACACTACGAACTGGACTTCGTGCTGCGCAAGCTGCGCCACTGGCGTGACGGCAGTGGCTGCCTGTGCCAGCTGTATCCGCACTGGATGCATTATCAGCCCGGCCGCGAAGTCGCCAGCGGCCACGTGCTGCCCCTCGCCACCGGCGTGGCCGACGGCGGCTGGGGCGATACGCTGGACGCCACCTGCACTGTATGCGGGCGGGGATGGCGCTGCACCGACCGCGAGTACCACGCGCCGTGGTGGGAATGGACCCCACGTCCACCTGCGTAGGCGGGCGCTACTCCAGGTTGTAGGTCACGGTACCGGGCATCACGCTCATGCCCGGCGCCGCGAGACCGGGCCGGGTCGGTTCGAACCGCCAGGGCGCCGTCTGCGCCACCGCCGCCTCATCGAGAACCTCATGGCCGCTGGACGTCGCCAGCACGGCCGCCCTCACCCGTCCGGTGCCATCGACAAGTGTTCTGAGCACGGTCCGGCCCTGCAGTCCATCGCGCTGCGCCTGCGCCGGATAGCGGAAGGACATGTTGTGCAGCCGGCCCCAGAACCGCTCTCCCGTCGGCAACAGCGGCTTGCCGGCAGGCAGTGCGCAGCGCGCCGGCAGCGTCGCCTCTGCTGCCAGCCCGACCTGCGGGTCCGGCTTCAGCGTCACTGCGCCCTTGCAGGCGATCTGTGCGATCGCCTCGAGCATGCGTTGCTGGCGTTCCAGGGCGGATGCCGTGTCCGCCTCGATGCGGATGACACACTGCCCGGCCTGCGGCTGCGCGACCAGGCGGTTCACCTGGGCGTCCTGGATGGGCGCCAGGTCCGTCAATCCGCCGCACGGGCCACTGCGGTTGACGCCGGCTGCCTGCACCGGCACGCACATCGCCACGGCCATTGCTCCCAGCGCGATCGCGCCCGTCATCCGTGCCTGCATTGTCTGCGCTCCCTGTCTGTGCCTGTCGCCATGATAGCCAGCCTGGCGACAGGCACTGCTTCGCACCCGGCAGCTCATGGACGCCAGTTGGCATTGCAGTCCCAGAATGCCACCGCGCGTGCATAGGCCTCCCGGTCCAGCGGCACGCCCGAGCCGCCCTCTTCCACCCCCAGCGCATTGCGCATCATGGTGATCGGCGCCATCGGCACCTCCTCCGGCTCGGCGGTGTAGATGCAACCGACGATGCCCCAGTCCGCGTCGATGGGCGACCCTTCCCTGGCCAGTTGCGCGGCGCTGTACAGGATCACCACCAGGTAGTTGGCGCGGGGCGATTCCACGCCCTCGAACCAGCGCACCAGCACCGGCAGTTCGTCGCGGTTGCGTGCCTCGTAGGCGCTGTGCAGCTGGTGGCGGTTGGCGTCGGTGATCGGCACCGTGAGACAGCGCGTACTGGTCCAGTTCTCGTACACATGCAGCTTGCAGAACGGCGCATAGCCGTCCAGCACCTTCAGTGGCGCATGCGCGTTGAGGTGCGCCTGGAACTGCTCGGCGCTGCAGTCCTGGATGGTGTTGGCCCGCGGCACGCGCGGGAACAGGCGGGGTCGGGCGAATTCGGTAAGGACGATGGACATGATGTGTTCGGCGGAGAAACTGCGCTTAGGTTAGCGCGACGCCCTCCCCTACAGTGCCATCCGCTCACGCAGTTCGCGCGCCTGCCGGCGCGATACCTCGACCTGGCTGCCGTCGTCGAGCACCAGATCGTAGCCATCGCCGATGCTGGGCTCCACCGCGCGGATGCGCCTCAGGTTGACCAGCGTAGTGCGATTGGCGCGGAAGAACAGCGCCGGGTCCATGCGTGCTTCCAGCGTGGTGAGGCTGCGCGCCAGCACGGCGTTCTGGTCGCGGAACCAGAGGCGCGCGTAGTTGCCGTCCACCACGATCCGGCGGATCTCGCCCAGGGCCACGAACCAGCAGCGCTCGCCGTCGCGCAGGAAGACCTGGTCGTCCACACCCAGCCGATCGCGGGGTGCGGCGGCCGCTGCATCGACACGCGCCAGCCGTGCCTGCGCCCGCGCCACGGCGGACTGCAGCCGCGTCGCGTCGACCGGTTTGACCAGGTAGTCCAGCGCATCACGCTCGAACGCCCGCACCGCGTAGTGGTCGTACGCGGTGACGAACACCACCAGAGGAAGGGCCTCGATGCCCTCCAGGACATCGAACCCGCTGCCGGTCGGCATCTGCACGTCCAGCAGCACCAGGTCCGGATGCAGCCGGGCGATCGCCTCGCGCGCGGCGGGTACGTCGTCCGCGTCGCCCACCCACTGCACGCCCTCGATCCCGGCCAGCAGCGTGCGCAGTTCCAGCCGCGCCAGCCGCGCATCGTCCACCACCAGCACCCGCAACGGCGCGGTCACTGCCGTACCTCCAGCTGCGCCAGCATGGCATCGCCCTCGCGCAGCAGCTGCAACCGCCCCTGTGCCGATGTTGCCTGGCCATCGCCAATGCCCAGCTGCGCACGCAGGTAGGCCAGGCCAACACCATGTCCTTCACCGGGCGGAGCGGTACCCACCGGGTTGCGTACCTGCAGGTGCAGCTGTCCAGCGACCAGGCGCGCGGCAATCTGCAGATCTCCACCGCCACAGGTCACCGCGATGCCGTGCTTGATCGCGTTTTCCACCAGCAGCTGCAGCGCCATCGGCGGCAGGCGCGCGGCCAGCGCCGCGGTCTCGATATCGACCCGCACGCGCAGACGCGCTTCGTAATGGATTGCCTCCACCGCCAGATAGTCCTGGACCACCCGCCATTCCTCCGCCAACGCGACCCACCCAGCGTCGGTGTGGGTCAGTGCGTGGCGCAAGGTGCCCGACAGGTGGGTCACCATGTCGCGCGCGCGCACCGGATCTTCATGGATCAATGCACGCAGGTTGTTGAGTGCATTGAAGACGAAATGGGGATTGAGCCGGGCGCGCAGTGCCTGGTGCTCCAGCGTGACCCGCTGGGCCTCTGCCCGCAGCTGCGCCATTTCGCTGTCGCGGGCGCGCAGCAGGGCACGACGACCGGCCCACAGCGCGCACCACGCCGCAAGCATCACCGCGCTGTTGAGCCAGTAGCCGAACAGCGCGAACGGCCGGTAATCGGCCCGCTGACCGGGCAGGCGTACCCAGTCCAGCTGCAGTGCAGGCAACAGCAGCAGGGCAGTGCCCACCTGGACCAGCGTGCTGCCGATCACCACTGCCAGCAGCAGGCGCCAGCCCAAGGCCAGCGCGTCGTGCTGCAGCCAGCCGGCGCGCAGCGCATGGAACCGGATCGCCGCGCTGGCGAGGAACAGCCCCACGCCCACACTGGCCGAGATCAGCAGCATGCCCGACCACTGGCCGACATAGCCGATGCCGAGCATCGTGCTGACGGCCAGATAGGTCAGCCATACCGCCGCATTGCGCCACCAGAACGCGTTGTCGCCTGTTGCCTGCATGCCGGTCGAGCTCTCCGCGTGGGCGATCAGTGGCGTGCAGGCAGGTCGAGGAAGCGACGCACCTGTGCCTGCAGCCAGCGCGGATCATCCCACATCAGGAAGTGGTAGCCGTCGGCGCTCATCTCGATGCGCGCCGACGGCAGACGTGCGTACTGCCCGGCGAAGGTTGCACGGGTGGACGCGAGCGTGGCGCCGTACGGCTGGTAGGCCGCCCACGCACCGAGCACCAGCACCGGCGCGGTGATCGCGGCGATCGGCTCGCGCAGGTCGGTCATGCTCATTGAGTACATCGCATTGGCGGTGGTGGCCCGGTCGCTGTCGCGCCCCCACTGCTGCAGCGTGGCCAGGTGCTCGGGTGAGCGGGTCATGCTGGCCAGGAAGCGGTCGGTGCTGGCGCGGTACGCGGCGTCCTCGACCGCCATCAGGGTGCTGCGTTCCTGGGCGGCGGCGGCTCTGCGCAGCGCCGGGGTCGCGGCCGGATCGCGGACGGCGTCAAGATAGGGCAAGGCATCGACGATCACCAATGGCCCGACCCGGTCCGGCGCCTCGATCGCCATCTGCAGGGCCACCACACCGCCCAGGCTGTGGCCGATCACCGCCGGATGCTCCAGCCGCTGTGCGGCGGCATAAGCCAGCAGCCGGTCGCGCATCGCCACGAGAAAGTCATCGCTGGCCACCGGCGGCGCTCCGGCAAAACCGGGCAGCTGCACCAGATGGCACTGCACCTGCGGCTGCAGTGCGGCGCAGGTATCGCGCCACACCTCTGCCCCACTGTTGAGGCCGGGGATCATCAGCACCGGGCGGCCGCTGCCGATCACCTCGACCTGCAGATCCTGGAAGCGCGCGGGCGCTGCGTGGACCGGGGGGGCCAGGACGGCCCACGCCGTCAGCGCGAGCGCGATCCACGGAGCGAGGGAGCGGAGGGGGCGGTGGCGTTCGGTCGACATGGCAGGCTCCTGCTGGGTGAGTACACAGCGTGGCGCGGGTCGACGCGGGCGGGGGCGGTGAGATGAGCAGCGGCCGCAGACGGCGGGTGAGCGGTCGCGGGGGACCGATGACGCGGCACGGCTCAATCGTCCGGCGCACCCAGGATTGCCTGCAGTGCGCCTGCGAGCGACGGATGCTGGAAGGTGAAGCCCTCGGCCAGCGCATGCGCGGGCTGTACGTTCTGGCCGGTCAGCAGCAGGCCGGCCCGTTCGCCGAAGGCCAGCCGCAGCGCGAACGCCGGGGTGGTCAGCCGCGCGGGACGCTGCAGGACCTCGCCCAGCGTGGTGGCGAAGGTGCGGTTGGTGACCGTGCCCGGCGCGGTGCCGTTGTAGGCCCCCCGTGCCCGCCCGTTGGCGAGCAGCCACAGGATCATGCCGACCAGGTCCTCACGATGGATCCAGCTCATCCACTGCCGGCCATCGCCCATCGGGCCACCGAGCCCCATCCGGAACGGCGGCAGCATTTTCTCCAGCGCCCCGCCCTCGCGTTCGAGCACGATGCCGGTCCGCAGCACGCAGGTGCGCACTCCCAAGGCCTCGGCTTTCAACGCTTCGGCTTCCCACTGGCGACACAGCATCGCCGCGAAGTCGTGGCCCGGCGACGCGGTTTCGTCCAGCGGCGTACTGTCGCGCGGGCCGTACCAGCCGATCGCCGACCCCGACACCAGTACCTGCGGCCGCTCCGGCAGCGCCGCCATCCAGGCCAGCAATGCCTGTGTTGTGCCGATCCGGGAGTCATGCAGCGCCTGCTTGCGCGCCTCGCTCCAGCGTTCGTCCATCAGCGGCTCACCGGCAAGGTTGACCACCGCCTGGACCGGGCCGACCTCGGCCAGCGTGCCGACGCTGTGGATGCCCGGCTGCGGGGTGCGGCCGGGCCGGCGGGTCAGCACGATGGGCGTGTGACCGTCGGCCAGCAGCCGCGCGCACAGGCGGCGGCCGATGAAGCCGGTGCCACCGGTAATGAGAATCTGCATGGCGGGTACTCCTGGACAGTGCCGCCACTGTAAGCCGGACCCTGTGCAAGGCGCATGGCGTTCACTTCACTTTCATCGCGATGAAGAGATATGATTGCATCACCCCCGTCGCCGCGCCCGCCCATGACTGCCATCAGCTTCGAGTTCTACCCGCCCAAGACCGACGAGCAGCGCGCCCAGCTCGACCGTACCGCGAGCAGGCTGAAGGCATTCGCGCCCGAGTACGTCTCGTGTACGTTCGGCGCCGGCGGCTCGACCCTCAGCTATACCTCCGAGACGGTGCGCCACCTCAACCAGCACCACGGCTTCGAGGCGGCCCCGCACCTGTCCTGCGTCGGCGGCAGCCGCGAGGAGATCCGCGAACTGCTCAAGCTGTACCGTGCCATCGGCTGCCGCCGCATCGTCGCACTGCGCGGTGATCTGCCGTCGGGCATGGGCCACCCCGGTGACCTGCGCTATGCCGCCGAGCTGATCAGCTTCATCCGCGCCGAGCATGGCGACGCGTTCCGCATCGAGGTCGGCGCCTACCCCGAAACGCACCCGCAGGCCAACGACGCGCTGCTGGACCTGAAGCACTTCAAGGCCAAGATCGATGCCGGCGCCGATGCGGCGATCACCCAGTACTTCTTCAATGCCGATGCCTACTTCCACTTCGTGGACGCGGTACGCAGGCTGGGGGTGAGCGTGCCGATCGTGCCGGGCATCATGCCGATCTCCAATTTCAGCCAGCTGCGCCGGTTCTCCGAACAGTGCGGCGCGGAAATCCCACGCTGGATCGGCAAGCGCATGCAGGCTTACGGCGATGACGCCGAGTCGGTGCGCGCCTTCGGTGCCGAGGTGGTCGCCAGCCTGTGCGAGCGGCTGGTGGCCGGCGGCGCGCCGGGCCTGCACTTCTACACCCTCAATCTGGCCAAACCCACCACCCAGGTGCTGAAACTGCTGCGCGGCTGAGCGACGGCGCTCAATCGCTTGCAGATAACGGCGCGGCCGCTACGCTGCAGCGATGCGAACGACCGTGCTCCTGCTGCTTGCGTGCCTGCCCTGCCTCCCCACGCCGGCCGGGGCACAGGCGTCGCGCGTGAACCGCTGCACCACCGCGCAGGGCGACACCGTGTTCACCGACCGCAGCTGCGATGCGCTGGGTGCCACCACACGAATGCCGGCGCGCGTGCCGCAGGTCGGCAACACCGGCATGTTCCGCGCCGGCTGCGCGCGGCGGCTGAGCGAACTGACCGGGCAGATCCGCGATGCGGTGAGCACCCGCGACGTCAACCGGCTGTCCTCGATCTACCTGTGGAACAACGTGTCCGACGCCACCGCCAACCACATCATCGGACGGCTGGAGACGGTGGTGCAGCGCCCCTTGATCGATATCGCGCCGGTGTATCCCGATGCGGTGGACGAAGCGCCGGCCAGCCTCACGGTTCCCGGCAGCACCGACCCGCTGCCCGCGCCGGTCGCGCGCCCGCGCCCGATCGGCCTGCGCCTGGAGCAGACCCTGGCCAACTCGGTCACGCCGGCCCGCACGGTGTTCGGGCTACGGCGTCAGTACGGCTGTTTCTGGATCACACTGTAGGCCACAGGCTGCGGATGGCGGCGATGCCCTGGGCGCCGTGGCGACGCGACTCGGCGATATCGGCCGGGGCCAGGCCGCCGAGCGCGTACAGCGGCAGCGAGACCTGCGCCCGCAAGGCCTCGAAGGCCTCCCATCCCAATGGTGTCGCGCCAGGGTGGCTGGGGGTGGCCTGCACCGGCCCCAGCACCGCGAAGTCGCAGCCGAGCCGCTGTGCGGCCTGCAGCTGCGTCAGGTCGTGGCAGGAGGCTCCCACCAGCTGCCCGGCCGGCAGCGGACGGGCGTCCAGCTGCAGGAGCTGCTCGCTGCCCAGGTGCACGCCCACCCCCAGCCGCCCGGCCAACGCGATGTCGCGGTTGAGCAGCCACTGCGCCCGGTTGCCGTGGGCCCGGATCGCCGCCTCGGCCAGCGCGGCCCGGGCGGGGCTGTCGGGGGTGCGCAGATGCACGCGGCGCACGCCGGCATCCAACGCTGCACCCAGCCGCTGCAGCCAGTGCGGATGGTCGTGCTCGCCAGCGGGTTCCGGGGTGACCAGATAGCGGTCGGGATGGCGCAGGGCGGCCACCACAGGCAGGTCGGCCGGGGGCATCGAGTACCGCGACAGCTTGTCCGGGGTCACCCAGGTGATGGCCTGGCCTTCACGGCCGCGCGGGGAGCCCTTCCAACTGCGGATGTGCCGCACTTCCAGCCGCAGATGCTTGTCCGGATAGACCTGCGGGACATCCATCAGCCACGCGCCGACCTCGGCCTCGATGCCCAGCTCTTCGCGGAGCTCGCGGACCAGCGCCTGCTCGGAGGTCTCGCCCGGCTCGCGCTTGCCGCCAGGGAACTCCCACAGGCCGGCCATATCGCTGTTCTCGGTACGGCGGTTGAGCAGGATGCGGCCACGGACGTCGGTGATGACGCCGGCCACGACATGAATCGATCGTTTGGGGGAAGGCATACAGGCAGGATGCCCAATCCCGGCCGGCTGGCGCAATGGCTGCCGACCGCATGGATGGCCAGGGCTGGTGGCGCACGGTCAGACGCGCGCGAGGCGGTCATCCCGGCAGGCGTGGGACGCCAACGCGTCCACAGGGCGCCACTGGCCTGGACACGTTGGGGGAAAAACGTCACCCCAAAAAAAAGCCCCGCTCGAGGCGGGGCTTCGTGTGCATCAGGTCAGCTGACCGTGGCAATGCTTGAACTTCTTGCCACTGCCGCACGGGCACGGGTCGTTGCGGCCGACCTTGGGCTCTTCGCGGGTGACCTGGCCCACGCCGTTGCGCGCCGCCTCCACCTCCGCCGCCTCTTCGTCGGCGCTGTAGCCGCCGGCGTCCTGGTGCTGGAACTGCGACTGCAGCAGACGCGCTTCGGCCTGCTGGCGTTCGGCCGCTTCCAGCGCCGCCACTTCTTCTTCGCTGCGGATGCGCACGCGCGCCAGCAGGGTCACCACTTCGCGCTTGACGTTCTCCAGCATGTCCGAGAACAGCTCGAAGGCTTCCTTCTTGTACTCCTGCTTGGGCTGCTTCTGCGCGTAACCGCGCAGGTAGATGCCCTGGCGCAGGTAGTCCATGCGGGCCAGGTGTTCCTTCCAGCTCTGGTCGAGCACGGTCAGCATCACGTGCTTTTCCAGCGCGCGCATGGTCTCGTCGCCGACACCGGCTTCCTTCTCGGCGAAGTGCTGGTCCACACGGGCCTGCACCTTCTCGGCGATGCCCTCGGCGTCCAGCTCCTCGTGCGACTTGACCAAGTCGGTCAGCGACATCTGCAGCCCCAGGTCGGCGGCCAGCGTAGCCTCCAGACCCGGCAGGTCCCACTGTTCGTCGATCGAATTCGGCGGCACGAAGCGGGCGACGATGTCGTAGATCACGTCGCCGCGGATGCCGTCCACATTGTCCTTCACCGACTCGGCATCGAGCAGCTCGTCGCGCTGGGCGTAGATCACCTTGCGCTGGTCGTTGTTGACGTCGTCGAAGTCGAGCAGGTTCTTGCGGATGTCGAAGTTGTGCGCTTCGACCTTGCGCTGCGCCTTCTCGATCTGGCGGCTGACCAGACGATCTTCGATGACGTCGTCTTCCTTCATGCCCATCATGCGCATCGCCTTCTGGACCCAGTCCGAGGCGAAGATGCGCATCAGGTTGTCTTCCAGCGACAGGTAGAAGCGCGAGGAACCCGGGTCGCCCTGGCGGCCCGAACGGCCACGCAGCTGGTTGTCGATACGACGCGATTCATGGCGCTCGGTGCCCACGATGTGCAGGCCACCGGCAGCCTTGACCTGGTCGTGGCGCTCCTGCCAGGCGGCCTTGACCTGGGCGCGCTGCTCGGGCGTGGCTTCTTCGCCCAGCTCATGCAGCTGCGCTTCCAGCGACCCGCCCAGCACGATGTCGGTACCGCGACCGGCCATGTTGGTGGCGATGGTCACCGCACCGGGCATGCCGGCATTGGCGATGATGGTGGCTTCGCGGTCGTGCTGCTTGGCGTTGAGCACTTCGTGGTGCACGCCGGCCTTGCGCAGGTGCTCGGAGAGCATCTCCGAGGTTTCGATCGAGGTGGTGCCCACCAGCACCGGCTGGCCCCGCTTGTTGCAGTCCTGGATGTCGGCCAGCACCGCATTGAACTTGCCGTTGCGGTTGAGGAACACCTGGTCGGGCGCATCCTTGCGGATGGTCGGACGGTTGGTCGGAATGACCACCACTTCCAGGTTGTAGATGCTCTGGAATTCGTAGGCTTCGGTATCGGCCGTACCGGTCATGCCGGACAGCTTCTTGTACATGCGGAACAGGTTCTGGAAGGTGATGCTCGCCAGGGTCTGGTTCTCACGCTGGACCGGCACGCCTTCCTTCGCTTCCACCGCCTGGTGCAGGCCATCGGACCAGCGGCGGCCGGCCAGGGTGCGGCCGGTGAATTCGTCCACGATGACCACTTCACCGTCGCGCACGATGTAATCGACGTCGCGCTGGTAGATCGCATGCGCGCGCAGGGCGGCATTGAGGTGGTGCACCACGGTCAGGTTCTGCGCGGCGTACAGGCCTTCGGTCTCGGCGTTGAGGATGCCCGCCTCGACCAGCAGCTGCTCGGCGTGCTCCATGCCCGCTTCGGACAGGTGCACCTGCTTGCCCTTCTCGTCGACCCAGAAGTCACCCTCGCCGTCCTCCGCTTCCTGCTTGATCAGGTGCGGCACGACGCGGTTGACGCGGATGTACAGCTCCGGGGAGTCGTCGGCCGGGCCGGAGATGATCAGCGGGGTACGGGCTTCGTCGATCAGGATCGAGTCGACCTCGTCGACGATCGCATAGTGCAGGCCGCGCTGGTAGCGGTCCGCGCGCGACAGCGCCATGTTGTCGCGCAGGTAGTCAAAGCCGAATTCGTTGTTGGTGCCGTAGGTGATGTCGCTGCCGTAGGCCTCGCGCTTGTCGCTGTGCGGCATGCCCGGGTAGACCACGCCCACGCTCAGGCCCAGCCAGTTGTACAGCTTGCCCATCTGGGCCGAGTCGCGGCGGGCCAGGTAGTCATTGACGGTCACCACGTGAACGCCCTTGCCTTCCAGCGCATTGAGGTAGACCGGCAGGGTCGCCACCAGGGTTTTGCCTTCACCGGTGCGCATTTCGGCAATCTTGCCCAGGTGCAGCACCATGCCGCCGATCAGCTGCACGTCGTAGTGGCGCATGCCGAGCACGCGGCGGCTGGCTTCGCGGCAGACTGCGAACGCTTCCGGGAGGACCTTGTCCAAGGCTTCACCGTCGGCGATGCGCTGCTTGAATTCCGGCGTCTTGGCCTTGAGCTGCTCGTCGGAGAGCTTTTCGATGTCCGGCTCCAACGCATTGATCTTGGCGACGATGCGGTTGAGCTGGCGCAGCTGTCGTTCATTACGACTGCCGAAGACGCGGGTAAGCAGGCTGTTGATCATTGAAGGAACCGGTTGGAATGAGACGCCCCAACGGCGAGGCTCCCCACGGGGAGCCATCGGCCGCAAACGAAACAGGGCGCACTGCGCCCTGTCTATGGCAACACCCATTGTAGCTTGGGACGGGGGGCGTACGTTTCAAGCACCCCCGCCCAAGTGGATCAGCCGCGCGAAACGCGCCCGACCGGGGTATTGCCGCCATCGCCCAGGAACTTGCGGGGATTGACCACCTGCCCGTTTTCCCAGACCTCGAAGTGCACGTGGGCACCGGTGGAACGGCCCGTGGAACCGGCCTTGGCCACTTCCTGACCGGCCCGGACCAGATCGCCGGGCTTCACCACCAGGCGCGAATTATGCGCGTAGCGGGTCACATAGCCATTGCCGTGGTCCACGTCGACCACGTTGCCGTAACCGCCCTTGACCCCGGCGAAGCTGACCACGCCGTCGGCCACGGACATCACCGGATCGCCGACGCGGGCGTGGAAATCCATGCCCTTGTGGGTGGCCGCACCGCGACCGAACGGATCGCTGCGGGTACCGAAATTGGAGGTGATGTAGGTGTTGCGGATCGGCATGCGACCCGGAACGGCGTTCTGTTCGAGCTGGTGGTCGAACATCAGCGACTCCATCACCGACAGCTGGCGGCCTGAAGCAGCGAAGCGCTGCTCCAGCACCTGTAAGTCGGCATTGACCGCGCTGACCGGGATGTCCTGGGTCGGGCCGGCTTCACCTTCACCGAGGCCGGGGGTCTCGTTGAAGTCGAATTCGCCGTCTTCCAGTTTGCCCATCTGGGTCAGTCGTTCGCCCAGGGCGTTGAGACGGGTGGCCTGCGCCTGCAGTTCGCCCATCCGCGCTGCCAGCGCGTTGACCTGGGTCTGGGCGTCTTTCCGGGCCTGTGCCAGCTCGCGCTCCTGCTGGGCGACCTTGGCGTGGAGGCGGGAATCATTGAACATGCTGCCACCAATACCGGCACCAAAGCCGATCAGGCAGCCCACCCCCAGTACACTGCCCAGCAGGGCCCGGGGTCGATCCTCGAAGTAGAAACGCAAACGCGCCAGCGGCGTCTTGGCCTGTCCTTCACGCGTTTTGATTACGATCTTTTTGAATGCCATCAGTGAGTTTTCATGTCTGAGCCGAAATCCAGTGCCCGTCCTGCTTCAACACCGAAACCGGCGCTGGATGCAGTCATGGCGGACAAATCCGGAAACCCGTTGCGCCGAGCCTTGTGGCTCGATGCGCTGGACCGGCAGTTGCGCCCCCATTTGCCGCCCACCCTGGCCACCCGTTGCCGGCTGGCGAATGTGAACGGCGAACACCTCGTTTTTCTCGTCGAGTCCCCGGTCTGGCATGCCAAGGTGCGGCTTGCCGAAGCCCAGCTCATCGACGCGGCCCGGTCCATCGGGCTGAAAGTCACCAAGGTGACCGTCAAGACTGCGTCTGCCCCTCCACCGCGCTCCCCAGCGCTCGACAACCGGAATGGCCCCCACGCAGTTTCAGCCGCCACGCACAAAGGGCTACGCGACGCCTTGGCTTGTCTGCACGACGTGGATTCGTCCTCCACCTCCTGACTGCATCGGGGCATCCAGCCCCTTCCCCGCCGCGTCACGAGCATGTGAACTTGGCAGGGAGCCGGCCAGCATCGTAGCGGTGGATGGTCGCCCAGTCGTTAGCGTTTTGTTAGAAACGCGTTAAACATCGACGATAAATTGATCGGGTTCACAAATCCGTGACGTAGGCACCCCCACGGTTCATTCACGTCAACGCCAGCGCTGGCGTCCGGTCCGGATACGCGAACGGCGCCATCGGCGCCGTTGTTTTTTCTTTCATTTCAATGGCTTGCAAAAACCATCTTACGCGTAGGCGGGCATTCCATACGCCACCGGGGCCGGAGCGGCCGGCGATTCGTAGCTCACCCACTCCCACGCCGAGGCATCGGCCAGCAGCGCGCGCACCAGCTTGTTGTTCAGGGCATGCCCCGACTTGAACCCTTCATAGGCGCCCAGGACCTGGCCACCGGCCAGGTAGAGATCGCCGATCGCATCGAGAATCTTGTGGCGCACGAACTCGTCGGCGTAGCGCAGGCCGTCATCGTTGAGCACACGGAACTCGTCCAGCACGATGGCGTTGTCCATCGAGCCACCCAGGCCGAGATTGCGCTCGCGCATGTACTCCAGGTCGCGCATGAAACCGAACGTGCGCGCGCGGGAGATTTCCTTGGTGTAGGCCAGGGTCGAGAACTCGATCTCCGCACGCGACTGCTTGGCGGGAATCATCGGGTGGTCGAACTGGATGGTGAAGCCAAGCTTGTAGCCTTCATACGGTTCGAACCGGGCGACCTTGTCGCCGTCGGTCACTTCAACCGTCTTGAGGATGCGGATGAACCGCTTCGGCGCGTCCTGTTCGGCGATGCCCGCCGACTGCAGCAGGAACACGAAGGGGCCGGAAGAACCGTCCATGATCGGCAGTTCGGCCGAGGACAGCTCCACGATGATGTTGTCCACACCCAGGCCGGCCAGGGCCGACATCAGGTGTTCGACGGTCTGGATCTTGGCGTCGTGGTGGGTCAGGCCGGTGCACAGGGTCACTTCGGTGACCAGATCGGCACGGGCGGGGACTTCCACCACCGGGTCCAGGTCCACGCGACGGAACACGATGCCGTGATTGACCGGGGCCGGGCGCAGGGTCATGTAGACCTTGTCGCCACTGTGAAGGCCAACGCCGGTGGCGCGGATCGTGTTCTTGAGGGTGCGTTGCGGAATCATGGGGCCAGGCCGGATAGCGCGCGGTCAGCGCGACAAGTGACAAACAAGAATAACACGCAGTACCGCCACCCCTTTCTGAACCGGGGTGCATCGATACCACCGCCAAGGGGCCATGACACAGGGTCGTGGCGACGGGGCGGCAGACTGCCGGGCCGATCCTGGCCCGGCAGCATGGGACATGGAGGCGCTCACCGGGGAGGACAAGACCCCGGGTGGGCGTTCCTCAGTCCGCCTGGCGGCGCAGGAACGCCGGGATGTCCAGGTAATCGTTCGGCAGCTCGGCCGCGGCCGGGCCCGAGGAGGACGACGACGACGACGGCGCCACGGTATCCGCGCTCGGACGACGCAGACCCAGACCCATGCCACCCACCGCCTTGGACACGGCATCGCCACCGGTGTCGAACTCGCCGAACTCCGGCTGGCCGGTGGTGGCGTTGCGGACCAGCTTGATCGGCGCGCGTTCGCCCGGACGCTGGGTCTTGGCGCTGACAACACGGTTCAGGCCGGTGGCCACCACGGTCACGCGGACTTCGTCCTGCATGTCCGGATCGAGCACGGTACCCACCACCACGGTGGCGTCTTCGGACGCGAAGCCATCGATGGTGCGGCCGATCTCGTCGAACTCGGCCATCGTGAAGTCGGCACCGGCGGTGATGTTGACCAGGATGCCGTTGGCGCCGGCCAGGTTCACATCGTCCAGCAGCGGGTTCTGGATGGCGGCTTCAGCAGCGGCCTGGGCGCGGTCATCGCCACGCGCGGTGCCCGTGCCCATCATCGCCAGACCCATTTCCGACATCACGGTGCGCACGTCGGCGAAGTCGACGTTGATCAGGCCCGGACGCACGATCAGATCGGCGATGCCCTGCACGGCGCCCTGCAGCACGTCGTTGGCGGCACGGAAGGCCTGGATCATGGTGGCATTGCGGCCCAGCACGGTGATCAGCTTTTCGTTCGGAATGGTGATCAGCGAGTCGCAGTGCTGGCTCAGCTCCTCGATGCCCTTCAGCGCGACCTGCATGCGGCGACGGCCTTCGAAGGGGAACGGCTTGGTGACCACGGCGACGGTCAGGATGCCCATCTCCTTGGCCAGCTGTGCCACCACCGGTGCGGCACCGGTGCCGGTACCGCCGCCCATGCCGGCGGTGATGAACACCATGTCCGCACCCTGCAGGGCGTCCATGATGCGCTCGCGGTCTTCCAGCGCGGCCTGGCGGCCGACTTCCGGGTTCGCGCCGGCGCCCAGGCCCTTGGTGACGTTGGTACCAAGCTGCAGCTGCAGCTTGGCGCCGCAGTTCTTGATGGCCTGCGAATCGGTGTTGGCGGTGATGAACTCCACGCCGTCCACGCTGGTGCTCACCATGTGCGCCACGGCGTTGCCGCCGCCGCCGCCCACGCCGATCACCTTGATCACCGCATTGGGTGCCATCTTTTCAATCAGTTCGAAATGCGCCATGTCCGTGTCCTCGTTGTATCCGCTTCTGGGTGGCATGGGCGTCCAGGCGTCCTGCCTTCGCGCTGCATGTTGCCGTTGCGGCTGTGTGGGTTGTGTGTTGCTGTTTGAAGCGCCGGCCAAGGCCGGTGTTGAACCAGCCGACCAACAGTCGGCTGTACCGCGGGGGCGTCAGAACTCGCCCCGGAACCAGGTTTTGAGTTTCTTGAACATGCTGCCCGCGCGCCCGGTGGGCAGCGACGGACGGCGCGGGTGTTCGATCTGGCTGCCCATCAGCAGCAGGCCCACGCCGGTGGCGTGCACCGGGTTGCCCACCACTTCGCCGAGCCCGGTGACATGCTGCGGGATGCCCACGCGGACCGGCATCTGCAGCATTTCCTCGGCCAGTTCGACCACGCCTTCCATCTTCGAGGCACCGCCGGTGAGCACCATGCCGGCGCGCACCAGTTCCTCGAATCCGGAGCGACGCAGTTCGGCCTGCACCATCTCGAAGATTTCCTCGTAGCGACCCTGCACCGCCTGCGCGAGCGCATGGCGCGGCATCCGGCGCGGCGGACGATCGCCGACGCTGGGCACCTGGATGCTTTCCTCGGCGGTGGCCAGCTGGGCCAGGGCACACGCATAGCGCACCTTGATCTGCTCCGCTTCCGGGGTCGGCGTGCGCAGCATATGCGCGATGTCGTTGGTGACGTGGTCGCCGGCGATCGGCAGCGAGGCGGTGTGGCAGATGGCGCCCTGCACGAACACGGCCAGATCGGTGGTGCCGGCGCCCATGTCGACCAGCACCACGCCCAGCTCGCGCTCGTCGGCGGTCAGCACCGCCACGCTGGAGGCCAGCGAGGACAGCACCAGGTCGTCGACCTGCAGGCCGCAGCGCTGCACGCACTTGGAGATGTTGGCCGCGGCCGACTGCGCGCACACCACCAGGTGCGCATGTACTTCCAGGCGCACTCCGGTCATGCCGACCGGGTTGCGGATGCCTTCCTGCGAATCGTCCAGGACGTACTCGCGCGGGATGGCATGCAGGATCTTCTGGTCGGCCGGGATCGCCACGGCCTTGGCCGCATCGAGCACGCGGTCCAGGTCGCCCCAGGTCACTTCGCCATCGCGGATCGGCACGATGCCGGGCGAGTTCTTGCACTGCACGTGGTTGCCCGAGATCGAGGCATACACCGAACGGATCTCGCAGCCCGCCATCAGCTCGGCCTCTTCGACCGCACGCTGGATCGACTGAACGGTGGACTCGATATCCACCACCACGCCGCGCTTGAGGCCGCGCGATTCGTGCGAACCGATGCCGATGACCTCGATCGGATTGCCCGGCGAGTACTCGCCGACCAGCGCCACCACCTTGGAGGTGCCGATGTCCAAGCCGACGATCAGCGATTTGTCACCCTTGCGATTCATGTCCTGTCCTGCGTCCTGTGCGCCACATTGGCCGGTGCGGCCGGCGCGGCCGGGGCCGGGGTGCCCCAGCTCAGCGTGAAACCATTGGTATATCGGAGGTCGGCGCGTTCGATCGGCGCCTGCTGGCTGGCCAGCTGCGGCAGCACGCGCACGAAGCGCTGCAGGCGCGAGCGCGCATCGTCGCGGCCGACCACCACTTCGGTGCCGTTGCTCAGCAGCAGCGACCAGCTGCCGCGCGCGTCCATCGTGACCCGCTTGACGTCCACCCCGGCCGGCGCGAACAGCGCGCGCGCATCGTTGTAGAGCGCCACCACTTCAGCGGTCTGGGTGTCCGGGCCGTCCAGGTCGGGCAGCTCGACGTCCTGCAGCTTGCGCGGCGTGGCGAACAGCTTGCCCTGCTCGGACAGCAGACGGTCCTTGCCCCAGTGCGCAAAGGGCTTGTGTTCGACCAGGCGGATTTCCAGCACGTCCGGCCACTGCTTGCGAACCTGCGCGCTTTCCACCCACGGCAGGCCTTCGATCGCGTCCTGGGCGTCCTGCAGTTTGACCGCGAAGAAGCCGGCCCTGGCATAGGGCAGGACCACCTGCTGCAGCTGTTCGGCCGGCACGCGCTTGAATTCACCGTGCACCCGCAGTTTCGCCAGCGGCCAGCGCTCGGCGCCGACCCAGCCGTTGAGCACCGCCACCACGGGCAGCGCCACCAGCGACAGGGCAAGCAACCAGACGAAGATGCGCAGCACGGCGTTCATGCGGAGCGCACCTCCACGGTCTGCTCCAGCACGCGCCAGACCAGTTCCTCGAAGTCGATGCCGGCCTGACGGGCTGCCTTCGGCACCAGCGAGTGACTGGTCATGCCCGGGGCGGTATTGACCTCGAGCAGGTAGAAGCGGCCGCTGCTGCGATCGCGCATCACGTCGACACGGCCCCAGCCGCTGCAGCCGGCGGCGCGGAACGCCGCCAGTGCGATGCGCCGGATCTCGATCTCGTCCTCACCCTCCAGACCCGGGCACAGGTACTGGGTGTCTTCGGCGATGTACTTGGCGTTGTAGTCGTACCACTGGCCCTTGGGCACGATGCGGATCGACGGCAGCGCGACATCACCGAGGATGGCCACGGTCAGCTCATCGCCGACCACCATCTGCTCCATCAGCAGCTGGCCGTCGTAGCGCACGGCCAGCGCCACGGCCTCGTCCAGGCCCGATTCCTCGGTGACCCGGCTGATGCCCACGCTGGAGCCTTCATTGGCCGGCTTGACCACCACCGGCAGGCCGAGCTCGCGCGCGGCCGCATGCACATCGGCACCGGTGCCGATCGACACGAAGCGCGGGGTCGGCAGGCCGTGTGCCAGCCACACCTGCTTGGTGCGGATCTTGTCCATGCTCAGCGCCGAGCCGAGCACGTCCGAGCCGGTGTACGGCACGGCGAAGGCCTCCATCAGCCCCTGCACGATGCCGTCTTCGCCCCCGCCGTTGTGGCCGTGGAGAATGTTGAACACACGGTCGAAGCGGCGCTCGGCCAGGGCCTGGGCCAGCGCCGGAATGCCGTCCACGGCGGTCGCATCGACACCACGGGCGCGCAGCGCCTCGATCACGTTGCGGCCGGAATCGAGCGATACCTCGCGCTCGCTGGAGCTGCCGCCGAGCAGCACCGCGACGCGGCCGAAGGCGGCCGGGTCGGTGATGCGCAGCGAGGGAAACACGAATGCGCTCATTCGGCCGGTGCCTCCTGGAAACCGTCCACCGCGATGTGCTGGGCCACGTAGCCGATGTCGCCGGCGCCCATCATCAGCAGCAGGTCGCCGTCCTGCAGCACGTCAGGCAGCACGTGCGCCAGCTCTGCCGCCTGGCCGACCACGACCGGCTCGCTGCGGCCGCGCGCACGGATCGCACGGGCCAGCGAGCGCGAATCGGCGCCGGGGATCGGCGCCTCGCCGGCCGGGTAGACCTCGCTCAGCACGAGCGCGTCCACTTCGGACAGCACCGCGGCGAAGGCGTCGAACTGATCGCGGGTACGGCTGTAACGGTGCGGCTGGAACGCCACCACCAGGCGCTGGGTCGGCCAGCCGCCACGGGCGGCGGCAAATACCGCAGCCAGCTCGCGCGGGTGGTGGCCGTAGTCGTCGATCACGCGCACCTTGGCGCCGGTGCGGGTGGTGACGATGCCCAGGTCGTTGAAGCGACGGCCGATGCCGGCGAAGCCTTCCAGTGCACGCGCGATGGCCTCCGGGGCGACACCGAGCTGCCAGCCGACCGCGGCGGCGGCCAGCGCGTTGAGCACGTTGTGCCTGCCCGGCAGCGCCAGCGTCACCGGGTGGCTGCTGCCCTCCGGCAGGCGCAGGGTGAAGCGCATGCGCGGGCCGTCCTGGACCACGTCCTCGGCGCGCACGTCGGCGGTGCCGCTCATGCCATAGCTCATGACATGGCGCGGGGTCTGTGCGGCCAGGGCGGCCACTTCCGGATCGTCGATGCACAGCACCGCCAGCCCGTAGAACGGCAGGCGCTGCAGGAACTCGGCAAAGGCGGCCTGGACCCGCGAGAAGTCGTTGCCGTAGTTCTCCAGATGGTCCGCGTCGATGTTGGTGATCACCGACACCAGCGGGTTCAGGCGCAGGAAGCTGCCATCGCTTTCGTCGGCCTCGGCCACCAGCCACTGCCCGCTGCCAAGCTTGGCATTGGCGCCGGCAGCCAGCAGCTGGCCGCCGATCACGAAGGTCGGGTCCAGCCCGCCCTCGCTCAGCACCGCCGCGGTCAGGCTGGTGGTGGTGGTCTTGCCGTGGGTACCGGCGACGGCGATGCCACGACGGAACCGCATCAGCTCGGCCAGCATGGCCGCGCGCGGCATGATCGGAATGCGCTGGCTGCGCGCTTCCATCAGTTCCGGGTTGTCCTCGCGGATCGCGCTGGAGACCACCACGCAGTCGGTGCCGAGCACGTTGGCGGCGGAATGGCCGCGCATCACGCGCGCGCCCAGGCCGGCCAAGCGGCGGGTGGCGGCGTTGTCGGCGTTGTCCGAGCCGGACACTTCATAGCCCAGGGTCAGCATCACTTCGGCGATGCCGCTCATGCCGGTGCCGCCAATGCCAACGAAGTGCACGCGCGGGAAGGCGCGTACCAGGTCGTTGGTGTCGTGCAGGCGGCGGATCATGCGCGGCCTCGCGTCGGGCCTGCGCCGTGGCGCGGTGCGGTGTTCATTTGGATTCCTCGAGGATGATGTCGGCGATGCGCTCAGCGGCATCGACCTTGGCCAGGGCACGCGCGGCATTGGCCATCTGCATGCGTCGGGCGGAATTTTCGGACAATTCGTGCAGCACGCCCTGCAGGTGCGTTGCCAGCGTTTCATCCTGCTTCAGCAATACGGCCGCGCCGCGCTCGACCAGGTACTCCGCATTGCGGGTCTGGTGATCGTCGACGGCGGCCGCAAACGGCACCAGCACGCTGCCGACGCCCACCGCGCACAGCTCGGCCAGGGTGGACGCGCCGGAACGGCACACCACCAGGTCGGCCCAGGCGTACGCTTCGGCCATGTCGGCGATGAACGCATCCACCTGCGCGGTTACGCCAGCCTCGCGGTAGGCAGTGACGGCTTCGGCATGCAGCTTCTCGCCGCTCTGGTGGCGCACGTCGATGGCAACGCGCGCGCCCAGTGCCGCCAGCGCCTTGGGCACGGCGTTGTTCAACGCGCGCGCACCCTGGCTGCCGCCAAGCACCAGCAGGCGCAGCGGCCCCTGGCGGTTGGCCAGGCGCGATTCGGGAATAGCGATCGCGGCGATCTCGGCGCGCACCGGATTGCCCACCGCTTCCTCGCGCGCGGCGAAGCTGCCCGGGAAACCGGTCAGGATGCGCCGCGCGACGCGCGACAGCACGCGATTGGTCAGGCCCGGCGCGCGGTTCTGTTCGTGCACCAGCAGCGGCAGGCCGTGCAGGCGCGCGGCCAGTCCACCCGGACCGGAGGCGAAGCCACCGAAGGCGATCACCGCGCGCGGCTGACGGTCGCGGATCAGGAAGCCGGCGGCACGCACCGCGCGCAGCAGGCGCCACGGCGCACCGATCAGGGCCAGCGTGCCCTTGCCGCGCAGGCCGCTGATGGCCAACGTGTCGATGTGGATGCCGTGCTGCGGCACTAGGCGGGTTTCCATCGCGCCATCGGCGCCGAGCCAGGTGACCGGCACACCGCGTTCGCGCAGCACGCGCGCCACGGCCAGGCCGGGGAAAATGTGGCCGCCGGTACCACCGGCCATGATCATCACCGGGCGTTCGGAAGGGGCAACGGGCAGGCTCATCCCATCCTCCCCAGGGTCGGTTCGATGCGTTGCTGCATGCGGCTGGTGCCGCGCGGCGAGCTGTCGCGCGGGGCATCCTGCAGGGCGGCGGCGACGGCCGTGGCGCTGGTCGGCGCGTCGGCCGCAGCGGCACCGTCGTCGCCCTCGGGCGCGCCCATGCGCACGGCCTGGCGCCGCTCGGCGCGGTCCAGCTCATAGGACACGCGCAACAGCAGGCCCATCGCCACGCAGGTCATCAGCACACTGGAACCACCGGACGAGATCAGCGGCAGGGTCAGGCCCTTGGTCGGCAGGATGCCGAGGTTGACCCCGATCGACACGAAGCTCTGCATGCTGATCCACAGGCCGATGCCGAAGGCGATGTAGCCGGAGAAGTGACGCTTCATCTCCACGCAGCGCATGCCCAGCCAGAAGGTGCGGCCCACCAGCAGCGCGTACAGCGCGATGATCAGGCACGTGCCGAGGAAGCCCAGCTCCTCGGCGGTCACCGAGAAGATGAAGTCGGTATGCGCTTCGGGCAGGTAGTACAGCTTCTGCACCGAGTTGCCCAGGCCCACGCCGGTCCACTCGCCGCGGCCCACGGCCATCAGCGCGTTGGACAGCTGGTAGCCGTCGCCCTGCTGGTCGGCCCACGGGTCCAGGAAGGAGGTGATGCGGCGCATGCGGTACGGCTCGATGATCGCCAGTGCGCTCATGCCGACCATGCCGATGACCACCGGCATGGACATGCGCGGCATGTTCACCCCGCCCAGCACCAGCATGCCGGCGGTGATCGCCAGCAACAGGGTGGAAGAACCGAAGTCCGGCTGAAGCAGCAGCAGTACCACCAGCGCGCCGGCCACGCCGAGCGGCTTGAGCATCGCCGGCCAGGTCGCGTTGACCTCGTCGCGGAAGCGCACCAGGTAGCTGGACAGCCACACGATGTAGAGCACTTTGACCGCTTCGACCGTCTGGAACTTGGAGATGCCCAGGTTGATCCAGCGCCGGGCACCGTTGACGCTGCTGCCCAGGCCGGGGATGAACACCACCACCAGCAGGGCGAAGCAGCCCAGCAGCAGGATCTGGTTGTACTGCTCGATGCTCTTGAGCTCGGTGCGCATGGCCACGATGGCCAGCCCGATGCCGACCGCCAGGAAGATCAAGTGGCGGTTGAGGTAGTAGAACGGGCTGCTCATCAACGCGATCGAGCTGGACGCGACCATCACCACGCCCAGCCCGGTGAGCGCGATGATCGCGCCCAGCAGCCACTTGTCGAAGTGGCCTCCGATGGCTTCAAGGCGGGTTGCCTGGCGCGACAGATCGTTCATCAGCGGACCTTCAACGTGGCCAGGCCGATCAGGACCAGCACCACCGAAATGATCCAGAAGCGCACGATCACGCGCGGTTCCGGCCAGCCCTTCAGTTCGAAGTGGTGGTGGATCGGAGCCATGCGGAACACGCGCTTGCCGGTCAGCTTGAACGAGGCGACCTGGATCATCACCGACAGCGTCTCGACAACGAAGACACCGCCCATGATCACCAGCACCAGTTCCTGGCGGGTGATCACCGCGATCGTGCCCAGCACCGCGCCCAGCGCCAACGCGCCGATGTCGCCCATGAACACCATCGCCGGGTAGGTGTTGAACCACAAAAAGCCCAGGCCCGCGCCGGCGATGGCCGCGCAGATGATCACCAGTTCACCGGCGCCGGGAATCTGCGGGATCTGCAGGTAGCTGGAGAACACCACGTTGCCCGAGGCGTAGGCGAAGACACCCAGCGCGCAGGCGACCAGCACGGTCGGCATGATCGCCAGCCCGTCCAGGCCGTCGGTCAGGTTGACCGCGTTGGAGAAGCCGACGATCCAGAAGTAGGCGATGGCCACAAAGCTGATGCCGGCCAGCGGCAGCGCCACCGACTTGAACATCGGGATATAGAAGGTCATCGCGGCCGGTACATCGGCCGTATAGAACAGGAACAGGCCGGCGGCCAGGCCGAAGATCGACTGCAGCAGGTACTTCCAGCGCGACTTCAGACCGTTCGGGTCACGGCGCACGATCTTGATCCAGTCGTCGTACCAGCCGATCGCGCCGAAGCACAGCATCACCGCCAGCACCACCCAGACATAGCGGTTGCGCAGATCGGCCCACAGCAGCACTGACAGGGTGATGGTCAGCAGGATCAGCGAACCGCCCATCGTGGGCGTGCCGGCCTTGGAGAAGTGGGTCTGCGGACCGTCGGTACGGATCGGCTGGCCACCCTTGAACTGGGCCAGCCTGCGGATCATCGCCGGCCCCAGCCACAGCGACAGGAACAACGCGGTCAGCGCCGCGAGGATGCCGCGCAGAGTCAGATAGCCGAACAGCCCGAACAGGCTCTCCAACTGCTGCAACCATCGGGCCAGTTCAAGCAACATTGGGGGTTTCCTCTCCTCGCGCCAGCAGCGCTTTGACAATTTTGTCCATCGCACTGCCGCGCGAGCCCTTGACCAGGCAGCGCACGCCAGCATGCAGTTCGGTGGCCAGTGCAGCGGCCAGGGTGTCGTGGTCGCTGAAATGGCGGCCACCGTCGCCGAAAGCGGCCGACGCGGCGGCGCTCAGTGTGCCCAGCGTGTACAGCCGCTTGAGCCCGGCGTCGCGCGCGCGCCGGCCGGCCTGCGCGTGCAGCGCTTCGCCGTCCGGGCCGAGCTCGCGCATGTCGCCGAGCACCAGCCAGCCTTCGTCGCCGGCGGCGGCCAGCGCATCGATGGCGGCGGCCAGCGAACCGGGGTTGGCGTTGTAGCTGTCATCGATCAGCACCGCGCCACCCGGCAGCACGTGCGCGACCTGACGGCCCGGCACCGGCTCGGCGCGCGCCAGACCGGCGGCGACCTGGGCCAGGGTGATGCCGGCCGCCAGCGCCAGCGATGTGGCGGCCAGCGCGTTGCCGATGTTGTGGCGGCCCGGCAACGCCAGCACGATTTCGGCCTGGCCCTGCGGGGTGGACAGCACGAACCGGCTGCCCGAGACGCTGAGGCGCACCGACAGCGCGGTGATGTCGGCACTGTGGTCCAGGCCGTAGCGCAGCACGCGGCTGCGCGGCGGCTGGCCGACCACGTGCTGTTCGAACCAGGCACCGAAGGCGTCGTCGGCATTGATCACCGCCACGCCATCGGCCGGTAGCGCGGCGTAGATGGCGCCCTTGGTGGTCGCCACGCCCTGCAGGCTGCCCATGCGTTCCAGATGCGCCGGCGCGATGTTGTTCACCAGCGCATAGCGCGGGCGCACGATGTCGGTCAGGTAGGCGATGTCACCCGGCTTGCCTGCGCCCATCTCGTAGATCGCGTAGTCCGCGTCTTCGGGGGCGTCGATCAGCGCCAGCGGCAGGCCGATTTCATTGTTGAGGTTGCCGGGGTTGGCATACACCACGCGCCCTTCTTCGCGCGCAACCTGCTGCAGGATCGCCAGCAGCAGGGTCTTGACGCTGGTCTTGCCGTTGCTGCCGGTGATGGCGAACACCTCGGCCTGGCGGTCACGCTGCATGCCGGCGGCGATCCGACCCAGCGCGTGCTGGCTGTCGGCGACCACGATCTGCGGCAGCGCCACATCGAGCAGGCGCTCGACCAGCATGGCCGACGCGCCGCGCGCGACGGCGTCGGCGGCGAAGTCGTGGCCGTCGAAGCGCTCGCCACGCAGCGCCACGTACAGGCTGCCGGGGGCCAGGGTGCGGGTATCGTTGCTGATGGCGTCGATCGCGGTGTCTTCACCGTGGATCTCGCCACCGGCCCAGTGGGCGATCAGTGACAGCGGCGTGCGCTTCATCGTGCCGCCTCCCCGTGCGATGCCGCCAGGACGCGTGCGGCCACCTCGGTGTCATTGAACGGATGCTGCACGCCGGCGATCTCCTGGTAGGGTTCATGACCCTTGCCGGCGATCAGCACGATGTCGCCGGCGCCCGCCAGGCCGATCGCCCGGGTGATCGCGGCGGCGCGGTCGCGCTGCACGATGGCGGCGTCAGGCGCGCGCAGCCCGGCCAGGATGTCGGCAACGATGGCATCGCCGTCTTCGCCGCGCGGGTTGTCGTCGGTGACGATCACCACATCAGCGTGCTGTTCGGCAATGGCGGCCATCTGCGGGCGCTTGCCGGTATCGCGTTCGCCACCGCAGCCGAACACGCACACCAGCCGCCCGGCCAGGTGGCCCTGCAGACTGGCCAGCGCCTGTTCGAGCGCGTCGGGGGTATGGGCGTAGTCGATCACCACGGTGGGCTGGCCGTTCGCACCGCCAAGACGGTTCATGCGGCCGGCGATCGGCTGCAGCTGCGAGAGCAGCGCGGCGATCGTGGCCGGGGCATGGTCCAGCGCCAGCAGCGCGCCGGCCACGGCCAGCAGGTTGTCCACGTTGAAGCGGCCGAGCAGCGGTGACTGCACCGGGTGGCGTTCACCGCCAACGACCAGGTCGAAGGCGATGCCGCGACCGTCGAGCGTCAGCGAATCGGCACGCACCGCGGCCTGCTGCGCGCCGCGCGAGCTGACCCCGACCGGCTGCACGCCGGCGTCGAGGGTGCGCAGCAGTTCACTGCCGAATGGGTCGTCGAGGTTGACCACCGCGGCCTTCAGGCCCGCGCGGTGGAACAGCTTGGCCTTGGCCGCACCGTACTGCGCCATGTCGCCGTGGTAGTCGAGATGATCGCGGGTGAGGTTGGTGAACACCGCCACGTCGTAGTGGACCGCGTCCACCCGCCCCTGGTCGAGCGCGTGCGAGCTGACTTCCATCGCCACTGCCTGCGCGCCGCCATCGCGCAGCTGCGCCAGCACGGCGTGCATCTGCAGTACCAGCGGGGTGGTGAAGCCGGTCGGCACCACATCACCATAAAGTCCGACCCCCAGCGTGCCGATACTTCCACTGCGGATGCCAAGCTGGTGCCAGGCCTGGGCCAGCAGCTGCACGGTGGAGGTTTTGCCGTTGGTGCCGGTCACTCCCACCATCGTCATCGCGCGCGAGGGGTGACCGTGGAACTGGTCGGCCATCGCGCCCATGCGCATGCGCAGGCCCGGCACCGCGATCGCGTCGGCCGGGGCCGGCAGCTCGGCCGGGGCCGGCGGATCGAACAGGATCGCGCCCGCGCCGGCAGCACGTGCCTGCTCGACGAAGCCCAGCCCGTGCGCGCCGAAGCCGGCGATC
The DNA here is from genome assembly GCF_009467805.1 of Stenotrophomonas nematodicola. Lineage (GTDB taxonomy): Bacteria > Pseudomonadota > Gammaproteobacteria > Xanthomonadales > Xanthomonadaceae > Stenotrophomonas > Stenotrophomonas nematodicola. Next base: position 129,638 of record NZ_WIAY01000003.1, read on the forward strand.
GCCACGAAGGCATTGCCCGGGCGCACCGCGCGGCTGTCCAGCACCAGCCCGGTGATGGTCGGGTCGTGGGGCAGCGCCACGTCGGGAATCAACTGCGAAAGCAACATCGTCTGGCTCATTGCGTGCCTCCCTGCGCGGGGGGCGTCGTGGCGTGCGCGCTGGGCAGCGCGGCATCGAATTCAGCGGCGGCATCGGCCGGCAGGACCACCTCGGCCGGCGGCGCCGGCAGGATCGAGGCGGAGTGCCCCATCTTTCCGGACTGCTGCGCGGCCAGCCAGGACTCGATATCGTCCGGCGGCACGTCCATCAGGCGCAGCGCGCCTTCCATGACGTTGTGGAACACCGGTGCCGACACCAGGCCGCCGTAGTATTTGCCCGCCTGCGGGTCATTGATCACGATCACCGTGGCGAAGCGCGGGTTGCTGGCCGGTACGACCCCGGCGAACAGCGCGTTGTAATGCCCGCGCTCGTATCCGCCCGGACCGGTCTTGCGCGCGGTACCGGTCTTGCCGGCCACGTGGTAGCCCAGCACCGCCGCCTGCTTGGCGCCGCCCTGGGTGACCACGGTTTCCATCATCGCCACCACTTCCTTGGCGATGTTCTCGTCGATGATCTGCTTGCCTTCGTTGCGCTGTCCCTTCACGAAGGTGGGCGCGATCAGCTTGCCGCCGTTGCCGAGCGCCGAGTACGCAGTGGCGATCTGCAGCGGCGTGACATTCAGGCCATAGCCGTAGGACATGGTGGTCTTGGTGGCACCGTCCCACCGGGCGGGGCGCTTCAGCACACCGGCCGATTCGCCGGGGAAGCCGCTGTGCGGAGCTACGCCGTAACCGAAGCTGTGGACGTGATCGTAGAACACCTGGTCCGGCATCCTGGCGGCGATCTTGGCGGCGCCGATGTTCGAGCTGCGGGTGATCACGCCGGTGACGTTGAGCACGCCGTTGTTGCGCGGCACGTCCTTGATGGTGAACCGGCCCACGGCCATGTAGCCGGGATTGGTGTCCACGATGGTGTCCTTGGTGACCACGCCGGACTGCAGCGCCGAGGCGATGGTCAACGGCTTCATGGTCGAACCGGGCTCGACCAGATCGGTGACCGCGCGGTTGCGGCGCGTGTCCGGCGCGGCACCGCCGACCGAATTGGGGTTGTAGGTCGGCAGGTTGACCATCGCCAGCACTTCGCCGGTGGCCACATCCATGATCACCATCGAACCACCGGCCGCCTTGTTGGCGATCAGTGCGTTGCGCAGCTCCTTGAAGGCCAGGAACTGGATGCGGCGGTCGATGCTGAGGGTGAGGTCCTTGCCGGGTTCGGCCGGGCGCAACAGATCGCTTTCGACGGTATCGCCCTTGCGGTTGCGGATCACCCGCTTGGCGCCGGGCTTGCCGCGCAGCCACTCGTCGAAGGCCAGTTCCAGCCCTTCCTGGCCGCGGTCGTCGATGTTGGTGAAGCCCAGCACGTGCGCCATCGCCTCCCCCTGCGGGTAGAAGCGGCGGAACTCGCGCTGCGAGGCGACGCCGGGGATCTTCAGCGCCACCACTTTCTCGGCGTCGTCGGGGTTGATCCGGCGGCGCAGGTACATGAATTCCTTGTCGGCCTTCTGCGCCAGGCGGGCGTTGAGCTCGTCCAGCGGCATGCCGAGCGCGGTGGCCAGCTCCGGGATACGCTCGGGTTCGCGCAGCAGTTCCTGCGGATTGACCCAGATCGAGGCGACCGGAGTGGACACCGCCACCGGCTCGCCGTTGCGGTCGGTGATCATGCCGCGCGAGGTGTTGATCGGCAGCTCGCGCAGGTAGCGGGCTTCGCCCTGGCGCTGGTAGAACTCGCTGTTGATGATCTGCACGTAGGCGGCGCGGCCAACCAGCGACACCGAGCACAGCCCCAGCGCCAGACCCACCCACTTCAGGCGCTGGCGCAGGTTGAAGCTGTTGCGGGCACGGTTGCGGCCGGACTTGCTCATGGGCGCACCACCACGACGTCGGCGGCCTCGGGGAACTTCATGCCCAGGCGTTCGCGGGCAACGCGATCGACCCGGGTCGCTTCGGCCAGCGTGGCCTGCTCCAGCTGCAGGCGGCCGAATTCGATATTGAGCTCATCGCGCGCGCGCTCGACCTTGGACAGCTCCACAAAGGTCTGGCGGTGGCGGTGGCGCATGAACACCACGCCGATCGCCGAGGCGATCGTGCAGGCCAGCAGCACAATGAGCAGCAGGCGGCTCATCCGGCCACCGCACGCTTTTCGGCGACACGCAGCACGGCACTGCGCGAGCGCGGGTTGACCGCCAGCTCGTCGTCGTCGGCCTTGATGGCGCCACCGATCAGGTCCAGCGTCGGCACGAACGCCGTCAGTTCCGGCAGCCGGCGGTTGGTCGGCGGGGCCTTGGCATGACGGTTCATGAACTGCTTGACGATGCGGTCTTCCAGCGAGTGGAAGCTGATCACCGCCAACCGGCCACCGGGCTTGAGCCGCGCCATTGCCGCGTCCAGGCCGGCTTCGAGGTCGGCCAGTTCGCGGTTGATGTGGATGCGGATGGCCTGGAAGCTGCGCGTGGCCGGGTGGATTTTGTCCTTGCCACGCGGCATCACCGAGGCGATCAGCTCGGCCAGTTCGGCAGTGCGGGCGAACGGCTGCCTGTCGCGGCGCGCAATGATCGCGCGGGCGATGCGGCGGCCCTGGCGCTCCTCGCCGTAGGTCCACAGCACATCCATGAGCTCACGCTCTTCAACGCGATTGAGCCACTGCGCCGCGCTCTCGCCGCTGTCCGGGTCCATGCGCATGTCCAGCGGGCCGTCCTTGCCGAAGCTGAAACCGCGCTCGGCCACATCCAGCTGCGGCGACGACACGCCGAGGTCGAACAGCACCCCGTCCAGGCCATCGGCGGTGGCATCCCAATGCAGCAGGTCGGCGAAGCTGCCACGGAAGATCGAGACGCGCGGATCCGGCGCGAAATCGCGCTCGGCCACCGCAATCGCTTCGGGATCCTTGTCCATGACCAGCAGCCGGCCTCCAGGACCGAGTTGCTCGAGCACGCCGCGGGCATGACCGCCACGACCGAACGTGCCATCGAGATACCGTCCGTTTTCGATCACCGCCAGGCCTTCCAGGACCTGCGTGTACAGCACCGGCAGATGGCCCGCCGGCGACTGCGACACCGGAAGGTGACCGGCCTGCGCGCCCCCGCGCACCCGGGCACCCCGGCTCACAACTTCAGGTCGAGCAACCCATCGCCGAGATCCTCGTCAGACAATGTCTGCTGGATCAACGCGCGATGTGCCTGCTCGCTCCACAATTCAAATTTGTCGCCCATGCCGAGCAGAACCGCCTTCTTTTCAATGCCAACGGCACCACGGTGGCTGGCGGGAATACTGATGCGACCGTTGCCGTCCAGCTCCAGATGCGCGGCCGAACCGACCAGCTTCTGTTGCAGCAGACGCACGACACGCTGTGTGTTGGGCTTGGACATGACGTCGTCCCGCACCCGCTCCCACTCCGATTCGGCATAGAGCCAAAGGCAGCCGGACTCGAACGGGTTGTAGGTGAGCACGAGACGGTTGTTGCTGGCGCGCGCGACGAGGTCGCGATAAGCGGTGGGAACCGCCATGCGCCCTTTGTCATCAACTGTGATGGCCGTCTCGCCCTGGAACACGACGCCTGCACCTTTTCCTTTGCCCGGTGAAACATTGAACCACGAAAAACCACAAAAAACCCGGTTTTCCCTCTGTTGCCCACCTTAGCAGTGCCGATTGGGTTGTCAACAACTTTGCGAAGCCGAAATCACTTGGAACATCAAGGGCTTGCAGCAATGTTTAGAGACTTGTTCAAGGCTTATCCACAAGTTGCTGTTTCGTCTCAATTTTTGAGATTGATCGGAAGTTCAGGCCTGTGCAGAGGGCGTGAAACCCTTGCCCGCATTCAGTCGCGCGGGGGTCGGCTTCGACCTGTTCGTGCGCAAACCCGGCACAATCGGCGCATGTGTCTGCTCGCTCTGGCCTGGAAGGCCCACCCCCGTTGGCAGCTGGTCATGGCCGGCAACCGCGACGAGTTCCACGCCCGGCCCACCGCCGCGCTGGCGGCCTGGCCCGCACCCGACACCGGCGTGATGGCCGGGCGCGACCTCCGCTCCGGCGGCACCTGGGCCGGCATCGGCCAGAACGGCCGGATGGCGGTGGTGACCAACGTGCGCGACCCGCTGGCCCGCCAGACCGGCCCCTCGCGCGGTGCGCTGGTGGCCGACTTCCTGCGTGGCAGCGCCCCGGCCGCCGCCTTCGCCGATGCCTTGGCCCCCGATGCCTCCGCCTTCGCCCCGTTCAACCTGCTGCTGGCCGACCGCGACAGTTGCCAGTTCCTGGGCAACCATCCCCTGCTGCGACGGACGCTGTCGCCGGGCCTGCACGGCATGTCCAATGGCCCGCTCGATGCGCCGTGGCCGAAAACCGTGAACCTGGTCGAGGCCCTCGGCGACTGGATCGCCCGTGGCGAGGTCGCGCTGGACCCGCTCTGGCAGGCGCTGGCCAATGAGGGCCGTGCCGACGACAACGCCCTGCCCGACACCGGCATCGGCCTGGAGCGCGAGCGCTGGCTGTCCTCGGCATTCATCCGCAGCCCCGACTACGGCACCCGTGCCAGTACCGTCATCGCCCTGGACGAACGCGGCCACGGCTTCATCCAGGAGCGCCGCTTCGCCGCCGATGGCCGCTGCATCGGCGAGACCCGGTTGGACACGCCTGCACCGTAGTCCCGCATCCACGTCCCTGCCGCGCAGCGGATGTGGGACAATGCGCGCGGCGGAGTCGGCCAGACAGTCGCGTCATCCCTTGCGGATGCCGAGGAAAGTCCGGGCTCCACAGGGCAAGGTGCCAGGTAACGCCTGGGCGGCGCGAGCCGACGGAAAGTGCAACAGAAAGATACCGCCTACGTTCCCTTCGGGGAGCCGGTAAGGGTGAAATGGTGCGGTAAGAGCGCACCGCGAGTCTGGCAACAGACCGGCACGGCAAACCCCACCTGGAGCAAGACCAAATAGGGACCTAATGACGTGGCCCGCGTCGGGTCCGGGTAGGTTGCTTGAGCGCTGCGGTGACGCAGCGCCTAGAAGAATGACTGTCCACGACAAAACCCGGCTTATCGGCCGGCTCCGCCCTTTCTTCGCCTTCTGCGAAGAAGCCCCCAGGGTGCCACCAGCCCCCACATCCCCCCGCCTGTCGGCGTGCCTCCTGTACTGAAGGGGGCTGTTGCTCGGGACAGCACACCGGTGGAGCCGACCGTTGGCCGGCTGCCCTATGTTCCGACATCGGCGCTGCATCCCAGGCACTGACGACCACCCGACCGCAGCTCAACTCCCGTACAGCGCCTTTCTCGGCGCGCCGGTCAGTTCCGCCGCCAGCTTGGCGGCGGTCGAAGGCGGCAGGTGCTCGCTGAGCTTGGCGTACATGCGGCGGCCTGCAGCAAGCTGGGCCTGCGCGTCGTCGGCGGCGCCCTGCACCATCACCACGAACTCGCCCTTGCGCTGGTTGTCGTCGGCTTCCACCTGCTGCAGCAGCGAGCCCAGGGTGCCGTCGAGCACCGTTTCAAACAGTTTGGTCAGTTCGCGCGCGATCACCGCCGGTCGCTCGGCCCCGAACGCGGCCACCATGTCGGCCAGCGATTCGGTGATGCGGTGCGAGGATTCGTAGAACACCAGCGTGCGGGTTTCGCCCGCCAGTCCATTCAACCGCTCGCGGCGGCCCGCTCCCTTGGCCGGCAGGAAGCCTTCGAAGGTGAAGCGGTCGCTGGGCAGACCGGCCACGCTCAAGGCCGCGATCGCCGCGCACGCGCCCGGCACCGGGCTGACCCGGATGCCCGCTTCGCGCGCCGCGCGGACCAGGCGGTAGCCTGGATCGCTCACCAGCGGCGTGCCGGCATCGCTGACCAGCGCCAACGACTCCCCGGCCTGCAGCCGCGCCACGATCCGCTGCGACAACGCTTCTTCATTGTGGTCGTGCAGCGCCACCAGCGGCTGCTGGATGCCGAAGTGGGCCAGCAGCTGGCCGCTGCGGCGGGTGTCCTCGGCGCAGATCGCGGCCACCGAGCGCAGCACCTCCTGCGCGCGCGGCGTCAGGTCGGCGAGGTTTCCGATCGGGGTGGCAACGACATACAGCGTGGGGACAGCACTCATCGCAACGGCACTCATGGGTCAAGGGTAGAATCGTACCGTTCCCCGGCCACGGCCGCTGCCCCCATCGAATGGACCTGATCATGAACAAGCCCGTCGCACGGATCTCTGCCCTTTCGTTGTCGCTGCTGCTGCTCGCCGGCTGCGCCACGACCAGCCTCACCAGTGCCCCCGAATCCCCGGCGCAGAGCCAGGCGCTGGCACTGATCGAGCAGGGCAAGCCGCGTGATGCCGCCGTGCAGCTCGAAGCATTGGCCAACACCCTGCGTGGCAGTGCCCGCAGTGCCGCGCTGGCCGACGCTGCCTTTGCCTGGCATGAAGCCGGCGATGCCACCCGCGCCCGCAGCCTGCTGAGCCAGGTGCAGCCGCGCCAGCTCACCGGCGCCAGCCTGCAGCGTTACCAGCTCACCGGTGCCGAGCTGGCACTGGCCGACCGACAGCCGGCACAGGCGCTGGCCGCACTGAAGGAATCCTCGGACGCAGTGGCTCCGTCGCTGCGCACGCGCTGGCAGCTGGCCCGCGCCAATGCGCTGCAGGCCACCGGCGACACCCTCGGCGCCGCGCTGGAGCGCGCTCGCGCACATGCCGCGCTGACCGGCAAGGCGCGCAGTGACAACCAGCAGGCCATCGCCAGCCTGCTCGGCACCCTGGACGACGCCACCCTGCGGGCCAGGGCCGCCGCGCTGCCGGCCAACGAGCCGCTGTACAACTTCGCCGGTCGCGCGCTGATTGCCCGTGGCCTGCCGCTGCCGCGTCCGTTCGACCGCGATGGCGCCAGCCAGTTCGACACCAGCAAGCGCCCGCCGGCGATGTCCGATGGCTACCGCCCGCCGGTGAAGATGGCCGTGCTGCTGCCGCTCAGTGGTCGCCTGGCCACCGCCGCACAGCCGGTCCGCGATGGCCTGCTCAGCGGTTACTACGGTGAGTCGCGCCGCCGCCCGGAGATCCAGTTCATCGATACCGCCGGCACCGCCGCCGGTGCCGTGGCCGCTTACGACAAGGCCGTGGGCGCGGGCGCCGACTTCATCGTCGGGCCGCTGGGCCGCGACGAGGTCGATGCGGTGTTCGGCCGTGCGCAGCTGCCGGTGCCGGTGCTGGCACTGAACCGTGGCAAGGGCAGCCCGCCGGCCGGCAGCGCCGGCTTCTCGATGGCCCCCGAAGACGACGGCATCATCGCCGCCGAGTACCTGCGCGGCCGCGAGCGCGGCAAGGTGCTGGTGGTGCACAGCAACGACGAGACCGGCCGCCGCGCGGCCGCCGCGTTCCGCGAGCGCTTCACCCAGCGTGGCGGCCAGGTGGCGGCCACGGTCGGCGTCAACGACACCGTGGGCGATGTCGGCGCGCAGCTGCGCGCCGCAGGCAGCGTGGATGGCGTGTTCCTGGCGGTGAAGGCGCCGCAGGCCCGCACGCTGGCGCCGCAGTTGGCGCTGGCCGGCGCCGGTGGCGCCAGCCGCGTGGGCACCTCGCAGTTGACCCTCGGCAGCGGCAAGCCCGAGGAAGACATGGCGCTGGACGGCATCATCTATCCGAACGAAGCCTGGAATGTGCGCGGCGTGGCCGGCCTGCCGGCCGCTTCCACCGCCGGGCAGATCCTGCCCTCGGCACGCGGCGCGTCCGGCCGCCTGTTCGCGTTCGGCTTCGATGCGTGGAAGATCAGCGCCTACCTGGACAAGATCGCCACCGAGGGCGCACTGGCCGGCGCCACCGGCACACTGTTCCTTGACAGCAACGGCAACGTGCTGCGTGTGCCGGTGTGGTCGACCTTCAGCGGCGGTCGGCCGACGCCGATCGCGTCGGCCAACTAGGTCCGGCATGGCCACCGGACGCGCGCAGCGCGGCGCGGCGGTGGAAGCGGCGGCACGGGCGCATCTGCGTCGCGCCGGCCTGCAGCCGCTGGCCGCCAACGCACGCTACCGCGGTGGTGAACTGGACCTGGTGATGCGCGACGGCGACACCACGGTGTTCGTGGAGGTGCGTTACCGCGCGTCGGCCGCGTTCGGCGGCGGTGCCGTCTCGGTCGATCTGCGCAAGCGCCGCAAGCTGGTGCTGGCCGCGCAGCTGTTCCTGCTGGCGCATCCGGCGCTGGCCGATCGGCCCTGCCGCTTCGATGTGGTCGAGGCCGCTGGCGACCCACCGCAGCTGCGCTGGCTGCGGGATGCCTTCCGGCTGGAGGATTGCTGATGCCCACCGTTGTTACCCATGCCGCCATTCCGCTGGCGCTGTGGTGCGCGGCCGACCGCGGCCGCATCGCCACGCCGCTGCTGGCCGCCGGCGTGGTGGCGGCGATGCTGCCGGACGCGGACGTGCTGGCGTTCGCGCTGCACATTCCCTACGCCGACAGTTTCGGTCACCGCGGTGCGAGCCACTCGCTTCTGTTCGCCGCGCTGCTGGCCACGTTGGCAGCACTGCTGCACCGGCGTCTGCGCGCCACGGCCGTGCAGGCCGCCGCGTTTGTCGGCATCAGCACGTTGTCGCACCCGCTGCTGGATGCCTTCACCTCCGGCGGCCTGGGCGTGGCGCTGTGGTGGCCGTGGAGCGGCGAGCGGCTGTTCGCGCCGTGGCGGCCGATCCGCGTCTCGCCGTTCGCCGGCCAGTTCTTCAACGCACGTGGCATCACCACCCTGCTCTCCGAGCTGCGCTGGGTGTGGCTGCCACTCTGCACCGCCGTGATCGGCTGGAAGCTGGTCCACCCTGCCCCCGCCTCGTCCCGGAACACCCCATGACCACCGCCCTGCCCGCCGCCTTCGCCGCCACCCTGCATGCCCTGCTGGGCGACGACGGCTGGCGCACCGACGACAGCGCGCTGCAGGCGCACGCGCAGGACAACTCGTGGCGGCATGCGCTGCCGGCCGGCGTGGCCTTCCCGCGCGACCGCGACCAGGTTGTCGCCCTGGTACGTGCATGCCGCGCGCATGGCATCGCGCTGGTCGCGCGCGGCGCCGGCACCGGTACCACCGGCGCGGCGGTACCGGTGAATGGCAGCATCGTGCTCTCGTTCGCGCGCATGAACCGCATCCTCGACATCCAGCCGGGCAACCGCTGCGCGGTGGTGGAGCCGGGTGTGCTCAACGGCGACCTGCAGCACGCGCTGGTACCGCATGGCCTGTTCTGGGCACCGGACCCGTCCAGCGCGGAGATCTGCAGTATTGGCGGCAACCTCGCCTGCAACGCCGGCGGCCCGCGCGCAGTGAAGTACGGCACCAGCCGCGACAACGTGCTCGGCCTGGTGGCGGTGACCGGTGCCGGCGAGGTGATCCGGTGCGGAGGGGCGTACACCAAGGATGCGACCGGCTACGACCTGACCCATCTGCTGGTGGGCAGCGAAGGTACGCTGGCGCTGATCGTGGAAGCCACGCTCAAGCTGACCCCGCTGCCCGTGGCCCAGGCCGGGTTGCGCGTACTGTATCGCGACGCCAATGCGGCGGCCGCCGCGGTGTCGCGCCTGATGGCGCAGCCGGTGGTGCCCACCCGCCTGGAATTCATGGATGCGCGCAGCCTGGAGCTGCTGCGCCGCAATGGTGCCGTGGTGCCCGAGGCCGGCGCGATGCTGCTGGTCGAGGCCGACGGCGATCACGACACCCTGCCCTATCTGCTGCAGGCGCTGGCCACCGCCGCCGAAGGCGACGGCCTGATCGCGCTGGACGTGGCGATGGAAGGCAGCGCCCGCGAGACGCTCTGGGCAGCGCGCAAGGCGCTGTCGCCGGCGCTGCGCAGCATCGCCCCGGGCAAGATCAACGAAGACGTGGTGGTGCCGGTGTCGCGCATTCCCGATCTGGTCGCCGGCGTGCAGGCGCTGGCGCAGGAACACGCGCTGACCATCGTCACCTTCGGTCATGCCGGCAACGGCAACCTGCACGTCAACATCCTGTACCACCCCGACGACGCGGACGAGAGCGCACGCGCGCACGCCGCCCTGCCGAAGATCTTCGCGCTGACCCTCGCCCTGGGCGGCACGCTGTCCGGCGAGCACGGCATCGGCCTGGCCAAGCGCGACTTCATGGCCCAGGCCTTCACGCCCGCCACGCTGGCGGCGATGCGGGCGATCAAGCGGGCGCTGGATCCGGACGGACTCCTCAATCCCGGCAAAGTACTGCCGCCGGTGTAGCAGAGCACAGCGGTCGTCTGACGTGCCGACGGCCGCCGTGCATCGCCGCAGCGCCACGGCGATCTGCTGCGTGTGTCAGCCGACCTGGCAACACGACCCTGCACGTCCTCGACGGATCTCCCCAAGACGATGACCTGGACGCCGGCGCCTGGGGCCCGGCGCCAGTGGCTGTCGTGACGCCAGCGCGCAGCGGGGCATGACCTGCGCGTGCCGTCGGAACGAGGGTCCACCGGTGGCGATGATCGCCAGCGATAGACGCAGACAATCTGCAAGAAATTGTATGGGTTGACGCAGGTCCGATCGCGACACTGCGCATCCCCTGCTGGACAGTCCGTGTCATTTGCGACCGCCAGGGTACCGCCGCTGCACCGTTCCCCCTGCAGTCTGCCCGGCCACCTCACGAACTCCCCGGCCTATCCCGATCGAGAGACCCACGACAATGAACGCCATCACGACCCGACATCCTGGTCATCCGCCTGTCAGGCTGCTGACCTGTGCTGTGATCCTTGCGCTGACCTCGCTCCCGTTCGGCGATCTGGACGCGCGCGTGCTGGATGGCGAGGAGGCCGACGTGGGCATCGGCGACGCTGCCGACACATGGACGCTCCGCAATGATGCACGTCTGGTGGTCAGGAACGGCGCCACGTTCAACATCATTGCCGACAGCACCTCACAGGTGGACCTCATTGGCACCACCGTGTCGCGCCGCAGCATGTCCAGCCCGAACAAGACCCTCGAACTGACCGACGCCGCCTCCCTGCGCGCCATCGGGTCGACCTTCATCGATGGCGGCCTTCATCTGCAGAATGACGCTACCGTGCATCTGATCGGCAGCAGCATTCTGATGGATGACCTCAGTGGCAGCTTCGCCGGCGCCAGCGTGGGCGTGGATCTGATCAGCGAGACCACGGCGATCGGCAGGGCGCATGCACTGCTCGATGCCACCCTGGTCCGTGTCGCCGACAATCCGGGTGTTTCGGACCGCGTCTCCGGCATTGGCGTGCGCATGGCCGGCGGTACGGTGGATATCGTCAATGGCTCCTCCATCGAAGCGGCCAACGTTGGCGTCCAGCTCCTGGGCGCCCTTCCGGACACCGATACCCTCAGACTGCGGGTGGATGGATCGACGGTGCGTTCGGCGCGCGGCGCCGCGATACAGGTTGCGGCTTACGGGAATGTCGATGCGTCTTATGACGTACGGGTTGCCAATGCTGCGCAACTGGTGGGCGGCGACAACCATCTGATGCTGGTCCGCGCGTTTGACGCGACGCCGTCCCGTGGCTGGACCTCGGTGGCCTTCACGGTGGACGACTCGCGCCTCAGCGGGGATGTCACCTTCGACACGCGTACCGTCACCGGCACGCTCGACGTTCAGCTGCTCAACAATGCGCGTATCGATGGCCGATTCACCGACGTCACGTCGGCAACGGTGGGCAGCGGCAGCACCTGGATGCTGACCGGCGACAGCAACGTCGATCGGTTGCAGCTCGATCCCACCGGTACCGTCGCACTGGGCAACGGCACTGCCTTCAATACCCTGGCCGTCAATACGTTTGCCGGCAACGGCGGCACGCTGCTGTTCAACACCGTGCTGGGCGATGACCACTCCGCCACCGACACGCTGGCAATCACCGGCGATGCCGACGGCCAGGCCGGTGTACGCGTGCTCAACGCCGGCGGGACCGGTGCAAAGACCGATCTGGGCATTGCGCTGATCACCGTCGGCGGTGCGTCCAATGCACAGTTCGATCTGATCGGTCGTGCCGTGGGTGGGCAGTACGAGTACTTCCTGGTCAAACACCAGGACGGCAACTGGTACCTGCGCTCGGAGATCCCGACGACCAACCCGTGCGAGGCCAATCCAGCCCTGCCCGGCTGCACGCCGGTTGATCCGGTTGATCCGGTTGATCCGGTTGATCCGGTCGATCCGGTTGACCCGGTGGATCCGGTTGATCCGGTTGATCCGGTCGATCCGGTCGATCCGGTCGATCCGGTTGACCCGGTGGATCCGGTTGACCCGGTTGACCCGGTTGACCCGGTTGATCCGGTTGATCCGGTTGATCCGGTCGATCCGGTGGATCCGGTGGATCCGGTTGATCCGGTTGATCCGGTTGATCCGGTTGATCCGGTTGATCCGGTCGATCCGGTCGATCCGGTCGATCCGGTGGATGCGGTTGACCCGGTCGATCCGATCGATCCGGCCCCGGCCCCGGCGCCGGTCCTGCGTCCGGAGACCGGCGCCTACCTGGCCAACCAGTTCGCGCTCACCCAGCTGCTGCGCCATACGTGGCACGACCGCAACGGCGACCAGGCCGCCGGCATTGATGGCGTGCACACCTGGGCCAAGGTCGACTCCACCCACAGCCGCCTGGGCGCGGTCAATGACCAGCTCGAGCTCAAGGTGGCCCGCTCGGGCCTGCAGATCGGTGCGGATATCGGTGTGTTCGATGCCGACCGCGGCCGCGTGGGTGTGATGCTCACCGCCGCGCAGTCGCAGGCCACCTCGCATTCGGCCCTCACCGGCTACCGCGCACGCGGCAAGGTGGAAGGCGGCGCGGCCGGCGTGTACGGCAGCTGGAGCAATGACGCCCTGTACGTGGATGCATCGGTGCAGCGCGGCCAGTTCCGCAACCGCGTCCAAGGCGATGGTCTGGATGCCGAGCGCTATGACGCCCAACTGTGGCAGTCCTCGCTGGAGGCCGGCTACCAGATCGACATCGGCCGCATCGGCGCGATGGCACTGCACCTGCAGCCGGAACTGCAGCTGGTCTACACCGAAGCGTCCATCGACGCGCATCGCGAGACCAACGGCACCGTCGTACGCAGCCTGGGCGAAGACGGCCTGTCCGGCCGGCTGGGCGTGCGTATCGAAGGCGAGTCCAAGGCCGACCGCGGCGCGGCCGTGCGTCCGTACCTGGCAGTGAACTGGTACCGCGACGGGGCCAGCAACGGCATCGCCTTCGACGATGAAGCGATGCGCGCCAGCACGCCGCGCAACCGCTATGCGCTCAGCGCCGGTGCCAAGGTTGCGTTCCGCCCGGGCGTTTCGGCCTGGGGTGGGCTGGGCCTGATGCGCGGCGACAGCGGCTACCGCGAAGCCAGTGCGCAGCTGGGGATGTCCTACGCCTGGTGAGGGTCCTGACAGTGCCATGTCCGAGCTCCCCGACGGCGAGACCCGGGCATTGCATCCAGACAACGGCGTTCAGCAAAGGCCACTTCTGAACGCCGCGCAGCGTATCGTCAACGGAGCGGATACCCGCTCCATAGACGCCTTCCGCAGTAGGCCCCCTCACTCTTCTGAATCCGGGCTGGCTGCTACCGGCAAGCCGGGTCCATCTGCAATTTCTTGCATGGGGTGGCCCGCCATTGGTCGCAACACTACACGTCATCGCTGACACAGATCGACGCTGGCGCCTCCCCCCCCCTTCCCATCTTCACGACTCCGCTGCCTCCGATGGGGCGTGGGGCGCGCGGGGACGCGGCGATCACGTGACGTGCTCGGCCACATTTGCCCTCTGACGCGAGAACAGGACGATGACTTTGATGAAGACCTCTGCTGCCGGCCACCCGTCGGTGCGGCCCCTTGCCTGCGCGGTGATGCTGGCGATGGGCGTGCTTCCGCTCGGCGATGTGACGGCGCGCCAGCTCGACGGCGAACAGGCCGAGGTGGTGGCGGGCGAAACGCCCGAAACCTGGTCGCTGCGGAACGGGGCACGGCTGCTCGTCACGGGCGGGCACACCTACGACATCGATGTGACGGAAGGATCGGTGGACCTCACCGGCGCGACCGTCACGCGGCTGGTGAGCGGAAACAAGTCGGTAACACTCCGCGGGACGTCGGCCTTGCGCGCCGACGGCACTCTGTTCCAAGGCGGCGGTCTTTGGCTCACGAACGATTCAACCGCCCATCTGACGGACAGCAGCATCCAGGTGCAGGGCGTGACCGGTGCACTTGCCAGCGTCGGCGTGGACTTCCTGGGTCTGGGCGGTGACAGCGCCCACGCCACCCTCGACAACACGCGGGTGACGGTGGCCGACAACCCGGGTACCCCCGACTACAATTCGGGCCTGGGGGTGCGCATGGCCGCTGGCAGCAGCATCGACATCATCAATGGCTCGTATATCGATGCGGCCAATATCGGCGTCCACTTCTGGGGGACCGATGCAGCAGCAGGTACGACCCGTCTCCGGGTGGATGGCTCCACGGTCCGTTCCGGGCGCGGCGCGGCACTTCACATCGGGGCGGTATCGGCCGTCGACAAGGCGTACGACATTCTCATCGCCAACGACGCCAGGCTGATCGGGGGCGATGGCCATCTGCTGCGGGTTACCTCACTGCTTGGGGACCCCACCGCCAGTGTGAGTACGGTCGCTTTCACGGTCGACGATTCGCGCCTCCGCGGCGATGTCACCTTCGACACCCGCACCGTCACCGGCACGCTGGATGTCACGCTGCGCAACAACGCGCGCATCGACGGTCGCTTCATCAACGTCAGCCGCGCCGACATCGGCACCAACAGCACCTGGATGCTCACCGGCGACAGCAACGTCGGCCGGCTGCAGCTCGACGCCACCGGCACCGTCGCACTCGGCAACGGCAGCACCTTCAACACCCTCAGCGTGGACAGCTTCACCGGTGCCGGCGGCACGCTGCTGTTCAACACCGTGCTGGGCGATGACAGCTCGGCCACCGACAGGCTGGTCATCACCGGCGATGCCGACGGCCAGGCCGGCGTGCGCGTGCTCAACGCGGGCGGTGCCGGCGCCAGGACCGATCTGGGCATCGAGCTGATCACCATCGGCGGTGCGTCCAATGCGCAGTTCGACCTGATCGGTCGTGCCGTTGGCGGCCAGTACGAGTACTTCCTGGTCAAGGGCACCGACGGCCACTGGTACCTGCGCTCGGAACTGCAGTCGCCGACCACCCCGTGCGACGTCGATCCGAGCCTGCCGGAGTGCCAGCCGGTCGATCCGGTGGATCCGGTTGATCCGGTTGATCCGGTTGATCCGGTTGATCCGGTTGATCCGATCGATCCGATCGATCCGGCGCCGGTCCTGCGTCCGGAGACCGGCGCCTACCTGGCCAACCAGTTCGCGCTCACCCAGCTGCTGCGCCATACCTGGCACGACCGCAACGGCGACCACGCCGCCGGCATTGATGGCGTGCACACCTGGGCCAGGGTCGACTCCACCCACAGCCGCCTGGGCGCGGTCAATGACCAGCTCGAGCTCAAGGTGGCCCGCTCGGGCCTGCAGATCGGTGCGGATATCGGTGTGTTCGATGCCGACCGCGGCCGCGTGGGTGTGATGCTCACCGCCGCGCAGTCGCAGGCCACCTCGCATTCGGCCCTTACCGGCTACAGCGCGCGCGGCAAGGTGGAAGGCGGCGCGGCCGGCGTGTACGGCAGCTGGAGCAACGACGCCCTGTACGTGGATGCATCGGTGCAGCGCGGCCAGTTCCGCAACCGCGTCCAAGGCGATGGTCTGGATGCCGAGCGCTATGACGCCCAGCTGTGGCAGTCCTCGCTGGAGGCCGGCTACCAGATCGACATCGGCCGCATCGGCGCGATGGCACTGCACCTGCAGCCGGAACTGCAGCTGGTCTACACCGAAGCGTCCACCGACGCGCATCGCGAGACCAACGGCACCGTCGTGCGCAGCCTGGGTGAAGACGGCCTGTCCGGCCGGCTGGGCGTGCGCATCGAAGGCGAGTCCAAGGCCGACCGCGGCGCGGCCGTGCGTCCGTACATGGCAGTGAACTGGTACCGCGACGGGGCCAGCAACGGCATCGCCTTCGACGATGAAGCGATGCGCGCCAGCACGCCGCGCAACCGCTATGCGCTCAGCGCCGGTGCCAAGGTTGCGTTCCGCCCGGGCGTTTCGGCCTGGGGTGGGCTGGGCCTGATGCGCGGCGACAGCGGCTACCGCGAAGCCAGTGCGCAGCTGGGGATGTCCTACGCCTGGTAAAGGGTCGTGACAGCGGCGGACGGAGATGAGGACGCCGGGCACTGCCCGGCGTCCTTTTCTGCTTCCGGCGGCCCACCATCGTCGGCCACCTGAACACCCAATGCATGTACCGACAGGCGCGGCGTATCTGCAACTTCTTGCATGGGTCGCGTCGCATATCACCGCGACACTGCGCGTCCTAGCTGACACGTGCCGCACGCCACCCGACCGCCCTCACGTCGCCCTCCCCCCTTCAGGAAGGTGACGCCGGGAGGCGCACCGCCGGGGCGCGGCAATCACCTGACGTGCGCGGCCACGGTTTCCCACTGACGAGATCACTACGATGACTGGAACACCCTCCAAGCGGCCTGCCGTGCGCTCCCTTGCCTGTGCTGTGGCGTTCGCACTGGTTTCGCTGCCCCACGGCGCCATGTCCGAGGTCCTCGATGGCGAGACGCTGGTATTGAATCCAGACAGCAGCATTGAGGAATGGACCCTCCTGAACGGCGCGCAGCTTATCGTCGACGGAGCGGGTACCCGCTCCATCGATGCCTCCCAGAATTCGCGCGTGCAGATGCAAGGTGCCGCCGCCCAGGTGGACGACGACGAACAGGACGTGGTGAGGCTGCGGGACACGGCCGTGCTGGAAGCAACCTCGAGCACGTTCCGCGGCGGGAGCGTGCACCTGTCTGGCAACAGCTCGGCACATCTGGTCAACAGCGCCGTTCTGGTGACCCGTGCCGATGGCCTGGATCCCACCGGCCTCAGCGTGGGCGTGGATATCACCAGTACCGACCCGAGCCACGGCGCACGCGTCGTTCTGGATTCGACCCGCGTCCGCGTCGAAGACTCCACCGGCGGAATCAACAGTGGGCTCGGTGTGCGGATGACGGCTGGCCAGGTCGACATCGTCAACGGGGCACGGATCGAGGCGGACAACATCGGCGTGCAGCTGTTCTCTCGTGTGGAGGCCGCAGACCCGCTGCGCCTGCGCATCGACAATGCCACCGTGCAGTCCGGCCGGGGCGCCGCGATAAACGTGGCATCCATGCATGGAGTTGAAAACAGCGCCGAGATCGTGATTGCCAACGGCGCGCAGCTCATCGCCGGCGACGGCAATCTGCTGCTGATGCAGACGCGCGACGGCAGCGTGGATGCCGGTCGCATCGACGTGGACTTCACCGTCGACGATGCACGCCTTGGTGGCAATGTCACCTTCGATACCCGCACCATGAACGGCACGCTGGATGTCACGCTGCGCAACAACGCGCGCATCGACGGTCGCTTCATCAACGTCAGCCGCGCCGACATCGGCACCAACAGCACCTGGATGCTCACCGGCGACAGCAACGTCGGCCGGCTGCAGCTCGACGCCACCGGCACCGTCGCACTCGGCAACGGCAGCACCTTCAACACCCTCAGCGTGGACAGCTTCACCGGTGCCGGCGGCACGCTGCTGTTCAACACCGTGTTGGGCGATGACAGCTCGGCCACCGACAGGCTGGTCATCACCGGCGATGCCGACGGCCAGGCTGGCGTGCGCGTGCTCAACGCAGGCGGTGCCGGCGCCAGGACCGATCTGGGCATCGAGCTGATCACCATCGGCGGTGCGTCCAATGCGCAGTTCGACCTGATCGGTCGTGCCGTTGGCGGCCAGTACGAGTACTTCCTGGTCAAGGGCACCGACGGCCACTGGTACCTGCGCTCGGAACTGCAGTCGCCGACCACCCCGTGCGACGTCGATCCGAGCCTGCCGGAGTGCCAGCCGGTCGATCCGGTCGATCCGGTGGATCCGGTTGACCCGGTCGATCCGGTTGATCCGGTTGATCCGATCGATCCGATCGATCCGATCGATCCGGCGCCGGTCCTGCGTCCGGAGACCGGCGCCTACCTGGCCAACCAGTTCGCGCTCACCCAACTGCTGCGCCATACCTGGCGCGACCGCAACGGCGACCACGCCGCCGGCGTTGATGGCGTGCACACCTGGGCCAGGGTCGACTCCACCCACAGCCGCCTGGGCGCGGTCAATGACCAGCTCGAGCTCAAGGTGGCCCGCTCGGGCCTGCAGATCGGTGCGGATATCGGTGTGTTCGATGCCGACCGCGGTCGCGTGGGTGTGATGCTCACCGCCGCGCAGTCGCAGGCCACCTCGCATTCGGCCCTCACCGGCTACAGCGCGCGCGGCAAGGTGGAAGGCGGCGCGGCCGGCGTGTACGGCAGCTGGAGCAACGACGCCCTGTACGTGGATGCATCGGTGCAGCGCGGCCAGTTCCGCAACCGCGTCCAAGGCGATGGTCTGGATGCCGAGCGCTATGACGCCCAACTGTGGCAGTCCTCGCTGGAGGCCGGCTACCAGATCGACATCGGCCGCATCGGCGCGATGGCACTGCACCTGCAGCCGGAACTGCAGCTGGTCTACACCGAGGCGTCCACCGACGCGCATCGCGAGACCAACGGCACCGTCGTGCGCAGCCTGGGTGAAGACGGCCTGTCCGGCCGGCTGGGCGTGCGCATCGAAGGCGAGTCCAAGGCCGACCGCGGCGCGGCCGTGCGTCCGTACCTGGCAGTGAACTGGTACCGCGACGGGGCCAGCAACGGCATCGCCTTCGACGATGAAGCGATGCGCGCCAGCACGCCGCGCAACCGCTATGCGCTCAGCGCCGGTGCCAAGGTTGCATTCCGCCCGGGCGTTTCGGCCTGGGGTGGGCTGGGCCTGATGCGTGGCGACAGCGGCTACCGCGAAGCCAGTGCGCAGCTGGGGATGTCCTACGCCTGGTAATCCATCCCACCCGTTGGCCGTACAGACAGGAACGCCGGGCACTGCCCGGCGTTCCTTTATCCTGGTGCGTATGGCTCAACCGAAGTGCTGGTAGCCACCCGCACCTGCATCGTCTCCGTCGCAGGCAACGCCCTGCCCGTCGGTGATGGTGCCGATGCAGGTCAGCCGGAGCTGCAACTGCGCCGCCAGCGCCGCCAGCGCATCGCGCCGCGCAGGAGCCGCGGTGAAGCACAGCTCGTAATCGTCACCGCCGCGCAGCGCGCACTGGCGTGCGTCCGCGTCCGCGAAAAGGCCGCGCAGGGCATCCGACAATGGCAGCGCGGTGGCATCGAGCTGCGCACCAAGACCGCTGCGTGCGCAGATGTGTCCCAGATCGGCGATCAGCCCGTCGGACACGTCCACGGCGGCATGCGCCAGCCCGACCAGCGCACGGCCCAGGGCCACGCGCGGGGTAGGCCGTGCCAGGCGCAGGCGCAGGGCTTCCCACCGGGGATCGGCATGGGGCTGGCGCACGTCGAGCGTGCCGGCCTGCCACGCGCGCAGCGCGCCGGCCGCGTCGCCGGGTGTGCCGCTGACCCAGATGTCGTCGCCCGCCTGCGCCGCATCGCGACGCAGCGCGGTACCGGCCGGCACCTGGCCCATCGCGGTCACCGACAGCGACAGCGGGCCACGGGTGGTGTCGCCTCCGATCAGCACGATGTCGTGTGCGTCGGCCAGCGCGAAGAAGCCTTCGGCAAAGGCGTCGATCCAGTCCGTGGTGGCGTCGGGCAGCGACAGCGCCAACGTGCACCAGGCCGGGCGCGCGCCCATCGACGCCAGGTCGGAGAGGTTCACCGCCAGGGTCTTCCAGCCGATGTCGCCGGCCGGGGTCTCGGCAGGGAAATGCACGCCGCTGTTGAGGGTGTCGGCGGTCACCACGAGCTGCTCGCCAGCGCGCGGCTGCAGCAGCGCGGCATCGTCGCCGATGCCCAGCACCACGTCCGCGCGCTCGCGGGTGCGGACGCGGATGCGGTTGATCAGGGCGAATTCGGCGAGCGACACGGGGTCAACCCCCGTTTTCGACCTTGCGCCATTCAACGGCGGCGCGGTCGAGCACGCCATTGACGTAGGTGTGGCCGTGTTCGGAGCCGAACCGCTTGGCCGATTCGATGGCCTCGTTGATCACCACGCGGTACGGCACATCCAGGCGGTAGCGCATTTCGTAAGCGGCCACGCGCAGCGCGGCGCGTTCGATGGCGTCCACTTCTTCGATGCCGCGATCCAGGTACGGGTCCAGCGCCTCGTCCAGGTCCTTGCGGTGGTCGAGCACGCCGTGGACCAAGGCTTCAAAGTACGCCAGGTCGGCGATCTCGCGGGCCTGTTCGTGGGCGAACTGGGCGATCACCGACTGCGCGTTGCCGCCGGAGATCTGCCAGGCATAGATCGCCTGCAGGGCACGACGGCGCGCGCGCGAACGCAGCACGGGGTCGATGCCATCACGGCGGACGGGCTTTCCGGAGGGCTTGCCCGGGGTCGACTTGTTCACGGCAACTGCTCCAGAAGATTGACCATTTCCAACGCCGTCAGTGCGGCTTCCTCACCTTTGTTGCCGTGGCTGCCGCCCGCGCGGGTATCGGCATCCTCGACACGTTCGACCGCCAGCACGCCATTGAGCACCGGCACGCCGAAATCCAGCTGCACGCGCATCAGGCCTTCGGCACAGCCGTCGGCCACGTGTTCGTAGTGGCGGGTATCGCCACGGATCACGCACCCCAGGGCGATGATGGCGGCATGTTCATGCGCGGCCGCCAGGCGGGCGGCCACCAGCGGCAGCTCCCACGCGCCCGGCACGCGGATCACGTCGATCGCTGCTTCCTCGATGCCGTTGCCAGCCAGGCTCTTGCGTGCACCGGCCACCAGCACATCGGTGATGCGGGCGTTCCAGCGGCTGGCGAGAATGGCGAAACGGGCCTTTTCCGGCGTCCGGAGGTCGCCTTCGTAGTGGCTCATGGTCGGCGTAGGGTCCATTTGATAGATGAATATTCTAACAGGCCCCGTAGAGCCGGGCTCTGCCCGGCTGACGCGGCAGCGAAGCCTGTAGCGCCGGGCTCTGCCCGGCTGACGCGGCAGCGAAGCCCGGCGCTACGGGGGCGTCAGGGCGCGACGGTCTCGACGACTTCCAGGCCGTAACCCGCCAGGCCGATCTGGCGGCGCGGGGTGCCCAGCACGCGCAGCTTGCCCAGGCCGAGGTCGGACAGGATCTGCGCGCCGGCACCGTTGCGGCGCCACTGGCTCACATCCTTGTCCTTGCCCGGGGTCAGCGGGGCCGGCTGCTGGCGCAGGCGGGCCAGCAGACCGTTGGTGTCGCGCGGGGCCGACAGCACCACCATCACGCCACGGTCGGCGGCGGCAATGGCGCGCAGGGCGTCGGTGGAGGCCACGCCGAAGTCGTCGCGACGCCAGTGCAGCAGGTCGGCCAGCGGATTCTCCACCTGCACCCGGACCAGGGTCGGTTCGGCATCGACGGGGCCACGGACCAGGGCGAAATGCAGATCGTGGGCGATCCGGTCGCGGTAGGTGACCAGGGTGAACGGGCCGAACTCGGTGTCGATCGGGCGCTCATCAACGCGTTCGACGGTCTTCTCGGTGGCCAGACGGTAGGCGATCAGGTCGGCGATGGAGCCCATCTTCAGGCCGTGTTCGCGGGCGAACACCTCCAGCTCCGGCCGGCGCGCCATGCTCCCGTCCGGGTTGAGGATCTCCACCAGCACGCCGGCCGGTTCCAGCCCGGCCAGCATGGCCAGGTCCACGCCGGCCTCGGTGTGGCCGGCGCGGGTGAGCACGCCGCCCGGCTGGGCGATCAGCGGGAAGATGTGGCCCGGCTGGTGCAGGTCGGCCGGCCTGGCATCGGGCTTCACGGCCGTGCGGATGGTGTGGGCGCGGTCGTAGGCCGAAATACCGGTGGTGACGCCCTCGGCGGCCTCGATGCTCACCGTGAAGTTGGTCTGGAACTGCGCGGTGTTGGCCTGGACCATCGGGGCCAGGCCCAGGTCGGCGGCGCGCTCGCGGGTCAGCGGCAGGCACACCAGGCCGCGGCCGTGGGTCACCATGAAATTGATGTCCGAGGGCTTGACCAGCTCGGCGGCCATGATCAGGTCGCCTTCGTTCTCGCGGTCTTCGTCATCGACGATGACCACCATGCGGCCCAGGCGGATGTCCTCGAGGATTTCGGGGATGGGGGCGAAGTTCATGCGGCCTCTCCCTGTGCCTGCCCACGCTGGGCGGGCACGCTGATCAGCCGCTCCACATAGCGGGCGACCAGATCGATTTCCAGATTGACCGCACTGCCCACACTGGTCGCGGCGAACGCGGTATTGGCAACGGTATGCGGAATCAACGCGACTTCGAAGCCGGCGTCGTCCACGTCGTTGACCGTCAGGCTGACCCCGTCCACGCAGATCGAGCCTTTCCTGGCGATGTAGCGCAGCAGCGCGGCCGGCGCGGCAAAACGCCAGCGCTGGGCGCGGGCATCGTCGTGGATGGACAGGACCTGACCGAGGCCATCGACATGGCCGCTGACCAGATGGCCGCCAAGGCGGTCGGTCGGGCGCATCGCGCGTTCGAGATTGATCACCGCGCCATCGGCGAGCTGGCCGAGCGTGGTCAGGCCCAGTGTTTCGGTGGAGGCGTCGGCCTGGAAGGTGCTGGCGTCGAACGCGATCACGGTCAGGCACACGCCGTTGATGGCGATGCTCTCACCGAGCTGCACGGCGTCGAACGGCAGGCTGCCGACGTGGAAGGTGAAGCGGACGTCGCCGCCGAGGCTCTCGCGTGCGGCCACATGGCCGACGCCTTCGATGATTCCAGTAAACAAGTAACGTTCTCCGCGAAAAGTGAGCGAAAAACGCCGCAAGGCAAACAGGCGGGCGCAGGGCCGGCAAAGGCCCTGTGGCACCGTCTTCTTTCATCCGGACTATACCGTCGGCTCCGGCATCTGACCGGATCTGCTGACCTTCCAGCAGACCTGGAAGCGCTCGCGGGCTCGTGCTTGCGCACCTACCGCCGGTGGGGAATCGCACCCCGCCCTGAAGACGTTTGTGTACCGGCGAACCGGCCCGCGCATTGTACCAGCGAAGCCTGAGTGCTCGCTTTCTGTAAAAAACTTGTTAATATCCGCGCCGCGCGACACGACGTCGCTCCTGCCGCCGCCAAGAAGGTGGCGGCTGAAACGGACATCACCACCCGTGAGGATCTACCCATGCGCAAGACCCTGATTCTGGCCGCCCTGCTGGCTGCCACCCCGATCGCTGCCTCGGCTGCGGACGGCCTGAGCTACACCTACGCCGAAGCTGGCTGGACCCAGATCCAGGTCAACGACGACTACCTCAACGACCCGAAGGTGGACGGCGGCTACATCCGCGGCTCGTTCGCGATCGCCGAGCAGGTGCATGTCTTCGGCGCGTGGTCGACGGTCTCCAAGAAGTACAACTATGCCGATGGCAGCCTGAAGCTGGAACTGAACCAGCCGGAGCTGGGTATCGGTTACCACATGCCGATGAGCGACCGCGTCGACTTCACCGCCGACATCGCCTGGGTGCGCCAGAACGTGGAAGCCAAGTCGACCTACGACGGCTTTGGCACCGTGCGCGAGAAGGACCACACCAACGGCGGCCGCGCCAGCATGGGCGTGCGTGGCAAGCCCTCGCCGCGCACCGAAGCCTGGCTGAAGGCCGGCTACCTGGACGGCAGCGACATGGACGGCACCTGGATCGGCACCCTCGGCGGCCAGGTCAACTTCACCAAGGCCTGGGGCTTGGTCGGTGAAGTGCAGGCTTACGAAGACGTCACCCAGTACTCGGTGGGCGTGCGCGCGAGTTTCTGATCGGGCGGCGGCCTCCGGGTCGCGCCATGATCGAACGGGCCCCGAAAGGGGTCCGTTTTTTTTTGCCTGGCGGGCGCGCCCTCACTGCCGCAGCAGCAGGCGCAGGTCGTTGCCGAGCACGCGCTGGTCGATCACGCGCAGGCGGCGCTGCTGGTCCATCGCGTGAATGCACAGGCCGGACAGCAGCGGCCGCCCATGCTCGCCGAGCAGGATCGGCGCCTGGTAGAGCAGCAGTTCGTCGACCAGGCCGGCCTGTACCAGCGCGCCGGACAGGGTGGCGCCGGCTTCGGTATGCACCTCGTTGATCCCACGGTCGGCGAGCAGGGCCAGCACTGCGGCAAGATCGAGGCGACCGTTGTGGCTGGGCACGCTGGCAAACGCCGCATCGGCGGCATCGGGGGGGCTCACGGCTGCGTCGTGCAGGTACAGCGTGGGTGCCCCGCCCTCGCGCACGCGCGCGCACTCCAGCGAGCGCAGGCGCGCATCGAGCACCACGCGCAGCGGCGCGACGACCTCGGTGTCGGCCAGCCGCACGGTGAGCATCGGATCGTCGGCCAGCACCGTGCCGGCGCCGGTCAGAATCGCACCGGCGCGCGCGCGCCAGTGCTGTACGTCCTCGCGCGCGGCTGCACCGGTGATCCATTTGGAACTGCCGTCGGCCATTGCCGTACGGCCGTCCAGGCTGGCCGCCAGCTTGACCCGCAGCCACGGGCGACCGCGTTCGATGCGCGACAGGAAGCCGTGGTTGAGGTCGCGCGCCTGCGCGGCCATCAGCCCTTCGGCGACGTCGATGCCGGCCGCGCGCAGCAGGTCGAACCCACCGCCGTCGACCTTCGGAAACGGATCGCGCATCGCCGCCACCACACGGCCGATACCCGCCTCGATCAGCGCCAGTGCGCACGGCGGCGTGCGCCCGTAGTGGGCGCAGGGCTCCAAGGTGACGTACGCGGTGGCCCCGCGTGCACGCTCACCCGCCTGGCGCAGCGCGAACACTTCCGCATGCGGGCCGCCGGTGCGCTGATGCCAGCCCTCGCCCACCACGTCGGCACCCTGCGCGATCACGCAGCCCACCATCGGGTTGGGCCGCGTGGTGTACGCGGCGCGCTCGGCCAGGCGCAGGGCATGCGCCATGTGCAGGTGGTCCAGTGCGGAGAAGTCGGTCATGGCAACGGTCATCGGCAGGCAAGCAGCCGCGATGGTAGCCCAGCCGGGCCGGCGGCGAAGCGTAGGGGCTCAGCCCTTCTTCTTCTTGCCCAGTGCGATCACATCCCCGAGCAGTTGCAGCTGCTCGGTGCTGGAGGGCAGCTCGCGTTCGAGCTTCTCGATCTCCTCGCGGAAATCGGCCACGTCCTCGAAACTGCGATACACCGAGGCGAAGCGCACGTAGGCCACGTGGTCGAGCTTGCGCAGTTCGTTCATGACGAACTCGCCGACCTTGATCGACGGGATTTCGCGCTCGCCGCAGGTCCGCGCCTGCTGCATCACCGCGCGTACCGCCAGTTCGATCTTGTCTTCCGGCACCGGGCGCTTCTGCAGCGCGCGGTCGAAGCCGCTGCGCAGCTTGCGGGCGTCGAAGGCCTCGCGGCTGCCATCGCTCTTGATGATCGCCGGCAGCTTCAGTTCGATGGTTTCCAGGGTGCTGAAGCGCTCGTTGCAGGCCTCGCATTCGCGACGACGCCGGATCGTCGCGCCGTCTTCGGAGACGCGCGAATCGATCACACGGGTATCGGCATGCTGGCAGAACGGACAGTACATGGAACGCCTAGCTGGAGAAAAACGTCATGCCACGGTCATGGCAGCGTCGCAACGGTACCTGAGAAGAACCGGGGCGGCAAATACGCGTCTGTGCATCAGCTTGGCCCCTCCGATCGGCGCAACCACACCAGGTGTGCGCTGGGCACCAGCAGCAGCGGGCCAAACACCAGATACCCCAGCACCTGCCAGCGTCCCACGGCCCCGGCGTACAGGAGGACGAGCAGCAGGCCGCCCGCCGCCAGTGCCCCCATCGCCAGACCGGCCCACGGGAGGGTCCCGGCCCGACGCAGCCCGTCGCGGCCGCGCCGGAGATACCGGGCGCTCAGCCACAGCCAGGCCAGCAGGCCGAGCAGACCGGCGCCGCCCCAGAGCAGCAGCAGACCGCCCTCGTTGCCCGCGAGCAGAAAACCGCGATGTACATCGACATGGCGCAGGCCCTGGACCCCAGCCACGCCGCAGGCCACCACGGTTGGCAGCCCCAGCAGCCCGCACTGGAGCGCGTACAGACGCCGGTGGACGCCATCGCGCATGACCGGCCCACCTCGCGACCTGGCTCTCATGCCTGCGTCTGGCCCGACCAGCGCATCCATGCCAGTTGTGCGCTCGGCACCAGCAACGGCGGACCGGCGGTCAGATAACCGAGCACCTCCCAGCCGCCCTGGGGGAGAAGGCGCATGACGACCACCAGCACACTCAGCGCGCCGATGACGCCGCAGGCAATGCCGATCCAGCCCAGCGGGCTGCTGCGGCGCAGGCCCTCGCGGCCGTGCCGCAGGTACACGCCGCTCAGCCACAGCCAGCCCAGCAGACCGAGAATGCCCGACAGGCCCCAGGCCAGCAGCGCCAGGCTTTCGAGGGTGCCCATGTAGCTGTTGCGGGAGAAAAAGACGATGACCGCCAGCACCGACAAGGTGCCGCCGACGGCCAGCGTGGGCAGGCCCAGCAGCAGAGCCACCACCGCATAAGTGCGACGTTGCGCGATGTCATTCATCCGTGGTCAGCGTCCGTGCGGGGGGCGTGTGTTTGGCATCAGGCCGGGCGCGCGCGGCCAGGGCCGCGGCGGGCACCGCCAGCAGCAGGCCGGCCAGCACCAGTGCGACGGTCTGCCGCCCGCCGTCCTGCCAGTGCCAGAGCAGCGTGGCCAGAACGAACAGGCCGGTGAGCAGCCCCAGCAGCAGGCCGATCCACGGCACCACCCCGGCGCGGCGCAGCCCCTCTCGACCACGCCGGAGGTAGGCCACGCTCAGCCACAACCAGCCGGCCGGTGCGGCTGCGCCAGCCAAGCCGAACGCCAGCGTCAGCAGGCGCTCGGAAAGACCCATGTAGTGCGGTCCGAACACTGACAGGACGATGCCGAACAGCGCCAGGGCGCCGCCCCCGGCCAGGCCGGGGACGCCGAACGCGAGGGCCAGGATCGCGTAGCGTCGCTGCGCGCGGCCCTCGCCCATCTCACCCGTAGACCGGGTACTTGCGGCACTGGGCGCTGACCGCCTCGCGCACGCGGGCGATCACCGCCTCGTCCGCCGGGGCGTCGAGCACGTCGGCGATCCAGTTGGCCAGGTCCACACAGTCCTGTTCGACATAGCCGCGGGTGGTGACCGCCGGGGTGCCCAGGCGCAGGCCCGAGGTCACGAACGGCGAACGCGGGTCGTTGGGCACGGAGTTCTTGTTGACGGTGATGTGGGCCTTGCCCAGTGCGGCTTCCGCGTCCTTGCCGGAGACGTCCTTGCCGATCATGTCCACCAGCATCAGGTGGTTCCGGGTACCGCCGGAAACGATCTTGTAGCCACGCGCGATCAGCGTGGTGGCCATCGCCTGGGCGTTCTTGACCACCTGCTGCTGGTAGGTCTTGAAGCCCGGTTCCAGCGCTTCCTTGAACGCCACGGCCTTGCCGGCGATGACGTGCATCAGCGGACCGCCCTGGATGCCCGGGAACACGATCGACTGCAGCTTCTTGACCAGGTCCTCGTTTGCCCCCTTGGCGATGATGATGCCGCCGCGCGGGCCGCGCAGGGTCTTGTGGGTGGTCGAGGTGACCACATGCGCGTGCGGCAGCGGGCTCGGGTACACCCCGGCGGCAACCAGGCCGGCGACGTGCGCCATGTCCACGAACAGGTACGCACCGACCTGGTCGGCGATGGCGCGGAAGCGCGCCCAGTCCACCACCTGCGAATAGGCCGAGAAGCCGGCCACGACCATCTTCGGCTTGTGCTCCAGGGCCAGGCGCTCGACTTCGTCGTAGTCGATCAGGCCCTGCTCGTCCACGCCGTACTGCACGGCGTTGAACAGCTTGCCCGAGGCGTTGACCTTGGCGCCGTGGGTCAGGTGGCCGCCGTGGGCCAGCGACATGCCCAGAATGGTGTCGCCCGGCTGCAGCAGCGCGAAGTAGACGGCCTGGTTGGCCTGCGAACCGCTGTGCGGCTGCACGTTGGCGTAGTCGGCATCGAACAGCTGCTTGAGGCGGTCAATGGCCAGCTGCTCGGCGATGTCCACATACTCGCAGCCACCGTAGTAGCGCTTGCCCGGATAGCCTTCGGCGTACTTGTTGGTCAGCTGGCTGCCCTGGGCCTCCATCACGGCCGGGCTGGTGTAGTTCTCGCTGGCGATCAGCTCGACGTGGTCTTCCTGGCGCTGGGTTTCGGCGGCGATGGCCTTGGCCAGTTCGGGATCGTAGGTTTCGATGCGGACGTCACGCGGGAACATCGGTTACTCCAGGCAGGCAGAGGGGGTACAGCGCGAGCTCTGGATTGTAGTCCCCGCGACGCGGGGTGACCAATCGGTCGACCGCCCCCAGAACGACGGACGGCGCCCGCGAGGGCGCCGTCCTGGGTGGCGAGGCCGTGGCTGGCCTTACCGGTTGTTGATCACGTAGTCGGCGATGATGCCGGTGGCGATGGCCACCAGCAGCAGATTGCCACGGTCGTCGCGGATCCAGTGGTGGTCGCGGGGCGGACGGCGCACCGAGTAGCGGCTGTAGTCGTTGACCACGTAGACCGGGCCACCGTAGTACTCGCGGTAGCGATGGCCACGCGCCCAGCCGTAGGAGCCGTAGCCGGGTGCCGGGCGGTAGACCACGCGCGGCGGGGGCGCCGGGCGGTAGTAGCCACGGTTGTCGTAATAGCGACGGTCGTGGCGGGCTTCGCGGCGGTCATCGCGCCACTCCCGGCGGTCATGGCGGCGGTCGTGGCGATCATCATGACGGTCGTAACGGTCATGGCGGTCGTGACCACGGCCGCGATGGTCGTTGTCGGCGAAGGCCGGTGCAACCGCGCCCAGGGCCAGCAGCGAGGCCACGGCCCCGACCACAATTCGATTCATGCGCATGACGGGCCTCGCTCGAGTGGATGGATGATTACATCATGCTGACCGGATCTGAACGGTTTCCGGCTGGAAACGGTTTCCATTTCAAGGGCTTTGACGACCCGTTCAGGCGGCGGCAAGCCCCACCCTCCCGGGCCGGCCGGCGGTTGTCACCGCTTCCCGCTATAATCGGGGGTATTCCTTTTACATCTGTTCCTGTTCCCAACGGAACGGGCGCAGGGTTGCGCCTTCGGAGACCACATGTCCTCGCAATACATCTACACCATGAACCGCGTCAGCAAGGTGGTCCCGCCCAAGCGGCAGATCATCAAGGACATCTCGCTGTCGTTCTTCCCGGGTGCCAAGATCGGCCTGCTGGGCCTGAACGGCGCCGGCAAGTCGACGGTGCTGAAGATCATGGCCGGCGTGGATACCGACTTCGAGGGCGAAGCCCGCCCGCAG
The DNA here is from genome assembly GCF_009467805.1 of Stenotrophomonas nematodicola. Taxonomy (GTDB): domain Bacteria; phylum Pseudomonadota; class Gammaproteobacteria; order Xanthomonadales; family Xanthomonadaceae; genus Stenotrophomonas; species Stenotrophomonas nematodicola. The sequence goes on from NZ_WIAY01000003.1 coordinate 158,994, forward strand.
GCCGGCATCAAGGTCGGCTATCTGGCCCAGGAACCGGAGCTGGACCCCAACAAGACCGTGCGTGAAGCGGTCGAGGAAGGCGTGGGCGAAGTGCTGCAGGCGCAGGCCGCGCTGGACGCGGTCTACCTGGCCTATGCCGAGGAAGGCGCCGATTTCGACAAGCTGGCTAAGGAACAGGAGCGCCTGGAGGCGATCCTCGCCGCCGGCGACGCGCACACCCTGGAAAACCAGCTGGACGTGGCCGCCGACGCACTGCGCCTGCCGCCGTGGGATGCCATCGTGGGCAAGCTGTCCGGCGGTGAAAAGCGCCGCGTGGCACTGTGCCGCCTGCTGCTGCAGAAGCCGGACATGCTGCTGCTCGACGAACCGACCAACCACCTGGACGCCGAGTCCGTGGAATGGCTGGAGCAGTTCCTGGCGCGCTACACCGGCACCGTGGTGGCAGTGACCCATGACCGTTACTTCCTGGACAACGCCGCCGAGTGGATCCTGGAACTGGATCGCGGCCGCGGCATTCCGTGGAAGGGCAACTACACCGACTGGCTGATGCAGAAGGACGAGCGCCTGAAGCAGGAAGACAACCAGGAAAAGGCCCGCCAGAAGGCGATCCAGAAGGAGCTGGAGTGGTCGCGCCAGAACGCCAAGGGTGGCCGCACCAAGGGCAAGGCCCGTCTGGCCCGCCTGGAAGAGCTGCAGTCGGTTGATTACCAGAAGCGCAACGAGACCAACGAAATCTTCATCCCGCCGGGCGAGCGCTTGGGCAACTCGGTGATGGAGTTCAAGAACGTGTCGAAGAAGTTCGGCGACCGTCTGCTGTTCGACGACCTGAACTTCCTGGTCCCGGCCGGCGCGATCGTGGGCATCATCGGCCCCAACGGTGCGGGCAAGTCGACCCTGTTCAAGATGATCACCGGCCAGGAAAAGCCGGACTCCGGCGAAATCGTGGTCGGCCCGACCGTGCAGCTGTCCTACGTGGACCAGAGCCGCGACGCGTTGGAAGGCAACCACAACGTCTTCCAGGAAATCGCCGGCGGTCTGGACATCCTCAACATCAACGGCGTGGAAATCCAGTCGCGCGCGTACATCGGCCGCTTCAACTTCAAGGGCCAGGACCAGCAGAAGCTGGTCGGTTCGCTGTCCGGTGGTGAGCGTGGTCGCCTGCACATGGCCAAGACCCTGCTGCAGGGGGGCAACGTGCTGCTGCTCGACGAACCGTCCAACGATCTGGACATCGAAACGCTGCGTGCGCTGGAAGATGCGCTGCTGGAATTCCCGGGCAACACCTTCGTCATTTCGCATGACCGCTGGTTCCTGGATCGCATCGCGACCCACATCCTGGCGTTCGAAGGCAATTCGCACGTGGAGTTCTTCCAGGGCAACTACCGTGAATACGAAGAAGACAAGCGCCGCCGCATGGGCGACGACGCCGCCCCGAAGCGCCTGCGCTTCAAGGCGCTGAAGTAAGAGAAAAGAACGGCCGCGCTCTGCGCGGCCGTTCTGCTTTGAGGTAGGCCACGGTCGTAGGTCGTAGGTCGTAGGTCGTAGGGCAAGGTCAACTGCAGCGCTTCAGTTTTTGCGGGCTGGGGAGGCCGACGGGCAGCCCCTTACGGGACACGCCGTAAACCCATCCTTGGGGGCTTGGCAAAAACATCCATGTTTTTGACAGTCCCTACAGGGGCCACCCGCCGGCCTCCCCCGATAGATCGCGTGCGCCGCGGTTGGGTCTGAATTCCCGTGGCCACCGACATGCTGTCGGAGGGCCGGCGGGTGTGGGGGTACGGGACCGTAGAAAACATGGATGTTTTCTACGAGCCTACATGGACGTATTCACGGCGTGTCCCGTACCCCCGCACCCGCCGGCCCTAACCCACAGTTGCACCAGACGAAGGCTCTTGGCTTCGCTAAATATCCAACGAAGAAAACCAACACCCGTGGACCCAAGCCATGAACCTGTTTGAACGCCTGTTCCAGCTCCAGCAGCACGGCACCACCGTGCGCACCGAACTGCTGGCCGGGCTGACCACCTTCCTGACCATGTCCTACATCGTCTTCGTCAACCCCGACATCCTGTCCACCACCGGCATGGATCCGGGCGCGGTATTCGTCGCCACCTGCCTGGCCGCCGCGCTCGGCTCGCTGGTGATGGCGTTCGCCGCCAACTTCCCGGTCGGCATGGCACCGGGCATGGGCCTGAACGCCTTCTTCGCCTTTACCGTGGTCGGTGCGGCCGGGCTGCCGTGGCAGCAGGCGCTGGCGGCCGTTTTCATTTCCGGGCTGGTGTTTCTGGTGCTGTCGCTCACCGGCGTGCGCGCCTGGCTGGTGGCGGGCATCCCCGCGTCGCTGCGCGCGGCCATCGTCGCCGGCATTGGTCTGTTCCTGGCGATCATCGCCCTGCAGAAATCCGGCGTGATCATCGCCAACACCGACACCCTCGTCGCGCTCGGGCCCCTCAACACCGCACCGCCCCTGCTCGCGCTGGCCGGCTTCCTGTTGATCGCCATCCTCGAAGCGCGGCGCGTGCGGGGCGCGATCCTGATCGGCATTCTCGCGGTCACCGGCGCGGCCTGGCTGCTGGGTGACGTGCAGTTCCACGGCGTGGTGTCGCTGCCGCCGAGCCTGGCCCCCACCTTCCTGCAGCTGGACCTGCCCGGCCTGCTGCACCACGACGGCGGTGCGCCGATCGCTGTGCTGCTGCAGGTGGTGCTGGTGTTCGTGCTGGTGGAGGTGTTCGATGCCACCGGCACCCTGTACGGCGTGGTGGGACGCGCGGGGCTGCTCAAACTGCCGGGCGCACAGAAGCGCTTCGGCCGCGCCCTGCTCGCTGACAGCACCGCCATTGTTGCCGGCTCGCTGCTGGGCACCAGCAGCACCACCGCCTTCGCTGAAAGCGCCTCCGGCGTGCAGGCGGGCGGGCGCACCGGCCTGACCGCGCTGGTGGTGGCGGCCCTGTTCCTGGCCGCGCTGCTGTTCTCGCCGCTGGCGGCGATGGTGCCCGGCTACGCCACCGCCCCTGCCCTGCTGTTCGTTGCCGGCCTGATGCTGCGCGAACTGGTCGATGTGGAATGGGGTGACCTGACCGAATCGGTTCCGGCGGCCCTGTGCGCGTTGGCGATGCCGTTCACCTACTCCATCGCCAATGGCCTGGCGTTCGGTTTCATCGCCTATGCCGTGCTCAAGGCCGGCACCGGGCGCTGGCGCGACGTGCACCCGGCGGTATGGCTGGTGGCCGGGTTGTTCGTACTGCGCTACGCGCTGGAATAAACGCGGTTCACCCCTCGGCAACGCGGCTCTGGGATGATGCGTGCATGACCGATGTCCGCCAGCCCACCGATCTGTCGTCCCCGCTGCGCCGGCGCCTGCTGCGCGCAGCGCTGCTCGCGCCTGCGGCCGCCGCACTGGCGACCTTGCCCGGGTGTTCGACCCCGCCGCATTTCGACGGCAGCTTCATCCAGCCCTGGCGCAGCCACCTGGACCTCACCGCACAGGACTGGCAACGGCACATGGCGCTGGCCCGGCAGCTTGGCTGCCGCCAGATCGTGGTGCAGTGGGCGGGGCTGTACGGCAGCGGCGGCGACGCCGACTGGGATGTACCCGATCCGGTGATGCAGCTGATCTTTTCCACCGCCGCGGCGGAGGGGTTGCAGGTGCGCGTCGGGCTGCCGTATCACAGCGGCTGGTGGAAGGCGTTGCAGGCAGCAGATCCGGCCGCGCTGGATGCGTTTCTCGCACTCACCCTGGACCACGCCCGCCGCTACCTGCAACGGGCGCCGTGGGCGCGGCAGGCCAATTTTTCCGGCTGGTACCTGCCCTACGAACTGGAACAGTTCCACTGGGCGCAGGACGACCGCCAGCAGCGGCTGTGCACCTGGCTGGCCGCGCTGAGCGCGGCGGCGAAAGCAGGTACGCCGCACGTCACCGCCATTTCCACGTATTTCAGCCGGCTGCCCACCACCGGATCGCTGGCGCAGCTGTGGACCCGCATCCTGGAACAGGCGCCGCTGCGGCCGATGGTGCAGGACGGCGTCGGCGTGGCTGGCCTGGACAACCTGGACGGCGTCGATCCGCTGCTGGCGCTGCTGCGCGCGCGCAACGTCGACTTCGACGTGGTGGTGGAACTGTTCGAGGAACTGGCCAGCTCGCCCGCCGACGGCAGCCATTTCCAGGCACAGACCGCCGACGCCGCCCGCATCGCCAAGCAGCTGGCGTGGGCCGAGCGCAGCGGCGCGGCCGGCGTGTTCGCCTTCGCGCTGGACCCGTGGCTGTCGCAGGACACCCCGCGCGCGCAGGCGTTGCGCCGGCGCTGGCGTACCAGCGCGCCATAGCGCGCGCTAGAGCGCGCGCCCGATGATCTCGCGCAGGATTTCGCTGGTGCCGCCAAAGATGCGCAGCGCGCGCGCGTCGGCCCAAGCGCGGCCGATACCGTATTCGCTGCTGTAACCGTAGCCACCGTGCAACTGCAGCAGATCGTCCAGAACCTGCCCCTGCAGTTCGGTGGCATTGAGCTTGGCCATCGCCGCGCGGGTCGCGTCCAGCCGCCCCTCCATCTGCTCGCCCAGACACTGGTCCAGGAACGTGCGCAGCATCGCCAGCCGTGCCGCCGCATCGGCGAGCACGAACCGGGTGTTCTGGTGGTCGATCAGGAACCGGCCGAAGGCCTTGCGCTGGCGCACGTAGGCCACCGTTTCGGCCAGCATGCCCTCGGCCGATGCCGCCGCACGCAGCGCGATCGCCAGGCGTTCGGCCGCCAGCTGTTCGCCGAGATAGTCGAACCCGCGCTGTTCCTCGCCGAGCAGGTGCGATACCGGCACTTCCACGTCCTGGAAGAACAGCTCGGTGGTGTCCTGCGCGTGCTGGCCGATCTTGGCCATCGGCGCGCTGCGGGTGATACCGGGCAGATGCGCGTCCACGCACAGCAGAGTGAGCCCGCGCGCGCCCAGTTCCGGCGCGACCGTCGCCACCACCACCACGACATCGGCATGGGCGCCGTTGGTGATCCAGGTCTTCTGGCCGTTCAGTACGTAGTGGTCGCCACGGCGCTCGGCGCGGGTGCGGATCGCTTTGAGATCGCTGCCGGCGCCGGGCTCGGTCATCGCGATGGCGCCGATCGCCTCGCCACGCGCCATCACCGGCAACCACGCATCACGCAGCGCATCGCTGCCGTACTGCATCAGATACGGCGCGACCATGTCCGAGTGGATCGAGAAGCCGATACCCAGATAATTGGCGCGCGCCAGCTCCTCGATCACACAGGCGGCGTGCCCGTAATCACCGCCCACCCCATACGGGTCGGGCAATTGGCAGTTGAGCAGTCCGGCCTCGCCCGCCTCGCGCCACAGCGCGCGCGGCGTGATGCCGTCGCGCTCCCATTGCGCGTAGTGCGGCGCGATATGCGCTTCGATGAAGCGCTGCACCTGGTCGCGGAACAGGGTGTGGTCATCGCGGAAAATGGAACGCGCATGCATGGATCAGCGCCCCACCGGATCGGTCCCGCTGAGCTGGCCCTGCAGGACAGGCGCACTGGCGCTGCCGGTCAGGAACAGGCTGTAGTGGTCGCCGGGCTGCAACGAGGGCAGCGCCACCGGCAGGCTGTCCTTGCCGCCGCAGCCGGCGACCAGTCGCGCCTTGACCGGATTGATGGCGCGCGCGCTGCTGGCGCCGGCGGCGACCGCCGGGAACACCACCGCCCCCTTGTCGGCCATCGCCAGCCGCGCCTGCGCGCAGCCCGTGGCCAGGTTGTAGAAGCGGATTTCCGCCTTGAGCGCATCGCTGCTGCCCCCGCCGTCGGCCAGCACGGCCAACGGCCGCGACGGCGTTGCCGGGTCCAGCACCAGCGTGGTGAAGGTACCCGCGGCGACCTGCCCCTGCGTGCGCGGCTTGCCGGCCACACGGACCGGGAACGGTTTGCCGCCTTCGACGATCGCATAGCGCGTGGCGCGCGTGGCCGGGCCGATGCTCTGGTCGGCACCGTTGCCGACAGCAACCTTCAGCGCGGTCGCGCCGGGATTGAGCACGCGCACGAATGCCGAACCGGCGGGCGGTCGCGCCGCATACAACTGCGCAAGGCGGCCTTCCGGCGCGCCCTGCTGCGCGTTCGCGGCCACGGGGGAGCACGCCAGCAGGGCGGCGGCGAGCAGGGTCAGCGGCATCTTCATCGTTTGGGTTCCTGGCTGCGGAGCGTCCGCGCCAATGCGTAGCGCTGCTCCAGTTGTTTGCGATCGACCTTGTTGGTGGCGCCGGTGGGCAACGCGTCCACGGCAATCAGTTCGGAGGGGATCATGTAAGGCGGCATGCGCCGGCCAAGCTGGTCCTTCCAGTCCTGCAGGGCCTCGGGCAAGGGCTGCACCGCGCCTTCGCCCGGCTGGGTGAGCTCGACGAAACCGATCATGCGCACCAGGCTGCCGTCGGGGCGGCGCAGCACCACCGCCGCACCCGCAACAACGCCCTCCAGCGTGGACAGTGCCGCATCCACTTCGGCCAGTTCGATGCGGTAGCCGTTGAGCTTGATCTGGTCGTCCTTGCGGCCGCGGAAGTACACCCGGCCCTGCGCATCGAGATCGCCGAGGTCGCCGCTGCGGTAGGCACGCTTGCCGTTGTGTTCGAACAGCACGCCCTGATCGAGATCGGGTCGGTCGAGATAGCCCCGCATCACGTGGTCGCCGGCCATGCAGATTTCGCCGTCGTCCAGGAAGACTTCGGCATACGGCTTGGCCACGCCGATCGGGAACGGATTGGGGGCGGCGGCGCGCAGCCCGGCATCGATCTCCACCCAGGTGGTGGAACAGGTTGCCTCGGTGGGGCCGTAGGAGTTGATGATGCGCGCCTGCGGGAACCGCGCCCATAGTTCTTCGGCCACGCGCGGGGTCAGCGACTCGGCGCCGAACACGAACACACGCAGCGACGGCAGCTGGGCGGCGGTGAAACGCGGGTTGAGCATCTGCTGGCGAACGAACGACGGTGTGGAGGCCCACACCGCGACATCGGACTGGCGCAGGTGGTCCACAAAGCGTTCGCTGTCGGCGATCACCTCACGCGGACAGAGTACGCAGCAGCCGCCGAGACCCAGCGCGCCGCACAGATCGAACAACGAGAAATCGAAGCTGAAGAGCATCTGGTTGAGGAACGCCGGTGCCTCCCCCAACGCCAGGCAGTCCCGGATCCAGCCGGTGAACAGCGCCACGCTGTCGCGGCCGATCTGCACGCCCTTCGGATCACCGGTGCTGCCGGAGGTGAACATGATGTAGGCCAGCCCCGGCACGGTCAGCGCGCGTGGCGCGGCAGCACCGGGGCCGAACGTATCGGCGGCCGCATCGTAGACCGCAACGGCATGCACCAGCCCGGTGATGCGCTGCAGGCGCGCCGGCGGATTGATGGTGTCCACCGGCACGTAGGTCACGCCCATCTGCAGGCAGCCGAGCATGGCCACAACGAAGGCGGCCTGCTTGTGGCCGGAAATCACCAGGGCATGCCCGGGCAGCACACCGGCCGCCTGCGCCCGGGTCATCCAGGCCTGGGTGGCCCTCTCCAGCTCCGCCCAGTCCATCACCCCGTCGGCATCGTGCAGGGCCGCCGCGTGCGGGGCGTGCGCGTGATCGACGAAGCGGCCGTGGTCGAAATCGAATCGCATGCGGTCGGCTCCTGCGGAAGGTGGGCGGCTCAGCGCTGGTGCGCGGCCACGTAGTCGGCCAGCACCTGCACCGAATCGACCAGCGCGTCGATCTCATCGACCGGCAGGGTGACACCCAGGCGGTCCTTGACCTCGACCATCAGCTGCACCTTGGACATGGAGTCGAACAGCGACTCCATGTACTCGTCGGGCTGCACGCGGGTGCCGATCACCGACTCGACGATGTCGATCAGCTGGGTCTGGAGGGTCTGGATATCCATGTGGTTCACCTTGTCAGAACTGGAAGTAGAGGAAACGCGATTCTTTGTGCAGGCTCATCAGGCACAACCCGAGCAGAACCAGCATCACCAGCAGCCACCGCAGGGTGGGCTGCCAGCGCATCCACGCACGCGGCGCCGGATTCGGCTTGGCCAGCGAAGGCGAGTACACGCCCATGATCTGGTGTGCGTTGGGGGTGCCCCACACGATTGCCAGCAGCACCACGATATACACGAACTGCAGGTGATGCCCGATCAGCAGGCGCGCACCGTCGGCCAGGCCCAGTCCGGCCGCATGGGAAACGCTCTCGAGCGCTTCCCAGCCCCGCACGCCGGCCATGCCCTGCACCAGCTGCCAGGCATCACCCACGCCGTCGGCGCGGAAGAACGCCTGCGCCACCAGGACCGCGCCGAAGGTCAGCAGCAGGTAGCCCACGTGCTGCAGCCTGCTCACCTTGCGCAGCGCCACCGGCGTGCGCCCGCCGACGAACACGCGCCAGGCGTGGTTGATCGCCAGGTAGCCCGCATGCAGCAGGCCGAAGATCAGGAACTGCAGGCCGGCGCCGTGCCAGATGCCCGCCAGGCCCATTGCCCATACCGTGGGCAGCACGATCATCGACAGGAAGCCACCGGCCGAGGCTACCGCGGTGGGGCCGGTCGGGCGGCCGTGGCGGGTGCGCCAACGGGTCACCGCCATTGCCACCGGGTAGTACAGGTAGGCGGTGATGTAGCGGGTCAGCGTCATGTGCCAGCGCGCCCAGAAGTCGATCACGCTGGTCGCCTTGTACGGCGAATTGAAGTTGAGCGGGAAGCGGATGCCGAACATGCGCGCCAGGCCGAGCGCCATGTCCGAGTAACCGGAGAAGTCGAAATACAGCTGCAGTGCGTAGCTCAGCGCCGTGGCCCACGCGCCCCAGAACTGCACGCTGCCGGTCTCGGCGAATCCGGCGTCGGCATACGGGGCGATGGTGTCGGCCAGCAGCACCTTTTTGGCCAGGCCGATCACAAACAGCATGCCGCCCACCGACAGGTTGTCGGCCTGGAAGCGGTAGGTCTCGCGCTTGCTGAACTGCGGCATCATCTCCTTGTGATGGAGGATCGGGCCGGCGATCAGATGCGGGAAGAAGGTCACAAACAGCACATAGCTGAGCGGGCTGCGGTCGTTGACCACGCCGGCGCGGCAGTCGAGCAGATAACCGATCTGGGTGAAGGTGAAGAAGGAGATGCCCAGCGGCAGGATCAACGCGTCCATCGGCCCGACGTTGAAGCCCATCTCGCCGACGAAATTCACCATCGCCGCGAAATACTTGTAGTGGAACAGCAGCAACAGGTCGGCCGCCACGCCCAGCGCGGTGACCAGCACCTGCAGGCGCGGGCGCGTGGCCAGTGACAGGATCGCCAGGCTGACCAGATAGTTGAATACGATGGAGCCGGCCAGCAGCACCACGAACTGCGGGTTCCACCAGCCGTAGAACACGATCGAGGCCACGCACAACCACAGCGCGGCCATCCGCGGCTTCCAGGCACCGAGCAGATAGTGGATGCCCAGTGCGATCGGAAGGAACACCAGCAGGAACAGGAAGGAGTTGAAAAGCATCGTCGTTCGGCGCTCAGTCGATCTCGGCCAGCGTCGCCTGCTCACCGTCGGTCAACGGCAAGGACAGGGCCATTTCGGAGTATTCCCAGATCACCAGTTTCAGGCTGGACGGCCATTGCGCCCGCTGCGGCAGCGCGGCCAGCAATGCGCCGGAGAACTGGCCGCCATCCAGGCTCTGGTTCCACACTTCACGCCCCAGCGCGTTGCCGAGGCGTTCGGCGAACAGGCTGCGGCGGCCGTTGGAACTGCCCAGCAGCAGCACCTCCACCGGCGGGGTGTCATCGAGCAGTCCACCGCTGCGCAGCGGTTCGATCACCTGCACAGGCTCGCGGTCCAGTGCCGGCCGCCAGCGTGGCGGCGCATGCTCCAGCCCGGCCAGCACGATGAGGTCGCCCATGCGCGACTGGGCCGGGCCCGGGGCGCCCACCTCGAACGCCTGCTGTCCGCGACCGCCCAGCAACGGCAGGGCGGACGCGGCGACCGCATCGGCGGCGCGCTGCGCGCCGATCCGGTTCATGTGCACGTCGGTGCGGAAGAACACCGGTTCGGATGCGCCCTGCAGCACCGGCAGCAGGTCGGTGGACGGCACGCCGGCGGCGGCGAGCGCCTGCTGCCACTGCCCCAGGCGCGCGCGCATCGGCGCGGAATGGCGCAGGCCGCAGGTGTGGGACGCCTCAATCCGCGATTTGTCCGGCACCACCACCACCAGCAGTTGCACGCCCTGCGCCTTGAGCTGCTGCGACCAGTGCTGCATCAGGCGCGTACGCTGGGCGAAGACGGCATCGCCGGTACCGGCCGGCGGGCGCAGCCCATCGCGGTAGAACAGCCAGTCCGGGCAGCCCAACGCCACCTGCGGACCGGTGTCGCCCAGAAAGCGGTAGCGCACGGCGGCACTGGCCAGATCGGCCTGCGCCTGTATGGGCAGCTTCAGCGCGTCGTTGATCGCGCGTCCGGCTTCGCCATCGGCCCAGCGCGCCGGCGCCAGTGAGGCCGCCGGCAGTCTGGCGTGGGCCAGCATCCAGGCGCCGGACGCCAGGCCGAACACGAGCAGCACGATCACCACCACAGCGGTGGCGATGTGCGCACGGGCCGGCGCGGCCGGTGGCAGGGGCGCGGGTGCGCCGGGGCGGGCACTCATCGGATCACTGTCCCAGGGCTTTGAGCAGGCGCGCCTGCCACTGCTGCGGCGTCATGATCGAGGCGTTGTCCCACTGGCCACGCGCGTCCGGGCCCTGCACGTAGGAGGGCTCGAACATCTGCCATACCAGCACCTGCGGCTTGTGCTGCTTGAACTCGGGCGATTCCAGGTACTCCAGCAGCATCACCCAGTGACCCACGTTGCCGGGCTTCCAGTTCACCGACACCGGCCGGTCGAGCACATTGGACAGCTTCTGCGGGAACCCGAAGTACGGCTGCACCATGCTGTGTCCGGTCACGTGCACGGGCGCGGGCGCGTCATCCAGCAGCGACTGCTGGTCGGACTGGCGTCGCACGGTGAAGGTGTCGCGACCGATGGCCTTGCGCTGTGCGTCGGTGAGGAACAGCTCGGCCAGATCGCCGAAGCGGCGCTCCTTGATCTCGCTGCCCAGCGCCATGCCGGTGCCGGCCTCGCCAGCGAGCGTGGGCACCTGCTGCCGCACCTGGGCAGCCACGGCCACGGCCACCGCATCGGCGGCGGCCTGGGTCCAGTGCTGATCGCTGCGGTAGAACACGTCCTGCCCGCCCTGCTTGGTCTGGTGCAGCACCTGCAGCGCGTCCACCGCCGGCACGCCCGCCTTCTCCAGGCCGTCGTGCACCAGCGCATAGCGCCCCCGCACCGCATCCCCCAGCCGTTTGCCGTCGGGCAGCCTGTCCTCGTAGAACAGCGCCTTGTCCGGCAGCACCAGCACCTCCAGTTTGACGCCGGCGGCGTCCAGGGCGCGCTTGGCATCGGCGATCAGTGCGGTGTTGCGGGCGATGGCCGGCGCATCCACGTCGGTCAGGCTGCCCCAGGCCGGGAACAACCAGCCGTCCTTGCCGATCAGCACGATCGAGGAATCCTGGTTGGCCGCGGCGGGGGCCGGCGCTGCGGCCGGCGCCTGGGCAACTGCCGGGGCCGTTGCCAGCAACGTGGCGCACAAGGCGGCCGGCAGCAGCAGCGCCGAACGGAGCGGCGGCGTGGGGCGATGGGGTCGGGTCATCGTCGATTCCTTTTCGATGGTCAGTAGTAGAGCGTGGCGGTGGCGAACAGGCCCTTGGCCCGCTGGGTGTCGCCGCCGCCAATGGCAAAGCGGTACTGCACGCCCAGATCGAGGTACGAGCGCGCCGCGTTGTAGTGGTCTTCGCGGAACCAGTAGCGCACGCCCACGCCCGGCCCGGCACCCAGCGACCAGCTGCTGGCGGTGTCGGACAGGTCGAAGGACTGCGCGCCGATCAACGGATAGGCGATGCCGCGCACCTTGGAACGCTGATCGATCCAGTCCGCACCGACCACCAGGTAGGGATTGATCACCCAGCGGGTCTGGTCGGCGCCGAAACGGTAGCTGCGTCCGGCACGCAGCTCGGCCGCGCCAAACCACTGCTGGCGGCGCAGGCGGCCGTCGGAGTCGGTCAGGCGCGCCATCGTGTCACCGTTCATGTCGATGCGGTCGACGGTGAAATGCGCACGGTTGTCATCCCAGCTGAAGCCGGCCTGGGCATAGCCGCTGATGGTCCACCACTGATTGACGTCGGTGCGCACGCCGGTGCCGTTGTAGAAGCCGTAGGTCAGGTAGGACATCCAGCCGCCGGCGTTGTCGCTGAGCCGGTAGCGCGCGGCGGTGGTCATCTGCAGCGGCTGGCTGGATTCCAGCTGGATACGGCACTGGATCGCCGCCGAATCCGGGTAGACGCCGCCGTTGCGGGTGGCCGTGCCGATGAACTGGCGGCGCTCGATGCCGGCGCTCAGGCCGGTCTGGCCGAAGGCGTAGCGGACGCCGAACGAGGCGATGGTGGACGGCCAGCCGGCAATGGAGCGCGACCGGCTGAGGCGTTCGGCACGCGCGCGTGCGTCTTCGGTCGCCACGCCCGTGCAGGGGTCCACGGCCAGGATCGACTCGTAGGTCCCGCCTTCGTCGTACAGCGTGTTGGCGATGCGCGCATACGCCTCCAGCGTCCCGTGGCGGGTGTTCAACGCCGGCGGACGCCAGAACGCTTCCAGCGTACCGAACACCGAATCGCCGGGCGTGCTGATGGCCGCGCCGCCCAGATTGGTGGCGGCCTGGCGGGCACCGCGGTAGCCGGCCGAGGCGGTGATGCCCCATTCGCGCGAGAGATTGGCGATCGAGCTGCGGGTGTTGTAGCGCTGGCTTTTGTCCAGCTTCAGCGTCCCCGCGTCGGCGCTGTCGATGGCGCCGCGCAGCAGGCTCACGGCCTGGCGGTTGTCGCCACTGGCGGCACTGGCGTAGGCCTGGTCCAGCACCACGGTCGGCGGTGCCTTGCCGGTGGCCTGGGCCGCGCGGAAATCGGCCAGCGCCTGTTCGGGCTGGCCGACGCGCTGGTTGAGGTAGCCGCGCTGCATCAGCAGACCGGCATCGGCGGGCCTGGCTGCCAACGCCGTATCCAGCCGCTCACGGGCCTGTGCCGCCTGGGCGCGATCACCGGCCGACAGCGTGGTGGTCAGCAGCGACTGCAGTGTCGGGTTCTGCGGATCTTCCTCCACTGCGCGCTGCGCCTGGCGGATCGCTTCCTGGTAGTCCTGCCGGCCGAACGCCGCGTAGGCACGCTGCGCGGGGCCGCCTTCGCCCTGCAGGTCGGCCGGCATCAGTTCGCACTGCGTGCCGTAGGGCGTGTCGCGGCACTGCTGGAACGGTGCAGGGTAATCGGCCAGGGTGAGTTCCTTGCCGCTTCCAGCATGGCGCAGCGTCTTGGCACGCTGCGCCACGGCAGCCTCGAGGACCTGGCGCGCATCGCCATCCAGGTCGGCATAGGTGTCCTGCTGCAGCGGCTGCAGCGGCTGCAGCAGCGCCGCCGCGCGCGCGCGGTCACCGGCCGCGATGGCGGCATCGGTGGCGAGCAGTCGCACATTGCGCCGCTGCTGGTCGTCCAGCCAGTCCTGCTGCAAGGCCGCATCGAAGTCGGCATTGGCCGCCTCGGTCTTGCCCTGGCGCTGGCGCAGGTATGCGCGCATGACCAGTGCCACGGTATCTTCGCTGTCGTTTTCCAGCGCCTGGTCGGCGGTGCGCTCGGCCGCAGGCAACTGCTCGTCGAGCAGTTGCGCGGTCATCAGCAGCAGCCGGTGGGATGCCACGTCCGGCGCACGCGCAACGGCCTCCCGGGCATAGCCGGTGGCCGCGTTGAAATCCTGCGCGATCAGCGCCTGGTAGCCTTCCTGCGCCGGCTTGACCGCGCGCTGGCGCCCCAGCGCGACACGCTTGGCCTGCAGGTCGCCGACATTGGGCGCGCCCAACTGGATGGCCATCGCCGCCGCCGCATCGGCCTGTTCCAACTGCTGCTGCGCTTCCAGCGACGCCACCCACAGGGTCGCCCAGGCGCCCTGCTGCGGCTGCTGGCGGAAGGCCTGCTCGGCCTTGCTGGCCGCTTCATCCATGCGGTCGTTGTTGTAGGCCTCGTACGCCTGCGTGGCCAGCGCGAAGGCACGCTGGTACGCCTGTTCGGACGCGCTTGGCCGGGCGGCAGCGGACGGGCGGCCGCCGCTGGTGGAGGCACCGCGCGCTGGCGCCGCAGCGGCCAGACCGGGCAGCGCCGGGTCGCGCAGGCCATCGGCGATGGCCCGCTGGGCCAGGCGGCGTGCCTCGTCGGGGCGGCCGAGTTTCTGCGCGGCGTAGATCTGCAGCAGGCGCAGGCGGACCACGTCGGGGCGCAGGCGCGCCGCCTCGGTGGCCGTGCGGTAGGCCTGCGGATAGTCACCGCGCTCGTAGGCACCGAACGCCTGCTCGGCAATGCGGTAGGCGTTGCCGGACAGCGGCAGCGGTTCCTGCGCCTGCGCGCTGGCGCAACCCAGCCCGAGCAGGCTCAGCGCGATCATGCTCGAAAGCAGCGTGGTTCTCATGCCTTCAGCTCTCCGCTGGCACTGTACTGGGGAAGGCCCGAGCGGCGGTGCTGCTCGCGCACGGCGGTGGCGATGGCCGCTTCGGTGGCCACGCCATGTTTGACCAGATAGTCGCCGATGCGGCCGTCGCGCTGCGGCTTGTACTCGTCCAGCACGCGCTCGAACTGGTCGCGCGGGATCAGGCGCATTTCCACCAGCAGGTCGCCGAGCAGCGGCACCGCGTCGATGCGGTAGGTCTCGCCACTGATCAGGCGCAGGCCGGCATTGATCTCGCTTTCGCGGGCGATCGACTGCACCACTGAGGTGGCCGGCAGCCCCTTCAGCAGTTGCGCCTGTTCGGCCTCGGACAACGGGTTGGCGACCGCCACCGACAGTTCGTCGGGCGTGTCCGAGGGCAGCGGCAGCAGCCGCCACTGCACGCATGCGTCCACCGGCAGCGGGAACTGCCCGCTCTGCAGGTACGCCACGTCGATCACCGCCCGCGGCAGGTCACCCTGGAAGGCGATGGCTTCGGCCAGCGTTTCATCATCCAACCACCCCTGCGAGACCAGAATGCGGCCGAGCGGCTGCTGACGCCCGCCCTCCTGCTGCTGCAACGCTTCTTCCAGCCGTTCCGGCTCGACCGCCTGCCAGGTGGTGAGCAGCTCGCCCAGGCGCTTGCGGGTCTGCACAAGCTGCGAGGCGCTGGGGAAATCGTGCATGGTCTTGTCCCATACCATGCGCTTGCCGAACAGCAGGTACAGCAGGAACATCCGCCACGCGCGGGCGGTGGCCATGAAGTTGATCATGTTGCCGACCACCATGCGCGGGATCGACATCAGCGCATGTTCCCAGCCGTACAGCTTGTTGACGAAATAGAAGCGCTGCACCACGCGCGTGGCCAGTGCGGCGGTGGTCAGCAGCGCCACGTTCATCTGCCAGGTGCCGGCCTGGAAGATGGTGGGGAACTGGGTGTTCCACAGGCCGCTGACCTTGAGCACCCAGAACAGCAGCAACTGCAGGAAGATCACGTAGGCAATGATGCTGACGAAGGACGTGACAATGCCCTTGCGATCGCGCGCGAGCAGGTATTTGGTCGCCAGCGAGCCGCGCCAGCCCAGCGTTTCCCAGCTCTGCAGGCCGATGCCCAGCACCCAGCGCGCCTTCTGCCGGTAGGACGCGCGGAAGTTGTCGGGGAAGTACTCACGCACGCACAGCGCCATGCCCTGGGTGCGCTCGCGCACCGGACCCCAGCCAAACCACGACGGACGGCGCACGCGGAACTGCACCGGGAAGCGCGCGAAGATGGAATGCATGCCCATCGCCGCCAGTCGCGCGCCGACGTCGTAATCCTCGGTCAGGCTGTCAGTGTTGAACGGCTGGTTGTTGGTGGCCTCGCTCAGTGCCAGCAGTGCCTTGCGCGAGAAACACGTGCCGACGCCGGCCGAGGGCACCATGCCGGAAACGCTCTCGCGCACTACCAGGTCCTTGGCGTGCCATTCGGCGAACTCGTCCATGTACACGCCGGCGATCAGCTCGTACCACTCGCGGTCCAGCGAGGTCACCGGCAACTGGATCATGTCCTTGCGCGGCAGCAGGTAGTTGAAGAAGCGCAGCTCCATCGGGTGCAGCACGTCCTCGCTGTCGTGCAGGATCACTCCGGCAAACTCGATGCCGTGGCGCTTCTCGTAGTCGAAGATCGACAGGATCAGCCAGTTCAGGCAGTCGGCCTTGCTGGTCGGCCCCGGATGCGGCACTTCGACGCGACGCAGCCGCTTGTAGCGGCGGCGCATGCGTTCCACTTCGGCAATGGTTTCGGCATCGTTGGGATAGGTGCCCACGAAGACGATGTACTCGCGGTAGTCGAGCACGTCGATCATGTTCTCGACCATCTGCGCGATCACGTCGTACTCGGCCCAGGCCGGCACCATGATCGCCAGCGGCTGTTCCGGCCGCTGCAGCAGGTCCTGCTGGGTCAGCGGCCGGTATTCGCGGCGCTTCTTCACTGTCAGGGTGCGCCAGGTTTCGCGCACCCAATACCAGACATCGATGAACAGGTCGTCCAGGCTGGAAATCAGGATCAACACGGCCACCGCCGCCGCGACGGTTTCCAGTCCGGCGTAGTAGTTGGCCAGGTAGATATCCCAGTGCAGGCCGTCCACGGCGAATCAGTGACCGGTCGAGGCGGACTTGCGGCGACGACGGACCTGCGCAACGCGCGCGGCCAGCAGCATGAACACCACCACGCCCACCAGCACCAGCAGCCACACCATGTGCTGCTGCCAGACCGGTTCGGGATTGCCCTGCTTGGCGACGTTGGCGCCGGTCGGGTCCTGGCCATCGAAGTCCTGGACCACGCCACGCCCGTCCAGCAGCGCGATGTTGCCGCGGATCAGCCGGAACGGTTCACCGATCTGCGGCGCATGCGCGCCGAGCTCGCGGTAGATCACCCCGGTCCTGTCGCCGCTGCCGACGACTTCCACCAGCGCCGACTGGTCCAGCCCGGCCACATCCAGCAGCACCTGCTTGCCGGTGCCGGCGATCACCAGGTGGCCATCGCGCACCGCGCCGCTGGACGCCACGTCCTGCGGGGCCAGCGCAAAGCTCAGGTAGGCACCGGCCGGCGCGATGGACGCCTTGGCGTCACTGACCTTGAGCACCGCGTGGGTCGGCGAGGCGCCGGCGGCGCTGGCGATGTGGATCACCTTGGCCAGCGAGGCCGGCGCATCCTGCAGCCAGGTCGCCGGTACGAACACGTCGTGCTTGCCGGCGAGCTGCGCGGCGGCGCCGACGAAGTCCGGCGCCATGCTGCGGTCGGCCAGGCGCAGGTGGCTGCTGGGCAGCACCGACACCGGATAGCCGGTGGCCGGGTCATGGCAGTACGGCCGCGCCGGTTGGCGCAGGAAGCTGATTTTTACCTGATTGCGGGCGGCCAGCGCGTAGCTGGGCACGGTGGCGACCAGGCGTTGCGGCTTGCCGTCGTTGGCCAGCACCTTGGCGCCGAGCAGGTAGTCGTTGAAGAAGATGGACGCTACCGCGCCCTGCCCGGCCGGGTTCGGCGCGGCAGACACGTCGAGCACCACTTCGCTGGGCAGACGGCCTTCGCTGGACAGTGCGCCCAGATCGAACGTGGCAATGCGGTCACCGCGCGTGACGATGTCCTGGGTGCCGGCCATCGCTCCGAGGCGGCTGAGCAGCACCACGTCCTTGTCGGCCTGCGGCAGCAGCGCCTGCTCAACCTGCAGCGAACGGCCCAGCGCATAGGCGCGCCACTGTTCGGTCAGCAGGCCGGCCACCTTGGCGCCGGCCCCCACCGCGACCAGCAGGGTCGGACGCCCGCCGACCATCGCCACCTGCACCGACGCGGTCCCCGGGGCGGTTTCCAGGCCGGCCATGTCGGCGCGGCGCCACTGGGTGAATGCCGCTGCCGCATCGGGCGACGCCGCAGCGACCTCGGTCGCCAGCGCATCCAGCGCGGCGCGCACGGCGGCACGCAGCGGGTCGCTGGTCACCGCCACGTCCGGCGCGAGCGGACCGTCGGCCAGCGACAGCAGCGCGCCGACTTCGGCCAGACTGCCGATCCGGTGGGTGGCGCTGCCATCGGCAAGGGCGGCATACGCGGGAATGCCGGCCAGGCTGGCCGGGATCACCAGCCCGCGCAGGTCCACCGTGCCGCCCACGGCCGGCAGGCCCACCACGTCCACGCGCTTGCCGCCATTTTCCAGTGCAGTGCCCACGCGCCAGGCCGCGTCGTAGCTTTCTACGCCGAGCGCGCGGCCATCGACCAGCAGGCGGACCCGGGCCGGCAACGCGCCCCATGCCTTGGCCACGGTGTCGATCTGGCGGCCATCGAAGCGATAGCTGAAGCGCGTGTCCGGCGACAGCCGCAACACGTTGGCCGGCGCGCTCTGGTCGGCGCACTGGTAGTCGGACACCACGGACCACCAGCCCACGCCGAAGCGGACGAAGCCGCTGGGACGGGCGAAGCCGTCGATGCCGATCAACTGGCTGGCGTCGCCCTGGGCGTCGGTGATCGAGCGCGCCGAGACCGGGTCGCCATCAACCGACAGCAGACTGGAGGTACGCCCGGTATGGCCGCGCACGTAGCGGGCATCGAGCTGCAGCTGCGCCTCGCGGGTCTCCACCCCGGCGGGCACCGGCAGGTAGATCTCGCGCTGGCTCTCCTGCCCGCTCAGCACCACCGGCTGGGTGAAGCCCAGGTCGCGGAGGGTCATGCTGCGGCTGACCGTGCTGTCGCCGGCCCACTCGGTGAACTGGCCGGCCACACTGTCGGCAGCCAGCGCCGTCGGCAGGGGACAGATCAGGACCAGGGCCAGCGGCAATACCTTGGAGAAGCGTGCGGTACTACGGTTGGTCTTGGTCATGAGGTGGCTTCAGTCAGGAAGGGAGTGGACAGAGCGTCGACCGCACGGCCGGGCACGAACTCGCCAAAGGGCACGCCGCGCAGCGCGGCGACGATGCGCGCGGATGCACGGCCGTCGCCGTAAGGGCTGGCATCGGGGCGGAACCGCGCAGGGGTCGGTGCGGCATCGCAGGCGGCGCCAACCTCGGCAACGATGCGCGCCGCGTCGGTGCCGACCAGCTTGACCACCCCGGCCTGCACGGCTTCAGGGCGTTCGGTGACATCGCGCATCACCAGCACCGGACGGCCGAGCGCCGGCGCTTCTTCCTGCACACCGCCCGAGTCGGTGA
This sequence comes from Stenotrophomonas nematodicola, assembly GCF_009467805.1. Classification (GTDB taxonomy): domain Bacteria; phylum Pseudomonadota; class Gammaproteobacteria; order Xanthomonadales; family Xanthomonadaceae; genus Stenotrophomonas; species Stenotrophomonas nematodicola. The sequence goes on from NZ_WIAY01000003.1 coordinate 178,193, forward strand.
GCACCACATGCGCGCGCTGCATCAGGCGGACGAAGTGCAGGTAATCCTGCGGCGGGATCAGGTGCACATTGTCCAGGCCGCCGAGGTGCTGGTGCACCGGGCCCTGCACGTTCGGATTGAGGTGGACCGGATAAACGATTTCCAGATCCGGGCGACGGGCCAGCTCGGCCAGCGCGCGGCAGATGTTGGCAAAGCCGTCGCCGAAGCTTTCGCGGCGGTGCCCGGTGACCAGCAGCAGCTTGCGACCCGGGGTGAGGAACGGGAACGCGGCATCCAGACCCGCGCGCAGCGGCGCGTCGCGATCAATGCGGTCCACGGTCTGTTCCAGCGCGTCGATCACGGTGTTGCCGGTGATGGTGATGCGGCCCCCGAGATTCTCCTGCTCCAGGTTGTAGCGGGAGCTGGCAGTAGGGGCGAACAGATGATCGGCGACCACGTCGATGACGCGGCGGTTCATTTCCTCGGGCCAGGGCTGATCGAGGTTGCCGGTGCGCAGCCCGGCTTCGACATGCCCGACCGGGATGCGCCGATGGAAGGCGGCCAGCGCAGCGGTCATCGCGCTGCTGGTGTCGCCATGCACCAGAACGCGGTCGGGCTGCACCTGCTCGTAGAGCGCATCGAGTTTGGCGAACAACCGGCCGCACAAGCCGTTGAGCGTCTGGTTGGCGACCATGACGTCGAGGTCTTGATCGGGTTGGATGTCGAACAGCGACATCACCTGATCAAGCATCGCCCGGTGCTGTCCGGTGATGCAGACCACGGAGTGGATTCCCGGCGCTGCTTCCAGCGCGCGGACCAGGGGGCCCATCTTGATGGCTTCAGGGCGAGTACCAAAGACAGAGAGAACCTTCACCTGACCGCTCCATGTGCTGACTAACGATGTGTGACGTCCATCACGCAAATCGTAGGCCAAGTGGGGCTTCCTAGCCAGCTCAACGTGATGCGTATCACATTTCGACATCCAATGTGACGCTGTACGTCACTTTGTGTCGCCACCCGAATGTGATTGTCTCTCTGTGGGCGCGTTACTCAGGTGAAAGTTCGAACACCTGGCGCAGATAGGCCAAGTAGCCGGGGTCGTCGCACATGCTCTTGCCGGGCGAGTCGCTGAGTTTTGCCACCGGCTGGCCGTTGCAGCGGACCATCTTGATGACGATGTTGAGGGGCGTCGGACCGAGGTCGTTGGTGAGGTGCGTGCCCACCCCGAACGCCACCTGGCAGCGCCCGCGGAAATAGTCGAACAGCTGCATCACCTTTTCGATGTTGAGCCCGTCGCTGAACACCAGCACTTTGCTGCGCGGGTCGACACGGCGTGCGTTGAAGTGGGCGAGCATGCGGTCGCCCCAGGCGAACGGATCGCCCGAATCGTGGCGCACGCCATCGAACAGCTTGCAGAAGTACATGTCGAAATCGCGCAGGAAGGCCTCCAGTCCGACCACGTCCGACAGGGCGATGCCGAGGTCGCCACGGTACTCGCGTGCCCACGATTCCAGCGCCGCCACCTGCGAATCGCGCAGGCGCGGCCCCAATGCCTGGAACGCCTGCAGATACTCGTGCGCCATCGTGCCGTGCGGCGTCATGCCGTACAGGCGGGCGAAATGCACGTTGCTGGTGCCCACGAACTGGGCGCCCAACGCATCACGCATCATCGGCAGCATGCGCGCGTGCCACGCGCGCGAGTAGCGGCGGCGGCTGCCGTAGTCGGCAATGCGGCACAGCTCGAAGCCGGGCGTATCGCGCAGCAGTGCGGTCTTGGCCTGCAGCCGCCGCTCGCCTTCGGCGAAGTCGGGCGTGCTGGTATTGCGGAACCAGACCTCGTTGATGATCGCCAGCAGCGGTACTTCGAACAGGATGGTGTGCAGCCACGGGCCGGTGATGTCCAGCTCGATCTCGCCGGGAACGGTGTCCGATGCGCGCAGGCCGATGTACTTGCGGTCCAGGTGGAACAACCCGAGAAAGTCGGCGAAGTCCGGCTTGACGAAGCGCAGGCCGCGTACGTAGTCCAGCTCTTCGGCGGTGAAACCCAGGCGGCACAGGTGGTCGATCTCGTCGTTGATCTGATCGATGTACTGCGCCAGGTCGATACCCGGCGTGCGGCATTTGAACCGGTACTGCACCTGGGCGCCGGGATGCTGGTGCAGCACCGCCTGCATCATGGTGAATTTGTACAGGTCGGTGTCGAGCAGGGACTGGATGATCATGCGGAATCCACGCGCGTTCGGAAGGTGCGCCGGTAAAGTATGCGCCGGGCGTGGCGTTCACCGCCGCCCGGGCGCGGCCGTGCTTGACCACGCGTTCATCTCGGTGCGGCCTCAGGCCGGGCGTCGTGCCCGCAGCAGACGCGGCACCTGCGCCGCCGCGTGGGCCCAGATCGCTGTCCATACCGCGCCCTGCACCAGCAGGTTGCGGCGCGGCGCCTCGAACTTGCGGAAGTAACGCCACAGTCCGCGGTGCTTGTGCCATTCGACGAAGAACGGCCGCGAGCGGCTGGAGACGCCACGGACGTGGGTGACCTGCAGATCGTTGGCAATGGCCACCACCGCCCCGGCATCGCGGGCGCGGCGGCACAGGTCCAGGTCTTCGGCATGCAGGCGGTAACCGGCATCCCACCCGCCAAGGCGGTCGAACAGACTCCGTGGCATCAGCAGCAGCGCACCGGACAGCGCCGGCACGACCTGCAGGGTCTGCGCCGGATCGGCCGGAATCGCCAGGCGCGCGCCACGGCCGGGATTGCGCAGCATCGCGGCGAAATCCGGATCGCGGCGGCGTACCGCGTCGTCGCGGCGACCGTCCTCGTCCACCTGTTCCACCCCGAGCAGACAGTCGCCCAGTTCGGCGGCGCGGGCGCACAGCCGCGACAGTGTGTCCGGCACGACCAGCAGGTCCGGGTTGATGAAGGCCAACCACGGCGCCTGGCAGTCGGCCACGCCCTGGTTGTTGGCGGCCGCAAACCCGGGGTTGTCCGGATTGGCGATGAAGCGTACCCGCGCATCGGCCGTGGCGTGGCGCTGCACGATGTCCAGGGTCGCGTCGGTCGAGCCGTTGTCGACCACGCGGATCTCGGCGACATCGTGGGCGGCGCGCAGCCGGGTCAGGCAGGCATCGAGGGTGCTGCCGCTCTGGTAGCTGACAATGATGGCGGCGATGGCGTGGCTCAAGCGGGAAACTCCGGTGCGGCGGGCGGCGCGAACAGGTCACCCTGTGCACGTGGCATTATCGCCTGCTGGTAGCTCTGCTGCAGCGCCTGGCGTGCCTGGCGCAGCGGATCGCCCATCAGAAAGGCGGCAAGCCGTGGCCGCCAGCCAGGCCAGCGCGTGCCCAGCGCGTCCATGTCCCCGTCGTGCGCACGGCCCTCGTCTGCCCGCGCGACGAACGCGGTTTCGCACAGCGCATTGCGCCAGCCCAGCCCGGCCATGCGCAGGCTCAGGTCGATCAGCGCCGCATTCCAGGAGCCGTAGCTGTGCGCGTCCAGGCCCCCCGCCCTGCGCCGCGCGTTGCCGCGCAGCAGCACCGCGTGGGTCACCGCCGAGGGCAGTTCGGGGTGCACTGGCGGCAATGCCGCGCAGGCATGGGCCACGGCATCGAGCGCCTCCGGGACCGGATTGATTTCACCCAGCCGTGGCCAGGCGGCGGTTTCACCGGCATTGCACCACGGCGTGGCCGAGCCGATCGACGGATCGTGCGCGAAACAGGCCTCCAGCTGCTGCAACCAGCCCGGCGCGGGGATCGCATCGGGCGCCAGCACCACCACATCGGCACCGGCACAGGCCTGCAGCATCTCATCCAGGTGCGCCACCTCGCCGATGCTGCGCGCGCGCCGGGTGTATTCGGCACGCAGCCGGGTCTGCGCCAGCCAGTGCTCGATCACCGCCTGCGCCCGGGGCCCGGCCTGCCCGTCGTCGGCCAGCCACACCGCCGTACCGGCAGCGGTGCCGGTCTCCAGGGCGCCCAGGCACTGGTCCAGGGCGGTGTCGTCGACGCCGATCGGCAGCAACACGATCGTCCCCATCGCTTCCCCCTGTCTGTGGTGGGTGCCGGATGCGCGCAGCGTAACAGGCAGCGCGGGGGGCGCGTCAGTTCTTCTTCGGGTGGTTCGGGAACGGCTCCATCGCACGGAAGCGGCTGCTGTATTCGTCGGTCAGGTTGCGCGACTCCTGCGCGTTGCGCACGATCGTCGGGGTGAGCAGTACGATCACTTCCGAGCGACCGCTGTTCTGGGTCTTCCTGCCGAACAGCGCACCCAGCACCGGGATCTTGCTCAGCCCCGGCACGCCGTTGCTTCCATCCTCGTCGGAGTTGGTGATCAGTCCGGCCAGCATGATGGTATCGCCGCTCTGCACGGCCGCCTCGGTGGAGATCTTGCGGGTATTGATCGGCGGGTTGCAGGTGGTCTTGGTCGGATCGCAGCCGGCGGGAATCGCGCCGGCCGAGCTGACCTCCTGCACGATGTCCAGGAACACCACGCCATCGCGGGTGATGCGCGGGCGCACCTTGAGGATCACGCCCGTGTCCAGGTACTGCACCTGGCTGTAAGTGTTGTCGCCGCCCACGCCGGTGTTGACCGAGACCGAGTTGATCGGGATCTGGGTGCCGACGTTGAGCGTCGCCTCGGCATTGTTGCGTACGAAGATGGAGGGGGTCTGCAGAAGGCGCAGGTTGCTGACCTTGTCCAGCGCGGTGACCACGGCGGCCGCGTTCTTGCCAAGGAAGGTCCAGCCCACGCCTCCATCGCCGACGACCCCGGAAATGCTGCCCCAGATCGAGCGGCCCAGGGCGCTGGGCAGGTCGACGCCGCTTTCGGTCTTGCCGGTGGCCACGGCCTGCTCGAAGAACCAGTTGACGCCGTAGCTGAGGTCGCCGGTGAGCGACACTTCGGCCACCTGCGCCTCGATGTGCACCTGCATCGGCATCACGTCGAGCTTTTCGATCACCTCGCGGATGGAGCGCCAGGCCTGCGGCGTGGACCGCACCAGCAGGGTGTTGGTTTCCTCCACCGCCGACACGCCGACGCTGTCGCCCTGCACTTCCAGGTTGAAGCTGGCGTTGCCTGCCTGCCGCTGCGGCAGGCTCATGCTGCCCTCGCCCAACCCGCCACGGCTGTTGCCGTTGCCGCTGCCGGTGGTACTGATGTTGTTGGTGTTGCCGCCCAGGTCGCGGCTGCCGACCTCCATCTGCGAGCCCCCCGGCGCCAGCGAGGCGCTGCTGCTGCCACGGCCGCGGCCGTTCTCGCTGGCGAACGCCTCGGCCAGGCGCTCGGCCAGGTCCTTGGCTTTGACGTAGCGCAGCTCGTAGGAGAACAGGCGGGCGCTGCCGCCGGCGGTGTCGATGCGGTCCAGCCACTGCTGGATCTGGTCCAGGTAACGTGCCTGTGGGGTGATCACCAGCACCGCGTTGGCGTTTTCCAGCGGCAGGAAGCGGAACATGCCCGCGCTGGGGGTTTTGCTCTCTTCGCCGAACACCTTTTCCAGATCCGCAGCGACCTGCTCGGCCTTGCCCGACTGGATCGGGAACACGCCCACCGACATGCCCGACAACCAGTCGACGTCGAAGATCTCCACCGTGCGCAGGTAGTTTTCCAGTTCGTTGCGGGTACCGCCGAGGGTGATCACGTTGCGCCCGCTGTCGACGTTGACGATCGCGTTGGGCCGCGCATACGGCTCCAGGACCTTCTTCATCTCCGTGGCGGAAATGAACTGCAGCGGCACCACGCGCACCTCGAAGCCACGCGCGCTGGCGGCCGGGGCGGTGCTCGGCGCGACCGTGCCGGCGAGCGCCTGGTCGGCGGGCACGATGTTGTACCGGCCGCCGCTGTAGACCATGCGCGCGTTGTTCCAGCCCAGCACCATTTCCAGCAGGTTCAGCGCCTGCGCCGACGACACCGGCTTGGGCGTGGCCAGCGTCACGGTGCCCTGCACGCCCGGCGCGATCACGTAGTTCTGCCCGAGCATGTCGCCCAGGATGGCCTTGACCACGGCATGCACCGATTCGCCTTCAAAGTTGAAGGTCGCCTGCCCGCTGCCGGCCTGCGAGAGCGCCGGCTGCGGCGCCGCAGCGGCGCTGCGGTTGATCATGGTGCCGGTGCCGCGGCGGATCACCGCCTGCGGTGCGCCGGCCTCCAGGCCTTCGGTGGCCACGCCCTCGCGCGAGCCGTCGCCGGCCACCACCTGGTGCGGCCCGTCCAGCACGGCGTCGCGACGCACCTCGGGAGCAGGCACGGTGGCGCAGCCCACCAGCAGGGCCACGGCAAAGGAAATCGGGAAAAGACGCAGTGTCATGCTTTCACTCTAAGGGTTTTGGCCGGAGCCGCCCGCGGGCGGTCGCTGCGACGACTGTTGTTGTTGCTGCTGTTGCTGCAGTTGCTGGCGGCGCGCCTGGATGCGCTCGCGGATCGCACTCATCTGTTCTTCGCTGGGGCCTTCGTTCTGCGCCGGTGCCGGCGCGGGTGCCGGTGCGACCGGCCGCGCCACCGCGGCGGGTGACGGGCCATTGGTCGGCCGGGCCTGGGCCGCCGCCGACGCCGGTGGTGGAAGCGCGGGCATCGGCTGACCAGCTGGCGGCACGCCTCCACCGGGCGTGGGGTTGCCGAGCACGGTGGGCGGCTCGCCGCCCTGCCCGTTGAACACCGGCAGCTCCAGTACCTGGGTGCCGCCGGGGCCGGCGACAGTGGCACGACGCGGCTCCAGCGCCAGCAGCTGCCAGCCGTTGACAGCATCGCCATTGAGGCGCAGGCGCAACGACTGGTGCTGGTCGGTGGTGAGAATGGCCATCGCGAAACTGTCGGTGAGCAGCACGCCGGTCAGACTGACCGTGCTGGCCGCACCCGGTTCGCTGCCGCCCAGCAGGTAGGGCCGGGGGGTACGGTCTTCGGCAAACAACGGGCGCGTGCCGATGTCGGCGTAGCTCGCGGCCGTGGCCATGCGCTCGGGGGCCGCAGGCGGCAGGACCGGCAGCGCGGCGGCGGCGCGTCCGGGCGGCGGCGCCGGACCCAGGCGACCGCCCAGCCCGAACAGGGTCGCCAGCCAGATCGCCGCAGCCCAGGCCAGTACCGCAGCCAACCACCAGGTGCGCAGGGGCGCTACGTCAATTTTCATGCGCGCCCTCCTCATCCGGCACCGCGTCGCCACCGTCCGCGTCCATCGGTGCGGCGGGCATGGCCATCGCATCCCCCATCGACGGCGCGGCGACCGCTGCGGCGGATGCCGCGGCACCGGCGGCGTCGGCCGCAACGGGCGCCTGCGCGATGCCATCGGTCGCGGTGTCGTCCAGATACCCCACCAGCTCGAACGACACGTCCAGCCCCGTCCCGGTTTCGCTGGGCGACTGCTGGAAGCGCTGCGCGAGCAGGTTGAGATTGTCGACGAACAGACGCGGCGTGCCGGTTTCCAGGGTGTGCAGCACCGCCGCCATTTCCGGTATGCCGCAGCGCAGCCGCACCTGCAGCGCCACCCGTGCAAAGCGCGCATCCGGCGTGGTATCAGGCAGGGGTGAGCGGTTGCTGATCGTGCAGCTGCGATTGCCCGGGCTGGCCGAAGCAACCGCATCCTGCAGGCGGGTGGAGAGCGCGGCGGCGGCGGATTCGGCGGTGGCCTCGCGCAGGAAACCGGGGCGTCCCTGCAGCGCCGCGCGTGCCTGCGCCAGGCCCTGCGCCACCTGTGTGCGCTGCTGCAGCTGGGCCTGCACGCGTTGCTGGCGCTCCTGCAGCCCGGCAATGTCGGCATCGATGGCGCGCAGCGGCTGGGTAAACCACGGGTGCACCAGCAGCAGGTAGGCCACGCCGATCACCGCGATCAGCAGTGCCAGCGCCAGCCAGCGGTCACGGCGTGTCGTTGGTTGCGCCATCGGCACCCTCCGACGTTGACGGGGTGGAGGCGGTGCCCTGGCCCGGCAGTGGCTGCAGCTCGGCGGTCAACGTGAAGCGGTCGCGGCCGGCGGCGCCACCGTCGGCCTGCAGCACACCGGTCAGGTTGACCTTGCGCCACAACGGCGACACCTGCAGCAGCGGCACCAGCTGCGAGGCTTCACGGCTGAGCCCGATCAACTGCAGCGTGTTGCCTTCGATGGACAGCTTCTCCAGATAGGTTCCGTCGGGCAGCAGCCGGGTCAGCTCGTTCCAGATTTCCACGCTGCTGGCATGGCGCCCGCGCTGTTGTTCCAGGAACGCCGCACCGTCCACCAGCGACTGCAGCTGCTGGCGTTCGGCCGCCACCTGGCGGGCGTCGCGCGCCGCTGCATCGACCTGCGCCCGCAGGCGCTCGGCCGCCGCCTGGCGGTTGTCCAGCAGCTGCAGGCCAGCAAGTACCAGCAGCAGCACGCTGGCCGCGCCCAGCAGCAGGTTCCAGCGCCGCATCGGATCGCGCGTGGCCTGGCGCTGTGCCGGCGGCAGCAGGTTCACGCCGAGCGGCACGCCGGCTGCATCGACCGCATCCAGTCCGGCCAGCCCCTGCGACCACGCGCCGTACTGCTGCGCCCACTGCGCCAGCGCCTGCAGCGGCACCACCACCAGTTCGACCTGGAGCTGGCCGTCGTCGAGCACGCCGAGCTCGCGTACGTCGAAGGCGACCTGGCTTGCATCGAACGGCGTCTGCCGGTCGATCTCGAAACGCACCACGTCGTGCAGCCGCTCGGCCGCGGCCGCCGGCAGCCGCAGTGGCCGCCGCAGCACCGCCGAGGCCGGCAGCAGCCAATGCCGCGGCAGGGTACGCAGGCGTGCGTCGAGGAGACTGTCCAGCGCAGTGGGCGACGTCGAGAGCGGCACGTCCACGACCGGGCCGATCATCGCGCCGGTTTCCTGCATCAGGCGCACCTGCCCCGCCTGCACGGACAGCAGCAGGCGCGAGCGCGACCAGCCCAGCGCCCACTGCCAGCGCGCCGGCAACCACGCCAGCAGCGAACGCCGCCACCAGCGCAGGCCACGGCCCACACCCGGCGCCATCTGCCCCTGCGCCCGCACCAGACTGTCACGCCATGCCGTCATCGTGCTGCCATTCCCTGTTCCCAGCGAAACACTGTGTAGACCCTTCCCGGCGTACCCGCCGACCCCATCCGCACGACGGCGCGCAACACCGAAACACGGCCCCGCGCGTCCGTGGCGCGGCTCTCGATACTATAGGTGCCGCCGCCGCTGGCAAGCGGTGCGACAGGAACACCGGCTTCGACCGCCGCCTGCGCACGCTCGCGTTCGGCCAGCAGCCGCTCGGCATCCAGCCCCAGCGCGCTCAATACCGGACCGGCGGCGAAGCGAGGGTCCGGCCGCGACTGGCGGCTGTACAGCGTCAGCATCGGCTCCATGCGCGCATACAGCGCCGCATCCATGCCGAGCACCCGCTGCAGTTCGCCCAGGCTGTCAAAGCGCGCATTGCGCGCGCCATACGGCAGCCCGGCTGCCCGGTAGTCCGCCGTTTCGGCGCCGCCGCCGGGTTGCTTTAGGTTGTCGGCGTCGCGCCAGTCCAGGATCGCCCCGGCCAACTGCTGGGCACGTGGCGGCGGTTCACCCAGCGCGCGCAGGAAGCCGGACAACAACGCCGCATCGGCAAGGTTGAGATTGATCTTGCCGTTCTCATCGACGATACGCAGGTCGATACGGCGTTCGTCGAACTGCCACCGGTAGCGCCGGCCATCGGGTACCCACGCCGGCTGCGTGGCGGTGGGCTGCAGGCGGTGCAGCGCGTATTCCAGGCCCGCCCGCGCATGCTCCTGGCCGATTGCGTCATCGCCGACCACGCGTTGCTGAAGATGCTCCACCCGGGCGGTAAGCGCGTACGCGCCCACCACGGCCGTCAGCAGCGCGATCAGCCACAGCACCAGTACCAGCGCGGCCCCCCGCATGCGCCGCGTCATGGGCGCGCGGCCTGCTGCTGCGACAACGCCACCACCAGCGTGGGCCAGGCCGGCCCCTGTGCCGGCTGCACATCGATGGACACCAGCAGCGGCAGGCGCCGGGTATCGTCCCACCGGTCCTGCCAGGCGCCGACGTCGCCGGTGCGCGGGTCGATGCCGCGATAGCGGAAGTGCACGCCCCGCAGGCCATCGACGAGCAGTTCGGGGGCGCGCGGCGGGGTTTCCTCGATGCGCTCGCCGTTCTGCACCAGGGTGAGCGTCAGGTCCAGCCGCTGATTGCGGCCATCGGGGCGCAGCGCGAGTTCGTGCACATACGGCCCGCCGCGGCCGAGATAGCCCGGCAGTTCGGACACGAACAGCATGTGCTGCGCGTCACCGGCGAAGTAGACCGGCTCGCGGGTCGGGTCCGGCGGCGTGGTGGCGGTGCGCGTGGCCATTGCCAGGCGGCGCCGCAGGAACCCTTCGACCGCCCGCATGCGCTCGTTGTGCGCGGCCACCGCTTCGCCCCGTTGGCTGATCGCCATCGCCGAGCGGATCGTAGCGAACGCCAGGGCCAGCCCGCCCACCAGCAGTGCGGTGGCCAGCAGCACTTCGATCAGGGTGAACCCTGCGCGGGTGTGAACCGCCAGCGGCCTCATCGGGGTGCCCCCGGCACTGCGGCCGTTGCCGGCGGCAGCAGGCGCAGACTGCGCCACTGCAGCGTCTCGCCGCCACCGTCGCCCCAGCGCACCTGCAGGGTGATCCGGGCCAGGCGCGGCGCAGCGGGGTCGATGACCGACGGCGCGGTATCGCCACGCGCGTCCACGAACGGCTCCACCTGCAGTTGCCAGCGGTAGCGGCCGTCCTCCCACTCACCGCGGGTCTGCCCCGGTTGCAGCGGCGCGTCGATGCCGGTGGCCTCGAGCAGCGACTGCGCATGCAGTACCGCGCGGGTCCGCAGATCGGACTGGCCGACCTGTCGCGACGCGCCGGACAGGCTGCCCAGCAGCAGGGTCAACGCCAGCGCCAGCAGCGCGAACGCGACGATCACTTCCAGCAGCGAATAGCCGCGCTGGCGCTTCATGGACGGTCCCGCCGCATGCCCGAGCGCACCTCGCCGGTGATCCAGCCCACCTGGATGTCCCACACCGCATCGCGCGCGCTCAATGCGATCCGTCCCCCGCTGGCGCCGCCATCGGGATAGAACGCGATGGCGGCCTGGCCGGGCCCGGGGGCGACTTCGCGCGCCGCACTGACCTGGACCTCCAGCGTCGCCGGCAGGGTGCCGTGGCGGCCATTGGCGGCGGTCCAGGTACGCGCCTTCGGGTCCACCACGAAGCGCTGCTGCTCACCGGTGGCGATCGCCTGGGTCCGGGTGTAGCGCAGCTGGTTGGCCATTTCCTTGCCGGCGTTGCGCAGCCGCATGCCGTCGATGCCCCCCCGCATGCCACTGGCGGTGATCAGCCCGATTACCGCGATCAGGGCCACCACCAGCAGCATTTCCAGCAGCGACAGGCCACGCGCGCCCGTCCGCGGGGCAGCGCGGTGGTGGCGCGGCGGGTGCGGGGCGGCCGCCTCGATCACTCGTAACGGATGTCCGCGTCGTAGCTGCTGCCGCCGACCTTGCCGTCCTTGCCGAGGCTGATCAGCTCGAACGGCTGGCCTTCGCCGGGCACGCGGTACTCCAGCGCGTGGCCCCACGGATCGTTGAGATCGGCCGGCTTGGCGTACGGGCCGAGCCAGCCGCTGCTGCCGCCGGGCTGGGTGACCAGGTCGTCGAGCTTGGCCGGCAGCTTGCCGGTGTCCAGCTGGTAGTTCTCGATCTTGCCGGCCACGGTCTGCACCTGGGCCTTGGCGATGTTGGCCTTGCCGCGGTCGGCGCCGCCGAGAACGCGACTGCCGACCAGGGTGAGCACCGCGCCGATCAGCACGATGACGATGATGATTTCCAGCAGGCTCATGCCCGACTGGTTGCGCGGCGAGGAGAAGCGGATCAGGCGGCGTTGCATGCAGTGGGCTCCTTGGATCGGGTCGGTCGGGGATGGGCCGGCGGCGCTCAGCCGATGGCGTTGGTGAGGTCGTACAGCGGCACCAGCACGGCCACGATCACCAGCCCGACCACCGAGGCCAGCACCAGGGTGATCACCGGTACCAGCGCCGACAGCAGGCGGTCGATCGCGCGTGCGCTTTCCTGTTCGAACGTGTCGGCGGTCTTGAGCAGCATGGTATCCAGCGCGCCGGATTCCTCGCCGACCTGGATCATCTGCAGGGCCAGACGTGGGAAGCGCTTGCCGCGCGCCAGCGAGGCGGACAGGCCGTTGCCGTTCTTGACCTCCTCGCTGGCCGCGTCCACGTCGGCCGCCAGCGCGCGGTTGCCCAGCACGTTGCGGGCGATGCCCAGGCCGGACAGCAGCGGCACACCATTGCGCAGCAGCGTGCCGAGGGTGCGTGCCAGCCGCGCGGTCTCCAGCTTGGCCACCAGCGCGCCGATGCCGCGGCGCTGCAGCAGCCAGCCATCCAGCGCCAGGCGGAACGCCGGCTGGCGCAGTTTGCGCTCGATCACCAGCGCCACCAGCGCCGGGACCACGATCACTGCGATCCAGCCTTCACGCACCACCGTGCCGGCCGCCAGCACCCACTGGGTGAACCAGGGCAAGGCCACGTCCAGGCTTTCGTACATGGTGGCAAACTGCGGCACCACATAACCGAGCAGGAACAGCAGCGCGCCGCCGACCACGGCCAGCAGGATCGCCGGATAGATCAGCGCGTTGATCACCCGGCCTTTCAGCTCGGCGCTGCGTTCGAGGTAGTCCGACAGGCGCTGCAGGGTGTCGTGCAGGCTGCCGCCGGCCTCACCGGCGCGCACCATGTTGATGTACAGCCGCGAGAACAGGCCGTGCTGGCGTTCCAGTGCGGTGGACAGCGCGGCACCCCCACGCACGATGTCGCGGATCTCGGTGATCACCCGGCGGCTGCGCTCGTCCTCGGGCAGCTCCAGCAGGATGGTCAGCGCGCGATCCAGCGGCTGGCCCGCGCCGAGCAGCGTGGCCAGCTGCTGGGTGAACTGCACCAGCGCGGCGCCGTCGAACGGTTTGCGCCGCAGCAGCGTGGCCCACGACGATGCGCTGGCCACGCCGTCGCTGGCCAGCCGCGCTTCCATCGGCACGTGGCCCTGGTCCTGCAGCCGCGCGGCGACCTCGGCTTGGCTGGCGGCCTCCATCTGCCCGTCGAACAGCTCACCGTGGGCGTTGAGCGCCTTGTAGCGGTACTGGGGCATGCTCAGCCGCCGCTCCGCTGCCGGCACGCGCGGCGCATCAGGATTCCTCCGTCACGCGCAGCACTTCCTCAAGGGTGGTGTGGCCCTGCAGCGCCTTGGACAGGCCATCTTCATACATGGTGCGCATGCCGGCGGCGCGTGCGATCTGCTCGATCTCGCCCATGCCGGCACGCCGCATCACCGCACGCCGCAGTTCGTCGTTCATCACCAGGAACTCCATGATCGTGGTGCGCCCCAGGTAACCGGTGGGCGCTGCCGCCGACGGCTGCGCGCGGTACAGGAAGATCTCGCCCTGCGGCTGCAGGCGGCGCAGGCCGAACTTCTCGATCTCCTCCGGCGAGGCCGGATAGCGCAGCGCATGCGACGGCTCCAGGCGGCGCACCAGGCGCTGGGCGAGGATGCCGTTGATGGTGGACGTCAGCAGATAATCCTCCACGCCCATGTCGAGCAGGCGGGTGATGCCACCGGCGGCGTTGTTGGTATGCAGCGTGGACAGCACCAGGTGGCCGGTGAGCGCGGACTGGATGGCGATGCGCGCCGTTTCCAGATCGCGCATTTCGCCGATCATGATGATGTCCGGATCCTGGCGCACGATGCTGCGCAGGGCGTTGGCGAAATCCAACCCGATCTGCGGCTTGGCCTGGATCTGGTTGATGCCTTCGATCTGGTATTCCACCGGGTCTTCGACGGTGATGATCTTGACGTCGGCGGTGTTCAGCTGGCTCAGCGCGGTGTACAGCGTGGTGGTCTTGCCCGATCCGGTCGGGCCGGTAACCAGCAGGATGCCATGCGGCTGTTCCAGCACCCGGCGGAACTGCGGCAGGAAGGCGTCGGTGAAGCCGAGGCGCTGGAAGTCGAACACCACCGTGTCCCGGTCGAGCAGGCGCATCACCACGCTCTCGCCGTGCGCGGTGGGGACCGTGCTCACGCGCAGGTCCAGCTCTTTGCCCTGCACGCGCAGCATGATGCGGCCGTCCTGCGGCAGGCGGCGTTCGGCAATGTTCAACCGGGCCATGATTTTGACGCGGCTGATCACCGCCGCGGTCAGATTGGCCGGCGGACTTTCGCCGTCGATCAGCACACCGTCGACGCGATAGCGCACCTTCAGGCGGTTCTCGAACGGTTCGATGTGGATGTCCGAGGCGCGCAGTTCCACCGCGCGTTGGATCACCAGGTTCACCAGGCGGATCACCGGCGCTTCGGAGGCCAGGTCGCGAAGATGTTCGATGTCGTCCACCGCAGCGCCTTCGCCGTCAGCGGTCTCGATGATCGCGCCCATCGCGCTGCGGCCCTGGCCGAACCAGCGTTCGATCAGATCGTCGATCTCCGAGCGCAGCCCCACGTGCAGGCGCACCGGAACCGAGGTGGCCAGCTGCACCGCCTCGGCGGCGTACGGGTCCTGCGGGTCGGAGACCCACAGGTCGAGCACGCCGTCCTGCAGCGCCAGCGGGCAGACGTGAAACTGTTTGAGAAAACGCAGCGACAGCGGCAGCGTTTCGAGCAGGGCCTCGGGCGGGCTTTCCGGAACCGCCTTGGCATCCAGCAACGGCAGCCCCAGCACCTCGCTGCTGGTCTGGGCATGGTCGCGCTCGGACACCAGACCCAGCCGCACCAGCAGCTGCAGCAGGCTGCCGCCGGATTCACGGTGCAACGGACGCGCGCGCGCGAGGTCGCCTTCCTTCAGGCGCCCCTTCTGCAGCAATACGTCGACTAGTCGTGTTTCCGCTGCGGATTCGGCAGTGGGATCGTGGGCAACCGCGTTCACGAAGCTCTCCTGGCAACCCCTGCGACTTTAGCAGTTCGTCGCGATCCTACGCGGGATTCCCCGGTGCGGAATGCAAAAGCGGGAGCCCGTCACAAGACGGACTCCCGCAGCAGGGCGATACGCTTACTGGTTGGCGACGATGCTCACGCCGCTGAACGCGGACTCGCCGACCAGCTTGATGTAGTACCTGCCCGCCACCGGCGCGGTGAAGCGCACGGTTTCACTGTTGCCCGGACGGGTCGACTTGGCGTCGTAGGCCGTCGCGGTCGGTTCCTTGCCCTGGCTGACGTACACCGACACGTTGCCGCTGCCACCGTAGGTCAGCAGGCTGAGCACCTTGCCGGCCTGGGCCTCGAAGCTGTAGAGCACTTCGCTGCCACCGGCGCCGCTCAGGCCGCCCACCGCCACCTTGTTGGTCAGCGGCGTCGCGGTCGGGCCGCAGTCCTCGGTGCACGGCTCTTCCAGCGCCTTGTCCAGCGCGGCCTTGGCATCGAGGATGCCGGTGCCGATCGGGGTGGACGCCGGAATGCTGACCGGGAACGGACGGGCCGTCTCCTTGAGCAGGGTCTCCATCGCCGCCGGGGTCAGCGGGTCGCGGTTGTTGGCGATCAAGGCGCTCTGCACCAGCGCGGCCACGGCGGCCACGTGCGGCGAGGACATCGAGGTGCCGCCCTTGCCACCGTAGGTGGAGGTGCCCAGATCCGGCGAGGTGGTGCTGCTGGACACGGCCTGCCAGACGAAGCCGCCCGGGTTGCCGTCGACGCTGCCGCCGCCACCCGGTGCGGACAGATCCACTGCCGGGCCGTAATTGGAGTAGTAGGTGATGCCACCGGTGATGCGGGTGGCACCGACGGCCACCACGTTGTTGCAGTTGGCCGGACGTGCGTTGGCCACCGGGCCGCCGTCGTTGCCTGCCGCCACGATCACCACCGTGCCGCGCTGCACCGCACCGTTGATCGCGGCCTGGTAGACCGGATCGCACGCGCCACCGCCGCCCAGGCTCATATTGATGATTTCGGCCGGGTTGGGGTTGGCCGGAATGCCGGCCACGGTGCCGCCGGACGCCCAGGTGATCGCATCGGCGATATCCGACAGGCTGCCACCACACTTGCCGAGCACGCGTACCGGCAGCACCTTGGACTTGTACGCGACACCGGCCATGCCGATGCCGTTGTTGGTCGCTTCGGCCACGGTACCGGCCACGTGCGTGCCGTGCCAGGAGCTGTCATCGGCAAGCGAGCCCTGGTAGCACTCGTTGTCGTTTTCCACCCAGTCGCCGTAGTCCAGGGCGCCGGGCACGCGGTCATTGGTGGGGCGACGCGAGCGCGCCGCGTTGCTGATGAAGTCGTAGCCCTCCAGCAGATTGCCGGTGAAGTCCACATGGTTGGGCACGATGCCGGTATCGATCACCGCCACCACCACGCCCTCACCCTGGGACACGTCCCAGGCGGCCGGTGCGTTGATGCCGCCCACGGCGTTGTGGAAATGCCACTGGTACTGCTGGTAGTACTGGTCGTTGGGCACCAGTTGCGGGGTGGGGTCGGCCTTGGCGCGCAGGTCGGCGCGCTGCATCAGCACGTCGGCCACGGCGTACTGCACCGAGGGATCGGCCGACAGTTCGGCCAGTACCTTCTGCAGTTCGGCGCCGCCGAGCCGGCTCTGCAGGCGGATCAGGTCGGCACCCACACCGAGCGTGCGCACCACCTGCGGGCTGAGCGCGTTGGCGCGCACGGTGCCACCGTTGAGGCTCGCCCGCGACAGCGCCGAATGCACCACCTGCAGCTTGGCCGAGCGGTCGGACGCAGCAGCGGTGCCGCTGCGGTACTTGATGATGATGCCGTCGCTGACCTGCTGCGCGACAGTGGCCGCGCGTACCGGCTCTTCGGCGCGAAGGGTGCCGGCAAACGCGGCACCGGTGCCGACCGACATCGACAGCAGCGCGGCTGCCAGTACGTTGATGCGAAGGTTCTGCTTACTGATCACGTTGAAGTCCTCTTCAAGGTCATGGATCAAACGACTGTTCAGGCCAACACTCCATGCGAAAACCACTGGCCGGCCCTGGCCAGGGTTCCCGTGACCCGCCCCCTCAGGCCTTGCATTTCCCGGGGCGACACCCTGCCGGTGCCGCCCCGTCCACACGCTTACCAGCCGAAGCCGGCACCCACGCCGACCGAGCTGTCATCGCTGCTGAACGCACCGCCCAGGGTGACCGTGGCGCGCTCGCTGATGGCGCGCTGGTAGCCCAGCGACAGCGCCGATTCGCCGCCCTGGAACCCGATGCCGACACCGACGCGGTTCTGCGTGCGTACGCCGGCGGCACTGGTGGCCATGTTGAGCATCGCCGCGCTCATCGCGCCCTGGCGGTCGATGCGGCGATCCTGGTGACGGAGGCGCTGGTCGATCTCGCCCTTGTAGATGTCAAAGCTGTCGGCCATCGTGGTGAAACGCTGGTCGGTGTAGCTGTTGGCGCTGGCGATGCCACCGTCGAGCTGGCCCTTGTTGACCGCGTCGGTGGCCTGGGTACCGGCCGCGACATGGGTGACCTGGCGTTCGTTGCCGGTGGCACCAACCGAGACCGTGTCGGCGCGGTCGGCGACCGAGCCCTGGCCCAGCGCCACCGAGTTGGCTGCGGTCGCCGACGCCCCCTGACCGATCGCGGTGGACGCGGCCCCGCTGGCAACCGCGCCCTCGCCCATCGCCACCGCGTTCACGGCAGACGAGGCGGCGGCGGACGGTGCCACGTAAGCCTGGCTGCCGCCCACGCTGGCGGCGGTCGGCGTGCCCTGCACGTCGGCCAGCGCCGTATCACTGGACAGCGGTACGGCCGTTTCCACGGTGGCCAGACTGGCGCTGGCCACCGTGGCACCGGCACCGCGTGCCCGTGCCGTGCCGCCACTGCCGGCCATGCGCTGGTCAAGCTCGGTGACCTTGCGGTCGAGCGCACCCAATGCATCGCCGACGTTGGCGTAGCTGGCGCCCTGGATCACGTAGTTGGGCGCCACGAACACGCCCTGCATGCCCACACTGGCACCGCCGCCGAGGAAGCTGGCAGCATCGCTCAACGACTGGAACAGCTGGCCGCCGTTGATCGCCTGGCGGCTGCCGGACGCGATCGAGCCGTTGCCCACGTTCTCCAGCGTGGTGCCCTGCAGACCGGACAGGGTCAACGTGTCGCGGTTGCTGTCGTCATAGGTGAGCGCATTGGCCGCCACGTTCTCCACCGAGCCGATGCGGGTGTCGATATCGCCCACGCGGGTTTCCACCGCGCCCACGCGCTGGTTGGTGGTGTTGAGCTGCCCGCCGGTAACCGCATCGGTGCTGCCCTCGGCGATGCGACCGGCGCCGACGTTGACGATCCGGCGCGTGGCCGGACCATCGGTACCGTTGCCGCCGCCCACCGAGACCACGTTGGCTTCCACCGCGCGCGAACCGGCACCCAGCGCGACCGCGTTGGCGCCGGACACGCCCGCCGCAGAGCCGATGGCGATGCTGTTGGCACCGTTGCTGGCGAAGGCACCGTTGCCGATGGCCACGCCGTTGGTCGCATTGGTGGAGGCCTGGCGGCCGATCACCGTGCTGTTGGTGCCGCGTGCGGATGCATCGGCGCCGATCGCGGTGGCTCCGGTGGCCGACGCCACCGCAGCGGTACCCAGCGCACTGCTGCGGGTCGCGCTGGCGGTCGCACCGGCACCGGCGGCGAGTGCGTCGGTGCCGCTCGCCGTGGCGACGCCGCTGCCGCTGGCCTGGAAGTGCTTGCCTACCGCATCGGCAGTGGCGGCCACGCTGTCCAGCTGCGACTTGTTGACCGCATCGGTAGCGTTGACGCCCGCACCCACGTTGGTGATGCGGCGGGTTGCCGGACCGGTGGTGCCGTTGCCGCCGCCGACCGAGACCACGTTGGCCTCGCTGGTCCGTGCACCGGCGCCAAGCGCGACGCTGCCTTCGCCGCTGGCCGAGGCGCTCTTGCCCAGCGCGGTGGCATTGATGCCGCTGTAGGCATAGCTGTCCTGGCCCAGTGCGGTGGAACCGGCCGAGGTCGCCCACGCCAGCTGCCCCACCGCCGTGCTCTGCGCGGCAGTGGCCCAGGCGTTGGCGCCGGCGGCCAGGCTGTTGGCGCCGCTGGCCTGCGACGCGTAGCCGATCGCGTTGGCATAGCTGCCCGACGCGGCACTGCCCCAGCCCAGCGCGGCAGCGTAGTCGCCGCTGGCCTCGGCACCGTAACCGAGCGCGGTGGTACGCACGCCGGTGGCGGCACTGAAGGCGCCCACGGCGGTGCTGTAGTCGCTGCCCGCCTCGGCGCTGAAGCCGAACGCGGCCGACTGCAGCCCGGCCGAGGTGGCGGCCGCACCCGTGGCGGTGCTGAACACGCCCTCTGCCTGTGCACCGGCGCCCAGTGCGGTGGCGCCGATACCGCTGGCACTGGTGGCCTGGTCGAGCACCACGTTGCCATTGGCGTCCTCGTAGTACAGCGCACCACCGATCGCGGTGGCCGAATCGGCCGTGGCCGACGCGTTGAAGCCCGAGGCCGACGCGTTGCGACCGGACGCCAGCGCGCCGCTGCCGTATGCCGATGCGCCGGTGCCGAAGGCGTTGGCCGCCTCACCTGCCGCCGTGGCGTAGGCACCGTCGACATAGCTGCCGACATCATCGCCGTTGCCGCTGCCCGACGCCTTGAAGTACCGGTTGGTTTCCTCGGCCACATCGGCCACGGCATTCAACTGGTCCAGATTGACCGCGTCGGTGCCTTCGGTACCCGCCGCCACGTTGGTGATCTGACGCTGCGCGGTGGCCGTGCCCACCGAGACGGTATTGTCGCGGTCTGCGGTCGACCCGGCGCCCAGGGCGACGCTGTTGACGCCACTGGCCACTGCGCTTTCACCCAGCGCGGTGGCGCTGGCCGCATCGGCCCATGCATTCCAGCCGATCGCGGTGGCGTAGTCGTCGGTGGCCCATGCGCCGGCACCAAAGGCCGCCGCCCCCGTACCCGACGCGCGTGCCGGCAGCAGACCGTAGAAGGTCGAGCCGCCGATGGCCACGCTTTCATCGCCGGTAGCCTCGCTGGATTCGCCGAGCGCGACCGCGCTGGCACCGGACGCGGTCGCCGAGGTGCCGACCGCCGTGGCCAGGTTGCTGGAGGCGATGGCGCCGTAGCCCAGTGCCGCCGACAGACGCCCGCTGGCTTCGCTGTAGCTGCCGTAGGCGGTGGCGCCGGCATCGCTGGCGCTGCTGCGGAAGCCGGTGGCGGTGGCCTGCTGGCCGCTGGCGATCGACTCGGCGCCGGTGGCGGTGCTGTAGGCGCCGGAGGCCTGTGCCGCAGTGCCGATCGCACTGGCACCCAGCTCGCTGGCGCTGGCACCGGTACCCACCGCCACGCTGTTTTCGCCGGTGGCCTGGGCATTGCTGCCGATGGCCGAGGCACCTGCGCCGGTCGCCAGAGCATCGACACCGATCGCGGTGGCGTTGTCCGCCAGCGCATTGGCTCCGCTGCCGAGCGCGGTGGTGCCGTCACCGATGGCGTTGGCCGCTTCACCGGCCGCCAGCGCGTTGTCGCCGTCGACCAGTGCACCGGCATCGCTGTCGTCGCTGCCACTGGCCTGGAAGTACATGCTGGTGGTTTCGGCCACCGCTGCCACCTCCTTCAGTTGCGCCACGTTGACCGCATCGGTGTCCTGCGTGCCGGCAGCCACGTTGGTGATCTGGCGCTGCGCGTCGGCGCTGCCGACCGACACGGTATCGTCGCGGTCGGCGATGGAGTCGGCGCCGAGGGCAACGCTGTTGGCGCCGCTGGAGGTGGCTGCATTGCCCAATGCCGTGCTGTTCACACCCGGCGACCACGCCCCACCACCGACGGCAGTGGAATAGTTGCCGGAGGCCTCGGTGGGCAGCAGACCGAACAGGGCGCCACCGACGGCCACGCTGTTGGTGCCGCTGGCCAGGCTGCCCTGGCCGGTGGCGGTGCTGTAGGCGCCGGAGGCTTCGGCATCGCCACCCACAGCCACGCTGTTGGAGCCGGTGGCCTGCGCGAAGCTGCCGAGCGCGGTGGCATTGAAGGCCGAGGCGACGGCATAGCCACCAATCGCGGTGGCGTAGTTGGCGGTGGCTTCGGAGGCGAAGCCGTAGCCGGCCGCGAGCGTACCGCTGACCACGCTCTCCGCACCGACCGCAGTGGCACCCTCGCCACTGGCGGTGCTGAAGTAGCCCAGCGCCACCGATTCTTCACCGGCCGCTTCGGACAGCGCACCGCCGGCGAGACTACCGGCACCGGAGGCGATGCTGGCCGCACCGGTGGCGGTGCTCTGCTCGCCGGAGGCTTCGCTTTCGGCACCGCTGGCGGTGGCGTACTCGCCGGTGGCCTGCGCGTTGGCACCCACCGCAACCGCGTTGGCCGCACTGGCCAGCGCATTGAAGCCGACCGCGCTGGCATTGTTGGCCAATGCGAACGCACCACTGCCCAGCGCGGAGGCGCCGTCAGCGCCGGCGTAGCTGCTGGAGCCCACGGCCGTGGCGTAGTCGCCATCGGTGGCGGCGTTGGCACCGGCGGCCACGCTCTCTTCACCACCGGCCACCGCCACGCCATCACCGCTGGCCTGGAACTGGTCGGTTGCCGCGTTCAACTGGTCCAGATTGACCGCGTCGGTGCCTTCGGTACCGGCGGCCACCTGGGTGATCTGGCGCTGGCGTGCATCGCTGCCCACCGACACCGTGTACGCACGATCGGCCACCGAGCCGGCACCGAGCGCGACCGCATTGCTGGCACTGGCCGCGCTGCCGGCACCGATGCCGATCGCGCTCTCGCCGCCGGCCACCACGTTGGTGCCGATGGCAATGCTGTTGATGCTGTTGCCCAACGCCTGGAAGCCGACCGCGACGCTGTTGTCGCCATAGCCGAACGCACCACGCCCGAGCGCGGTGGCACTGCTGCCGCGTGCCCAGCTGTTGTAGCCGATGGAGGTGGAACCGGTGCCGCTGGCCCAGGCCGACTGGCCCACGGCCGTGGCATTGGCTTCGGTGGCCCACGCACTCGCACCGAAGGCGGTCGCGCCGTCTGCCGTTGCCCACGCATAGGCGCCGGTCGCGGTGGATTCCTCACCGCTGGCGAAGGCGTTGTCGCCCTGAGCGACGCTGTAGTCGCCGGTCGCGCGGGCTTTGTAGCCGCCAGCCAGGCTGTTGTCGCCCGTGGCCTGCGCGCCGCTGCCGAAGGCATTGCTCAGTGCACCGGTGGCCTGTGCACCGGCTCCCACCGCAACCGCGTCCGCGACGGCCGTGGTGCCGACCAGGACCGCGTTGCCGTCGGCATCGACCAGCGGCTGGTTGTACGCGTCGTACGCCTGCCCGAGCCCACCGATGGCGACGCTGCCGTTGCCGTTGGCGGCCACGTTGCGACCGACGGCCACCGTGTCATCGCCCACCGCGCTGGCGCCGTTGCCCAGCGCAGCGGCACCGGCACCGAGCGCGTTGCTCGCTTCGCCGGCGGCCAGCGCGCCATCGCCGTCGGCGAAGGCACCCACGTCACTGCCGTCGGAGGCGTTGGCCTTGAAGCGGTTGGCGGTGACGTTGGCGACCTGCGCCACGCCATCGAGCTGCGCCTTGTTGACGGCGTCGGTCGCCTCGGTACCGGCGGCCACGTGGGTGATCTGCCGCTCGTTGCCGACATCGCCCACCGAAACGGTGTTGTCGCGGGTGGCGGTGGAGTTTGCCCCCAGCGCCACGCTGTTGGCGCCGCGCGCGGTGCTGTAGAAGCCCACGGCGGTGCTCAGGTCGCCGCTGGCCCAGCTTTCCGCGCCCAGCGCCGAGGCTCCCTCGCCCGGTGCATAGGCAAAGTAGCCGACCGCCGTCGCTTCGGTGCCCGATGCTTCGCTCAGGGTGCCGTTGGCGACCGCGTAATCGCCGCTGGCGATGGCGCCGGCACCGACGGCCGTGGCGGCTTCGCCGCTGGCCTGGGTCTGCACGAAGAAGCCCAGCCCCGGCAGCAGATCGGCCGGACCGCCGATGGCGGTACTGCTCGCGCCGGTGGCCACGCTCTGCGTGCCGACCGCCGTGGAATAGTCACCGGTCGCATTGGCGACCGCACCGAACGCCGACGATTGCGCACCGCCTGCGTATGCGCCGACACCGTAGGACGAGGCTGCGAACCCGGATGCTTCGGCGCTGGCACCGACGGCCGTGCCACCGACGCCGGCGCTGGTGGCGCCGGTATCCACCGGCACGCCCCCACTGGTGATCAGCGGATTGCCGTCGGCGTCCACTGCTGCACCGCCGACGGCCACGCTGCCCGGGCCGTTGGCCTGTGCGTTGTTGCCGAAGGCCGCGCTGTTCTGGCCGCTGGCCACGGCGTTGTAGCCGACCGCCGTGGCGTTCTGCGCCACGGCCGTGGCGCCGCTGCCCAGTGCGGTGGCGCCGTTGCCGAGTGCATTGGATGCTTCGCCGATTGCCGTGGCGTTGTCGCCATCGACATACGCACCGGCATCGCTGTCGGCGCTGCCACTGGCCTGGAAGTACTTGTCGGTGGTGGCGGCCACCGCGCCCACTTCATCCAGCTGGGCCTTGTTCACCGCATCGGTGGCTTCGGTGCCTTCGGCAAGATTGGTGATCTGCCGGCGCAGGCCGTTGTCGGCATTGCCGACCGACACCGTGTCCACGCGGTCGGCGTAGGAGCCGGCACCGAGCGCCACGCTGCCGACCGCAACGGCGGCGGAGTTGGCGCCGAGGGTGGCGCTGAAATCGCCGACGGCCACGCTGAACGCGCCGACCGCCACGGAGGCTTCGCCGCCGCTGCCGGCACCGCGGCCAAGCGAGGTGCTGCCCAGGCCGATGGCGAGCGCGCCACCACCGACAGCGGTCGCGCCATCGGCACTGGCTTCGGCCAGGCCGCCGATGGCGGTCGCCGCGCCGTTTTCGCTGGCCGCGACGGCCGACGCGCCGAGCGCGACGTCGCCGAGGCCGACAGCGACCGCACTCTGCCCCACGGCGGTGCTCGCATCGCCCAAGGCCAGTGCGTTCTGACCGAAGGCGCTGCCACCGAGGCCGGCGGCGATCGCGTCACTGCCCACGGCCGTGGTCGCATTGGCCAGCGCCTGGCTGCCGCGCCCCAACGCGGTTGCTCCGTCGCCTTCTGCAGTGGCACTGGCGCCAGCCGCCAGCGCACCCTCGCCATCGATACGGGCCGCATCGGTGTCGTCGCCGTCACCATCGGCCTTGAAGTAACGGGTCGCGCCTTCGGCGGCGACCGCGACCTTGTCCAGCTGCGCCTTGTTCACCGCATCGGTGGCGGCGGTGCCGGCCGCGACGTTGGTGACCTGGCGCTCCTTGCCGGCATCGCCGACCGACACCGTGTTGGCGCGGTTGGCGCGCGAGCCGGCGCCCAGCGCCACGCTGTTGGCCGCCGACGCGGTGCTGCTGCTGCCGATGGCCACCGCATTGGTGCCGGTGGCGCTGGCGCTGCCGTCGACCACGCAGCTGTCGAGGATCTTGCTGTTGAGCACCACGCAGTTCGCGTTGCCCCCCACTTCAACCGACTGCGCACGGGCGGTTGGCGTGACAACAGCCGCGCCGAGGCCAAACGTCAAGGCGATGGCGGCCGACAGCAACGTGGCGTTGCGGCCGCCAGTGGATCGGCGCTGATCGATGACTCCCCCCGGGGACTGGCTGCTGGCCAATTCCGAGGCGACGACCATCTGCCCCAGTGCTTTGTTCCAGACCTTGCGATAAATCCGATTCATCGATACGGCTCCTGATTAGGCTGGTTTTAGGCAAAGCGACGCCAACGCCGGGCCGCGTGGCCCAACGTCCCCTGGGGGCGTTTTCGCTTGATTTACTGCGTTATGCCGAACGGCAGGCAGAGACGTACAGCGTTGCTCGCTTTCCGTGCGGTTACTGCTGACTGAACGCTGTCGAAATGAGAATGCAGTGTTAACTTACCGTGCCGAATCCGTCAAGACATTGACGTGGAAAAACATATGACCGTGTGTTTCGTCACATTTTCGACGCGATACTCGGTTATTTCGTTATAACAGCGTGAAACCACGTGAAAACGGATTTCGGCCATGTAACGCGCTGTAACTCATTGCCAGCGATGAAAATCGCGGCGCAAAAAAAAGTCGCCGGTGATACCGGCGACTTTCTTCATGCGACTTTCACAGTGCAACCATTCGCAACAGTAGGGTTGATCATCCGCACCATACGCGTGCGTTGCGGAACATCCGCAGCCACGGCGAGTCGCCGGTCCACTCGGCCGGATGCCAGCTCAGATTCACCGCGCGCGGCGTGCGCTCGGGGTGCGGCATCATGATGGTGACGCGGCCGTCGGTGGTGGTCAGGCCGGTGATGCCGTCCGGCGACCCGTTCGGGTTGAGCGGGTACTGGCTGGCCACATTGCCATCGCCGTCCACGTAACGCAGCGCGACGCGGGCGGCCGCCTGGTCCACGGCGGAGGCGAACACCGCCTGGCCTTCGCCATGCGCCACGGCCACCGGCAGGCGCGAGCCGGCCATGCCACGCAGCAGGATCGAGGGCGATTCCACCACTTCCAGCAGGGCGGTGCGCGCTTCGAACTGCTCACTGCGGTTGCGGCGGAACTGCGGCCAATGCTCGGCACCCGGGATGATGTCCTTGAGCTGGCTCATCATCTGGCAACCGTTGCACACACCCAGCGCGAAGCTGTCCTGCCGCGCGAAGAACGCCGCGAACGCATCACGAAGCGCCGTGCGCTCCAGCACCGAGGTGGCCCAGCCGCGGCCCGCACCGAGCACGTCGCCGTAGCTGAAGCCACCACAGGCAACCAGCCCGGTGAAGTCCGACAGCGCGACGCGGCCTTCGATCAGGTCGCTCATGTGTACGTCGAAGGTGCGGAAACCGGCACGTTCGAAGACGTTGGCCATTTCAATCTGGCCATTGACGCCCTGCTCGCGCAGCACCGCCACGCGCGGACGCGCGCCGATGTTGATGCGCCGCTCCTGCCCCTCCTGCGCCCGCGACACGGGTGCATCCCGGTACGGCGACGCCACATCCTCGTTGAGGTCGAAGGTCAGCTTCGGCTTCAGGCCCGGCGCGGTGAAGCTGCGCGCGACCGCACGCTCCTGGTCGGCGTTGTCCGGGTTGTCGCGCAGCTTCTGCATGGCGTGGGTCACCGACCACCAGGCATCGAACAGTGCTTCCCAGCGCCACTCGACCAGGCTTTCGCCCTGCAGCGACACCCGCACCACCGGCGCGGTGGTCGGCCGTGCGATGCGCTGCGCGCATTCGGTCAGCGCATGGCGCTCGACCAGATCGGCGAACGCGGCGCGGTCTTCCTTGGCGATCTGCACCACCGCACCGAGTTCTTCGTTGAACAGGCTGCGGAACGGATCATCGCCCCAGGCATCCAGGGTGATGTCCATGCCCAGACGCGAAGCAAAGGCCATTTCGCACAGCGCGGCGAATGCGCCGCCATCGCTGCGGTCGTGGTAGGCCAGCAGCAGGCCGGCCTGGCGCGCGTCACGGATCAGCTCGAAGAACGCACGCAGGCGCTGCGGATCGTCCAGGTCCGGTACGGCACCGGCGAACGCGGGCAGCGCGCTGTGGTCGGCATGCACCTGGGCCAGGATCGACCCGCCCAGACGCTGTTTGCCGGCGCCCAGGCCGATCAGCCACAGCTCGCTGTCGGCATCGCGGTCCAGCAGCGGGGTCAGCTGGGTGGTGGCGTCGGCCACCGGCGCGAACGCGGAGATCACCAGCGAAACCGGCGAGACCGACTTGTGCGCGGTACCGGCGTCGTGCCACTGCGCCTGCATGGACAGCGAGTCCTTGCCGACCGGAATGCTCAGGTCCAGCTGCGGGCACAGCTCCATGCCCACCGCACGCACGGCGTCGTACAGCAGCGCGTCTTCGCCGTTGTGGCCGGCCGCAGCCATCCAGTTGGCCGACAGCTTCACCGTCTCCAGCGCGTCCACCGGAGCGGCGCACAGGTTGGTGATGGCTTCGCCCACCGCCATGCGTGCCGACGCGGCCGCGTCCAGCAGCGCCAGCGGGGTGCGCTCACCGATCGCCATCGCTTCGCCGGCCACGGTGTCGAACCCGGCCAGGGTGATGGCGACGTTGGCCAGCGGCAGCTGCCACGGACCGATCATCTGCTCGCGCGCGGTCAGGCCGCCAACGCTGCGGTCGCCGATGGTGACCAGGAAGTTCTTGGACGCCACCGACGGATGCGCGAGTACGCGCAGGCCGGCGTCATGCAGGTCCAGCCCGGCGGTCTTCAGCGCCGGCCAGCGCGGCGGCGCCGGGTGAACGGTATCGCGGTGCATCTTCGGCGCCTTGCCGAACAGCACGTCCATCGGCAGGTCGATCGGCGCGTCGGCCGGGATGTTGTCCACGGTCGCGCCGTAGGCCACCACCAGGCGTTCTTCGGCGGTCGCCACGCCAACGGCGGCGAACGGGCAGCGCTCACGCGCGCACAGCGCGGCGAACTCGGCCAGGCGCGCCTGCGGCACGCCAAGCACGTAGCGCTCCTGCGATTCGTTGCACCACAGCTGCATCGGCGACAGCGACGGGTCGTCGGTGGGCACCTTGCCCAGGTCGATCACGCCGCCCACGCCCGAGTCGTGCAGCAGTTCGGGAATCGCGTTGGAGAGACCACCGGCGCCGACGTCATGGAACCAGCGGATCGGATTGTCCAGGCCCAGCGCGACGCAGCGGTCGATCACTTCCTGGCAGCGGCGTTCCATTTCCGGGTTGTCGCGCTGCACGCTGGCGAAGTCGAGGTCTTCGGCACTTTCGCCCGAGGCCACCGAACTGGCGGCACCACCGCCCAGGCCGATCAGCATCGCCGGACCGCCGAGCACGATCACCGCGTCGCCCGGCTGCAGCCTGAGCTTTTCGACCTGGACCTGGTCGATGGCACCGAGGCCACCGGCCAGCATGATCGGCTTGTCGTAGGCGCGGGTCAGGCCCTCGCCTTCGGGCAGCTCGAAGCTGCGGAAGTAGCCAAGCAGGTTGGGACGGCCGAACTCGTTGTTGAACGCGGCGCCGCCGAGCGGGCCGTCCAGCATGATGTCCAGCGCCGGGGCCATGCGCGGGTTCAGCGCGCGCGGCGCTTCCCACGGTTGCGGCAGGGTCGGAATGCGCAGGTGCGAGACCGAGAAGCCGGTCAGGCCGGCCTTGGGCTTGCCGCCGCGGCCGGTGGCGCCCTCGTCGCGGATTTCGCCGCCGGCGCCGGTGGACGCGCCCGGGAAGGGCGCGATCGCGGTCGGGTGGTTGTGCGTTTCCACCTTGATGCAGAACGCCGAATCGACCACCGCTTCGCTGCGGTACTCGCCCGTGGCCGGGTCCGGACGGTAGCGCGCGGCGGGGAAGCCGGCGACCACCGCGGCGTTGTCGCTGTACGCGCTCAACGTGTGCTGCGGGGTCTGCTGGTGGGTGTTCTTGATCATGCGGAACAGCGAGTGGGGCTGGTCGGCACCGTCGATGGTCCAGCTGGCATTGAAGATCTTGTGCCGGCAGTGCTCCGAGTTGGCCTGCGCGAACATCATCAGTTCCACGTCCGACGGGCTGCGGCCAAGCGCACCGAAGCGCTCGCGCAGGTAGTCGATCTCGTCCTGGGCCATCGCCAGCCCGAGGCGGCGGTTGGCCGCTTCCAGGTCATCCAGCGCGATGCGCTCCAGCTCACCCCGGGCGGGCGCGGTGAACAGCGCCTGGGCCTGATCGGCGCTGTCCAGCACCGACTGGGTCATCGGGTCGTGCAGCACGCGCGCCACCGCCTCGGCCGTGGCCGCGTCGGCCGGCCAGCCGACCAGATCGATGCGCAGGCCGCGCTCGACGCGGCGGATCGGCTGCCCGGCACCGCGGACCAGCTCGGTGGCCTTGCTCGACCAGGGCGACAACGTCCCCAGGCGTGGCACGACGAAGCGGGTAACGGCCCCCTCTTCCTGCCCGGCCAGCGTCGGCTGGGCTTCCAGGATCCGGCTCAGGATCGCCGGGTCCGGGGCGGCATCGCCCTCGGTCTGGATGAAGTAGACATGCCAGGCACCGGCGATGCGCAGGGAGGCGGCGAGGGACTGCAGGCGGGATTCAAGACGTTCGCGGCGGAACGGCGAAAGGGCGGATGCGCCCTCGAGGACCATCATGTCCGGGGAACCGTGGTTGGAGACGGGGCCCACTATTGTACCCAAGTCCACCGCCGGAACCCGCCCGGCCGGGGGAGCAGCCCCCTGCGTCTTCACGGCTGAACCATGCACTGGTTCACGGATTGTCGGCCGAATGCATGACAACGTTATCACCACCTGGCCGGGCGCCTTCCGGCCGGGGCTCCGTCCGCCCCCACTGCTGTCGCCGGCCTCTCTCACCGGCCCCGGACTGCTGCACGCATGGCGCCAACCCGGCGCCATGCGCCCACCACCTGATCGGAGAATTCCCATGCAGGACCCGATAGTGCGCAGTGCAGTGACATCGATATCTCCCCCGGCCCGACGTGGCCATGCCCGCTGGCTGCTGGTGCTGGCCCTGGCCGCCGCCGCCGGCGCGCCGACCCTGGCCCAGGCCGCCAGCTGTACCGGCGTGCCGGAATGGAACCCGGCCGCCATCTACCTGGCCGGGTCCACCCTGCAGAAGGGCGGCGTGCTGTACCGGGCCAACCAGGACATCTGGAACGCCCCGCCGGATCACCCGGCCGGCGCGCCCTACTACACCAACCTGGGCACCTGCGACGGCAGCGGCGGCAACCAGCCGCCGAGCGTCAGCCTGACCTCGCCGGCCAATGGCGCCAGCTTCAGCGCCGGCAGCAGCATCACCGTCAGCGCCAATGCGAGTGACAGCGACGGCAGCATCAGCAAGGTCGAGTTCTTCCGCGGCGGCACCTCGCTGGGCATCGACACCAGCGCGCCGTACAGCGTGACCTGGACCAATGCAGCGGCCGGCAGCCACACCCTCAAGGCCGTGGCCACCGACAACTCCAATGCGGTCACCTCCTCGACCACGGTCAGCGTGACCGTCACCGCCGCCAGCAACGACACCACCCCGCCCAGCGTGCCCGGCGGCCTGGCATCGCCATCGAAAACGGCCACCACGGTCAACCTGACCTGGAACGCAGCCACCGACAACAGCGGCGGCAGCGGCGTGGCCGGCTACGACGTGTACCGCAACGGCGGTCTGGTGGGTTCGCCCAGCGCCACCCAGTACACCGACGGCGGCCTGACGGCGAGCACGGCCTACACCTACACGGTCCGCGCACGCGACAACGCCGGCAACGCCTCGGCGCAGAGCGCATCGATCAGCGTGACCACGGCGGCCGGCGGCGGTGGCGGCGGCACCAAGCGGGTGATCGGCTACTTCACCCAGTGGGGCATCTACGGGCGCAACTACCGGGTCAGGAACATCGACACCAGCGGTGCGGCGGCCAGGCTGACGCACATCAACTACGCCTTCGGCAACGTGCGCAACAACCGCTGCGAAGTGGGCGTCACCCAGGCCTCCGATCCGAACACCGGCGTGGGGGGCGATGCCTTCGCCGACTACACCAAGGCCTTCGGCGCCGGCGAGAGTGTCAGCGGCAGCGCCGATACGTGGGACCAGCCGCTGCGCGGCAACTGGAACCAGCTCAAGCAGCTCAAGGCCAAGCACCCGAACGTGAAGGTGCTGATCTCGCTCGGTGGCTGGACCTGGTCGCGCGGCTTCTCCAGCGCGGCGCAGCCGGCCAACCGCCAGGCCTTCGTGGCCTCGTGCATCGATGCCTACATCAAGGGCAACCTGCCGGTCACCGACGGTGCCGGTGGGGTGGGCGCGGCCGCCGGTGTGTTCGATGGCATCGACATCGACTGGGAGTACCCGGTGGCCTGCGGGCTGAGCTGCGGCACGCCGGCCGACAACGCCAACTACACGGCACTGCTGGCCGAGTTCCGCCGTCAGCTCGACGCGGTGCGGCCGGGGCTGCTGCTGACCGTGGCGGTGGGCGCGGGTATCGACAAGATCCGGGTGACCGATCCGGCCGCGTTCCACCCGTACCTGGACTTCATCAACGTGATGACCTACGACTTCCACGGCGCATGGGACCCGCAGACCAACCATCACTCGGCGCTGTTCGACTCGCCGGCCGACCCCTCCACGGGCGACCAGAAGTTCTACAACAGCAACGATGCGATGGAGGCCTTCATCAGCCGCGGCGTACCGGCCAGCAAGCTGAACCTGGGCATCGGCTACTACGGGCGCGGCTGGACCGGCGTGGCCAGCGGCAACAACGGCCTGTACCGCAGCGCCAGCGGCGCGGCACCGGGCACGTACGAAGCCGGGATCGAAGACTGGAAGGTGCTCAAGAACCTTGCCTGGCCGGTCTATACCGACACCACGGCCAAGGCCACGTGGATCTCCAACGGCACCACGTTCTGGAGCGTGGACACCCCGGCGATGGTCACCGAGAAGATGGGCTACGTGAAGGCCCAGGGCCTGGGCGGCGCGTTCTTCTGGGAGTTCAGCGGCGATGACGCGCAGGGCACGCTGACCAAGGCGATCAGCGACGGCCTGAACTGACCGGTCGCCGGCCGACCCTCGGCCGGCCCCGCAACGGCAACGCCCCGGTCATGCCGGGGCGTTGTTGTTTCAGCGGCTGCCGCCGGCCGAGATGCGTTCCAGCGCGGCCTTGAGCTGCGCCGGGGGCACATAGCCGCCGAGCTGGGTGCCATCGGCGGCAAAGATCGCCGGGGTGCCATTGACGCCGATCTGCTGGCCGAGCGTGTACTGCATGGCCACCGGGTTGGTGCAGCTCCTGGCCGGCACCGGCTTGCCGGTCTTGGCGGCAGTCAACGCCTGCTTGCGGTCGGCTGCGCACCACACCGAGATCATGTCGGTGTAATCCTGGCTGCCCAGGCCCATGCGCGGGAAGGCGAGGTATTCGACGGTGATGCCGTTGCGGTTGAGCTCGGCGATATCCTGGTGAAGCTTGCGGCAGTACCCGCATTCGATATCGGTGAACACGCTGACGGTGTACTTGGCGTTGGGCGCGGCGAACACGATGCGCTCGCCCTGCGGCACCTTGTCCAGCAGACCGCGACGGTATGCGAGCAGGCCGGGGCTGCTGGCCGGCGCCTTGTTCTGGATGTCGTAGGGCTGGGACTGCATGAGGTAGCGACCGTCATCGGAGACGTACAGCACCTGGCCGGCCACCAGCACTTCCCGGAACCCGGCGAACGGTGCAGCGCCGATGAAGTCCGGGGCAAACTTGGGGTCCAGCTGCTGCAGGGCGGTGCGTACGCGCTGCTCGGCGCTGCCGCCGGCCACCGGGGCAGACGCGGCGGGCTTGGCAGCCGGCGCGGAGGGCTGCTGCGCGCAGGCAGTCAGGCTGAGCGCGCCGAACAGGGCGGCAATGGCAACTCGGAGCATGGCGCGATCCGGTAGGAAAGAAGGTCCGGGATTCTCGCATAGCCGGGCCGTCGCCCGGCTGCACGGCAGCGGAACAGTGATGCGTTGCACGCCGGGGGCGGGTCAGCCGCGCGGATGGTGCCGGGCGTGCAGCTTCTGCAGGTGCTCGCGCGCGACGAGGGTGTAGATCTGGGTGGTGGACAGCGAGCTGTGGCCAAGCAGCATCTGCAGCGCGCGCAGATCGGCACCACGGTTGAGCAGGTGGGTGGCAAAGCTGTGCCGCAGCCCGTGCGGGCTGATCCGGACCGGGTCGATGCCGGCCAGGGCGGCATACTTTTTCACCAGCCCCCAGAACTGCTGGCGACTGAGCGGCTGCAGGGACGGAGCGAGGAACATCGGCACGCTGCCGTCCTGGCCGCCGGGCACGCTGCGCCCACCGGCCAGCCGCGGGCGCGAGTGGGCAAGGTAGCGTTCCAGCCAATGCTGGGATTCCTCGCCCAGTGGCACCAGGCGCTCCTTGCTGCCCTTGCCGGTGACGCGCAGCACGCCCTGGCGCAGGTTGACGGCGTTGGCGGGCAGGTGCACCAGTTCGCTGACGCGCAGGCCGGCGGCATACATGAGTTCGAGCATGGCCCGGTCGCGCAGGCCGATCGGATCGTCGATGTCGGGAGCATCGAGCAGCGCATCGATCTGGCTTTCGGCCAGGGCCTTGGGCAGCAGCCGTGGCAGGCGCGGCGGGTCCAGCAGGGCGGTGGGATCGTCGGCGCGCCGGCCGCGACGCACGGCATCGGCAAAGAACGCGCGCAGGGCCGAGAGCAGACGTGCGTTGCTGCGCGGCGACCATCCATGCTGCGCGCGCCACGCCAGGTAATCGAACAGACCGGCACGGTCGATGGCGGACAGGCCACCGGCCTGTCCGTCGCGCCAGCGCGCGAGCCCTTCCAGATCACGCCGGTAGCTGTCCAGCGACGCACGCGCCAGGCCCTGTTCTGCCCAGATCGTGTCGAGAAAGTGCTGGATGGCGGCCGCATCGGCATCGCGCAGCGCGGGCAGGTGCTGGACCAGTTGGCGACGTTGCGCCGGGGTGGAGGCATCGGACATGCCGCCAGCATACGGAGCGCGGCACGCGCCGGCCATCCACGCCGGGCCGATGCCCGGGTATGCTCGCGGCATGGTCACCACCGCCGATGCCCCCACCGCCACCCGCCCCGCGTCGCTGCTGCTGTGGCGCCTGCTGGCGCTGCTGTACGACTTCTTCCCGGCGCTGGCGCTGTGGATGCTGGTGAGCTCGCTGTTCGTGGCCGGCTACACGCTGTCCGGGCACGCGGCGCGCGACAACATCGCGCCGTTCAGTACGCTGCAATGGCTGCTGTGGCTGTGCTGCTGGCTGGTCACCGGCCTGTACGCGACGTGGAGCTGGCGTCGCGGCGGCCAGACGCTGGGCATGCGGCCGTGGCGGCTGCAGGTGGTCAACACCGACGGAACGCCGCCCACCCGCCGCCAGCTCTGGCTGCGCTACAGCGTGGGCACCCTCTCGGTACTGCTCGGGGGGCTGGGCCTGTGGTGGGCCCTGCTCGACCGCCAGCGTCTGACCTGGCACGACCGCGCCAGCGGCACGCGGCTGGTGCGCCTGCTGAAGCGCTGAAGCGCTGAAGCACCGAAGCACCGAAGCACCGAAGCGAAGGCAACTGCAGCGTTTCAGGTGTTCCCGCGCTGGGTACCCGTACCCCAGGGCTGCGGGACACGCCTGCCCCGGGACAACCAAAACGCCGCACGCCCTGCTTCTGCTTAACGCCTGACGCCTGACGCCGCTTACCCCGACTTCCGCCGGAACAGCATGCCCGACACCACCAGCATCACGATCGGTGGCAGCGCGTAGGCGATGCGGTAATCGAACTTGAGCGCGCCGGCCATGCGGCCGAAGAACAACTGCAGCAACCAGAAGCCCAGCGCGAACAGGATGCCGAGGAACAGGCGCTTGCCCATGCCGCCGCTGCGCAGCGAGCCGAACGCGAACGGCACGGCCGCCAGGCACAGCGCCAGCACGTTCAGCGGATAGAACCAGCGGCTCCAGTAGATGTCTTCATAATCGCGCGCATCCAGCCCGTTGCGCTTGCGGTACTCGATGCTGTTGCGCAGGTCCATCGCCGTCAGGTTGCGCGGCTTGGCGATGCCCGTGGCCAGCGCCGCCGCATCCAGCCGCGAATCCCACGGCTCCGAGGCCACGGTCTGGCGCGTTGCCGAGCGGTCGCCGAAGGTATCCCGGCGCACCGTTTTCAGCACCCAGCCCTGCGCATCGTGCTCGGCCGTTGCCGCGTGCGTCAGCGAGGCCAGACGCCCATCGTCGCCGATCTTGTACAGGCGCACATCGTGCAGGACCAGGCGCGTCCCGCCCCCTGCCTGCAGCTGCTCATCGCCACTGGTCGCACTCAGGAACGTGTCGCCCTCGCGCGCCCAGACGCCCTGGTAGCGCGCCGCGCTGAGCGTGCTGCCCCAGCGCGCGCTGATCTTGATGTCGTCGGCCTTGCTCTGGCCCCACGGTCCCAGCGTTTCGCCGCTGAACACCATCACCGCGGTCAGCAGCGACAGCGCCACTGCCACCGACACGCTCAGCCGCTTGCGCGACAGACCCAGCGCCCGCAGCGCCGTCAGTTCCGAGGTGGCCGCCAGCTGCCCCAGCCCCATCAGCGCGCCGATCACCGCGGCCGTCGGGAAGAAGGTGTAGGCGCGGCGCGGCACCGTGTACAGCACCCAGGCCGCCGCATGGCCAGCCGTATAGCTGCCCTTGCCCACGTCCTTGAACTCGCCGGAGAACGCCATCACCACGTCCAGCCCGACCAGAACCGCCCAGGTCAGCAGGACCGTGCCGAACACCGCCCGGCCCAGATAGAAATCAAACCGCATGGGACGCAGTTTCATGCGGTCCTCCGGGGACGCGACAGCTTGCCGTCGCGGAAATACATCCAGATGGCCAGCGCCAGCAACGGCAGGCTCAGCCACCACAGGCCCACACTGCCGGGCACCTTGCCATCGGCGATCCAGCGGGTGCCGATGAACATCAGGTTCATGCCCACCATGTAGGCCAGGAACGCCAGCATCATCCGCCCGTAGCGCTGCTGGCGCGGCGAACTGCGTGCCAGCGGCAGCGTCATCAGCGCGAAGGCAAGCGCGATCAGCGGCGGGGCGATGCGCGCGTGCAGCTGCGCGCGGGCCGCCGGCCGGTCATCGCCGAGCAGCTGACCTGTCGTCAACAGCTCCGGATCGTCGTCCTTGCGCGTGTCGGCCCCGTCCGGCAGCGCCACATCGTTGCGCGCGAAGGTCACCAGCCTGTAGTCCAGGCCGCCGTTGACCGGGCCTTCCACCTGGTGGCCATCGTCCAGCTCGAGGTAGCGCTGGCGCTCGCCCTCGAAGAACATCCGGCCACGGTCGGCCGAAACCACCTCGATGCGGTCGCCCTTCTGGCGCTGCATGAACACCTTGCCCAGCTGGGTGCCATCGGGCGACACCGAGGACAGATAGACCACCCCGCCATTGGGCAGCGAGGTGAACTTGCCCGCCTCCAGGCCGGCCATGACGATGCTGCGGTTGGCCTCGTCGATCATTTTCTCGCCGGTGCGGTCGGCCCAGGGGCCCAGCCACAGCGAGCACAGCCCGATCACGGCGATCACCGGCAGCACCAGCATCATCAGCGGGCGCAGCAGGCGCCGGGGCCCGACCCCGATGGCGGTCAGCACCGCCATCTCCGAGTCGCGGTACAGGCGGGCGGTGGCCAGCAGCAGGCCCAGCATCAGCGCCAGTGGCAGGATCAGGGGCATGTACACGATGAACTGCAGGCCCAGCTGCGAGAACAGCAGGCGGGCGGGCAGCCGGCCATCGGCGATGTTGCCGAGGATGTCCACCAGGACACCACCGACACTCACCACCAGCAGCACGATCAGGGTGGCCAGGAAACTCTGGAGGAAATCACGCAGGAGATAGCGATCGAGCTTCGACATGGGGCGGTGGTTTAAACTCTCGGATTCGTTCGCGGCATGGTCCAGTCTACTGGCTGGGCGTAAACAGCTCGCGATTGTACGGATTTGCCAACGGAATCTGATCAATGGCCCTGGAATTCACCCTGAACCGCGCAGCACCGGCCACCGCCGCGTGCGACTGCGTCATCGTCGGCGCCTTTGCCGACCAGTCCCTGAGCCCGGCGGCACAGGCCCTGGATGCTGCCTCCGGTGGCCGTCTGTCGGCGCTGGTCGCCCGCGGCGACGTCGGCGGCAAGACCGGCAACACCACCCTGCTGCACGATCTGCCGGGCGTGACCGCACCGCGCGTGCTGGTCGTCGGCCTGGGCGAAACCGCCAAATTCGGCGTGCCGCAGTACCTCAAGGCGGTCGGTGACGCCAGCCGCGCCCTTAAGAGCGGCGTCAACCACCATGCGCTGCTCACCCTGACCGAACTGCCGGTGAAGGGCCGTGATGCCGCCTGGAACATCCGCCAGGCCATCATCACCGCCGACCACGCCGCCTACCGCTACAGCGCCACGCTGGGCAAGAAGAAGGCCGAAGAACCGGGCCTGACCACCCTGGCCATCGCCGGCGACGACGCCCAGGCGCTGACCCAGGGCCAGGCCATCGCCGCCGGCGTGCAGTACGCCCGCGAGCTGGGCAATCTGCCGCCGAACCTGTGTACCCCGGCCTACCTGGCCGAGTCCTCTGTCGCCTTCGCCCAGGCCCACGCCGGCGCCGATGCGGAGATCCTGGACGAGACCCAGATGGAAGCGCTGGGCATGGGGTCGTTGCTGGCCGTGGCCCGCGGCTCGGCCAACCGCCCGCGCCTGGTCGTGCTGAAGTGGAGCAACGGCGGCGACGCCAAGCCGTACGTGCTGGTCGGCAAAGGAATCACCTTCGACACCGGCGGCGTCAACCTGAAGACCCAGGGCGGCATCGAAGAGATGAAGTACGACATGTGCGGTGGCGCCAACGTCATCGGCACCTTCGTGGCCGCGGTCACCGCCAAGCTGCCGCTGAACCTGGTGGTGGTGGTGCCGGCGGTCGAGAACGCCATCGACGGCAATGCCTACCGCCCGTCCGACGTGATCACCTCGATGTCCGGCAAGACCATCGAAGTGGGCAACACCGACGCCGAGGGCCGCCTGATCCTGTGCGACGCCCTGACCTACGCGCAGCGGTTCGAGCCGGCCGCCCTGGTCGACGTGGCCACCCTGACCGGTGCGTGCATGGTCGCCCTGGGCCACCAGACCGCCGGCCTGATGACCAAGCACGACGACCTGGCCAATGAACTGCTGGCCGCCGGCGAGCACGTGTTCGACCGCGCCTGGCGCCTGCCGCTGTGGGACGAGTACCAGCCGATGCTGGATTCCAGCTTCGCCGACGTCTACAACATCGGCGGCCGCTGGGCCGGGGCGATCACCGCCGGCTGCTTCCTGTCGCGCTTCACCGAAGGCCAGCGCTGGGCCCACCTGGACATCGCCGGCGTGGCCAGTGACGAAGGCAAGCGCGGCATGGCCACCGGCCGTCCGGTTGGCCTGCTGAGCCAGTGGCTGCTGGACCAGGTCGCACGCGCCTGATGCCGTGTCGATCGGGGCGGCCGACCGGCCGCTCCGATCCCGCCCGGCCGGCTGCCGGGCATTCCCCTCCGCTCCAGGCCTGCCCATGTCCC
The DNA here is from genome assembly GCF_009467805.1 of Stenotrophomonas nematodicola. Classification (GTDB taxonomy): domain Bacteria; phylum Pseudomonadota; class Gammaproteobacteria; order Xanthomonadales; family Xanthomonadaceae; genus Stenotrophomonas; species Stenotrophomonas nematodicola. Next base: position 216,040 of record NZ_WIAY01000003.1, read on the forward strand.
GTGCTGATTTCTACCTGATCGCCAAGCCCCGCTTCCTGACCGAGCCCCTGCGCCTGGTCTGCGAGCTGGCACGCAAGGCCAACGACGCCGGGCTGTTCACTCTGGTGCTGGCGCGCGACCAGGCCCAGGCCGAAGCGCTGGACGAACTGCTGTGGGCGTTCGACGACGATGCCTACATTCCGCACCAGATCGCCGGCGATGACGTCGACGAGGAAGAGGCGCTGGTGCTGATCGCCGCGCCCGGCACCGACGCCCCGGCCCGCCCGCTGGTCATCAATCTGCGCGACGACCCCTACCTGGCCAGCTGCGACCGCGTGCTGGAAGTGGTGCCGGCCGACCCGGAAGCCCGCGAGCCGCTGCGCGAGCGCTGGCGCCAGTACAAGGCGCTGGGCTTTGACCTGAACAAATACGACATGTGACGCCCGGCACCCCGCGCGGGTGCCCGCTGCGTCCGGAGACCCTTGATGCGCCTGCTGATTGCCCTGATCTTTCCCTGGTTGTCGTTCTTCACCATCGGTCGCCCGTTTGCGGGCATCCTCTGCCTGATCCTGCAGATCACCCTGATCGGCTGGCTGCCGGCCGCCATCTGGGCCGCCTACGCGGTCTCGCAGTTCCATACCGACCAGAAGATCCGGCGCGCCCTCGGCCGCTGATTCTCCGGCACCCCCACCTCCCGTCTTCGATCCCGGTTTCCGCATGACCCAACTCGCCTCCAGCTACGACCCCGCCACCTTTGAGACCGACCTGTACGACGGGTGGGAGAAGGCCGGTCATTTCAAGCCGTCCGGCAAGGGCAAGCCGTACACCATCCTGCTGCCGCCGCCGAACGTGACCGGCACGCTGCACATGGGCCATGCCTTCCAGCAGACCCTGATGGATGCGCTGGTGCGCTATCACCGCATGCGCGGCTACGACACCCTCTGGCAGGTGGGGACCGACCACGCCGGCATCGCCACTGAAATGGTGGTGTCGCGCAACCTGGCGCTGGCCGGCAATGGCGAAAGCCGCGATTCGCTGGGCCGTGAGGGCTTCATCGAGAAAGTGTGGGAGTGGAAGGCGCAGTCCGGCGACACCATCGAGCGCCAGATGCGCCGCCTGGGCACCTCCAGCGACTGGTCACGCAGCACCTTCACGATGGACCCGCAGCCGTCCGAGGCGGTGGTCGAGGCGTTCGTGCGCTGGCATGAGCAGGGCCTGATCTACCGTGGCCAGCGCCTGGTCAACTGGGACCCGGTGCTGAAGACCGCCATTTCCGACCTGGAAGTGGAGAGCGTGGAGGAAGACGGCTTCCTGTGGTCGATCAGCTATCCGCTCGCCGATGGCAGCGGCAGCCTGACCGTGGCCACCACGCGCCCGGAAACCATGCTCGGCGACACCGCAGTGATGGTGCACCCCGAGGACGAGCGCTACACGCACCTGATCGGCAAGATGGTCAAGCTGCCGCTGACCGACCGTGAGATCCCGGTGATCGCCGACGATTATGTCGACCGCGAGTTCGGTACCGGCGTGGTCAAGGTCACCCCCGCGCACGATTTCAACGACTACCAGGTCGGCCTGCGCCACAACCTGCCGATGATCAACCTGTTCACCCCGGTGGCGGCGATCAACGACAACGCCCCGGAGAAATACCGCGGGCTGGACCGTTACGAGGCGCGCAAGGTGATCCTGGCCGAGCTGGAAGACCTGGGCATCCTGGTCGAAACCAAGGCCCACAAGCTGCAGGTGCCGCGTGGCGACCGTACCCAGCAGGTCATCGAGCCGTACCTGACCGACCAGTGGTTCGTGAAAATGGACGTGCTGGCCAAGCGCGGCCTGGAGTTGGTGGAGAACGGTTCGATCCAGTTCGTGCCGGCCAACTGGATCAACACCTATCGCCACTGGATGGAGAACATCCAGGACTGGTGCATCAGCCGCCAGCTGTGGTGGGGCCACCGCATTCCGGCGTGGTTCGACGATGCCGGCACCTGCTACGTCGGCCGCGACGAAGCGGACGCCCGCGCGAAGAACAACCTCGGCCCCGACATCGCCCTGCACCAGGACAGCGACGTGCTGGAAACCTGGTTCTCCTCGCAGCTGTGGCCATTCTCGACCCTGGGCTGGCCGAACGAGCAGGCGATGGACGCGCGCGGTTTCGAGCGCTATCTGCCGTCGTCGGTGCTGATCACCGGCTTTGACATCATCTTCTTCTGGGTGGCCCGCATGATCATGGCCACCGACAGCTTCACCGGCAGGATTCCGTTCAAGGACGTGTACATCACCGGCCTGATCCGCGATGCGCAGGGCCAGAAGATGTCCAAGTCCAAGGGCAACGTGCTCGACCCGCTGGACATCATCGACGGCATCTCGATCGAGGACCTGGTCGCCAAGCGCACCACCGGCCTGATGAAGCCCAAGGACGCGCCGAAGATCGAGAAGGCCACGCGCAGGGAGTTCCCGGACGGCATCATTGCCCACGGTGCCGATGCGCTGCGCTTCACCATCGCCGCGCTGGCCACCCACGGCCGTGACATCAAGTTCGACATGAACCGCGCCGAGGGCTACAAGAACTTCTGCAACAAGCTGTGGAACGCCAGCCGCTTCACCCTGATGAACACCGAGGGCAGCTGCTTCACCGGCGCGCCGCAGCCGCGTACCGATGCCGAGCGCTGGATCCTGGCGCGTCTTGCCGCGGTCTCGGCCGAGGCGCAGACGCACTACGCCAACTACCGCTTCGACCTGCTGGCGCAGTGCCTGTACGAGTTCGCCTGGAACGAGTTCTGCGACTGGTTCCTGGAACTGACCAAGCCGGCGCTCAACGGTGCCGACGCCGACGATGCCAACAGCACCCGCCACACCCTGCTCTACGTGCTCGAGGCGCTGCTGCGCCTGCTGCACCCGCTGACCCCGTTCATCACCGAACAGCTGTGGCGCCAGGTCGCCCCGCGCCTGGGCATCACCGAAGACACGGTGTCGCTGCGCCCGTACCCGGTGGCGGACGAATTCGCCGGCGACTACGCCCGTGCCGAAGCCGACGTGGAATGGGTGAAGTCGATGGTCAGCGCCCTGCGCCGCGTGCGCAGCGAGTTGAACGTGCCCCCGTCCAAGCTGGTGCCGCTGCTGCTGCAGCGTGGCAACGACGACGACCGCGCGCGGATCGCCCGTTTCACCTCCGCGCTGTCGTTCCTGCTCAAGCTGGAGCGCATCGCGTGGCTGGCCGATGACGGCGAGATCCCGCCGGCCGCCACGGCGATCGTGGGCGACCTGCTGCTGCTGGTGCCGCTGGAAGGCCTCGTCGATCTCGGCGCCGAACGTACGCGCCTGGACAAGGAAATCGCCCGGGTCGAGGCGGAAAAGGAAAAGAGCGAGACCAAGCTGTCGAAGTTCACCGACAAGGTCCCGCCGGCCGTGGTCGAGCAGGAGCGCGTGCGCCTGGTCGACTGGACCGCCCAGCTTGCCGGCCTGCGCGGACAACGCGCCAAGCTGTGATTCACTGACCGGGGATGCGTCCACGCATCCCCGGTTGCCGGTCAACCACCGCCGCTGCTGGCATCATGGGTGCCCTGACACGGCGCGCGTACCGACACGATGTCGTTGACCATTTTTCTGGTGGTGGTGTTCGCCGCGGCGTTGCATGCCAGCTGGAATGCCATCGTCAAACGCGGCAGCGACACGCTGCTGACCACGATCCTGGTGACCGGTTCGGCGGCCGTGATCGCCGCCCTCGTCCTGCCCTTCCTGCCGGCGCCGGCACGCGTGAGCTGGCCGTGGCTGGCGGCATCGACCCTGCTGCAGGTGACGTACTACGTGCTGGTGGCCCGCACCTACCGGGTCACGGACATGAGTGCGTCGTATCCGCTGATGCGCGGCTGCGCACCGATCCTGGTGGCGCTGGTCGCCACTGTCGTGGTCGGCGAGCCGCTGCCGCCGCTGGCCTGGGCCGGCATCGCACTGGTCTGCCTGGGCATTCTGACCATGACCTGCGGCCGGTCGCGGCAGCACCTGTGGCTGCCGCTGCTCAATGCCGGTGTCATCGCCACCTATACGCTGGTCGATGCCTGGGGCGCGCGCCAGTCCGGTGCCGCGTTGAGCTACACCCTGTGGCTGTTCCTGCTGTCCGGGCTGCCCCTGCCGGTGTGGGCGCTGTGCACGCGCGCGGCGTCGCTGCGGGCGTACGCACGGCGCAACTGGCGGTATGGCGTGGTCGGCGGTGTCGGCACACTGACGTCGTATGCGCTCGCGCTGTGGGCGATGACCATCGCGCCGGTGGCGATGATCGCGGCGCTGCGCGAAACCTCGATCCTGTTCGGCATCCTGATCTCCGCGTTCGTCCTGCGCGAGCGGGTGGACCGCCAGCGCTGGATCGCCGCGGGAGTGATCGTGCTGGGCGCGGCGGTGCTGCGGATCGCGTGATGCCCGCCTACAGCGGGGGCATCGCCTGGATGTCGTCGTCGACCAGTTCCATCGCCATCACCAGCGCATCCTCGCGCCCATCGCGGGCCGGGTAGTAGCGCGGCCGGCGGCCGATCTCGTTGAATCCTTCGCTGTGGTACAGCGCCACTGCCGGGGTGTTGGACGGACGTACCTCCAGAAACACCCGCTGCGCGCCGTGGTCGCGCGCCAGCTTGACCAGCGCCCGCAGCAGGAAGCGGCCATGCCCGCGCGACTGGCACAGCGGGTCCACGCAGACGTTGAGCACATGTGCCTCGTCGGCAGCGATGCTCAGCACGCCATAGCCCATCAGCAGGCCGTCGTCCTCCAGCGCCAGGGCCGGGTAACCGGCGCGCAGACAGTCCTGGAAAATGCCGCGGGTCCACGGATAGGGGTACCCGCGCACCTCGATCGCCATCACGGCGTTGAGATCGCTCTCGCGCAGCGCGCGCAACGACAGCGGCCGCGGTGAGCTGACCGCGCTCACGACCGGCCCTGCCGGCGCAGGGCGCGCAACTGCGGCCACAGCGCGCGCTTGGCGGCCGGATTGCCGCGCAGTTCGTCCAGCGCCCAACCGGCCATCAGGGCCTGGGTCTCCGGTGCGTTGGGGTTGCAGCCGGAGGCGCGCAGCAGGGCAATCTGCAGGCGGTCGGGCATCTGTACCGCCGGGCGGCGACCGGCGCGCGCACGCGCCGGCGCCGGGGGCGCCTCGGCCGCCAGCGGGGCGGTACGCCGTACCGGTGCGTCGGCCGGCGCGGCGACCGGGGCAATGTCAGGCCGGGTATCCGGTGCGGCCGGTGCGACCGGTGCGCGCGCCACCACCGGCGCCGCACTCAGGTCGATCTGCGCCGCCGGCGCCACCATCGGCTCGGGCGCGACACTGCCATCCACGAACACGGTGTAGCCCATCGCCTGCAGCCACGACTGCTGCGCCGGGGACCACAGCGGCGGCAGCACCGGCGAACTCACGCGCCCGGCTCGGCCGTCTTGCGGGTGCGCTGCCACAGCCAGTACACCGGGCCGGACAGGGCGTACAGCACGCCCACCGCGAACAGCACGCGCGGCAGGTCGATGACCATGATGGCGATGCCGATCGGCACCAGCGCCAACGCCAGGAACGGCACGCGGTCGGCGCGCGGCCCCTTCTCGCCACTGCCCTTGAAGCTCCAGAAGCGGATCCGGCTGACCATCAGCAGGGCGGCCACCAGGGTCACCCCGAGCGCCACGTAGCGCAGCTGGTTGCCGTCCCAGCCCAGGTTGCCGTCGGCAAAGGCCCAGACGAAGGACATCATCAGCCCGGCCGCGGCCGGGCTGGCCAGGCCGATGAACCAGCGCTTGTCGACCACGGTGACCTGGGTATTGAAACGGGCCAGGCGCAGCGCCGCGCAGGCGGCATACAGGAAGGCGACCGCCCAGCCGACCCGACCCATCACCGGATCGTCGAACTTCAGCCAGGACAGCGACCAGTGGTACATCACCAGCGCCGGGGCCATGCCGAAGCTGACCAGATCGGCCAGCGAGTCGTATTGCACCCCGAATTCGCTGCTGGTGCCGGTCAGACGGGCGACCCGACCGTCCAGGCCATCCATGACGGCGGCCACGAACACGGCGATGGCGGCGTTGACGAAATCGCCGTTGGCCGCGGCAATGATCGCGTAGAAGCCGGCGAACAGGCCTGCGGTGGTGAACAGGTTCGGCAGCAGGTAGATGCTGCGGTTGCGCGGCGGGGGTTTCATCTCATCCATGCCGGCCAGTTTAGTGGGTGCGGCGCTCTTTGGGGCAGTGCGGGCGGCCCGGCTTGCCAGCACGCCGGCGGAATGCTGCAATCGCGCACCTGCCCTGATGCCCGGAGTTGCCATGCGTGCCCTGCCCTCTCTGTGCTGCCTGCTGCTGCTCGCCAGCGCCACGGCCAGTGCCGGTACCGTCTACAAGTGGAAGGACGCCAACGGCGTGACCCAGTACTCGGAGAAGCCGCCGGCCGGCAAGACCTTCGAGACGCGCCAGGTGCAGCACCGCGACCCGGCCGGCCCGCGCGCCCAGGCTGCGGCGCCCGCCGCCGAATCGACCGACTGCACCACCGCCCGCAGCAACCTGGCCCTGCTCAACGGCCAGGGCGCGGTGATGCAGGACACCGATGGGGACGGCAAAGCCGAAACCGCCCTGAACGACGAACAGCGTGGCGCGCAGAAGACGCTGGCCGAAGCGGCGATCAAGGCCTACTGCAAACCCGCCGGCTGAGCGGGCCGGGGCCGTCGCCGTCCCGCGCAGACGACCGCCGCCAGGCCCGCCGTCCCGGCAGCCCCGTCCGCCCCGTCCCCGCTGACCGTTGGTCGATCGGGGCCGGGCTGGCAGAATGTAGGCTTTCCGCCGTTCAGCGAAGCCGACGATGCGCCTCTCCCAGTTCCACCTGCACACCACCAAGGAAACACCCAGCGACGCGGAGCTCACCAGCCACCGCCTGATGCTGCGCGCGGGCATGATCCGCAAGCTGGCCTCGGGGCTGTACACCTGGTCGCCGCTGGGCCTGCGCGTGCTGCGCAAGGTCGAACGCATCGTGCGCGAGGAAATGGACCGTGCCGGCGCCGTCGAGTTCCAGATCCCGACCATCCAGCCCAAGGAACTGTGGGAAGCCACCGGCCGGTGGGAAAAGTTCGGCCCGCAGCTGCTCAAGATCAAGGACCGCAAGGAACAGGTGTTCTGCTACAGCCCCACCGCCGAAGAGGCCGCGGCCGATTTCGCCCGCCAGGAGCTGTCCAGCTACAAGCAGCTGCCGGTCAATTTCTACCAGATCCAGACCAAGTTCCGCGATGAGATCCGCCCGCGTTTCGGCGTGATGCGTTCGCGCGAGTTCCTGATGAAGGACGCTTACTCCTTCCACCTGCACGATGAGTGCCTGGTGCGCGAGTACGAAAACATGAAGGCGGCCTACAGCCGCATCTTCACCCGCCTGGGCCTGGATTTCCGCATGGTGCAGGCCGATTCGGGCGCGATCGGCGGCGACGCGTCGCAGGAATTCCACGTCATCGCCGACTCCGGCGAGGATGCGCTGGTGTTCTCCACCGGCTCGGATTACGCGGCCAACATGGAAGCGGCCGTGGCCGCCGCCCCGGGCCCGCGCCCGGCCGCCAGCGAAGCGCTGCGCAAGGTCGATACGCCCACCCAGAAGACCTGCGAGGCTGTCGCCGCGCTGCTCGGCCTGGGCCTGGAGCGCACGGTCAAGTCGATCGCGATCATGAGCGAGGCCGGCTTCGTGCTGGCCCTGGTGCGCGGCGACCACGACGTCAACGAGATCAAGCTGGCCAAGGTGGCCGGCCTGCAGGGCTACCGCATGGCCAGCGAGGCGGAGATCGCCGCGCACCTGGGCAGCGAGCCCGGTTTCCTCGGGCCGCTCGGCCCGGCCCAGCCGGTGCGCATCGTCGCCGACCGCGACGTCGCGGCCCTGGCCGACTTCGTGATCGGCGCCAATGAAACCGGTGCCCATCTCGCCGGCGTCAACTGGGGCCGCGACCTGCCCGAACCGGAAGTGGCCGATATCCGCAACGCGAAGGAAGGCGACCGTGCCGCCGATGGTGGCGAGCTGAGAATCGCCCGCGGCATCGAGGTGGGTCACGTATTCCAGCTTGGCCGCCAGTATGCGCAGGCGCTCAACGCCACCGTGCTGGATGAGAACGGCAAAGCCGCGGTGATGGCGATGGGCTGTTATGGCGTGGGTATCTCGCGCATCGTCGCCGCCGCCATCGAGCAGAACCACGATGACGCCGGCATTATCTGGCCCGACGCGATGGCGCCGTGGCAGGTGGTGGTGTGCGTGATCAACCCCAAGCAGGACGAGACCATCGCCGCCGCTGCTGCCGACCTGCTCGCCGAGCTGCAGGCCGCGGGGCTGGATGCCGCACTGGATGATCGTGGCCTGCGCCCGGGGGCGATGTTCGCCGACATGGAACTGATCGGCGTTCCACACCGCGTGGTGGTCTCCGACCGCGGCCTTGCCGCAGGGACCTACGAATACCGGGCACGCCGCGCCAGCGAAGCGCAGCACCTGGACCGGGCGGCGCTGATGGCGACCTTGACCGCGTGATGACAGAAAGCCGGGACAATATCCCGGCTTTCCTGTTTTACGATGTGATTGATTATTCCCCGGGGTTTGTACCGCGGACTTCCGGGAATGTATGCTGTTGTCGATGCCAAGGACCGGCTCACCCTGTCCTTATATACATTCCGGAGTGGTAAATGAGCATTGACCTGAGCGGCCTGTCCGCCAAAGAGCTGGGCGCACTGATCAAGAATGCGAAGAAGCAGCAGACCATCGTCGCCAAGCGGCCGGCCATCAGCAAGGTGCGCGCGCAGCTGACCAAGCTCGCCAAGGCGCAGGGTTATTCGGTGGAAGAACTGTTCGGTGGCACCGCGCCGGCACGGGGTCGTGCCGCCAAGGCGGCCACGTCACCGGCCAAGAAGGCCGTGCGCAAGCTGGGCAAGGTGGCGCCGAAGTACCGCAACCCGGCCAATCCGAAGGAAACCTGGACCGGCCGTGGCAAGCAGCCGCGCTGGCTGGCCGCGCATACCGCCAAGGGCAAGAAGCCGGAAGATTTCCTGATCAAGAAGTAATCGCGGCCCGTCCGCGAATGAAAACGCCGGCCCTGTGCCGGCGTTTTTGTTTTCCGCTTCGGCAAAGCCCGTTCAGAGATTCTTGCGCGCCGGCACCAGAAGATTGCCGAACAGCAGCCCCGCCACCAGCGCCATCACCACGTTGAGCACGGTCATCAGCACGGTCTGGCCGGCGCTCATGTCCTGCTGCTGCACCAGGGTGAGCACGCCGCGCAGGCTGGTGCTGCCCGGCACCAGCATGATGATGCCGGGCAGCCGGATGATCGCGCCGGGGCGCTGCACCAGCCGGCCGAACAGATTGCCCGCTGCGGTCATCAGCATCGCCGACATGAAAATGCCGGCCGGCAGGCCCCAGGCCTGGCCGGCGAACTTGGAAATGGCGTAGCCGGCCACCGACGCGGCCATTACCCAGGGATAATCGCGGCGGTTGGCCTTGAACAGCATCGCAAAGGCGAACGCGGCCAGCAGCAGCGCGCTCCACTCCACCCAGTCCGCCTGCGGACGCGAAGCGCGCACGTGCGGTTCCAGGCCGATGATGCCCGACAGCGTGACCGCGATCACCGCCCCCACGGTCAATTTCAGGATCGTGGTGATCGCGCCGGCAAAGCGTGCGGTACCCGATACCCAATGCTGGCTGGCCAGTTCGTTGACCGCGTTGGTCAGCGACATGCCGGGCAGCATGACCACCAGCGAGGCGATGATGACGGTATTGAGGTTGAGCGGCCCGATGAACGAGGCCACCAGCGCGGCCACGGTGCCGGCCAGCAGCGCCGCCAGCGCCTCGCTGGCTTCGCGGCTGGCGGGGCGACGATCGGTGTACAGCGTCATCAGGCCGATCAGCAGCCCGATCATGCCGGCGGTGGCGATATCCAGCCACGGCAGTTTCCACAGCCCGGCCACGCCGGCCGCGCCAAGGCTGTAGGACAGGATCATGCGGATCTTGCCGCGCCGGCCGGGGTCCTTGTCGAGCTGGCGCAGAGCGGTATGGCCCTGGGCGATGCTCATCGTGCCGTTGGCGACCGCATCGGTGATCTGGTCGGCGATGCTGAGTTTGTGCAGATCGTTTTCGCCCGGCGCCAGACGGATCACGCGGGTGATGTCCGACGAGCCGATCGCCTTGGTCGGGTCGCTGAAACTCAGGATCAGCCCGGTCGGGTTCGACCACGGTTCACAGTCCAGGTCCAGTCGCTGCGCCAGCGCCACCACCGCCGCTTCCAGCCGCTGCGCGGTGGTGCCATAGCTGTGCAGGCGCCCGGCGATCTCCGAGACGAACGCCACCCGTTGTGCATAGGTGGCTTGGGGGGTGGGAATGGCGGCGGCATCGGCGGACATGCGTCGTAGTATTACCTGAACCTTGCCCGGGCAGAACATCGGGCGTCGCCGCAGCCCCGCACCGCGCATGGACTGCGGCACGTCCACGCACTGCATCACGCGCTCTAGCCTTGCACTCGGACAAGGTATGCTGCGCGCAGGACGACCCCATGACTTCATCCCAAGCCCCCCATCTCGAGCAGGATGCCCAGGACCCCGGCCTGATCCGGTTGTCCGGCCAATGGACGTTGCGCACCGCGCTGGCGGCCGCCGAGGTGCTGCGCGACGCGCCGGAGAAGGTGACCGGCATCGATGCCAGCGGCATCACCCAGCTCGATTCAGCCGGCGTGCTGCAGGTGCTGCGCGTGGCGCACCGTGCCGACCTGGCCGAGGAGGCGCTGGTCTTCCGCGATGAACACCAGGCACTGGTGTGCACCATCGAGGAAGTTGCCGACGACCGCCCGCGCGCCAAGCGTGACTTCGGCGTGCTGGCCGCGCTGGAGCGCCTGGGCGTCAGCGTGCATGGCATGGGCCACAACATCGTGGCGCTGGCCAGCTTCCTCGGCGAGAACCTGGTCAAGGGCGCCCGCCTGCTCAAGGAGCCGCGCCGCTTCCGGCTCACGGCGACGGTGGCGCAGATGGAACAGGTCGGGCTGGACGCGGTGCCGCTGGTGGCGCTGCTGTCCTACCTCGTCGGCGCGGTGATCGCTTTCCTCGGGTCGACGATCCTGCGCGACTTCGGCGCGGAGATCTACGTAGTGGAGCTGGTCAGCATCGCCTTCCTGCGCGAATTTGCGGTCCTGCTCACCGCGATCGTACTGGCCGGCCGCACTGCCAGCGCATTCACCGCCCAGATCGGCGCCATGAAAGCGCGCGAGGAGATCGACGCGATGAAGACGCTCGGCCTGGACCCGATCGACCTGCTGGTGCTGCCGCGCCTGGTGGCGCTGCTGGTCACCCTGCCGCTGCTGACCTTCATCGCGATGGCCGCCGGCCTGGCCGGCGGCATTACCGTGGGCGCGTTCGACCTGGATATTCCGCCGCAGATGTACATCGCACGCATGCACGAGACGATGGAAGTGCGCAACATGCTGGTGGGCCTGTCCAAGGCGCCGGTGTTCGCGCTGGTGATTGGCCTGATCGGCTGCCTGGAAGGCCTGAAAGTGGAAGGCACCGCGCAGTCGGTCGGCGAGCGCACCACCTCCAGCGTGGTGCAGGCCATCTCGCTGGTGATCATCCTCGACGCGTTTGCCGCGTTGTGGTTCATGAAGATGGGCTGGTAAGCCGTGCACACCGTCCCTGCCCCCGCCCCGGCCCCCGACGACACCGTCTGCGACGACGCGGGCCTGGCCATCCGCGTGCGCGGGCTCACCAACCGGTTCGGCAGCCAGGTGGTGCACGACGGCCTGGATCTGGACGTGCGCCGCGGCGAGATCCTCGGCGTGGTCGGCGGCTCGGGCACCGGCAAATCGGTGCTGATGCGCAGCATTCTGGGCCTGCGTGCGCCCGACGAAGGCCGTATCGAGGTGCTCGGGGTGGATGCGCGTTCGGGCGATCCGGCCGATCGCCTGCACATCGAACGCAACACCGGCGTGCTGTTCCAGGATGGCGCGCTGTTTTCCTCGCTGACCGTGGGCGAGAACGTGCAGGTGCCGCTGAAGGAGCACCATCGCGAACTGCCCGACCGCTGGCACTACGAACTGGCGCTGCTGAAGGTGAAGCTGGCCGGCCTGCCTGCCGATGCGATCAACAAGCTGCCCTCGCAGCTGTCCGGCGGCATGCGCAAACGTGCCGGCCTGGCCCGTGCGCTGGCGCTGGATCCGCCGCTGCTGTTCCTGGACGAGCCCACCGCCGGTCTGGACCCGATCGGCGCGGCCGCCTTCGACCGCCTGATCAAAACACTGCAGGAAGCACTGGGTCTGACCGTGTTCCTGATCACGCACGACCTGGACACGCTGTATGCCATCTGCGACCGGGTGGCGGTGCTGGCCGACCGCAGAGTAGTGGCCAACGCCCCGCTGCACGAGATCGAACAGCTGGACCATCCGTGGATCCAGGAGTACTTCCACGGTCCACGGGCCCGCGCCGCGCGCGCGGCCGTGCCGCCGCCCTCCGACCGCGACGCGACGGCGACCACCTCCTGATGAACCGCATTTTTCCGGGTACCTGACACATGGAAACCAAAGCCAACTACGTACTGATCGGCGCGTTCACTCTGGTGGTGGGACTGGCGCTGCTGGCGTTCGGCCTGTGGGCCGCCAAGTATTCCTCCGACCGCACCTGGACCGAGTACCGGGTGGTGTTCCGTGAGGCCGTGACCGGCCTGTCGGTCGGCAGCCCGGTGCAGTACAACGGCATCGCGGTCGGCTCGATCACCGAACTGAACCTGGTGCCCGACGACCCGCGCCAGGTGGTGGCACGGATCCGGCTCAACTCCAATACGCCGGTCAAGACCGATACCCGCGCCAAGCTGGCGATCACCAGCCTGACCGGGCCGTCGATCATCCAGCTCAGCGGCGGCACGCCCCAGGCGCAGCCGCTCACGGTGGTCAACAAGGACCCGGCGCCGATCATTCCGACCACCCCCTCGGCGCTGCAGAACATCACCGACGTGGCCAACCGCATCGTCGAGCGCATGGACCAGGTGCTGAGCGACCGCAACGTGGCCAGCATCAACGCCACGCTGGCCAACCTGGAAACCATCAGCGGCGGCCTGGCCGACCGCGACCAGGGCACGCAGGCGCTGCTGCTCAGCGCGCGCGACGCCGCGCGCAGCCTGGACACCACGCTCAAGACCACCAACGGCACCATCCAGCGCCTGGACACCAATCTGGTGCAGCAGCTGCCGCCGATCCTGGACAAGCTGGAAACCACGCTGACCAAGCTGGATTCGGCCGCCGGCAACGCCGATTCGATCCTCGGCGAGAACCGCGCCGCGATCAACAGCTTCGCCAACGACGGCCTGGCCCAGCTTGGCCCGACCCTGACCGAGCTGCGTGGGCTGATCCGCGACCTGCGCCGGGTCAGCGACCGCCTGGACAACAATCCGGCACGCTATCTGCTGGGCCACGACGCGCCCAAGGAGTTCGAACCCAAATGAGCCGCCCGACCCTGCTCCGCACCCTGTTGCCGATCGCTCTGACGACCCTGCTGGGCGGCTGCTCGCTGCTGGGCAGCAGCGAGCGCAGCGCCGTGACCATCTATTCGCCGGTGGTACGCATCCAGCCCGATCCGGCGTGGCCGCGCGTGGACTGGCAGCTGATCCTGGTCAAGCCCACCGCCGCGCGCGTGGTCGACAGCCCGCGCATCAACGTACGCCCCTCGCCCTCCGAGCTGGAGGTGTACAAGGGCGTGAGCTGGGCGCAGCCGGCCACCGACATGGTCGACGACGCGCTGGTACGCGGCTTCGAGGATTCCGGCCGGATCGGCGGCGTGGCGCGCGCCACCACCGGCATCCGCGCCGACTACAAGCTGGCCCTGGACGTGCGCCGCTTCGAGGCCGACTACCGCGGCCAGGCCACCCCGACCGCGCTGCTGGAGATCAACGCCAAACTGATCCATGTGGTGGACCAGCGGGTGGTGGCCGACCGCACCTTCCGCCAGGAACGTCCGGTTGGCAGCACGGCGGTGGCCGATGTCGCCCAGGCCATCGAGCAGAGCCTGCAGGCCTTCACCACCGAGGTCGTCGGGTGGACGTTGACCACCGGCCAGGCCGATCACCAGAAGTGACATCGGGCGGTGCGTCACTGCATCGCCACACCGCTGTCAGGAAGGCGCGATCCAGCGGAAAGTCAGGTTGATGCGCTCGGCCAGCGGCCGCGCGGTCTTGGGCAGCGCATGCTGGTAATGACGCTGCGTCTGCCCCCCCATCAACAGCAGATCGCCGTGGCCCAGCGTCACCTCGGCCTTGCGGGCGTGGTCGTCGCGACGGCGCAGCAGGAAACGCCGCTCGGCCCCCAGGCTGAGTGAGGCGATCAGCGGGGCCGGACCCAGCTCGGCTTCGTTGTCGCTGTGCCAGCCCATGCCGTCGTCGCCATCGCGGTAGCGGTTGAGCAGCACACTGTTGAACGCGGTCCCGCACAGCACGGCCAGCCGCTCGCGCAGCGGCAGCAGCGCCGCATGCCAGGGCACCGGCACGAAGTCCGTGCCGGAATAGCGGTAGCGCGCTGCGGGGTCGCCCATCCAGCAGCTCAGCCGCGGCGAATCAACCTGCCGCCCGAACAGGCGGATGCGGTGTACCTCCCACGGCACGTCCTCGCGCAGCTGCCGCTGCAACGCGTCGGCCTCCGGGGCCGCCAGCCAGTGGCGGTGCCAGTGCACCCGGGCATCGGGAAGGTGGAGATCCATGCACTCCTCAGGGCTGCCGCAGCGCCCGCGGACGGGACGCTGCGATGCGCCTCCGGTCCGCTCAGGCCTGGGCGAACGCCACGCCGGTTTTTTCCTTCAGTTCGTCCATGCCCACGCCAGGGGCGGCTTCCACCAGCACCAGGCCGCTGTCGGTGACGTCGAACACGGCCAGATCGGTGATGATGCGGTCGACCACGCCCACGCCGGTCAGCGGCAGGGTGCAGTCGGGCAGGATTTTGTGCTCGCCGTTCCTGGCGGTGTGCTCCATCAGCACCACCACGCGCTGCACGCCGGCCACCAGGTCCATCGCACCGCCCATGCCCTTGACCATCTTGCCGGGCACCATCCAGTTGGCCAGGTCCCCCTTGTCGGTGACCTGCATCGCGCCCAGGATGGCCAGGTTGATGTGGCCGCCGCGGATCATCGCGAAGCTGTCGTGGCTGCCGAAGTAGCTGGCGCCGGCACGGGCGGTGACGGTCTGCTTGCCGGCATTGATCAGGTCGGCATCGACCTCGCCTTCGGTCGGGAACGGGCCGATGCCGAGCAGGCCGTTTTCGGACTGCAACCAGACATCCACGCCGTCGGGAATATGGTTGGCCACCAGGGTCGGCAGGCCGATGCCCAGATTCACATAGGCGCCGTCGGTCAGTTCGCGGGCGGCGCGTGCCGCCATTTCATCGCGGGTCCATGCCATGTCAGTTGCCCTCCGCACGGATGGTGCGCTGTTCGATACGCTTCTCGGGATGCGGGTTGTGCACGATGCGGTGCACGTAGATGCCGGGCAGGTGGACCTGGTCCGGATCGATGCTGCCCACCGGCACCACCTCCTCCACCTCGACGATGCACAGCCTGCCGGCCATCGCGCAGGCCGGGTTGAAGTTGCGCGCGGTCTTGCGGAACACCAGGTTGCCGGCTTCGTCGGCCTTCCACGCCTTGACCAGCGCCACGTCGGCGCGCAGCGCGGTTTCCATCACGTAGTGCTTGCCGTCGAACTCGCGGGTTTCCTTGCCCTCGGCCACCACGGTGCCGTAGCCGGTGGCGGTGAAGAACGCGGGAATGCCCGCGCCGCCGGCGCGCAGGCGCTCGGCCAGGGTGCCCTGCGGGTTGAACTCCAGTTCCAGCTCACCGGCCAGGAACTGACGCTCGAATTCCTTGTTCTCACCCACGTAGGACGAGATCATT
Organism: Stenotrophomonas nematodicola; assembly: GCF_009467805.1. Taxonomy (GTDB): domain Bacteria; phylum Pseudomonadota; class Gammaproteobacteria; order Xanthomonadales; family Xanthomonadaceae; genus Stenotrophomonas; species Stenotrophomonas nematodicola. Next base: position 231,892 of record NZ_WIAY01000003.1, read on the forward strand.
TTCTGGATCTGGCGCGTTTCCAGCAGCTGGCCCAGGCCGAAGCCATCCACGCCGGCATTGTTGGAGATCACCGTCAGGCCCTTGGCCCCGGTGTCGCGCAGCGCTGCGATCAGCGCCTCGGGAATGCCGCACAGGCCGAAACCACCCACCGCCAGGGTCTGGCCATCGGCGATCACGCCCTGCAGTGCCTCGGCGGCGCTGGCGTACTGCTTGCCACGCCGCGTGGCGGTGTCCGGGGACTTGCTCATCTACGCCCTCACCTCGTTGATGTAAGCGCGCATTGTAGCGGCTGGACGCTGTTTTCCCTGCCGCGCTGCAGCGCGTTCAGCGCGCGGGGAACTGCGCCATCACCTGCGCAAGGCCGTCCTGCCAGGTCGGCAGAGCAACGCCGAAGTCGGCCTGCAGGCGCGTCACATCAAGGTGGGAGCAGGCAGGCCGGAGCGCAGGCGTGGGGTACTCGGCGGTGGTGATCGCCTCCACGCGCGGTGCACGCGACAACACGCCTCGGGCCACCGCCGCCGCGAAGATCGCTTCGGCAAATCCATGCCAGCTGGTGTCGCCCGTGGCCGTCAGGTGCCACGTGCCGGACAGGCCACCGGGATGTCGCAGCGCGTGCGCGGTGACATCGGCGATCAGGGCTGCCGGCGTGGGTGTGCCGATCTGGTCGGCGACCACGCGCAACACATCACGCTCGGCGCCCACCCGCAGCATCGTGCGCAGAAAATTGGCGCCGTGCGGGGCATATACCCAGGCGGTGCGGAAGATCAGATGGCGGCCGCCGGCGGCACGGATGGCGTCTTCGCCGTCGCGCTTGGTGGTGCCGTATACGTTGAGCGGCGCGGTGGGCGCGTCCTCCCGATACGGCACGCGTGAGCGCCCATCGAAGACGTAGTCGGTCGAGTAGTGCACAAACGGCACGTCGTGCCGTGCGCACCAGCGTGCGATGGCCGCAGGGGCCTCGGTGTTCGCCCGGCGCGCGGCGTCCGGCTCCTGCTCCGCCCGGTCGACAGCCGTGTACGCGGCCGCATTGACCACCACGGAGGGCCGCAGGCGGTCGAGCATCACCGGCAGCGATGCCGGTCGATCCAGATCAGCCACCTCGCACACCGTGCCGTCGGCGAGCCGGCCGCTGCGGGTGGTGGCGGTCAGCGGTCCGGACGGCGCCAGCGCGCGCAGCAGTTCCTGCCCGAGCTGACCATTGCCGCCCAGCACCAGCGCGGTCATGCCGTGTAGACCGGCAGCCGGTCGGGGTCGATGTCCGCCAGGAACGGGGCCTGCTCATCCTTGGCCGACAGCGACGGGGCGCTGATCGGCCAGTCGACGGCGAGGTCGGCATCATTCCAGCGGATGGCCGCATCGGCCTCTTTGACGTACACGTCGGTGCACAGGTAGTTGAACAGGGCCGTCTCGGACAGCACCGCAAAGCCGTGCGCGAACCCCGGCGGGATCCACAGCTGACGGCGGTTCTCGCCGCTGAGAATGAAGGCTTCCCAGCGGCCGAACGTGGGCGAGCCACGGCGGATGTCGACCGCCACGTCATACACCTCGCCCTGCAGCACCGTCACCAGTTTGCCCTGCGGCCGCGGCCACTGGTAATGCAGGCCACGCAGGACGCCCTTCGACGAGGAGGACACATTGCTCTGGACGAAACCGCCCGGAAGGTCGTGCGCGGCAAAGCGCTCGGCATTCCAGGTCTCGAAGAAGAACCCGCGGTCATCGCCGAACACACTCGGCTCGATTACCTTGCAGCCCGGAAGCAAGGTGTCGATGATTTTCACGGCACCGTTCCTCGCTGCACCAGCTTGTGCAGGTACTGGCCGTAACCGTTCTTGATCAACGGCGCGGCCAGCGCTTCCAGCTGCTCGGCATTGATCCAGCCCTGACCGAACGCGATTTCTTCCGGGCAGCACACCTGCAGGCCCTGTCGGGTCTGGATGGTTTCAATGAAGTTGGACGCCTCCAGCAAGGACTGGTGCGTACCGGTATCCAGCCAGGCATACCCGCGGCCGAGCGCTTCCAGGTGCAACTGGCCTTCGCGCAGGTAGCGCTGGTTGAGATCGGTGATCTCCAGCTCGCCGCGCGGCGACGGCTTGAGGTCGGCGGCATAGTCGCTGGCATTGCCGTCGTAGAAGTACAGGCCGGTGACCGCGTAGTTGGAACGCGGCTGGCTCGGCTTCTCCACCAGATCCACGACCTTGCCGGCGCTGTCGAATTCGGCCACGCCATAGCGCTCCGGGTCATTGACCCAGTAGCCGAACACCGTTGCGCCGTTCTGCCGTTCGTCGGCGTTGCGCAGCATCTGCCGCAGGCCGTGACCGTGGAAAATGTTGTCGCCCAGCACCAGGCAGCTCGGCTTGCCGCCGATGAAGTCGCGGCCGATCAGGTACGCCTGCGCCAGCCCGTCCGGGCTCGGCTGCACGGCGTACTCGATGTTCATGCCCCACTGCGAACCATCCCCCAGCAACGCTTGGAACAACGCCTGCTCGTGCGGGGTGTTGATGATCAGCACATCGCGGATGCCCGTCAGCATCAGCACGCTGAGCGGGTAGTAGATCATCGGCTTGTCGTACACCGGGAGCAGCTGCTTGCTGACGCCCTTGGTGATCGGATAGAGGCGGGTGCCTGAGCCACCGGCGAGAATGATGCCCTTGCGTTGCGTCATGCGGTTGTCCTGTGTCTGGTGGTCGCCGCCGGTCAGGCGGCGGTGCCGATGCGCTGCAGGCGGTAGCTGCCGTCGAGCACGCCGTTGACCCATGCCTGGTTGTCCAGATACCAGTCCACGGTCAAGGCGATGCCCTGCTCGAAGGTGTACTTGGGCTCCCAGCCCAACTGATCCTTCAGCTTGGAGGCATCGATCGCATAACGACGGTCATGGCCGGGGCGGTCGGCCACGTAGGTGACCTGGCTGCTGCGCGGCTGGCCGTCCTCGCGCGGACGACGCGCATCGAGCAGCGCGCAGATCGCATGCACCACCTCGATGTTCTCCTTCTCGGAATTGCCGCCCACGTTGTAGGTCTCGCCGACCTGGCCCTTGGCCAGCACGGTGCGGATCGCTTCGCAGTGGTCGGACACGAACAGCCAGTCCCGCACCTGCCTGCCGTCGCCATACACCGGCAGGGGCTCGCCGGCCAGCGCCTTGGCGATCACCAGCGGGATGAGCTTCTCGGGGAAGTGGTACGGGCCGTAGTTGTTGGAGCAGTTGGTGGTCAGCACCGGCAACCCGTAGGTGTGGTGGAACGCACGCACCAGGTGGTCCGACGCCGCCTTGGACGCCGAGTACGGCGAGTTTGGCGCATACGGGGTGGTTTCGCTGAACTTGCCCGTCTCGCCCAGGGTGCCGTACACCTCATCGGTGGACACGTGCAGGAAACGGAATGCCGCGCCCTGCTCTGGCGGCAGCGCCTTCCAGTAGTCCCGCACCGCTTCCAGCAATCCCAGCGTGCCGACCACGTTGGTCTGGATGAACGCACCCGGACCATCGATGGACCGGTCCACATGGCTTTCGGCCGCGAAGTTCAGCACCGCGTCGGGCCGATGCTCCGCCAGCAGACGGGTCACCAGCGCCCGGTCACCGATGTCGCCCTCGACAAACACGTGGTTGGCATTGCCGTCCAGCGAGGACAGGGTCTTGAGGTTGCCCGCGTAGGTCAGCGCATCGAGATTGATGACGCGCACGCCGTTGGCAACCGCCTCCAGTACAAAATTACCGCCAATGAAGCCGGCTCCGCCAGTTACAAGCCAAGTGGGCACTACCCGTTCTCCTGTTCGGTTACGTCCCGGGCGGGTAGGTGGGCCGCCCCGGCACAGCGGCACAGCATACATCGCACCCGCCTTCACGACTGCCTGCCGGAGGTGAACGCCCCCGGCGCTGGCGCCCGTTTCTGCTGCATTGCGGCATCACCATACGCATTCGCATGGTGCCGCGCAGGCAGTTAGAATCCAGGTCCCACCCCCGAACCGGTTGCTGTTCCAAGGACCGGACGTTCCCCCGTTATTGAAGGATCCCGCACCAGATGAAAATCCTCGTCGCGTACAAGCGCGTGGTGGACTACAACGTCCGCATTCAGGTCAAGCCGGACGGTTCCGGCGTGGTCACCGACGGCGTCAAGCTGTCGCCCAACCCCTTTGACGAGATCGCCCTGGAAGAAGCGCTGCGCCTGCGCGACAAGGGCATCGCCACCGAGGTGGTGGTCGCCACCATCGCACCGGCCGATGCCCAGGCCCACCTGCGCAACGGTCTGGCGATGGGCGCCAACCGGGCCGTCCACGTGGTCACCGACCAGGCCATCCAGCCGCTGACCGCCGCGCGCACCCTGCTCAAGCTGGTCGAGAAGGAACAGCCGGACCTGGTGATCCTCGGCAAGCAGGCGATCGACGACGATGCCAACCAGACCGGCCAGATGCTGGCCACGCTGTGGGGCCGCCCGCAGGCGACCTTCGCCAGCAAGCTGGACATCGCCGACGGCAAGGCCACGGTCACCCGTGAAGTCGACGCCGGTCTGGAGACGCTGGAAGTGGACCTGCCGGCCGTGGTCACCACCGATCTGCGCCTGAACGAGCCGCGCTTCATCAAGCTGCCCGACATCATGAAGGCCAAGGCCAAGCCGCTGGAAACCCTGCAGCTGGCCGATCTGGGCGTGGACGCCGCCGACACCTTCAACACCACCCACTACGCCGCGCCGGTCAAGCGCAGCAAGGGCGTGATGGTCAAGGACGCGGCCGAACTGGTCGCCGCACTCAAGCAGAAGGGGTTGCTGTAATGACCAAGATCCTCGTTGTTGCCGAACACCATGACGGCAAGCTCAACGCCGCCACCGCCAAGACGGTCAGCGCTGCGGCCGCCATCAGCGGCGCCAGCATCGACGTGGTCGTGCTGGCGGCCGACCCGGCGGCTGTGGCCGCCCAGGCCGCCGAACTGGCCGGTGTGGCCAAGGTACTGACCGTGGCCAACGCCGCCAATGCCCAGGCCCTGGCCCAGGTGCTGGCACCGCAGATCGCACAGCTGGCCAAGGGCTACACGCATGTGTTCGGGCCGTCGACCACCTTCGGCAAGGACCTGATGCCCTGCGTGGCCGCCCTGCTCGGCGTCAACCAGGTCTCCGACCTGATGACCGTCGAAGGCAGCCACAGCTTCAAGCGCCCGATCTATGCCGGCAATGCGATCATCACGGTGGACGTGCCGGCCGACCAGATCGTGGTTGCCACCGTGCGCGCCGCGTCCTGGCCGGAAGCGGCCAAGGGCGGCAGCGCCGCCGTTGAAGCGGCCAGCGTGGACGCGGCCCTGCCGACCCACACCCGCTTCATCGGGCTGGCCGCGGGCGCCACCGACCGACCGGACCTGCAGAGCGCCAGGCGCGTGGTCTCCGGCGGCCGCGGCGTCGGTTCGGAAGAGAACTTCAAGGTCATCTTCCAGCTGGCCGACAAGCTCGGCGCCGCCGTCGGCGCATCGCGTGCGGCGGTGGATGCCGGCTATGTCCCCAGCGACCTGCAGGTCGGCCAGACCGGCAAGATCATCTCGCCGGAGCTGTACGTGGCCGTGGGCATCAGCGGCGCCATCCAGCACCTGACCGGCATCAAGGATGCCGGCACCATCGTGGCCATCAACAAGGACCCGGATTCGCCGATCTTCGAGATCGCCGACATCGGTCTGGTCGGGGACCTGTTCACGTTGCTGCCTGAGCTCGAAGCGGCGCTGTAAGCGCTGTGTGACGCCTGGGCCGCGCCACCAGAGGGTGTCGCGGCCCTTTCATTCTCTGGCCCTGGAAGGCCCTCCGCTCGAAAAAGCGACCCGTTCCTCAGAACGCTGTCGCTATAATCGGCGGTCACCCCCGTAAGGACTGCATTGATGACGCTCCCCTGTTTCAAGGCATACGACATCCGCGGCCGCGTTCCGGAAGAACTGGACGTGGCCCTCGCCGAGCGCATTGGCGCCGGCACCGCGTCCCTGCTGGGACCGGGGCCTGTCGTCCTGGGACGCGACATCCGCCTGAGCAGCCCGGAGCTGCAGGCTGCCCTGGAAAAAGGATTCACCGGTGCAGGCCGTGATGTGATCGACATCGGGCTGTGCGGTACCGAGGAGGTCTATTTCCAGACCTTCCACCGCCAGGCCGCCGGCGGCGTGATGGTCACCGCCAGCCACAACCCGATGGGCTACAACGGCATGAAGCTGGTGCGTGAACACGCGCGCCCGATCAGCGGCGACACCGGCCTGTTCGACGTGCGCGACTTTGCCGCCGGTGATGCACCGCTGCCCTCGGGGGAGGGTGTGGTGCGCAGCGATACCGACAAAACCGCCTACATCCAGCACCTGCTGGGCTATGTCGATGTGGCCGCGCTGAAGCCGTTGAAGATCGTGGTCAACGCCGGCAACGGCGGCGCCGGTCTGGTGATCGACGAACTGGCACCGCACCTGCCGTTCGAGTTCATCCGCATCCAGCATGAGCCCGACGGCACGTTCCCCAACGGCATCCCCAACCCGCTGCTGCCGGAAAACCGCGCCGCCACGGCCGATGCGGTGCGCGCCCACGGCGCCGATTTCGGCATTGCCTGGGACGGCGATTTCGACCGTTGCTTCTTCTTCGACAGCACCGGCGCATTCATCGAGGGCTACTACCTGGTCGGCCTGCTGGCCGTGGCACTGCTCAAGCGCCGGCCGGGCGGCAAGATCATCCACGACCCGCGCCTGACCTGGAACACGGTTGAAATGGTCGAACAGGCCGGTGGCGTGCCGATCATGAGCAAAACCGGCCACGCGTTCATCAAGGAGCGCATGCGCGCCGAAGATGCCATCTACGGTGGCGAGATGAGCGCGCACCATTACTTCCGCGACTTCGCCTACTGCGACTCCGGCATGATTCCGTGGCTGCTGATCGCCGAACTGGTCTCGCAGACCGGCACGTCGCTTGGCGACCTGGTCGCCGATCGCATGCAGGCCTTCCCCTGCAGCGGCGAGATCAACTTCCGCGTCGACGACGCCAAGGCCGCGACCGCCCGCGTGCTGGCCCACTATGCGGACCAGGCGCCCGAACTGGATCACACCGATGGGGTCAGCGTCGAATTCGCCACCTGGCGTTTCAACCTGCGCAGCTCCAATACCGAACCGCTTCTGCGGCTGAACGTCGAGACCCGTGGCGATGCCGCGCTGCTGCGCGCCCGGACCGAAGAGCTCACCGCTCTGATCGGCGGACAAGCCCCCCAACACTGATTCAGGACGATCTCCATGTTGCCCATTCTCCCCGTCATCCTTTCCGGTGGCTCCGGTACCCGCCTCTGGCCGCTCTCGCGCGAGGCATACCCGAAACAGTTCCTGCCGCTGGTGGGCGATGTCACGATGCTGCAGGCCACCTGGAACCGCGTGGCCGCCATCGCCGGCAGGGCGCCGATCGTGGTGGCCAACCAGGAACACCGTTTCATGGCCGCCGAACAGCTGCGCGAATGCAGCGTGGTGCCGCAGGCGCTGATTCTCGAACCGATCGGGCGCAACACCGCACCGGCGATCGCCATCGCCGCGCTGCAGGCGCTGGCCGGCGGTGAGGACGCGCTGCTGCTGGTGCTGCCGTCCGACCATGTGGTCCGCAACGATGCCGCCTTCCACGCGGCGGTCAAGCAGGCGGCTGTGGCCGCTGATGCCGGCAAGCTGGTCACCTTCGGCATCGTGCCGACGGCCCCGGAAACCGGCTATGGCTACATCAAGGCCCACGCCGGCGAAGGCGTGCGCGGCGTCGACCGCTTCGTCGAGAAGCCGAACCTGGAGACCGCCCAGCAGTACGTCAGCTCCGGCGAGTACTACTGGAACAGCGGCATGTTCCTGTTTAAGGCATCCCGTTACCTGCAGGAACTGGAGGCGCTGCAGCCGGCCATGCTGGCGGCCTGCCGCGCCGCGCTGGACAAGGCCTCGCGTGACAGCGACTTCATCCGCCTGGATGCCGAAGCCTTCGCGGCCAGCCCCAACGATTCGATCGACTATGCGGTGATGGAGAAGACCGCCGATGCCGCCGTGGTTCCGCTGGATGCCGGCTGGAATGACGTGGGCTCCTGGTCGGCGCTGTGGGACGTGTCAGACAAGGACGCCGACGGCAATGCCTGCCACGGCGACGTCATCGCGCTGGACTGCCGCAACAGCTATGCCTACGGCACCCGCCTGATCGCGATGGTCGGGCTGGAAGATGTGGTGGTCGTGGAGACCGACGACGCCGTATTCGTGGGCCACAAGGACCGCGTACAGGACGTCAAGGAAATCGTCGGCCAGATCAAGCGCGACGGCCGCAGCGAAGCCGCTGCGCACCGCAAGGTCTACCGCCCGTGGGGTGCGTACGACTCCATCGACAACGGCGCCCGTTTCCAGGTCAAGCGCATCACGGTCAAGCCCGGTGCCACGCTGAGCCTGCAGATGCACCACCACCGCGCCGAGCACTGGATCGTGGTCAGCGGCACTGCCGAGGTCACCCGCGGCGACGAGGTGATCCTGCTCACCGAGAACCAGAGCACCTACATCCCGCTCGGCGTGACCCATCGCCTCAAGAATCCGGGCAAGTTGCCGCTGGAGCTGATCGAGGTGCAGTCGGGCAGCTATCTCGGCGAGGACGACATCGTGCGGTTCGAAGACCAGTACGGTCGCGCCCAGTAAGGCCATCGCCCGCCCCTTCCCTCTTTTCTTGCAGCCAACATCCATGACCACCCAGATTCCCGTCAACTCCCTGTCACGGCATATCGCCCCCCTGCAGGAGCAGTTGGGCGCCATCGCGGGACAGATCATCGCGAGCGGTTATTACGTGCTCGGCCCGAACGTCAAGGCCTTCGAGCAGGAGTTCGCCGCGTATTGCGGCGCCGCGCACTGCGTCAGCGTGGCCAACGGTACCGATGCGCTGGAACTGTCCCTGCGTGCCCTTGGCGTGACCGAGGGTGACACGGTCGGCGTGGTCGCCAACGCGGCGATGTACGGCACGTCGGCCGTCCTGGCCTGCGGCGCAACGCCGCTGTTCATCGACACCGAGGCAACCACCGGCGTGATGTCGGTGGCGTGCCTGCAGGCAGCGCTGGACGACGGCGCTGCGCCGAAGGCGGTCATCGTCACCCACCTGTACGGTCAGCTGGCCGATATCGAGGCGATCGTGGCACTGTGCCACGCGCGTGGCATCAAGGTAGTGGAAGACTGCGCCCAGGCACATGGCGCCACGCGCAACCAGACGCGCGCCGGCAGCTTCGGCGACATCGCCAGCTTCAGCTTCTACCCGACCAAGAACCTGGGTGCACTGGGCGACGGCGGCGCGATTGTCAGCAATGACGCTGCACTGGCCCAGACTGCCGCACAGCTGCGCCAGTACGGCTGGTCGGCCAAGTACACCAACAGCCTGCGCGGTGGCCGCAACAGCCGACTGGACGAAATCCAGGCGGCGATGCTGCGCGCGATGCTGCCGCACCTGGATGCGTGGAATGCGCGCCGCCGCGACATCGCCAACCGCTATGCCGCCGGCATCCGCAACCCGCGCATCCAGGTGGCAGCGCCGGTGGGCGAGGACAACGTGGCCCACCTGTACGTGGTGCGCACCGATGATCGCGATGCCCTGCGCAGCCACCTGCAGGCGGCCGGCGTGCAGACCGAGATCCACTATCCGCTGTGCGACCACCGCCAGCCGTGCCATGCCGGCGCGTTCGATGCCGTGCGGCTGCCTGCCACCGAAGCCGATGCCGAGCGCGTGCTCACCCTGCCCTGCTTCCCGGAACTGACCGACGAAGAAGCCGACCAGGTCATCGCCGCATGCAACCGGTTCTGAGCCGCGCGGCGCCATCGCTTGGGCTGGTCGTCCCGATCTACCGCAACGAGGGGTCGATCGACGACCTGCTGCAGGCGGTCGATCACATCTCCCGGTCGGTGGACGGCGACTTCGAAGCCATCTTCGTGGTCGACGGCAGTCCGGATCGCAGCCATGCGCTGCTGCGCGAGAAACTGCCGCAGTGCGCGTTCCGCGCCCAGCTGGTCAACCTGACCCGCAACTTCGGCGCGTTCCCGGCCATCCGTACCGGCCTGCAGCAGAGCCGGGCCGACGTGACCGCAGTGATGGCGGCCGATCTGCAGGAGCCGCCGGATCTGGTGATCAACTTCTGGAAGCGCTACGCCGCCGACCACTACGATGTCGCCTTCGGCATCCGCGAGGCACGGCAGGACCCGATGGGCTCCAAGCTGGCGTCCACCGCCTTCTGGGCGCTGTACCGCCGGTTGGTCATCAAGGATATTCCGAAGGGCGGCGTGGACATCTTCGCGGTAAGCGCGGATTTCCGCGAGCGCCTGCTGCTGCTCAACGAATCGCATTCCAGCCTGCTGGCACAGCTGTTCTGGCTCGGGGGCAAGCGCGAGTTCGTCCCGTATCAGCGCCGCGAACGCCAGCACGGCAAGAGCGCGTGGACGCTGAGCAAGAAGCTGCGCTACCTGTCCGACAGCGTATTCGCCTTTACCGATCTGCCGGTGCGGATGCTCACGGCACTGGGCCTGCTGGCGCTGGTGTTCACCGTGCTGCTCGGCGTACTGGTGGTGGCAGCCAAGCTATCCGGCCTGGTCACCGTGCCCGGCTATGCCGGCACCATCCTGACGGTCCTGTTCTTCGGCGCCCTCAATTCTTTGGGCCTCGGCATTGTCGGCACCTACGCCTGGCATGCGTTTGAGAACACCAAGGCGCGTCCCCTGTCGATCACCCAATCGGTCGAGACCTTCGAGAAGGAAGTCACGTGAGTCATTTCGTTCATCCCAACGCCCTGTGCGAGAGCGACCAGATCGGCGACGGCACCCGGATCTGGGCCTTCGCCCATGTACTGCCGGGCGCGCGCCTGGGCAGCGACTGCAACATCTGCGACGGCGTCTTTGTCGAATCGGACGTGGTGGTCGGCGACCGCGTCACCATCAAGTGCGGTGTCCAGCTGTGGAACGGCGTGCGCCTGGGTGACGACGTGTTCGTCGGCCCCAATGCCACCTTCACCAATGACCTGTTCCCGCGCAGCAAGGTCTACCCCGACCAGTTCCTGGGCACCGTGGTGGAAGCCGGCGCGTCGATTGGTGCCAACGCCACGATCCTGGCGGGCACCACCATCGGCAGCGGCGCAATGATCGGTGCCGGGGCGGTGGTGACCCGTTCGGTCCCCCCGAATGCGATCGTGGTCGGCAATCCCGGGCGCATCGTCGGCTACGTCAGCGACAAGGACGGCGCCGCGCACGCGCCGCAGATCAACGCACCGCAGGGCATCGCCGAAACCGCCGTACCGGGCGTCAAGCTGTACACCATGCCGAGCTACGTGGACATCCGCGGCTCGTTGTCGGTCGGTGATTTCGATTCCTTCCTGCCGTTCGCAGCCAAGCGCTACTTCCTGGTGTACGGCGTGCCCACCCAGGAAACCCGCGGCGAGCACGCGCACAAGCGTTGCCACCAGTTCCTGGTCTGCGTGTCGGGGTCGGTGCGTGTGCTGGCCGATGACGGTACCCGCCGCATCGATGTCGAATTGAATTCGCCCAGCCAGGGCATTCACCTGCCGCCGATGATCTGGGGTACGCAGTACAAGTATTCCAAGGACGCCGTACTGCTGGTGTTCGCGTCCGAACCCTACGATTCGGACGAGTACATCCGCGACTACGCCAGCTTCAAGTCGCTGGCACATGCCGCAGGTTGATACCGGCGCTCCCGGCGGTCTGCCGACCGGACCGCAACGCCCGCCGCTGCACGTGCTGGCGCTGCGTTTCCTGGTCGGTGGCGCCCTCAACACGGGCGCCACCCTGGTGCTGTACTGGGTGCTGCTGCGGTTCATGCATTACCAGGCGGCGTACCTGATCAGCTACTGCGCCGGCATCGTACTCAGCTACGCCTTGAACACGCGCTATGTGTTCAAGGCCCGGCACAGCTGGCTGAAGTTCGCGGCGTTCCCGCTGATCTACGCCGTTGTGTATGTGCTGGGTGCGCTCACGCTCAAGGTGACGGTGGGCTACTTCCACGTCCCGGCCGCACTGGGTCCCATCATTTCCATCGTCGTCACGCTTCCTGTTTCCTTCCTGCTGACCCGTGCGCTTCTGCAGCGTCCGGATCGCTAACCGCATCGCAGCGCGGAGTCATCCTCCGTCTGCCCGGCATCGAGTCCGTCCATGAGCCTGAACACCCCGCCTTCCCCATCCACCGCGCTGTTCCGCCGCTGGAGCTTCCTTGTCCTGCCGTGCGCGATCATGGTCGCGCTGCTGTGGTTGCCCTTTGGCTTCAGCATCACCGGCCTTATCGAAGAATGGGACGTGCTTGCGCTGTTCACGCTGCGCGAACCCTTCATCTGGGTGAGCCCCGACGGCCCGCTGGCCCCGCACCGGCTGCGTCCCCTGACCGTGGCTCCGCATGCGATCGGCTACCTGCTCGATCCCAACTCGTTCGCCTATTGGCACGCGCTGTTGATGGGCTCGCTGCTGCTCAAGGGTATCGGCGCCGGCCTGATGGGTTGGTGGCTGACCCATTCGCGTCGCTGGGCGGCGGTGCTCGGGCTGCTGGTGGTGTTCTACCCCGCCGACACGATGCAGCTCTCGTTCCGCTCCTTCCATATCGACTGGTCGATCTCGCTGTCGCTGCTTGCCGTGGCCCTGTGCGCGTTCGGTTACACCCTGCAGAAGCCCTGGCAGCGTGCCATTGCGATGCTGCTGGCGGTTCCCTGCGCCGTCCTCGCCACGTTCGCCTATGAGGCCGCGCTGACCTTCGTCGTCGTTCCGCTGCTGCTGCTGTACGCGCGCTTCGGTGTGCGCGGCGCTCTGGCCAAGGTCAACGGACACCGCATCGTCAGCGCTGCCTGGATCGCCGGCATTCTGGTCAACGTCGCCTACGTGCTGTACGCCAAGGGCAGCGGTGAAACCTACCAGGCCAGCCTGGTGGGAACCGCCATGCAGATCGACGTGGTGGACCGCCTTCAGCGCGTGGTGGGAATCGGCTTCGGTCGCACCCTCGTCGGCGGTTGGCTGGATGCCCTGGCCATCACCTGGTTCGAGTACCGCACCCACCTCTATCTGGCTCTGTGCGCGGTCCTGGTCGGTTACACCGTCTGGCGCAGCAGCCGGGCCCTGCCGGGCGAGAATGCCCTGGCCGACATCGCCACGCCGTCCACCTCGGTGGTACGCCTGGGGATTACCGGTCTGGTGATGATCGGCCTGGGCTACCTGCCCTTCGCCGCGTCCCTGCCGCACCTGGAGATTTCCCAGCGTACCTTCCTGGGGGCAGCACCCGGTGGCGCCCTTCTGTGCGTCGGCGTGCTGATCGCCCTCACCCGCCGCAGCTGGGGGCTGGGTGTGGTCGTGACGGCGGCTGCCCTGGTGGTCGCCTTTGCCGCCCAGATGTTCCAGTTCGACCATTACCGACGCCTGTCGGCCACGCAGCAGACCCTGCTCGGCGACATCGTCGGGAACGTGCCCCCGCCCCGGCTCGACCAGACCCTGGTCATCATCGACAAGCGCGACCAGCTCAACGACGTCTGGATGGTCCGCGAGGGGATGGTGATGGCACTGACCTATCTGTACGACCGCCCGATCGAGCGGCCGATCATCTGCAGCCCGTCTGGCAACGTCTGGCAGTTCCCCAACGTGGAGGGACGGCTGGGTACCTGCGAAGCAACCGAGGACGGCTGGAACCTGACCGAGGCGCCGCTGGTGAGTGCCCCGGGCACCCCGGCAGCGACCCGCCAGATCAAGCGCAGTGCCGCCGTAGTGGTCACCCTGGAGGCGGACGGCACCACCACGTCCAGCGCCTCCCCGGAGGCGCTGGAGAACTACCGGCGCTTGCTCGAAACCGGCCACTCCAGCGTGGCCGAACGCTACCGCAACATCCTGCGCCGTCAGCCCTGGCCGCTGGCCTTCGAGCAGTTCCGTACCGAGCGCGCCAGCGACCGCTTCCGCTGGGACTTCGGTCGGTGGTGGAGCATGGAGCAGCCGACCCGTGGGTCGGGCTGGATCGCCGGCCGCTGGACGATTGCCAACCACACCCTGCCGGTCTGGCGCTCGGCCGCCTGGAAGACCCTCCCGGAAGCGACCCTGCAGTTCGACCTGCTGCCGGACGCCCGCCCGTATACGCTGACGGCCCGTGTCCTGCAGATCGTGCCGCCGACCACGCCGGAGTCGATCAAGCTGCGTGTCAATGACCATCTGATCGCAGTGACGTGGAAGGACGCCAGCACGCTGAGCGCCGAGGTTCCAGCCGACGCGCTGAAGATCGGCACCAATGTGATCGCCTTCGACAGCCCGGTGACCCGCGACCCCACCCCCCTGAGTTTCCTCATCGACTGGGTGTCTCTGGACCCCGTACCCCCCTCTCCCGCGAACTGATCCGGCGCTGTATCATTCGCCCGGTTGCATGTCCACCATTCCACGCCCTGGAAGGATTGCCGTCGATGGATCCGACCACTTCAATCCAACAGCTCATCGAGCATTTCATGAATACACAGTACCGCAGGTTTGCATTCCCCCTGATTCTTGCCTCCACCTTCGCACTGGCGGCCTGTTCCTCCAACGAAAGCGAAGCGCCGGCGGCGGCTGAACAGGCTGCTGCTCCGGCAGAAGCGCCGGCGGCGGCGGCCAGCCAGAACAAGCCGCTGACCCAGGAAGAAGTCTCGATCGCCATCGAACAGGTGGGTCAGGCCACCTACAACGCGGCTGACGACACCCTGACCGTGGCCTTCAAGGTCACCAACAACGGCAAGGTCGCGCTGCCGGCCAACGGCGGCCAGAATGTGTCCGCCGGCGTGCTGCAGCTGGTGCCGGACCCGGCCAACCCGGAAGGCAAGCGTGGCCAGGACATCGGTCGCGCCGTGCTGAATGGCGATCTGCAGGTCGGCCAGTCGCAGGAACTGAAGGCCTCCGTGCCGGCAGCCCTGCTGGTCGGCAACAAGCTGCAGGTTGAACTGCTGCAGGAAGCCGTTGCATGGTTCGGCTTCAACTTCCAGCAGCCGGTGCTGGTGCTGGGCCCGTTCGCGCGCTGCGCCGACGGCAAGGGCCTGTGCGACGACAAGGGTGCGCCGATCACGGCAGCTACCCCGTAATTTTGCGGTAAACGCTTGAAAAAACGCCCCGGCAGCGCGCTGCGCTCCGGGGCGTTTTCATGTCAGGACCGCGCCATCGGCACCGTCCGGGAGGCCGCCAGGATCAGGCGTCGAGCATCCACTGCAGGGTTTCCCGCAGCGGCCGGAAGGTGATGCCGCCGGTCAGCGCCATGAAGCGCGCATTGGAGCCGGCAAGCCGGTCCACGTCATGGCTGCGGATCAGGCCCGAATCGCTTTCAATGGCGAAATCCAGGCCGGACAGCTCGCTGACGATATCGATGACCGTGCGCAGCGAGGTGGATACGCCGCTGCAGATGTTGACGACATCGCCGCGGCAGCGCTGCTCGATCAGCATGCCGTAGCAACGGACCAGATCGCGGACATCGGTGAAATCCCGCTCCACGTCCAGGTTGCCAAGCCGCAGGTCGGTACTGCCGCGCCGGGCGTGGTCGATCACCTTGGCCACAAAGAACGAGGGCGACTGGCCGACCCCGGTGTAATTGAACGGACGCGTCACCATGATCGGCAATCGGTCCATATACAGGCGCGCCACATGTTCGCTGGCGACCTTGCTGATGGCGTAATCGTTGAAGGGTGCCATCGGCGACTGCTCGGTGAGCAGTTCGCTGGAGGAGGCACCGTACACGTGCGCGCTGCTGGGCAGCACCACGCTGTGCAGGGGCGTATCCAACTCGACCAGCGCATCGAGCAGATTGCGCGTGCCCATGATGTTGGCCTGGTAGATCGCCGAGACGTCACGGTGCGCGACGTGCGAGACGCCCGCCAGGTGGACGACGACCTGGGGCTGGATGCGGGACAGCGCCGCCGCCAGTGCATCGCGGTCCAGGATGTCGGCGATGACGTGCTCACGCCCTGCGATCGGGCTGCGGCTGATTCCCTGCACCTGGTAACCAAGCCGTTCCAGCTCGGCGGCCATGTAAGGGCCCGTGAATCCCTCGATTCCGGTTATCGCTGCGATGGGCTTCATGGGAGAGTTCCGTTGAGGTTCGACTGCCTAGGTGGAACCGCGGTGGACGGACCGGAGTACCGGCCCGTCCCACGCGATTGGACGATTAAGCAACGACTTCGCCGGTCAGAACGATGCGCCGGCCTCATTGCGGCGCAGGTCGGCAGCCACCATCATCTCGCACAGCTCTTCCAGCGTGGTGGACGGTTCCCAGCCCAGCTCGCGCTTGGCCTTTTCCGGGTTGCCGATCAGCAGGTCCACTTCGGCCGGACGGTGGAACTTCGGGTTGATCTTGACCAGGGTCTTGCCCGAGGCGCTGCAGGTGCCCACTTCGTCCAGGCCGGTGCCATTCCAGGCCAGGTCCACGCCGATGGCCTTGA
Source organism: Stenotrophomonas nematodicola (assembly GCF_009467805.1). GTDB lineage: Bacteria > Pseudomonadota > Gammaproteobacteria > Xanthomonadales > Xanthomonadaceae > Stenotrophomonas > Stenotrophomonas nematodicola. Next base: position 248,275 of record NZ_WIAY01000003.1, read on the forward strand.
ACGCCATCGTCACGAAGTCGCGCACGGTCTCGGTACGGTTGGTGGCCAGCACGTAGGTGTCCGGCTTGTCGGCCTGCAGCATCCGCCACATGCCTTCCACGTATTCCTTGGCAAAGCCCCAGTCACGCTTGGCGTCCAGGTTGCCCAGCTCCAGCACATCCAGCTTGCCCAGCTTGATCTTGGCGACCGAGTCGGTGATCTTGCGGGTCACGAACTCGCGGCCGCGCAGCGGGGACTCGTGGTTGAACAGGATGCCGCTGGACGCGAACATGTCGTAGGACTCGCGGTAGTTCACCGTCATCCAGTGCGCGTAGAGCTTGGCCACGCCGTACGGGCTGCGCGGGTAGAACTGGGTCTGCTCGGTCTGCGGCACCTGCTGTACCAGGCCGAACATCTCCGAGGTCGACGCCTGGTAGAAGCGGATCTTCGGGTTGACCGCACGGATGGCTTCGAGCAGGTTCAGTGCGCCCAGCGCGGTGATCTGCGCGGTCAGCACGGGTTGGTCGAAGGACACGCCCACGAAGCTCTGGGCAGCCAGGTTGTAGACCTCGGTGGCCTCGCTTTCCTGCAGCAGGCGGATCGACGACCCCAGGTCCTGCAGGTCGTGCTCGACCAGGTGCAGATTCGGGTGCTTCTCGATGCCGAGCTCTTCAATACGCCAGAAGTTGACCGAGCTGGTACGGCGGTAGGTGCCGTAGACCTTGTAGCCCTTTTCAAGGAGCAACTGCGCCAGGTAAGCGCCGTCCTGGCCGGAAATACCGGTGATAACTGCAGATTTCATGGTTTTCATTCCTGGGTGATGAGGTGAAGTGAAGGTCGGCGCGACGCTCACAGGGCAAACATGCGGTCCAGCGCGTCAGCGACCCTGCCGGCGGCGGGACTGTTGCCCGGGATGCCCATCCGGCCAAGCTCACGGCCCAGCGCCTTGCTGGTCAGCAGGTACGGCTCGCATGCGATGAACTCGGGGATGAGCTGATCCAGGCCGGTGGCATAGTGTTTGGCGGAGAACTCGCCGTGTGCCCATTCGCGGGCACGTGCGCCCATCTGCCGACCTTCGGCGCGATGGCGGTCGATGTGCTGGAGCTGTGCAAGCAGTTCGTCTTCGCAATCGCCCTGCGGAATCTTGAGCACGTACTCATCGGGCAGATCGGCATAGAAGCCTGCGTTGGAGACAATCACCGGGACGCCGGACTGCATGCCTTCCACCGCCGACGCAGACGCGCCTTCCAGCGCCGGATCGCGCAGGCAGCAGATGGCATCGGCCTCGGCCATGCCTTCGATCAGGCGTTCGTCGCTGACGCGGCCTTCCAGGGTCAGTCCGAGGAAACCGACCTCGGCGCAGATCGCCTCCAGGCGCCGGCGTTCCTGGTCGCCCACACCGCCGAGCACGTGGTACTCGGTGCGTGCCGCCAGTTCGGGGTCGCGCGCCAAGGCGCGCACGACCTTGTCCACGCACTTGTTCGGATTGACCACACCCAGCGTGCACAGGCGCAGGCGCGAGCGGTCCTCCACCGGCGCGCGGCGATCCTGCGGCACGTTCGGCGCGGGGTAGGCAAGCGACAGCTTATGCACCGGCCCCGGGCAGCGGGCCTGGACCTTGGCGCGGTAGAACTCGGAATGGATGATGCAGCCGAGCAGGTCGGAGACCGCCCACTGCGTCATCGGGAAATGCTCGGCAGCCACGGTCATGATGGTTTCGCTGGTCGCTGCCGCGCACAGTTCACCCGCCTCCTGGCCGTAAAGGCCCTGGATCACGCGCGGGGCATCCTGCGGCCGGCCTTCGGCCTTCAGGCGATCCCAGAACAGGTTCAGCACGAACCAGTCATGCATGACACCGACGAACGGGCGCTTGCGTGCCAGCTCGAAGATGCCGCCGTGGAACCCGTAGTGGTCGCCGATGTTGGCAAATACCAGATCGGCCGTCCGCAGCCACTCCTCTTCCATCGCACTGCCCGGCACGAGTACCACCGGATCGGGCAGCGGGGCATTGAGTGCGGCGTCGCCGGTTTCGGTGCGGTAGATCGCCACATCGTGGCCCAGCGCGCGCAGTTCGGCGACGACATGGCTGCTGAAACGTGCGATTGCCGAAGGACCGCAGTAGGGGCCCGCCCAGATAAGCTTCATCGGGTCAGTTTCTCCACCGTTGTGGCCCAGTTGATGTCCAGGCGGGTCCAGCTTTCGTAGGCGTTCTGCCCACGCTCCAGCGTCACCGCCCGGGTGGCGAAGGCCTGCGTCAGTGCCGCGGCGATCTGCGTGGTGTCGTCGGCGCAGACCCAGCCGTTGTCGCCGTCCTTGATCAGCTCGGTCAGGTCGCCCGAATCGTCCACCGTGATCACCGCCTTGCGGGCCTGGCAGGCTTCCATCGTGACGTACCCGAAGGAGTCCTCGGCCATCGGCAGGTAGGCGCAGGCCAGTGCACCGTTGACGTAGTCGGCGATGGTCTGGCGCGGATGGAAGCCGATATCCAGCTTCACCCGGCCCTGCAGACCGTGCGTCTCGACCAGCGCGCGCAGGCGGTCGGCATCTTCCGGCGTGTCGGCCGGCCCGGCCACGATCAGCTTGACCGGCGCCTTGGTCAGCGCCATCGCCTCGATCAGGCGGTGCTGGCGCTTGCCGGCATTGATGCGGCCACCGGCGAAGATGTAATCGCCGTGGGCGCCACCGGTAAACAGCTCGGTATCGTTCAACGGCGCACGCAGCAGCTCGGACGGAATGCCGTTGTAGTGCATCAGGCGATCCTGCACCGTACGGCCGACGGCGTAGACGCCACGGCCCAGGGAGAAGGCATCGTTGTCGGCCTCGGTGATCGCCGAGCGGATCTGCCGGCCCTCCGGGGTGTTGGGAATATTGCTGTGGCCCGAATCCCACATGTCATAGGCCTGGCGATACTGGTGCGCCAGCCAGAACACCTTGTCATCGAAGGGCAGCAGATAGGCCGGGAACTTCATCGCGATCACGCGATCGACGTTGATCAGGCGCATGCTGCGGCACATCAGCATTTCGCCGACGATGCGTTCCGGCGGATGCCAGGTGAACGGAATGCGCAGCAGCTCGGACTGGTGACCGGCCTTGCGCAGGTTCAGCACCAGCTGATCGGCCAGCTCCTCGGCGCCACCGCGCAGCCCGGGCACCATGTTGTTGACGACCAGTACCTTCATGACAGCAACCGCTCCAGCACGTGGTCCCAATTGATCTTCAGTTCCTGCACGCGCGCCTTGGCCGCCTCACCCATGCGACGGGTGTGCTCACGATCGCGCCACAGTGCATCGATCACCTCGGCCAGCGCACGTGGATCCGGCTCGGCGATCATGCCGTTGACGCCATGCTCGACGAACTCGAGCACGCCGCCCGAATCGGTGGTGGTGATGACCGGCTTGGACGATTGTGCCGCCTCCAGCGAGGGATACCCATAGGAATCCTCGTCTTCCGGCAGGTACGCCGCCGCCAGCGCGGTGGACAGCCACTGCGCCTTCTCTTCCTCGGTGATCCAGCGGTCCACGCAGGCCACGCGATCCTGCAGCCCTTCGGCCACGATGAAGGCGCGCAGACCATTGGTGTAGCCCGGCCCGCTGCTGGTGCCGCACAGGCGCAGCTTGACCGGCGTGGTCACGTACTTGAAGGCCTCCAGCAGCAGGTGCTGGCGCTTGTGGTGCTCCATCCGGCAGATGTAGACGATCTCGTCGCCCTGCTGGTCGTTGCGGAAGTGCGACACGTCGAACAGCGGCGGATACAGCACCTCCGCGTTCAGGCCGTTGTAGCGCTTGACCCGGTCGGCGACCACCTGCGAGTTGGTGAACAGACGGTGTGATTCAGCCAGTGCCGTGGTATCGGCCCGCACCAGCGCCCCGCGTAATGCGCGATGACGCGCATCGTCGGGGAAGCCGCGGTAGGAGGTGTCCCACATGTCGTAGTACATGCGGAAATGGTGGATGAACCACGCCACCTTCTTGGGGTGCTGGATCAGATGCGCCGGCGGCCGGGTGGTGATCACCCGGTCCACCGAATCGGACAGATCCATCATCCGGTACGCGGCCATCTGCTGCAGCAGGTCGGTGGGGGTCTCCACCATTGGCAGGTAGATGATCTCGACCTCGTGCCCGTGTTCACGCAGTCGGCTTCCGAGCCAGTCAACGATGAAGCGCGCTCCACCATTGACGAAGGGGACGAACGAGGAGCAGATGGCGATACGCAAGGTCAGCTGCCCACGCGTCGCAGTGCCGACACCAGCGAGGCGACCACGCGCTCGATGTCTTCGGCTTCCAGCTGGGCATGCGTCGGCAGGTTGATGCCACGCGCGGCCTGGTCGTTGGCGACCGGGTAGCGGCTGCCATCCTCCAGGTACGGCGGCAGCACGTGCATCGGATAGAACACCGGGCGGGTTTCGATCCCGTCGGCATCCATCAGGCGCATCACTTCGTCGCGCTGCGCGTCGGTCAGACCGGTCAGCAGCACGGTGTACATCCAGTACACGTGGTGCGCGTAATCGGCCACGACCGGACGCTCGATGATATCGGCATGCGCCGCCAGGGCCTGCTCATACCAGCCAGCCACCTTCTGGCGTGCTGCCAGGGCATCGTCGATACGCTCCATCTGCGCCAGGCCGATGGCGGCGGCGATGTTGGTCATGCGGTAGTTGAAGCCCACCACCGGGAACCAGTAGCGACGCTTCGGGTCCATGCCCTGGCCACGGTACAGGCGCAGGCGCGCGGCCAGTTCGTCGTCATCGGTCGTGACCATGCCGCCTTCACCGGTGGTGACGATCTTGTTGCCGAAGAAGCTGAAGGTCGCGCAGTCGCCGATGCCGCCCACGCGCTTGCCGTTGTACTCGGCACCGTGTGCTTCGGCAGCGTCTTCGATCACCTTGAGGTTGTGCTTGCGCGCCAGTTCCATCACCGGCCCCATGTCGGTCGGGTGACCGTACAGGTGCACCACGATGATGGCCTTGGTGCGCGGGGTGATCCTGGCTTCCAGCTGGGCCGGATCCATGTTCATCGTGCCGGGTTCGGAATCCACCAGCACCGGCTTGGCATTGCAGTACGCCACCGCATTGGCGGTAGCGATGTAGGTCAGGGTCGGGATCAGGACTTCATCGCCTTCGCCGATACCCAGTGCGACCAGTGCCAGATGGATGGCAGTGGTGCCGTTGTTGATGGCTACCGCGTGGCGCACGCCACAGAAGTCGGCGAAGCTCTGCTCGAACTTGCCGATGAACTCACCGGCCGACGAGATCCACGTCGAGTCGAGACACTGTTCCACGTACTTCTTTTCGTTGCCGGTCAGGCTTGGAACAGCAACTGGAATCCGCTTTGACGCCAACATTGATCAGTCCTTGTTTTTAATTTGTCTTGCCGGCACGCCAACCCAGGTTCCGGGCGAGGCAATGTCCCTTACCACGACCGTACCGGCGCCAACGACGGCACCGTCCATGATCTTGACCCCGGGAATCGCACGCGTCCCGGCGCCCATGAATACGGCGGCACCGACCTCGACGCCGCCCGCAAGGGCGCTGCCAGGTGCAACGTGGGAATAAGGCCCGACGACACAGTCATGGTCGATGGAGGCGTTTGTATTGATTATAGCAAACTCACCAATCCGGGCGTCCGCATTCACCACGGCACCCTCCATGATGGCGCAGCCGCGGCCGATCCTGGCACTGGGGGATACGACCGCCGATCGCCCGATTGCGGCGACCATGTGCAACCCGAGCGCGGCGACGGAGGCGGCGACTTTCTGACGCAGGCGATTGTCACCGAGCGCCACGAACGCCGCATCCACGCCCTGCTCCATCAACCGCGGCAGTTCAACACGCTCGTCGCCCAGCACCGGCACGCCATTGACCACCTGCCCCACCCGCCCCGCGTCCAGGCATGCCACCACCTCGTGCCCTCCGCAGCGCAGCAGGTCGATGATCACCTTGGCATGGCCGCCGGCACCGATCACGGCGACCCGGCTCATGCGGCGGCTCCCGTATTCATCGTGGACGGAAGCGTGCTGCCCGGGCGGCACAGCAGGATGTTGGAGCTGACTTCGTCGCGCAGCGCGGCGAACGCCTCCACCGGCAGACAGGCCCCGGTGAGATCGTCGATGCGGTACAGGTCGAAGCCGTGCCGCTCCCGGAATGCCTCCCAGTCGGCCTCGCTGGTCCCGGCCCGGCCGAGGTGCGACACCGCATACTCTGCCACCACGCCAATCTCGGGATTGGCCGCCAGCAGTCCTTCCATACCGGCCAGGACGTCCAGTTCAGCGCCTTCGACGTCGATCTTGACCAGATCGATCCGCCGTTCGCCCAGCAGGCCATCCAGGGTTCGCACGTCCACCCGAACGGTCTCGACCTCTTCATCCAGCGGGTACAGCGAGCTGTGGCCGGCAACAGCGCCGACGTGGAAGGCACGGCCATCCTCGTCCTGGGCGCCCAGCGCCACCGGCAGGACCTTAACCTGCGGCTCAACGCCGCTCAGCCGCAACGATGCCCGCAGGTGTTCAAGGGTGCGCGGCATGGCCTCGATGGCAATCACCTTGCCGCCAGGGCCAACGGCGTGCGCCGCCGCCACGGTGTGCAGGCCGATGTTCGCACCGGCGTCAACGAACACGTCACCGGCCTTCAGCGCATGCTCGATGAACAGGCGCAGACCGCGCTCCACATCGCCGCTGTCGAGCAGGCACATGGCCAGCAGATCGTCGCTTTCGCTGCAGGAGAAGGAACCGAACTCGGTGGCGATGATCCAGCCGTCATGGCGGCGCAGGACGCGGCGCGGAGAGGCGGATGCCCCTTGTACCGCCAGGCTGTCCAGCTGCGCCTGCTGCGCGTCCACGCGCTGCTTGATGCTCAGCAGCAGCTCCAGCATCTGACCGACTTCGATCTCGCCGTTGTCCAGCTTCTGGTGCACCAGCCCGACCAGGTGCAGCGCCTGGATGGCTGCGCTCTCGTTGGTCTGCGGTGCGCCACGGGCGACCACGCCCAGGCCATCCACGCGTTCACGCAGCGCGATCAGGTGCTCATGGATCGCGTCCACGTCCACTTCCGGGCGCGCATCCATCGCCTGGACGCCTTCTTCCAGGGTCTCCTGCAACAGCGTGCGCAGGCGCTCGCGTTCGGCCTCATGCCGCTCCTCCATCTGCTGGAGGGTGGTATGCAGGTGCCGGCGCAGCTCATCACCGTCGGCCCATTGGCGTTCGATCACGCTCTGCAGGCTCGACTCGATGCTGCTCTGGGACTGGGTCGCGCGCTCGTGCTGCTGCTGCAGTGACAGGTGCAGCTGCTCGCGGAGTTCACGGATGCCGGTGATCGCATGGCGCGCGTGTTCCTCGCCCTGCTGCTGCACGCGTCGCAAGGCCTGGTCCATGCCGGCCAGCTTGGTATCCACGCTTTCGAACTCACGCAGCATCCGGACCGACTCGCTCAGGGTCTTGTTCAAGGTATCCAGCACGACCGCCACGTCCCGGCCCAGGCCGTCGGTGGTGGCCACGATGGTCTCCAGATTGTCGGCATGCTCGGTGCGGCTGGCTTCCTGCAGCCGCTCGACCTGCTGCGCCGATTCCTCGATGGCCAGCAGGCGCGCGTGGTTCAGTTCAAGGCGATGGATGATGGCATCCACGTCGGAGCCGGCCTTCTGCCGTTCGCGCTCCTGGACCCGTGCATCGATCTCGATATTGTCCACCCGCTCGGCAAGCTCGCGGGTCTGGCGCGCCGAATCGATGCGGATCTGGTCCAGCTGGTAGCGCATCTCGGACAGGTTGCGGCTGACCCGCCGCATCCAGCGCACCACGCGCACGACCGGATTCTTGTCGAGCAGCACCATGCGCCAGATCGGGCCGCGCTTGGCCAGTTCGCGGATGGTTTCGGTTGGACTCTGCGTCAAACGTTCCATTGTCGAACTCCCGTCATGCGCCGGCGCGGTCGCGTCGGCTGGTTCGTCCAGGGGTATCGTCTGGGCAACGGCGGCCGGAGCGACCACGGCGGCGGGACCGATGTCCATGAACTGCAGCGACCGGACCTTGAAGCCCAACAACCGGTTGTCGTCACCCAGGCTCAACGCAGTGGGCGACATCGGGTTGGCGACCTGGAATTCGATCCGGATCATCGGCACCTTGCCGACCATCCGCACGTCGCAGTCGGCGCTGATGCTCGACCAGCCCGACCCGTTGGCCAGGACCTGGTGCGCAGGTCCGCCATTGATCCCGATCGATACCAGCGCACGGTGGCCGGCCGCTTCGAACGCCAGCGCCCCCATGACCACCCGATAACGCCGATCGGCGCTGACGTCGCGCAGGCGGACATCGATCGAGCTGATCGCCCCGCTGGACCAGATGCCGTCGGTCTCCGGCAGCGCGAAGCCGCGCATGGTCACCGCATCCATGCTGGAGTACGGCGAGCTGCTCAGGACAACTTCTTCGCCTGGCGCCAGGTAGCCATCGCTGGCCCGGGACTGCGCCGCCATGTCGGCGGCGTTGCGGACCGCATTACCCAGCGTGAGATTCAATGCCATATCCTTCTGACTTGAGTTGTGAGACCGAAATTTCCCGCAGCGTGCCGTGATTCAGCACGAACACCCGGTTGCAGTACTCGGCGATCGTCTCCGGCGAGTGCGAGGCCAGACAGAAGATCTGCGAGGACTTGATGAACTCGCGCATGCGCTTGGCCGCGCGTTCCTTGAAGGCTTCGTCGCCGACGTCGAACACCTCGTCGACCAGCAGGATGTCGGGCGTGGTGCAGGTGGCCACGGCGAACATCAGGCGCATCGCCATGCCCGCCGAGTAGGTCCGCACCGCCAGCTGCAGGAAGTCGCCAAGATCGGTGAATTCCTCGATCTCGGGGATGCGTGCGTTGATCTCCTTCAGCGGCAGGCCAAGCATCATGCCCATGCGGCGGATGTTCTCGTAGCCGGACAGTTCGGGATCCATGCCGGCACCGACCTCGAACATGGTGGCGACGCGGCCGACCCGCTCGATGCGGCCTTCCAGCGGCGTGTAGATGCCCGCCATCGTGCGCAGCATGGTGCTCTTGCCGGCGCCGTTGTGACCAACGATGCCAACCGCATCGCCGCTGCGCAGGCTGAAGGAGACGTTCTCCAGCGCGGTGACCTGGGTCACCTGGCCGCTGCCGGCCATCAACCGGCCACCGGTTGCGATGCCGACCAGGTTGCGGCGCAGCGACAGGCTGTGCGAGTTGTAGATCGGGTAACGCAGGGTGACGTTTTCGAAGGTGAGCTTGGCGGTCATGTCAGATCCAGAAAGGCAGGCGCAGCTTGGCTTTGTGCAGGAACCAGAAGGCCAGCAACCAGCCCAGCACCGCCATCGCCACCAGCACCAGGTAGGTATGCAGGCTCGGCACGTGGCCCAGCATCGGCGCGCGCAGCACCTCGATCAGATAGGTGAAGGGGTTGTATTCGAGGATGGCCGAGGAGAAGGGCAGGAATTCCAGGCGGTACATGACCGGGCTGATCAGGAACAGCATCGGCATCACCGAGGCCACACCGTACTCCAGGTCGCGATACCGGGCGCCCATCACGCCGAACACGAACGACAGCCAGAGCAGGTTGGCCACGACCAGCAGCATCCCGGGAATGAACAGCAGCGTATTGAGGTTCACGTCGATGCGCATCACCACCGCGACGATCACGAACACCAGCAGGCTGTGCACGAAGTTGACCAGGTAGCGGGTCACCACGCTCATCGGGTGCACCGACAAGGGCATCACCACGTTGCGGATGATCGAGGCCTGGCGCACGAACAGGCCGCAGCTCTCGATCAGTACGCCGGACAGCATCTGCCAGATGATCAGGCCGGCGGTCAGCGTGGGGATGAACTTCTCACGCTCGATGTTGAGCAGCTGGCTCCAGAGCAGGCCCAGACCGACCACACCGATCGCGGTGGCCAGGGATTGCCAGAAGGGCCCCAGGATGCTGCGACGGTAGCGCGCACGGATGTCGCCCATCGCGATGTAGAAGGAGACCTTGGCACCCTTGATGCCCTCCTGCAGGTCTTTGAAGGTGGTGGAATAGCTGTGCATCAGTGCGGACTTCCCTGAGGTGGCGTCATTGTCGCCGTGGCATTGCGTGACATCTGGGGGGTGCCGTTGATCGCACTCAAGCGTGCGATGAGTGCGGCGGCGGCGCGTTCGGGGGACAGCGTCTGGAGAACCGAGGCGCGCGCACGCGCGCCGATCGCATCGGCCAGCCCGGGCTCGTCGGCCAGCCGGCGCATCCAGTCGGCCGCCTGACCCTCGTCGGCGGCGGCCCAGCGCTGGCCCTCGTGGTGGGCATACTCGCCCTCCTCGACCGGCACCAGCGTGTAGCCGACCAGGGCGCTGTTGTCGGCATCCATGAACTCCATGTTGCCCGACCAGGCCGTGCCGATCACCGGCTTGCCCTGGGCCATGCACTCGGCCAGGCCGAGACCGAAGCCCTCGGCATGGTGCAGCGACACGTACACATCCGCGCAGCGCTGCAGCGCCTGCACGTCGGCCCGGTCCAGCACATGGTCGCGCACGACGATGCGGGCATCGTCGCCGATGCTGTCCAGCAGCAGCTTGAGGCGCTCGGGATTGCGGTGTCCGTTGCTGGTCTTGATCAGCAGCTGCACGTTGCGGTCGCGATCGGGGAACGCGCGCTGGAAGGCACGGATCACCGCGAATGGATTCTTGCGGTGCACGAAGGAGTTGAAGTCGAACGACGTCATGAACACGAACGCACGCGCGTCGATGCCGAAATCGGCCCGCTGCAACCCGCTGTCGCCGACGTCGCTCAACGGCAGCGGCACGCACAGGATCGGCTTGTCGGTAACCCTGGCGAACGCATCGCCAACGTACTGCGACGCCACCAGAATCTCGTCCACCAGTTCAAGTGCCGGCAACCAGGAGGTCGGAATGTTCTCCAGCTCCCAGAACCAGCACGCGATGATGTACTTGCCGGCCAGGCGTGCCTCGCCGATCTGGTCCAGCGATGCCTGCAGGTAGTCCGGATTGATGAAGACCAGGTGCACGCCGTGCGGTGCGTCCTCGCGGATATACGCGTCCAGGCTGCGGTCGTTCCAGTCGTGGGGCAGCTTGATGTCCACGTCGATCAGCGCGGTGGGGTAGCCGGCACCCAGCAGGGCGCGCGCGTACATGCGCGCGCACTCGGCCAGGCCGAACTGCCCGCGCAGGTAAGCAAAGACGTTCACCCCCTGCTCCGGCCCGAAGACCGTGGTCTGGTCGAACAGCCGGACCGGCGCGTCGGTGACGGGCTGCTTCTTGGCGGCCCAGCGCTCGCTGTTGGCGAAGCGGACACCGACCAGTTCCACCGGCGCGTTCAGGCGCGAGGTGACCCGGTCGCGCAGCGACGCCGGGACATGCTGGTACACCGCTTTCAGCCACGGTTGGCGGATCACCCACTGGACCAGGCGGCGGCGGAAGGGGACCTGGAGGGTCGTGTTATGCAACCTGCTTTACCTCGATGAAAAAACGAAGGAACAACCGGCGGATCGGCGGCGTCAGCCCGCCAGCGCCCGCTCCAGATCCACCTGCAGATCCCCCAGGTCTTCCACGCCCACGCTCAGGCGCACCAGGGCATCGCTGATGCCGAGCTGTTCGCGGCGTTCGACCGGGATCGAGGCATGGGTCATGACCGCCGGATGGTTGACCAGGCTTTCCACGCCACCCAGCGATTCGGCCAGGGTGAACAGCGTGGTGCGCTCGCAGAAGCGCTTGGCGGCCTCGTATCCGCCCTTGAGCACGATCGAGACGATGCCGCCGTAGCCGTTCATCTGGCGCGTGGCCAGTTCGTGCTGCGGGTGCGAGGTCAGGCCGGGGTAGATGACCTTCTCCACCGCCGGGTGCTTCTCCAGCCACTGGGCCAGGGCCAGCGCATTGGCGCAGTGGGCCTTCATGCGCAGCGGCAGGGTTTTCAGGCCGCGCAGGGCCAGGAAGCTGTCGAACGGGCCCTGCACGCCCCCGATGGAGTTCTGCAGGAAGGCCATCTGCTCGGCCAGCTCGGGGTTGTCGCCGACCACGACCATTCCACCGACCATGTCCGAATGGCCGTTGAGGTACTTGGTGGCCGAGTGCAGGACCAGGTCCGCGCCCAGTTCCAGCGGACGCTGCAGCATCGGCGAGGCGAAGGTGTTGTCCACCACCACGATCAGGCCGTGGCGCCTGGCGATGGCGGCCACCGCGGCGATGTCCACGATCTTCAGCATCGGGTTGGTCGGGGTCTCGATCCAGACCATCTTCGTCTGCGCGGTGATCGCCGCTTCGAAGGCAGCCAGGTCGGTCAGGTCGACGAAGCCGAACTGCAGCCCGGCGGTGCGGCGGCGCACGCGCTCGAACAGGCGGAAGGTGCCGCCGTAGATGTCGTCCATCGCCACCACGTGGCTGCCGGCATCGAGCAGTTCCATCACGGTGGAGCTGGCCGCCATGCCCGAGGCGAAGGCGTAACCGCGGGTGCCGCCTTCCAGCGAGGCCACGCAGCGCTCATAGGCGAAGCGGGTGGGATTGTGCGTGCGCGAGTACTCGAACCCCTGGTGCTCACCCGGGCTGGACTGTGCATAGGTGGACGTCGCGTAGATCGGCGGCATCACCGCACCGGTGCTCGGGTCCGGCGACTGGCCGCCGTGGATGGCCAGGGTGGCCAGGGCGAGCGCGCGGGCGTCGTGCGCGGAGGAAGCGTGATCGGACATGTTGTTTCCCAGCCAGAGGGGCCCCGGAGGGCCCCCGCAAAAGGAGCGGAAGTCTATCAGCGGCAGCTTAATCAGCCATTGACGCGGATAAACGGGAGTTCAGAGCAGCGCGCGCGGCCTGCCGCGGTTACTGGACCCGCCGGCGCAGGTAGTTCAGCAGGTCGATGCGGGTGATCAGGCCCAGGAAGCTGGCACCGTCCATCACAATGGCCACCTGGCCGCGGTCGAATACCGGCAGCAACGCCTCGATCGGGGACTTCACGTCCAGCCGGTCCAGTTTGCTGACCATCGCGGTGGAGACCGGGTCGCGGAAGCGCGCTTCATCGCCGTACACATGCAGCAGCACGTCGCTTTCGTCGACGATGCCGACCAGCTGGTCGCCATCCATCACCGGGAGCTGGGACACGTCATACAGCTTCATGCGCTGGTAGGCGGTGGTGAGCAGGTCGTTGGGACCGATCACCACAGTGTCGCGCTGGCCGTACGGGCGCAGGATCAGGTCGCGGAGGTCGCCGTGCTGCGGGCGCTCCAGGAAGCCGTTGTCCAGCATCCAGTAGTCGTTGTACATCTTGGACAGGTACTTGTTGCCCGTGTCGCAGACCAGGACCAGCACCTTCTTCGGGGTGGTCTGGGCCTTGCAGTACTTGAGTGCGGCGGCCAGCAGGGTACCGGTGGAGGAGCCACCGAGGATGCCTTCCTTGCCCAGCAGCTCGCGCGCGGTGTGGAAGCTCTCGGCGTCGCTGATCGCATAGGCCGTGGTGACGCGGCTGAAATCGGCGATGGAGGGCAGGAAATCTTCGCCGATGCCTTCCACCAGCCAACTGCCCGACTTGTCGTTGAGCACGCCATCATTGATGTACTCGGCCAGGATCGAGCCGACCGGATCGGCCAGCACCAGTTCGGTCTTCGGCGACAGCGTGGCGAAGGCGCGCGACAGGCCGGTCATGGTGCCCGAGCTGCCGCAGCCGAACACGATCGCGTCCAGGTCCCCGCCCATCTGCTCGAGAATCTCCGGACCGGTGCCGAACTCATGCGCCGCCGGGTTGTCCGGATTGCCGAACTGGTTGATGAAGTAGGCGCCGGGGGTTTCCTCGGCCACGCGCTTGGCCATGTCCTGGTAGTACTCGGGGTGGCCCTTGGCCACGTCCGAACGGGTCAGGCGCACTTCGGCGCCCATCGCCTTGAGGTTGAAGATCTTCTCGCGGGACATCTTGTCCGGCACGACCAGGATCAGCTTGTAGCCCTTCTGCTGCGCCACCAGCGCCAGGCCCAGGCCGGTATTGCCGGCAGTGCCTTCCACCAGCGTCGCCCCGGGCTTGAGATCCCCGCGCTGCTCGGCCGCCTCGATCATCGACAGGCCGATGCGGTCCTTGATCGACCCTCCGGGATTGGCGCTTTCGAGCTTCAGGAACAGCTCGCAGACGCCGGTATCCAGGCGCTGGGCCTTGACGATCGGGGTCTGGCCAATGAGGTCGAGTACGGAGGAGTGGATTGCCATCGGGTCACATCGATTCGCGCCGCAGAGCGGCCGGACCGGTGATTATCCGACGGTTGACGCCGAATGTCAGGTTGGCGGGCGCGATAGGCGTCGAACCGCCAGATTCATCGGGGCCGGCCGGGCGAGCGCATCGGCAGCGGCAGGAGCGACGCGGACGGCACCCGTCGACGAGGTGACAGGTACCGCCCGCGGCGGTGGGGTGCCGGGTGCCGACCGCCTTGGGCCGGCACCCGAATAGCGTCAATGCGTGGGGGAGTCGTACATCCGTTCCAGCTTCTGCTTGGTCAGCAGCTTCTCACGCTTCATCTGGCCCAGGGTGAGATGGTCTATCGGAAGCACGCCCAGCTCGGCATCCATGCACTTCTTGTTCAACTTCTGGTGCCGTTCGTAAAGCGCCTTGAATTCCGGATCACGCTTGCGACGTGCATCGATCTCGCTCTGGGGCTGACCTTCAAACATGATGAACCTCCTATCGCTTCTTGCTGAAACAAGAACGCCCCGGCCTTGCGGCACGGGGCGTTGCTTTGGGGGCGGAGCACGCGGCGCGGCGGGCGTCCTCGACACAGCCTGCGTCCAACCCATGCGGGGCGACAAACGGCTGTGATTCGCGACGCTGACGCATTACCGGCCCTCCAATCGTCCGGGCCGCGGAGGCGTCCCGGACAATTGACCCTACGCTTGCTTGGGAGGCGGTTCAAGCGTTTCAGAAGATATTTTCGACCCCACCAAGGTGGGGTTCAGCCTGAACGCGCAGGACAACGAAAATTCAACAAAAACAGCAACCTGCCGATACCCGGCCGGCATCAGGGCGCGATGATCACCTCGGCCGACCGGGCCTTGGTGGCCGGCGCCTTCTTGCCAGTGGCCTGCAACCGGCTGGCGCTGACGCCGGCGGCCACCAGGGCATCGCGCAGGGCGTCCGCGCGCTGCTGGCCGACCCCGGCCGCGGCATCGTAGGCCTCGATCCGCACCCGCCCCTTCCTGCCGATGTTCAGGTACTCGGCCAGGGCCTTGGCCTGCCCCTTGGCCCCGCTGGACAGGGCGCCCTTGCCGGCGGCGAAGGCATCGCCATTGAAGGTGAACACCTCCCCGCGGGTATCGAACTTGGAGCCGGGAAGCTTCTGGCCGGACACCAGTTCAGCCTCTTCCCGGGCCAGCTTGGCCGCGCTCTGCTGGGCCGCGCTGAGACGGGCGGTCTGCTTGCCGGCGACGCTGGTCAGCGCGGTCTCGGCATCCTGGCGGGCCAGCGCCTCGGTTTCGGCCGCGATCCGCAGGCGCTCGCTTTCCTCGGCCTGGATCTGGGCCTGCACGCGCAGGCGCTCGGCCTCCTGGCGGGCACGTACCGCATCGCGGCGGCTGGCCTCGATCAGCAGTTCGCTGCGGGTACGCTCCAGGCGATCCACCTCACGCTGGGCCAGGGCGGCACGCACGCTGGACTCGGCAATCTCGACCCGGCGTTCGGCCAGATAACGGGCCTGGTCGACGTCGCGGCGCTTGGCCTTGGCCAGGTCGGCCACGGCCTGCTGGGCCTGCAGGCGCTGGAACGCGGCCAGTTCGGCCGTGTCGGGATTGGCCTGGATCGTCAGCAGGCGCTGATTGAGCTGGGCCACGGCCGGGTCTTCGGCGGCCAGGCTCGTGAACGGCAGGGACAGGCTCAGGGCCAGCAGCAGCATGCGGGTGTGCTTCACGGGCGGTCTTCTCCGGTGGCGAGCTGGCGCTGCAGCTGGGCCACCTCGTTGCGCCGCAGTTG
Source organism: Stenotrophomonas nematodicola (assembly GCF_009467805.1). GTDB lineage: Bacteria > Pseudomonadota > Gammaproteobacteria > Xanthomonadales > Xanthomonadaceae > Stenotrophomonas > Stenotrophomonas nematodicola. The sequence continues at coordinate 264,177 of NZ_WIAY01000003.1, forward strand.
CAGCTGCGCGGTGGCGGTGGCTTCTTCGCTGCGGGCCCGGGCCAGGTCGGCATCGACCGTGGCCCGCAGCGCCAGCGCCGGGGCGTTCTTGCGCTCGCGGCGATCGCCGGCGGCGCGCTGGGCCTGTTCCAGCCCCTGGCGCGCGACGGCGATCAGATCCGGTGCGTACTGGTCGGCATCGGCCTGGGTGGCCTTGTCCACGGCCTGACGGGCCTGCGCCAGCTCCAGGGCCGCTTCCTGCGCCGTGGCGGTGCCGGCAAGCGCTAATGCGCACACCATCACATACAGAGGGTGTCGTATTTGTGCGAAGCTAGTTTTCATTGGGGTGCCGTCGCCGGGTTGTCTGTGCGCGGCCATTGTCGGAAGCCTGCGGCGTGCTTGCAACGGTACGCCGCTGATTTGTTGGGGAAACATTGCGCATGGATATCGGCTACTTCCTGAAGCTGATGACCGAAAAGAACGCTTCGGACATGTTCTTGACCACCGGAGCCCCGGTGTACATCAAGATCGAGGGCAAGCTGTACCCGCTGGGGAACACCGGCCTGCCGCCCGGCATGGTCAAGAAAATCGCCTACTCGCTGATGGACGAGGGCCAGGCACCGCAGTTCGAGCGCGAGCTGGAGCTCAACATGGCCATCGCCCTGCCGGACGCGGGGCGCTTCCGCGTGAACGTGTTCAAGCAGCGCGGCGAAGTGGGCATGGTGATCCGCGCCATCCGCAGCAAGATCCCCAGCATCGAGGAGCTCAACCTCCCGCAGGTGCTCAAGGACGTCATCATGACCCCGCGCGGGCTGGTGCTGGTGGTCGGCTCGACCGGTTCGGGCAAGTCGACCTCGCTGGCCTCGATGATCGACCACCGCAACAGCACCACGACCGGGCACATCCTCACCATCGAGGACCCGATCGAGTACCTGCACAAGCACAAGATGTCCATCGTCAACCAGCGCGAGGTCGGCCTGGACACCCACGCCTTCCACAATGCGCTGAAGAACGCGATGCGCGAGGCGCCGGACGTGATCCTGATCGGCGAGATCCTGGATGCGGAGACGATGGAGGCGGCGATCGCCTTCGCCGAGACCGGGCACCTGTGCCTGGCCACCCTGCACTCCAACAACGCCGACCAGACCATCGAGCGCATCCTCAACTTCTTCCCGGAGAGCGCACATCGCAACGTGCTGATGAACCTCTCCCTCAACCTGCGCGCAGTGGTCTCCCAGCGGCTGGTCAAGGGCAAGGACGGACGCCGTCTGCCGGCCACCGAAGTGCTGATCAACACCCCGATGATCCGCGACCTGCTGCGCCGCGGCCAGGTGCACGAGATCAAGGCGGCGATGGAAGCCTCGCTGGAGGAAGGCATGGAGAGTTTCGACCAGTGCCTGTTCCGGATGGCCAAGTCGGGGATCATCGAGCAGGAGGAAGCGCTGCGCGCGGCCGACTCGCGCGATGGCCTGGCGCTGAAGTTCCGCCTGTCCGAAGGCGGCAGCGGCGAGCACGACCCCTACGCCGATTATTCGGCCGCCACCCCGGCCGCGATCACGCACGGGTTCTGATCCGGCGCCGGTGGGTACCGACCGTTGGTCGGTACGCCTTCGTCAGGCCGACGCGTCGGCCTGGCTTTCCGGCTTGGCCGCCGCGAACGCCGGCAGGGCCAGGCACGCCGCATCGATGCGGACCAGGGTTGGGTACGGCTCCAGGTCCAGCTTGAAGCGGCGCGCGTTGTACATCTGCGGTACCAGGCAGCAGTCGGCCAGGGTCGGGATGTCGCCGTGGCAGAACCGGCCGGTATCGACCGATTCGACCAGCATCCGCTCCATCGCGTCGAACCCCACCCGGATCCAGTGCCGGGTCCAGTCGTCGCGCTCGGGCTGCGGCACGCTCCAGGTATCGCTGAAGAACTGCATCACCCGCAGATTGTTGAGCGGATGGATGTCGCAGGCCACCAGCTGGGCCAACGCCCGCACACGCGCCCGTCCTTCAGCGTCGTCGGGCAGCAGCGCCGGGTCCGGGAACACCTCGTCGAGGTACTCCAGGATCGCCATCGACTGCTGCAGCACGCGTTCGCCATGCCGCAGGGTCGGTACCAGCTCCTGCGGATTGAGCGCGGCATAGGCGGCGGTGTGCTGCTGTCCGCCGTCGCGCACCAGATGCACCGGCGTGATCTGGTGCGGCAGGCCCTTCAGGTTCAGGCCGATGCGCACGCGGTAGGCCGCGCTGGAGCGCCAGTAGCTGTACAGCTCGATGCGGTCCATGTGCGCTCCGTAACGTGCGTTCAGGGCTTGACTGCCTGTTCGATGCGCTGCTCGATCGCACCGAAGATGCTCTTGCCGGCGGCATCCAGCATTTCGATCCGGACCACGTCGCCGAAGGACATGAACGGCGTGCTCGGCTTGCCGTCGCGCAGGGTTTCAACGGTGCGCTGCTCGGCGAAGCACGAGGCGCCCTTGCTGGTGTCTTCGTTGGCGATGGTGCCCGAGCCGACGATCGCGCCGGCGCCCAGCGGGCGGGTCTTGGCCGCATGGGCAACCAGCTGGGCGAAGTTGAACTGCATGTCCACCCCCGCTTCCGGCGCGCCGAACCAGACACCATTGATATGCGTGACCAGCGGCAGGTGCACCTTGCTGTCCTGCCAGGCCTCGCCCAGCTCGTCAGGGGTGACGAACACCGGCGACAGCGCCGAGCGCGGCTTGGACTGCAGGAAGCCGAAGCCCTTGGCCAGCTCGCCCGGGATCAGGTTGCGCAGGGAGACGTCGTTGACCAGGCCCACCAGCTGGATGTGGCCGGCGGCCTGCTCGGGAGTGACTGCCATCGGCACGTCGTCGGTGATCACCACGATCTCCGCTTCCAGGTCGATCCCATAGTCCTCGCTGACCACCTTGACCGCATCGCGCGGGCCGTAGAAGCCGGCGCTGGTGGCCTGGTACATCAGCGGATCGGTGTAGAAGCTCTCCGGCACCTCGGCACCACGGGCGCGACGGACGCGCTCGACGTGCGGCAGGTAGGCGCTGCCGTCGACAAATTCATAGGCCCGCGGCAACGGTGCGGCCAGCGCCTGCATGTCGATGTCGAACACCCCGTCGGCGCTGCCGTCGTTGAGCGACTCATACAGCGCGTTCAAGCGCGGCGCCACGTGGCTCCAGTCTTCCAGGGCCTGCTGCAGCGTGCCGGCGATGCCGGTGGCGCGCACGCCGTGGGCGAGGTCGCGCGAGACGACGATCAGGGTGCCGTCGCGGCCGCCTTCCTTCAAAGAACCAAGCTTCATGGGTGGGTATCCGGGATCGCTGAAAATAGGTTTCAAGTGTAATCAAATGCGCGGCGCAGCCAAGCTGCGTTGCGACAGAAATCCACCATAAACGATACCCCCCCGCCGTGCTGGCCGGGCCCGTGCGGCAACGGCCCTCCGTCCTGCGCGCCACGGCGCCACCCCGCGCTCAGGATCGGGGGGCCATGTCCTCCAGAGGCAGGCGCGCCCCGCGGCGATGGACGTGGGCCATGCGGCGCTCGTCGGCCTTTCCCTGCCCTTGGCCCATAACTGAACAGGTCGATTTGGTATGGATCTCAAACATCCGTTAGACTAGGCGGGTCTGCAGCGGCCGTCCGTTTCCCTTCGGGATCGCCGGCGATATGGATCAACGATCCGTCGCCCGCCCCCACTCCGACGCCATTCGTCATGCATTCCAGTCTGCGCACCGCGCCGGCTGCACCCAATTCTCGCAGCGCGGTTTACGGGAACGCTCCGAGTCAGCCGATCTCAATGATCTGCCTCACGTCCGGCCATTCGGCCTGGCGTTACTTCGTTTTTGGAGCTTCCACCCGATGTCTTTTGAATCGCTGGGCCTTGCGCCCTTCCTGCTGCGTGCCTTGGCCGAGCAGGGTTACGACACCCCTACCCCGATCCAGGAACAGGCCATCCCGCTGGCCCTGGACGGCCGCGACCTGCTGGCCGGCGCCCAGACCGGCACCGGCAAGACCGCTGCCTTCGGCCTGCCGCTGCTGCAGCATCTGGCCACCAACCCGCAGGCCGTCAACGGCCCGCGCAAGCCGCGTGCGCTGGTGCTGGCACCGACCCGCGAGCTGGCTACCCAGGTGCATGACAGCCTGCGCGGCTACAGCAAGTACCTGCGCATTCCGAGCGCCTGCATCTACGGCGGCGTCGGCATGGGCAACCAGTTCGACGTGCTGCGCCGTGGCGTGGACCTGCTGGTGGCCTGCCCGGGCCGCCTGATCGACCACCTGGAGCGTCGCAGCGTCGACCTGTCCGGGATCGAAGTGCTGGTGCTGGACGAAGCCGACCGCATGCTCGACATGGGCTTCCTGCCGTCGATCAAGAAGATCCTGGCCAAGCTGCCGCGCCAGAACCGCCAGACCCTGCTGTTCTCGGCCACCTTCGAGGAGAGCATCAAGCAGTTGGCGCTGGAGTTCATGCGCAACCCGGAACAGATCCAGGTCACGCCGAAGAACACCGTCGCCGAAACCATCACCCACCGCGTGCACCCGGTCGATGGCGCGCGCAAGCGCGAACTGCTGCTGCACCTGCTGGCCCAGGACAGCCGTGAGCAGACCCTGGTGTTCGGCCGTACCAAGCACGGCTGCGACAAGCTGGCCACGTTCCTGGAGAAGTCCGGCATCAAGACCGCGGCGATCCACGGCAACAAGAGCCAGGGCCAGCGTCTGCGTGCCCTCGGCGACTTCAAGGCCGGCCGCGTGACCGTGCTGGTGGCCACCGACATCGCCGCACGCGGTATCGACATCAACGAGCTGCCGAAGGTCATCAACTACGACCTGCCGATGGTGGCCGAAGATTACGTGCACCGCATCGGTCGTACCGGCCGCAACGGCTCGACCGGCCAGGCGATCTCGCTGGTGGCGCAGGACGAGGCCAAGCTGCTGCGCCAGATCGTGCGCCTGCTGGACAAGGACATGGACATCCGCGACGTGCCGGGCTTCGAGCCGCAGACGCCGATCCGCTGGGGCAACAGCGCGCCGGGCAAGGCCGAGCAGCCCGGTGGCGACCGTTCGCCGCGCAAGCACGCGCGTCGTCCGCACAGCGAGGCCCCGCGCCACGCCCATGCCGGCCCGAAGAAGGCCGGTGGCGGCCAGCGCGATGGTGCCGGCCGCGGTGCGCCGCGTGGCGGCCAGCCGCAGGGCCAGCGCCGTGGCAGTGGTGGCCGCGGTCCGGGTGGCGGCAGCCGCGCGGGCTGATCCGTTCGCGGAGTGCTGAAACAGAAAAAGGGCGACGCATTGCGTCGCCCTTTTTCATTGCGCGGGGGTCCGGGGTTGGCGTGGAGGGCCGCCGGGCAGAGCCCGGCTCTACCCGCGTTGCTTGGCCGGGTTGAGCTGGTTGCCGAAGAAGATCGCGTTCAACAGCAGCCGCTCGGTGCCGTGCCAGTACTTGCGGTGCGCCGGATCGTCAGCGAACAGGACCACGTTGCCCTGCCCCTGCGGCGAGACCAGCAGCCATGCCGAGCCCGCCACGCGGTTGCGGTTGGCCTCGGACAGATAGCCGTTGACGCGCGGCGTGGCGTCGATGCGCACCACCGTGGAAAACGGATTGCGGCTCGGCTTGAAGCTGATGCCGTTCTCCTTGTTGACCGCCAGTTCCGTGCGTGGCAGGCCGAAGCCCAGCGGATGGCTGGTGTCCACATCGGCACTGAGGATGTTGCCACTCACCCGCTCGATCGCGGCGATGTCGCGCTGGTCGCCGAATGCCCGGCGCGAGGCATCCGGTTGCGTTTCTTCTGCGCCCAGCACTTCGTCGGCGAGCTTCTGCTCGATCGCCCAGCGCGCGGCGCTGCCATAGGTGACCAGTGATCCACCGGCGTTGATCCAGCGCTTCAGCGCCGCCACCGCGGCCGCGTCGACACCGGCATAGGTGCCGCCGGCGAGCACGATCGTGGTGTAACGGTCCAGCGTGACCTTGCCCAGCTGGGCCGGGTCCAGCTTGCTGGCCGGCAGCCGCACCTGCTGGTCAAGCAGGAACCACGCCGATCCGATCTCGGTGGCACTGACGCCCTCGCCCATCACCAGCGCCACTGCCGGTGTGCGCAGCGATTTCACGCTGTCGCTGCCCAGGTCGATACCGCTGCGGCTCTGGCCACTGGCCACCGCGTACAGGCGCACACCACTGTCGCGCGCGATCTGCTCGACCGCCGCCAGCAGTTCCCCTCCGGCCAGCGGCTGGCCGGCTACCGGAATCACCACGCTGCCGCGCGCGAACGACTGCTCGCCGTCGGCGGTGGCCGCCGTGAACGGCTGGAAGGCGGCACGGGTCTTCAGCCCCCGTGCCTGCAGCGCGTACAACGCCTGGCTGGCGTTGTAGTCGCGCCAGTCGAGCACGTACGCGAAGCCGGCCTGGCCGCCACTCACGCCCCCCTGTGCCGGTGCCACTGCGGTGATGCGCGGACCGCCGTCGAGGCGGCTGCGGCTGCCGGCAAAGGCCACCCCGTAGGCCGGCGCGATGGCGTAGGACGTGCTGCCATAGAACACGTCGCCCTTGATCGGCGGTGTGTCGGCGAAGATCGAATGCACCAGTCGGAACTGGGGCTGTGCGGTCGGCACCACGTATGCACTCCCGGGGAGGAAGCGCTGGCCGTCCACGGTCACCGCCGCGGTCAGCGGCTGCACGGTGATCCGGTGCTGCAACAGCAGGTCGAGCAGTCGGGCGGTCAGGCCGGGATCATGCGCGTCGCCGAACACGAATGCCTTCACCGGCTGCTGGCCCGCCTGCGTCAGCGCGGACTGGAAGAAATCCTTCTGCAACGCAATCAGCCCGTCGCGTTCGGTGACCGCACCGCGCACGGTGCCCAGGCCGGTGGCCACCTGGTTGCGGATGGTGAAGGGGAACGTGAGCAGGCCGTTGACCGACTCCTGCACGCGCCCGCGCGAGCTGGCCTGCTCGACCGTCACTCCGACGGCACCGTGGAAGTCGGGGTAGGTGGAGCCGTACACCGGCGAGAAGTTGTCGAAGTTCTCGCCGGTGTAGTACAGCGAGCCCAGCGCATCCAGCGCCTGTGCGTGGTACCTGGCCAGGGTCCTGTTGAACGCGTACGACGCGGCCGGGATCAGCGGGCTGTGCATGCTCGCCGGCGACGGCTCGAAGTAGTAGGTGCTGTCCTTGCCCATCTCGTGGAAGTCGATCTGGACGTTGGGATACCAGCGATGGAAGTAGGCGATCTTCGGCCGCGTATCCTGCTGGGTCAGCGCCAGCCAGTCGCGGTTGAGGTCGGTGAAATAGTGGTTGGTACGTCCCTGTGGGAACGGTTCGACGTGTTCCTTGTCGGCCGGATCGGCCGATGCCGGCGACGACGCGTGGGCGTTGTGCCAGCTTGCCGCGCGGTCGCGGCCGTCGGGGTTCTGCGCGGGATCGAACAGCACCACCGCCCGATCCAGCCACTGGGCGGTGTCGGCACTGCGGTTGGCCACCAGGTAGTAGGCAGTCAGCAGTGCCGCCTCCCCGCTGGAGGTTTCATTGCCGTGCACGCTGTAGCCCAGCCAGACCACCACCGGGCTGTTGCCGGCCGCCGACAGCGGCTGTGCCGGATCGGCCAGGGTGACGTGCTGGCGGCGGAGGGTCTCCAACTGCTGATGGTTCTGCGCCGAGGTGACCGTGGCGATCAGCAGGGGGCGGCCTTCGTAGCTGGTGCCGATGCGCTCGACCTTGATTTTGTCCGAATGCCGGGCCAGTTCGTCGAAATAGGCCACCAGCTGGTCGTGGCGGGTGTAGCGGCTGCCGATCTCGTAGCCGAGGAACTGCTGCGGGGTGGGAATGGACGGATCGAAATCACCGCCCTGCGGAAAGAAGTACGCGCTCTGCGCGAAGGCTGGCGCAGCCAGCAACCAGAGCGATCCCACCAGCCAGGCGATGGGACGTGACACGACACGATGCAAGGACACAGCGATTCCCCATGAAACGGGAGCCGGCGTGCATGCCGGCCCCGATGGTGACGGACGTGGTCAGAAGCGGTAGTCGAAACCGACCGTGACATAGCGGCCACGCAGGTCGTACTGACTGAAGTCGTACGGCGCGCGGATGCCCGGGAAGGAGGCGTCGTACGGCGGTTCCTCATCGGCCAGGTTCTGGATCTTGGCGTACAGGGTCAGCTTCTCCAGCCCGGTGTAGGCCAGGTACAGATCGAACTGGCTGTAGGCATCCACACGATCCTGCACCGCGGTGGCGGCGGCGCTGGCCTTCTGGTCATAGCCACTGGTGTAGTACCAGGTCAGCGCGGTGCGGATGTCGCCATAGCTCCAGTCCAGGGTGGTGGTGGCCTTGTTCCTGGGCAGCGTGGCGCCCCGGTTGCTGCCGGCATAGTCCACCAGCGGCCCACCGACCACGGTGGGGCGGCGGTAGCTGCGCACGTGGGTGAAGGCGCTGCTGAGCCCGAAGTCGCCGGCGCGCTCGGTCGGGAAGCGCTGGCGCAGTTCCACGTCGACGCCGGAGGTCTTCAGTTCGCTCAGGTTTTGGTAGCGGTTGTACACCGCCAGCAGCTTGCCGCGCTCATCGCGCAGGACCGCGCCGGGCACGTTGTCGGTCACCAGGGTCTGGGTGTTGTTGGTACCCACCAGGTTCTCCAGCTCGATGCGGTAGTAGTCCACGCTCAGGCTGGTGTTGGACCACGGCGACAGTACGATGCCGGCGTTGAAGCTCCTGGTGCGTTCGGGCTTGAGGTCGTTGTTGCCGACGGTGAAGAAGGTCGGGTTCTGGCGCGAGCCCGGCACGTCCGGATCACGCGGGTCGATCACGCTGCCGTAGGCGATGCTGGTGCTGTTGGAGTTCTCCGACAGCGACGGCGCGCGGAAGCCCCTGGAGGCGGCGGCACGCACCAGCAGGATGTCCCACGGCTGCCAGCGCAGGCTCAGCTTGGGCGAGAACGCATCGCCGAAATCACTGTAATGGTCGGCACGCGCGGCGGCCTGCAGTTCCAGCCGCTCGGCCAGCGGCACATTGACCTCGGCATAGGCTGCGGTGACCTTGCGCTCGCCGTGCACCTCGGCGATGGCCGGGCGGATCTGCAGGCCGGCATCGATCTGCCACGGGTTGTTGGAGTCGAGCTTCTCGCGGCGCCACTCGGCACCGGCGGCGAAGCCGATCTCACCGGCCCAGGTGTGGCCGAGCGCACCGGATATCCTGGCATCCACGCCCTGCAGCACCGATTCGGCCGGCCGCAGCGTGCTGATGTTGATGGCGTTGAGCACGTCCGGTGCGGTTGCGGACGGGTTGAGCAGGTTGTAACTGCCATCGGCCAGCGCCGCAGCCAGCGCATAGCGGTTGGCAAAGCCGCCGGAGACGGTTTCGCGCTCGCTGCTGCGTGCGCCGAACGCGCCCACTTCCCAGTCCCAGTTCTGCAGGCTGCCGCGCACCCCGACCAGGCCGCGGTAGGCCTGCGACCGGTTGGTCTTGATGGTCGGCCCAAGGTTGAAGAAGGTGTACTCGATCGGCACCGCGCGGCCATACGGGTTGTACGGGCTGCTGGCGGGCAGGTTGGACGACACCGGCTCGGCCAGGCCGGTATCGGCATTCAGAGCGAAGCGGCCGCTTTCCAGGGTGAAGAACGGGCTGCTGCCGAACCAGGAGACGCCCTTGATGTCGCTGTACAGCACTTCGCCGAAGGCTTCGACGGAATCGTTCACGCGGAAGGTGCCGTTGACGTAGGCCTGGTAGCGCTTGGTGGAGGGAATCAGCGTGGTGTACGGCGCCTGGTTGAAGCCGCAAGTATTGCCGGCAAGGCCGTCGATCGGCGCGCTGGCCACCAGCGTGGTGCCTTCCGGGCAGTTGCCGCTGGCATCGAGCATCGGCACCGAAGCGCCGTTGATCAGATAGCGCGCGCCCTTGGCCGACCAGCCGTTCCAGCGGCCGCCGGGCGTGTCGGTATAGATGCCGGACCTGGTGAGGTCGCGCTGGTCCTGGTCCAGGCGCTCGCGGTTGTAGCCTTCCAGGCTCACCAGGATGTTGTAGCCATCGGTGTCGAGGTCGCCGATGCCGCCGATGAACTTCAGGTTCTGCTCGTCCAGCCCGCCCTGGTCGGCCGTGCCGAGGCTGCCACCGAGGTCGGCGCCCTGGAAGTTCTGCCGGGTGATGATGTTGACCACACCGGCTACTGCGTCGGAGCCGTACACCGCCGAGGCGCCGTCCTTGAGCACTTCGATGCGTTCCACCGCCACCAGCGGCAGCGCGTTGAGGTTGACGAAGGTGTCTGACAGGCCGCCGGCCGGGAAGCCGTAGTTGGCCAGGCGGCGCCCGTTGAGCAGCACCAGCGTGTTCTTCTGCGACAGGCCGCGCAGGCCGATACCGGCCGAACCGGAGGCCCAGCCGTTGTTGGTGGTTTCGTTGGTGGCATTGCCGGTGTTGGCCGAGATCGAGCGCAGCAGGTCGGCGACGGTGGCCTTGCCGGTCTCCTCCAACTGCTGGCGGTCGATCACCTGCACCGGATTGGCGCTTTCGGTGTCGGTACGTTTGATGTTGGAGCCGGTGACCCGCACCGCGGCGAGCGTCGTGCTCTCGCCGGCGGCATCGGCAGCGGCGGTATCGGCGGAGGAATACGCCAGCGCAGGCAAAGGCGTGGCCAGTGCAGCGGAAAGAGCCGCTACAAGAAGAGTGTGCTTGGGCATGAACTTCAGTGGGGTGGTGGACGACAAGTTCCGCAGTAGTCCATGCCTGGCCGGCGGGCGGCCAATAACATCTCTTCATACGGATATAAGAGAAACTAACATCTCTTCATCCGGATGGAAATGTTTTTGTGAGGGCGACGTGGCATCTCGCGCCCACCCACGGCCAGTGAGCCCAGTACAATGGGCCGATGGAAATCTTCAAAGTCTTCACCCTCGAGGCCGCGCACCGCCTCCCCAACGTGCCGCCGGGCCACAAGTGCGCGCGCCTGCATGGCCACTCCTTCCGTGTGGAGCTGAAGGTGGAAGGCGAGCCAGGCGAACAGACCGGGTGGATCATGGATTTCGGCGACGTCAAAGCCGCCTTCCAGCCGATCTACGACCGCCTGGACCACCACTACCTCAACGACATTCCCGGCCTGGACAACCCGACCAGCGAACGGCTGGCGATCTGGATCTGGGACGAGCTCAAGCCGGCGCTGCCCCAGCTCAGCGAAGTGACCGTGCACGAGACCTGCACCTCGGGCTGCCGCTACCGCGGCTGAGGCCTGGAACGCGGCAGCAGGGCCGGCCACTGGCCGGCGACCGCCCGATGAACACCGCAATCTGCAAGACAACCCATTGATCTGCAAGTGGTTTGACTGAAACCGGACCGTAACGGGCAGGAATTTGTTGCATCGCAATAAATTTGGCGTATGCTGCATTGCATCAACGTTCTCGAGCCGTCCTGCCATGACGTCCGCGTTCACCGATTCCTTCAGCGACTACACCCGCCAGCTGGCCGCCACGGCCACGCGTGCCAACCGGCTCGCACTGGAGAATGCCGAAAGCATGTTCGGCGTGCAGTTGAAGACGCTGGAGAAGAACATCACCGCCACCAGCGGGTTCTTCGGTGAAATCGTGCAGTCACAGGAACCGGGCACGCTGTTGCCCAAGGGCGCCCAGCTGGCCCGCGACAACCTCGCGCGCTGGGCCAGTGCCCACCAGGAAGTGGTTGGCCTGGGGCTGAAGGCCTCCGAGGCGTTCGGCGAACTGGCGCGGCAACCGTTCGCAGGCGCTGCCGGTACCGGCCGCCGCTGAACCCCATCGACATCGCATTTGCGTGGGTCCCTCCCCCCACGCAATCCCAGACCCGACAGAACCCTCCCTCTGTCGGGTCTTTTTTTGTCCTGGCTCGCGGGTCAGCGCGCCGGCGCCGCCGGCAGGGTGAAGGCGAACAAGGCGCCTTCCCGGCTGTCGAGCAGGTGGATGTCGCGCTGATGCAGCTGCAGGATGCGGTGCACGATCAACAGACCCAGCCCGCCACTGTCCGGGCGTGCACTGCCCAGCGCGGGCGGCGTGGTGAACAGCGTCGCGCGCCGCTCGATGGGGATGCCGGGACCACTGTCGGCGATGCTGACCTGCACCTCGCCGTCCTCGGCCCGCAGCACCACCTCGATGCGCCCGCCTTCGGGGGTGTGGCGGATCGCGTTGTCGAGCAGGTTGGTCAGTACCCGCTCGATCAGACCCAGGTCGCCCACCACCGTCGGCAGCCCGGGCGGGATGTCGGCAGTCAGTGTCTGCCGGCGCGCCTGCGCGGACAGTTCGAATTTCTGGAAGACGTCCTGGAGGAGGTCCGGAAGCGAGAACGCCTGCCGATCCAGCGTGACTCCACCGTGCTCCAGCCGCGCCAGTTCGAACAGCGCCTGGGCCAGTGCACCGACCTTGCGGCTCTGCGCCAGTGCGATGCCGAGATAACGCTGGCGCTCGTCGGCACCGAGCGTGGCATCCTTCAGCGCCAGCGTTTCCAGGTAGCCATGCAGCGACGACAGCGGTGTGCGCAGGTCGTGGGAGATGTTGGCGACCAGCTCGCGCCGCTGCAGATCCTGCTGGCGCAGCTGCTGCCATTGCTCGCCCAGCCGCTGGGCCATGTGCCCGAAGCTGTGCTGGAGGATGGCCAGTTCGTCGCGCTCTCCCGGTCGCAGCGGGGTCGGCGGCGGCACCGTGCCGGGGGCCGCACCGTCGACGTCGAACGCCTGGATGCGCCGGGTCAGCTGGCGCAGCGGTCGGGTGACCCAGCGGAACGCCACCACGCCGGCCAGCAGGCCGACCAGGGCCACGATCGCCAGTGACCACAACGTGGTGCGCAGCGTGGCGTTGGCGGCGATGTTGGCCGCCAGGGCTTCACGCTGTTCGCCGACCAGCACCACGTAGATATAGCCGGCCTGGCGCCCCTGCACCCATAGCGGCGCCGCGTTGAACACCTTGCGTCCGGTCGTGCTGCGCGGGTCGTCGCCGAGGATCGGCAGCGGTTCATCGCGCAGCAGCGCACGCACCGGCGCCAGATCCACGCGGCTGCGCTTGAGATGGCCGTCCGGCGCATCGTGGCCGAGGATGCGGCCCTGGTCGTCGAGCAGGTACACCTCCACGCTCGGATTGACCGCCATCAGCTTGCCGAACAGCGCGCGCACTTCGCCGCCACGCATGCCGCGTGCATCCATCAGTTCGCCGCTGCGCGCGATGTGCTCGGCCAGGCCGCGCGACAGCCGCTGCACGGTTTCCTGCTCGTGCACCGCGGTGCTGCGCATCTGGATCATCACCAGCGCCGCGCAGCACACCAGCAGCAGCGCGCAGAACACCACCGACAGGCGCTGGGACAGGGTCAGGCGGATCATGCCGGTGCGCCCTCGCTGCCATCGACCAGTTTGTAGCCGCGCCCCCATACCGTCTGGATGCGCTGCGGCGTGGCCGGATCGCGTTCGATCTTGTTGCGCAGGCGGTTGATGTGCGTGTTGACGGTGTGTTCGTAGCCGTCGTGCTGGTAGCCCCAGACCTGGTTGAGCAGGTCCATGCGGGAGTACACCTGGCCCGGGTGCCGGGCGAAGAAATACAGCAGGTCGAACTCGCGCGGCGTCAGGTCCAGCGCCCGGCCCTCCAGTTGCGCGGTGCGCGCGACCGGATCGATGCGGATGCCGGCCACGTCCAGCTCGCCGGCATCGATGCGGGCATTGAGCGCCATCGCCTCCACCCGGCGCAGCAGGGCCTTGACCCGCGCCACCAGCTCCAGCATCGAAAACGGTTTGGCCAGGTAGTCGTCTGCCCCCAGCTCCAGCCCGAGGATGCGATGCACTTCGCTGGCCCGCGCGCTGGTGATGATGATCGGGGTATAGCGCGCCATCGCACGCGCGCGCTTGCAGATCTCCAGACCATCCACGCCCGGCAGCATCAGGTCCAGCACCAACGCGCTCCACGGCTGTGCTTCGAGCAGGGCCAGACCCTCATCACCGGTGGCGGCATGGGTGACGTCATAGCCTTCGTCACGCAGGTGCATGCGCAGCAGGGTGGCAATGTGGACATCGTCTTCGACGATCAGGACACGCTTGGCGCTGCTCATCGGTACGGGGCGATCGGCAAGGGACATGGCCGCATTGTCGACCGATCCGCACCTGAATGTGTCACGGAAAATTTAACCCTGCGTGAGGATTCGTTGACCGGGCCGGGCGCAGCATGGCCGCATCGTATCCCTCCCTGGAGATCGGCCATGCGTTACACCCGTCGCAATGTGCTCGGCATGGGCGGCATGGCCGCTGCCGCCGGCCTGTTCGGCCTGTCCGCCTGCAGTGGCCCCGCACCTGCCGCGCCTGCCGCACCGGTGCGCCAGTTCGAGGTGATGCGCACCGATGCGCAATGGCGGGCGCAGCTCACCCCGGCGCAGTACGCAGTGCTGCGCAGGCAAAGCACGGAACGTCCGTTCAGCAGCCCGCTGAACAAGGAGCACCGGCGCGGCACCTTCACCTGTGCCGGCTGCGCGCTGCCGTTGTTCTCCTCGTCCACCAAGTTCGACAGCGGCACCGGTTGGCCGAGCTTCTGGGCGCCGCTGCACGACGCCGTCGGCGAGGATCGCGACACCACCTTCGGCATGGTGCGCGTGGAAGCGCATTGCCGGCGCTGCGGCGGCCACCTCGGCCACGTCTTCGATGACGGCCCGCGTCCCACCGGCCTGCGCTACTGCATGAACGGTGTCGCGATGCAGTTCGTGCCGCGCGGCGCCGACGACAGCACCTGACCCCCGGCCCCTGCCCGGCCTTCCCCCCTTCCTGAAAGGACTTTCCGATGCTCCTGCTTGTGCTGGCCTACCTGGGTGGCGTGCTGACCATCCTCAGCCCCTGCATCCTGCCCGTGCTGCCCTTCGTGTTCGCGCGTTCGGACCGGCCGTTCCTGCGCAGTGGTCTGCCGCTGCTGGTTGGCATGGCGCTGATGTTCGCGGTGGTCGCCAGCCTGGCGGCGGTCGGCAGCCAGTGGGTGGCCCAGGCCAACCAGGTGGGCCGCTGGATCGCGCTGGTGGTGATGGCGGTGTTTGCCGTAGCGTTGCTGTGGCCGACCCTGGCCAACCGGCTGCTATCGCCGTTCCAGCACCTGGGTGCGCGACTGAGTGCGTCGGCCGATGCGGCCAGCGATGCCGGGCGCGGCGGGGTGGGTACCTCGCTGCTGATCGGCGTGGCCACCGGCCTGCTGTGGGCACCGTGCGCCGGCCCGATCCTGGGCCTCATCCTGACCGGCGCGGCGTTGCAGGGCGCCAGCGTGGGCACCAGCACGCTTCTGCTGGCCTATGCCCTGGGCGCGGCCACCTCGCTGGCGCTGGCGATCTGGATCGGCGGGCGCGTATTCGCCGCCCTCAAGCAGCGTCTCGGCGTAGGGGAATGGGTGCGGCGCGGACTGGGCATTGCCGCGCTGCTGGCGGTGGTGGCCATCGCGATGGGCTGGGATACCGGCGTGCTGACGCGCCTGTCCACGGTCAGTACCGCGCGGCTGGAGCAGGGCCTGCTGGATGCGCTGCCGACGCAGTCGCCGCCGGCAGGCGGAGCGATGATGATGCGGGCCGCCGATCGCGCGGTCGATGGCGACTTGCCGGTTGAAGGCACACTGCCCTCGCTCGCCGGCGCCACCGGCTGGCTCAACAGTCCACCGCTGGATGGGCCGTCGCTGCGCGGCAAGGTCGTGCTGGTCGATTTCTGGACCTATTCCTGCATCAACTGCCTGCGTGCCCTGCCCTATGTGCGCGAATGGGCCGAGCGCTACCGCAACCACGGGCTGGTGGTCATCGGCGTGCACGCGCCGGAATTCGCCTTCGAGCGCAACCTCGGCAACGTGCAGCGCGCGATCAGGGATCTGCAGGTCACCTATCCGGTGGCGATCGACAACGACTTCGCGATCTGGCGTGGCTTCAACAACCGCTACTGGCCGGCGCACTACTTCATCGATGCCCAGGGCCGCATCCGCGCGCACCACTTCGGCGAAGGCAACTATGCGCAGTCCGAGCAGATCATCCGCCAACTGCTGCGCGAGGCCGGCAACACGCTGCCCGGCGAACCGGCACAGGCCATGACGGCCACGGCACGCGAGGGCGTGGAGCGCCAGGCCGACATGCGCAACCTCAAATCGCCCGAGACCTACCTGGGCCATGCGCGCGCCGAGCATTTCGCCTCACCGGGTGGCCAGCAACCCGACCGCCAGGCCGCCTACGCACTGCCCGCCTCGCTGGCGCTCAACGAGTGGGCGCTGGGCGGGCGCTGGACGGTCGGCGATGAGGACGTGCAGTTGGCGCAGGCCGGCGGCCGCATCGCGTTCCGCTTCCACGCGCGCGACCTGCACCTGGTGCTGGCCCCCGCGCAGGACGGCAAGCCGGTGCGCTACCGCGTGCGCCTGGATGGACAGCCGCCGGGCGCGGCCGCCGGCGGCGACGTATCCGCCGATGGCAGCGGCCAGGTCGGCGAGCACCGCCTGTACCAGTTGATCCGCCAATCCGGCGATGTGCGTGAACGCACCTTCGAGATCGAGTTCCTCGATCCGGGTGTCCATGCCTACGCCTTCACCTTCGGTTGAGCCGGGAGGCCTTCGATGAAGCTCACTATCGACAAACTGGTGGCCGGCGGGATTGCCGGTGTCATTGCGGCATTGACCGTGACCGCCGTGGTCAGCCTGGATCGTCCCGCCCATGCGGCGGCCGCGATGGTCAGCGTCCCGGCGCCCAGCGGGCCGGCCAACGTTGCGCAGCCGGGCAGCCGGCGTGCGCAGGTGGTGTTCGCCGGGGGCTGTTTCTGGGGCGTGCAGGGGGTGTTCCAGCACATCAAGGGCGTCAACAACGCGGTGTCCGGCTACATCGGCGGCAACGCCGGCACAGCCAGCTACACGCGCGTGGGCAGCGGCACCACCGGCCATGCCGAGGCGGTGCAGGTCACCTACGATCCGAGCCAGGTGAGCTACGCACAGCTGATGCAGGTGTTCTTCTCGGTGGTGCACGATCCCACCCAGCTCAACCGGCAGGGCCCCGACCAGGGCACCCAGTACCGCTCGGCGATCTACATCGACGACCCGGCACAGCGCGATGCCACCCGCGCCTACATCGCCCAGCTGGAACGCGCCAAGGTGTGGGCCGCGCCGGTGGTCACCCAGGTCGATGGCGGCAAGCGCTTCTTCGCGGCCGAGGACTACCACCAGAACTACCTCACCCTGCACCCGGAGTCGCTGTACATCCGCATCAACGACCTGCCCAAGGTCGAGGCGCTGAAGCGCCAGTACCCGGCGCTGTACCGCGACACCCCGCGCCTGGTATCGACGCTGTCGGCGCGCTGAGGGAACGGGAAAAAAGCGCACGGCGAAACACGGCACCGCCGTGCGCGAGGGAAGTACGGGATGCGCGGCGGGTGGCGTCCGCCGGGCTGGCCAGGCCATGCTAGGCTGCGCGGACCAGCGGATACAGCGCCAGAGTCGCTGCATCCGGATGGATACAGATTTCCGTGGATGAGCCCGCATGGCAGCCAACCTTTACCAGTCCCTGGCCGATGAAATGGCCGATGCGATCCACAGCGGCCGGTTGCCGGCCGGTGCACGCCTGCCCTCGCTGCGCGGCCTGGCCGCGCAGCGCAGGCTGAGCCTGAACACCGTGATCGCCGCCTACCGTCAACTGGAAGACGCCGGGCTGGTGATGCCGCGGCCCAAGGCCGGCTTCGTGGTCAGCCCGCGCCTGCCCGAGCCCACCCGTTCGCTGCGCCAGGCGCCGTCACTGGCGACCGCCCCGGCGCAGCAGGTGATGATGGCCCGCGTACTGGCCGCCCAGCAGCAGCCGGGCGTCGTCGACCTGGCCTTTGCCGGCCCGCGCGGCAAACGCTTCTATCCCGGTGCGAAGCTGGCGCGCAGCACCGCGCAGGTGCTGCGGCGTTCGGCGGGCATGGTCGAAACCTATGCGCGCCCGAATGCGGCCACGCGGCTGCTGGAGCAGATCGTGCGGCGTGGTCCACGCCTGGGACTGCACACCAGCGTGGAGCGGCTGGTGCTGACCCACGGCGCGATGGAGGCGCTGCAGCTGGCATTGCGCGCGGTGACGCGCCCCGGCGATGCCGTCGGTATCGAAGCCCCCTCGTACTTCAATCTGTACCCGTTGCTGGGCAGCCTGGGACTGAAGGCGATCGAACTGCCCACCGATCCGCGCCACGGCCTGGACGTGGACGCGGTGGAGGCACAGCTGCAGCACCGCGCGCTGGCCGCGATCGTGGCGATGCCGAGCGTGCACAACCCGCTGGGCTGCACCATGCCGGTCGCTGCCAAGCAGCGGCTGGCCGCGCTGGTCAATCAGTTCCGCATCCCGCTGATCGAGGATGCGGTGTACGCCGAGCTGCAGTACCAGGAACCGCTCGCGCCGCTGCTCAAATCCTTCGATGACGAAGGCTGGGTGATGGTGTGCAGCAGTTTCTCCAAGACGCTGGCACCGGATTACCGGATCGGCTGGCTGGACGGCGGTCGCTTCGCCGCGGACATCCAACTGCTCAAGTTCCAGTCCACCGGCGCCGAATCGCGCCTGCTCGGCGAGGCCGTGGCCGCGTTCCTGGAAGCGGGCAGTTACGAACACCACCTGCGGGGACTGCGGCGGCTGTACAGCGAGCAGGTCGGCCGCGTGCGCAGCCTGATCGCGCAGCATTTCCCCCCCGGCACCCGCGCCACCCAGCCAACCGGCGGTTTTCTGCTGTGGGTGGAGCTGCCCGTCGACATCGAGGCCGGGACGCTGTTCGACCTGGCGCTGGCCGAGGGCGTGGTGTTCATGCCGGGCCAGGTGTATTCACGTGGTGCGCGCTACCGCCACTGCCTGCGCCTGTCGTGCTGCCAGGAGCTGGATGAGCGCTACGTCGGTGCGATCGCTACGCTCGGCCGCATCGCCCACACCCTGCAGGCGGCCGCGCGCGGCTAGCTAGATGGCCAACCGCGCGGCCAACGTGGCCGGGTCGGCCCCGGGCGCGTACGGCAGGCGCCCCCAGCACGGCATCGGCAGGCGCGCACGCAGCAGGGCCATGTTCTCGTCGCGACGCGCCATCGACGGGTCCACTTCGTTGGCGATCCAGCCGATGCAGGTGGCCCCGCTGGACTGGATCGCCGCAGCGGTCAGGCGCGCGTGGTTGAGGCAGCCCAGCCGCAGTCCAACGACCATCACCACCGGCAGCTGCAGGGCCTGCACCAGGTCGGCCTGGTCGAGCGTGCCCGACAGCGGTGCCAGCCAGCCCCCCACCCCTTCCACCACCACGGTGTCGGCGCTGGCACGCAGGCGGGCGAACGCCGTCTCGATCGGGCCCAGCGACAGCGTCACGCCGGCCTCGGCGGCGGCGATCTCCGGCGCCAGGGGCTGCTCCAGCGCGAACGGGTTCAGATCGTCATAGGACGGCATCGGGTCGCTGGCCGCCATCAGCGCGGTCGCATCCTCGTTGCGCAGGCCCTCGGCGGTGCGGATGCAGCCGCTGGCCACCGGCTTCATGCCCACGGCCTGCCGGCCACGCTGGCGCAGCGCATGCAGCAGCACGCAGCTGCTGAAGGTCTTGCCGATCCCGGTATCGGTACCGGTCACGTACAGGGCAGCGGGCAACGACACGGGCAGGGACATGGACGTCTCCGGGAGGAAAGCGCCCATTATCGGCCTGCCGCCGTCCGTCGCGACGGCGCATCGCTGCGTTGCACTGCGCCCGGCGCAGGCGACGGCCCTGCTTGCTAGACTGCGGGCATGTTCGATACTTCCACGCTCACCGGCAGCAAGCCGGAACAGTACGGCCAGCTGCTGGCCCAGGCACGCGCCCTGGTGCACGGCGAGCGCGACCGGATCGCCAACGCGGCCAACCTGTCGGCGCTGGTCTACCACGCGCTCCCCCACCTGAACTGGGTCGGGTTCTATTTCTACGACGGCACCGAGCTGGTGGTCGGGCCGTTCCAGGGCCTGCCGGCCTGCGTGCGCATCCCGCTGGACAAGGGCGTGTGCGGCGCGGCCGCCTCGCAGCGACGCACCCAGCGGATCGAGGACGTGGATGCCTTCCCCGGCCACATCGCGTGCGATTCGGCCTCGCGCTCGGAACTGGTGGTGCCGCTGGTCAAGGGCGACACGCTGATCGGCGTGTTCGACCTGGACAGCCCGTCGCTGGCCCGCTTCGACGCCGAGGACCAGGCCGGTCTGGAAGCGATCGCCGCGGTGTTCGTCGAGGCGCTGGGATGAGTGCCAAACTGCGCAACATCGGCCCCAAAAGCGCAGCCTGGCTGCGTCAGGTCGGGCTGCGCACCCCGGAGGATCTGATCGCCGCCGGTGCGGTGGGCGCGTTCGTGAAGGTCAAGCGCGCCGGCTTCAAGCCCAGCCTCAACCTGCTGTACTCGCTGGAAGGCGCGCTGCAGGACTGCCATTGGCAGGAACTGCCGGAGGCGCGGCGGATTGAACTGGTTGCCGCCTACGACGCGATCATCGCCGACAACCCGTTGAAGAAGGCGCCACCAGCGTCCGGGCCGGTCTACGACCGCACGCCCGAGCCGCAGGATGACGAGGACGACCGCTAGGGTTGCTGCAGTTCCAGCAGCTCGCCCCACAGGCGATCCTCGTCGCGCTCCACGCGCAGCTGCAGCCGCGTGCCGTGATCGATGCGCAATGCCCAGCACATCGCCAGTGGCAGGCCGCACACCTGCGACAGCACCATCCGCAACGGCCCGCCGTGGCTGACGACAACGGTGGGAACCGGCTCCGGATCATCCAGCAGGCGGTGCAGGCCACGCGCGATGCGGCGCTCGAAGTGTCCCCAGCTTTCGCCATGCGGCGGTGGATTGGCGTGCGGGTCCAGGTGGAAGGCCGACACGGCCTCCATCGGCAAGGCGTCCAGTGCCGCCCCGTCCCAGTCGCCGAAGTCGAGTTCTTCCCACTCCTCGTGCGCCTCCACGTGCAGCCCGCGCGGCACGGCCAGTGCGTCGGCGGTGCCCATTGCACGCGTGCGTGGTGAGCTCAGCACGCGCTGCCAGGACAGCGACGCATAGCGCTCGCACAGGGCCACGGTGCTGTCCGCGTCCAGCGGCGGATCGGTGCGGCCATCCAGGTGGTTGTCGCGGCCGGTGCTGGCGTGGCGGATCAGGTCGAGGATCACGCCATGCCCCCTGTACCCGGCGCTGCGGTGGGCCGGCGGTACGCACGGGCGTCCGCGCATGGGTGCTGCAACCACAGTGGGGTCATGGGGATCACATCGAAAAGACGAGGCGCATTCTAACCGCTGCGTCCCATCGGCCCGGGCCGATGGCTTAGACTTCGCCCACTTTCAGGTGACCTGCGGCGTATGCCGGCAGGTTGAAACGGGAAGCCGGTGACGCGTCAGGCAATGCCTGTTCGCCACTCCGGCACTGCCCCCGCAACGGTAAGCGTGGAGACACCAGGCAGTACGCCACTGTGCTTCGGCATGGGAAGGCGCCTGGTGGGATGGGGCTGCCATCCACCCGCAAGTCCGGAGACCGGCCTGGGAGACGACGGATCGCGACGTGTCGCGACCTTCCCCACCCTTTGCCGCGCGGGCGTGCGCGGCACCCGGAGTCCACGATGAAGCTGCAAACCCGAATTCTCTCCCTGGCCGTGCTGTCGACATTGCCGCTGATGGCGGCCGCCCAGGATGAGGCAACCGCACTGGACCAGGTCCTGGTCACCGCCACGCGCACGCCGATCGCCCTGCAGGACAGCATCTCGCCTGCGCAGGTGATCGACCGCGCGGAGATCGAGCGCAGCCAGGCGCCGTCGCTGCAGGACCTGCTGCGCGGCCGTGCCGGCATCAACCTCAACAACAGCGGCGGCCTGGGCAAGCAGAGCTCGCTGTTCCTCCGCGGCACCAACTCGGCCCACACCCTGGTGCTGGTGGACGGCGTGCGCATCAACACCGGCGATCTCGGCCTGGCCATGCTCCAGGACCTGCCACTGGCGCAGATCGAACGCGTGGAAATCGTGCGCGGCCCGCAGTCCAGCCTGTACGGCGCTGATGCGATCGGTGGCGTGATCCAGATATTCACCCGCCGCAACGCCGGCCAGTTCGCCCCGCACCTGCAGCTGGGCGCCGGCAGCAACGGCCTGCGCGAGGCCAGTGGCGGCTTCGGTGGCAGCGGCGAGCGCGGCTGGTTCGGCACCGACATCGCCTACCAGCACACCGACGGCATCAATGCCTGCCGCGGCAACCCGATCACGTTCGCCGGCTGCGGCGCCGACGAGCCCGACCGCGACGGCTACCGCAATCTGTCGATGAGCCTGCGTGGCGGCTACGCGCTGGGCGATGCCTGGCACGTGGAAGGCACCGCGCTGCGCGCCGAAGGCGAGAACCACTACGACGGTTACTACAACTATTCGGAAACGCTGCAGCAGGTGCTGGGCGGCAAGGTGCGCTACACCCCGGGCGCGCGCTTCAATCTGACCGTCAGTGCCGGCCGGGCTGACAACGAGTCGCAGAACTACAACGGCAGCACCTGGCTGGGCGCGGCGCAGACCCACCGTGACACCGCGTCGGTACAGGCTGACATCGGCGTGGCCGAAGGCCAGCTGCTCAGCGCAGGCGTGGACTGGAGCCAGGACAACCTGGACGGCAGCAGCGCCGGCTACGGTGTCGACAGCCGCGACAACACCGGCGTGTTCGTGCAGTACCAGGGCCGCTTCGGCGCGCACCACCTGCAGGCCAACGTGCGCAACGACGACAACGAGCAGTTCGGTAACCACACCACCGGCAGCCTCGGCTGGGGCATGGAACTGGATGGCGGCTTCCGCCTCAACGCCAGTTACGGCACCGCGTTCAAGGCACCGACTTTCAGCGACCTGTACGACCCGTGGAGCGGCGTGCCGACGCTGGACCCGGAAACCTCCCGGAGCGCCAACCTCGGCATTGCCCAGCAGGGCGATGGCTGGCGATGGGGCCTGGATGTGTATGAGACCCGCATTGACGACCTGATCACCTACGACGCCACCACCTTCATGATGTCGCAGGTGGAGAAGGCGCGCATCCGCGGCGCCGAGTTGACCGGTGCCATCACTGTGGCCGGCGTCGATATCAGCGCCCAGCTCAGCCACACCGATCCGCGCAACCGCACCGAGGGCAGCGCGCAGTTCGACAACTGGCTGGCGCGTCGCGCGCAGAACACCGCGCGCCTGGACATCGACCGCCGCTTCGGCGACTTCCGCGCCGGCATTACCGCCAATGGGGCGGGCAAGCGCTATGACGATGCCGCCAACACCGTGCGCCTGGGCGGCTATGGCACCGTCGACCTGCGTCTGGAGTACGCGATCAGCCGCGACTGGTCGGTGCTTGGCCGGGTTAGCAATCTGTTCGACCGCGACTACGAAACGGTGGCCTGGTACAACCAGCCCGGCCGCGAGTACCGCCTGAGCGTGCGCTACCAGCCGAACTGAGGCACCGGGATGGCGGCATCGCCGCCGTCCCGCACGCAGGGGTGCAGACAGGCATCCGGTGGGTGCCGACCGTGGGTCGGCGCCTCCCTCACCCGCGCGCGGACACCCCCGGCAGATCGCGCAGATCATCCACCACCGCTACCGCCTCGACCGTCTCCAGGTCCAGCCCGCGCGGATAGCCGTAACGCACCAGCGCCACCGGCATGCCCGCATCCACGGCAGCACGGTAATCGGTGATCGAATCGCCCACCATCAGCGCCGCCTGCGGTGCCAGCCCGAAGTGGGCGGCGATATGCCGCAACGGCACGCCGCTGGGCTTGCGCTCGGCCAGCGAATCACCGCCGAGCACCAGCGCGAACAGATCCTGCAGGCCGAAATGCCGCAGCAGAGGCGCCACCAACGCTGACGGCTTGTTGGTGCAGATCGCCAGCGTCACGTTGCGCTCGCGCAGCGCCTGCAGCGCCGCTTCAACACCCTCGAACAGACGCGGGCTGCGCAGCAGGCAGGCCTCGTAGTGGCGCATGAAGCCGGGCATGACCGCGTCCAGATCGGCATCACTGCCCGCCGCGGTGAACGCCTGCTCCACCAGCCGGCGCACGCCGTCGCCGATCCAGGTGAGCACCGTGGCCTCGGGAACCCGCGGCAACTGCCAGTCTTCGAGCGTGCGGTTCAGCGCTTCGGCGATATCGGCCGCGCTGTCGACCAGCGTGCCATCCAGATCGAACACCACCAACGGATACGGACAGGACAAGGCGCGGCTCACTTCAACGACGTGGGAACGCCATTGTACGCGGCGTCCTGCGCTCAGATCCGCGACAGAAACGCCGGGCTGGAGAAGCGCTCCACGAGGAAATCCAGGAAGCTGCGCATGATCGTGGGCAACTGCCGCCGCGACGCATACACCGCGTGGATGCCCAGGCCCTCCACCTCGTAGTCCGGCAGTACCTCGATCAGTTCGCCGCTGCGCAGCAGCGGGCCGATCTGGTAGGTGGGCAGCATCGCGATGCCGGCGCCGGCGCGCACCGCTTCCAGCAGCAGCGACGCCTCGTTGGCGCTGATGTTGCCACCCACGGCCACGGCAATCGCACGGCCGTCGCGCTTCAGGTGCCACACGCTCTTGCCGACGTAGTGGTGGGTAAGACAGTTGTGCGAGGCCAGCGCGTCGGCAGTCGTCGGCGCGCCGCGTTCGGCCAGGTACGACGGTGCCGCGCACAGCACCGAGCGGCACGGCGCCAGGCGCCGCGCGATCAGCGCCGGATCGATCGCGCGCGAGATGCGCACGGCGATATCCACGCGTTCCTCGACCAGGTTCACCACGCGGTCCACCAGCAGCAGTTCGACCCGCGTCAACGGATGCCGCTTCACGAAGTCCGCCACCGCCGCTGCCAGGTGGATCTGCCCGAACGAGACACTGGCCGTGACCCGGATCAGGCCATGCGGTTCTGGATTGTCGTTGGCCAGTTCGCCGTGCAGTTCCTCGCCGATCGCCAGCATCTGCCGGAAGCGCAGCAACGCGGCTTCGCCCGGCGCGGTGAGGCTGATCCGGCGCGTGGTCCGGTGCAGCAGGCGGGCGCCCAGCCAGCGCTCCACCTCGGCCAGGTAGCGGGTGACCATCGCCCGCGACATCTCCAGCGCCTCGGCGGCGGCGGTCAGGCTGCCGCGCTCGACCACCTCGACGAACACGTTCATGGCGGTCATGCGGTCCATTTGATCGTTCTACGCAACAAATTAGGCCGTTATACGCGGTTTTTCGGACGATTTCAGGCGCATATGCTGGCCTTCCTCCCGCAACGGATCTCGCCCCATGAAAATCGCGCTTGTTGGTGCCACCGGCAACATCGGCCGTGAAATCGCCCGCCAGGCCCTCGCCCGCGGCCACCAGGTCACGGCCATCGTGCGCCGCGACACCGCGCTGCCTGCCGAACTGGACGGCGCCACGCTGGCCGTCGCCGCGCTGGACGACACCGATGCCCTGGCCGCCGTGATCGCCGGCCATGACGTACTCGCCAGCGCCTACGGCCCGCGCCCGGGTGACGCCCCGGCCGACGTGGCCGCCGTGGCTACCCACCTCACCGGGGCCGCGCGCCAGGCCGGCGTGCGCCGGGTGGTGGTGGTCGGCGGTGCCGGCAGTCTGGAGGTCGCGCCAGGCGTGCAGCTGGTGGACACCCCCACGTTCCCCGACGCCTACAAGCCGATCGCGCTGGCGCACCGAGAGGCCTTCAAGGTCTACCAGGGCATCGATGATCTGGATTGGACCTTCTACTCTCCCGCCGCCGAGATCGGCCCGGGCCCGCAGCAGGGCGGCTTCCGTACCCAGGCCAAGGCCTTCCTGGCCAGTGCCGACGGCCATAGCCGGATCAGCTACGCCGACTACGCCGACGCGTTCGTCAACGAAATCGAGACGCCGCGGTACCTGCGCCAGATCGCCACCGTCGCGTACTGACGAACGGCCCGACCCGCCCCGGCTCCACCAGGCCCCGGCATGCCGCCGGGGCCCTGTCGCACAGGACCCCACACCATGCCCCCTCTTTCGCGCGCCCCGCTGCTGCTGGCGCTGGCCGTCGGCGCCGCACTCGGCGTGGCTGCACCTGCGGCCAGCCATGCAGCCCCTGCCACCACGCAACGCGCACCGCTGCAGGTGCAGCCTTACCATCCGGGCGCGAAGGCGCTGTTCCAGGTGTCCTCCAGCCTGGTCACCGGCGAGCACGACGCGATCCTCATCGACGCCCAGTTCGCGGCGTCGGATGCGGCACACCTGGTGCAGCGTGTCCGCGCCAGCGGCAAGCGCCTGACCACCCTCTACATCAGCCACGGCGACCCCGACTACTACTTCGGCCTGGCTACCCTGCAGGACGCCTTCCCCGACGCCCGGATCGTTGCCACCGCGCAGACGGTGGCCCACATCCAGGCGACGCAGGCCGGCAAGCTCGCCTACTGGGGGCCGAAGATGGGTGCCGACGCGCCTGCGCGCATCGTGGTGCCGCAGGTCCTCGACGGCGACACCCTCACACTGGACGGGCAGACGCTGCAGATCATCGGGCTGGACGGCCCCACCCCGGACCGGACCGTGGTGTGGATTCCCGCGCTGCGGACCGTGCTCGGCGGCATTCCCGTGGTCAGTGGCGAACATGTATGGATGGCCGATACGCAGAGTGCGCAGTCGCACGCGGACTGGCTGGCGACCCTGGCGAAGATCAAGGCACTCAAACCGGTGCGCGTCATTCCCGGGCACTACGCCACGGGCGCGGCGCTGGATGTCGGCGCGCTGGACTTCACCGCAGCCTATATCCGTGCCTTCGATGCGGAAGCCGCGCGCAGTGCCGACGCCGATGCCCTGGTCGCGGCGATGAAAACGCGCTACCCGCGCCTGCAGGGAGTGGATTCACTGGCGTTGAGTGCCAAGGTCGCCAAAGGCGAGATGCGCTGGCCGTAAGCGGCGGTCACGCCTCGTCGAGGTGATCGAACAGGCCGGGCTGGCGCACCGGTTCGCGCTCGCGGAACCCCCCCAGCCCGACGCCAACGAGGCGATAGCGCGTGTCATCCGGCAGGTCGACGCGCGCGCGCAGCGCCAGCGCGATATCGCGCAGTTCTTCCAGCGTGTCCGGCGGCGACTCCGGCGTGAAGCTGCGGGTGATGATGCGGAACTGCGCGGTCTTCAGCTTCAGCACCACCGTATGCCCGACCCGCTCGGTTCTGCGCGTTGCCTGCCAGGTCTTCGTGGCCAGCTCGACGATGGCCGCGTCCAGCGCATCCAGCGGCAGGTCCTCGGCGAAGGTGTCCTCCGAGGAGATCGACTGCACCGGCTGGTCCGGTTCCACCGGGCGCTCGTCGATGCCGCGTGCGCGCCGGTACAGGCTGGCGCCGAAGCTGCCGAAACGCGTTTCCAGCACCTCCAGCGGCAACGCGCGCAGATCGCCCACGGTGACGATGCCCAGTTCGGCCAGCTTGCCTTCCATCACCTTGCCCACGCCGGGTACCCGCTTGACCGGCAACGGCGTAAGGAACTGTTCGACTCGATGCGGCGGCACCACGAACTGGCCATCCGGCTTGCGCCAGTCCGAGGCGATCTTGGCCAGGAACTTGTTCGGCGCGATCCCGGCCGACGCGGTCAACTGCGTTTCCTCGCGGATCTGCGCCCGCACGATCGCCGCGATCTCGGTCGCCACCGTCATGCCGCCTTTGTGCACGGTCACGTCCAGGTAGGCCTCGTCCAGCGACAGCGGTTCGACCAGGTCGGTATGCCGCAGGAAAATCTCACGCACCTGGCGCGACACTGCCTTGTAACGGGCGAAGTCGGGCGGCACGAACACCGCGTCCGGACACAGCCGCTCGGCACGCAGCGCCGGCATCGCCGAGCGGATGCCGAACACCCGCGCCTCGTACGACGCCGCGCACACCACCGAGCGCGCGCCTTTCCACGCCACCACCACCGGCCGGCCACGCAGCGCGGGGTCGTCGCGCTGCTCCACCGACGCGTAGAACGCGTCCATGTCGACGTGGATGATCTTGCGGAGGGCGGGCACGGCGTGACGGACTCGGGTCAGATGAACAAGATTACAGCCACACGCTTGAGTATGGTCTTTTCATAACAACAACATGCGTTTTTGAACCTGAAAACACTACGCTGGCGTACGGTTAAAACGTTTGATTGAAACGATTTTCCTCTGCACTCTTGAACACTTGTCTTTTATCAAGAGCAGCCGAGCGGCGCTCGGATGTACCCGATGACAACTTCAGGATTGCGCTTTTCATGACTCGTCTCAACGCGTTCTCGCGCGAACAGCTGCTGGCCAGCGCCCGCGGCGAACTGTTCGGCCCGGGCAGCGGTCGCCTGCCCAACGATCCGATGCTGATGTTCGATCGCATCACCGATATCCGCGAGGACGGCGGCCCACACGGCAAGGGACTGGTACGCGCGGAACTGGATATCCGCCCGGACCTGTGGTTCTTCGGGTGCCACTTCATCGGCGACCCGGTGATGCCCGGTTGCCTGGGCCTGGATGCGATGTGGCAGCTCACCGGCTTCTACCTGACCTGGCTGGGCGCTCCCGGCCGCGGCCGTGCATTGGGCTGCGGCGAGGTGAAGTTCACCGGCCAGGTGCTGCCCGAGGCCAAGCAGGTCAGCTATGAAATCGACATCACCCGCGTCATCAACCGCAAGCTGGTGATGGCGCAGGCCGACGCCCGCATGCTGGTGGACGGCCGCGAAATCTACACCGCCAAGGACCTGCGTGTGGGTCTGTTCACTTCCACTGAGAACTTCTGATGCGTCGCGTCGTCATTACCGGAATGGGCATCACTTCGTGCCTGGGCAACGATCTGGACACCGTGTCCACCGCGCTGCGTGAAGGCCGCGCCGGCATCCGCACTCTGCCCGACCACGCCGACGCCGGCCTGCGCAGCCACGTGGGCGGCAACATCGAACTGGACCTGGACGCGCAGATCGACCGCAAGCTCAAGCGCTTCATGAGCGACGCGTCGGCGTATGCGTACATCGCCATGCGCGATGCGATCGCCGATGCCGGCCTGGAGGCCGACCAGGTCGCCAACCCGCGCACCGGCCTGATCGCCGGCTCCGGCGGCGGCTCCAGCCAGTGGCAGGTCGAATCGGCCGACATCCTGCGCGCGCGCGGCGTGCGCAAGGTCGGCCCGTACATGGTGCCGCGCACGATGTGCTCCACGGTGTCGGCATGCCTGTCCACCGCGTTCCAGATCAAGGGCCTGAGCTATTCGCTGTCGGCCGCCTGCGCGACGTCGGCACATTGCATCGGCGCCGCCGCGGACCTGATCCGGCACGGCGCGCAGGACGTGATGTTCGCCGGTGGCGGCGAAGACCTGCACTGGTCGATGAGCGTGATGTTCGATGCGATGGGCGCACTGTCCACCCGCTTCAACGAAACCCCGGCCAGTGCCTCGCGCCCGTACGACAAGGACCGCGACGGCTTCGTCATCGCCGGTGGTGGCGGCATGCTGGTGCTGGAGGATTACGACCATGCCGTTGCGCGTGGCGCACGCATCTATGCCGAGCTGGTCGGCTATGGCGTCACCTCCGATGGCGCCGACATGGTGGCACCGTCGGGTGAGGGCGCGGTGCGCTGCATGAACATGGCAATGGCCAATCTGTCCGCCCCGATCGACTACCTCAACACGCACGGCACCTCGACCCCGCTGGGCGATGTCACCGAGCTGAAGGCGGTGCGCGAGGTGTTCGGCGAAAACGTGCCGCCGCTGTCGTCCACCAAGGCGCTGTCGGGCCATTCGCTGGGCGCCGCCAGCGTGCACGAAGCGATCTACTGCCTGCTGATGATGCGCGACGGCTTCATCGCCGGCTCGGCCAACATCGGCGAGCTGGACCCGCTGGTGGAAGGTTTCCCGATCGTGCGCGAAAGCCACAATGCACAGTTGAACACGGTGATGTCCAACAGCTTCGGCTTCGGCGGCACCAACGCTGCGCTGGTGTTCGGCCGGGTGTGAATCCAGGCGGACCACGCGCGAAGGAAAGCCCGGCCAAGCGCCGGGCTTTTTTCTGCGCGGCCAGGTGGGGGCCATCCGCGCGCACCGGTCGAGCCGACTGGACGTCGGCTCTACCTGGTGGGCAGCAAAGGCAGCAGGAGCGTGCGGGCGTCGAGCAGCGAGTCGACGATGCGGTGACCCAGGGCGCGGAGCGCGTCGTCAGGGCGCACCAGGTCCGGGACCTGGATGGCCGTCATGCCGGCGCCTACCGCGGCGCGGATGCCGGCCGGCGAATCTTCCAGGGCCAGGCAGCGCGCGGGTGCCTTGCCCAGCTTCTGCGCGGCCAGCAGGTAGATGTCCGGCGCCGGTTTGGGATGGGCCACGTCGCTGCTGGTGACCACCACCTCGAAGAACGGCAGCAGCCCCGCCGCGTGCAGCTTGCGCGACGCACGCGGCTGCCGCGTGGAGGTGGCGACCGCGCGCGGAATGTCATGCGCCTGCAGCAACTGAAGGATGTCCACGATGCCCGGCCGCAGCGGCAGGCCCGCCTGGGTACGCGCCTCGTACAGAGCGTGGCAGCGCGCGAACAGCGCGGCGACCTGCCCGGCAGGGATGTGCTCCAGCAGCAGGCGCTCGCAGTCACGGTCACCCAGGCCGACCATCCCCAGCCAGAAGTCCTCCGCGAACGGAAGCTGCAGCTCCCGCGCCGCCGCCGACCAGCAGGCGATCGACACGCGTTCGCTGTCGATCATCAGGCCATCCATATCGAAGATGACGGCGTCGGGCAGGAACGGCAGCGCGGCAATGGCGGTCATGGGACGTCGAACAGGGTGTCCAGGTCGGTGGCATCGAGCATGCGCCACTGGCCTTCGGCCAGGTCGCCCAGCGACAACCCGCCGATGCGGCTGCGGTGCAGCGCTTCTACATGGTTGCCGACGGCGGCGAACATGCGACGCACCTGATGGTAACGACCTTCATGCAGCACCAGCTGCGCCTGGCGCGGTGACCGCACGTCCAGTTCAGCGGGCAGCAAGGGCTTGTCGTCCGATTCCAGCAGCAGCGTGCCGCTGGCGAACCGGCTCACTTCATCGCCCCGCAGGTCCTCGGCAAGGGTCACCTCGTAGGCCTTGTCCAGGCGCGACTTCGGCGAGACGATCCGGTGCAGCAGCGCGCCATCGTCGGTCATCAGCAGCATCCCGCTGGTATCGCGGTCCAGCCGGCCCACCGAGGACAGCACCGGCGACCGCTCGCGGAAGCGCGGCGGCAGCAGGTCGTAGATCAACCGGCCGGTGTCCTTGGTGGAGCAGGTGTAACCGCGCGGCTTATGCAGCAGTACGGTCAGCCCCTGCGGCGGGTCCAGCGGCTCGCCTTCAACACGGATCGCCTCATGCGCAACCACGTCGTCGGCGTACAGCACCTCGCCGTCAGCGTCGGTGATCAGGCCGGCACGGAACATCCCCTGCACCTGCTTGCGGCTGCCATAGCCGAGGTTCGCCAACAGCTTGACCAGCTTCATGCGCGGCCTCCGCGGCCCCACGTCGGCTCGGTGCTGCGCGGGGTCCTGACGGGGGTGGGGCTCCTGCTGGCCTTGGTGGCCTCGATCAGCTTGAAACCGTCGCGCTCGGCCGCCACGCGCACCTGGCCGAAGCTCTCATTGAGGATCTGCTCGTACGGCAGGTGGCGGTTGGCCACCAGCCACATGCGCCCGCCCGGGCGCAGCGCCTCCGCCGCCACGGCGATGAACCGCTGGCCGATGTCGGGGCGGTCGGCACGGGACGGGGTGTGGAACGGCGGATTGGTGACGATGAAGTCGTACCGGCCTTCGATGCCGGCGGTGACATCGTGCCAGTGGTAGTTCAGCGCGGCCGGCTTGCCCAGCGCGGCCAGGTTGGCGCGCGCCAGTGCCAGCGCGCGGCCTTCGGCTTCGTACAGGTCCAGCGCGGTCACGCCCGGGCAGCGGGCCAGCACTTCGGCCGAGAGGTAACCGAAACCGCTGCCCAGATCGGCGCCGACGCCGGCCAGGTCGGCCGGCAGCTGCTCGACCAGCAGCGCCGAGGCCGGATCGATGCGATCCCACGCGAAGAT
This sequence comes from Stenotrophomonas nematodicola, assembly GCF_009467805.1. Classification (GTDB taxonomy): domain Bacteria; phylum Pseudomonadota; class Gammaproteobacteria; order Xanthomonadales; family Xanthomonadaceae; genus Stenotrophomonas; species Stenotrophomonas nematodicola. Next base: position 296,014 of record NZ_WIAY01000003.1, read on the forward strand.
GCCCGGGCGGCTCTGGAAGCGCCCGCCGAGGATGGCGCGCGGTGCGTCAAGGCTGGCCCAGCGCTGTGCCAGCGCCACGTCGTGCTGGCCGTTCAGCGGTGCGGTCCAGTAGGCACGGCAATGGTTCTTGGTGAGTTTTCCGCCCAGACCGGCCAGCGACTGCAGATCGCTTTCGCCGGAGCGCGCGCCTTCGTTGTTGTGCTGGCAGGCCACGACGGTGCCGCCCGGCGCCGCCAGCGCCAGCGCGCGTGCGAACAGGGCGCGCGCCTCCTCGCGCTGGCGCGGCGGCAGCACCAGCACCAGCGCATAGCGGGTGGTGTCATCGATCAGCTGCTGCTCATCGCGCACCTGCCAGCCACTGGCCTCCAGCGCATCGGCGAAGGGGCGGAAGCTCTGCTCGCAGACCAGCTGCGCCGGCTGGGCGTATTCGCGCAGCGGCCAGCCGTCGCGGGCGCGCAGGAACAGCACCGGGCCGGCGGGCCAGGACAGCGCGCCGTTGGCGAACGGCAGGAACAGGGTTTCCAGGGGGGCGTCGTGCTGGGCAGCCATGCAGGGGGGCACATCGTCAAAAGAGGGGGCCATTCTACCGGTTCGTCCGTACGGCCCGGTTTTGCGTTTATTCAACGTCCCGTTGATGCCACGGCAACACCCGTGCCGTCAGGGTGGAGGCTCCCCTCGAGATGGAGATGACTCATGCGTGCACTGTTTGTCGGCGGCGTGGTGGACAACAGCGAAATGGACCTGGAGGGCAACCACCCGCCGGTGCACTACCCCGAGGACACCGGCGGCGGCCATTCGCGCTACCGGCTGCACCAGGTGGGCAAGACCGCCGATGGCACCGTGGCATATGCGGTGTACGGCGCGCCGGACATGGCCGATGACGAAGTGGGCAGGATCGCCGACGAACGCGCCTATGCGCGCCGTTTCGAGGCCGAAGCCGAGGTCTTCACGCACTGAACGACGCGGTGCCCGGCACTGCAGTGCCGGGCGCAGGCTCACTCGCGCGGCGGCAGCTGGCGTACGGCGGCGATGCTGTCCAGCCATACGAGGTGCTGCTGCACCGGCGCATCCAGGTCATCCAGGCGCAACTGGCCATTGCTGCCTTCGTTCTCTGCGGCGTCGCGGTACTGCTGCACGGTGGGCTGCACCGCCACCGTGCCGAGCAGGCGACGGCCATCGACGAGGGTCAGCTCCACCTGGGTCTGGCCACGCAGCTGCGGCAGCAGCGCCTCCAACGCGGCGATGTCGGCGGGGTCGGTATGCACGGCGGGGGCAAGGCGGGACATGGCGTTCTCCGGACTACGGCAGCCCAGTGTGCCAAGCCGGGCGTATACGGCCCGGCAACACGGCTAGCGCGCGGCCAGCACCGTCCGTACCGCTGAGACCAGCTGCGCCACCGAATAGGGCTTGGCCACGTGCTCCTGGAAGCCGGAGGCCAATGCCCGCTTGCGGTCGTCGGCACGGGCCAGCGCCGTGACCGCCACGGCGGGCAGCACCTGGGCGTCCACGCCGATGTCCTCGCGCAGGGTCCGCACCAGGCCGTAGCCATCCATGCCGGGCATGCCGATATCGGTCAGCAGCACGTCAATTGCGGCGTGTCCACCCGCATCGAGCAGGGCCAGGGCCTCGCCGGCCGAGGCGGCCGCCGTGACCTGGGCCCCCTGCTCTTCGAGCAGTCGCCGCAGGTACTCCAGCACTTCCGGCTGGTCCTCCACGGCCAGCAGGTGCAGGCCCTTGAGCGGGAAGGGCTCGATGATCTGCTCGTTGATCGGGCCACTGAACACCTCGCGCAGCGGGCGCCCGTCGGCCTGCGGCTGGTAACGCGGCAGACGCACGGTGAACGTTGCGCCGTGGCCCTGGCCATCGCTGCTGGCCGCCACCGCACCCCCATGCAGTTCCACCAGCTGCTGCACAATCGCCAGGCCCAGGCCCAGGCCGCCATGCCGGCGGGTGGTGGTGCCGTCGGCCTGACGGAAACGGCCGAACAGGTGGCGCAGGAACTCGGGGGCGATGCCGTCGCCGGAATCGGTCACGGTGATCGACCAGTGCCCGGCATCGGCAGCCAAGGTCACCGCGACGGTGCCCTCGGCGGGGGTGAACTTGATCGCGTTGGAGAGCAGGTTCCACAGTATCTGCTGCAGGCGCGTGGCATCGCCCAGCACCAGACACGGGTCGTCGGGCAGCACCAGGCTGGTGTTCAGCGCCTTGCCCTCGGCTACCAGCTCCTGGGCGCGCATCGCCTCGATCAGCTGCGCGCGCAGGTCCAGCACTTCCACTTCCAGCTGCACCTTGCCCAGCAGCATGCTGCTCAGGTCCAGCATGTCCGAGATCAGGCGCTTCTGTGCCATTGCGCTGTTGGCGATCACGCCCAGCCCTTTGTACATCGGGCTGGTCTCATCGATGCGCTGGAGCAGCAGTTCGCTCCAGCCCAGGATGGTGGTCAGCGGTGTGCGCAGCTCATGCGACAGCGTGGCCAGGAATTCATCTTTGACCCGCGCCATGTTCTCTGCGGCGCTACGCGCGGCGCGTTCGGACTGCAGCAGCTCCTCGCGCGCCATTTCGATTTCACGCCGTTCGGTCACGTCCGGGCTGCTGCCGGCCAGGCCGATGAAACGACCCATGCGCGAGAAGCGCGGGCGCGCGTTCATTTCCAGCCAGCGCCACTGGCCATCGGCGCGCCGCCCGCGTACCAGTGCATGCATCGACCGCTGCGCCTTGAGTGCTTCCTGCAGTTCGTACTCGAACACGGAGGCATCGTCGGGGTGCACCAGGCCGCGCCAGACATCCTCGGGCACACGCTGTTCGTCGCCGCCGAAAAACTCGGTGAAGGCACTGTTGACGAAGCGGGCGTGGCCACGCTCGTCCAGCACCCATACCGGCATCGGCAGGCCATCGGCCAGCGCGCTGAAGCGCGCCTCGCTTTCGGCCAGTTCCACTTCGATCTGCTTGCGTGCGGTCACGTCGAAGAACAGCACCGCCACGTGGTGATCGGCCGGATCGCCCACCCGCACCGCTTCCACCGAATACCAGCGTGACAGCGCGCGGGCCTCCAGCTCGAACTGCAGCGGTGTGCCGGTGCGTGCCACCTGCCCGTACAGCCGGTACCACTCCGGTTCATGCTGCGGCTGCAGCGCCTTCATGCGCTTGCCGACGGCATCAGTGATACCGGTATTGCGCTCGAAGGCGTCGTTGACCTCCAGGAAGCGGTAATCCACCGCATGATCGCCATCAAACAGCACTTGGATGATGCAGAACCCGGCATTCATCCGTTCCAGCACCCCGCGGTGCAGGACGGGGTCAGACGCCGGGATCATGACCGGGGGACGTTCCAGGGTGGTAGGGGGCAGGCTGGACAAAGGCGTCAAGTGGGCAACTGGCGTAACAGAGGGACACAGGATGTTCCAGAGCGCGTATTCGCAGCGTCAAGCGCCAAGGGTGGGATTGACGCCGATGAATTGGCGGCAACGCCGGTGGAGCGGGCGCGGTTGAAGGATTGTCCCTCACCCGGATCAGGATCACACTGCCTTTCGTATTCCCTGTCTCAATGACGCAGGAGGACATGCCATGAAACGTTCGATGATCATCAGCACCGCGCTGGCGTGCGTGCTGGCGATGGGGGCGGCCCAGGCCGCGGGCCCAAGGACCGTGACGGACCCGCAGGCCCCGCGGGCGCTGAGCGGCGATGGCCCGGTGCGCGTGCAGTGGACCGATCCGGCGCAGTTCACCGAGATCCGCAAGAGCACCAATCGGTTTGATGCGGAGCGCGGGAACTGGGTGCAGCAGTTGGGCCAGTACGTGCAGACCGCCGCCGGAAAGCAGTTGCAGCCGGGTCAGACGCTGGATGTGACGCTGACCGACATCAAGCGCGCCGGCGACTATGAGCCGTGGCACGGCCCGCGCGCCAGCGACGTGCGGATCATGCGCGACATCTATCCGCCGCGCATCTCGCTGACATTCACCCTGAAGGATGCGCAGGGTACGGTGGTGTCCCAGGGCGAGCGCACGCTGGTGGATACCGGCTACCTGCACAACATCGGCCTGCAGAGCGATACCGACCCGCTGCGGTACGAGAAGAAGCTGCTGGACGACTGGATCCAGCGTGACGTGCGCGCGCCGGCCACTGCCAGCCGCTGAACGGGCGTGGCACACCGGAAAAAGGCGGCGCCCCTGCGGGTGCCGCCTTTTTTTTACCGGGCCGGCGCTGCGGGTCAGGCGTGCAGAAAACGGCGCGGCACGCGCTTGACCCCACACGGCAGCTGATAGGCGCTCACCCCGCACAGCGGCGCCAGCACATCCAGCCGCGGCGACGCGCCCCACAGGGTCACGGTGCTGCCGATGCCGGCCTGCGGCAGATCGGTGAGGTCCACGGTCAGCATGTCCATCGACACCCGCCCGATCACCCGGCCGGGCTGGCCATCGATCTGCACCGGGGTGCCATTGGGGGCGAACTGCGGGTACCCATCGGCGTAGCCCAGGGCGACCACGCCGACCCGCGTGCGCTCCTCGGCGACGAAACGGGCGCCATAGCCGACCGGCTCGCCCGCTTCGATCCAGCGCTCGGCGAAGATCTTCGATTCCATCGTCATCACCGGGCGCAGGCGTTCGGTCGCCATCGATGCGACCGGCAACGGGTTGGCCCCATACAGCATCAGGCCCGGGCGCACCCAGTCGCTGCGCACATCCGGCCAGCCCAGCAGCGCGGGCGAATTGCACAGACTGGTCTCACCGGCGAGGCCGTCGATGGCGGCCGCGAAGACGGCGGCCTGCTCGCGGGTGCGCGGGCTGTCCAGTTCGTCGGCGCGGGCCATGTGACTCATCAGTACCATCGGCCCGACCTGCGGCAGCGCGCCGAGACGGGCGTGCGCGGCCCGGAAGTCGGCCGGCGACAGGCCCAGCCGGTGCATGCCGCTGTCCAGCTTCAGCCAGATGCTCAGCGTGGCCGTGGTCTGGAACGCGGCGACGGCGTCGACCTGCCAGGGCGCCGCCACGGCGAACCACAGGTCGTGCTGGACGATCAGCGGCAGTTCGTCGGCGTCGAAGAAGCCTTCCAGCAGCACGATCGGGGTGGTGATGCCGGCCTCGCGCAGTTCCAGCGCCTCTTCGATGCAGGCCACGCCGAACGCATCGGCGGCCTCGTCCTGCAGCGCGCGCGCGCAGGCCACGGCACCGTGGCCATAGGCATCGGCCTTGATCGCGGCCAGGGTCTTGCGGCCGCCACCGAGTTCACGGGCCAGACGGTAGTTGGAGCGCAATGCATCCAGGTCGATCAACGCGCGGGCGGGACGCATGCTTCAGGCTCACTATGACGTACGGATGCGGCCGCGTGGCCGTAACGGAAGATATCCAGGCCTTCGGTGCTGATCTGCGGCTGGCGCGCGCTCATCAGGTCGGCGAGGTAACGGCCGGAGCCGCAGGCCATCGTCCACCCGAGGGTGCCGTGGCCGGTGTTGAGGAACAGGTTGCGGTACGGCGTGGCGCCGATCACCGGGGTGCCATCGGGCGTGGCCGGGCGCAGGCCGGTCCAGAACTCGGCGCGGCTCAGATCGCCGCCCTCCGGGTACAGGTCACGCACGACCTTCTCAAGGGTGGCGCGGCGGCGCGGCGACAGGGACAGATCGAAGCCGCCGACCTCGGCCATGCCGCCGACGCGGATGCGGTCGTCGAAGCGGGTCACGGCCACCTTGTAGCTTTCGTCCAGGATGGTGGAGGTAGGCGCCATTGCCGGGTTGGTGATCGGCAGCGTCAGCGAGTAGCCCTTCAGCGGGTACACGGGCAGGCGCAGGCCGAGCGGGTCGACCAGGGCCGGCGAATAGCTGCCCAGCGCGACCACATAGCGGTCGGCGGTTTCCAGCGCGCCGTTGATGTGCACTCCGGTGATACGGTCGCCCTGGGTCTGCAGGCCGGCGATGTCCTGGTCGAAGCGGAACTCGACACCGGCATCGACGCACATCTGCGCCAGGCGACGGGTGAACAGCTGGCAGTCGCCGGTCTGGTCACGGGGCAGGCGCAGCGCGCCGACCAGGGTGTCGGCAACGGCGGCCAGCGCCGGTTCGTGGGCGATGATGCCGGCCCGGTCCAGCACTTCGTAGGGCACGTCGTACCGGGCGAGAATTTCGATGTCCTGGGCCGAGGCATCCAGCTGCTGCTGGGTGCGGAACAGCTGGGTGGTGCCGAGGTCGCGGCCTTCGAACTGGATGCCGGTCTGGGTGCGCAGTTCATTGAGGCAGTCGCGGCTGTACTCGGACATGCGCACCATGCGCGCCTTGTTGATGGCGTAACGCGCGTGGGTGCAGTTGCGCAGCATCTGGGCGAGCCAGCGGTACTGGTGCCAGTCCAGGCCGGGCCGGATGGCCAGCGGGGCATGTTCGGAGAACAGCCATTTGACCGCCTTGAGCGGCACGCCGGGGGCGGCCCACGGTGAGGTGTAGCCGAATGACAGCTGGCCGGCATTGGCGAAACTGGTTTCCAGCGCCGGACCGGGCTGGCGGTCGACGACCGTGACTTCAAACCCGGCCTGCCGAAGGTACCAGGCACTGGTGGTGCCGATTACCCCACTGCCAAGGACTAGAACGCGCATGACACTTCTCCAACCCGATCATTCCCTGCACATAAGCGTGCCGGGACCACAATTGAGGAAGTATAGTCAGCCGAAACCAATCAATTCGCCTGTTTTTGGGAGTTGAGGCAGGATATTGTCCTGCAAACATCCTCGAGAGGCTGACACGATGGCCGTACGCGCGCGCGAGCTGGACAAGATCGACCGGAAGATCCTGCGCATTCTGCAGGCCGAGGGCCGGATTTCCTTCACCGAGCTGGGTGAGCGGGTGGGCCTGTCGACGACGCCCTGCACGGAGCGGGTACGTCGGCTGGAGCGCGACGGGGCCATCGCCGGGTACTACGCCAAGCTGGATCCGCACTACCTCAAGGCGAGCCTGCTGGTGTTCGTGGAAATCAGCCTGGCGTACAAATCCGGCGACATTTTCGAGGAGTTCCGACGGGCGGCGCTGAAGCTGCCGAACGTGCTTGAGTGCCATCTGGTGTCCGGCGATTTCGACTACCTGCTGAAGGCACGGATCAGCGAGATGGCCTCCTACCGCAAGCTGCTGGGCAGCACGCTGCTGACACTGCCGCACGTGCGCGAGTCGAAGAGCTACATCGTGATGGAAGAAGTGAAAGAGACGCTGACGCTGCCGATTCCCGACTGACAGACGCAGAAGGCGGCGCGCAGGGTGCGCACCGCCTTGATCATTGCGTGTAACGCGTCAGCGCTGCTGTTTCGAGTCCGGGTGGCGCTGCTGGTCCTGCTGCTTGCCGCCCTTCTGGTTCTGCTGATCCCACTGCTGCTGGTTCTGCTGGCCCGCCTTCTGGTTCTGCTGCTGACCCTGCTGTTCCTGCGGTGCCTTGCCGGGATTGCGGTTCTGCTGGTTAGCCATGATTGCACTCTTCTCGAAATGCCTTGGGGGATGCGCTGTGTAGTGCGGCGCACGCACAGCGTCCGTGAAAAACGGTTAATCGCAGGCGAAAAAGCGGTGAGCTTGCACGTTGATGCGGATGACTGGGGGACGCGGTTGTGAAGCGTTCATGCGCTGGCCTGCTCACTCACTCGTGCACGCATGCACACCGCATCGGAACCAGAACCCAGAGTCCGGGATTGCCGCAGGGGCCGCGCGCGACCATCAGGATGACGGTGTGCGCACGTGCGGGCGTGCGCTGCTTCGCTCCCACGCAGTCTGCGACGCTCTATGGCCGGATCTGTTGTCCGCCAGCGCTGGGAACCGAGTCGTAATACCTGCCGGTGCGCGTATCCAGCACGCGGTTGGGGCCCACCTGTCTGGCGCCGGGGATGATGCGGCCGTGACGGTCGTAGACCTTGGGCTGCAACGCGGGGCCCCGGAGGGAGGCCGTGCCGGCCGGGCCTTTGCTCTGGATGGGATGGGTGCGCAGCTGCTGTTGCACCTGGCTGTTGGACTTCACCGGGGCCAACTCGCCGGAAAGGCTGTCGGCCGGTGCGGGGCGCACGGGCGTGGGCAGCGGCGCCGGGGCCGGTTGCGGCGCGACCACCGGTCGGGTAGCGGTGGGTGATGGCGGGGGGCCGATCTGCGCCAATGCCGGGAGCGGCAGCAGAAGCAGCAGCACGGCACCGAGGCGGCGTGGGCGGTTCATGGCGGGCTCCTGGTTGGGGGGACAGGACGTCACCTTGCGCCCGCGCGGGTATCAGCACGATGAACGCAGCCGCTTGAACGCCCTGCCCGCCGGCCCAATCTTGCCGGTACGCCCCCGAGGAACCGCCAATGACCGCTTTCGACCTTGCCCCGCCCAGCGCCGACCAGCGCCAGGCACTGATTGCCGGGCTCAGTGCCGACGAGCAGCGCGTGCTGCTGCACCACGGCACGGAGGCCCCGTTCTGCGGGGTCTTCCTGGACAACAAGCAGCACGGCGTCTACGGCTGCCGGCTGTGCGGTCTGCCGCTGTTCCGCTCCAGCACGAAATTCGACTCGGGGACCGGGTGGCCGAGCTTCTTCGCGCCGTTCGACCCGGCCCATGTCCGCGAAATCCGTGACATCAGTCACGGCATGATCCGGACCGAAATCGTTTGCGCGCGGTGTGACAGCCATCTGGGCCATGTGTTCCCGGACGGCCCGCCGCCGACCCATGAGCGGCACTGCCTGAACTCGGTCTCGCTGTCGTTCACGCCCAATGGCACGCCGTATCCGGACCCGCTGCAGCGGGGCGGTGCCGAGGCCGGCCCCGCCAGCTGACGGACCCGGGGTGGCGGCGAGGATCTCCGCGTCCTGAAAACTGTGACGTCCAACCAACGCCCCCCTTCAGAAAAGCGGGGGCCGGGCCGACATGGAGGTATCCCCTCCCCGCGTCCGCCCCATGCTCATCATCGTTGGACTCCTCGTCGTCATCCTCAGCGTGCTTGGCGGCTATGTCGGCGCGCACGGCAAACTGGCTGCCCTGTGGCAGCCCTATGAACTGGTCATCATCGGTGGCGCGGCGCTGGGCGCGTTCCTGATCGGCACGCCGATCAAGACCGTCAAGCAGACCCTGCAGGCCACGGTGGGCGTGTTCAAGGGCCCGCGCTACAAGCAGCAGGACTACATCGATGTGCTGAGCCTGCTCTACGAACTGCTCAACAAGGCCCGTCGCGAAGGCTTCATGGCGCTGGAAGACCATGTCGAGCGGCCGGCCGAGAGCGCGATCTTCGCCAACTACCCCAAGGTGCAGGCCGATCACCATCTGGTCGACTTCATGACCGACTGCCTGCGCCTGATGATCGGCAGCAACATCGAGCCGCACGAACTGGAGCCGCTGCTGGAAATGGAGCTGGAAAAGCACCATGCCGAAGCGATGCAGCCTGCGGCCGTGCTCAACAAGGTCTCCGACGGCCTGCCCGGTTTCGGCATCGTGGCCGCCGTGCTGGGCATCGTGATCACGATGGGCTCGATCGGTGGTGAGATCACCGAAGTGGGCGCACACGTGGCCGGCGCACTGGTCGGTACGTTCCTGGGCATCCTGCTGGCCTACGGCTTCGTCGGCCCGCTGGCGGCGGCCGTGGAGGCCCGCGCCGAGCAGGACAGCCGCATCTATGAGTCGGTCAAGACCGCGCTGCTGGCCTGCCTGCGTGGCTACAACCCGAAGATCGCCCTCGAATTCGCCCGCAAGACCCTGCCGTCCAACGTGCGTCCGGGCTTCAGCGAGTTCGAGCAGCATCTCAAGACGGTCAAGTAAGGCATCCTCATGGCCGAGAACAAACCCACCGTCATCGTCCGCCGGGTCAGGAAGGCCGGCCACGCCGCCCATCACGGGGGTGCCTGGAAGGTGGCGTACGCCGATTTCGTGACCGCGATGATGGCGTTCTTTCTCGTGCTGTGGCTGATGGCGGCCACCACCAAGCCCGAGCGCGCCGCCATTTCCGAGTACTTCCGCAATCCCAGTCCGCTGGCCGGCCAGAGCGCCACGCCAGCGCCGGGCATGGCCGGCCCTGGCGGCGCCAGCACCTCGATGATCAAGCTGGGCGGCGCCACCGACATCTCGCGCGGCAACAGCAACGATCCCTTCCATGACCAGCAGGCTGCCAAGCCGGTTCCGCAGACCGAGCGCGAACGGGAACAGCAGCAGCTGGAAGCGCTGAAGAAGGAGCTGGAGGAGGCGATCAGCAAGAGCCAGGCGTTGGAGCCGTTCAAGGACCAGCTGCTGCTCGATCTCACCCCGGAAGGGTTGCGCATCCAGATCGTGGACAAGCAGAACCGGCCGATGTTCGACATGGGCAGTGCCGCGCTCAAGCCGTACACGCGCGAGATCCTGCGCGAGCTGTCGCAGTTCATCAACCACGTGCCGAACCGGATCAGCATCACCGGCCATACCGACACCACCGCGTACACCGCCGTGCATGGCTACAGCAACTGGGAGCTCAGTGCCGACCGCGCCAATGCGGCCCGGCGCGCGCTGCTGGATGGCGGGATGACCGAGGACAAGGTCACCCGCGTGGTCGGGCTGTCGTCGTCGGTACTGTTCGACAAGACCCAGCCGGACAATCCGATCAATCGCCGGATCAGTATCGTGGTGATGACCAAGGCCGCCGAGGCAGCGGCGCTGGCCGGTGCGGGCCAGGAAGTGGCGTTGTCGCCGACCGCCCAGGACGCCGACATCCAGGCGACCCAGGGCGTGCCGGCGCGGCCGGCAGCACCGGTGGTACCGGCGCCCGTCTCGCCCTGAGACGGGCTGGCCGGCGACGCGGGTGCGGAATCCGTGGAGCCGGCCGACGGCCGGCACTACAATGACGGTCTTTCCCGTACAGATAGACCGTTCCCATGTCCAAGCAGTCCAAGGCCAAGCGCGACAAGCGCAAGAAGCAGCAGCCCAAGCGTCCGATCCAGCGCCTGAACGCCCAGCAGCCGGTGCAGAACCACGCCGTCCTGCAGAACGAGGAAGGCCAGGTGGTTGCCGCGATCGGCCTGCAGGGCACCGAATGGCTGCTGGCCATCGGCGGCCAGACGATGGGCAACGCGGACAACCCGATCCCGATGCTGGCCATGCTCAAGCACCTGTCCAATGTCCAGGAGAAGGAAGGCCGCAAGGTCACTCTGGAATACTCGACCCAGATGCAGCAGATGATCGACGACCTGGCCGCCGAAGAAGGCAAGACCGCCGACGAGTACCTGGCCCAGCTGGTGTCCGAGTTCGAAGGTGTGGACGGTGAAGACGAAGCCGCCGACGGCGACGCCGATGCCGGCACCGAGGTGGCTGCCGATGCCGCCGATGCCGCTGACGCTCCGGCTGCCGACGCCACCCCGGCCGACGCCGACGCGCAGCCCAAGGGCTGATCGCGGCCCCCGGTGACGGTCTATGTGGACGATGCGGTACACCCCTGGCGCGGCGAGCGCTGGGCGCATCTGATGGCCGACACCCTGCCCGAGCTGCACGCCCTGGCGGCGCAGCTCGGGATTCCGCGGCGGGCCTTCCAGAACCGCCGCAGCGGCGCGCACTACGACGTAACCGCCCCGATGCGCCTGCAGGCCATCGCACTGGGCGCGCGGCCGATTTCGCGCCACACCGACCGCGCCCTGGTCAAAGCAGTGATCGCCAACGCCCGCGCGCAGTACGCGCCCTGACCCCCATCGCGTGGTTGCCGGCCACACTCGGCCGCCCCACAGCCGGCGCCTCCGCTGGTGTCAGAACGGATCGCTGCCCGGCCGCACTTCCACGCCCAGCAGCGAGCACAACGCAAGCATCGCGTCATCGTCGCGGCTGAGCGCCATCCAGCCGGCCAGGCCATCGGTACCGGCATCCACGCTCCACAACGAATAGTTGTGCTCGCGCAGGCGGTCGTACGCCGTGGCCATCAGCTGCGGGGCGTCCACGCCGGCAGCGAAGTCTTCGTCGTCCAGGTCGCCGCCCCAGTCCAGCTGCAGGTTCCAGCGCGCGGACAGTTCGTTGACCGCCGACATCAGCGCATCGGCATCGCCGCGTTCGACCTCGAAGCCGGACTGCCAGGCGATGGCCGTCAGCAGCGGGGGCAGCCACTCGGCCTCTTCATCGATCTCCTCGCCGCTTTCCAGCAGCGTTTCGCGCCAGCGGTTGAACTGCTGCAACGCCAGTTCCTCGTCGCCCGGGTTGATCAGGACGAACAGGTTCCAGATGCGCGCCTCGAAGTCGTCTTCGTCGAAATCGCGTTCTTCTTCTTCGAAGTCGAAATAATCGCTGTTGTCGGGCATGACCGGTATTCCTGGAGGCAGGGGCGCATTCTGCCGTGGGATGGCGTTGGCAGGAAGCGAAATTCGGCCTGGGCGCCGCTGCGGTTTATCCTGTACGGCAGAAGATGGCCGTGGTGGCCGTCAGTACCCGATGACCATGAGCGATACCCCTCCCGATCACCTGGCGATCAACCCGGCCAGCCCCTTCCACGACGCCGCCGCGCTGGAGCGCGGGGTTGGCATCCGCTTCAACGACGTCGAGCGCGACAACGTCGAGGAGTATTCGGTCAGCGAAGGCTGGATCCGCGTGCAGGCCGGCAAGGCGCGTGACCGCCGCGGCAACCCGATGACGATCAAGGTCAAGGGCACCGTGGTGGCTTACTACCTGGACCAGAAGGCCGAGTAACCGGTCCACCGGCCCGCGGTCGGTGGCTGCCCGGGATTGGCGGCTGGGCCGTCAATCCCGTTGCCGGGTTTCCAGCAGATCCAGGTTGCGGATCAGCCGGCGCGAGACCTCATCGGAGATCTTGCCGCGCCGGGTCAGGCGGAACAGCTCTTCACGCTCGGCGGTGAGACCGGCGGTGCGCAGCTGCCGGTAGCCCTGCTCCATCCGCTTCACCTTTTCCGGATCGGCATCGGGTCCGTTGTCCTTCTCCAGGTTGCGCTGGTACAGCAGGCTGACCCGCGAGGCGGCATCGTTGTAGAGCTGCACGTTCTCGGTGGTCTGGTTCTGCACCAGTTGCTGGCGCATGCGCTCCACGCCGGCCAGCGCCGCCTTGGAAGCGAGCTTGCGGGCCAGGTCCTCGGCCTTGCGGTCACCCGAATCGGCGGGCAGCTCCAGTCCCTTCAACAGACGCGGCAAGGCCACGCTGGCGCCGATCAGCGACACCAGGATCACCGCCGCCGCCAGGAAGATCACCAGATCGCGCGCCGGGAAGGCGCTGCCATCGGGCAGGAACAGCGGCAGGGTCAGCACGCCGGCCAGGGTGATCGCGCCGCGTACGCCGGCGACCGACGTTGCCACCACCACCCGCCACGGCGTGCCCTGCTGGACTTCGCCACGGTGGCGCGCACGCAGCAGGCTCCAGCGCAGCGACAACCATACCCAGGCCAGGCGCAGCACCACCAGCGCCAGGTTGATCACCACCACGTACACCAGCAGCCACCACGGACTGTGATGGCCACTCTCGCTGACGGTGGTGATCGCGCGCTCGACGATGCCCGGAAGCTGCTCGCCGAGCAGCACGAACATGATGCCGTTGAAGCTGAACTGCAGCATCCCCCACACCGCGGCACGCTGCACGCGCATGCTGCCGGAGACGCGGCCGGTCAGCTCGACATAGCTCATCGTGATGCCTGCGGCGACGGCCGACAGGATGCCCGAGGCATTGGCTTCTTCGGCCAGCAGATAGGCCGCGAAGGGAATCAGCAGGTTGACCAGCAGCGCCGCGCCCGGCTCCTCGCCGAAGCGCCGCCACAGCCAGCGCTGGAAGGTGGACACGCCCAACGTCACCGCCACGCCGATCGCCAGGCCCGCCACGGCCACCCACAGGAAGGTCAGCGAGGCGCTGGCCAGCGAGAACGTTCCGGTCATCACCGCCGCCACCGCGAAGCGGAAGCAGACCAGTCCGGACGCATCGTTGAGCAGCGACTCACCTTCCAGGATGTGCATCAGGCGTTTGGGAATCGGCGCACGCGCGGCGATCGACCCGACCGCCACCGGATCGGTGGGCGAGATGATCGCGGCCAATGCGAAGGCCACCGCCAGCGGCATCACCGGAATCATCCAGTGAATCAGCAAGCCCGCACCGATCACGGTGAACACCACCAGCCCGAAGGCCAGTTCCAGGATCACGCCCTTGTCGCGGAACAGGCCCTGTTTGGGAATGCGCCAACCATCCAGAAACAGCAGTGGCGGCAGGAACAACAGGAAGAACATCTCCGGTTCCAGCGCGTGGCCGCGGTTGAACACGCCGGCGATCACCGCCCCGAGGCCGATCTGCACGAGCGGCAACGGCAGCGACAGCGGCAGGACCCGGACGAGGTAGCCGCTGGCCACCACGGCCACCAGCATCGCCAGGACGACTTCAATGGTATGCATGCATTTTCCAGTGGGCAGCGCGGGGGGGAGGCTGCGGACAGCCGGCGCCGGAAACGGAAAAAACGTACCACACCCCTGCCGTCGCGCGAACGCGCGCGTGCGCGTCGGCTCAGTGGAGGGACAGCCGATGCTGCGTGGTCCATCGGGCAGTCCGTTGCCGCATGCCGCACACCGGGTGGCCCTGCACATCACGCGTGGCGATGCCGGGGCTCATGGTCCCGCACTGGCTGAAGCCGGCCGGGCGGCATCACCGCCATCGAAGCGGTAGATGTCCATCGCCAGGAAACCGGCATCGATACCGGCATCGATGCGCTGCGCGCCCAACGTGTCCGCACCGGCCGCGCCCATCGCGACGTACAGCGGCTGCAGGTGTTCATCGGTAGGATGCGCGCGCTCGGCATACGGTGCCTGGCGGCGGTAGTCGAGCAGCGCGGCGCTGTCGTCGGCCGCCAGCCGCTGCTCCACCCAGTCGATGAAGGGCCGCACATAGGGTGCGTCCTTGCCGTCCTGGTAGTGGCCCCAGTCATGCAGGTTGTGGGTGATGCTGCCCGATCCGATCACCAGCACCCCCTGCTCGCGCAACGGTGCCAGCGCGCGGCCCAGCGCCAGTTGATGGGCCGGCCCGAGCAGCGGCTGGATCGCCAGCGGAACCACCGGAATGTCCGCCTGCGGGTAGAGGAAGCGCAGCGGCACCCACGCGCCGTGGTCCAGGCCACGAGCGGCATCGATCACCGTCGGCAGTCCGGCCGCCCCCAGCCGCTCGGCAACCTCGCGGGCCAGCGTCGGATCGCCCGGCGCCGGGTACTGCAGGTCGAACAGCGCCTGCGGGAAGCCGCCGAAATCGTGGATGGTCGGCGGCCGCGGGTGCCCGCCGACCGCCGGCTGGCGGGTCAGCCAGTGGGCCGAGGCCATGACGATCGCGCGCGGACGCGGCAGCGTGGCGGCCAGGTCGGCCAGGCGCTCACCGACCAGGCCGGGGTTGAGCGCGGTCATCGGCGAACCGTGCGAGATGTACAGCGACGGCAGACGGGTCATCGGAAGCTCCAGTAAGAGGCGGGGGGCGTGGGCAGATTCAGCGCGAGGCCAACGTCCATTTGCCGTCTCCAATGCAGAACAGCACCAGCAGGGCCAGCGCCCAGAACGCCGGGTATTCCCAACCGCCCCCAGCGTTGGCGAAGCTGAAGCCGTTGGCGCCGTGAACGGTAACGATGGTGCCCAGCAGCAGCGGCACGCCGATCAGGCCGACCCAGCGCGCGAAGAGGCCCAGCAGGAGCGCGGCGGCGAGGGTCAGCTCCAGGGCGATGGTGGCGTAGCCCAGGGCACCGGGCAGGCCCAGCGACTGGAAATAGGCGGCGGTGCCGGCCGGGGTGAACACCAGCAGCTTGGTCAGCCCGTGGACGAGGAACAGCGCCCCCAGTGCCCAGCGCAGCGCGGTCGCGCCATAGGGGGCCAGGGAGGCGGTACGGTGGGCGGGGGCGTGCATGGGAAACCTCGGCGGAGTGCGGTGTGGACAGGTTATTGCGCACACCAGCACCAATAAATACGATCACCCGACGCTGTTTATTACCGGAACCGCAACAATGGACACTCTGGATGCAATGCGCGTGTTCGTGGCCGTGGTCGAGCGCAATGGGTTCAGCGCCGCCGCGCAGGCGCTGGACATGTCCACGGCCGGGGTCACCCGGCAGATCGCGGCACTGGAACAGCGCCTGTCCACGCGCCTGCTCAACCGCACCACCCGCCGGGTGAGCCCGACCAGCACCGGCGCGGCCTACTACGCCCAATGCGTGCAGCTGCTGGCGCAGTTCGACGCACTGGAGGCCAGCATCGGCGCGCAGGCGCTGGAGCCCTCCGGCCTGCTGCGGGTCAACGCGCCGGTCAGCTACGGCATCGCCCGGCTTGGCCCGCTGCTGGCCGGCTACCGCGCGCGGTATCCGCAGGTGCAGTTGGATCTGTCGTTGTCCGACCGCCTGGTGGACATGGTCGAAGAAGGCTTCGACGTGGCCATCCGCATCACCCGGCAGCCGGGCCCGACGCTGATCGCGCGCAAACTCGCCGACGCCCGCATCACCCTGTGCGCGTCACCGGCCTACCTGGCCGCCTATGGCCACCCGCAGCAGCCGGAGGACCTGGCCGGTCACCAGTGCCTGAATTACAGCTACTGGGGCGGCGGCGATGCCTGGCAGCTGCGCGGCCCGCGCGGCGAGGTCAGCGTGGCCATCCGCGGCGGCATCCGCGCCAACAACGGCGATGTGCTGCGCGACGCGGCGATCGCCGGCCTGGGCATCATCCTGCAGCCGGATTTCCTGGTTGACGATGCGCTGGCCGATGGCCGACTGCAACGCATCCTTCCCGACTGGGAAGTGCCGCCCGTCGGCATCCATGCGGTCTACACCAGCCGCAACCACCTCGCACCGAAGGTGCGCAGCTTCATCGACTACCTGGTCCAAGCGCTGGCCTGAACCGCGTGAAGCGCAGCGCGCGGCGCTACACCGCGTCGGCGGTCTCCAGCCGCGCGATCACCTCGCACAGCGGCGCCGGCCGGCCCAGCAGGTAGCCCTGCACCTGGTCGCAGCCGTGCGCGGCCAGCCACTGGTGCTGCCCGGGCGTTTCCACGCCTTCGGCGATGATGGTCAGCCCCATGCTGTGGCCCAGCGACAACAGCGCACGGCAGATCGAGGCGTTGCGCGGATTGGTTTCCACATCGGCCACGAAGCTGCGGTCGATCTTCAGAATGTCCAGCGGCAGATGCTGCAGGTAGGACATGTTGGAATAACCCGTGCCGAAATCGTCCAGCGAAATGCAGATGCCCTGCTCGTGCAGGCGCTGCATGGTCTGCTTGGCCTGCGCCGGCTTGCGCATCAGGCTGCTCTCGGTCAGTTCCACCTGCAGCGCGCCCCGCGCCAGGCCGAACTCCTGGCTGGCGCGGGTGAACTCGGCCACCAGGTCGCTGTTGAAGAACTGCACCGCCGAGACGTTCACCGCGATCGGCAGCACGCCCCAGCCGGCATCGACCAGTTGCCGCTGCGCCTGTGCCGCCGCACGGATCACCCAGCGGCCCAGCGCCAGGATCAACCCGGTGTCTTCGCACAGCTGGATGAACTCGCCCGGGGGAATGAAGCTGCCATCCGGCTGCGGCCAGCGCAGCAGTGCCTCCAGCGCGGCCGGGGTGCCGTCGCTGGCATGGCAGATGGGCTGGAAGTACAGCTCGAACTCGGCATCGATCGCGCTGTGGATGCGACCGGCCAGGCGCAGCCGCTCGGCCAGCCGCGAGCTGACCGTGTTGTCGTACCAGGCGATCACGCTGCCTTCGTCGCGCGCCGCGTGCGCGGCCTGCGCGGCCATGCCGATCACCTGTTCGGCCGGCAGCACATCGCCGTCGAACTTCACCGCCACGCCGATGCGCGGCTCGAACTGGTGCAGCCAATCCTGCCCGCGTACCGGTTCGGACACGGTCTGCACCAGCGTGTCCAGCGCCGACTGGCGGTCGTGGCCGTCGTCGATGGCAAAGATGAAGTCCTCGGCCGGCTGGAACGCCAGCGCGCCATAACGCGCACCGAGCCCGCCCAGGCGCTTGGCCATCGCCTGCAGCACCACCTCGCCCACTTCGCGGCCCAGCGTATCGGCCACCAGCTGCAACCCGCGGAACTGCACATAGGCGATGGTGTAGCCGCCGCCGGCGGCGTCCAACTGTTCGGCCAACGCACGCGTATTGAGCAGGCCGGTGGCCGGGTTGTGGGTGGCGTGGTAGGCCAGGTCGCGCTCGTAGGCCAGACGCTCGCTGACGTCCTCGGCCAGGACCAGGCACGCCTGGCGCCCGTCGAAGTCCAGCCGTGCCAGGTGGGCGCGGACCTCGAACACGGTGCCGTCCTTGCGCCGGTGCATGCGCACCGTGGCGTCCTGCACATCGCCGATGCGCGCCTGTGCGATGGCGCCACGGATCTCATCCCAGCCTTCGCGCGGGCGGATGTCGAGAATGCTCATGGACAGGAACTCGTCACGGCTGAACCCGTACTGGCGGACCGCGGCCTCGTTCACTTCCAGGAAGCGCAGCGTATCGGGGTCGAACACCCAGAACGGTGCCGGATTGCGGTCGAACAGCAGGCGGAACTGGCGCTCGGCCTGCTGCACCCGTGCCAGCGCCTGCACGCGCTCGCTGACATCGGTGAGCGCGCCGATCATGCGCCGCTGCCGATCCACCACCGCCACCCGCTGGCCGCGCGCGGACACCCAGCGGACGGCCCCGCCAGGCAGCACCACGCGGAACATTTCATCCAGCACCGCCGTACCGGCGAAGGCGGCGTCGAAGGCGGCCTGCATGCGCGGTGCGTCGTCGCGGTGCACGCGCGCGAAGAAATCGGCAACCGGCAGGCTGTCGATCTCCACGCCGAAGATCTCGCGCGCCAACGGTGACCAGCGCAGCACGCACGCATCCTCGTCCACGTACCAGGTGCAGACCTTGCCGACCTGGTGGGCCAGGCGCAGCTCGGCGTGGCCGGTACGCAGTTCCTCGGTCAGCACATCCTGGTGCACGCTGGCGCGGCGCAGGCTGAAGTACACCCCGAGAAAGACCACCCAGTACGCCAGGTACACGCCCATCGATGCGTACGCGTAAGGCCACCACGGTGCCAGCACATCGCGACGGCCCAGGCCGGCGTAGACCGCCAGCGGATACTGGCCGAGCGTGGTCAGCGTGGAGATGCGTTCGATCTGGTCCACCGCGCTGGTTTCGATGCCCAGTGGCGTCACCGCATCGGTGCGCAGCATCTCGCGCCGGGCCAGGCCGAAGCGCTGTCCGGTGGCCCCGAGCGGGTCGGGGCTGCGTGCCAGCACATAGCCCTGGGCGTCGGTGATCGAGATCACCCCGTACTCGCCGGTGTCCAGGCCGCTGATGATCGAGGTCAGCTCGTCGGTGTGCAGGCGGCTGAGCAGCCAGCGGTCCTCGCCCATGCGCAGCGCCAGCGGCAGCACCCAGCGATAGCCGTCCAATGCCTGCGGCGGGCCGATGTACAGCGCGCTTCCGGTGCCCCGGTTGGACTCCGTCGCCCACAACGGCAGGTGCAGATCACCGCTGCCGCTGGTCAGCGCGCGCCCGTGCTGGTCCACCACCACGATGCTGTCCAGCTCGGCATGCCGCTGCAGCACCCCGGCGATGGCGTCATCGAGCAGCTCCGGCGCCTGCTCCGGCACGCGCTGGAACAGTTTGGCGCCGTCGTCGGCAATGCCCAGCATGGCCCGTTCCAGGTTGCGCAGTTCCAATCGCAACAGGCGCTGCGAGCCCGCCGCCAGCGCGGAGCTCTGGCGTTGCGCGGCTTCCAGGCGCCGCTGGTAGTCGTTGGCCAGCATGACGCCCAACGCAGCGGCCAGCAGCACGGCCAGCGCACTGCCCAACCAGACGATCGTCCGCAGTGGCCGAGCCATCACACGGTTCAACGCGGGCATCGCAAACGGCTCCCTTCATAGCGGGCTGACTTCATGCGCAAACGCTTCCTGGTTTCCCCCAAACCTGAGCGGCCGAAGCCCCCGTTTCTTGACGCCTGCAATCGTGTCCACGCGATGCCTCCCCTGGCACCCTGGCGCGGAACGGTCCTGCCGGCCCCAGCATGCACCAGCGGCAGCCGTGCGGGAAGAGCGGAATCTGGCCAATGGGCGATCGGGCATGCGGCCCGATCCGACCTGCGCCGGAGGACTAAACTAGGTTCTTTCCGTTGCCTGAGAAGGTCCATGTCCAAGCTGCGCCGCCCCACCCTGATGCTCGCCATTGCCGCCAGCCTGTCGCTGAGCCTGGCTGCCTGCGACCGTGAACCGGCCGCACCGCCGGCCTCCCCCGCCACGGACACCGCCGCCGCGCCCGCCCCGGCCAAGCCGCAGCTGGGCAGCTTTGGTTTCGATATCGCCGGCATGGACCGCAGCCTCGCCGCAGGCGATGACTTCTTCGGCTTCGCCAACGGCACCTGGGTGAGGACCACCGAGATCCCCGCCGACCGCTCCAGCTATGGCAGTTTCAACGTCATCGCCGAAAAGACCCTGGCCGACACCCGCGCGATCCTCGAAGGCGCTGCCGCCGATGCCAAGGCCGAAGGCGAAGCCAGGCTGATCGGTGACTACTACGCGGCCTACATGGACGAAGCGGGCATCGAGTCGCGGGGCCTGGCCCCGGTGAAGCCCACCTTGGATGCCATCACCGCCGTTGCCGACAAATCCGCGCTGGCCACCACCCTGGGCGGCACCCTGCGCGCCGACGTCGACCTGCTGAACGCGACCAACTTCTACACCGACCGCCTGTTCGGCGTGTGGGTCTCGGTGGATCTGCTGCAGCCGGACCGCACCGCACCGTACCTGGTGCAGGGCGGCCTGGGCATGCCGGACCGCGACTTCTACCTGCAGGGCGGCCGCATGGCCGAACTGCGCAAGCAATACCAGGCCTACATCGCCCAGGTGCTGCAGCTTGCCGGCGTTGCCGATCCCGCCGGCAAGGCACAGCGCATCCTCGCCCTGGAAACGCGGATCGCCCAGGCGCACGCCACCCAGGAAGAAACCAACGATGTGGCCAAGGGCGCCAACGCCTGGACGCAGGCCGACCTGAGCGCCAAGGCGCCGGGCATGGACTGGAGCGCATTCCTGGCCGGCGCCAGTCTGGGCGGGCAGCAGGACTTCATCGTGTGGCAGCCCAAGGCCGTGGCGGGCATCTCGCGCCTGGTCGCCACCGAGCCTCTGGAAGTGTGGAAGGACTATCTCGCCTTCCATGCCCTGGATCGCGCCGCGCCTTACCTGCCGAAGGCATTCGCCGACGCGCGCTTCGCCTTCCACGGCACCGCGCTGAACGGCACCCCGCAGCAGAGCGAGCGCTGGAAACGCGCGGTGGACGACAGCAACCACGCCGTCGGCGAAGCGATCGGCAAGCTGTACGTCGAGCGTCACTTCGACCCGGCCACCAAGGCACGCGCCGACGAGATGGCCAGGAACATCATCGCCGCCTTCGCCAAGCGGATCGATGCGCTGGCATGGATGTCGCCGCAGACCAAGGCCCGCGCCAAGGCCAAGGTTGCCGGGCTTACCGTGGGCATGGGCTACCCGGACACCTGGCGCGATTACAGCGGGCTGGAGGTCAAGCGCGACGATGCGCTGGGCAATGCCGCGCGTGCGGAGCTGTTCGAGTACCAGCGCAACATCGCCAAGCTGGGCAAGCCGGTGGACCACACCGAGTGGGCGATGCTGCCGCAGACCATCAATGCGATGAACGTGCCGCTGGAGAACCGCCTGGTGTTCCCGGCCGCGATCCTGCAGCCGCCGTTCTTCGACGGGGCCGCCGACGACGCGGTGAACTACGGCGCGATCGGCGCGGTGATCGGCCACGAGATCAGCCACGGCTTCGACAACGCCGGTGCGCTGTTCGACGAAACCGGCAAGCTGGACAACTGGTGGACTGCCGATGACCTCAAGCAGTTCAACGCCGCCGGCGACGCGTTGGCCGCGCAGTTCAGCAGCTACCAGCCCTTCCCGGGTGTGTCGGTCAACGGGCGCCTGACGCTGGGCGAAAACATCGCCGACGTGGCCGGTCTGGCCACCGCCTACGATGCCTACCAGCTCTCGCTGCAGGGCAAGCCGGCACAGACGCTGGAAGGCTTCACGCCGGACCAGCGCTTCTTCCTCGGGTTCGCCCAGGCCTGGCGCAGCAAGGCCCGCGAGCAGGCGCTGCGCAACGCGCTGCTGACCAACGTGCATGCCCCCGGCCAGTTCCGCGCGCTCACTGTGCGCAACCTGGACGCGTGGTACCCGGCGTTCGACGTCAAGGAAGGCCAGAAGCTGTACCTGGCCCCGGACAAGCGGGTCAAAGTGTGGTGATCATCGCGGTGCGATGATCGGAAAACGGGCGCTTCGGCGCCCGTTTTTTTATGCGCGCCACTCTGTCACCACCTCGTGAGCACGCTGGCCGGCACACCGACGCGGGCGCAGGCGCGGGTGGCCACACCATCCGGCAGCGCGCGGCGGAACAGCGGCGCCATGCCACGCAACAGGCGGGCCGAGGTCTGCGCCTGCGCCCGTTGCAGCGCAGTGCGTTCCAGCATCGACACCGCCCACGGCGGCAGCAACGCGGCGCCCGCACCGAGGAACAGATCACGCGACAGCCCCGCCATCGGCACCGGCAGTCGGATGCCGGCGAGCACCGCCAGCACCTCGCGCGAGCGCGCATCGAAGCGCAACCGCGGCAGCTCCCGCACGAAGTACGCCGCCACCTCCGCTTCCGAGGCCGGCACTGCGGTCGCCCCCAATGCCTCCGCCACGCGGCGGTACTCGTCGTAATAGCGGTCGGCAACCGACGCCGGTACCTCACGGCAATAGCGGCGGCAGCCCTGCAGGAAGCCGTACGCCTCGGTGACGTGAACCCAGGTCAGCAGATCCGGATCGTCGGCGGCGTAGGCCTGCCCGTCCGGGGTATGCCCGCGCACCTGCGCATGAATGCGTTTGACCCGGGCAACCAGCGTCTCCACTTCGCCGGCGGGGGCATAGCTCGTGCCCGCCACGAAAGCGGTGGTGCGGCGCAGCCGGCCGACCAGGTCGCCGCGGAAGTTGGAGTGGTCGTACACCCCCGCCAGGGCCAACGGGTGCAGGGTCTGCAGCATCAGTGCGCACAGGCCGCCGGCGAGCATCCCGGGCAGCTCCGCATGCACGCGCCAGGTGGCGCTGTCCGGGCCAAACCAGCCCGGATCGCCCTGCGGATGGTCGTAGTCGATGTTGCTCTGGCCGCGCGGGAACGCGTCCAGGACCCAGCGTCGGATGGGCGCCGCAATGGGGCGGGAGAGACGGTTGAGCAGCGGCGGCATCGCAGGTCCGGTCGGCGGGAGAAACGACCGCTGGCTGCGCGGTCGGCCTCGATTCTGGCCGATCCCGGCCGGGGCGGCGACCCACCCCGGTCACGGCGCGTTTCATGTGCACCCGCAACATGAATCACCCTGCGACATCTTGTCGCAGGCTGCGCGCGCAATGATGCACTGCATCACGCCACCCGCATTCAGAAAAACGGTCGGCCGCCCTTCGCGTTCTCCCCATTGCACCGTCCGCTGGAAGTGCTAGAACTGAATCCGCCTCAAGTTCGTCCAATGCGCTGCCGCACGTTCCAGAAGGAGCACGTCATGATCGCTTTGTTCAAGGGTTTGGGTTTGCTGTTGCAGGACAACGAGCTGTACAACAGCCCGTTCGAAAAACAGGTCGCGCATTGGCGTAACAAGAGCGAGCAGCAGATCCGCGAGGAAGTGGCCGTGCTCGCCAAGGCCAAGGGTCAATGGCTGATGGCTTCGATCGTCGGGTGGCAGGCGTCCTCGCTGCTCATCCTCGGCCTGATCAGCAACTACCTGTGGAAGGACGACTTCCATATCACCTTCACCCGCGTGGTGATCGTGTTCGGTTCCTGGGTCTCGATCCTGTTCGTGATCTGGTTCATGGCCAACATGTTCGACCACAAGGCCGGTTTCGAGCGCTGGATGAAGGCGTTCAACAGCCGCGAGCGGATCACCGCCGATGCCGACAGCGTCGAGTGCGTGGCCGATGCGCTGGAGATGGCCCAGCACTATCCGGAAGTGCTCAACTACAAGCAGGTCGTCAGCGCGCGGCGCGAGCTGCGCCACGAAGACATCCGCATCATGCGCGAGATCGGCCGGATGCATCAGCATTCCGAGCTGGTTGGCCGCCTCAATCATGTCGGCGAGCAGGACCCCGGCAACAATCTGCACCTGCAGCCGGCCTTCTGACCGGCCCGTGAAGTTGGGGGGAGCCACGATGCCACCGTGATCAGTCACGGTGGCATCGTTCTTTGCGGACCTCGCTGACGCACAGCTTGAAACCGGTCGGCAGGTCGGGCATCGCCCGGGTCTGCCCCACCGCCACCGCGAACTGCTGCAGTGGCGGCTGCGCGCACGCCGCCTCCAGCGTACAGCGCGGATCCAGCACCAGGTAGTGGCATTGCCCGCTGCGGCTGGCAATGCACGCGAAGCGCGCAACGCCATCCACGACCGTGGTGCGGCTGTACAGCGTATCCACCCCGTTGGCGCTGACGCGGGTGACGGAGGTGTTGCCGGACTGCTGGCAGGCCGCGAGGAGCAGCAGACAGGCAGCGGCAAGAGCGGGCGTACGCATACGGGACGACTCCGTGCGGGAGCGGCTTACATGCCGCGGAACAGGCTCATGAACGGTTGGCTGACGTTGAGGATCTCCGGCCGGCATTTCAGCCGCAGCTGGCCCCGTCCGGTGTCATCACGGCTCACCGCCGCCACCGCCTGCATGTTGACGATGGTGGAACGGTGGACCTGACGGAAGCGCTGCGGATCCAGCACCTCCAGCAACTCGCGCAGCGGCGTGCGCAGCAGGCTTTCGCCCTGCGCGGTGACCACCGTGGTGTATTTGCTGTCGGCGCGGAAGTACACCACGTCCTCCAGCATGATCAGGTGAGTATCGCGGCCGTTGCTGGCGGTGATCCAGGCCAGCGGCGGGGCCGTGGACCGTGCCGCCGGCTGCTGGCCCAGCCGCTGCAGCAGCTGTTCCAGCATCGCACTGTCCGGGCGCCCGGCCTGCATGCGGGTGAGGATGCGCTCGCGCGTGGCCAGCAGGCGCTCGTCGCTGACCGGCTTGAGCAGGTAGTCCACCGCGCCCTGCTCGAACGCATCGATGGCGTACTGGTCATAGGCGGTCACGAACACCACCTGGGTGCGCGGGCTGATCTCGGGCAGCGCGCGCGCCACCTCGATACCGCTGATGCCGGGCATGCGGATGTCCAGCAGCGCCAGGTCCGGCTTGAGCTCCGCCAACCGCTCCAGCGCGCTGGCGCCGTCTTCGCATTCGGCCACCAGCCGCAGGTCCGGCCACAGGCGTTGCAACTGGCTGACCAATGACTGGCGCAGCAGGTCTTCGTCTTCGGCGATGAGGGCATCAAGCTGCATGGATTGCCTCGCGTGCGTCATACGGCAGGGTGATGGTGGCCGCCACGCCGCTGGGGAAGTTGGCCACGATCGCGACACCGGCGTGTTCACCGCAGGTCAGGCGCAGGCGCTCGCGCAGGTTCTTCAGCCCGATGCCGGTGCCACTGGTGGTGTGGCCGAAGCCCAATCCGTCGTCGGCCACGGTCAGGGTGACATGGTCATCGAAGGCACGCGCGATGATCCATACCGTGCCGCCGCCGGGCTTGGGTTCCAGGCCGTGCTTGATGGCGTTCTCCACCAGGGTCTGCAGCGCCATCGACGGCAGCGGCAGCACGTTCAGTGCCGGCGGCACGTCCACCTGCAGCAGCAGGCGTGCGCCCATGCGGATCTTCAGGATCTCCAGGTACGCCTGGGTACGCTCCAGTTCCACGCCCAGCGTGGACATCGACTCGTCCACGCGGGGCAGCGAGCTGCGCAGGTACTGGATCAGGTGGCCCAGCATCTGGTCCGCGCGCGGCGGATCGGTGCGGGTCAACACCTGGGCGTTGGCCAGCGTGTTGTAGAGGAAATGCGGTTCCACCTGCGCGTGCAGCAGGTTCAACCGCGCCACGCTCAGTTCCTTCTCGGTGGCGGTCTGCGCGGCGGCGGCCTGTTCGTCGCGGCGCTGCTCGGCGACGCGGCGGGTAATCGCACGCCCGACTGCTTCGGCGTTCTCGTAGTTGCTGCCTTCATCGACAGCGAGCAGGTCGGCCCACACACCGGCGTCGGGTTCGAACAGCAGGGTCACGCTGCTGGTGCCCTGCCCCGGCGTGACGGTGGCCAGTACGCTGTTGCGCTTGATCGCCAGGCGCGCGGGCAGATTCCAGCGCGACGGCGGGCGGCCGTTGTAGGGGTCGACACGGCGCACGTAGGCGCGCACCTGAAGGCTGCCGGCAGCGCTCTCCATGTCTTCCACGCGGGGCAGCTCGGCCAGCGCCGCCTCGACCAGCGCAAAGGCCGGGCCGGCATCCATCGGCAGTTCGATCTGCCGGCGCTGTCGGCTGGACAGGGTGGTGCCGTCCAGGCGTCCGGCCACCAGCCACACCCGGCGGATGTGGGTGATGCAGCTGCCCAGAGCGGTCACCATCAGGAACATCGCCAGCAGCCCGAACACCCAGCCAGGGCCGTCGCGCATGCCGCTGAAGATGCCACTCCAGACGAAGCCGGCCACGATGACCGCGGCGGTCCAGGCCAACAGAATGCGGACGATCAGAGCGAGACTGGCAAGCACGGCGGCGTTTCCGGCAAAGGGGTGAAGCGAGCATAGCCCTGCCGCCCGCAAGGACAAGCCGCATGCGACGAAGCCGGGAATCGGGAGGATGAAGCGGGATCAGCCGGGTCTGGCTGTCGGAACGGTTGCCACGACAGCCGACCTGCGGCCGGCCTGCCGGGATGCCCCGCCGGCGGGACCGGCGGGGCGTGCAGCGTTACTTGCGCTCGGCCGCGCTGGCGTCACGCGGGGCGCGGAACTGCGAATCGGCGCTCCAGTTCGGCCAGGCGTTCGAGTTGGCCAACTGGTTGCCCAGCGTGTACAGCACTTCCAGATCGCGTGCCGCGCCGGCAAAGGTCCAGTCCGGCTGCCATTCGTCGCCCTGCTGGTGGTAGCGCTTGGCGGTGTAATCGTCGGAGGCCTTCTTGCCGGCCGCCACACCCCCGTCCACCCAGTCCTGGCCCGCCGAGTACGACACCGCCGGCACACCGCGCTTGGCGAACGGGAAATGATCGGAACGGAAGAACAGGCCGGCTTCCGGCTTGGGATCGGGGGTGTAGCGGATATCCCAGCCCTTGGCCACGTCCTTGAGCTGGTCCAGCAGTTCCAGCTTGGCCGAGCCGTAGATGCCGAAATCGCGCGACGGACTGAACGGCGCCATCCCGTCCATGTTGATCACCGCCACCGTCTTGGCCAGCGGGTACAGCGGATGGCTGGCGTAGTACTCCGAGCCCAGCAGGCCCTTTTCTTCGGCGGTCACCGCCAGGAACAGCACCGAGCGCTCCGGGCGCTTGCCCTTGGCGAAGCCGCGCGCCAGCTCGATCAGCGAGGCGGTGCCGCTGGCGTTGTCCAGCGCGCCGTTGAAGATGGTGTCGCCGTTGGCATCGGGCTTGCCCACACCGATGTGATCCCAGTGCGCGCTGTAGACCACGGTCTCGTCCGGGCGCGTGCTGCCTTCCAGGCGGGCGGCCACGTTGTGCGAGGTGATCACCTCGGTCTTGACCGCGTAATTTGCCGAGAAGGTTTCACCCTTCAGTTCCACCGGCTTGAAGTCGCGGGTCTGCGCCTGCTTCTTGAGCGCCTCGAAATCCAGGCCGGAACGCTTGAACAGTTCGACCGCCAGATCGCGCTGGATCCAGCCTTCCAGCAGCGGATGCGCCTCGGCCGGCCTGTCGCGGACCACATCGAACATGGTGTTGGTGTTGGAGCCGGCCACGGTCGCCCAGCCGTACGACGCCGGTGCGGTCTCGTGCACGATCAGCACGCCGAGCGCGCCCTGGCGTGCGCCTTCCTCGTACTTGTAGGTCCAGCGGCCGTAATAGGTCATGCCCTTGCCGTCGAAATCGCCCTGACCGGTCTCGAAGTCGGGATCGTTGATCAGCACCACGGCGATCTTGCCCTTCAGGTCGACGCCCTTGAAGTCGTCCCAGTTGCGCTCATCGGCCTTGACGCCGTAGCCGAGGAAGACCAGCGGCGCGTTGCGGATATCCACTTCGCTGGCGCCGTTCATGGCCGCGCGCACGGCGATTTCCTTGCCCTGGCTGAGGGCCTGCGGCGTGCCCTTGCTGCTCAGCGACAGGGTCGGGGTACCCACAATATCGCCCTTGAGCAGCGGCACGGCCTGGGTCCACAGGCGCTTGCCGTCCTTGAGGTCGCCGCCCGGCTGCAGGCCGGCCGCAGCGAACTGCCTGCTCAGGAACGCGACGGTTTTTTCTTCACCGGCGGTGGCCGGCGAGCGGCCCTCATAGGCGTCCGATGCCAGTTCC
Source organism: Stenotrophomonas nematodicola (assembly GCF_009467805.1). Taxonomy (GTDB): domain Bacteria; phylum Pseudomonadota; class Gammaproteobacteria; order Xanthomonadales; family Xanthomonadaceae; genus Stenotrophomonas; species Stenotrophomonas nematodicola. The sequence continues at coordinate 324,243 of NZ_WIAY01000003.1, forward strand.
TTGACGTCGGCGGAGATCCGCGCGCCATCGAATTTGGGGGTGGCCGCCATCAGGGCCGACGACACCGACAACGCCAACAGGCTGATTACCACTCGCTTCACGCTGCACCTCAGTACGGGACGACAATCGCCCGAGTGTAGGACAGCCGACGCGGTTTGCGGCAGTGCCGGTCTACAGGGCGGCCGCGCGTGCGAGCAGCAGGTCTTTTTCGCGCGCATTGGCGGTCAACGCGGCGGCTTCCTCGAACGCCGCCCGCGCTTCGGCCGGGCGCCCCAGCTGCTGCAGCACATCGCCACGCACCGCCGCCAGCGGCACGTAGCCACGCAGGCGTGGATCGTCCTGCAGCGGTTGCAGCAGCGCCCAGGCCGCCTCGGCACCGTCCGCGCGCGCCACCGCCACCACCCGGTTGAGCTCCACCACCGGAGAGGGATGATGATGGGCAAGCGTGGCGTACAACGCGGCCAGACGCGGCCAGTCGGTGTCCTGCGCGCGTCGCGCGCCGGCGTGGCACTCGGCGATGGCCGCCTGCAGCACGTACGCGTCAGTGCTGCCACCCAGTGCCTGCGCCTGCCGCAGTGCCGCCTGGCCGCGCGCGATCTGCAGCCAGTCCCAGCGCGTGCGGTCCTGGTCGGGCAGCAGGACCGGACGACCCTCGGCCGTGGTCCGTGCGGCGGTACGCGACGCCTGCAGCTCCATCAGCGCCAGCAGGCCGTGCACCTGCGGCCAGGTGGGCAGGCGATGCGCCAGCACCCGCCCCAGGCGCAGCGCTTCCTCGCACAGCGCCGGCCGCATCCAGTCATCGCCGGCGCTTGCCGTGTAACCCTCGTTGAAGATCAGATAGACCGCTTCCAGCACCGACGCCAGCCGCTCGGGCAAGGCAGCCTGCCGGGGCACTTCGAACGGCACCTGCTTCTGCGCGAGGGTGCGCTTGGCCCGCACGATGCGCTGGGCGATGGTCGGCTCGGGGGTGAGGAAGGCGCGGGCGATTTCATCGGTGGTCAGGCCACCCAGCAGGCGCAGGGTCAGCGCCACCCGTGCATCGGCGGCGAGGACCGGGTGGCAGGCCACGAACATCAGCCGCAGCAGGTCATCGCCGATGTCATCTTCCAGCGCGGCGGTGTCATCCGGTGCGGGCAGCGGCTGAGGTTCCAGCGCGCTGCCCCACTGTGCATGCTGGCCCGCCACCCGCTGGTGCTGGCGCAGGACGTCGATGGCGCGGTTGCGCGCGGTGGTCATCAGCCACGCTCCGGGGTTGTCTGGAACGCCCTGCTGCGGCCAGCGCTCCAGCGCGGCCAGCCAGGTGTCCTGGGCCAGTTCTTCGGCACGCCCCACATCGCCGCCCAGCATCCGGGTCAGGCGTGCGATCAGGGCCGGCGCTTCCATGCGCCAGAGGGTGTCCAGCCGGTGCGTCAGAGCAGTGTCCATGCCGCCGATCAGAGCATCGCCCCGCGCATCGCACAAGCCACCGGGCGGCTCATCCCGGCTGGCCCTCCATGTACGCGACCTCCCACAGGTGACCGTCGAGGTCCTGGAAGCCACGCTGGTACATGAAGCCGTAGTCACGTGCCGGTTGCGGTTCGCTGGCGCCGGCCTTGAGTGCCTTGTCCAACGTGGCGTCCACCGCCGCGCGGCTGGGTGCGGACAGCGCGGTGATCACCTCGGTCTGCGCGCGCGCGTCACTGATCGGCTTGTGGGTGAACTGGGTGAAGAACGACTCCACCAGCAGCATGACGAAGATGCTGTCGCTCACCACCATGCACGCGGCGTTGTCATCGGTGAAGGTGGGGTTGAAGGTGTAGCCCAGCGCGGCGAAGAAGGCCTTGGAGGCCTCCAGGTCGCGCACCGGCAGGTTGACGAAGATCATCTGCGACGAATCGGTCATGGTCGGTATCCTTGGTGGGAGATCAGGGTTGTTTCATGCAGTTGACCATCCACGGCTTGCCGTAGCGGTCGATCAGGAAACCCCAGCGATGCGCCCAGAAGGTCTCGCCGATCGGCATCCTGACCTCGCCGCCCTCGGCCAGGGCCGCGAACACGCGCTCGGCTTCGTCCACCGACGCGACGTCGATGTTGATGGTCGTGCTGCCCTCACCCGCGCCCGACGGACTGTCGGCGGCCATCAGGATGGCCTGGCCTACCTCGAGCTGGCTGTGCGCCACGTGGTCCAGGGTCTCCGGCGGCATCTCGCCGCAGCCGTCGGTGTTCTCCATCGGCGGCATGTCGCGGTACTTCATTTCCGAGGTGACCTTGCCGTTGAGAGCCTTGGCGTAGAAGGCCATCGCCTCATGGGTCTGGCCGTTGAAGCTCAGGAACGGAATCAGTTTCATGGGAATGCTCCAGGGGATGCGGGGGGATGGTCAGCCGGCGTTGCCGATCTGGTCGCGCAGACGCTGTTCCTGCGCCTGTAATTCAGGAGTGAAGGCCGCACCGAAATCCTCGGCACTGAGAACAGGCCGCAGCTCGACGACATCGCCGGCGGCGAACGGGGCGCGGGTGAGCCATTCGGTGGCCTCGTCCAGCGAGCGCACCTGCCACAGCCAGAATCCACAGACCAGTTCGCGGGTTTCAGCGAACGGGCCGTCGATGACCCGTGGCGCATCGGTGCCAAAGGCGACGCGCCGGGCGCGCGAGGTGGGGTGCAGGCCCTCCCCGGCCAGCATGATGCCGGCCTGCACCAACTGTTCGTTGTAAGCGCCCATCGCGCGGATCTCCTCCTCGGTCGGCATCTGACCGGCTTCGGTCGCCGCGCTCGCCTTGACCAGTACCATCACTTTCATCGGTGTCTCCTTCGGTGCGGGTCCGGTTGGCGGGCCCTTCATGGATACAACGTCGCAGCGGGGCGGAAATCGACACGTCGGCGAAAAGAAATTCGTCTTTCCTTTCCCTCCGCCTGTTCAGGCCATTGCCGACAGCGGGAGGGCGTCCTGGTCCAAGGGCCGTTGCGGATAGCGCCTGATGTCTCCGCCCGCGCTGCCGCAGCTTGCGGGGCCTCTTGGCAACCGGCGCTCGAGCGGCCGGGCGCGGCATCCGCTGCGGCGCTGCAACACGGCCGTTGCGGCGTCTGGGGCATCATGGACACCCCCTGCCGACACGGACCCGGCCATGCAGTTCCTGCTGCTGATCTATATCGACGAAAGCCTGCTGCAGGCCCTGCCCGGCGAGGAGTACGATCGCCTGATGCACGACTGCCTGCAGCATGCCGATGCCCTGCAGGCCGAGGGCACGCTGGTGCTGGCACAGAAGCTCGAACCGGTTGCCAGCGCGCAGACGGTTCGCGTGCGCCAGGGCCAGTCGCGGATCACCGACGGCCCCTTCGCTGAAACCCGCGAACTGCTGGCCGGCTTCAACCTGATCAACGCCCCCGACCGCGACGCGGCGATGCGCATCGCCCAGCAGTTCCCGTGGTCACGCTTCGGCAGCATCGAAGTGCGGCCGCTGGCGGACATGGACGCCGAGCGCGAGCGCGTCGGCGCCTGAGATGCCAGCTCAGGGCAGCAGCGTGATCTTCAGGTCGCGCGGGCCGGTCGCCTCGTTGCCGCTGTAGTCGCGCGCACTGCCACGGATCACGTAGTCGCCCGCCGGCAGCGCATCGGCCTGCCAGCGTCCGGTCTCCACCAGCCCGTCGCGGACGGTATTGGTGACCAGGTAGCGGAAGCGGGTCACCGCACTGCCATGCACGGTGATGCCGCTGTCCGGTGCATAGGCCACCACGGTGGCACTGTCCTGCGGCGGCATGCGGTTGAACACGATGTTGAAGCGGGGCTGCTCGTAGCCCGGCAGGGGGTGTCCCTGCGCGTCGAGAATCTGGTAGCCGACCTGGTACAGGCCCAACCGGCGCCGTGGCAGGTTGCGGTCCACCTGGTCCCACGCCTCCACCACGATCTGCACGCCCGGCCCCTGCCGTGGCACTGCCACGCGACCGTCGGCACCGGCGGCGAGCGGCTGCTCCAGATCATCCAGCAGGCTCACCGCCGTCATGCGCGGAGCCACCGTATCGGCATAGTGGACAAATCCCAGCGCCACGGCATTACGTTCGAACCCGCTGGCGCCCACGCTCAGGTGCACATGCGCCATGCGATTGATGCTGCCCAGCGGTTCGCCCGCCTGGAAGCGCGTGCCGCGCCGCACGCGGATGCGTTCCAGGTTGCCGTCCGCATCCCGCAACTGCTGCCAGCGCGCATCCAGCGGGCGGTCGCGCGGATCGCGCCCGACCTTCATGTGGATGTATTTGAGCGTGTCCAGCGCCAGACCTTCGCCCTGCCCACCCACTGCCCAGCTTGCGGCCGGGCTGCTGACCTTGGCGTCGGCAATCGCCAGCACCGGCTGGCCCACATCGCCACGGATATCGAAACCGCCGTGCAGGTGGTGGCGGCTCTCGCCACTGAAGTTGCCGCGTACTTCGCCCAGCGTGCCCACCACTTCGTGCCAGCCATCCTGCGGGGCGAGCGGCCAGCGCCCGCCGGTGGCCGGCAACGGCGCGTCCGGCGCAGGACCGACCAGGGCCGGTGGCGCGACCTTCCCCTCTCCCAGCGCACGCAGCCGGTGTACGCGGTAGGCGGCCGCATCGGCGAGATACAGCCCCCCCTCGGCGTCCAGCGCCAGCGCGGTCGGGCGTGCAAAGCGCGGCTGCGGCGGAACACCGGCCAGCGCAAGCTGATGGCCGTGTGCCGAGATCTGCACCACCCTGCCGTTGATGTCGCTGGCGTAGATCACCCCGTCATGGGTCACCGCCATCGACAACGGGCCACTGAGCAGGCCGCCGCTGGCGACGCGGGTGGTCAGCGTGCCATCCGGGGCAAGCTGGCGGATCGCATTGTTGAAAAGATCGGCGATCAGCAGGTTGCCCTGCCCATCCAATGTCAGCGACACCGGCGTATCCAGCCGTGCACCGATGCCGGCGCCGTCGATGTGACCGGGCACCTCGCCACCGGCCAGCGTGCGCACCTGGCCGTCGGTCTCGATCACACGGATGCGGTCGTTGTAGGTGTCGGCCACGAACACGCGGCCACCGGCATCCACCGCCACGCCCATCGGCGCATCGAAGCGGGCCTGGCCCGCCGGGCCGTCGCGGAAGCCACGCTGGCCATCGCCCGCCAATGTGCTGACCGTGCCATCGCGGCCGATGCGCCGGATCGCATGGTTGCCGGTGTCGGCCACGTACACCGTGCCAGCGGCGTCCAGCGCGATCGCCGACGGCGTGTGGAACTGTGCCTGCAGCGCCGGGCCGTCGCGCCAGCCTTCCCCCTGACCCGCCAATGTGTCCACGCGACCATCCGGATGGATGCGGCGAATGCGGTTGTTGTCACCGGCATCGGCAACGTACACCACGCCCTGCGCATCGACCGCCATCCCGTTCGGATCGGCGAAGCGGGCCTGCATGCCCGCACCTTCGCGCTGGCCGGCGACACCGTCGCCGGCCAGCGCCTCGATCCGCGCCGTCCAGCCCAGCACGGTGGGCGGCGGACCCGGCGGAGGCGCGGGCGGCGCGGGCGCGTCCAGAAAGGTCCACGCCAGCAGCGCGGCCGTGACCACGGCGATTCCTGCTGCCCAGTACGCACGCGCCATGCCGCTTCCTGTCTGATGTCGGGGCCACGACGATAGTCGCTCCACGCGCGCATGCAAACCCGCCGCATCGTCAGTGGCGCACACGCGCGACTTGTGCCGATCGGCCATCCCGGGTTCAATCCCTGTTGTTGCCACGGAAGGACCCCACCATGCCCCTGCGTCGTCATGCTCTTGCACTGCTGCTCGCGTTGGCGGCCAGCAGCGCTGCGTCGGCCGCCATCAGCGTTGCCTCCGACACACCGCTCAATGCGGATGCACAGCGTCTGGTCGATTCGGTAGCCGAGGCGATCATGCAGTCCGATCGCGGCGACACGCTCGGCGCAATGATCGTGTTCGAGCGCGTGCTCGCCGACCCGGCACTGTCCCAGGTGCCGGCAGATGCGCGTCAGGATGCCTGGGTGGCGGCCGGCATGACCGCGCTGAAGAGCGGGCAGCAGGCCGATGCCGAGCGCTACCTGCGCACGGCGCTGGCCGCGCGCGACGACGATCCCCGTGCCGTGTACCTGCTCGGCCGCCTGCAGGTGCAGCAGCAGAAGCCGCGCGATGCCGCCCTCAGCCTGGCCCGTTCGCTGCAGCTTACCGACCGCTTCAACGACGATATCGACGTCGATCTGATCGGCTATCTGCTGCATCAGCTGAAAGACGATCCCGCCACCCGCCGTACCCTGCTGCAGGCGCTGTTCGATCGCAAATGGCAGAACAAGGGGACGGAGCCGGCACGCCTGTGGCGCTCGCTGGCCACGCTGCAGGCCGAGGCCGGCGAGCAGGATCGGCTGGCCGACACCATCGCGCGCATCGATGACCCGGTCCAGCTGATCGCGCTGCGCAGCGACAAGCGGTTCGACCGGGTCGTTGACCGCGCCAGCCCACGCTTCGATCCGGCGCTGGCGGCACGGCGCCATACCGACGCCCTGCGCGTGGCCGCACTGCTGCGGCCCGAGGAAGGTGTCCTGCCGGTGCGCATGGCCGACACCCTGCTGATGACCGGCGACAACGCTGCCGTGATCGCCATGACCGACAGCATCGCCGCATCGGTACAGGCGCAGGACCCGACGGCGCAGCGCACTTACGAAGGCGCCGACAACCTGGCGTGGCTGCTGTCCTACCGTGCAGGCGCGCAGCGGCGTCTGGGCGAGATGGACGCGGCGTTGGCCACTCAGACGCAGGCCCTGCGGTTCCACGATTCAGACGCACCCAACACGGTTCAGCACCTGCTGCTCGCTGGCTGGCAGATGTCGCTGCAGCGACCGCAGCAGGGCCTGGATACCCTGGCAGTGCTGCCGGCGGAGCTGGGCTTCTGGGAGTTCGGACGCCATTGGCTGCGCCTGATTGCGTTCCGCCAGCTGGACGACCGCACCCAGGGCGATGCCGCACGCGACTGGCTGCTGGGCCATCCCGACGACGCCGACCTGATCCTGCTCGACGTCCTGCTTGAAGAGAATCGCATGGACGAGGCGGCGGCCCGCCTGATCGCCAAGCTGCGCGCCCCGGAGGAGCGCGGCGATGCGCTGGTGTCGCTGCAGAACTACCGCACCTTGCCGTCGTTGCCCGGCGATGCCGTGCGCGACCAGCGCTGGCGCCAGCTCAAGCAGCGTGCCGACGTGCGTGCCGCGGTGCAGGCGGTTGGCCGTATCGAACGCGTTGACCTGTTTGGTTCCAACCCGACCCGCTGAGCGGTGCCGCGCGGCTCGCCAGCCTACTTCGCCGGCGTTTCCACGCGGAACCCCATTGCCTCGCGGTACCGCACATACAGCGCGCTGACCTTCTCCACGTAGGCCAGCGTCTCGGCGTAGGGCGGCACGCCCTTGTAACGCGTCACTGCACCGATGCCCGCGTTGTAGGCCGCAGCGGCCAGCACGCGGTCGCCGTTGTAGCGGCGCAGCAGCGTCTTCATGTAGCGCGCGCCGCCGTTGATCGACTGCTCGGCCGACAGTGGATCGGCCACGCCGAACTCGGTGGCCGTATCGGGCATCAGCTGCATCACGCCCTGCGCCCCCTTGGGTGATACCGCGCCGGCATCGAAACCACTCTCGGCGTGCGCGATCGCCCGCAGCCACGCATCGTCCACCCCGGTGGCTTTCGCGGCGGCCTTGAACTGCCTGGCATGCCGGTTCAACTGCGGCGCACCGACCTTGCCCAGCCCTTCATGCGCGGGCTCGCCCGGCGGCGTGGCAACGGTGAACTTCAGGAACACCCGCGAGCCGGGCAGATTGCGGGTCGAGTAGACCCGCGTGCCGTCCTGCTCGCGCTCATACAGGGTGCCGCTGAAGACCCCCATGTTTCCCCACAGGTTGGGGGTCTGCACCGCGTTGTCGTCGATCTGCCGCGGGGTGCATGTCGACCCCGGCTCGGGCGCGGTGGCCAGGCTCACCGTATTGCCCTGCACGCAGCGATACACCGTGCGCGCGCCTGCAACGCCGGGCATCAGCAACAGCAGCGCAACCAGCGCGGCGGGCAGGGACAGGTTCATGGGCTCGGTGCGGGGCACGTCAGTCGTGCGGCGCGATCATCCGGCCACGGCTGCGAACCGAAGGTGAATGCCGGTCCCGGCATCAGGGCAGGCCCGCGCAGCGTCACGCCGGGCGCGAAGACCGCCTCACCAAGGACAGCATCGCCGGTGATCAGGGAGACCGGCACGATGGGCGGGCCGGCCAGGCTGATGGTCCTGCCCGAGCCCCGGAACAGGCCGGTACCGATGGCGGTCGGGTGCCGATGCCGTTGGAGAGGCTGCGCCGGCGGTGTTCTGACCCTCGAAGACGGCCCGCGCGGCCGCCCGCCCGGATCAGGTGCGAGGTGCCCGCGGTGGCCGCAGTGCGCGCGGCTGTCGGGTTTCACCCGCTTCTGCCGTGGCGGAGACCCGCCTGGGCCTTGTCCGACCACGAACGCGGGGTTTTCCTGTTCCTTTCCGTGCGCGCAGGTGGTGAGATAGGGCTTCCAGGCCACGGGCCGGCTGGCACGAGGTCTGCTTGAACCGCACCCGGAACATCGCCGTCACCGTGCTGTTCGCCCTGCTGGGCGCGCTCGTGCCGATGGCCACCCTGCTCTATTTCAACGTCAATCGCGCCAACGATGCCGCGCGGGATCGGCTGCAGTTCACGGCCGAACGGACCCTGCTGCGCGCCCACCGCGCCTACGAAGCCGGGCTGACCGCTCTCCGCCAGGCCAATGCCAGCACGCTCGAACCCTGCTCGGCGGCCCACCTGCAACTCATGCGCGGCCTGGTGATCAATACCGTCTCGGCCGAGCAGATGGGCTATTTCCAGGACGACCGGCTGATCTGCACCTCCTGGGGGCCGATGGAGGCGCCGATCCGCCGCCCCGAGCCGGACCACCTCACCGCCGACGGCGTGGGCATCAAGCTCGACGTGCGCCCGCTGGCCGGCAATGGCGTGCCGCTGCTGGCCCTGTACTACGGCCGCTACGACATCCTGATGAACCCCGAACGGCTGGTTGACGTCATCACCGACCCGGACGTACGCCTGGCCGTGGCCAGCCCGGACGGACGCCTGATCGCCCATCAGCCGATCGCCGATCCGCAGCTGATGCTCGATCTGCTGCGCGCGCCACGCAGCGGCATGGATGCACGCACCCTGTTTGCCACCGCCCAGGACCAGCAGTGGCTGGCCATCGCCACGGCGCCACGCACCCCTCTGGTGGCCAGCATCCGCCCGCTGCTCTGGCAGTTCGCCCCGGCCGGCGCGCTTGGCGCTGCCGCCGCGATCGCCCTGGCGGTGTGGCTGTCGCGCCGACGTCTGTCGCTGCGCGCCGAGCTGGCCACGGCGGTCCGGCGACGCGAGTTCTTCATGCACTACCAGCCCATCATCGAGCTGGACACCGGCATCTGCATCGGTGCCGAATCACTGGTGCGCTGGCAGCGGCCCGACGGCAGCCTGGTGCGCCCGGACCTGTTCATCCCGCTGGCCGAGGACACCGGCCTGATCGAGGCGCTGACCGACCAGGTGATGGACAACGTCATCGCCGACATGCGCGACCTGCTGGTACAGGACCGCAGCGCCCACATCGCGATCAATCTCGCCGCCGAGGACGTCAGCAGCGGCCGCGCACTGAAGGTGCTGACGCAGAAGCTGCAGGGGACGGGCATCCATCCCCAGCAGATCTGGCTGGAGGCCACCGAACGCGGCTTCATCGACATCCAGCGCGCCCGCAACAGCCTGGCCGCCACGCGCCGCGCCGGGCACTGCGTGGCCATCGACGACTTCGGCGTCGGCTATTCCAGCCTGCAGTACCTGCAGCAGTTGCCGCTGGATGCCTTGAAGATCGACAAGTCCTTCATCGATGCCATCGGCACCGACAGCGCCACCAGCCCGGTCACCTCGCACATCATCGACATGGCGAAAACGCTGGGCCTGTTCACCGTGGCCGAGGGGGTGGAAACACCTGCCCAGCTCGCCTACCTGCAATCGCGCCAGGTCGAGTTCGGTCAGGGCTGGCTGTTCTCCAAACCGCTGCCACCGGAGGCCTTCGCCGCCTTCCATTGGCAGCGCAAGGAACAGTACGGCAAGGCCCGCGAGAACATGCAGAACCCAAACCACAGCATCACCGACTAGGCCACTGCCGGGCTCAGTCGGCGTCCACTCCGGCCAACGCCTGCACCCAGCGCGGTACCACCGGTTCACCGGCATGGAACGTGCGCGGCACGTGATCGGCCATCGCCCATCGATGGATCCAACTGATGCCACTGTCGCCGTTGTAGCCATCGGCGTGCTGGTAGGCCGGGTCCTGCAGGGCCTGCTCCAGCGAAATGAAGCGGTAGCCACGGCGCTGCGTGGCCGCCACCAGGTCCTCGAACGTTGCCGCGTTCAGCGCATTGGCGTGCATCAACCACACCTGTGCCGGCAGGCGGCCGAGCAGCTGCTGCGACTGCGCTTCGTAGTAGTCCAGCTTGTTCAGCATGTAGGGGATGTAGCCGCGGCGCAGCTGCGCCAGCCGCGCCTCGCGTTCGGCCGGCGGCAGGTCGCTGACCCGCACCGTGTCGTAGGCGAACGCCCAGACCCATTCGCTGTTGTCCACCGTCACAGGAGCGATGCGGTACCCGTGCTCCTGCAGGAACGCCGCCAGCGCGTCGCGCTGTGCCGGCGAGCGGCCGGCGCGCAGGTACGGATGGCGGAACCAGCGCAGCGACTGCCCGCGCTCGGCCAGCAGCGGCCGCAGCGTGTCTTCGCCGCGCAGGATGTCCTGCGTATACGCTGGCAGGCCCACCGCGTGCAGATCGACGTGACCCCAGGTGTGGTTGCCCAGCTCGGCACCGGCGTCGAGCCAGTCGCGCAGCATCTGCACGCGCGCCGGCACTACCTCGCCCTGCTCGACCAGCTTGCCCGCGTTGACGAAGCCCACCACCGGGATGCCCGTGGCGTTGAGCGCGGCCATCAACTGCGCGTGCCGCTCGGCCAGCTCCGGTTCGGCACGTGTGTCCAGCCGCTGCCACGGCAGGTCGTCGATCGTCATCGCGATGCGACGGTCCGGCGTGGCCGCCTGCGCCAGGCCGGCCATGCACAGCAGCGCCAGCCCCCATCCACTACATAAACCTCGCTGCACCTGCATCTCCTCCCGGTCGATGCCGACCAGCATACCGGTGCGCGATCGCCCGCTCCGCAGGCGTCACGGCAGCACCGGCTGCCAGGCGCGTGGCTGTCGCAGCACCACCGCCAACGCCGCCACCAGCACCGCCAACAGCGCCACCGGCAGCCAGCGTTCGCCCACCGTCTCCAGCATCACGCCACCGGCCACCCCACCCAGCGCGATCGCCAGGTTCCAACCGGTCACCACGAACGACTGCGCGATGTCGGCCGCCTCACCGGCGCGCCGCGCCACTGCCGTCTGGAACTGCGTCGCCACGCCGCCGAAGGCCAGCCCCCACACCACCGTGGCGGCCACCAGCACCGCCGGCGAACCTGGCCAGCAGGCCAGCGCCAGGGCGGCCACGATGAAGCCCAGCGTGCTCGCCACCACCAGCAGGCCAAGGCCGCGATCCACCCACACGCCGGTGATCCAGATCCCCACCAGCGACGCCACGCCGAACACCAGCAGCAGCCGGTCCAGCCAACCGGCCGCGCCGGCCAACGCTGCGAACGGCTCGATGTAGGTGTACAGCACGTTGTGCGCCAGCACGAACAGGAACATCGCCAGCAGCGCCGTGCGCAGCCCCGGCAGCCTCAGCACCGTCAGCAGCGGCTGGCGGGCAGCCGCACCGGGCGCCGACAGCGCGGGCAGCGTCAGCCGTGCCCACACCAGCAGCGCCACGCTGATCAGCGACATCACCCCGAACGCCCAGCGCCAGCCGATGGTCTGCCCCAGCAACGTCCCGGCAGGAATGCCGAGCGACAGCGCCAGCGGCGTGCCCACCATCGCCACCGCGATCGCGCGGCCCTGCAGCGACGGCACCACCATGCGGCTCGCATAGCCGGCCACCAGCGACCACAACAGACCGGCACTGATCCCGGCCACGAAGCGCGCCACCAGCATGACCGTGTAGTCGTGGGTCAGCGCGGTAAGCGTGTTGACCACGGCGAAGCCGGCAATCGCAGCCAGCAGCAGCGGGCGACGCGGGAGCCGCCGGGTCAATGCGGTCATCGGCAGCGCCGCCAGCAGCGAGCCCAATGCGTACACGGTGACGAGCTGTCCGACCAGCGCCCGGCTCACGCCCAGGTCGACACTCATCGGCGACAGCAGACCGGCCGGCAGTGCCTCGGTCAGAATCGTCACAAAGCCCGCGCAGGCCAGGGCCAGCAGGCCCCCCAGCGGCAGCCGCGTGACTGCGGTCGCTGCCACGCCCTGACAGGCCTCGGCCGGCGCGCTCATGGCGCCACCGCCACGGCGCAGTCGGCATACACCGCGTCGCGCAGGCGATCCACGAAGGCGCCGTGCATGCCTTCGTACAGCGTATTGGTCAGTGCGACCACGCTCAGCCCGCAGGCCGGATCGACGAACCAGCTGTGCCCATACGCACCGCCCCAGCGCCAGCTGCCGTCGGCCTGCGGCGTGGCTGCCGCGATCCGGTCGCGCAGCACCGCAACGCCCAGCCCGAAGCCCCAGCCTGGCGGGTCCGGCGGGCCCTGCTCACCCACCTGTGCGCGCGTCATCTCCGCCACGTGCGTGGCCGCAAGCCAATCGCGGTGCGCTTCGCCGCGCAGCGCCTCCAGCAGCCGCATCACATCATCGGCCGTGCCGACCATGCCGCCACCGGCCGAGGCAAATGCCAGCGGATCGCTGGCACGGGCGAGGCTGTAGGCGATGCCGACCGTGCCGTCGAACACCGGCACCACCTCGCCTTCGCGCAGGCGGCGCGGCCGTGGCTGATCGCTGACATAGGGCGTGGCCAGCCGCGTCGGCGTGTCCGTATGAAAGCCGGTGTCGTGCATGTCCAACGGCGCGGTGACCTGCACACGGACAATCTCGGCCAGCGGCAGGCCGGTTGCCGCCTCCAGCATCGCCCCGGCCACATCCACCCCGAGCGAGTAGTGCCAGCCGTGGCCCGGCGCGAACGCAAGGGGTACCTGCGCGATCCGGCGTACGTTCTCCTGCAGGCTATGGGCGCATGCATCCATGCCATCGCTGACCCCGGCCATCGCCAGCGGCCCGTCGGCATCGGTTTCCAGGAAACGGTATCCCAGACCCGCGCTGTGACTGAGCAGATGGCGCAACGTCAGCGCCGGTCGGGTGCCATCGGCCAGCGCCGGGCGGAAGTCGGGCAGCAGCGCATGGGCCGGCGTGTCCAGCGACAGCACGCCCCTCGCCACCAGGCGCAGGGCTGCGGCCGTCACGATCGGCTTGCTGACCGAGGCCAGGCGGAACTGCGTCCCGCGCGACATCGGCCGCTGCTGCTCACGATCCGCCCAGCCCGTGGCATCGGCGTGCAGCAGCTGGCCGTGCCGGCGTACCAGCACCACCGCACCCACCAGGCGCGCGTCGTGGTGCTGCTGGCGCAGCAGGGCATCCACGGCAGGCAGCCGGGGCGTAGCGGAAAGGGCGTCAGGGGAGGAGACGGTCATCGGGGCAGTGCCAGTGGAATCGGAGCGCCACGGTAGGCGCTGCCCGCAGCGGCAAAAAGCCCGGTAACGCTCCGCACATTCCGGACAGTTTGTTCCGCAATTGCATAACACCCAGTCCCCGCAAGGGTTTCCCGCCCCCCGGCCGGCGCGCCACTGCTGTCGGCCGCCCCCCCACCCCCCCGCACTCGCTACAGTGCGGCTTTCCGCCCGTGTCCCGCCCATGTCAGCCTTGGACAATCTGGGCAACCTGCAGACCTTCGTGCAGGTTGCCGACACCCGCAGCTTCGTCGAGACCGGCCGCCTGCAGGGCATCACCGCCTCGGCCGCCGGCAAGAGCGTCACCCGCCTGGAGCAGGCGCTGGGGGTGCGCCTGTTTCACCGCAGCACGCGCAGCATCACCCTGACCGCCGAAGGCGAGCGCTTCCTGGTGCGCTGCCGTCGCATCCTCGACGAGCGCGACGCCGCCCGCACCGAGCTGGCCGATCAGACCGCCGCGCCGGTCGGCGTGCTGCGGCTTGGCCTGCCGCTGGTGGGCGACCTGTCGCTGCCGATCCTCACCGAATTCATGGCCGCCTATCCCGGCATCCGGCTCGAGCTGGACTTCGATGACCGCCTAGTGGATGTCGTCGAAGAAGGGTTCGACGCCGTGCTGCGCGTCGGCGACCCCGGCGACTCGCGCCTCAGCGCGCGCCGACTGGGCGTGTTCCCGCGCTACCTGGTCGCCGCACCGGAGTATCTGGCGTGCCGTGGCACCCCGCGCACCGCGGCCGATCTGCGTCAGCACGACTGCCTGCACTACCGCTTCCCGAGCACCGGCAAACTGGAGCCGTGGCCCGTGCCAGTCGCCCCCGGCCAGCCCCCGCTGGACCTGCCGGTGTCGATGGTGAGCAACACCATCGAAGCACGCCTGGCATTCGCCCTGGCAGGGCGCGGCATCGCCTACCTTCCCGAGCACTCCGCGCGCGACGCACTCGCCGACGGCCGCCTGCAGCGGGTGCTGGCCGACCAGATCCATGCCTGCGGCACCTTCTACCTGCTCTGGCCATCGGGCCGGCACGTGCTACCCAAACTGCGCGTCTTCATCGATTTCGTCAGCGCCCGCCTCACCGGCGTGGACTGCTGAGCAGCGCGCGTTCATCGCTGGCCACCGGTGCCTCCGTATACTGGGTTCGCGACAGCCAGTCGCCTGAGTTGCCGAGGTATGCCCGCATGCGCCATTGATGCCGCCGTCGTCTGACGGCCTGTCTCCTCACCACCCTGCCCGGCAGGGAGGAGTTCACGGCATCTATGGAGGTCGCATGACCGCATTCGCCCTTACGCTCGACCGCGTGGCAGTTACGCTGCCCGACGGCCGTGCGCTGTTTTCCGATCTTTCGCTTTCCTTCAACACCACGCCGACCGGCCTGGTCGGGCGCAACGGTGTCGGTAAAAGTGTGCTCGCGCGTCTGCTCAGCGGCGAGCTGGCCCCCACCGCCGGACGCATCCAGCGCCACGGCCACGTACAGCGGCTGGCGCAGCTCAGCGGCGTTCCGTGTGGTCGCATCGTCGACCTTGCCGGTGTCGGGCCGGTGTTCGACGCACTGGCCCGCATCGAGGCGGGCAGTGTCGATCCCGAGGATTTCGCCTGCGTCGGCGAACGTTGGGACCTGCGCGACCGGTTGCAGGCGCAGTGGCATCGCCTCGGCCTGCCCGCGCTCGATCCGCTGCGCCCGGCCGCCACGCTGAGCGGCGGCCAGGTCATGCAGGTGGCACTGTCCGGTACCTTCCTGTCCAACGCCGACGCGCTGGTGCTCGACGAGCCCAGCAACCACCTCGACGCCTGGCACCGCGATCGGCTGCTGGACGCAATGGCGGACTGGCGCGGCGGTCTCATCGTCATCAGCCACGACCGTACCGTGCTGCAACGCATGCAGCGCATCGTCGAACTCTCGCCTACCGGGCTGCGCAGCTACGGCGGCGATTACGCCCATTACACCGCGCGGAAGCACGACGAACGCAAGGCCGCCGAGGCGCTGCTCGAGCTGCGCAAGCGTGAGCGCCGCCAGCAGCACGAGGTCCTGCGCGAGCAGCGCGAGCGGCAGGCGCACCGGCAATCGCGCGCGCAGCGCGACGCACGCACCGCCAACCAGGCCCCCATCCTGCTTGGCGGCATGAAGAACCGCAGCGAACACAGTGCCGGCCGCCTGCAGATGCAGCAGGCGGAACGGCGCGCCGCACTGGACGCGCGCGTGGACGCGGCTGCCGTCGACGTCGAACGGGAGGCCGCCATCGCAATGCTGCCCCCGGTGCTCGACGATCCCGGCCCGCAACGCGTGGCCAACCTCGTAGCCGCCGGGCTGCCGTGGGTCGCGCCACCGTGGCACACCCTCGACCTCACAGTGCAACGCGGCCAGCGCATCGGCGTGAGCGGCCGCAACGGCAGTGGCAAATCCACGCTGCTGCGTCTGCTGGCCGGCACTGTCGCGCCCTGCAGCGGCCGCGCGGACGTCTCTGCGCGAACGGCCCTGCTCGATCAGTCGCTGTCCGCGCTGCCGGCGCATGACAGTGCCCTGTCATGGCTGCAGCGCGCGCACCCCGGCGAGGATCAGGGCAGCCTGCGCACGCGCCTGGCCCTGCTTGGGCTGGATGCCGGACGCAGCCTGCGGCCGCTGCATGCGCTCAGCGGCGGCGAACGGCTGAAGGCGGCGCTGGCCGCCCTGCTGTACGCCGAGCACCCGCCACAGCTGCTGCTGTTGGACGAGCCCGGCAACCATCTCGACCTGCCCTCACTGGCGGCGCTGGAGCACATGCTCAACCAGTATCCCGGCACGCTGATCGTGGTCTCGCACGATCCCGATCTGCTCGACGCGCTGCACCTGACCCATCGGCTCGACGCCGGCGACCACGGCTGGGTCTTGCATGCCCGCTGACCGCTACCGTGGCTACTGGCGCGCCCAGGCAGGGAACGCGTCGGGCAGCACCTGCCACAGCAGCGGCCCGGCACGCATCTCGTCATCGTTGAGCAGGCACGCATCCAGTTCGGCGCGCACCGCGGCCGCATCCATCGCCACCCCGATCACCGCCAGCTCCTGGCGGCGGTCGCCCCACCACGGGTGCCACAGCCTGCGCATCGCCTGGTACTCGCCCGGGTCACCCACCTCGTCCACTGCGGGCATCGGCGCTGTCCAGCATGCCATCTGCTGGCGCGCCCACCCCACGTCGGTGTAGGGCACCGGCGTGGGCGGCAACACCGGCGCCGTGCCCTCCAGCCCGGCCGCCACGCGCTCCCGCGCGGCGTACCAGAAGCCAGCGGCCTGGGTCTGCATGGCCGGACCGACGCCGGAGAGCTCACCCACCCAGTCCATCCGATTAGCCAGCCAGAAGAAACCCTTGCTGCGGATGACGCTGCCCAGCCCATGCTCCAGCACCCGCGCGAAACGCTGCGGGTGGAACGGTCGCCGCGCGCGGTACACGAAGCTGGTGATGTCGTACTCCTCGGTCTCCGGTGTATGCCCGCCGCGCAGCGCCTGCATCCAGCCCGGTGCCAGCTGCGCACGCACGAAGTCGAAGCGTCGCGTGTCCAGCAGTTCATGCAACGGCACGTCCCCCCGCGACGCGAGCAGCAACCGCGCGTCG
Organism: Stenotrophomonas nematodicola; assembly: GCF_009467805.1. GTDB lineage: Bacteria > Pseudomonadota > Gammaproteobacteria > Xanthomonadales > Xanthomonadaceae > Stenotrophomonas > Stenotrophomonas nematodicola. The sequence continues at coordinate 341,432 of NZ_WIAY01000003.1, forward strand.
CGGTTCATCGCGCGCAGCACTGCCAGTGTCGATTGCAGCGTGTCGTCATCGGTGAGGTCGCATTTGCTCACCACGATCACATTGGCGAACTCCACCTGCTCGGCCAGCAGCGTAACCACGCCACGTGCATCGTCCTCCCCGACCTGCTGGCCGCGGTCTGCCAGGCGGTCGGTCGAGCCGAAGTCGCGCAGGAACTGCTGCCCGTCCACCACCGTCACCAGCGTGTCCAGCCGGGCGATGTCGTTGAGGCAGAACCCGTCTGCATCGCGCACCTGGAAGGTGGCGGCCACCGGCATCGGTTCGGCGATGCCGGTCGACTCGATCAGCAGGTAGTCATAGCACCCCGCAGCAGCCAGCCGCTTCACTTCCTGCAGCAGGTCATCGCGCAACGTGCAGCAGATGCAGCCATTGCTGAACTCCACCAGCGTCTCTTCGGTGCGGCTCAGCGCCGCCCCGCCGTCGCGCACCAGCTGCGCATCGATGTTGATCTCGCTCATGTCGTTGACGATCACCGCCACGCGCCGTCCCTCGCGGTTGCGCAGGATCTGATTGAGCAGCGTGGTCTTGCCGGCGCCAAGGAAGCCGGACAGCACCGTCACCGGCAGGCGTGAATCAGGGGAAGGACGGGAGGCAGTCATGGCAGGGCAGGCAGCAAGGAGAACTGAAATGTTACTATATAACATTAAAAAACCAAGGCCCCCCGCCATGAAGCGATCCTCCGCCCTGCTCGATGCCGGTGCCCTCGCCCTCTCCGGCCTGTGTCTCCTGCACTGCCTGGCCCTGCCGTTGCTGGCCGCCACCCTTCCGTTGATGGGGGTATGGGCCGAGGCCGAGTGGGTGCACGCGCTGTTCGTGGCCATCGCCGTCCCGCTGACCGGTGTGGCCCTGTGGCGCGCGCACCGTCAGCGGCCCCTACCTGCGGCAGCGCTGATCAGCGCCGCCGCAGGCCTGCTGTTGCTGCTCGCCGGCGCACTCGGCTGGCCCACGCACGACAGCGAAACGCCCCTGACCGTCGCCGGCAGCGTCCTGCTGGCCAGTACCCATGTCTGGAACGCGTGGCGGCGGCACCGACACTGACCTCCGGCACGCCGCCTGTGGCAGCGCGGTCTACCGCACGCGCATGGCTCAGCGCATCACCATCATGCCGGCGATGAACACCACCAGCGGCGCGGCACTCACCACCGCGCCCACGATGCCCAGCCACGGCCACCGCTCCTGGCGGACGCGCGCGCCCACCGTGGCCATCAGGCCGATCACCGCCGCGGCCAGCACACCGATGGCCGCCCCCGTGGTGCCTTCCCCCGTGGCGGCGGCACTGCCCAGGTGTGCCGCCACGTAACCGGCTGCACCGCCAAGCGGCAATCCAAGGAAACTGGCCAACCCCAACCACGGCGCGCGTGCGGTCCGCGCTGGACGCGGCGCGGTAGTCAACGATGGTTCGGAGCTCACTCGCGTTCTCCCAGGGCGAGCCTCCACGCTACACCACCTGTCGGCGTCGCAGCCACCCTTGCCGCCCGCACGGCGCACGGCCTGCACGGCGTCTTTGCACGCTCGTCCTAGAATGCTGCAAGGCCTACAGGGAACCGCCATGCGTCACTCTCTCCGCCCGTCCATCTACAGCGTGATGCTCCTCGCCGCGCTGCCGCTCACGGCGTGCCGAAACGGCACCAACAGCGCCAACGTGTTTTCCGCCGATCCCATGCTCGGCTGCTACGCCACCCACCCGCGCAAGCCGGCGGAGTTTCGCATCGAGCAGCAGCAGGGCCGCTACTACGTATCCTTCCAGCGCGACGATCAATGGCACCGTGAGCCGACGCCTCTGCAGGAATCCACACGCGCCGATATCGCGCGGTTCTTCAAGGACGACGCCGACCAGATCGGCAAGGCACTGGTCAGCCCCCGCGGCGGCTTTGGCCTGTTCAAGTTCAATGCCGGCGCCACCCTCAAAGGCAAGGCATTGGACAGCGACTACATGGGCCTGCTGCTGATCGGCGCCGGCCCCATTTATCCGGTCGCATGCCCCTGAGCGTCCCCTGCCGCCCCGGTTAGCGGCCCAGCGCCAGCGGTTCCGCCCCCCGGTTGTGCGGAACCCTGGCGCTCCCCACCTGGCGTCATGGCTTCGCCGGGTGCCCGCCCATGTGGCGTGTCGTCGACTCCCCAGCCGTCACGCCCCTGCATCGCCGCCACCTGCACGGCCCCCACCGGCATTCCCTGCCCATACTTCAGCATCCCCTTGCATCCTCCTGATCCATCCCACTGGCCGCGTCTTCGTCCAGGGCGCTGCCCGTTCCCGGTTCCCGGCACTCCCCAAACCCCGCCACCGGCCGCCCGACGCCCCGATGGATTGAACTGAGCGGCCACTGCCGGGCATCGCGGACATGCCCGTGCTTGACCGGGTTCTCATGCACGTACGCCACATGACGCGCCAGATCCGCATCGTCCAGGATGCGATGCTCGCGGAACCCGCTGTGCCAGAGCGGACGCACCTGCCGGTCACGGCGCAGGACGGCGCGAGGCGGGTTGCCCGGCAGGTGCCGGTCGAACACGGCCTGGATCTGGCTCCAGCGTTGATGCCCTTCGGTGTCCCCTTCCGGCAGCGTCCAAACGCCGTGCAGGTGATCGGGCAGCACGACGATGGCGTTGATGCGGAACGGGCGCACCACCCGCGCAATCCGGAACGCCAGCCGCAGGTAGGTGGCGTGCTCCACCAGCAGTTGGCTGTGACCATCACGCAGGTGCGCACTGAAGAAGTACGTGGCACCGGGCGACCAAGGGCGGGTAGGCGGGGACATGCGGCCAGTGTGCGAATCCCACCACGCCGGTGCGATCAGGGGATGCCGCAGCTCGCACCGGGAATGCGCCGCACCAACGCGTCAGGGACTTGCCTACACTTGACCTCTGCCTCCCTTCGGTCACGCCATGCGCCGCCCCCCACTTCTGCTGGTCTCCCTGATCCTGCTGCTCGGTGCCTGCCGTGATGGCCACAGCACCGGCCAGGGCCGGCTGATCGGCTGCTATGCCGACACCTCCCGTGCCAAGGAATCAGTGAAGGTCGTGCGCGAGAACGGGGCCTATGTCATGTCGTTCCGCGAGGGCCAGCCCTGGCGGCGCGTCGATACCCCGCTGGGCACCGCCCTCGACGCCCAGATCGCCACCCGGTTCAGCCCGGAAGATGCGGCCGGCATCGATGACATTCTGCTGACGCCCGATGGCCTCAACGGAGTTGCGCTGCTCAAGCCGGATGCCACATTCCAGGGCCAGGCCAGCGCAGGAAACCCGGTCGTGATCGAACGCGGCCGTCCGCGGCTGATGGTAAAGAAACGGTGCCAGTGGCTGTTCGCGCGCGGGCACTATCTCCGTCACGGCGGTTGATGGCCGGCGGCGCATTCCGCCTGCGCGGCAAGCAGCAGGCGTGAGGTCATGTGCCGGTAGGAGGTGCTCTCCAGCCGCTCGGCGGCGGCCGAGGCCGGCGGCAGCACCCGGGCGATGGCCTCGGTCAGCGGCACCGACCAGTTCAGGCGCGGCGTGTCCGAAGGCCCCCCCATCTGCCACGGCAACATGCGCACCTTCTGCGACGTGGACTGCACCACCGACGCCGTCCCGTCGTCGTAGCGGATCGTCATGCGCAGTGAGGGGGCATCATCGGTCCAGCCATAGGCATCGCTGTAGTAGGCAAGCAACTGCGCGCGCAACGCATCACCGCCCAGCGCCGCGCCCATGCGTTTGCGGAGGTCCGCCGCGCTGCAGCCCGGAGAGGCCATGTCCCGCGGCACCACGTCCTCGATCAGGGCGTCCGGACGCAGCCGTCGCGCGGCCATGTCCACCGCACGTTGCCGGGACCACACCGGTGCCGCCGCCGCACGCAGCACTTCGGCCACACGCTGCGGCGGTACCGTGCCGGTGGTGACCGTCGCGGGGCCGCCGCGCCACGTCACTTCGGAGGTACGTTCAAAGACACGATGCCCGGCGCCCTGCTGCAGGCGATGCACCTCCTCGACGTCCTCGAAGGGGCCTTGTACGAACGTGATCTCGATGCTCGCCACCTCGTGCAGGCGTACTGGCGGCCCCACATCGTCCGGCTGCCCACAGCCGGTCAGGCTCAGCAGCACGGCCAGCATCACGCCGGCTGCCACCCCCTCGCCCGCCCGGGAATGCCAAGGAAATCGGGACTGCTCGATGGCTGCGTTCATGGTCCGCCCGGAGGTTAGCGCTCGTGCCATGCCTGGGCGTTCCACCCACATGGTGCGCTCCGATTGTAGACCGGCCATCCTGCGGCAGCGCATCCCGGTCACACGGCCCGGCCGCGTTCTCGGGTACGATGCCCACCCCTTGACTGCCCTGTCGCCCGGCTGCCCCGCAGCACCGGCGCCCCCGATCCCGTGCCCCATTACACCGGCCCCCTGCTGACCCGCCCGCTCGCCGATGCCCTGCTCCGCGCCCGCGATGCCGGCACAGGCGAATGGAGCGGCTCGCTGGATCTCGGCCGCAGCACCGGCACCGCCATTCTCGGGGCCGACCGCTGGCGCTGGCACGGCCAGTTCTACGCCTACCCCGGCAAGACCAAGGACCGCACGCTCTACTACTGGGATGGCGAGGACTTCGCGCCGATCTCGCGCTTCGGCTCAGCGCTCATCAAACTGGTGCCCACCGACTGGGACGCGCCCACCTTCGAGATCGACGGCATCAAGATGCTGCCCAGCGCGCAGGTGTCGCCGTTCGAGGATGCCCGGCGCAAGGTCGCGCTGATCGCCCCGGCGGGCAAAACGGTGCTGGACACCTGCGGCGGGCTCGGCTACTTCGCTGCCTGCTGCCTGGAAGGCGGTGTCACCCGCCTTATCTCGTTCGAGAAGAATGCCGATGTGCTGTGGCTTCGCACGCTGAACCCGTGGTCGCCGGATCCGGAGGCCGCCAGCAGCGGCGGCCGCCTGTCGCTGACCCATGCCGATGTATCGCAGGCCATCGAAACGCTGGAAACCGCCTCCGTCGACGCCATCCTGCACGACCCGCCGCGCTTCGGCATCGCCGGTGAACTGTACTCCCAGGTGTTCTACGACCAGCTCGCCCGGGTGATCCGCAAGGGCGGCCGCATGTTCCACTACACCGGCGCACCCAACAGACTCACCAGCGGCCGCGATGTGCCGCGCGAAGTGGCCAAGCGCCTGGAGAAGGCCGGCTTCAAGGCCGAGCTTGCGCTGGATGGCGTGTTGGCGATCAAGCGCTGAACGCGGGCGCATTCACCGCCTGAAGCTGAAACTCCCGAGACCGCGCGACCAGCGCGCCTGGCCCGCCACGCTTGCCGCGCTGGAGCAGAACTGCCCCCGCCATTCGCCGCGGCCAACGCGGCGCTCCAACCGGTGCGTGGTGGCGTGGCTGCGATGCGCACCATGTTCACGGAACAGCAGCTGGAACTGGCGCCGCTCGAAAACCCCGCCCAACAGCCCGCCGCTGATCTCCGCACGCTGCCGATGGCTGCCGGTGTAGTTGCGCACGCTGCCATCGGCATGCACGTCGCGCACGCGCTCGGCGATTCCCTCCACCCGCCCACGGCGCTGGGACAGCATCACCAGATACGTCACATCCATGCCAGGCGTCTCGCTCGCGAGCGAGCTCTGCTGACGGGTGGTCATGGTCCATACGCCGGAGATATCCGGCACGCGCGTGGCAGCCAAGACCCCCAGGCCCACCATGCCACCGGCCGCAACGCAGCCCAGCATCGGCCCCGCCCACGACGACCACCACATCGATGCATCCACACCTGTACTCCCAACCGGTTCTCGGTGGCGATTGTTGGAAATGCCGTACGCGATGACCATAGGATCGGTTGCAACTGCCTGGCCCCACGACGCCGGCACGCTACTGCACCCGTCGCAACGGTGCGCAGCGCGCATGCGGAACTGAGACGCCATTCCGTGCGAACACGCGCCCCGCGCTGGCAGGCTGGCGCTCCGTCCTTCAGGAGCCTCCGATGCCCTCGCCCGATCACGATTGGCTGCTCGCTTTCGACGAGGAGCTGTGGCGCGTCTACGCGCTGGATCACCACATCGCCGGGCTCGACACGGTGCTGCTCGCCCGCTACGCCCATCTGAGCGGTGCGCAGGCGGCGCGTCAGTTTGCGGCCGACCACGCGGTCGTACCCGTCGATGCCTGCGCGAAGTGACGCATGCAGCCTCATCCACAGACATCGACGCTGCCCACACATGTCGCGTTCAACCCGTTTCCGCACGCACTGCGTGACGCACTGTGCAGGACCGTTGCAGAACGGCACGTCGCCAGCGGCCAGCGTGCTAGAAGACTCCCCCGCGTCCAACCCAGGGTATGCATATGCGAATGCTCATCGTCGTGGGCGACCGCACCAGTAGCGGCGGCCGTGTCATCACCGGTTCGCCCTTCACCGACATCGAGGGCAAGCCCCTCGCCCGCATCAACGACTACGCCACCTGCCCCGCGCATGGCGGTGCCTTTCCGATCGTTTCCGGGGACACCACCCTCATCATCGATGGCCAGCCGGTGGCACGCGAGGGTGATCGTCTGGCCTGTGGCTGCAGCCTGACCGCCGGGCAGCAGCACCTGGTCCATGTCGACGATGGCCCTGCCGCGACCACTGCCGTGGCGAAGGCACCGGCGGCATTTAACGCACCCGCGCGCCCGCAGCAGACCACCCCCATCTGCGAGCGCTGCCTGCGGAGTGCCGGCGAGCGGGGCACGGCCTTTCTGTCGCGTGCCGCATGATCGCCTACGTGATCCTCGACGCCGCCGTGCGCCCCGACACGCCCGAGGCGTTGTTGCGCTTTGCCCCCCCGGCCAGCTACCGCTCACTGTTCCTGGGCACTCCCGATGCGACGGCCTCCACCTCCGGGCCGTGGCTGCTCGCACCCGCCGATGCGCCGCAGCTCGCACAGTGGTTGGCCGAGGTAGAGCGCCAGCACCCCAACGGCATCACCCTGTTGACCAGCATGCGCCCCTTCGAGACGGTGTTCGCGCACCTGCAGAGGCTGCTCACGCTGCGCCTCCCCGGCGGCGGTGCGGGCCTGCTGCGCTACTACGACCCGCGCGTGATGGAGCAGCTGCACCGGGTGCTCACCGCCGAGCAACGGCATGCCCTGTTTGCGCCGTTCACCGGCTGGCGCACCTGCCGCGGGCAATACCTGCCGGAGTGAGGGAGCGCGCACGTGCACACCGGGTGCGGCAGAATGGACCCACCATCTGCGCGCCAAGGAAGGAAACGTGCTGCCTGTAACGTCCTGGCACCTTGCATGGCTTGTCGTGTTGCCGGCGATGGCAGCGGCCACTCCGGCGCGCGTGCCGCTGGCCTGCGCCGGCGACTTCGCCCGCGCCTGGGCCGACACCGCCGCGCAACTCACCGATGGTGAACAAGCCACCACACTCGTGGATGCGCTGTTGTGCCGCCCCGACAGCGAAGGCGCGCAGGACTATCTGAGAGCGCATGGAGCGGGTGCCGCACCCGCGGGGCCAGATGCCCCCGCACGCCCTGCCAACGCGGTGCCCCTGCCCACCCTGCAGGCCACGCATGCGGAGGCGATTGCCGCCCATCTCCGCCCTGCGGAGGCGCCGGTGGCACCGGAAACCCGCGATATCCACCTGGCCGTGCGCGCGGCGGGCTGCGCGGACAGCTACCAGCTGGTCTACACCGGCCACAACGACTGGCGGCTGGCAGGCTACGTGAGCGCCTGCCATTGATGCAGGGGCGCGCAGTGACCCACTGCGCGCCCGATACCCGAAGGCGTCAGAGCGCGATGCGCGCCACGCTCTCCCGGCTGCCCTCGGCATCCTTGTCGCCGTTCTTGATGGTTACGTACAGCACGTTCTTCTTGGCATCCAGCGCCAGGCTGTTCGGATGCGTCGGCACCGAGTACGTTTTCAGCAGCTTGTAGTTATCGCTGTTGTAGGCCGTCACCGTGCCCGCTTCGCGGTTGGTCACGTACAGGCGCTTGCGCTTGGCATCCAGCAGAATGCCGAGCGGACCGGCGTCGGTGGGGATGCTGGCCAGCTCCTTGCCGGTGGCGCGATCCAGCACCAGCACACGGTTGCCCGGGTGCTTGGACGCAAAGCCCGAGCTGCTGGCCTGGTACTTGCGGATCATCGCCGAGCCCTGGTCGGTAACGAACAGGCGCTTGCCGGCGGGGTCCAGCGCGATGTTCATCGGCTGCTCGGCACTGATCGGGAAGCGCTGCTCCACCATGCCGCTGTCGGTGCCCACCACCACCAGCTCGGCCAGCAGGTTGGAGGTGTACACGCGCTTGCCCTTGGCATCCAGCGCCAGGCCCGGTGCCTTGGCATTACCCAGGCCCGGAATGGTGTCGATCACCTTCAGCGACTGCGTATCCACCACGAACAGCACGCTGCCCTCGCCCGAGTGGCCGGTCACGTACAGGCGGTTGGCCGGGCCATCCACCACCAGTTCGCGCAGGTCGTGGGTGTAGGCGGCCTTGCCATCCTTGCCCACCTTCTTCTCCATCAACTGCACAATGCCCAGCACCCTGTGCGTAGCCGTATCAAGCACGGTGACCGAGGTATCCACGGTGTTGCCGAGGTAAAGGCGGTTGTTGGCGTCGTCCAGCACCATGCCGAACGGCTTGCGCTCCAGCGGGATCTGGGCCTCAAGCTCGAGGTTGGTGGGGTCCAGCAGCAGCAGCTGCGGCTGGCCGGCGGTATCGCCGAAGCCACCGGACGAGGCCACATACACCACATCCACCTTGGGGCTGTAGGCCAGTTCATACAGGCCCTTGGCAACGGCCTTGCGCTGAGTGGCCGCTTCGGTGCTGGCCGGCGTGGCGGCCTCGCCCAGCGCAAAGGCCGACGGAGCGCACAGCGAAAGGCTGACGGCGAGGGCCAACGTGGCCGAACGGAGCAGGGAACGAGGGTGCATGCAAGCGTCCTTTGTAAAAGGCAGGAAGAGAAGTCCTTGGCTCGCACGGCCGCGTGATGCGGCCAACCCGACAGTGGAAACAGGCGGATAGGCTGGCTGACATCAGGATGGTAACAGGAAGGCGAACCCTGCCGCAGACCCCTCCCCGCTCATGCCCCGATCGACGTGGTCCGACGCCGCCGGCCGGGTGTCAGGATGCTGCAGAATCAGCGCGAGTAGCGTTCAATACCGGGTCGGCATGGCGTCTCCCGCCGACGGCGCGACCTGCACCCATCAAAGGACTGACACCTGATGAACTCACCATCCTTGAGGAAGCTCGATCTCCCTTCAATCGACCCGAACGACCCCTGGAAGGATGATGTACTCGGCCGCCAGCACTTCGGCCAGACCCTTTCGGACATGATCGAAGGGATCTCGCAGCCGTACGTGATCTCCCTGAAGGGTGAGTGGGGAAGCGGCAAGTCGGTGTTCCTCCGACGGTTGGAAGCCGAGCTGCAAGGCCGTGCACCGCGGGTCCCGGTGATCCTTGTGGACGCATGGAAGTACGACTATTACGAAGATCCCCTGTACGCACTGATTTCCGCAGTCGAGCAGCGGCTTCTTGCTGACAAAAGCACCGACGAGGCGGAGTTTTCAGCTGCCAAACAAGCCGGCGAGTGGATGTACGAGTATGCCGGCAAGATCATCGCCCCACTGGCCAAGATCGCAGGCGCCACCGCTGATGTATTTACCGCAGGCACTGCCTCCAAATTTGCAGACGGCGCCGGCGAACTGGGCCAGGCACTGTTCAACGCCAACCGGGAAAAGCGCAACGCCCACCAGAGCCTGTGCAAGGCACTTGAGGATGCCCGGGACAGGTTGCTCAGGCTCGACCGCGATGGCGTCTCCCGGTCGACGCACGGCCAGAAGGTCGTCGTCATCATCGATGAGCTTGACCGATGCCGGCCCGACTATGCCATCCGCCTCCTCGAGCGGGTCAAGCACTTCTTTGATCTACGCGGCTACCTCTTCGTGATCGCCATTGATGGTGACAACCTGCAGGAAGCCGTGAGGAGTCTGTACGGCCCGACGGTTGACGGTGAGCGCTATCTGCGCAAGTTCTTCGACCTGGAGATGTACCTGCCTGCGCCGGACAACATGTCCTTCAACCGGATGCTGCGACAGTCGTTCGGGATGCTCGACTCGGCCGATCTTCCCGATGCGGAGTGGCCAAGCGTGCTTTCAAACATCACCCAAGCGCCCCTTCTGGACGGGGATGATCGCCGTGCCCAGGCGCAACTGGAGGCGAGTGCCTACTTCGAGCACATCGCCAATGCGTTCAACCTCAAACTGAGAGACCAGGCGCAGGCCTTCTCACGCATGCACGCAGCAGTTGCAGCATTGGGAAAACGCCCAAGCTTCATGCCGATAGCAGCCGCCTTCATCGTCTGCCTTCGCTACATCGACTACCCCAGCTACGAAGCCTGGCGAACTACAGGCAAGGTGCCTGGCATCGAAGGCATGAAAGCGGATTGCGCCTGGGCCGCCGTGCTCTCCAGCTACAATCCAGTCGTGTCGCATGCCCTGAGAACATATCTGGCACTCGCTTCACAGGGATCAAAGCAGATGATAGATCAGAGCATGCGAATCGCATTCAAAGAGAATGCGGCCGCTCAGGAGGTGGTGCGCCGACTCCCCAAGGACACGGACATCTGGCCACTCCTGCTGAAAGAGTCTCATCGCGAGATATTTTCTCTGACGCAGACGTTCTTCAACGAGCATCTGCTGCACAAGGCCGTCCCTGCAATCGAGTCACCCAAGTCAATCGATCAGTGAGTGCTTCACCCTCAAATCATGTGAGCTCTCTTCCACCAGCAGGGGCTCTTGAGTGCTGCTCGATGAGACGGAAAGCGGGGTGTGCGCGCAGTGCTCACATACAGAATCCGGCTAGATGCTCGGTGTGAGCGCAGGGAGTAGATCAAGCTCGTCCAGTCGCGCCTCAGTTCCATTTACCTGCTCGACAGCTGCGTGATCGGCAAGATCCAGCACTTCTGTTGAGAGGATCAGCGTGCCGCGACCGTGCCCTTCCAAGCGCGCCGCTTGTGGTAACTGGTCGGCGGATAGCGGCTTGTCCACGTAGCCCATCCATCCCAGGAAGTCGCGGTGTGGATACACCGAGCAATCAACGCTGTAGGTGACGAGCCTGCCAGCGATCAGCGCCTGTACGTTCGTTCTTGCATAGGTCACACGCGGGTCCGAACAGAGGGCCTTTAGAAGAGACCACACCATCTGACCTGGCGACTGATACACCGCCTCTATGCGGTAGATCGCCAACGCTACTTCACCGGATGCAGGCTGCACTACCAGCGCGACCTTCCCCCGCTCCTTCCAGAGCCGCTCTGTTCCCCCGTTGGTGAGAACTAGTCCAGTACTCCCAAGCGCATGAGCACCCGGATACTCCCTGTAGAAGGACTCGTCTGCCTTTTGGATCGACAAGAGCGTCGCCGCTGCGTCCCGAAAGCCAACAGGATGATCATTTGGACCGTCCGGCAGCACCCACCACTCTTCGAAATGAGGGTGCACCGAGGCCAGTCGGTCGATCCATCCAGCTGCCTCCTGGTATGCCTCTGCCGCATCGAGGTGCATCGCGGGAAGACTGCACGTGAGTGTGATGTTCATGGTTGGAACAGCGCTAGAGACTCGAAGTGATAGCAGGGAGAAGGCCAAGCTCGGCAAGTCGGATCTCAACCCGGTTCATCTGCTCCACCGAACGGGCATTGAACAGATCTACATCTTCTGTCGCCATGATCATCGTTCCCCGCCCATGTCGTTCCACGCGGACCGCGTCAGGAACCTGGGATTCATCGACAGGTTGATCCACATAGCCCATCCAGCCCAGGAACTCTCGATGCGGGAAGACGCCGCAGCGGAGGCTGTAGAGCCGTCGCTCTCTGCCCACGGCCTGCATGATGTTGGTTTGTGCCAGCGTGATCTTCGCATCTGCTGTCAACGCTTTGAGCGATGACCAGACCAACTCCGCCGCCCTCTCCTGAGCGACCTGGAGCCTGCCGATATCAAGTCGGATCTCGCCCGGACCCGGATTGATGGCGATGGCAACACTTCCTTTCGCTGCCCATTTTTCCTCGCCCTCAGCGTTTGCAAGCAGAATCCCGTTACTCGCGGACAGTGAAACCCCTGGATACTTCGCTCGGAAGTCCCGCTCGTGCTGCACCATCAACTTGATCATGCCTTCGCGATCCTTAAACGCTATTGGTGAGCCTCTCGCATGGTTCGGCACAGACCACCACTTTCCGAATTCGCCAGTAACAGAAGAAAGACGGCTTAGGACATCTCCGGCATGTTCGTATAGGTACTTGGCCTCAAGAACCTGCGGTCTCATCTTGCATCGAATGGTTGCCTTCATGACCTACTTCAACGATCCACGCACAACAGGCAGAAGACCCAACTCAGCAAGTCCAATCTCAGTTCTGTTTGCCTGCTCAACCGCCGCGCGATCACCCAGGCCCAGGGCTTCGGTTGCAAGAATGAGCGTGCCGCGACCGTGTCGCTCTAGGCGAGCCGCCTGAGGCAGCTGGTCGGCCGCGAGTGGCGCGTCTACATACCCCATCCACCCCAGATACTCCCGGTGACGGAACACACGTCGGTCGCCGCTGTACGTCATGATGCTACCGGCCACCTTCTGCAGAACATTTGTCTGCGCGAAGGTCACACGCGAGTTGGACGTCAGGCCTTGGAGGAGGCTCCAGACCAGCGTCGTCGGCGTTGGATAGAGCTCCTGGAGGCGACCGAGTCCGAGCCTCAGGATGCCGCTGCCGGGGTGAATCGCAAGGGAGACCTTTCCACGCTTCGCCCACTCTGCGTCTGTGGCAGCATTGGTCAGGTGGATAGCGGTGTTCGCCTTCTGAATGTGGGCGACCATCGGCACTCGTTGGGCCAATGGGATGGCGTTATCTCGTGGACCTCGCGGAACCGTCCACCATGCCTCAAAGTCCGGATGTGTTCTGGCGATGCGCGCCACCCACGTGGATGCGTCCTCCCACATTTGCGCGGCGGTCAGGTCGTTGGGTGGGGAGTGGCAGACCAACGTGATGTTCACGGGTGCAGAAGCGATGGGACAGCATCGCGGCCAGCAATGAGCCCTACCGAGCTCATGACAGCCGCGGATCCGTCACAGGAAGGAGCCCAAGTTCGGCAAGCCGTATCTCGACACGGTTTACCTGCTCCACGGCCGCAGAACTGGACAGGTCCAGCAAGTCAGTGGCGAGGATGAGGGTGCCCTCGCCAAGCCGCTCCACCCGCGAGGCTTCTGGCAACTGCGCTGGCAGTAGCGCTTGATCCACGTACCCCATCCAGCCAAGGAACTCTCGATGCGGATAGACACCACGATGCATGCTGTAGACCAGCGACCTCCCATCAACACGCTCGTGAACATCCGTTTTCGCATACGTTACCCGCGAATCTGATGAAAGCGCCTTCAACAGTGACCAGACCACTTCACCCACCGGAGCGAGTACTCGCTCCGCTCCGTAGACAGAGAACGTCACCTCGCCCATTGCCGGCTGAACAGACAGGGTAATCCTCCCCCGCTTCCGCCACTGGATCTCGCTGTTGGCATTGGTGAGCACGAGGCCTGTACTTCCTCTATCTGCAAGCGTCGGAAATTCCGCACGATGCTTTGCAGTCATCGCCTTGATAAAGGAAATGATTGCGTTCAGGTCATGGAATTCGACGAAGGGAACCTTGGGTGCGTACGGAAGCTTCCACCAACGCCTTAGATCCGGATGCACCGAGGAGATCCGCGAGATGCAACGTGCAGCCTGTTCGTACACCTGAACTGGGGTGAAGCTCATGTTCGGCGTCGCACACATGAGCGTTATGTTCATAGAAGCCGTGAATCCGTAACAGGCAACAGCCCAAGTTCAGCCAGACGTATCTCCACGCGATTGGCCTGCTCTACGGCGCTTGCGTCGAACAAGTCGAGGTTCTCTGTTGCCATGATCAGCGTGCCCTCACCAGCATGTTCCATGCGGGCGGCCTCTGGAATCTGGTCGGCGGTGAGCCGCCGACTCACATAGCCCATCCAGCCCAGGAACTCTCTGTGCGGAAAGGCGCTGCAGTGGAGGCTGTAGAGCTTTCTCTCCCTGCCCCAGCCCTGCTGGACATTGGTGTTCACAAAGTTGACCCTCGAATCGTGCGCTAGTGCACGTAGTGAGGCCCATAACAGTTCAGTCGGCGAGGGAATGACCTCTTCAATACGACAGATCTCCAGCCGCACCTTTCCGGGTCCTGGATTGATGGCAAGAGAGACCCTGCCGCGCGCCAACCACTCTGCCTCGCTCGTGACGTTGGTGAGCAGGACACCACTGTTGAGTAGAGGCGACGCGTTGGGATACAGGTGCTGGAACGAGTCCTTGTTTGCCTGGATCAAGGCTGTCATCCCTACCCTATCGTCAAATGCAATTCTTGCATCGGAGGGCTTGCTCAGCATTGACCACCATTTGAGGAACGCAGGATGGGCAGATGCCAAGCGCCTTATTGTTTCGGCCGCCCGATCATACGTCTCAGATGCAGTAAGCAGCTCTGGGGCCGCCCTGCTCGTCAGTGATATGTTCATAGAACTTCACCCTGCATGTATGGGGTCAGCCGTGCGTGTTCAGGCGGAATTCCGAGTTGAAGAGCAACCTCGTAGCAGATTGCCTGCATAAAATGCCACTCGAGACTGCCCTGTGGATGCGCACCTGCTACGGCGGCATTCTGCGCTTCGAACTGAACTGGCCATGCCTCGATTTCGGGTCGCATAAACTCCTTCTTGTACGCCCCATCCGCGTTGAATACGTGTCCGTAGTTCGCCTTGGTCTCGATGACAGTGCACTTTTTGCGCCAGAACCCATCAAACGCGACCCCACCGAACATCCACTCCAACGTCGTGTACTTCCCGCCTGTGCCAAAGAAGTCCTTAAGCATCGACAGCTCGATGTTGACGATGCTGTTCGAGTTGTCTCCAGCCCTCACGTAGCCAAACCGCTCCGGCCCCGCGTGCAGATTCGCGACGTAGAGCTGGTAGTCGTAGTTGATGCGGTTGCTCTTGGCGATGTACCGCGGGGTGGGCGGCGGCCCGATCCGTCCGTTGATCAGCAGGCACTGGTCGCAGTCGGCGTCATCGGACACCTCCGAGCAATCCGCCTCGCGCGCGCGGGTGCCGGGCCGATCCTTCACGGTCTCCTTGATGCCCATCGCTGCCGCCGCTGCGGCAGCCGCTTTGCCGAGCAGCTCAAGCACTTTTCCCACGGCGGGTGCCGGCGTGGCTGCCATTACGCACCGCTCCGGGGCGTGGGCCAGCGGTGGGAGGCGGCCAGAGCCGCCAGCAGATCGGCGGCGGCCAGGTTGGGGTCGTCTGCCTGGCGAATGGCCAGGTCTACCGCCATGTCACGGTGCAGCGCACCCCCACTGCCGACGTCGGTCTTTGTCCACCGCACCAGCACCGGCAGGCGGGTGATGCCCAGCTCGTAGGCGGCGTAGGTGTAGCAGCGCTCGGTTTCGGCTGCCAAGGTGCGGTTGTCCAGGCCGATCACGCGCTCTGGCATGTCGCGGCGGATTTCATCGGCCAATCGGGGCAGGAACGTTGCGGGGTATGGCAGGCGCAACAGCGCTTCCTGTCGTGCATCCAGCGTCAGCATGTGATCTCCTCCGTGAGGCTGAAAGGCTAGCAGTGGCTCTGAGCCCGCCTATTGATGTGGCTCACAGAGAAGGCTTGCGTGGGATCACGGTTCGGGTACGGTGCACAGATTCCTAGGTGCCGAATTGCGGTACACGGGGTGAGCCCGCGGAGTGCGCGGGCTCAGCGCCGCCCCGCTGATCAGGTGAATTGAGCGCGCGGCCTCATCAGCGGGTACCAAACGGACACGCGCTCCAGCCGTGCTGACGGCGTGCCAACGCCTCGAGGTCCTGCTCGCCACTGTCCTCGTGCAGCGGCAGCTCGGGTGTGCCGGCTGTGTACTGATCGATAGCTGCTGCCTTGGCTGCGCGCTCGACCGGTTCAGCGGCTCCGGTTGCGCCGGCGGCGCTCTGGCCCGCCTGCCGCGCCACATAATCGCGCATCAGGCGTTGAAGCACCTGGGCGGCAGGGCGACGTTCGCACGCCGCTGCCTGCTGGAAGCGTGCACGCAGGCCGGCGTCCATCTCCAGTTGCATGAAGACACTCTCGTTCATGGGTTCCTCCCACTGCTGGGTAGTGAAGTTGAAGGCACGCGCGCGCCGCACCCGAGGCGCAGTGACGTATAGGTTTGTGGCGGTGCCAGCGCTGCGCGGCCGGGCCGTGTTACTCCGTGCCGCCCAAAGGCGGCGTGGCGTGCGCGGTATCCCGCTTGATGGCTGTGCTGATGCCCGCCGCGAAGGTGGGCGCTGCCGCTCAGCGGGCTTGCCGCTGCAGCTTCCTGGGGATCTTCGGGGGTACCACGACGGGCCGCTCCACCACCGTGAGGGTGATGCTGCCGTGGGTAGCCTCCACTTTCAGGAGGGCGCCGATATCGAAGCCGAGGCTGCCCAGCCAGCGGCCGCGCAGCCGGATATAGGGCACGATCTCGTTGCGGCCGTAGTCCTCGCGGGTGGCATACATCAACGAACCCACGCGGTTGGAGCGCGCTGGCCGGATGGAGGGCTTGCGCCTGGGGCGCTCGATGACGGGCGACTCGGTGACGGGCAACTCTATGAATGACGTCAGCATGTTGGACCTCCGGTATGGCGTACCCTCGTCGGGATGGCGAGGGTGTCGGGAGGTTAGAAACCGTCTGACTAGAACCGGCGGGCGTATTTCCACAGGGGGTGTTGTATTAGCCACCCTCCCGACGTGGGACGTCCAACATTGTCTAGCCAGAGGAGTTTCTACGCTCCGGTGTGCACCATGCGGGTTGGTGCGGATGTTGGGAAATCGCTTGTTTCTGTTGGCTTTGAGATGTTCGGTTGACGCCGCCTACGGGGTGGCGCAATCAACCCACCTTAGTCGCAGCCTTTGTGACGGGGTACGCGCATCCTCGCTCGCCTAGTGGGAGGACTGTGGATGAACAGAATTGACTCGGAGTGGCTCGAGGCGTTCGACGACGCCATGTTGGGCTTCTTTGCCATTGACCACGCCGATGCCGGGATGGATCAGACCGACCTGGAGCGCTACTCGGACTTGCCGGCTAGTGAGGCCGCGTTGGCGTTTGGGCACGACTACGAGCTTTGCCGAGTGGATACGTTTTGGCCCTTACAAGACTCGCCGTGAGCAGCTAACCGGCTGATTGCGTCAAGGCCACGCGATCTGCGCGATACTTAGAACCTATTGAAGCGGCGCTTCCAATAGGACGAGAGATGGCAGGCTTGAGCGATTGGACCCAAGATCAGCTGGTTGCCGCAGTGGGGGCATACCGGATGATGCAACAGAGGGCTGCGCAAGGGCTTGCGCTGAACAAGGCTCAGGTGTATCGCGAATTGGCCGAGGAACATGGGCGTACTCCGAAAGCATGGGAGTACCGGATGCAGAACATCTCGCACGTCCTCGACCAGCTACAGCAGCCGTGGCTTTCAGGCCTACGCCCAGCTGCGAATGTGGGCCCAGAGGTGACCGGCCAGTTGATCAAGCTGCTCGGGGGCACGTCGCCCGCTGAAACTCTCACGGCAACCACTGGGGACACACGTACCCAGCTTCTAGCAGAGAGGCGCTACGCCGAAGAGCTACTTGCATTTTCTCCTGCAGATGCGGAGGACCAGCGACGCAAAGTGCTCGCGACTATCGTACGCCGCCAGGGTCAGGCATCGTTCCGCGCTGCCCTGCTTGAAGCCTACTCAGGTAGGTGTGCGATGACCGGATGCAACGTCCTGGATGTGCTTGAGGCCGCACACGTGTACCCCTATCAGGGTGCAGCGACGAACTCTTTAACGAACGGGCTTCTGCTCCGGGCCGATGTTCACACCCTCTTCGACCTGTATCTCATCAGTGTGGAGCCGGAGACAAAGATTGTTCAGACGGCCCCTACTCTTCGTGACACAGAGTACGGACGGCTAGGCGGATTGAGGCTGTCACAGCCGGTTGCGGACCATCTGGCTGTGAGCGTAGAGCTTCTGCGGTGGCATCGGTCGCAGTGTGAGTGGTAGGTCGCGCCACCTTCCCTCTGCGTGCGGGAGCCTGACGGCACGGCATCGTTCTCATGCAGCGAGACTGCAGTGCCCAATAATTTGGTTCCCCCGGCTTGCCTGACTTGACGTATAGATCAATAATTGCGCTCTACGAGATCGGGATAGCCTCCTCAAGTGAACCCTCTGCAGCAACTGGGAAGCGAGATCGCCGAGAGGCGCCGTCAGCTTGGTCTGAAACAGATTGAGGTGGCCAAGCAGAGCGGCGTTACCGCTGAGTCACTCTCCCGCTTCGAACGAGGCCGCCTGCCTGAGTTCGGGAGCAGAAAGCTGATCGCGGTGCTGGCGGCGGTGGGTATGGAGATTTCTCTGGTCGAGGCGAGACCTGACCCTCCTCACAAAGACACGCCGGGACACTCGCAGTGATGTTCAGGCCCCCAACTTTGCGTTTCAACTGTATTACTGGAGTAATTTGATGAGATCGGTAGAGCTATTCGCAGGTGCCGGCGGACTGGCAATGGGCTGCGAAATTGCCGGTTTCGAGCACCTGGCCGTGGTCGAGTGGGACAAGTGGGCGTGCGATACCGTCCGCGAGAACCAGAAGCGCGACTACCCGTTGGTGCGCGGCTGGACGTTGCATGAGGGCGACGTGCGCTCGTTTGACTGGTCGTCAATCCCTCAGGACATCGAGCTGTTGGCCGGTGGACCTCCCTGCCAGCCGTTCTCGATCGGCGGCAAGCACAAGGCTCACGAAGACAACCGGGACATGTTCCCTGCTACGGTTGAGATCATTCGGCAGCTGCGCCCCAAGGCGTTCATTGTTGAGAACGTGAAGGGGCTGACACGCGCCAAGTTCGCCAACTACTTCCACTACATCCAGCTTCAACTTGAGTTCCCAGATGTGCCACCCCGCAAGGACGAGGACTGGACAGACCATCTTGCACGGCTTCAGATTGAGCGGACCTCGGGCAAGCGCAAGGGAAAGGGACTGACCTACAACGTCATCCCCACACTCGTTAACGCTGCGAACTACGGCGTTCCGCAGAAGCGTGAGCGGGTGTTTCTCATTGGATTCCGCGATGACCTCGGCGTTGAATGGTCGTTTCCGGCCGCGACACATAGTTACGAAGCCCTGCTTCATGAACAGTGGGTCACTGGTACTTACTGGAAGCGGCACGGTATCCGGCAACCTAAGATGCCTGCAAAGCTGGCAGCGAAGGTCGCTAAGCTCCAGCAATTTCGGACAATGCTCCCAACCTTGGCGTGGCGGACCGTGCGTGATGCACTACAGGGCCTGCCGGACCCCGAGAGCCGCGAGGCGAAGAAGTTTGCAAACCATGTTTTCCAGGCTGGCGCTCGCTCGTATCCCGGACACACCGGAAGCCCGCTCGATCTTCCCGCAAAAACCCTGAAAGCAGGCGGGCATGGCGTTCCGGGGGGCGAGAACATGCTGGTAAACTCTGATGGATCGATTCGCTATTTCACTATTCGTGAGAGCGCGCGCATACAGACATTTCCAGATGGATTTCAGTTCCACGGCAGTTGGTCTGAGACCATGCGCCAGCTAGGCAACGCGGTACCTGTTCTACTGGGACAAAGGGTGGCTTCTAGCGTTGCTGAGCAGCTTGCGATTGCAGGTTTGAATCAGATCGCCAAGAATGATGTACCGACCAGAAGAAAGCGCGCATGACGGCCAAGGTTATTCCTTTCAATCCCCTGGATAAAAAGAACTTGGGGGCTAGCGTCGCCGAGGCACTGCTGACTAAGGAGGTTCATCCGCTCGGAGAGCTAACTCAGTTTGAGGGTGCTGGCATCTACGCCATTTATTACACCGGAGACTTTGAAGCCTATGGGCAGGTAGCTAGGCTGAACGTCAACGGTCAGTTCATGCTGCCAATCTACGTAGGCAAAGCCATCCCCGCCGGGGCGCGTGTCGGCGGCAGCACCGAAGTGCCTGCCGGCAAAGTGCTCTTCAAACGACTCAGGGAGCACGCCGATAGCATTCGCGCAGCCAGCAACCTTCGGATCGAGGATTTCTTCTGCAGATTCCTTGTGGTCGATGACATTTGGATCCCGCTTGGCGAGTCCTTGATCATCTCTCGCTTTATGCCCGTATGGAATTCGTTGGTAGATGGGTTTGGCAACCACAATCCTGGCAAGGGACGTCATGCAGGCATGCGCCCCCGGTGGGACGTGTTGCATCCCGGGAGAGAGTGGGCCCAGCGCCTGGCCGAGCGCCCTGAAACCAGCCAGAGGGTGGCCGAGGATGCCGCTACATACCTTCGTATCCTACCAGCCTGCCTTTCTGACAAGTTTATTGAGGCAGAAGGTGAGTAGGGTGGCTTGCTGCGGCTTCATTGCTTGCCGAGTCGTCAGGCAGTGTCTTATTCACTCCCACACTGCTTACCTCACGTTGTAATATCTCGAGCAGCGACTGGCGTTCTTTCAGGGGGAGTGGATGGCGGTTGTAAATGAAATAGACGTGGTCAGCGTCTGGCAATTTTCTAAAGCCATTGAGGACCTGTTGGCTGCAACCCGAGTGAGGACAGGTCGGGCGTCTGACCACAACTGGTACCGAGGCCACGGACGAGCGCAGACCTTTGTGCTGAAGCCCACTCTGTACCGCCATCCAGATAAAGGCGACCTCGAGGCGCTACTGAACCTAGAGACGAGCCTCGTCAACGCTTTCATGAGCCATCAGCTTCTGCACAGCTTTACGGCAGGAAGTGATCAGTCAGGAAAAATGAATACCCTTTTCTACATGCAACACTACGGGGTCCCTACACGCTTACTCGACTGGACAAACAACCCGCTCATTGCGCTGTACTTTGCCGTTTCAGACGCGCGATTGGATAGGGAGACTGGGAACTACCCAGAACCAGCAGCCGTCTGGGTACTTGATCCCGCCTCTTGGAATGTCAAGGCTCTTGACGGGCTCAGACCACCGCATGGTGCGTTGAACTCAAGCAACCAGAACCTTGAGTCTTACATACCTCGAGCCCCGTGGACTGCATCTGACAGGAAGGGCATGTACGCTGAGCCAGTTGCCATCACGGGTGGCGCGAATACACAGCGTATGCTCGCGCAGAGAGGCGTGTTCACAATGTTTGGTTCGGATATTCGGGCTATGGACGACTTGTACACCGCTAATGATTACCCGGAAGGCTGCCTTACAAAGCTCGTGGTTCCGCCTGACTGCATCGCATCCGTGCTCGGGACCCTGCACGCTATGGGGTATACGGACTCGGTCGCCTATCCGGATTTGCATGGGCTGGCATTGGAGCTAAAGCGACTGAATGGGTTCAACCTATGAGCTACATTCAAGTAGCACAGCATCAGGCGAGGCCGCTTCGTTGGTGGTTCGAGCAGTTCCTTGCCGGAAACCTGGATATGGATCCGCCATACCAACGCCGATCTGACATATGGACAGATCAGAAGAAGGCACATCTCATTGATTCACTGATCAATGATTTCGATGTCCCCAAGTTTTATGTTGCTGACTTCTCACGCGCCCGTTCGCCCCTCAATGTCCAGAAGAAGCCATACGCCATTGTGGACGGCAAACAGCGTTTTGGTGCCATTTTTGACTTTATGCAAGGCAAGATCCAGCTGAATCGCTCTAGCCGGTGGCTTGAGAATCCGCAAGAAGAGATTAAGGGACTGGACTTCTCTGGTCTGCGAGAGAGGTTTCCAGCTCTCGCATCTAAGATTGAGTTTTTTGAGCCAGTCGTCATGAGCATCGCAACTGACGATGACGCTAAGATCTATGAGATGTTTGTTCGGCTGAATAGCGGCGAAGCTGCAAATAGTGCCGAAAGGCGAAACGCTCGCCCTGGCCCAATCCCTGGCATTGTTCGCCAACTAACGGCCCACCCCTTCTTCTCCAATCGCGTCCGATTCAATCGGCGACGCATGCAGGAGTTTAATCTAGCCGCCAAGCTGCTTCTTATCGAAAGCAATGAGGCACTTGTAGACACTAAAGCGAAGAACCTTGACAGGCTCGTTGAGCATGCGGCTGTTGCCGTGCAGGATGCTGACAGCAAGAGTCTCGATGGCGTTCTTCTGAATTACCAAGAGCTTCAAGATCGTGTACTGCAAAACCTCGAACTCCTAGCCGACGCATTTGAAGAGTCAGATGTTCTGCTGTCAAAGGCCGGCAACATCCCAGTCTATTATTGGATAGTTCGGCAGCACCCGGAGGTCGTCGACAACCTCCGCGACTTTATGGCCAGATTTGACGCCAAATTGCAGGCCTCAGTCAAGGCAGGAAGTTCCGGTGGCCGCGCTGATCCCGAGCTGGCACAGTATTACACCTTCGCTCGCTCAACAAACGATCAGGCAAGTCTCCGAGGCCGCTACCATATTCTGGCGAAGTTGCTTCGTGCGGACAAATTGATTAACTAGGCGATGTAGAAGCGGCCCGGAAGGGCTATCTTCCTCTGTCGACGCAAGAGCATTAGATCGCGTAACTAGTTCTCTCGAAGCTTCCACGAGTAGCTTAAGCCGTGTCCGGGATTGCTAGATGCTGCCATAACCTCTGACGGGCGGGGGCTTTGATTATCACACGATAGGACATGCCGATCTTTCTCATAAAGAGACAACTATGGACAGAAATTGCTCTTGCGCTAAGCAATTCTTGGGCCTAGACGGACACTCTAATCCGACCAACGAAACCAGTGCTTTTGACTACCTAGCGGGCTTCCTATCGAAGTTTGAAGGCGTAATTACGTTTCCGGATGCATAGATCCCGCGATAAGAAATGCTAGCCGGCGTCACAAGTCGACCAAGCCTCAGGTGACAGAATTTGACGCCTGGGTACAGCACTATTACGTCTCTCGAAACATTCACTATCTCGAATGTAACTATGGACGGACGATCGGCACCATACGTGGCTGCGACATGATTCGAACCGAGGTTGAGCGAGAGTCCGATACGGGCGTAACACGATAAGACGCTCAACTCGCCGAACAAGGAAGAGCCCAGGCGTATTCTTTCCACCGATTTCGCCAAGATTAGAGTGTTAGGATGCACTGCGTATCCATTCTCCCCAATTACGGCAGATTCATAGAGATCCGACGTATCAGTCTTTCTCGTGTCGACCGTAGCCGGAGCGCCAGTTCGAACAAGAATTGCCGGAGACAGCCTCAGCAAGTAGCTGCATGGCCTCATGCACTCATCATGAAATCCCTCCATTTCGAGCTGGCCTTCTTGCAGCTCCCGACGAATATCCTCGTTGCTTAGTATGGTCATCTCTCCACCACAGTAGAAAAGCAGAAATCCTCATGATCACCAAGTAGCACAGGCGCGCTAGGAGACCTAATTGACACTCGATAGGTGGCTTCCCGAATTATCTCAATCGCCGTGGAGGTAATTATGTAGCTCCCAACACCGCGCCCTTCATGGCGAGCGGCGCGCCTCTTAAGGTCGTCGATACTCCATCGAGTCACCAAAGTATCCTGCTCAAAACCTATCGTGTAACGTGGCGCACGAGTCTTGAAAAGAATCAGTTGACTTGCCGATGTGAGCCTTGCCACATCAGCAGCCAGGTCATCGGTCGTAGGGTGGGCAGCCGATGGCTCCACAAATAGCAGCTTTTTCTGGCAGATCAGAGCCTCTGAGGCAATCTCGTCTATCGGTATCTGTCGCTCATTGACGTCCACGCCATTTGCCGTTGCGAATGCGCAAATGACTGATTGCAATGTAGCGATCTGGCGCCGCGCGCATGCACTAAATTCCGCAACTGAAAGACCGAGATCCTTCGCGAGATTTGTATAGAGGTGTGTTCCAAGTCCACCCGATATTATTACAAATCGCTGTGCTGAATCAGCGCTAGCGATCTCTAGGATTAGACGCTTGTAGAACGAGGCATCGATGCGTAACTCTCGGTAGGCTAGCCATGCAATTTCTGACTTTGGGCCGGACTCTATCATCCCGGCACCTGGCAACCGCAAAACGACAACTGGCCGAATCATCGGATCATTTCCAGCTTGCGGAGCACGCCAACTGCGCCATCCGTTAAGCGTTCCTCCCAATCTTGCAGTTCCACCAAAGGCACCCACTCATGGTGATCAACCTCAGAAGCGTCGGTCCGAATTCGAGACACATCGACCTCACACCTGAAGACGAACCATATATGTGCTGCTGCGCCGTGCCGACATGAATCTGCCAGTTCGAACGGTGCGCATGCGAGTGTGGCAGCCTGCGGAGATACACCCAGCTCCTCTAGGCTTTCCCGAGCGATAGCTTCCGAAGGCCCCTCGCCGTGTTCAACATGGCCAGCCATTATGCTGTACTTGCCGTAATAGAACGCATCAGCTTTCTTGATAAGCAATATCGCACCCGCATCAATGCATATCATTCCGACAGAGATGTGTGCAGTACCTTTGGCAGTCTGGAGCTGGGCCAAGTGCTGATCCGATGCTATGAGATGCTCCAGCTTTCTTAATCGTGAGATTACATCGCGCAAGATCTCGGCGGACAGCGAGGACTTTGCCTTCGCTTCGATCCTTGGCCCGAATTGACAAAGATCATTGGCTGACAGACCAATTGAAACTAGATGTACCGCCAACTCACTGAGGACCCTATTCTTAAGACATTCAAAATCAGCGCGACTTGTTGCTACAGATAGCACTAGCTTGTTCGCCTCGAGACTCTGAAGATCGCGAGCAACTTCTCGAACGAACTCCCCGCGATCCGAATCTAGACCAAACCGATAGAGATTGTTCTGGAAGGAGAGCGATCCGGGCTGGAGCTGAACATACTGATTGACTTCTAAAAGGCGCACTTTGATGCCAGGGTAGCGCTGAGTGAAGAGCTTAATTCTGACCTTGTCCGGACCACCCAGCTTAATAAGCGAATTTAGCGCTGACAAAACACTAATCACTCGCCGCACGTGGTCTGCGGCACGGTGGACCACACCGTCATCTGAAGTAACAACCTG
Organism: Stenotrophomonas nematodicola; assembly: GCF_009467805.1. Lineage (GTDB taxonomy): Bacteria > Pseudomonadota > Gammaproteobacteria > Xanthomonadales > Xanthomonadaceae > Stenotrophomonas > Stenotrophomonas nematodicola. Next base: position 366,370 of record NZ_WIAY01000003.1, read on the forward strand.
CGAAAAATTCGTACAAAAGTTCGGATTCTCGTACTCAACATCTAGAGATTGCAGCGCGCGGTGAGACAACATCAAAGGCGAGCAAATGTAGAAGGATATCGATTCGACGCTACCCATTACCCCTCTTAGCTGATCCAAGAAGTCCTTTGACAGCTGGGAAGTAGTGGTGAATAGATGAACTCTTTCAGAATTTGATTGGCCAATCTTTCCGATTAGGTCTACATCGGAAACAGTTCGAAGATCATCCCCAATCACATACCCATCAACGTTTGCACATTCTTCTACACGCCTTCGAACGGATGGGAAGTCGGATGAAGCTCTTCCAAGAAGATACAGCCGATAGTCCTTCCAGCTTGTTGCGCGCCTTGCGAGCTCTTTGAGATGAGCAAAGTTCAGTCCAGCTTCCGATTGCAGGCCACCTTTCCGCTGAAGCGCGAGCAGCAGTGCCGCTGAAGCAGCGGGCGAGGCACGCTCGACCACCGCCTTCGTAAACACGTTCGACCTAAAGTAGATGGTCCGGATGACCCAAGAAAAACGACTATAAACGGTAGGAGTCTGGTGGCGGAAATAGCTCAGCACTGCCACGCGCGCAAGTAGGGCACCCGGTTTCAACGGATTACCGAAAGATTCCGATTTAAATATAAGCTTAAACAAAATCTCCGTTAGCAGCGAAAGAAGCACACTTCCCACAAGTGACCTAAACCAGGCGTATCCATCCCAGTAGCTGTAGGCAAGATAAAACGCTAGTGCGCCGATGATCACTGAGATTGTATGTCTGGCACCTCTGGACATCCTTGCCCTCTTCGCAACGCTAACTGAGTTTCAAGATAGTACACGAGAGTTGGGAAAAGCCATTCGACTTGACGAAAAATTCGCTTCTCACTGGAGAGTGCTAGCCAAAAGAAAGGGGTAGTCAAAGACCACCCCTTTTTTGAAATTTATCGCCTATGTCAAACCCCGACAGGATTAGCCTTCTCAGGATCAATCTTGTACTGCTTGATCGCCCGGGCCACATCCTTCCCGGTCATCTTCCCTTCCTTGGCCAGCGCTGCAATCGCGGCGTGCGCGATGTAGTACCGGTCAACCTCGAAGAAGCGGCGCAGGTTGGCGCGGGTGTCCGAGCGGCCGAAGCCGTCGGTGCCCAGGGCGGTGTAGGACATCGGCACGAAGGCGCGGATCTGGTCGGCGTAGGCGCGCACGTAGTCGGTGGCGGCAATGGCCGGGCCCTGGCGGCCTTCCAGCAGCTGCGTCACGAACGGCACGCGCTGGTCGGCTTCCGGGTGCAGGCGGTTCCAACGCTCGGCGTCGAAACCATCGCGGCGCAGTTCGTTGAAGCTCGGGCAGCTCCAGATGTCGGCGGTGACGCCGAAATCCTTCTCCAGCAGCGCGGCCGCTTCAATGGCTTCGCGCAGGATGGTGCCCGACCCCAGCAGCTGCACGCGCAGCTCGCCCTTCTTGGGCTTGCCGGCGTCGGTGAGCAGGTACATGCCCTTGACGATGGACTCCGCTGCACCTTCCGGCATTTCCGGGTGAGTGTAGTTTTCGTTCATCAGGGTGATGTAGTAGTACTCATCGATCTGGTCTTCCATCATGGCCTTGGTGCCGTGCTGGAGGATCACCGTCACTTCGTAACCGAAGGTCGGGTCGTAGCTGCGAACGTTGGGGATGCCGCCGGCGAACAGGTGGCTGTGGCCGTCTTCGTGCTGCAGGCCTTCACCGTTCAGGGTGGTGCGGCCGGCGGTGCCGCCGAGCAGGAAGCCACGGGTACGCATGTCCGCTGCCTGCCAGGCGATGTCGCCCACGCGCTGGAAGCCGAACATCGAGTAGTAGATGTAGAACGGCAGCATCGGCACGTTGGAGACCGAGTAGCTGGTACCGGCCGCCATCCAGGAGCTGATGGCGCCCGGCTCGCTGATGCCCTGCTGCAGCACCTGGCCGCTCTGGTCTTCGCGGTAGAACATGAGCTGGTCGGCATCGACCGGCTTGTACTTCTGGCCGAACGGGGCGTAGATGCCGATCTGGCGGAACAGGCCTTCCATACCGAAGGTACGGGCTTCGTCGGCCACGATCGGCACGATGTGCGGGCCCAGTTCCTTGTCGCGCAGGGTAATGTTCAGGCTCTGCACGAAGGCCATCGTGGTGGAGTAGCTGCGCTCGCCGCTGCTCTTGAGCAGGCGCTCGTAGGTTTCCAGCTTCGGAGCGTTGAAGCTCTTGGTGGCCTTGCGGCGACGCTGCGGCAGGTAGCCGCCCAGCGCGGCGCGACGCTCCTGCAGGTACTGCACTTCCGGCGAATCCGGGCCCGGGTGGTAGAACGGCACCTGGCCGTCGGCCAGCTGCGCGTCGGTGACCGGGATGTTGAAGCGGTCGCGGAAGTGCTTGACGGCTTCGTCGTCCAGCTTCTTGGTCTGGTGGGTGGGGTTGAGCGCCTCGCCGGCGCTGCCCATGCCGTAGCCCTTGACCGTCTTGGCCAGGATCACGGTCGGCATGCCCTTGGTGTTCACGGCCTGATGGTAGGCGGCGTACACCTTGTGCGGGTCGTGGCCACCCCGGTTGAGGCGCCAGATGTCGTCGTCGGACAGGCCGGCCACCATCGCCGCGGTTTCCGGGTACTTGCCGAAGAAATGCTCGCGCGTGTACGCGCCGCCGAAGGCCTTGCAGTTCTGGTATTCGCCGTCGACGGTTTCCATCATCAGCTTGCGCAGGACGCCGTTGGTGTCCTTGGCCAGCAGGGCATCCCAGTAACCGCCCCACAGCAGCTTGATGACATTCCAGCCGCCGCCACGGAACACGCCTTCCAGTTCCTGGATGATCTTCCCGTTGCCGCGCACCGGGCCGTCGAGGCGCTGCAGGTTGCAGTTGACCACGAAGATCAGGTTGTCCAGGCCTTCACGGCCGGCCAGCGCGATGGCGCCGAGGGTTTCCGGCTCGTCGCTCTCGCCGTCACCGATGAAGCACCACACCTTGCGGTCGGACTTCTCGATCAGGCCACGGTTCTCCAGGTAGCGCATGAACTGCGCCTGGTAGATGGCGGCCAGCGGGCCCAGGCCCATCGACACGGTGGGGGTCTGCCAGAAGTCCGGCATCAGCCACGGGTGCGGGTAGCTGGAGAGGCCACCGCCGTCCACTTCCATGCGGAACTTGTCGAGCTGCTGCTCGTCGATGCGGCCTTCCAGGAACGCGCGGGCGTAGATGCCCGGGGCGCTGTGGCCCTGGATGAAGAGCAGGTCGCCCGGGTGGTTGTCGCTCGGGGCGCGCCAGAAGTGGTTGAAGCCCACGTCGTACAGCGTGGCGCCGGAGGCGAAGCTGGCGATGTGGCCGCCCAGGTCGCCCGGCTTGCGGTTGGCACGCACCACGGTGGCCATTGCGTTCCAGCGGATGATGGAACGAATGCGCCATTCCAGTTCGGCGTTGCCCGGGCTCTTGGCCTCCAGGGTCGGCGCGATGGTGTTCACGTATTCGGTGGTGGGAGAGAACGGCAGGTAGGCGCCCGAACGACGGGTCAGTTCCACCATGCCTTCCAACAGTTGATGCGCGCGCTCGGGGCCCTCGACATCAATAACGGCCTTCAGCGACTCGATCCATTCCTGGGTTTCCACAGGATTCGGGTCGTTGTTCAGCACCTCGTTCAACCAGTTCATTTGCGCTCCCATGACCGCACGCACGCGCGCGACTGTTTTAGATTTCTAGCCGCAAAGTGTAGCGCACGATAGGCTTTGCGCACTTCGCTACGCCTGCGTATGGAAGGGCGCGGGGCTGTCCTGGCGGACAGTGCGCGACAGCGCGCGGAGGGCGGCAAGCAGGTTCCACACGCACGCTGAGCATCGGCGAAGGCGATGACACGGCGGCGACGGGAGGACACCGCTGGACAGGCCGCACGCGGGGAATGGCTGTTTTTCAGGCATGCGGCGGGTGTGGGTGGGCCGGGCCCGTGGCCGGTGGGGCGTTGGCGGCCACCGTGGAACCTGGCGCGTGATGGGTTGCCCGCGTCCACTGTTCCATCAGACACACGCACCGTCGCACGGCCGAATGAGCTGAACGCATCCCTGCCGCGCGTGCGCCACTGCTGGCTTGCCGAAGGTTTTCGATATATCGTTCCGCCACTTCATTCGATATATCGAAATGACCTCTGCCCGCGATCTCGACCGCCCTGCCCGCCCACTGACCGCCCGGCCCCTCAGCCGTGGCGACCTGCGGCTGCTGGTGCTGTCACTGCTGGCGGAGCAGCCGCGCCACGGGTACGAGCTGATCCAGCTGATCAGTGACATGTTCGTGCGGGCTTATACGCCGAGCGCAGGCTCGATCTACCCGGTGCTGGCGCAGTTCGAGACGGCTGGCTGGGTGAACGCGGTGGAGGATGGCGGGCGCCGGCGGTATCGCCTGAGCGCGCTGGGCCAGACCCACCTGGCCGCCGAGCGCGAGGAGGTGGACGCGGCGTTGCAGCGCGTGCGCCACAGCGCGCGGGCGATCACCAAGGCCAACCTGCCGCCGGTGGTGCGCGAGGCGCTGCGCGAGCTCAAGCATGCGCTCGGCCTGTGCCACGGGCGCTGGCAGGACGACAGCGCCGCCGAGGTGGCGCAGGCCCTGCGCGAGGCCGCCGCGCGGGTGCGCGAGCAGGCGCGTTGATCCCCCTTCTTCTTTCACGACCCAGCCAGCCTCCGCCCGCCAGGTCCACCCTCCCCTTCGCCGCCGCTGCGGCACCGAAACAGGATTGCTCCGATGGCTCTGCATGAACACCGACTGCTCCGTCATACCGTGAAGTTCCGCCCGCTGCAGGTGCTGCGCACCGAGGAAATCAGCCCGTGCATGCGCCGGGTGATCGTGGGCGGCGAGGCGCTGGCCGGCTTCGATTCGCCCTCGCCGGATGACCACGTGAAGCTGTTCTTCCCCAATGCGGAAGGCCAGTTCGTGGTGCCGACGATGACGCCGGAAGGCCCGCGCTACCCCGAAGGCCAGGTGCCGTCGCCGGCCCGCGACTACACGCCGCGCTGGTGGGACCTGGAGGCCGGGGAGCTGGCGCTGGACTTTGTGATGCACGGGCATGGGGTGGCGTCGAGCTGGGCCGCCAATGCGCAGCCAGGCGATGCGATTGCGGTGGGCGGGCCGCGGGGTTCGCATATGACCGCGCAGGATTTCGACACCTATGTGCTGATCGGCGATGAGACGGCGCTGCCGGCGATTGGTCGCTGGCTGGAGACGCTGCCGGTGACGGCGCAGGCCGATGTGTATATCGAGATTCCCGAATCGGCCGACCGCCAGGCACTGCCTGAGGACGACCGCATCCGGGTGTCGTGGCTGGAGCGCAATGGCTTCGATGCGGTCAGCAGTACGCTGCTGGAGGACGTGCTGACCGATTTCGAGACGCCCGACGGCGACACGTTCTACTGGATCGCGGCCGAATCGCGCCGGGCCCGGATGATGCGCAAGTACATCGAGGGCCATCTGGGGGTGCCGAAGGCGTGGATCCGCTCGACCGGTTACTGGAAGGCCCACGCCGACGAGCACGACGGCGACTGAGCCGCGACGGGCACCGGCCGCGGATGCGACAATCGCATTTTGGGCCGGTGCCTTTCCATGCAAGCAGTTTCTCCTTCGGCACTGGCCGACCTGATCGACCGTGCCGAGCGCGCCGACGCCCCGCTGGATGCCGCGCTGGTGGCGCTGGCACCGTCGGTGGGCGGCAATGTGGCGCCGCTGCGTGCGGCGCTGGTGCCGCTGGCGCAGTCGCAGTTGGCGCTGGTGAAGGCCAATGCCGATATCGCGCTGGTAGCCGATGAGCTGCGCCGCTACCAGAAGTACGCGCTTCCCGGAAAGCCGAGCCTGCAGATCGTGCAGTTGCGCAAGCAGCAGGCAACGGTGAAGCAGGCGGCGCTGATCGCGCGGCAGAATTACGCGCAGGCCACCCATGCATTCCTGCGCGACAGCGGGCTGACGGCCCCGGCACGGCGCACCCCGACCGATTTCACCACGCTGTGGCTGGGCAAGGTCGCTGCCGCGCTCGCGTAAAGCACGGCCGCGCCGGGATGTCGGGCGTAGCGCGATGATGGGCTATCGGTGCCGGAACGGACGGCAGCCGAGCAGAGCTCGGCTCTACGGGGCTGGCGCGCGCAGCGCGACGGTGTCGGTGCCGCACCTGTAGAGCCGGGCTCTGCCCGGCTGTCGCGCGCAGCGCGATGATGGGCTATCGGTGCCGGAACGGACGGCAGCCGAGCAGAGCTCGGCTCTACGGGGCTGTCGCGCGTAGCGCGGTGGTGTCGGTGCCGCACCTGTAGAGCCGGGCTCTGCCCGGCTGTCGCGCGCAGCGCGATGATGGGCTATCGGTGCCGGAACGGACGGCAGCCGAGCAGAGCTCGGCTCTACGGGGCTGTCGCGCGCTGCGCGACGGTGTCGGTGCCGCACCTGTAGAGCCGGGCTCTGCCCGGCTGTCGCGCGCAGCGCGATGGTGGGCTATCGGTGTCGGAACGGACGGCAGCCGAGCAGAGCTCGGCTCTACGGGGCTGGCGCGCGTAGCGCGATGATGGTGTCGGTGCCGCACCTGTAGAGCCGGGCTCTGCCCGGCTGTCGCGCGCAGCGCGATGAAGGGCTATCGGTGCCGGAACGGACGGCAGCCGAGCAGAGCTCGGCTCTACGGAGCTGGGGCGCGTAGCGCGATGATGGTGCCTGCCGCACCTGTAGAGCCGGGCTCTGCCCGGCTGTCGCGCGCAGCGCGATGAAGGGTTAGCGGTGCCGGAACGGACGGCAGCCGAGCAGAGCTCGGCTCTACGGGGCTGGCGGGCGCAGCGCGATGGTGGGTTATCGATGCCGGAACGGACGGCAGCCGAGCAGAGCTCGGCGCTACGGGGCTGGTGGGGTGCGGCGCCAGTTGAAGCGGTGGGCCAGCCATATTTCGAGCAGCACCAGCGCCATGACGATGAGCAGCGGGAGCAGCAGGCCCAGGTACAGGCCGGGCATCATGGAGCTGAGCTGTGCTTTGAGCAGGCGGATCACGCCTTGGGTGTGCAGCAGTTCGTTCATGCGCATGCCGAGGGCTTCGCGGAAGACGGCCTTGTCCACGCCGGTACGGCCGGCCTGCTTGGCCAGGCTGTCTTCGACCCATTCGGACATCAGTGCGCCGCGCAGGCGCTGCAGGCCGCCGCGCGTCCAGCGCATCACCCAGCCTTCGCCCTGCAGGTACTCGGCACCCGGCAACGGGTGGTCGGTGAGGTAGGCATCCACGGCGTCGCGGGCAACCTCATGCACGGTGGCATCGCTGCGCATGAGGGCGGCCAAGGACTGGTCGTCGAGCGAGCGCTCGAACTCCTGCTGCCAGTCGCCGACCAGCGTCTGCAGGTGGGGCTGGAAGTGGTCGATCTGTTTGTAGAGGGCGCGCTGCGCGCCTGCGGCGAAGCCGAGCTGCAGGCCGGTGAAGGCGAAGAACAGGGGCAGTACGACGACGTAACTGGCGATCAACCAGTGATGCCAACGGCGCTGGCGTGCGAGCCAGCGGCGGCGGCGCAGGGCGAACCAGGTGGCGATGCCGAGCAGCAGGCCGATCAGTGTGCCGATGACCGCGCCGCCGATCAGGTCGAGCAGGCTGAGGCCGGTCCAGAATTCCATCATCCAGTACTGTGCGTCTTGCACGTAGGCGTCCTTGATTGCGAAATGCAGCGCTCATTGTAGAGCCGGGCTCTGCCCGGCTGTCGTGCATGGCGCGATGCGAGGTACCGGTTTTGATACGGACAGCAGCCGGGCAAAGCGCGGCTCCAGGCGGCTGTCGCGGGTAGCGCGATGGGGTGCGGAAGGGAGAGCAGCCGGGCAGAGCGCGGCGCTACGGGGCTGTCGCGGGTGGCGCATGGGGTGCGGAACGGAGGGCAGCCAGGCAGAGCCCGGCGCTACGAGGCGGTCGCGGTAGCGCGATGCGATTCGGTGTCGTTTTCAGCAAAAAGCCCGCCGTGCGGCGGGCTTTCTGCATCTCACGACGCGTGGGGAGGGATCACGCGGCCGGCTTTTCGCCGGTGGCTTCGGTGGTGATGCGGATGGTCACTTCATCGCTGACGTTCGGGGCGTATGCGCCCACGCCGAAATCGCTGCGCTTGATGGTGGTGGTGGCATCGAAGCCGGCCGCCGGCACCTTGGCCATCGGGTGTTCGCCGCCGCCGTTGATGGTGACGTCCAGGGTCACCGGCTTGGTGATGTCCTTGATGGTCAGGTCGCCCGTGACGGTCAGCTTGTTGGTGCCGGCAGCTTCCACCTTGGTGCTCTTGAAGGTGGCGGCCGGGAACTTGGCGGCGTCGAAGAAGTCGGCGCTCTTCAGGTGCTCGTCGAACTTGGCGGTGAAGCTGTTGAGGCCGGTCAGCGGCAGCTTCACTTCCACGGTCGACTTGGTGACGTCGGCGGCGTCATACACCAGGGTGCCTTCAGCAGCGCCGAAGTGGGCGCTCGGGTGCGAGAAGCCGAAGTGGCTCCACTGGGCCAGCACGTCGGTGTGGGTCGGGTCGAGCTTGTAGGTGCCCGAGGCGATCTGGATCGCTTCGGCAGCCGGTGCGGCAGCAGCGGCATCGGCAGCCGGGGTGGTGGTTTCGGCAGCAGCAGCGGCCGGCGCCGCGTCGGCGGCCGGGGCGGCGGCGTCGTCGGCCGGCTTGGAGCAGGCGGCGATGGCCAGGGTCAGGGCCAGCGGCAGGAGCAGTTTGCGGGTCACGGTCATGTCAGGTCTCTCTCGGATGCGAAGGGAAGGAAGCATTGCAACCACCCGTCCGCGCGGACGGGCAGGATCCAGCGGAAACGCTTACTCGATGCGGGCCGCTTCGTCGAAGGACAGGCGCGGCAGGCGCGGGAACAGGCCCGACGGGTCACCGTACCCCAGATTGACGAGGAAGTTCGACTTGATGGACGTGCCCTTGAAGAAGGCGTCGTCGACCTTGGCCGGGTCGAAACCGGACATCGGGCCGGCATCCAGACCCAGCGCGCGGGCGGCCAGGATCAGGTAGGCGCCCTGCAGGCTACCGTTGCGGAACGCGGACTCGGTGCGGCCTTCGCGCGGGCCGTCGAACCAGGCCTTGGCGTCGGTGTGCGGGAACAGGTAGGGCAGCTTCTCGTGGAAGTCTTCGTCAAAGGCGATGATGACGGTGACCGGCGCGGCCAGGGTCTTGTCATGGTTGCCTTCGGACAGCGCGGGGGCGAGCTTGGCCTTGGCCTCAGGCGACTTCACGAACACAAAGCGCGCCGGGCTCGAGTTGGCGGCCGTGGGGCCCCACTTCAGCAGCTCGTACAGGGCCTGCAGCTGGCTGTCTTCGACGGGCGTGTCGAGGAAGGCATTCTGGGTGCGGGCGGTACGGAACAACTGGTCGAGCGCAGCATCGTTGAGTACGTGGGACATGAAGCCTCCAGAAAAGGGAATCGGGGCGGATCGGCGAAGGCTGGCAGTGTAGAGTGTCGTGACAGTTGCAACACCCAGCCTGACTGAAACGAATTAATGCCATACGTGAAACGATGGAGTCCTCCCTGGACGATCACTGACGGCCGTGCCGGCAATGTGCGGCAGGCGGTGGCCCTGGCCTCGGCCTTGAAGCTGGGGGCGCATCGTCCGCTGGTACTCAGCCCGCGCGCACCGTGGCGCTGGCTGGCGCCGCGCTGGCTGCCCGGCATGGCACAGGGCTACGGCGAGGCCTTCACGGCGCTGGCCGCCGCGCCGCCGGCACTGGCGATCGGCTGTGGCCGGCAGGCAGCCGGCGCGCTGCGGGAACTGCGGCGGCACGGCAGCAAAGTGGTGCAGATCCTCGATCCGCGTATCGGCGCGCGCCACTGGGATCTGGTGGTGGTGCCCGAGCACGACACCCTGCGCGGCGGCAACGTGCTGACCCTGCTGGGCAGCCTCAATCCGGTCAACGACGACTGGCTGGCCTGTGGCCGTGCCGCGTTCGCCTCTTTCAGTGAACTGCCCGGCCCCCGCACGGCGCTGCTGGTGGGTGGCCCTACCCCGCATGCGCCCTGGCATGAGCCTGACATGGTGCAGGTATTCCAGCAGGTGGCGGCGCAGGTACGTGCCGACGGCGGCAGCCTGCTGGCAACCACGTCGCGGCGCACACCGGCCGCGTTGGTGGGTGCGCTGCGCAGTGCCTTCGCCGATCTGCCGCATGTGATCTGGGGCGACGGCGGCGATGGCGTCAATCCGTATGCCGGGCTGCTGGGCTGGGCCAACCGGGTGGTGGTGTCGCCCGATTCGGTGAACCTGTTGTCCGAAGCGTGCGCCACGCGCATGCCGGTAAGCGTGGCGTTGGCCACGCAGGCGCAGGGCCGCATGGCGCGCTTCCAGCGGGCCTTGCACGAGCGCGGGCGGTTGCAGACGCGCTGGCTGGACTGGCACACCGATGGCCGCATTGAACCGCTGCGCGAGACGGCGCGGATTGCCGCTCAGGTGCGGGAACGGTTGCTGCCGGTATGATGCCGCGGCGGCACGGTGCCGCTGGAGAACACGCCACATGGATGACGCCCGACCCGCGATGACCGCGCGCCTGCACCGTACACTGCTGTGCGCGATGCTGATGGGTGCCGCCGCCATCGCGCAGGCCGAACCAGCGTGCGTGGAACGCTATCCCACCCCGGCCGCGCTGGCGTCGATGTTCGATGTGGCGCTGACGACCACCGAACAGCTCGATGCGCTTGACGGCGTGGACGTCGTGCTTGTCGCGCGCGGCGGGCAGGATCTGAGCCGGTACGGGCTGCGCCACAGCCACGTGGCCTTCCTGGTACGCGAAGACGACGGCCAGTGGCGTGCGGTGCACCTGCTCAATCCGTGCAAGACCGCCCAATCGCATCTGTTCCGCGAGGGGGTGGCCACCTTCATCGGTGAAACCTCCAGCCATACCGACCTGCGTATCGGCGTGCCGACGCCGGCGTTGCGCGATGCGCTCAAGGCGATGCTGACCCAGCCGGCGATCCAGGCACGTGCCCTGCACGAAGCGCGCTACAGCGTGGTGGCCTACCCGTTCCGTACCGAGTACCAGAACTCCAACCAGTGGGTGCTGGAAGTGCTGGGCGCGGCGATGGCGCAGGTGGACGAAGGCACCCTGATCGTCAACCGCACCCAGGCGCAGGCATGGTTGCAGCGGCACAGGTATACGCCCAGCACATTGCACATCGGCGTGGCCAAGCGTCTGGGTGCGCGCTTTTTCGTGCCCAACGCGGCGGTCACCGACCACCCTGCCAGCGAGCGCATCTCCGGCAACTATTCAGTGGTGACGGTGGAGTCGATCTTCGATTTTCTGCAGCAGCGCAGCAGCCTGCAGCAGGAACTGTCGGTGGCGCATGTTCCCGTTGCCGGCATCACGGCACCCAGGCCGTAACCCCCTTCGTTTCATCGTGCCAAGGAGTTCTGTCATGCATCTGTTGAGCAAATCCGCCCTCGCCCTCGCCGTGCTCGGGATGCACGTGTCGGCAGTGCTGCCGGCGCAGGCCGGCAACCTGACGGGCAATCAGCAGTCGGCGGTGAGCGCGGTGGTGAGTGTGTATGCGATTTCGTTCATCGCGGTGTCGCCGGTGCTGCTGGTGGCTGGCGGCTCGAAGGCCGTGGGCGAGAGCACGCGCCGCGAGAAGCCGGCCAAGGCCGCCGCATTGCCGCCAATGGCGGTGCAGGCTGTGGAGCGTCAGCCCGATGGTGGTTATCACGTGGCGCTGCAGCGCCCCGAAGCGCCCGAGCAGAACGCGCTGGTGAATTGGCCGGCGCGCCCGGACAACCCGGCCGCACAATTGAAGGTGGGCGATGTCCTCACCTTTGCGCCGACCGATGCCGGGGCGGGATGGATGGTGCAGGCCGACGACGGTGCTGCCCTCGCCTTCCTGCCGACGCCGGAGGCCGCGGCAACGCAGGCCAGTGAGCGCTGGTGAGCCGCATGCAGCGGATCACCCGCTTGGCCGTTGTGCCGTTGCTCGTGCCGGGGCTGATTGCCGGCGCGCCGATGGCCTCCGCGCAGAACTTCGCCCATGCCTCGCCCGTCACCAGCAGTGTGTTGACCACCTCGGTGGTAAGCCTGGCGGTGATTACCGCGCCGGTGTGGCTGAGCGCGCTGGGGGTGAGCGAGATGCATGACGCCGCTGCACGCCACCACCGCGCCGGACGCGAGGCGAGGCGTGCCGGCCCGTTGCCGCCGCTGACCGTGGAGCGGGTGCAGCAGCAGGCCGACGGCAGCTACGAGGTGGCGCTGCAGAATCCGCAGGCGCCTCAGGACCTGGCCGTGGTGGCCTGGCCGGCGCGCGCCGATAACCCGGCCGCCGGTGTGAAGGTGGGCGACGTGCTGGAGTTCAGGCCGACGCCGCTTGGTGCGGGCTGGACGGTGGCCGCGGCCGACGGCACGGCGCTGGCGTTCCTGCCGACCAGCGATGCGGCCGCCCAGCGCATGAGCGAGCGCTTCTAGCTGAACCGACGGCACCGGCGCGGGGTGGCCCCGCGCTGCGTCAGGCGGGATAATCCGCCGCTTCCCCGCCTGCCCCCGGTGCGCCATGCCTGTGCGTTCTGCCATTGCCTTTGCCCCGTTGACCGTGCGCTCGCTGCTGCTGGCGGTGCTGGCAATGGGCACGGTGGTGCTGGGGTCGAACGTGCTGGTGCAGTACCCGATCAACGATTGGCTGACCTGGGGGGCCTTCAGTTATCCGGTGGCGTTCCTGGTCAGCAATCTGATCAACCGCCGGTTCGGCCCGCAGGCCGCGCGCAAGGTGGCCTGGGCGGGTTTCGCGCTGGCGGTACTGCTGTCGATCTGGATCGCGACGCCGCGCATTGCGGTGGCGTCGTGCCTGGCCTTCATCGCCGCGCAGCTGCTGGACATCACCGTCTTCGACCGTCTGCGTCGCGGCCACTGGTGGCGTGCACCGATGGTGGCCACCACCTGCAGTGCGACGTTGGACACGACGATTTTCTGGAGCATCGCATTTGCGGGGTCCGGCCTGCCGTGGGTGAGCTGGGCGGCGGGCGATCTGGCGGTGAAGCTGGCGATCGGTGTGTTCCTGCTGGCGCCGTTCCGCGCGCTGCTGTGGCGCATGGCGCCGCGTACGGCGTAGCGCCGGGTTCTACCCGGCTGCCTTTGTATTGCGCCGGGATCTGCCGGGCTGGGGGGTGGCCGCGAAAAGCAGCCGGGTAGAACCCGGCTCTACGAGGGCGCGTGTTGCCCGCCCGTCCCGTGCGCGTCCGTGTTGCGCATCCGCGTTGTCCGCCCGTTCCGTGCGCGTCCGTGTTGCGCATCCGTGTTGTCCGCCCGTCCCGTGCGCGTCCGCGTTGCGCATCCGTGTTGTCCGCGTGTCCCGCGCGCATCGGTGTTGCGCATCCGGTTTGCCCGCCCGTCCCGTGCGCGCATTGGGGCCCTCGTCCGTCCGCGCGTCAGCCGGCGGCGTTTACCGCTGCCTGGAAGGGAAGCCCGGCTGCATCGCAGGCGGCGCTGATGATGATCCGTGCGTCTTCCAGCGCCGGGGTGGGCGCGGCCAGCCGTGGGCGGCGATCCAGGGTGCAGGCCAGGCCGACATCCAGCAGGGCGGCGTGGGCGGCGTGCAGGCCCTGACGGGTGCCGCCCGGCAGCCAGGCGATGTCGGCCAGGGCGTCGATGAGGCGGGGGGTGTCGCGCGGCTGCAGCACCTGCGGGTGGCTGGCGGCGCTGTCGAGCACGCCGGTCTGCAGCAGGAACTCCAGATCGACGATGCCGCCGGCGCCCTGCTTCAGGTCCAGCCGCGCGGCGTCGCTGCGGTCCAGTTCGGTGCGCATGCGGCCGCGCATTTTCACCACATCGGCATACAACACGTCGCGGTCGCGCGCGCGGCCCAGCGTCTGCGCACGCACGGTGTCGAAATCGGCCAGCAGGCCCGCATCGCCGGCGATGCCGCGCGCGCGTACCAGGGCCTGGTGTTCCCACGTCCATGCGCGCTCGCGCTGGTACTCGGTGTAGCTGGCCAGCGACGACACCAGCGTGCCCTTGCCACCATCCGGGCGCAGGCGCACGTCGATGTCGTACAGGCGGCCGGCGGCGGTGACGGCGCCGAGCAGCGCCATCACCTTCTGCGCCAGCCGCGCGTACCAGCGACCGGGATCGAGCGGGCGCGCGCCATCGCTGGCGTCCACGCCGGCCGGATGGTCGTGCAGGAACACCAGGTCCAGGTCCGAGCCGAAGCCCAGCTCCAGTCCGCCGAGGCTGCCGTAGCCGATGATCGCAAAGCGGCCGCCGGGAATGGCGCCGTGGACGTGGCGCAGGTCGGCCTCGGCCATCGCCAGCACGGTCACCACCACCGCCTGGGCCAGTTCGGCCAACTGGCGGGTGGTGTCGACCGCACGCTGGCGGCCGTCGAGGGTGGCCATCGCCATGCGGAAGCTGAGCGCCAGGCGGGTTTCATTGAGCAGGCGCAGGGCGGCTTCGGGATCGTCCACGGCCAGCGCGGCGTCGCACTCGGCCTGCATTGCCGCAGCATCGGGCATCGGCCCGGACACGCGCACGTCGAGCAGTTCGTCGAGCAGCAACGGATAGGCCGCCAGCCGCTCGGACAGCAGCGCGCTGCGCGCGAGCACGTCCACCAGCCGCGCCAGGGCGCTGGGCTGCTCGTCGAGCAGTGCCAGGTAGCTGGTGCGCCGCAGGATGGCCTGGAGCAGACCGAGTACGCGCTTGAGCGCGGCATCGGGGTGCGGCGAGCCGGTGGCGGCATGCAGCAGCGCGGGCAGTACGCGGTCCAGGCGCGCACGCGCCCCATCGGACAGCGAACGCACGCCGAGGGACTGGGCAAAGTCGCGCAGCGATTGGTCGGCCCCCCCGGCATCGTGGAAGCCGGCGCTGGCCAGCACCTCGGCGCTGCCGGCGTCGGGCAGGCCACGCCAGTAATTGGCGAGCGCATCGGGCGCGGCCTGCCCGGCACGCGGGGCCAGCAGCGCGCCGAACTCGGTGGCCACGCGCTGGCGCTGCACCTCCAGCGCGGCAACCAGGGCATCCCAGTCCGCATGACCCAGGCCGACGGCGATGCGCAGGCGGTCGGTGGGATCGGCCGGGAGCGCGTGGGTCTGGGCATCGCGCAGCATCTGCAGACGGTTTTCCAGGCGGCGCAGGAAGGCGTACGCCTGCAGCAGGTCGGCGCCGTCCTGGGCGGCCATCTGGCCGCAGGCGACCAGCGCCGGCAGTGCGTGCAGCAGGCGGCGCTCGCGCAGCGAGGCGTCGCGGCCACCGCGGATCAACTGCAGCGCCTGCGCCAGGAATTCGATCTCGCGGATGCCACCGGGGCCACGCTTGATGTCATCGAACATCTCGCGGCGCGCCACTTCGGCGGTGATCGCCGCCTTCATCTCGCGCAGGCCGTCGAGCGCGGTGAAGTCGAGGTAACGGCGGTAGACGAACGGTCGCAGGGTCTGCAGCCAGGCTTCGCCGGCGGCGATGTCGCCGGCCACCGCGCGCGCCTTCAGCCAGGCGTAGCGCTCCCAGTCGCGGCCTTCGCGCTGGAAGTACTGGTCCATGCCGGCGAACGACAGGGCCACCCGGCCGGCGCTGCCGAACGGGCGCAGGCGCAGATCCACGCGGTGGCTGAAGCCGTCCACGGTGGTGTCGTCGAGCAGTTTGGCCAGCCGTTGGCCGAGCCGGGCGAAATACTCTTCGGCGGCCAGCGGACGGGCGCCGTCGGACTCGCCGCCCTGGGGGTAGGCGTAGACCAGGTCGACATCGGAACTGAAATTGAGTTCGCCCCCACCGAGCTTGCCCAGCCCGAACACGACCAGTTGCTGGGCGCTGCCGTCGGCGGCGCGCACCACGCCGTGGCGGCCGGCAAACTCCTGCTCCAGCGCGGCCAGGCCGAGGCCCAGGCAGTCTTCGGCCAGGGTGGTGGCGCCGGCCAGGGTGGCGGGCACGTCGTCGAGGCCGGCCAGGTCACGCCAGATCAGCCGGGTGGAGGCGGCGGTACGGTAGCGGCGCAGGCGCTGCGGCCAGTCGCTGGGATGCTGGGGGTCGAGCGCGGGAAGCGGCAACGGCGGGCAACCGGGCTGGGCCAGGTGCGACAGCAGCGCCGGCTGCCGGCACAGGGTGTCGATGGCGAAGTCGCTGGTGATGGCCAGCAGGCGGACCTGGTCGAGCACGTCGGCCGAAGGAGGCCAGTGGCCGCCGTCGGTGAGCGAGAGCGCCAGGCGCGCGAGGGCGCGGTCGACGAGGGGAACGAGGGTGGCGGGGACGGCGTCGGCGGGCATCGGCATGCGGGGATTATGCCGGGCGCGTGCACACGCAGCGCAGCGGCGGGACCGTCGATCCCGAACGGCGGGCATAAAAAAGCCCGCTTGCAGCGAACTGCCAGCGGGCTCTGCTCCCTCCCCCACGTCGGGATGCAGGTCGATCTTCTAGGGTCGGCGGAGAACTTGCACGCTGCACTGCAAAACAATACTTGCGGGTACAGAAGTGCCGATAAACCTGAACAGGGAGCGCTCTGCCTGGATTGCCATCCCACCTTGGTCGCACACCCGGGGGGGATCGGATCGCCGATAATGTGAATCCCCCCAGAAACGTTGTCGTCATGTCTGTCGATCGCATTGCCAACGCGCGTCTGCGTGACCGCGTTGTATCCGCCGAAGCCGCCGCCGCCCTGATCCAGCCGGGCGAAACTGTCGCCATGAGTGGCTTCACCGGTTCGGGCTATCCCAAGGCTGTGCCGATCGCGCTTGCCCAGCGCATCGAGGCCGTCCATGCCCAGGGCCAACCGTTCCAGATCAGCCTGATGACCGGCGCGTCCACCGCCCCGGAGTTGGATGGTGCGCTGGCCAAGGCCGACGGCATCGCCATGCGCATGCCGTTCCAGAGCGACCCGGACGCGCGCAACCGCATCAACGCTGGCAAGCTGGACTACATCGACATCCATCTCAGCCACGTCGCCCAGCACGTCTGGTTCGGCTTTTACGGCGAGATCGACACGGCGGTGATCGAGGTCTCGGCGATCCGCGAAGACGGGTCGCTGGTGCCCTCCACGTCGGTGGGCAACAACAAGACCTGGCTGGACCTGGCCAAGAAGGTGATCATCGAGGTCAACGAGTGGCAGCCGGCCGGCGTGGACGGCATGCATGACATCTACTACGGCACGGCATTGCCGCCGCACCGCAAGCCTATCCCGCTGGTGCATGCCAACGACCGCATCGGCGAGACGGCGCTGCGCTGCGACCCGGACAAGATCGTGGCGGTGGTGCGTACCAACGGACCGGACCGCAACAGCCCGTTCAGCCCCATCGACAGCACCAGCGAGCAGATCGCCGCGTACCTGATCGAGTTCCTGAAGCACGAAGTGGCGCGTGGCCGCCTGCCGGCCAACCTGCTGCCGCTGCAGTCGGGCGTGGGCAACATTCCCAATGCCGTGCTGGCCGGGCTGGGCAAAAGCGGCTTCCGCGACCTGAGTGCGTTCACCGAAGTGATCCAGGACGGCATGCTCGACCTGCTGCGCGACGGCGTGCTGAGCTATGCCTCGTGCACCGGGTTCGCGCTGAGCCCGCAGGCCAATGAAACGTTCAAGGCGAACATCGACTTCTACCGCGAGCGCATCATCATGCGGACGCAGGAGATCTCCAACCATCCCGAGCTGGTGCGCCGACTGGGCTGCATCGGCATGAACGGGATGATCGAGGTGGATCTGTACGGCAACGTCAATTCCACCCACGTGATGGGCAGCCGGATCATGAACGGCATCGGCGGTTCGGGCGACTTTGCGCGCAACGGGTTCCTGTCGGCCTTCCTGAGCCCGTCCACGGCCAAGAACGGCACGATCTCGGCGATCGTGCCGATGGTGAGCCACGTCGACCATACCGAGCACGATGTGTCGGTGATCGTGACCGAACAGGGCCTGGCCGATCTGCGCGGGCTGACCCCGCGCAAGCGCGCGCGGGTGGTGATCGACAACTGCGCGCACCCGGACTTCCGCGACCAGCTCAACGACTACGTCGAGCGCGCCAGCCGCGACAGCTACGGCAAGCACACGCCGCACCTGCTGCCCGAAGCGTTGTCGTGGCACCAGCGGTGGCTGGATACGGGAACGATGAAGGTGTGAGGGAGTGCCGGCCAGCGGCCGGCACTACCGGGCGTGGAGGGTGGCCAGCGACTCGGCCTGGAGGCGCTCGTAGATGGCGAACTCGTCTTCGACCTTCATGCCCAGCGCGTGCTCGAAGGCGTCGCGGTTGGCGTGGGCGGCGTAGGCGCGCTGTTCTTCGCCGCCGAGATTGGACTGGAAGATGCCCGCAGCGCTGACCGGCAGGAAATCCTCGTAGACGATCGGATCGGCGCTGGCCAGCCCGGCGGCGATCAGTGCCTCGGCCGGAAGATCGCCAACGGCGTCGGGGGCGGCACGGCCGGCGTCGGTAAGCGCGTAGCGGTAATACCCCAGCCCTTCGCGGCGCAGGGTGTCGTGATCGTCCGGGAACGCACGGAAGGCCGCCGCCAGGCGGGTCGGATAGTCCTGGCCGGTGCTGCCGGCGCCGTCACTGTCGCGCGCCTTGGCCAGCAGCTGGTCGTACAGCGCGCGCCCCTTGGGCGTGAGCGCCAGGCCGCGCTGCTCGATTTCGCCGAATCGCGCGGTGTGGGTGCCGGCATCGGCGCTGTCGCCCGACGGGAAGTGCACCGGCTCCTCCAGCGCCTTGAAGCTGGTCTGGCGCAGCAGGATCGGGCAACGCCTCGGCGGCGGGCCTTCGATCACCGCCTTGGCGGCCAGGCCGCGCGCGAGCATGCCGGCCTGGGCGGCATCGATGTCCAGCGTGCGTGGGGTGAGGTGGTTGATGTGCGGGCCACGGAAGCTGACCACGTCGGCAATCAGCCGATGGGCGTCGTGCAGGGCATGGTAGGTGGCCAGCGACACGGTGGCATCGCCATGCCAGCGGAAGGTCTCCAGCGCGGCAATGACGAAACGCCGGCTGTCGGCCTGATCCAGCCCACCATCGCGCTCGGCCTGCGCGATCAGCGCCAGCGCCTCGTCGGTGAAGATGCGGCGGCGTGCCAGGATCTGCGCGGACTGCTCGCGCAGCGCGGCGTCTTCGATGAGCTCCAGCCGCAGCAGCGAGGTGAACACGCGGAACGGGTTGTGCGCGAGCGCCTTGGCCGTGCGCGGGCGGAACGCGGTGGAGTGCACCGGCACGCCGGCCACGGACAGGTCGTAGTAGCCCACCGGGTACATGCCCATCAGTGCGAACAGGCGCCCCAGCGTGGCCAGTTCCTCGGCGGTGCCGACGCGGATGGCGCCGTGGCGCTCCTGCGCCAGGCGCGCGCGCTCATCGGTGCGGTCCATCTGCCCGGCCAGCGCCGGATCGGCGGTGAGCACGGCATCGTTGATCTCGGCCACCAGGTCCACCAGCGTGCCGTACAACGGCACTTCGGTGCGGTACATGCTGGACATGGCCTGGGCGAACAGGCTGCGGATATCGTCGGGTGAAACGAAACGGTCGGCGCTCATTACGTACTCGGCAACGGATCACGGGGGGGAACAGGCAAGCGCGTATTGTCGCCGAGCGGGCCGGCGGCGGCGATCTGCATAGCAGCACGAATCCACCGATGCCGCGAACGGCCGCCGTTTCAGGGCGTGGACGTTGAACTGCGCGCGGCACGCTGGCGCTGGGCGTGGTCGCCGAGCTGGCGCTGCAGGGTGGCGTCGAGGGTGACCGGACGGTCCCAGTGGTCGTGGCTGGCCACGATGGCGTGGCGCAGCGCGCGCCAGTGCAGGTTCTGCGGCGCGACCGGCAGGTCCTGCACCACGTCCTGCCACTGGCGCGGTTGCCCCTCGGCCGGCACGGCACGGCTCCAGGCCTGCACGCTGTCGCGGCACGACCGGCCGATGGCATGGGCCCAGAAGCACGCGAAGTAGATGTCGCCGGCCTGCCAGCCGTGGGTGTACATCAGCGCGGCGATATACCCGCGTGGGACGCCGGCATAGCGCGAGACCTCGTCCAGGAAACTGTCGGGGTAGCGCTCGGCGTAGTGGTTGATGTCGCGCAGCTGCGCATCCACCCAGTCATCGCCGGTGGCCACGGCATAGGCCGCGGACTTCTCCGGTGTCTGCTGTGCCAGTGCGGCCAGAGGCAGCACCAGCAGCAACAGGGCAAGCAGCGTGCGCAGGGTCATGGGACGATTCTGCCGCAGCGCTGCATGCGTGTCAGGCCTGCACAGCCTTGGCTTCGATGGCGCGCAGTGCCTGCGGCCAATCGAAGGCGGTGGGGGCATCGACCATGCGCGGCTCGTCGTCCGCCACCCCGTGCTGGGTTTCATGCGCCCAGGTCACGGCGTACGGGGTATGGATGCCCCAGCCGCCCAGCGTGATCACCGGCTCGATATCCGAGCGCAGCGAGTTGCCCACCATGCAGAAGCGCGCGATCGGCAGGTCGAACTCTTCGAGCACGCGTGCGTAGGTTTCCGGGTCCTTCTCCGACACGATCTCGATGCGCGGGAACAGATCGCGCAGGTTGGCCACCTTGATCTTGGCTTCCTGGTGGAACAGGTCGCCCTTGGTGATCAGCACGACCGGGTACTCGCGGGCAATCTCGGTGACCGACTCGCGCACCCCGTCAATCAGTTCCACCGGGTGACGCAGGGTGTCATGACCGATGTCGAGGATCTGCTGCAGGTCACGCGCGCTGATCATCTGCCGGGTGATCTCGATGGCCGCTTCAACCATCGACAGGGTCATGCCCTTGACGCCGTAACCGAACACGCCGAGGTTGCGCTGCTGCACTTCCAGCAGGTGGCGCGCAGTCCGGGTGTCGTGGACGTCGATGTAGCGCGACAGGATGTCGAGGTAGTCCTGTTCGGCCTTGCGGTAATAGTCTTCGCTCTTCCACAGCGTGTCGTCACCGTCAAAACCGACCAGGCCGATAGCGCCTTGCGGCGTGGGCATGGAGGTCATCATCGGCCAAGGATAGCAACACCGGGCATCGCGCCCAATGACGGAAACAGGCAAAAAGAAGGGCGGCCGAAGCCGCCCTTCCCCCTCACTGCCGTTCACCGGTGTCCAGCGGTGTCGGGCCCTGCCTGTGCGGGATCGCGTTACTTGCCCGGTTGTGCGCCGTTGCCGGCAGCCGCGCCCTGCTGGGCGGCGACATACGCCTTGTATTCATCCGGGCTGAGTTCGCCGTCCTTGTTGGTGTCGGCCTGGTCGAAGACCTGGGCCAGGCCGGCGTTGACCTGGGATTCGGCCTTGCTGATGGTGCCGTTGCCGTCGGTGTCGACGCTGGCCCAGGTCTGGCCGCCGCCACCGTTGGCCTGGGCCGAGGCCTGTGCCGCGGCACCGGACGCTGTATCGGCAGCGTCACCGGCCTGCGCTGCCGCCTGCTGCGCCTGCGCCGCCTGGGTCTGGGCCTGCGCGGCGCTGTGCTGGGCCGACTGGGCCATCGCCGGAATGGCCAACACACTGCCGGCGGCGACGATCAGGGCGATCAGGGGCTTGCGGTTGCGAATAGTCATTGGGGTGGTCTCCTTGGGTGGATGTTGCGCGGCCGTTGTTTCCGCACGGCCTCCACCCTGCCAGCCCTTTTGTGAATCGATATTGCGTCGCGATCAACGCCCGCACACGGTCTTAACCACCCGGCCCAGGGCGTGGATTACCGCCCTGGTTACGCGCAGGTGAGCAGACAGTAAGACACGCATTCAACCGGCCCGGATTTAACCGGATGCGAACGGAAACTCAGTCG
The DNA here is from genome assembly GCF_009467805.1 of Stenotrophomonas nematodicola. Lineage (GTDB taxonomy): Bacteria > Pseudomonadota > Gammaproteobacteria > Xanthomonadales > Xanthomonadaceae > Stenotrophomonas > Stenotrophomonas nematodicola. Next base: position 387,989 of record NZ_WIAY01000003.1, read on the forward strand.
TGGGTGGCGTTTTTTTCGCCTGAGCGCGAACTGAATATCATCCAGCCCAGGGCGACACCGCCCAACGCGCCGGCCACTTCCAGCACGACGCGCGAGCCCAGTTCGTTCGGATCGTGGATGCTGGCCAGGAACAACCGCGCATACAACGGCGATTCGAGCCGCATCATGCCCATGTAGAACAGCTTCCAGGCATCGATGCCGGCCGAGACGATCACCGCAATGACGCACGACCAGCCGATGGCGTGGCCCATCGACCACTGCGCCCAACGGCACAGCCGGTGCCACAGGGTGTACACCAGCAGCCCGACCAGCAACGCGATCAGGCCCGCTTCCAGCGTTCCCAGCAGTCCAAAGTGCAGTGGCAGGTTCATCGCGGTCCGGTCGGCAGGTCAGCGCACAGTGTAGCGGTGCGCCGGGGCGACCCGGCCCTGCAGCTCAGCGCACCGGGATGTCGTAGGCGGTGGTGGGGCTGGGCTCGGGCTGCAGGGTGTAGTGCCACCACTCCAGCGGGTAGTTGGCAAAGCCGTGGCGCTGCATCGCGCGCAGCAGCTGCTGGCGGTGGGCGCGCTGTGCGGCACTGATGTCCGGCGCATCGGTGTGGGCGCGCGCGCCGAAAAAGTCGAAACCGGTGCCCATGTCCAGGGCGGTGCAGGGGCCGGCGCGGCAGTCGAGCAGGGTCAGGTCGACGGTGGCGGCGCGGCTGTGGCCGGAGGTCCCGGCGATGTAGCCATCCAGCAGGTCCGGCTTGTCCACCTGCGGATACTGCAGCGCTTTGCGCGACTGCTCGGACGGATCGTGCGCCCAGGCGACGAACGCCTGCACCGCCCGCACCGGCCGGTAGCAGTCGTAAATGCGCAGAGCGAAGCCGTCGCGCCGGAGATCGGCCTGCACCCGGGCCAGCGCCGCAGCGACCGGTGCGAGCAGGTAGCACCTGGGTGCCTCGTAGCCGGGAACCGGCGCGGCGGTGAAGTTGTCCGGGCCGGCATAGCGGATATCCAGGTCCAGGCCGGGAATGGCCCGGCCCACGTCCACCAGCCCGGCCTCGGCCAGATCGCGCGCCGACGAGACGGTCACCGTGGCTGCGCCTGCGGGCTGCACGGGCAGCGCCAGCGCGACGGCCAGCAGGCTATGGGCAATCGCCGATGCGGGTGAAATGCAGGTCCTGGTAGTCATAACTGAAGTCGATCCCCGGGTCGATCGCGGCGAGGGCGATGCCAGGCGGCGTGCCGTCATCGGGCTGCAGCCAGGCCTCGGCATCGGCACCGAGCGTATCCCACTGCACCAGCCAGCGGTTGCCAAGCTGCATCACGCGGCCACGCAGCCGCGGCGACTTGTCCACCTGCAGCCGCAGCACGCCCCGTTCGGGGCACACCGACGCCTCGCCCAGCCAGGGATCGCGGTAGCGCCCCTGCCAGCGCACGGTGGTGGCCAGCGGCGCGGGTCGGCGCGCGCGGGTATCGGGCCGCACGTGGCCGGCGCTGCGGCGCGCGGCACGCTCGTCATCAAGCTGCCGCAGATAGCCCGCCACTGTCTCTCCCGCCGCCGGTGCGGTGTAGTGCTTCAAGGCGGCCTGCATCAGCGCGGTGCGCGCGTCCTCGGCATCGCTGTTGATCAGGATCACCACGCCGACACGGCGGTCGGGCAGCAGCGCCAGCGAGGAGTACATGCCCGACAGGGTCCCGGTATGCGCCACTTTCCACTGCCCATCCATGTCCGACAGTCGCCAGCCGTAGCCATAGGCGAACACATGCGCGTTGTCCCAGTGACGCTGGCGCTCGCCCAGCGGCATCGGCATGTGCGCGGTCCACAGTGCCTGCCGCTGCGCACTGCCCAGCCAGTCCGGCACCAGGGTGGGATCGAGCAGCACCTGCATCCAGCGGGTCATGTCGCGCAGGCTGCAGCGGATGCCGCCGGCCGCCATCGAAGGCAGGTCGGAGCTGGTGTCGCCATCGGCGCCCTCGACCACCGGCCGGCCGTGCGCATGCCGGTGCGGCTGGGCCACATTGCCCACCTGCGCCACCGACCACGCGCCCACCTGGCAGCGCGTCATCCCCAGCGGCACGAACACCTCCTCGCGCAGCAGCTCGTCGTAGGGCTTGCCACCGGCAGCGGCGGCGACCTCGCCAGCCACGACATACAGGAGGTTGTCGTAGGCATAGCCACTGCGGAAACTGGTCACCGGCTTGAGGTGGGCCAGGCCGGCAATGATGTCCTGGCGGGTGAAGTGGTTGGGCTCGGGCCACAGCATCAGGTCGCCCGCGCCCAGCCCCAGCCCGCTGTTGTGAACAAGCAGATCGCGCACCTGCATGTTCCGGGTGACCCACGGATCGTGCATGCGGAACTGCGGCAGATAGCGGATGACCGGGTCATCCCAGCGCAGCCGTCCACGCTCCACCAGCCGTGCCAGCAGCGCAGCGGTCATCGCCTTGCTGTTGGAGGCGATCTTGAACAGGGTATCCGCATCGACCTGTGTATCGGCGGCGTCGCCGCGCGGTCCTTCGGCACGCTCGTAGACGAGCTGGCCCTGATCGACCACGGCCACCGCCATGCCGGCCACGTCCCGCTGACGGGCCTGGTCGTACATCGGGTCGAACACCGCCGCCGCCGGGCCGGTGCCGGCGGCAGGGGCGCTCCCCGCCACCAGCAGGCCCAACATGGCACACCACCTGCTGCGCATCGCATTCTCCGCGGCGGCCCGCGGGACGGGCCGCCCTGGGGACTCAGTAGTTCCAGGTCACCGTCAACTGCGCGTAGCGCGGCGACTGGAACCCGGTGCCGAAACCGTACAGCGGATTGGGCGTGCCGATGCTGTCCTGCGGCTCGTAATCCTGGTCCACCGACACGGTGCGCTGCTGGTTGAGCACGTTGTACACCGCCAGCTTGACGCGCAGATCCAGCGGCACCGGAACCTTGTAGGCCACGCTCAGGTCCAGATCGTAGGTCCACGGGGTACGGCCATCGCCACCGCGCGGCGAATGCACGAATACGCGCTCGGACGGCGGCACCGACGCCTGGCAGTTGGCCACGCACACGTAGTAGCTGTGGAAGTCGGTGTCGTCGAACGGGTTGCCGGCGCCGAAGCGGGTGATCGGGCTGCCCGACTGAACGCCCAGGGTGGCGGCCACGGTCAGGTTCCCGGTCACCGCGTAGCTGCCGCGGAACTTGAACTGGTGGCGGCGGTCGTTGGCCAGGTAGCCGTAGCCGCGGTAGTTCACCCACGGGTTGTCGAAGTTCTCGGTACGCCCCGAATCGGCGAAGTCGGTATCGGAGTTGACCGGACCTTCGGCGTTGCCGCGGCCGTAGGCCAGGGTGTAGGACGCATTGAAGCCCCACACGCCATCCCAGGCGCGGTCGACCTGCAGTTCCAGCGCCTTGTAGTCGCGCTTGGGCTTGACCCAGCCGCGCTGCCCTACATAGTTGCCATCGTCGTCGTACAGCGCCCAGCCTTCGCGCGAGGTGTCGATGTCGATCCATGCATCGTTGCTGCCGTCGCAGTCGCTGTCGCCCCACACGGTGTTGGTGCGGCCGGGATTGCCCATGATCCACACGCTGTCCACCGCACCGCACTGGGCGGTGGCGGTGATGTTCATGTCATCGATGGCGTTGTGCAGGCGGCGGTAGGTGACGCTGGCGGCCACCGACCAGGATTCGCTGAGCATGTGCTGGAAGCCCAGGATCGCCTCGTCCTGGTACACCGGGTCCATGTCGCGGTTCACCTCGGCGCGCAGGTCCGGAACGCTGCCATCGCCCTGCGAGTTGTCGACGGGGCCGATCTGCCCCCCCAGGTAGGGCACGTTGTTGGAGGCACCGCTGTAGCCGAGGAACTCGTACCAGGTGCGCTCGTCGAGGAAGCCGCCGGCCTGTTTGATGTTGATGACATTGGCCACCGGCAGGAAGTAGCGCCCAAGGTTGCCGAACACCTTGGTGGTGCCGTCGCCGCGCATGTCCCAGGAGAAGCCCAGGCGTGGGGCGATCATGTCGTCGATTTTGATGTAGCTGTCGCCGTCGCCGCCCTTGTTGTCGAAGCCTTCCATGCGCGCGCCGATGTTGAGCAGGAAATTCGGCGTGACCTGCCAGTTGTCTTCGAGGTAGTAAGCCGAGTTGATGGTCTCGAACGAGCCGGCCACTTCATAGCGGCGGGTACGCACGACCAGGCCGCTGGCCGGCACCACGCCGCCATTGAGCGAGCTGCCGGGGGTGCGGTAGTACACGTCGTAGCGCAGACCGCCCGGGCCGGGGTAGGCGCGCTCGTAATCGGAGGTGTTCTCCTCGCGGTCCAGGCCGAAGCGCAGCAGGTGATTGCCGATGGACCATTCGAAGTCGGCGCGGCCGGCCTTGCGGGTGTCCAGTGCCGACTCCAGCTGCGAGCTGCTGGTGCAGCTGCGGTCGCCCTGCAGATCGGTGGGCACGCCCTGGCTGGCGGTGCGGTTGTCGAACACGCGGTTGCAGTTCTCGTCCATCAGACTGCTCTGCGAGCGGTTGCGCTTGTTCTCGCCGTACATCAGCTTCATGGTCAGCGTGTCGTTGACCTGCCAGCTGTAGGTGCCCGACCAGTTGGTGCCGCCCACGGTGTTGTAGATCTGGTTGGTGCGGTCGCCCTCGGCCAGGCCGGTGTCGTAGTTGTAGCGGTAGACGTCGGTGACAGTGTCGCTCTTGTCGGAGAAGCCGAACAGCGACAGCATCTGGTTGTCGGTGATCTGCCAGTCGAGCTTGCCGCCCCAGAACGGGTCGTCTGCGGTGCCGCGGTTGAGCACGGTGCCGGCATCGTTGGTGGAGTTGGGCCTGTAGTCGCGCGCTTCGTACATGCCGAAGAAGAACAGCTTGTCCTGCACCAGCGCACCGGACGCGAATACGTTCAGCGCACTGCGCGAATAGTCATCGCGGCTGGCGGTGATGTAGCGGCTGCCGTCGGCGTCGTAGCGGTCGCGCGCCTGCGACTGCCAGGCGCGCGGTTCCAGCACCAGTTCGGCACCGGCCTTGAAGTCGTTGCTGCCCGAACGGGTCACGGCGTTGATCACACCGCCGGTGCTGCGCCCGAACTCCACCGAGTAGCCGCCGGTCTTGACCTGGAATTCCTGGTAAAACGCAAACGGCACCGAGGAGAAGCCGACACGGTTATAGAAGTCGGTGACATTCAGGCCGTTGATGTAGACGGTGTTCTCGGCCACCGAGGAGCCACCGAAGGAGATGCCCTGCCCGCCCAGCGAGCCCTTGCCCTTCACCGCGCCGGGCGCCAGCAGCGCTACGGCGGTGATATCGCGGTCCACCGGCAGGCGCGAGAGTTCTTCGCGGGTGATATTGGTGGCCGATTCGGTGGACTTCACGTCCACCATCGACACCACCTGCGGTGCGCGCACTTCCACCGTGCCCAGCGTGTTCACGCCACTGACCGGTACGTTGACCGTGGTGGTGTTGCCCAGGCCGACATCCACCTGGCCGACGCGTGTGGCAGCGCCACCGCCAACCGACACCTCAAGATCGTAGGTACCCACCGGCAGCAGCGGGATGCGATAGCCGCCATTGGCATCCGCCTTCACCGAGCGCACAAAGCCGGTGGCCGGATTGCGTACGGTCACCGTGGCGTTGTCCAGCGCCTGCCCGCCATCGGTGACGAGCTTGCCTACCACCGCACCGTCCTGCGCCAGCGCCATCGGCGCCACGCTGCCCAGACACGCGCCCAGTGCGACGCACAGCGCCGCCCGCTTCAATCGATTCACCTTCATTGCCTGCTCTCTCCTGCAGATGTTGAATCAGGGATACCGCCGATTACCGCGCGGCCTCCAGCGGCACCACGTGCGACTGGAAGTCGTAGTTCCATTGATCGAAATACAGATTGCCGCCGGACCACTCCGCTTCGCCGCGCTGGGAATCCACGGTCTCCGATCGGGCGTGCTGCTTGGCCGGCACCAGCGGTTGGGCATAGTCGTCGTTGAAGGCGATGCGGTAGGCATCCAGGCCACCGAGGTAGAAGTCGCGCAGCGCGGGCTCGGGACTGTCCAGGCGGCCGGTGGTCACGTCCATCGGCACCCAGCCGTATGGCGCCAGGTACACCGCACCCCAGTCATGCAGGTTGTTGTAGCCCACGGCGTCATCGGAATAGACCATGCCGGACTGCCAGCGCGACGGAATGCCGTTGAGACGCAGCAGGGTCATCAGCAGCAGCGTCTGCTGGCCGCAATCGGCGTGGCCGGCATGCAGGGCGTAGTCGCTGATGTTGGAAATCGTGGAGTATTCCCGTGCGCCCGCCCACGGGATCCGGTCGACCGCGTCGAACAGCCGCTGCACGATGCGGTAGGGGTTGGTTTCGGCGCCCACCACGCGCTGCGAGAACGCGCGCAGCGCAGGTGTGAACACCATGTGCGGCGCGCGTTCGGCCAGGTAGGGCTGCAGCGCCGGATCGTCCGGGGTGGGCAGCACCTTGGCCGGGTCGATCGGGACATGCCGCGCGTACACAGTGACCGCGTAGCGGATCTGGAAGGCGGTGGGCGTGCCGGCCACGGCGGTTTGCTCCAGGTAGGCGGTGCGCTGCAGCGTCGCCTCCGGGGCGATGCGTGCGCCGGCCGGCGTGCTGGCGATCCACTGGATGTCCTGCTGCTGGCCGGGGATCGCACGCGGATACGGAATCCACGCCCGCACGGTCTCGCCGGCAGGTACGGCATCGGCCTTGACCACCAGCGACTGGGTGACCTCGACCCGGCGCGGCACCAGGCTGGTGGCGCCGCTGGCGCGCGCGGCCGCGACAATCTCGTGGTGGTGCGGGCCGAGGTGTTCGTAGGGGCCATCGACCGGGTCCGGCACCGAGGGCGCCCGCCGCGCGCGTGCCTCCGCGCTGACCCGGAACAGATTGGACGGTGCGCGCTTGAAGTAGCGCCGCTGTCCATCGATATCGAGGTGCTCGATCAGCCCGGCCGCGTCCCAGCGCGCGAACTCGTCGTCGCGCAGGTCCGGAATCTGCCGGCGCACCTGCGTCTTGGCGGCCTCGGCATCCAGAGTGAAGTCGAGCCGGATGCGCGCCATGCGTTCGCGCTGGAAGGCGTAGTCCTCACGCGCGGCCGTGCCCAGCGTGGCGTCCTGCAGCGCAGCGGCAATGGCGGTATCGGCTTCGGCGAACGCGCCACGGTCGATCTGCGCGATTACCTGCGGCAACGGCACGGCCGCCGCGGCCCACAGCGGGGGCAGCGCCAGCAGCAGGCAGGCAACGGTGCGCCAGACGGCACGACGGCGTGAAGACGGTTTGCGCGAAGCAGGATCCACAGCGACACTTCCCAAGGTGCGGGTGGTAATCGCTGTGTAACACGAGGTGGGAAGTCGGTCAATAATTTATTCTTGCTTTCCATGAAAAAAGGAATAAATATTCCTGACGCTTCCGAGGAGGGTGACCGCTCCATGATCCTGGCTTCCCCCTGCCGCCCCGTGCGGACCCCGTGGCTGGCCCGCGCGTTGCTGCTGACGCTGTTGGCCGGCGGCACGGCCGGTGCCGCCGATGCCCCGCCGCCTGCCGCCTCGGCCGCCGACACCCTGGGTGTGATCGGCCTGCGCGAGGCGTACCTGGACCCGGCGTTCTGGGCCGCTCGCCTGCCTGACCCGGACCGCGTGATCCTCGACCGTGCCGGCATCGCCGCGCAGAACGCGCGCATGCGCGCCACCGACCCGTCCATTCACGACCTGCGCGCCCTGCCGGCGCAGCTGCCGCGCGCGCGGGTGCTGGCCGACATCCAGGCGCTGTCGCGCTGGCCGACCAAGCCGCTGTATGGCGTGGAGGGGAAGCCCATCAGCGAGGCACAACGCCGCGCCGCACTGGCCAACCTCGGTCTGGAGGCGGTGCCGGCCCAGCGCCCGCTGCAGTACGGCCTGGTGACCCATCGCGCCGCGCTGCGCGCCTTCCCGACCACGTTGCGGGTGTTCACCACGCAGGGCGACACCGATATCGACCGCTTCCAGGAGTCGGCCCTGTTCCCCGGCGATGCGGTGGCGGTACTGCATGAAAGCGCCGACGGGCAGTGGCTGTTCATCACCAGCGAGCGCTACTCGGCCTGGATCGAGCGGCGCTACGTTGGCATCGGCGATGCCGAGACGGTGCTCGGCTACGGCCAGCACGGCCCGTACCGGGTGATTACCGGTGCCACCGCGTTCACCGCCTACACGCCCGAAGAACCGCGCGTGTCGCGTCTGCAGCTGGACATGGGCGTGCGCCTGCCGGTGTTGGCCGACTGGCCGGCCAATACGCCGGTCAACGGCCAGCAGGCACATGCCGCGCACGTGGTGCAGATGCCGGTGCGCGACCCCGATGGCCGCCTGGCGCTGGTACCGGCGCTGCTGCCGCGTTCGCAGGACAGCGCGGCCGATTACCTGCCGCTGACCCCGCGCACGCTGTTGCAGCAGGCCTTCAAGTTCCTCGGCGAGCGCTACGGCTGGGGCCACGACTACGACACCCGCGACTGCAGCGGCTTCGTTTCGGAGATCTACCGCAGCGTCGGCGTGCTCGTGCCGCGCAACACCAGCGCGCAGGCCGTCAGCCCGGCACTGGACCGCCTCGCCTTCGACGCGAAGGACGGCAAGGGTCGTCGCGAGGCGGCGGTACAGCAGCTGCAGGTCGGCGACCTGGTCTATATCCCCGGCCACGTGATGGTCACCATCGGCCACCTCGACGGCCGCACCTGGGTGATCCACGACACCGCCGGCGGCAGCTGGTCCGGCGCCGACGGCACGCGGGTGCAGGCACATCTCAACGGGGTGTCGGTGACACCGCTGGAGCCGATGATGGCCAGCGACACCGCCAGCTACATCGACCGCATCACCAACATCCAGCGCATTCGAGCCAAGACCCCTGAATGAAGATCACCGACATCGAACTCGGCATGCTGCGCGTGCCGCTGAAAACCCCGTTCAAGACCGCGCTGCGCACCGTGGATACCGTGGAAGATGTGGTGGTGCTGGTACGTACCGACAGTGGCCACACCGGCTACGGCGAGGCGCCGGCCACCGCGGTGATCACCGGCGACACCCACGGCTCGATCATCGAGGCCATCACCACCTTCATCAAGCCGCGCCTGATCGGCCAGGACGTGGCCAACCTCAACCATCTGTGTGGCCTGGTCCAGTCCTCGCTGGAGCGCAACACCAGCGCCAAGGCGGCGGTGGAGATCGCGCTCTACGACCTGTGGGCGCAGCTGCACAACGCCCCGCTGTACCGCATGCTCGGCGGTGGCGATCCGGTGATCACCACCGACATCACCATCAGCGTGGACTACATCGACAAGATGGTGGCCGATTCGCTGTCGGCCATCGACCGCGGTTTCGAGTCGCTGAAGATCAAGGTCGGCAAGGACATCGGCCTGGATATCGAACGGGTCAAGGCGATCCACGCCGCCGTGCAGGGCCGCGCCCTGCTGCGCCTGGACGCCAACCAGGGCTGGACCGCCAAGCAGGCCGTGTATGCGATGCGCACGCTGGAAGAGGCCGGGGTAGTGCTGGAGCTGCTGGAACAGCCGGTCAAGGCGGCCGACATCAGCGGGCTGAAGTACGTGACTGACCGCGTCAACACGCCGGTGATGGCCGACGAAAGCGTGTTCAATCCCGGCCAGGTGGTGGACCTGATCCAGCAGCGCGCGGCGGACATCATCAACATCAAGCTGATGAAGACCGGCGGGCTCTCCAACGCGATCCGCATCGCCGACATCGCCGCCATCTACGGCGTGCCGTGCATGATCGGCTGCATGATCGAGTCGAGCATCAGCGTGGCGGCCGCCGTGCACCTGGCGGTGGCCAAGAGCGAGGTGATCACCAAGGTGGACCTGGACGGTCCCTCGCTGGGGCAGTTCAACCCGGTCACCGGCGGGGTCAACTTCAACGAATCGGAGATCACCATCAGCGATGCGCCCGGGCTGGGGATCACCGAAGTGCGCGGACTGGAGATGATCACGCCGCCGCGCTGGTAGGCCGCAGCCGGGCGCTACCACCGTCCGTTGATCCCGCTTACCCTTTCTGCAACCGGACCCACGCTGAGCCCCATGCCGCCCCTGGTGAAAATCCGCTCCGAGCGTGACCACATGTCGGCGATCGAGCGCCGCATCGCCGACTTCATCCTCGACAATGCCCACCTGCTGCGCGACTACTCGTCCCAGCAGCTGGCCAGTGCGCTGGGGATCAGCCAGTCCAGCGTGGTCAAATTCAGCCAGAAGCTGGGCTTCAAGGGCTACCCGGACCTGAAATACTCCATCGGCGAAGCGGTGGCGCGCGCCGGCCACGATCCACAGGCCCGCCCGCCGTCGCCAAGCGCCGACGACGACTACGCCGGCATCGCCGCACGCCTGCGCCTGAGCAAGGCAGCCGCCGAGGAAGAGACCGGCCTGGCCAATCCACAGGCCGATGTCGAGGCCATCGTGCGGCTGCTCGATGGCGCGCCCAAGGTATTCGTCTATGGCCTGGGCGACGACGGCCTGTACGCGCGCGAATTCGCCATGCGGCTGTCGCTGCTGGGCATGCTGACGGTGCACCATGCCGACCCGATCCTGATGATGGCCAACCTGTCGGCGGCACGGGCCGGTGATGCGATGCTGGTGTTCTCCGAGTTCGGCAAGCTGCCGCAGCTGTTCCAGCTGTCGCGGCAGTTCCAGGACATGGGCGGCAAGGTGGTGTCGATCACCCGCCACAGCGCCAATCCGCTGCGCGCGCATGCCGACCGGTCACTGGTGGTCTGCGCGCACGACCCTGCCCCGCACGTCGCCCAGCTGCTGTACCGTGCTTCGCTGCAGTCCCTGCTCGACTTCGTCTTCGTCCTGTTGTGCCACGCCAACCCGGACCGCCACCGCCAGCTCGGGGTGAACCTGGAACGGATCGAACACCTGATCGACACCTGATCGACCCCTGGTTTACCGGAGTCCACGATGCTGCCGCTGCTGCGTACCGCCCTCGCCGTCACCGCTCTCGCCACCGCGCAGCCGGCTGGCGCACTCACCCCGTTGCCGCCGCTGTCGCACAGCCGGCAGGCCATCGTGGTGGTCACCGACAGCTGGGACGCCACCCAGGGCCGGCTGCAGGCCTATGAACGCCGGAGCAGCAGTGGCCCGTGGCGCAGGCACGGCCCCGCCTTCACCGTGGCCGTGGGGCGGAACGGCAGTGCCTGGGGCGTGGGCCGTGCGTCGCTGCACAATCAGGGGCCGCAGAAGCAGGAAGGCGACGGGCGCAGCCCCGCCGGCATCTTCGAGATCGGCCCTGCGTTCGGGTATGCGTCGAAGATCGCCAGTGCGATGCCGTACCAGCCGATGACGGCCAGCCACTACTGCATGGATGTGCCCACCTCGCCCCACTACAACCGCATCGTCGATGCGAAGGACGTCGGTGCCGCCGCAGTGGAAGGATCCACCGAACCGATGCGGCTGGACCTGCACAACAAGGGCGATGTGCGCTATCGCGAGGGCTTTGTGATCGAGCACAACAGCAGCCGTACGCCTGGCAGGGGCAGCTGCATCTTCGCCCACCTCTGGCGCACGCCGGGCGAGGCCACGGCCGGCTGTACGGCAATGGAGCCGCGTCACATGAAGGCCCTGCTGGCCTGGCTGAAGCCGGATACGCGCGCGGCATTCATCCTGCTGCCGAAGACGGAGTACGACAACCTGCAGGTGCCGTGGCAGTTGCCGGTCCTGACCGGAGCGATGCATTGAGCGCCCCGTCCGAACCGCAGCTGGAACGCGCGGTCAGCCGCTGGCAGATCGTCGGGCTGTCGATCAACGATGTGATCGGCAGCGGTATCTACCTCCTGCCGGCCGCCACGGTGGCGCTGCTCGGGCCCTTCAGCCTGTGGGGCGTGGTGGCTGCGGGCATCGTGGTGGCGCTGCTGGTGCTGTGCTACGCCCAGGCGGCCAGTTATTTCGATGAGCCCGGCGGCAGCTATCTGTACGCACGCGAGGCCTTCGGGCGCTTCGCCGGATTCGAGATCGGCTGGATGATCTGGCTGACCCGGATCAGCTCGGCGGCCGCATTGAGCAATGCGCTGGCCGATGCGGTGGCGCGCTTCTGGCCGTGGGCCGGGCATGACATCGGCCGCATTGCGATCATCGTGGTGTCGCTGGGCTTCCTTACCGCGGTGAACGTGGCCGGCGTTCGGTCGGCCGCACGCACCGGGGTAATCCTGGTGATCGGCAAGCTGCTGCCGCTGCTGCTGTTCGTGGCAATCGGCGCGTTCTACGTTGACATGGACCTGGCCTTCTCCGGCGTCCGCCCGGACCCGCACGACCTGCAACGGATGGGCGAGGCGGCGCTGCTGCTGCTGTACGCCTACGCCGGCTTCGAGAATATTCCGGCCGCCGCAGGCGAGTACAGGAACCCGCGCCGTGACATCCCGTTCGCGCTGATCACCATGATCGTCAGCGTCACCATCATCTATGGCGCGGTACAGCTGGTGGCGCAGGGCACGCTGGCCAACCTGGCCACCTCGCCGACGCCGCTGGCCGATGCCGCGTCCAGTTTCGGGGGAGAAGCGCTGGCGCTGATCCTGACGGTGGGTGCCACCATCTCCATTCTGGGCACCAACAGCAACACCATGATGATGGGCCCGCGGTTCCTGTTCGCGCTGGCCCGCGACGGCTACGGGCCGAAGGTGCTGGCCAACGTGCATCCGCGCTTCCGCACACCGGCGGCGGCCATTGTCACCCAGGGCGTGATCGCGCTGGCGCTGGCGTTGTCCGGGTCGTTCGTGCAGCTGGCGCTGCTGTCGATGACCACGCGTCTGTTCGCCTACATCGGCACAGCGGCGGCGGTACTGGTATTGGCACGGCGTTTCGCCGACCGCCCCGGGGCGCTGAAACTGCCGGGCGGCCCGCTGATTCCGGTGCTGGCGCTGGTGCTGTGCCTGGCATTGTTCGCCAGTGCGAGCTGGCAGAACATTGCGGCGGCACTGGTCGCCTTCGCGGTGGGCGCGGTGATTTACAGACTGCCGCGCAAGGCGACGTGACGACGCGTTGACACGCGGGAATGCGGGCTGATGCGCCGCGCGACACTTGATGCGGCATTCACTCCGCTGGCCCATGACGTTAACCGGTGCTCCGCTACGGTGATGCCTCACCCCACCGGAGCTACCAGATGAGCCCTGACTACCAGATTCCCGGCCGGGTGCCGGAAGACGGCGTGCCGCGCCAGGCCGTGTCGGACTACTGGCGCGAGCGGTTCTCCAGCGAACCGTACTATGACCAGAGCCAGTTCTTCGACGATTACGAGCCGGCCTACCAGCTCGGCCACTACTCCCGCGCCGACGACATCATCCGTGCGTACGAAGAGGTTGAAGCCGAGCTGGAAACGCGCTGGGCGCAGGAGCGTGGCAAGAGCAGGCTGACCTGGGCGCAGGCGCGCAATGCGGTGCGCCGTGGCTGGGACGAATCCACTGCCCTGCGCCAGGCGCACCTGGACAAGGGCGTGCCGCGCGGGACCTGACCGGCCCGCGCAGCCACCCGGCGTCGCCCTCAGTCCAGCGAGGGCGGCGTGACCGGCCGGGCCGGCAGCGGCGGCAGCGTTGCGCCGTTGGCGGCCATCAGGTCGCGGGTGTTCTTCTGCACGGCCACGGCGCCGAACAGCGCCAGCGCGAAGGCCATGCCGTAGAAGCCCTTCTCGCTCAGCAGCAGGGTGGCGTTCCACAAGCCCACCAGCAGCAACAGCAGCGAAGCCAGCAGGGCGAACCAGCACAGCGCGTAGTACAGGCCGCTGACGGGAATGGCCTCGGCCTTGTCGCGCACGCTCTTCTGCAGCGACACCGCCGCAAACAGACCGAACAGCAGCAGGGTGAGGTAGTAGCCCTTCTCGTTGAGCGCCATCTCGGCGTTGAACAGGCCCACCAGATAAGCAGCAGCGCCCAGCAGCAGCGCGCTCCACGAGGCGGCGATGAACGCGGCGGACGGTTTGTGTACCTGTTGCTTCATGATTCCAACTCCCTTGGAAGACAGTGCTGCGGGGCCGCCCCACGGGCGGCTGGCGCCAACGGTAGCCGATCCACGCACTGGCGCATACGGGGAATGACGTATGGTGCACGCGGCGAGGACAGGCATGGTGTACAACGCCTATCTGGCCATCGCATCCCCTCCGGAGATACTCCATGACCCGCAAGCTGCTGCTCTCGCTCGCCATCAGCCTTACCCCCGCCCTGTTCACCACCGCCTGCGTGGCCGCCGATACGGCCACCGCGCCTGCGGTCGAAAAGGCGAACTGGCCGTTCACCGCTACCGCCGTCGGCACCTTCAACGAGCCGTGGGCGATGAGCTTCCTGCCTGACGGCAGCCTGCTGGTCAGCGAGAAGCGCGGCGCGCTCAAGCACGTCAACCCCACCACCGGCACCAGCGCCACCATCAGCGGCGTGCCCGCGGTGGCCTACGGCGGCCAGGGCGGCTTCGGCGATGTCCTGCCGCATCCGGATTTCGCCCGCAATCAACTGCTGTACGTCAGCTATGCCGAGGCCGGTCAAGGCGACACCCGTGGCGCGGCCGTGGCGCGTGCGCGACTGGTGCTGCAGCCCGACGGCAGCGGCGCGCTGCAGGATCTGAAGGTGATCTGGCGGCAGACCCCCAAGGTCGAGGGCAAGGGACACTACGGCCACCGCCTGGCGTTCGGGCCGGACGGCAAGCTGTGGATCACCTCCAGCGAGCGCCAGAAGTTCGATCCGGCGCAGGACATGGGCGGCAATCTCGGCAAGATCGTACGGCTGAACGACGACGGCAGCGTGCCGGCCGACAATCCCTTCGCCTCGCAGGGTGGCGTGGCCGCGCAGGTGTGGTCGCTCGGCCATCGCAACGCGCTGGGCATCGCCTTTGACGCGCGCGGCAAGCTATGGGTGCACGAGATGGGCCCGGCCGGCGGCGACGAGCTGAACCTGATCGAGCGCGGCGCGAACTACGGCTACCCGGTGGTCTCCAACGGCAACCACTACGACGGCCGCGAGATTCCCGACCACAGCACCCGGCCCGAGTTCGCCGCGCCGAAGGTGACCTGGACGCCGGTGATTTCGCCGGCCGGTTTCATCATCTACTCCGGGACGCTGTTCCCGCAGTGGAAGGGCAGCGGCTTCATCGGCGGGCTGTCGTCGACCTCGCTGGTGCGGGTGGCCTTCGACGGCGACAACGCACGCGAAGCCGAACGCTTCCTCATGGGTGAGCGCATCCGCGAAGTGGAGCAAGGGCCCGACGGCGCGATCTGGCTGCTGGAAGACGGCAGCAACGGAAAGCTGCTGAAGCTGACCCCGAAAGCTTGATCCTGCAGCGCCGGCACCGCGCCGGCACTGGCCTGGCGCCCTCGCCGTCTGGCGGGGGCGCGGCCGCGCGCTGCCCTACTGGATGGTGACGACCTTGACCTCGGTACGGCTGCAGGCCGTGTCCAGGCAGGCGCCGTTGAGCCAGACCTGGCCGTCGCCGATCATCACCCCCTGCTGGTTGACCATCACCGTGTCGAAGGTCTGCGCGGCAATGGCCTTGCGCACGGCCGGGGTCAGGATGCGCTCGTAATTGCGCTGGAACTCGCCCGGGCCGGCGATCGTGGCGCCGTTGGCGATCTTCAACGGGAAGCGGACTTCCTCGACCACCGCGGCACGGTCGCCGCCATTGACCGCCTTCTGGAAGGCGATGAAGACCGCTTCGTACTGCGCGGCATCACCGAGAACACGGTCGATCCGCTGGCGCACGTCGTCGGCGGCGGCGGCAGGCGCGGGGGCGGCGGGCGGCGGCGCCGCATCGGCGGCCGGTTCCACCGCATCCGGCGACAGGCCGGCCGCTGGCGCCTCGTCGGGTGGCGCGGTGCTGGCCACCGATGGCGACGTGGCGGCCGTCTCTGCCGGTGGCGATGCCGGCTGCGAACAGGCAGCCAGCAACAGCGTGGGGACCAGGAATGGGATCAGGCGCATCGGACGCTCCATCGGTTCAGCCGGGTTGCCAGCCTAGCGCCGGCGCCGTCAGCCAAGGATGACGAGCGCGGTGCCGGCCAGCCGCCGGCACCGCCGATCAACCGGCGAGCAGTTCGAAGATCACCGGCTCGCCGCTGGCCGAAGAGGCGCACACCCACAGGTCGAACTGCCCCGGTTCGGCGCCGAACACGCCGTCGCGGCCGGTGAACCCGAGCGCATGGCGATCCAGGGTGAACTGCACCTGCGTGCTCTGCCCCGGCTGCAGGGCCACCTTGCGGAAGTCTTTCAGCTCGCGCACCGGACGCACGCGGCTGGCGACGCGGTCGTGGATGTACAACTGCACCACTTCCTCGCCGGCCACCGCGCCGGTGTTGGTCAGCGTGGTGGTGATGGTCAGCGTGTCGTCCCAGCCCAGCGTCTTGCTGCTCAACTGCGGCACACCGTAGTCGAAGGTGGTGTAGCCCAGGCCGTGGCCGAACGGGTACAGCGCCGCGTTGGGAATCTCGCGCCAGCGCGCCTTGAACTCCGACATGGTCGGCAGTTCCGGGCGACCGGTGCGCGGATGGTTGTAGAAGAAGGGCTGCTGGCCGGACACCTGCGGGAAGCTCACCGGCAGACGGCCGGACGGGTTGTAGTCGCCGAACAGCACATCGGCCACGGCCGGCCCGGTCTGGGTGCCCAGGTACCAGGTCACCGCCACCGCCTGCGCGTTGCGGACGGCCCCCTGCAGCGCCAGCGCACGGCCATTGCGCAGCAGCACCACCAGCGGCTTGCCGGTCATCGCCACCGCTTCGGCGAGCGCCTGCTGCGCCGGCGGCAGGGTGATCTCCACCCGCGACTGCGCCTCACCGCTGTAGCGCTGCGGTTCGCCCAGCGCCAGCACCACCACATCGGCGCGCAGCGCAGCGGCCACGGCCTGTTCGATGCCGTCCTGCAGGGGCGCTTCCAGCGCGCAGCCCGGGACGATTTCCAGCAGGGCCTCATCGCTGATGGCCGCGCGTACGCCGGCTTCCAGCGTGACATAGCGCGACTTGTCGCCGAACAGCGTCCAGCAGCCTTCGATGTTGTCGCGGTCCTGCACGAACGGACCGATCAGCGCGATCTTCTGCCCGGCCTTCTTCAGCGGCAGCACGTCGCCGTCGTTCTTCAGGAGCACGATCGAGCGGCGCGCGGCATCGCGCGACAGCGCGTCGTGCGCGGCGATGTGCGCGGTATCGGCTTCACGCGCCAGATCCAGCGAGCGGTAGGGATCGTCGAACAGGCCAATCGCTTCCTTCAGCCTGAGGATGCGGCGCACCGATTCATCCAGCGTGGCCATCGGCACCTCGCCACTGGCGACCAGGCCCGGCAGATGTTCGGCGTAGAAGCCGCTCTGCATGCTCAGGTCCAACCCGGCGGTGAACGCCTTGGCGGTGGCATCACGGTCGTCGGCGGCATAACCGTGGGCGACCAGTTCCATGTCGGCGGTGTAATCGGAGATCACCACGCCCGGGAACTGCCATTCGCCGCGCAGGATGTCGGTCAGCAGTTCGGCATTGGCGCTGGCGGGCACGCCGTTGATGTCGTTGAAGGACGACATCACGGTGAGCGCGCCGGCCTCGAAGGCCGCCTTGAACGGCGGCAGGTGGACATCGCGCAGAGTCTGCGGGGAGATGTCGACCATGTTGTATTCCATGCCGGCCATCACCGCGCCATAGGCGGCAAAGTGCTTCGGCGTGGCCAGCAGCGCATCGGCCGCACGCAGGTCCGGGCCCTGGAAGCCGCGCACGCGGGCGGCGGCGAACGCACAGCCCAGCACCACGTCTTCACCGGCACCCTCGGCGCCACGGCCCCAGCGCTGGTCGCGGGCAATGTCCACCGCCGGCGCATACGTCCAGTGCAGGCCCGCGGCAGTGGCTTCCACCGCCGTGGCGCGCGCGGTGCGCTCGGCCAGCTCCGGCTCGAAGCTCGCGGCCTCGCCCAGCGGGATCGGGAACACGGTGCGCATGCCGTGGATGACATCGGCTGCCAGGATCACCGGGATGCCCAGGCGGCTCTCTTCCAGCGCCACCTGCTGGATGCGGCGGCCGGCTTCCACGCCCACGCCGTTGAACAGCGACCCCACCTTGCCTTCGCGGACCTGTTGCAGCACCTGGTCGGCGTTGCTGACGTTCGCTTCCGGATTCACATCCGGCGCGAACGGCCGGACCATGTCCGCGAACACACCCAGCTGGCCGACTTTTTCTTCGACGGTCATCTGGGCAATGAGGGTTTCGATGCGATCGGCGGCCACCGGCTGTCCTTATGAAAACGTTTACAAGGCCGGGATTCTAGCGTTCCCGAGCCCGTTGTGAATGATTTTGGCGTTCATTTTTCTTCCCCGTGGGGAAATTCCGGCGTCGCAGGGGCGCCGCCGGGGGCAGAGGAGCTTACTCCGCGAAGGCGCGCTGCTGCTGCGCAGCCATCAACATGGCATCGCTCGACGCCTGGAATACCCGCAGCCCAAAGGCCGGCAGGATCGCCAGAAGGTGGTCGAACACATCCGACTGCACGCCTTCGTAGTCGGCCCAGGCGGTGGTCCGGGTGAAGCAGTAGATCTCCAGCGGCAGGCCTTCCGTGGTGGGCTGCAGCTGCCGTACCAGCAACGTCATGTCCGTATGGATGCCCGGGTGCTGGCGCAGATAGCGTTCAACATACGCGCGGAAGGTGCCCAGGTTGGTCACCCGGCGCGCGTTGATCGCGTCCATGCCCTTGGCACGCAGGTCGGCGTTCCACTGCTCCAGCTCGGCCTGCTTGTCGCGCAGGTACTCGCGCAGGACCGCGAACTGCTCCAGCCGGGCCAGCGCCGTCGCATCCAGAAAATCCACGCTGTGCTGGTCCAGGTACAGCGCGCGCTTGATCCGGCGTCCGCCGGCCTCCTGCATGCCGCGCCAGTTCTTGAACGACTCGGTGACCAGCTTCTTGGTCGGGATGGTGGTGATGGTCTTGTCGAAGTTCTGCACGGTGATGGTGTGCAGGGCGATGTCGATCACATCGCCATCGGCGTTCTGGCTGGGCATCTCGATCCAGTCGCCGAGCCGCACCCGGCCATCGCCGCTGATCTGCACGCTGGCCACCAGCGACAGGATGGTGTCCTGGAAGATCAGCATCAGCACGGCGGTGGCCGCGCCCAGACCGGTGACCAGCGGGCCGAGTTTCACGCCGAGCAGGGTCGCCACGATCGACAGGCCGGCGATCACGAACACCACGATCTTCACGACCTGCAGGTAGCCCTTGATCGGCTTGTTGCGCGCGTCCGGGCGGCGCTCGTACAGATCGTTGGCCGCATCCAGTGCGTGCGAGACGGCCAGCGCCACGGTCAGCACCGCCCATGCCCGGCAGGCCCCCATCACGAACTCCACCAGCTGGGGCGGCAGGCCCGGCACCACCTGGACGCCGGCGGCGATGACCATGCTGGGCACCACGTTGGCCAGGCGCGAGATCACCCGCAGGTTGTTGCGGCCTTCATTGCCCGCTCCATTGCCGGGCAGCCGGTTGACCAGCTTGCGCAGGCCGCGCAGCAGGATCCGCTTGGTGACAAAGTTGGCCAGCCAGGCGGCCAGCGCCACGGCTGCCACCACCACCAGGGTGTACGCCCAGGGCCAGGGTTCGAGGGTGCGCTGCAGGTCCTGCAGCCATTGGGGTGCCACTACCGCATCAAGCATGGTGGGGGGTCTCCAAATGCGTGCGTTGCCGGGCAGAGCCCGGCATTACGGGTTTGCGTTGCCGGGCAGAGCCTGGCATTACGGGTGTGCGTTGCCGGGCAGAGCCTGGCATTACGGGTGTGCGTTGCCGGGCAGAGCCTGGCATTACGGGTGCGCGTTGCCGGGCAGAGCCCGGCACTACGGGTTTGCGTTGCCGGGCAGAGCCTGGCATTACGGGTGCGCGTTGCCGGGCGGAGCCTGGCATTACGGGTGTGCGTTGCCGGGCGGAGCCTGGCATTACGGGTGTGCGTTGCCGGGCAGAGCCTGGCATTACGGGTGCGCGTTGCCGGGCAGAGCCCGGCACTACGGGTTTGCGTTGCCGGGCGGAGCCCGGCATTACGGGTGCTGGGTGGCGGTGCGTTCGATGATCACGCCGACCGCGCGGGCGCCGCGTACCGCGCCCGGCTTGCTCAGCTTCAGCCGCAGCCACTCCACGTTGAACTCGCGCAGCACGATCTCGGCGATGCGTTCGGCCAGTGTCTCCACCAGGCCGAAGTCGGACTCGCGCACGAACTGCTCGATGCGCTTGCTGACGGCTTTGTAATTGAGGGTATCGGCGATGTCGTCGCTGGCGGCCGGGCGGCGGTTGTCGAAGCCCATTTCCAGGTCGAAACGCAGGGTCTGGCGGATCCGCCGTTCCCAGTCGTAGATCCCGATCAGGGCGTCGATCTCGAGCCCTTCGATGAATACCTTGTCCATAGGAATGCCACGTGGAAGATGGCGAACATGGTAACGGGCCGGTCCGGAACGTGCCGGGAACCCGGAACGAAGCGCCATCGCCGATGCACTCGCGCTGCAGTACGGCCCGCAGTGGCCGTGGTGCCCAAATGCGCAGAGTTCGACCACTGGATGCAACGCGAGAAGACCGTGACCCAGCGCCTGCATCAACGGCCGGTCTGATGCGGCCGCTGAGGCGTCCTACACCGCCGGCAGCGTAGCCATGTCCCAGCGCGGGGTGACCTGCACCTGCGGCGGGGTGTGCTGCCCCGCTTCCAGCCGCAGCGCGCCGGCGAAGGCAATCATCGCGCCGTTGTCGGTGCACAGCGCCGGGCGCGGGAAGCAGACGCGGCCGCCACGGCGGCGGGCCATCTCGTCCAGGCGGGCGCGCAGGCGCCGGTTGGCCCCCACGCCACCGGCCACCACCAGCACGTCGCAGCCGGCGGCATCCAGCGCGCGGTCGCACTTGATCGCCAGGGTTTCCACCACGGCATCTTCAAAGCCACGGGCGATATCGGCGCGGGTCTGCTCGCTCTGGTCGCTGTCGCGCCAAGCCAGCAGCACCTGGGTCTTCAGGCCGGAGAAGCTGAAATCCAGCCCGGGGCGATCGGTCATCGGCCGGGTGAAACGGTACTTGCCCGGTGTTCCACGCTCGGCCAGCGCAGCCAGCTGCGGCCCCCCCGGATACGGCAGGCCCATCAGCTTGGCGGTCTTGTCGAAGGCCTCGCCGGCCGCATCGTCCAGGGTCTCGCCCAGCAGGCGGTACTGGCCGATCCGGTCCACCGCCACCAGCTGGGTATGGCCTCCGGACACCAGCAGGGCCACGAACGGGGCCTCCGGCGGGTCGTCTTCCATCAGCGGGGCCAGCAGATGACCCTCCATATGGTGGACACCCACCGCCGGCACCTCCAGCGCCCAGGCCAGCGAACGGGCTGCGCCGGCGCCGACCAGCAGGGCACCGACCAGCCCCGGACCGGCGGTATAGGCCACCCCGTCGATGTCCGAGACCTGCATGCCGGCCTCGGCCAGGGTCTGCCGGATCAGCGGCAGCAGCTTGCGCACGTGGTCGCGGCTGGCCAGTTCGGGCACCACCCCACCGTATTCAGCGTGGAGGGCGATCTGGCTGTAGACCGCATGGGCGCGCAGGGCGTCGACACCGGACAGCGCGGTGTCGTACACCGCCACGCCGGTCTCATCGCAGGAAGATTCGATACCAAGGACTCGCATAACGCGTATTATGGACCTCTTGAGGCCCGGCAGATGCACCGCCAGCCCATCTGACACCACCTGTGGCCAAGAAGTTTGCCGGGGTGGGTTGCAACTTCTTTTGTCGCCGCTATAATGTGCGGCTCTCACCGGGCGTGACCCGGTTCTACTGTGTCCCGGAGATTCCATGCCCAGCGTCAAAGTCCGCGAGAACGAGCCCTTCGAGTTTGCGCTCCGTCGCTTCAAGCGCACCTGCGAAAAGGCCGGCGTGCTGGCCGAAACCCGCAAGCGCGAGTTCTACGAAAAGCCGACCCAGGAGCGCAAGCGTAAGGCTGCTGCTGCTGTGAAGCGTCAGCTGCGCCGCTCGTCGCGCGACGTTACCAAGCGTCAGCGCCTGTACTGATCGGACGCAACTTCGATGCGGCAGGCCTGTCCTGTCGCGGCGGAGCCGAAGCCGGAACGCGCAAGCGTTACCGGCTTTTTGCGTTCCCGTCCCCAGCTATCGATTGCCCCCTCTTCCACCGATACGAGGTGTTCCATGAGCCTGAAGCAGCAGCTCACCGATGACATGAAGGCCGCCATGAAGAGCGGCGAGAAGCACCGCCTGGGCGTGATCCGCCTGATCAACGCGGCGATCAAGCAGAAGGAAGTGGACGAGCGCATCGAGCTGGACGACGCCGCCGTTGTTGCCGTGCTGGACAAGATGGTCAAGCAGCGCAAGGACTCGGTCACCCAGTACGAAGCGGCCAATCGTGACGACCTGGCGCAGATCGAGCGCGATGAGCTGGTGGTCATCGACCAGTATCTGCCCGCCAAGATGGGCGAAGCCGAGATCGTGGCCGCCATCCAGGCCGCCATCGCCGAAACCGGCGCGACCGGCGCAGCGGACATGGGCAAGCTGATGGGCGCATTGAAGCCCAAGCTGGCGGGCCAGGCCGACATGGGCCTGGTGTCCAAGCTGGTCAAGGCGCAGTTGGCCGGCTGAGCGCCCGCATGCAGCGCCCGTCCCGTGGCGGGCGCCGATCATCGACGCGCGTGGTGCAGCACTGCGCGCGTTTCACCCGGTCTTCGAACCGGGGCTGCTAGAAATCCCGGCATGTCTTCGCTGCCCCCTTCTCCGGCGCCCGACCCGGCGCACGACCCCTCCCGCGTTCCGCACCGCCTGCGCAAGTATGTGGACCGGCTTGAACGCAGCTTTCCGGTTGCCGTGGGCAAGCGCTTTGTCGAGGTGGACGTACTGACCCAGGCCGCTTCGTTGTCCTTCTATGCGCTGCTGTCGATGGCGCCGCTGCTGGTCCTGCTGCTGTGGCTGACCGCCTCGCTGTATCCGCCGGCCCAACAGGCGCTGATCGCACAGATCCACGACGTCGCCGGCAGCAGTGCCGCCACCGTGGCCGACACCGTGCTCAGGAACGCCGACAACCAGCCCGATGTCGGCTCGCTCGCCGGCGTGTGGAGCACGCTGCTGTTGTTCATCGGCGCCACGGCGGTGTTTGCGCAGCTGCAGAACGCCCTCAACCTGATCTTCAACACCAGCGGCGAGCGCCTGGACGGCATCGTGGCGTGGCTGCGCAAGCGGGTGTTCTCGTTCGGCGTGGTGCTCGCCCTGGGTTTCCTGCTGATCCTGTCGATGACCGCCACCACCATGCTGCAGGTGGCCTTCGCGCAGTTGCCCTCGGTGCTGCCGGCCGTGGGCTACCTGACCAGCCTGGCCCTGTACACGGTGGGCTTCGCCTTTCTCTACCACTACCTGCCGGACCGCCGCGTGGCGTGGCGCCAGGCCTTCATCGGCGGCGCGATCACCTCGGCGCTGTTCGCGCTGGGCCGCTATGCCATCGGCCTGTACATCGCTACGGTCGCCCCTGGCAGCGCCTACGGCTCGATGGGCGCGCTGGTGATCTCGCTGGTGTGGATCTACTACGCCACTGTGGTGTTCTTCGTGGGCGCGCTGATGACCGCGGTGGTCGATGAGCGGCTGCGCGCCCGGTTCCACCTGGCGCGGGCCGGGATCGCCGCGCCCAAACCGGGCGAAGTGGCCGGCAGCTAGTAGACTAGTCCGGTCCCCCGCTGCCCTGCGTGGCCGTTCTCCGGCCGCGCCACCTGCCTGCTGCCTATGGCCCGTATCCCCGACGCATTCATCGATGACCTGCTGGCCCGCTCCGACATTGTCGAGGTGGTGGGCAGCCGCGTGCCGTTGAAACGCCAGGGCAAGGAGTATGCGGCGCGTTGCCCGTTCCACGACGAGCGCTCGGCCTCGTTCACCGTTTCCCCGACCAAGCAGTTCTATCACTGCTTCGGCTGCGGCGCGCATGGCACCGCGATCAGCTTCCTGATGAACTACGACCGCCTGGAATTCCTCGACGCAGTCGACGAACTGGCCAAGCGCGTCGGCATGGAAGTACCGCGCGATACGCAGCCGCGCACGGCGCAGCAGCAGGATGACAGCCGCGATCTGTACTCCGCGCTGGATGCGGCCACGCGCTTCTTCCAGAAGTCGCTGGAGGGCAGCGACAAGGCCCGTGCCTACCTGGACCAGCGTGGCGTGGACGAAGAGAACCGCGCGCGCTTTGCGATCGGCTATGCGCCCGATGGCTACAGCGCGCTGAAGGATGCGCTGGGCAAGGACGAGCGGCGCATGAAGCTGCTCGACCGCGCCGGCCTGTTCTCCAAGAACGACCGCGGGCACGTCTACGACAAGTTCCGCGACCGGGTGATGTTCCCGATTTTCGATCGCCGTGGCCGCGTGATCGCCTATGGCGGCCGGGTCATGGAAAAGGACGATGGGCCCAAGTACCTCAATTCGCCCGAGACCGCCCTGTTCCACAAGGGCCGCGAGCTGTACGGCCTGTGGCAGGTGCGCCAGGCCAACCAGAAGATCGAGCGGCTGATCGTGGTCGAGGGCTACATGGACGTGGTCTCGCTGTTCCAGTTCGGCGTTACCCAGGCGGTGGCCACGCTGGGCACGGCGACCACGCCGGACCATGCCGAGCTGCTGTTCCGCAACGCGCCGGACGTGTTCTTCTGCTTCGACGGCGATGCCGCCGGTCGCCGCGCCGGCTGGCGTGCGCTGGAATCGGTGCTGCCGCGAATGAAGGATGGCCGTCAGGCCTTCTTCCTGTTCCTGCCCGATGGCGAGGACCCGGACACCATCGTGCGCAAGGAAGGCCGCGAAGGCTTCGATGCCCGTCTGCAGCAGGCCACGCCGCTGTCGCAGTTCTTCTTCGACGAGCTCACCCGCGAGGTCAACATGGCCACGCTGGACGGCAAGGCGCGGCTGGCCGAGCGCGCCAAACCGATGCTGGCGCAGATTCCCGACGGCGCCTTCGGCGACCTGATGAAGCAGCAGCTGACCGCGCTGACCGGGCTGGGCGCCAAGCCGGGTGCGGCCACGCCGGTCGCGCGCCCGCCATCGCGCGCGGTCGCTCCGGCGCAGCGCCGCAGCCTGGTGCGCGCGGCCATCGCCATCCTGCTGCAGCAGCCGTCGCTGGCGATGACCCTGGAGGGGCATCACTTCAACGGCCTGCGCCTGCCCGGCGTGGACCTGCTGCTGGAACTGCTGACCCTGGTCGAGCAGCGGCCCGATATCAGCACCGGTGCCCTGCTGCAGCACTTCGACGGCCGCGAGGAACAGGAGGCGCTGCACAGACTCGCCGCGCAGACATTGCCCGGCGACGAGGCGATGTGGACCCAGGAACTGCACGATGCGGTCGCCCAGCTGGAAAAGCAGCTGTTGATGCAACGTCTGGACGAGCTTCAGGCAAAGCAGAGCCAGCAGGGTCTGGACGATACTGACAAGTACGAGCTGCGCGAACTGCTCAAAGCGCGCAGCACCATCCGCTTCTGACCGACGGAGCTGCCGTGGCACCCCACATCGCGCGTCCCGCTGCATCGATCGTCCACTGGCGCCGTGCCGGCCTGATCGCCGCGCTGCTCGCGCTGGCCCTGCCCGCCTGGGCCGCGACGCTGCCGTTCGCGCAGCCACGGCCGCAGCTCTACACCGCCGGCCAACCCAGCGCCGCCGAACTGCAGCAGGCCGCCGCCGCGGGGATCACCACCCTGATCGACCTGCGCCAGCCCGACGAGAAGCGCGGGTTCGACGAAACCGCCGCTGCCGAACGCCTGGGCCTGCGCTATGTCCGCATCCCGGTTGCCGGCGCTGCCGGCCTCACCGACGCCAATGTGCAGGCCCTGCGCACCGCGCTGGCACAGAGCCAGGGCCCGGTCCTGCTGCACTGCGCCTCCGGCAACCGCGTCGGCGCCCTGCTGGCGCTGATGAAGGCCCGGCAGGGCGCGTCGGTCGAAGACGCACTGCAGTTCGGCCGCGATGCCGGCATGACCTCGCTGGACGCCAGGACCCGCGTCCTGCTTGAACAGGACACCGCGCGTTGATCCAGTACGCGTGTCCGTCCCCCCTTCCCCCCACGACAGGAGCATGCCGCGCATGACGCCCTGGTGGTCGCGCCTGCGGCCGGACAACTTCACCCTCGCCCTGCTCTGCACCGTGCTGCTGGCCTCGCTGCTGCCCATGCACGGCGCCGCGGCAATGGTGCTCGACGATGTCACCGACGTCGCCATCGCCGCCCTGTTCTTCCTGCACGGCGCGCGCCTGCCGCGCGAGTCGATCGTCGCCGGCATGCTGCATTGGCGGCTGCACCTGACCATCCTCGGCTGCACCTTCGTGCTGTTCCCCCTGCTGGGGCTGCTGTTCAAACCGCTGGACGGCTGGCTGCTGACGCCGGAGCTGTACATCGGCGTGCTGTTCCTGTGCGCGCTGCCCTCGACCGTGCAGTCGTCGATCGCCTTTACCTCGATGGCACGCGGCAACGTGCCGGCCGCCGTCTGCAGTGCCTCGTTGTCGAGCATCCTCGGCGTGTTCCTGACCCCCCTGCTGCTGACGGTGCTGGCCGGTACCGAAGGCGGCATGCAGAACCCCGTGCATGCCATCGTGAGCATCATGCTGCAGCTGCTGGTGCCGTTCGTGGCCGGCCACCTGCTGCGGCCGTGGATCGCCCGCTGGGTGGAGCGGCAGCGCGCGCTGCTGCGCTACACCGACCAGGGCACCATCCTGCTGGTGGTGTACTCGGCCTTCGGTGAAGCGGTCAGCGAAGGGCTGTGGAGCAAGACGCCGCTGCTGTCCCTGCTCACGGTAGCTATCGTGGCGGCGGTACTGCTCGGCATCGCCATGCCGACGATCCGCTTCATCGCACGGCGGCTGGGCTTCAACCGCGAAGACGAGATCACCATCCTGTTCTGCGGCTCCAAGAAGAGCCTGGCCACCGGCGTGCCGATCGCCAAGGTGTTGTTCGCCGGCGGCAGCCTCGGCGCGATCGTGCTGCCGATCATGATCTACCATCAGATCCAGCTGATCGTCTGCGCGATGATCGCGCAGCGGTATGCGCGGGATCCGGTGAAGCCGGTGAAAGGTGGTGGAGGGCAGTGAGCCCGTTCCAACGTGTACGCCCTGTCGCCAGCCCGTTCAATCGACCAGACGGCCAACACTGAGCTGCGGCATCCACACCACCAGATCGTAGCTGCGCCGTGGATGCGTATCGACGCGCGGCGCGTGTGCCGGCTGTTCGACCAGCGATCGCGGGCCGCAGCGGTCCAGGCAGGCCCACGCCTCTCCGCGCAGCGCGTCCAGGCGTACGCTGTACAGCGGCAGATCGCGCAGTTGCGCTGACATCGGCTGCTGCTGCATCTCCGCCGGTGCGCCCTGCGGGCGCGCGCGCAGCGCATGCGCGTTACCGGTGAGCACCAGCATCCGCGCATCGGCAGGCAGCGCGCTGAACTGCTGCCGCAGGTGGGTTGCCATCGCCGTATCGCGCGTCTGGTTGTCCTTTGAGGTGCCGGTTTCCACGTCATAGCCGGCAATGCCCACATCGCGGCCCTGGGCGCGCAGCGCGCGCACCGCGTCGATGAGGTCCAGCATGTTGCTGCTGCGGCGCCCGTCATGCTGATCGTCCTTGACCGCCCAGAACGGCGAAGTGCGCAGCGCGTCGCGCGCGTCGGCACCGCCGTCCGAGCGCAGATAGCGCGCCAGGGCCGCGTTCTCGCTCATCGGCAGTTCCAGCGCCAGCCGCACGGCGGCATTGTCGCGGCTGTAACGCTCCGTCAGGTCGGCCACCAGCAGCGGCGTTTCGGCGGTGCCGTGGTACTCGCCGAGCACGACCAGGCGGTGGTCGCCGGCGTGCGCCATGATCTGCGTGGCCGTGTCATCGGGCGCAGGCGCGGCCATCGCCGCGCTGCACAGCAGCGTCATGGCCAGCACTGCGCTTGGCATCCATCGTTTCATGCCGTCACGTCCTGTTGGGTCATGAAAGCAATGGCGACAGTTGCCGGAGATTCAAGGCGCGCGTCGCAGCGCGCCCGCGTCCTACAACCAGGGCAGCATCCAGTGGTCCACCATCAGGAAGGCGAACAGCGCCATCAGGTAGACGATGGAGTAGCCGAACATCTTCATCGAGAACAGTTCATCCGGCGGGTTGAGCATGCGCCAGGCGTACCAGAGGAAGACCGCGTTGAGCACCACTGCCCCGCCGAGGTAGAACATGCCGCTCATGCCGAACACGACCGGCAGGATGCTCACAACGGCCAGTGCGATCGAATACGCCATGATCGACTTGCGGGTGTACACCACCCCGTGGGTCACCGGCAGCATCGGGATCTCTGCCTTGGCGTAATCCTCGCGACGGAAGATCGCCAGCGCCCAGAAGTGCGGAGGCGTCCAGATGAAGATGATCAGCACCAGCAACGACGCATAGGCCCAGTCCCACGGCCCCTGCATGCCGGTGATCGCGGCCCAGCCCAGCATCGGCGGGGTGGCGCCGGCCAGACCGCCGATCACGATGTTCTGCGAGGTCGCACGCTTGAGGTACACGGTATAGATCACCGCGTAGCCGATCAGCGAGGCGAAGGTCAGCACCGCGGTGATGACGTTGACCCACACGATCAGGATGGTCATCGACAGCGCGATCAGCAGGCCGGCGAAGACCAGCACCTGCCACGGCTTGACCTTGCCCACCACCAGCGGGCGCCACGAGGTGCGCGCCATCTGCGCATCGATGTGCGCATCCAGCAGCTGGTTGATCGCCGCGGCCGCCGAGGCGGCGAGCCAGATGCCCAGGAACCCGAGCGCGCCATCGAGCGCCTGCTGCGCGGTGGGCAGCCCGGGAATGGCCAGGAACATGCCCACCAGCGCGGTGAACACGATCAGGGCGACGACCTTGGGCTTGGTCAGGTCCCAGTATTGGCGGTAGTTGCTCAGCATGTCGTCAGCCCACCGTACCGGAGGCCACAGCCGAGGGCCGGCTGGCCGCATCCGGCGACCGCAGGCGCGCCAGCAGCGTCACCAGCACGAACAGCAGCGCAACCGCGCCGCCGCTGTGTGCGACGGCCACTTCCAGCGGCACGGCCAGCTTCACGTTGAGAATGCCCAGCGTGATCTGCAGGGCGACCAGCAGACCCAGCGCCGTCGCCCAGCCGCGCATGCTCGGCAGGCGGAACAGGCGCACCGACAGCCACAGCAGGTACAGGCCCACCACGATGGCCATCAGGCGGTGCGCCATCTGGATGGCGATGCGCGACGCACCGTCGAGCACCCCCCCTTCGTAATCCACGCCGATGCCGCGCCAGAGCGTGAAGCCTTCACTGAAGTTGTGCGGTGGCCACCACTGGCTCACGCAGCGCGGGAAGTTGTCCAGCGAAGCGCTGCCGCCGCCGCAGGCGAGCGCGGCATAGTTGGCGCTGACCCAGCCACCCAGGGCGATCTGCAGCACCAGCAGGGCCACACCGGCGCGGATCAGCCACCGCAGCTTCGGTGCCTCGGCCAGGGTGATCGGCATGTGCGTGGCGCGCCACGCCATCCACACCAGCAGCCCGAACATCAGCATCCCACCCAGCAGGTGACCCATCACCACGATGGGCTTGAGCATCCAGGTTACCGTCCACATGCCCAGCAGTGCCTGGAAGATCACCACGGCCAGGGTCAGCAGCGCGACGCGGGCCAGATCGCTGTTGGTCCAGCGCCACGCGGCAACCAGCAGGATCACCTCGCCGATCAGCGCGATGATGCTCGCTGGGACATGCATGCCCATCATGTATAGCGGTATGCCGGTGGCCACCAGGACGCAGGCGGTCACCACCGCCGTGCTTCCCCAGCGGCGGCGGCGCGTGGCCAGCAGGGCCAGGGTCAGGATCTCGATGCCCAACGCGCCGGCGAGAAAACGGTGGACCTGCTCGCGCCATGCCTTGTGGGTTTCCAGCGGCCGGATCTTCGCCGCCTCGTGGCCGATGACTTCTTCGGCATGCTGCGGCCAGGTGACACGGCCATAGCAGGTTGGCCAATCCGGGCAGCTCAGGCCGGCATCGGACAGACGCACGAACGATCCGAACATGATCGTGCTGGCCGTCATGATCAGGGCGAACCACGCCAGACGGTGGAAATTGCGATGCAGCGCCGGGCGCGCGGTGGGGTTCATCAAACGGAACTCACTTCAGTTTCAACAGCGTGGCCATGTCCTTGTGCAGACCGGCCAATGCGAATCCCGGCGCATACCGCATGATCACAAACCCGTTGGGATCGATCACATACACAGGCGTGCCGGCGGCGTCATCCACGGCGGGCAAGGCGGCACGCAGGTCCGGCTGGGCGCGCAGCACGCGTAGCGCGGGCAGGCCCTGGACCTCGGCCGGCGGCGTGCCCAGCCACAGGATCTCGACATTATCGGCTTTATGGCCGAACAGCTGCCACACCTTGCCCAATCCCTGCGACAAAGTGACGCACTCGGCCGCACAGCCGTCGCCCGGTGCCACCAGAATGCGCCAGGTGCGTGCCTGCGGATTCCACGGGTAGGGCTGGCCATCGGCGAGCGTGGGCGGCCTGGCCACCAGATCCACCGGCGGCGCGAGCATCTGCCCGGTGTTGCGATGGGCCGTGGGCTGCCAGCCGGAGAAACGCAGCACGCCGGCCAGCGCCATCACCCCGAAGAACAGGCCGAACAGGGCGATCAGGGTCCAGCGACCGCGGTTGCGGGCGTTGAGCTGTTCCTGCGGGGTGGCATTCATGCGTGCGATTTTCTCATGGAAGGAGGAGGTGTGCCGGTCAGGGGGCGCGGCCAGGGCTGGACGATCCGTCCGGACGACGGTGGCGGCGCCATTCGAGCAGAAGGGCAACCATCAGAACGGTCAGGGCCAGGCCGAACCACTGCACGGCGTAACCGAGATGGCGGCTGGGCGGCAGGGTGTTGGGCAGCAGCTCCAGATCGCGCGCGTAGCCCCCGGGCAGCGCCGGGTCCAGCCGCAGCACGCGGGCCGGCAGGCTGCCGGGTGGCAGGGACAGCGCAACCGCCACCTCGTCCGGCGGCATCCGGCTGGCCAGCCAGACGTTGGTCTGCTGCGTAGGCGACATCGCCGGGCCGAGCGCCAGCCCGGCGGCCGGCGGCGGCGCGAGCAGGCCGGCCAGCCGCACGGAGTCATCGCGCAGGGTGACAGTGGGCACCGTGCGATCGGGTGGCATCGGCAACCAGCCCAGGTCCACCAGCGCCAGCGCACCGGCATCGCTGCGGAACGGCTGGTAGACCTTGATGCCGGCGCGGCCATTGCGCATCTGGTTGTCGAGCAGCAGCGCCACGGGAAGAAAGCGTCCGGCATCCACCACCCACCGCAGCTGTGGCGGCGCTGCGAGCGCCTCGGCAAGGGTCAGGGCCTGCGCGCGGGCGGGCGCCTGCTGGTCCAGCAGTGCCTGTTTCTCGTGCATCCGCTGCAGTTGCCAGTGGCCGAGAAAGCAGAACAGGGCGATGGTCGCCAGCGCTGCGATCCAGCCCATCAGGCGTGTGTGCTGGCGCATCATGACAACGCCGGCAAAACGCGGTCAGATAGGCCACCCCGCCCTGCCATCGAGCCGCGCATGAATGATTCGTTGAAGACCCTGCTGGTAATCGCGTTTCTGATCGTCATCGTCTGGAATCTGGGCGCGGGACTGTATTACCTGTTGGTCGATCGCGGCCAGACCAAGCGAACCGTCAACGCCCTCACGCGCCGCATCGCGGTGTCGGTGGCGTTGTTCCTGCTGGTGGTCATCGGCATCTACAGCGGCTGGATCAAGCCCCACGGGATCGGTGGCTGATGCCGCGTCGCACCGGCGCGGCAT
The DNA here is from genome assembly GCF_009467805.1 of Stenotrophomonas nematodicola. Classification (GTDB taxonomy): domain Bacteria; phylum Pseudomonadota; class Gammaproteobacteria; order Xanthomonadales; family Xanthomonadaceae; genus Stenotrophomonas; species Stenotrophomonas nematodicola. The sequence goes on from NZ_WIAY01000003.1 coordinate 419,658, forward strand.
CCCGTCGCTGCGACGCTACAGCACGTAGACGAACAGGAACAGCATCAGCCAGACCACGTCGACGAAGTGCCAGTACCACGCGGCCGCTTCGAAGCCGAAGTGGTTGTCGCGGGTGAAGTGGCCTTTGGCCGAGCGCAGCCACATCACCACCAGCATGATGGTGCCCAGCAACACATGCGCCCCGTGGAAACCGGTGAGCATGAAGAAGGTCGAGCCGTAGATGCCCGAACCAAGCGTCAGGTTGAGTTCCTTGTAGGCGTGGATGTACTCCTCGGCCTGCAGGGTGAGGAAGAACGCGCCCAGCAGCACGGTGATGCCCAGCCACACCAGCAGCTGGCGGCGATGGCCGGCTTTCAGTGCGTGGTGGGCGATGGTGAGGGTGACGCCGGAGGTGAGCAGGATCAGCGTGTTGATCAGCGGCAGGCCCCACGCGGGGATCGTCTGGAAGTGACCGCCGATGCTGCCCGGGCCGTTGGTCGGCCAGGCGGCCGAGTAGCCGTCCCAGAGCAGTTCGTTGGTCATCACGCCATCGCCCTCGCCGCCCAGCCACGGCAGTCCCAGGTTGCGGGTGTAGAACAGCGCGCCGAAAAAGGCGCCGAAGAACATCACTTCGGAGAAGATGAACCACACCATGCCCATCCGGAACGAGCCGTCGACCTGGCGGTTGTAGTTGCCGGCCTGCGATTCGCGCACCACGTCGCTGAACCACCAGAACAGCGTCAGCACCAGCATCGCCAGGCCCGCGTAGAACGTCCACTTGCCCCAACCGGAATCGTTGAGCCAACTGGCCACGCCGACCATCGTCACCATCATCGCGATGGAGCCGATGAACGGCCACTTGCTGTGCGTGGGCACGAAGTACACGTTGGCATCGGGGCTTTGCTGGGCCATGAGTCTGTGTCCGGGTACGTATCAGGGAGCCGAGCGCGCGGTGGCCGGCGGTGTCGCCGGGGCCAGCTGCGCGGACAGTGCGTCGTTCTTGTAGAAGGTGTAGGACAGCGTGATCGTGGTGACGTTGGCGGGCAGGTCCGGGTCGACGATGAAGCGCACCGGCATGTCACGCTTCTCGCCGGCCTGCAGGGTCTGGGCGGTGAAGCAGAAGCACTCGGTTTTGCTGAAGTAGCCCGATGCCTTGGCCGGCGCGACCGACGGCACCGCGCTGCCGACCAGTGCACGATCGCTGTCGTTGCGCGCGTAGTACAGCGCCTCGTTGAGCTCACCGGGAACGACGTCCATCGTCAACTGTTCGGGATGGAACGACCACGGCAGCTTGGAATTCACGCCGCCGTCGAACTCCACGCGTACCGTGCGCTTGCCGCCGGCGGTGGTGGCCGCCGCCGCGCCCGGGCCACGCTCCAGGCGCACGCCGAACACTTTCTCGCAGGCGATGCGGTACAGCGGCACCAGCGAGAACGTCAGTACGAACACCGCCACCGCCACCCCGATCAGCCGGGGCAGACCCGCGTGTCGCGCAGGCGGCGTGGGGCGTTCGTCGCTCATCGCCCGATCACCCCGCTGAGGATGAAGCCCACATAGACCAGCACGGCCACGCCGCCCACTACCCACGCCGTACGTTGCGCGCGGCGGCGGCGCAGGGCCAGGCTGTCGATGTCGTGCGGAGGCGTGTGCATGGCAACCTCAGTGGGTGATGTCGTCGTGGGCCAGATCGCCCGGGCGGATGACCGGCGGCACGGTGAAGGTGTGCGCCGGTGCCGGTGAGGGAATCGTCCACTCCAGCCCCCGTGCGCCTTCCCAGGAGCGGTCTGCCGCCTTCTCGCCGTTGCGCAGCGAGACGATCAGGATGGCGGCCATCATGAACGGCGTGGCGAACATACCGAACGCACCGATCGTGCTGATCAGGTTCCAGTCGGCGAAGGCCACGCTGTAATCCGGGATGCGGCGTGGCATGCCGGCCAGCCCGAGGAAGTGCTGCGGGAAGAACAGCAGGTTGACGAACACGATCGTCCACCAGAAGTGGATCTTGGCCCACGTTTCGTTGTACATGCGCCCGGTCCACTTCGGCCACCAGTAGTACACCGCGCCGATCAGCGCGAACACCGCGCCGGTGACCAGCACGTAGTGGAAGTGCGCCACCACGAAATAGGTGTCGTGATACTGGAAGTCGGCCACCACGATCGCCAGCATCAGGCCGGAGAAGCCACCGATGGTGAACAGGATCACGAAGGCCACCGCCCACAGCATCGGCGCTTCGAAGGTGAGCGAGCCGCGCCACATGGTGCTGACCCAGTTGAACACCTTCACCCCGGTGGGGATCGAGATCAGCATGGTGGCGAACATGAAGTAGATCTCGCCGCCCAGTGGCATGCCCACGGTGAACATGTGGTGGGCCCAGACGATGAACGACAGGAAGGCGATGGCGGCCACCGCGTACACCATCGCCTGGTAGCCGAACAGCGGCTTGCGACTGAAGGTGGGAATGATCTCGCTGACCACGCCGAAGGCCGGCAGGATCATGATGTACACCTCCGGGTGCCCGAAGAACCAGAAGATGTGCTGGAACATCACCGGGTCGCCGCCGCCGGCCGCGTTGAAGAAGCTGGTGCCGAAGAACTTGTCGGTCAGCAGCATGGTCACCGCGCCGGCCAGCACCGGCATCACCGCGATCAGCAGGAAGGCGGTGATCAGCCAGGACCAGCAGAAGATCGGCATCTTCAGCAGGTCGATGCCCGGGGCACGCATGTTCAGCACGGTGGCGATGATGTTGATCGCGCCCATGATCGAACTGATGCCGGCCACGTGGATGGCGAACACGGTGAAGGCGACGTTGTAGCCGCCCTGCAGCGACAGCGGCGGGTACAGGGTCCAGCCACCGGCCGGGGCACCGCCCGGCAGCAGGAAGGTCAGCAGCAGCAGGCTGAAGGCCACCGGCAGCAGCCAGAATGACCAGTTGTTCATGCGCGGCAGCGCCATGTCCGGCGCGCCGATCTGCAATGGGATCATCCAGTTGGCCAGGCCGACGAACGCCGGCATCACGCCGCCGAAGATCATCACCAGCGCATGCACCGTGGTGAGCTGGTTGAAGGTCTCCGGTCTGACGAACTGCAGGCCGGGCTGCATCAGCTCGGCACGGATGATCACGCTCATCGCCGCGCCGATGATGAACATGATGAAGCTGAAGAGCAGGTAGAGCGTGCCGATGTCCTTGTGGTTGGTCGAGAAGAACCAACGCTCGAAGAAGCTCTGCTGATGCCCGTGGTGCCCGTCGTGGTCAACTGCGGAATGCGCCATCGCAACTACACCTCACTGGATCCGGTGGTACCCCCGCCCGCCGGCTGGCGGACGCGGCTCGATTTCAGGCGTTGCTGTCTGCTGCGGCCGGTGCTGCCGGTGCCGTGGGTTCGGCGGCCGGGGCCGGTGCGGCGTCAGCCGGTGCCGCAGCCGGCGTTTCCGCTGCCGGGGCCGGTGCGGGCCTGCGCGAGGCCAGCCATTTCTGGAAGTCCTCCTTGGACACCGCTTCGACCACGATCGGCATGAAGCCGTGGTCCTTGCCGCACAGCTCGGCGCACTGGCCGCGATAGACGCCGGGGGTTTCGATGTTGGTCCAGGCTTCGTTGATGAAGCCGGGAATGGCGTCCTGCTTCCAGCCCAGTGCCGGCACCCACCACGCGTGGATCACGTCGTCGGAGGTGATGACGAAGCGGACCTTGGTATCCACCGGCAGCACCAGCCGGTTGTCCACATCCAGCAGATAGTGCGGGTGCGACTCGCGGGTGGGCACCTTGCCGCTCTGCCGCATGCGGTCGGACTCGCGGTCCAGGCGGCTGGTGAAGGCCACCTCCTCGCCGAGGTACTCGTACTTCCACATCCACTGGTAGCCGGTGACCTTGACGGTCATCTCCGCATCCCGTGTGTCGTAGAACTTGATCAGATTGGCCGTGGCCGGCCACGCCATCACCACCAGGATGATCACCGGGATCACCGTCCAGATGACCTCGGCCCTGGTGTTGTGGCTGAACTGGGCAGCGACCGCGCCCTTGGACTTACGGAACTTGAAGATGGCGTAGAACATCGCGCCAAAGACCAGCACCCCGATCACGGTACAGACCCACAGCGAGAACAGGTTGGATTCCCACGCCAACCGCGAGCTCTGGGTCACCCCCTTGCCCATGTTCAACTGCCACGGTTTGGGGTCGGCCGCCTGGGCCAACGCCATCGCCGGCGCCAGCAGCGCCGCCCCGCACACGCCTGATGTTCCGAACGTCCTGCCCCACTTTCTGCATTGCTTCATTGCCTAGACCCTTAGCGTCGTCGGTTGCAGCCATCGCTGGCCGCGAGCAAGCCTTCTAGTTTCTGAGCCAGTGCCTGGCGTTCGACCGGTGCGAGGAAACATCCCACCGCCACCTGCCGACCGCTGGACACCAGTCGGACCGCCTCATCGTCGGCGACCAGCGTCACCCAGTACGGGTGGGCACTGAACACCGGCAACTGCCCGGGTACGGGGATGACCTCCACGCACCCTGGCACTACCCGTATCTCTTCCTGCCGCTCTCCACTGCGCCACAACGCACGCAGTGCGACTGCCAGCAACAGGCTGTACAGCAGCGCGAAGAGGGGAGCGAACACGTTGCCGGCGAACCAGCCCAGGCCGGCCACCACCCCCATCGCACCCGCCAACACGGCAAACAACAGGACGAACTGCCGGGCATCGAGCGCCCGTGGGGGACGCAGCCGCAGTTGCGTTCCTGATCCGTCCGGAGCTGACAGCACCTCGATCATGTCGCAACCGCGTTTTTTCCTGCCGCGGGAAACGTCCCGATGGTAGCCCTGCTTTCCAGCGAGCCGCAAGGGTCCATTCACAGTTTCAGGAATGGTGCAATACAGCATTGACCCGGCGGCCGTTTTGACGAAACCGGCACAGTTTTGCAGACCCTCGCCGGATCGGGGGAATCCCGCTGTATGAAAGGCTATGGCGCGCACGGCGCAGCACCCGGAAAGCGGTTGAATCGACCGAAAAACGATTAAAATGGTCAAGTTCTCCACGAGCCGATCGGCATGACCGCACCTTCCGCGCTTCCCCCTGCACCGGCCTCGTCCGGCGCCCGCCCGCCCCTGCTCTCGCCCGAGCTGCCGGCGGTTCCCAACCCGTTCCGCCAGGCCATCACCGATGCCTGGATGAAGGACGAAGCCAGCCACGTGCGCGAACTGCTGGAGCAGGCGCGCCTGCCGGCCAACGAACAGGCGCAGGTGCAGGCCACCGCCGCCGACCTGGTCGCGCGCGTTCGCGTGCGCGCCAGGGACCAGGGCGCGATCGAAGCCTTCATGCGCCAGTACGACCTGGGCAGCGAGGAAGGCGTGCTGCTGATGTGCGTGGCCGAGGCGCTGCTGCGCATTCCGGACCAGACCACCGCCGACAAGCTGATCCGCGACAAGCTCGGCGATGCCGACTGGAAAAAGCACATGGGCGGCAGCGATTCGGTGCTGGTCAATGCCTCCACCTGGGGACTGATGCTGACCGGCCGCCTGGTGCAGATCAACGACGCCACCCGCGCCGACGTGCCGGGCGCGTTCGCGCGCCTGATCGGCCGTGTCGGTGAGCCGGTGATCCGCCTGGCCGTCCGCCAGGCAATGAAGATCATGGGCCACCAGTTCGTCATGGGCCGCACCATCGACGAAGCGCTGTCGCGCTCGCACAAGGGCGACAACGCCAGCTACCGCTATTCGTTCGACATGCTCGGCGAAGGCGCGCTGACCATGAAGGACGCCAAACGCTACCTGGAAGACTACCGTCGCGCGATCCACTCCATCGGCGGCGATCACAAGGCCCGTGGTGGCCGTCCGGACGGCGACGTCAATGCCGCGCCGGGCATCTCGATCAAGCTGTCGGCGCTGTACCCGCGCTACGAGCACGCCAAGCGTGCACGGGTGATGGCTGACCTGGTGCCGGGCGTGCTGGAACTGGCGCAGCTGGCCAGGTCCTATGGCATCGGCTGCACCGTGGATGCCGAGGAAACCGACCGCCTGGAGCTGTCGCTGGACATCATCGAATCGGTGGTGAGCGATGCCTCGCTGACCGGTTGGGAAGGCTTCGGCGTGGTGGTGCAGGCGTACCAGAAGCGTACCCCGTACACGATCGATTACCTGGCCGATCTGGCCCGTCGCATCGGTCGTCGCCTGCAGGTGCGCCTGGTCAAGGGCGCGTACTGGGATGCGGAGATCAAGCGCGCGCAGATCGATGGCCTGCCGGCCTACCCGGTGTTCACCCGCAAGCAGAACACCGACGTGTCCTACCTGGCATGCGCGCAGCGTCTGTTCACGCATGCCGACGCGATCTACCCGATGTTCGCCACGCACAACGCGCACACCATCGCGGCGGTGAAGGCGATCGCCAAGGGCGGCCAGTACGAGCACCAGAAGCTGCATGGCATGGGCGATGACCTGTACGCCGAAGTGGTACCGGCCGACCGCCTGAACGTGCCATGCCGCGTGTATGCACCGGTCGGTTCGCACGAAGACCTGCTGCCCTACCTGGTGCGGCGTCTGCTCGAGAACGGTGCCAACTCCAGCTTCGTCAACCGCATCACCGACGACAGCGTGGCCATCGACGACCTGATCCGCGATCCGGTCGACGCGGTGTCCTCGTTCGCGTCCATCCCGCATCCGAAAATCCCGCTGCCGGTCGATCTGCTGCGCAGCCAGAACCATGACAGGAAGAACTCCATGGGCGTCAATCTCGCCAACGACAACGATCTGCGTGCACTGGCCGCGCAGCTCAACGCGGCCGTGAAGCCGTGGCAGGCCGCACCGCTGGTGCCGGGTGCGCAGCCGACCGGCGCGCTGTTGAATGTGGTCAACCCGGCCGACACCCGCGAGGTTGTCGGAACGTGGCAGCCGGCCGACAGCGCCACCGTGGAGAAGGCGCTGGCCAACGCCGTGGCCGCGCAGCCGCAGTGGAACCGCACCCCGGCTGCCAGCCGCGCGGCGATCCTGGAGCACGCCGCCGACCAGTTGGAAACGCGCCTGCCGGAATTCATGGCGCTATGCGTGAAGGAAGCCGGCAAGAGCCTGCCCGACGGCATCGCCGAAGTGCGCGAGGCGGTGGACTTCCTGCGCTATTACGCCAAGCAGGCACGCGAGCAGTTCGGCCATGCCGAGAAGCTGCCCAGCCCCACCGGTGAATCCAACGAGCTGCAGTTGCATGGCCGCGGCGTGTTCGTCTGCATCAGCCCGTGGAACTTCCCGCTGGCGATCTTCCTGGGCCAGGTCAGCGCCGCGCTGGCGGCCGGCAACAGCGTGATCGCCAAGCCCGCCGAACAGACCAACCTGATCGGCTACTACGCGGTGAAGCTGCTGCTTGACGCCGGGGTTCCCGAGGGCGCGCTGCAGTTCCTGCCGGGCGACGGTGCCACCGTCGGTGCTGCCCTCACCGCCGATCCGCGCGTGGCCGGCGTGGCCTTCACCGGTTCCACCGATACGGCCCGTGCGATCAACCGTGCGATGGCCGCGCGCGACGCCGCCATTGGCGTGCTGATCGCCGAGACCGGTGGCCAGAACGCTTTCATCGCCGACTCCTCGGCACTGCCGGAACAGCTGGTCAAAGATGCCATCGGCTCGGCGTTCACCTCTGCCGGCCAGCGCTGCTCGGCTGCGCGCGTGCTGTTCGTGCAGGACGACATCGCCGACAAGGTGATGACCATGCTGGCCGGTGCGATGGCCGAACTGAAGGTCGGCAACCCGGGCCTGCTGTCCACCGATGTCGGCCCGGTGATCGATGCCGACGCGCTGCAGATCCTGCAGGAGCATGCCGTGCGCATGGAGAAGGACGCCCGCCTGATTGCCGCGGCCACGCTCAGCGATGACGCCGCGCATGGCACCTTCTTTGCGCCGCGTGCGTACGAACTGAAGAACCTCGACCAGCTGCACAAGGAAATCTTCGGGCCGGTGCTGCACGTGATCCGCTGGAAGGGCGACCAGCTCGATGCGGTGATCGACCAGATCAACGCCACCGGCTACGGTCTGACCCTGGGCGTGCATTCGCGCATCGACGAGACCGTCGATCGCATTGCCTCGCGTGTCAACGTGGGCAATGTGTACGTCAACCGCAACCAGATCGGTGCGGTGGTGGGCGTGCAGCCGTTCGGCGGTCAGGGCCTGTCCGGCACCGGCCCCAAGGCCGGCGGTCCGCACTATCTGCTCCGCTTCGCCACCGAGAAGACCGTCACCGTGAACACCACGGCGGCCGGCGGCAATGCCTCGCTGCTGACCTTGGGCGATTGATCTCCCGCGTCACGCAGTAAACGAAAAACCCCGCGAAAGCGGGGTTTTTTGTCTGTCACTCGGCGTCGATCGATTCGATTTCGTCGCGCATCAGCAGCTCGTTGCCGACGTAGCGTTCGAACTTGATGCGGCCGAAGCCGGCGGCGTACCACGCTTCGATGCGATTGTCTTCGAAGGTTGCCGTGACATGGCAGGTGTCCTTGAAGGTGCGCGGCTGGAAGCCCACCTCCGCCTCCACATCCTCGAAGCCGACGAAGGTGTAGTCGGAGAACCCGTCGTAGTCGAGCGGCTCGACCGTTTCCTCGACGTGATGGGTGCGCTGGCCCTTGCCGGCAAGTTCAAAGCGGTCGCCCGGTTTGGCGCTGGCCGGGAAGGTCGGCGCAGGCTTGAAGATATCGGTCATCACCGGCTTGGACGCGTCGCCGCCCCAGGCGGAGATGCCGAAACGCTCCTGGCCAAGGAACTGGCGGCCGCTGGCATCGTAGTAGCTGGCGGTACCGACGCCACCGCCGGCGCTGTTGACCCGGATCGCATCCTGACCGGCGAACACGGCCTTCTCGATGGTCAGCGTTTCATCGCCGTTGGACCACGACAGGCCGGGCGTGAGAGTGAAGCAGCTGGCGAAGTCGCCAGCCAGTGCAGGGGCCGACAGTGCGGCCAGGCCCAGGGCGAGGGCGGAACGAAGCGCGAAAGGCGACATGTACAGATCCTTGTCAGACGTCATTGACCCACGCGGTGCGCGGGTGGGTGCGCGATTGTACGCGCTGCGTCCTGCAGCTCTGCACCGCGTGCGCCGTACACCGGGCCAAAGCCGTGGCAGAATCCGGCCATGCGCCTGCCCGTCCCGTTTCTCTCGCTTCTGCTGGCCCTGATGCCCGCGCCTGCCGCACAGGCGGTGCCGCCACCGGAGCGCGCACTGGTTTTCACCCGTACGGCGGAGTACCGCCACGATTCCATCCCTGCCGCCGTGGCCATGCTGCAACGCATCGCCGCCACCGAAGGCATGCAGGTCGACCACAGCGAAAATGCCGCCGACTTCACACCTGCCAATCTGGCGCGCTACCGCGTGGTGGTGTTTGCCAGCACCACCGGCGATGTGCTCGATGACCCGCAGCAGGCTGCCCTGGAAGGCTTCATCCGTGCGGGAAACGGCTTCGTCGGCCTGCATGCTGCCGCCGACACCGAGTACGACTGGCCGTGGTACGGGCATCTGGTGGGCGCGTACTTCCACTCCCATCCGCCCGGCCTGCAGACCAGCCGCGTACAGCCCGAACGCGATGGTCGCGCGCGCGGTGCGGCGTGGACCGTGCACGACGAGCTGTACAACTATCGCGACACCCCGCGTGGCCGTGTGCAGGTGGTCGCCACGGTCGATGAACGCCTGTACGACGGTGGCCGCATGGGCAACGACCACCCGATCACCTGGTGCCATGCCTTCGACGGCGGTCGCAGCTGGTACACCGGCTTGGGGCACGACGCTGCGGTGTACCGCCTGCCGGCCTTCGAGGCGCAGGTGCGGCAGGGGCTGCGCTACGCGGCCGGTCGATCAGGGCAGTGCTGAGCCCGCCGCCTGCGCCTGCCGCCAGGCGCGCGCGGCGTCCTCCCAGTGCTGCCCGTCGAAACGGTGGACCTCCAGCGTCGCCAGATCCACGCCGTCTACGCAGCGCAGGTTGATCACCCACTCCGTGGGCGCGAGCCGCGGATGACTGAACGGCGCCGCCCCGCAGCAGTGGCAGAAATAATGCGTGGCGGTATGCGTGCCGAACGTATAGGTGGACAGCCGGCTGTCGCCCTCGATCAGTTGGAAGCGCGCATCCGCGCAGCCCATCCAGATCGCCCCCCGCTGATGGCAGAGCGAGCAATTGCACGCGAAGGCGCGCAGCGATGGCGCCTGGAAGGCGAACCGCACCGCACCGCAGTGGCAGGCGCCGGACCACGTGGAGAGGGTCATCGCACACCTCCCACGCACGGCGCGGGCTGCAGAGGCGCGTACCCGGCCGCACGCACGACGTCGTCGCATTGCCAGACCAGCCCGTTCCCCGCCCAATGACCATCGGCGACGTCCTTGATCACCATCGAGGCAATCCTCCGACGCGGCTCGTTGCCCCGTTCGGAGGCGCGTACGGCAGCGGCATTGACGGCCGGCAGCCGCCGCGCACAGCGGGCGGCATCAACGGCGGTGGCGGGCTGGCGCAGGGTGATATCCGGCATGAGGAGCACCACGAAAAGGAGGTCTTCATTGAATCTGCGCGCGGCGGCGGACACCATCGACGGATTCGACATCTTTCGTGCGGAATCGGCCAATGCAGGATTTCACCGTCATCGTGCTCCCCGGCGCCTTCGCGTCCAGTGTGGCGCTGACCGTGGACATGCTCTCCACCGCCGCCACGCTGGCCCCACGACTGGGCGTGCCGGCACCCCGCTGGCAGATCTGCAGCGCCACGCGCGGGCCGGTGCGGCTCGGCGAACACCTGCAGCTGCGTGCGCACCCACTGCCGCGTGCGCCTGATGGAAACGCGTGCTGGATCGTGCCGGGCCTGGGGGTGGACGATCCGCAGGCGATCGCCGCGCGGCTGGCCGGCGCCGACGTGCCGCGGGTGCTGCGTGCCCTGCGTGCGCACGCTGCCGCAGGCGGTCGCCTGGCCGCCTCGTGCGCGTCGGTATTCCTGCTGCAGGCGGCCGGGCTGCTCGCCCAGCGCCGCGTCACCACCACCTGGTGGCTGGCCGCGGCATTGCAGCGGCTGGAGCCGGCCTGCCAGGTCGATGCGGACCACATGGTGATCGACGACGGGCCGGTGACCACCGCCGGTGCGGCGCTCGGCCACAGCGACCTGATGCTGCACCTGCTGCGCCAACGCTTCGGCCCCGCATTGGCCGGGGCAGTGGCACGTGCGCTGCTGCTGGACCGACGCCAGCTGCAGTCGCCGTTCATGGTCCCGGCGATGATGGCGCAGGGCAATGCGTTGATCGCCGCCCTGACCGCGCATGTGGAAGCGCACCTGCCCACTGCGGTGACGGTCGGTGATCTGGCCCACCACATGGGCATGTCCACGCGCACACTGTCGCGACAGGTCACCCGTGCCACCGGGCACGGCCCGCTGCACCTGATCCGCAGCGTGCAGTTGAACCGGGCGCGGGCGCTGCTGGAGAACAGCCGTTGTTCGGTGGAGGCAGTGGCCGAGCAGGTGGGCTATGGCGATCCCACCGCGCTGCGGCGGCTGCTGCGCCAGCGTCTCAACGCAACGCCGCGCCAGCTGCGCTGAGCGCGGCCCGGATGCCGGAAACAGAAAGGCCCCGCGCGAGCGGGGCCTTTCGTCCAGCGTGTGATGTCCGCTTGCGCGTCGATCAGAACTTGTAGTTCACCGACGCCGCCAGCACATCGCCGCGCACCTTGTACTTGCCGGTGAGCGAGTTGCCCTGGTTGTTGGTGGTGCCGGCGATGATCACGTCCGGATCCTTGGTGAACAGGTGCAGGTAGCCGAAGTTGTATTCGACGTTTTCCGACGGCGTCCAGCCCACGCCCAGCGAGAGCCACTTGCGGCTGGTGTCGGGCACGCGCACGTCGCGGTGTGCGTTGGTGGTCGGGGTCTGGTCCAGCGCGATACCGCCGCGCAGGGTGACGGTGTCACTCAGCTTGTAATCGGTACCCAGCGAGACGAAGGTCGTGTCGCGGTAGCCGAATTCCAGCACCGAATCGGGCTGCGCCGACGCGTAGTCGATGGTGACCTGGTCGAAGGCGGTCGACCACGCGGTGCGGGTCACGTCGCCCATCACGGTCCACTTGTCATTGACGTTGTGGGTGACGCTCAGGGTGGCCGAGGCCGGCAGGGTCACGGTGGCCTTGCCCGAGGTGCTCACGAAGCGACCCGGCTGCACGGCGTTCAGTACGGTCGCCACGTTCGGCGGCACCACGAAGGTGGCATCGCCGCCGGTGATCTTGTGCTCGACCTTGGAACGGTAGCTGATGCCGATGTGGGTGTTCTCATCCGGGCTGAACAGGCCGCCCACGGTCCAACCCACCGCATTGTTGTCGCCTTCCACGGTCAGCTTGCCGTCGGCGCTGCCCGGGGTGAAGCCCGGCACGCGCGACTGCGCCAGCGCGGTGCCGAAGTCGATGTTGTTGCTCAGTTCGATGGTCAGGTGTTCAACGAACACCGACGCGCCGAACGACACGTACGGATTGACGTCGTACGAGGCGGCAAAGCCCAGGTCGATCGCCTTCAGGTCGGTCTTGAGGCCGCTGTAACGGCCGACCCAGCCATTGTCGTATTCGGTCTTGAAGCCGAACGGTGCGGTCAGCGACACACCGAAGTGGGCCTTTTCACCGATCGGCATGTGGAAGTAAGCCGCCGGAACCGGAGCGATCATGCCGGCGTCGCCGCCGTCACCGCCGGTCTGGGCCTGGCCGGTCGGCTTGCGGCCGGTGCCGTGGAACTTGGCCGAGAAGCTGATGGCGCTCAGGTCACCCTGGACCTGCATGCCTTCCAGCTGGCGCATGCCGGCCGGGTTGACGGCCATGATGGAGGCGTCGCCCGCGGCGCTGCCGGAGCCGGCGAACGAACGGCCGAGGCCCTTGGCGCTGTTTTCCTTCAGCTGGAAGGCGGCGGCGTTGACGTGGCCAGCGGCCAGGGCACCGGCAATGCCGACGGCCAGGGCGGTGACACGGGCAAGCGTGGAAGCGGTATGCATTGTTGGTTCTCTCCGGAATTGCGGTGATGTTTGGCAACGCGCGCCTGCGTAGCCCCTTCCCTTCCGGGTTGGGACGACGCGCCGGATTCCCCTCCCGACATACGACGCCGTATGCGAGTATACCCAGACCGGTTAATGAAACAATAACGGCCGTCGCCCTCCCGGCCATTCAGGCTGAACGCGACATTCCCCCACCCGGGCCGCCCCCGCGCTAGGCTAGCGCCACCCATGTTCGTGTCGATTCCCTCCCGCAAGAAGTCCGCGTTGCGCTGGGCCACCCCGCTGCTGTTCGCGGCCCTGTGGCTGGCGTTCCTGTGGTCGATCTCCCGGCCGGACGACGCCCGGCGCAGCCTCTGGCTGGATTGGGGCGCCCTGTCCACCGGGCTGACCCACCCGCAGGACTGGTGGGCCACCCTGCAGGACGGCAGTGTGCTGCGGCTGTTCACCGCCCTGTTCCTGCATGCGGACTGGTCGCACCTGCTCGGCAACATGGTGTTCCTGCTGATCTTCGGGCTGCCGGCCGAACGCGTGCTGGGGCCGTGGCGGCTGATCCTGCTGTTCCTGGTCGGCGGGGCGATCTCCAACCTGACCGCGATCTACACGATGGGCAGCCCGGACCAGATCATCATCGGTGCCAGCGGCGCGGTGTCGGCACTCATCGGTGCCTACCTGGCGCTGTTCCCGGGCGCGCGGCTGGGCGTGGTGATCCCGCTCGGCCTGTTCCTGGAGTTCGTGCGCGCGCCGGCCTACCTCCTGATCGGTGTATGGGCGGCGCTGCAGGTGGTGTTCGCCTATATCGGCCCGACCTTCGGCATGGTCGCCTGGTGGGCGCACATTGCCGGCTTCGCCTTCGGGCTGGCCTACGGCGTGTACGTGCGCGCGGCGATCGCGCGGCGCCTGCGCAAGCGGCACGGCTTCTAGACCCGGCGGCTTCCATCTCCGTGCAGCGCAGCGCCGGTTCCGCCCGGCTGCCGCGGTGCCGATCATCGCCGCGCTGCGCTCGGCTCTACGACGGCGGGCGTACGATCGATCAGGGCTTGGTCGGCATTTCTGCGGGCTTGGCTTCAGGCTTGGCTTCGGGCTTGGCCGCAGGCTTCGCCTCCGGCGTCGGTGCCGGCTTCTTCGCCGCCTCGGCCTTCTGCTTGGCCGCCACCGAACCCGGCTGCTTCAATTCGGCCAGTGCATCGTTGATCGGGCCGTCGCCGGGCAGTACGTCGCCGGCCTTGTAGCCGTCGCCGCCTTCCTCATCGCCGCGCAGATGACCCGGCAGGGTCGCTTCGCTGTAGTCGGTCAGGCTCGCCGGCAGCGCGTCGTCGCCGTCGCGCCTGTCGGGCAGCAGCACCACGTCCGGCACAATGCCGGTGGCCTGGATCGACTTGCCGCTGGGCGTGAAGTAGCGCGCGGTGGTGAGCTTGACCGAATCACCGTTGTCCAGCGGCAGCACCGTCTGCACCGAGCCCTTGCCGAAGGTGCGGCTGCCGACCACGCGCGCACGGCCGTTGTCGCGCAGCGCGCCGGCCAGCACTTCCGATGCGCTGGCCGAACCGGCATCGGCCAGCACTACCACCGGCGCGCCCTTGAGCAGATCGCCCGGCGTCGCGTCGAAGCGTGCGTCACTGATCGAGATGCGGCCACGGGTGCTGACAATATTGCCCTTGTCGAGCAGGTCGTCGGCCACCTGGACCGCAGCGGTGAGCAGCCCGCCCGGGTTGCTGCGCAGGTCCAGCACCAGGCCCTTGAGCTTGCCGCCGGCCTGCTGCTGCAACTGCGCGACATGCTTCTGGAAATCGGCACCGGTGTCGGCCTGGAAGGTGCTCAGGCGGATGTAGCCGTAGCCGGGCTCCAGCATCCGGCTGCGCACGCTGGTGACGCGGATGGTTTCGCGGGTGACGGTCACATCGAACGGTTTGGGACGGCCTTCGCGCACCAGGGTCAGCACCACCTTGCTGCCGGCTGCGCCGCGCAGGGGTTCGGTGGCCTCGATCGCGCTGATCGGCTTGCCGTCGATGGCGATGATCAGATCGCCAGCCAGGATGCCTGCACGCGCGGCCGGGGTGTCGTCGATCGGCGAGATCACCTTCAGGCTGCTGTTGTCCGGCTGTTGCTGCAGCTCCACGCCGATGCCCTCGTAGGCACCGTTGGCCTGCTCATCGAAGGCCTCGGCATCTTCCTTGTCGAAGTAGGTGCTGTGCGGGTCCAGGTCCAGCAGCAGGCCTCGGATCGCGGACTGCATCAGCTTCTTGTCGTCCACCGGGTCCACATAGGCGGCGCGCACCGCGTTGTACACCGCCACGTAGCGCCGGATTTCCTCGAGCGGCACGCGGGAAGTGACCGCCTCTTCACTGGTTGCCGCATCGCTGCCGCGGGTCGGCGCACCGCCGGTCTGCTGCGCCCAGGACATGGCCGGCAACAGGGCCAGCAACAAGGTGGCGGAACGGGCTACGCGCATGAAGCACTCCAGGGTAAGCGGGGGACGGGAACACACACACCGGGGTGCGTGTCCCGATTATGCGCGAAGGCCGGATAAATTCCCGTTGAACCGCCCGGTACCGGTGCGCGTTACGAGGGGGGCGCGATTCATCGCCCCCCGCGTGGACTCAGCGGCGCTGCAGCCAGGAACCGGGGTCCACGGGCTGGCCGTTGCGACGCAGCTCGAAGTACAGCGCCGTCACGCCCTGTCCGCCGGAGTTGCCGACCTTGGCCACCGCATCGCCCTTCTTCACCGCCGCGCCGGCATCGCGCAGCAGGGTGTCGTTGTGGGCGTACAGGCTCATGTAGCCGTTGCCGTGGTCCACGATCAGGATCATGCCGTAGCCGGTCATCCAGTCCGAGAACACCACCGTGCCATCAGCCACGGCGGTGATGGTGCTGCCGGCGGGCGCGCCGATCAGGACACCGCTGCTGGTGCGACCGTCGGGCAGCTTGCCACCATAACGGGCCAGCAGATTGCCCGACAGCGGCCAGCCCAACCCGCCCACTTTCGGTGCCGGTGCCGAGGCCACCACGGGCGGAACCTTTACCGCACGTGGAGGGGCACGCGTCCCGCTCGCCGCGGCCGCCTTCTCGGCTTTCTCGGCGGCCGCCTTTTCCGCTGCGGCACGACGGGCAGCCGCGCGCCGCTCGGCTTCGGCGCGTGCCGCCGCCGCACGCAGGTTGGCCAGCAGCGTTTCCAGTGCCTTGGCATCCTGGCCCAGCGCCTTCTCCCGCTCGCTGCGATCCTTGAAACGCTCGTCCAGTGTGGCCACGGTGGCGGCACGCGCGCGACGGTCGCCTTCCAGCGCCGCGGCCTGCTGCTTCTGCTGCTGGCGCGCGCCCTCCAACGCCTGCCGACGCTCGACGATCTGCGTTTCCAGCGTCTGCAGGTCGGCCAGGTCGCGGGTCAGTGCCTGGATGCGCTGCGCGCGCTCGCGCTGCAGGTAGCGATGGTAGGCCAGCGTGCGGTTGGCATCGGCCACGCGGTCCTGCGACAGCAGCAGCTTGAGCGGGGCGTTGTTGCCCACGCGGTACGCGGCACGCAGCAGCGACGCCAGCTCCTCGCGTTGCCGGGCCATGCCGGCCTGCAGCTCGCTGCGCCTGCGTTGCAGTTCCTCCATCGCGCGGGTTTCGCGCTGCAGGGCGGTCTCGGTCTGGGCCAGAACGCGGCCGGTGCGGGCGACTTTCTCATCGGCTTCGCGCAGTTGCCGCGATGCCTGGCCACGCTGGCTCTCCAGGGTGCGCCGCTCCTGCGCCACGCCCTTGAGCTCGCTGCGCAGCTTCTGCAGCTTGCGCTCGGTTTCCTTGGGCGTCTGCGCCACCGCGCCCTGGCCGGCCAGCATCAGCGCGGTGACCAGCAACAGCCCCTGCAGCATCACGCCCAGGCGGCGCGAAACGACGCGCCCCGTCGTGGGTTTGTTATCCCGGCGTGAGGAAAAGGCGTTGTGGCGCAAGGGCTTTCCAGTGACTTCAGGCAGATGCAGATTGTAGCGACGCATGGTGACATTGCAGCAGGCGGCCTGCCAGCCGCGCGCCAGACAACCGAGGCTCCCATGAAATCTGTTTCGTTCCCATTGCTCTTGGCCCTGATGGTGTCGGGTCCCGTGCTTGCCCAGGACGACATCAGCAAGGTCAACGGCAGCATCACCGCCCGGTCCGGCCAGACCTACGGCGACCTGGATACCGTCAATGGCGGCATCCGCGTCGAGGAGGGCGCCGTCACCGGCGACATCGAGACCGTCAACGGCGGCATCCGCATCGCCGAGCGTGCGCGTACCGGCAGCATCTCCACGGTCAACGGCAGCATCCAGATCGGACGCGAGGTGGTGGCCAACGGCGACGTCGAAACCGTCAACGGCAGCATCTTCGCCGACCGCGGCAGCCAGATCGAGGGCGGTGTGGATACCGTCAACGGCAGCATCGGACTGGTCGAGACCCGGCTGGGAGGAGGCATCGAGACGGTCAACGGCGACATCACCGTTGGCGTCGGCTCGCAGGTCGGCGGCGGCATCCGCGTCAAGAAGGCCAGCTTCAACCTGTCATTGACGCCGGGCCGCAAGCCGCGCGTGATCATCGGTCCCAACGCCGTGGTCGGCGGCAACCTGCAGTTCGACCGCGATGTCACGCTGTACATCCATCGCAGCGCACGTACCGGCGCCATCAGTGGTGCGGTGGCGCAGGCCTTCGACACCGACACCGCGCCGCAGGATTGATATGGTGTCCCACCGGCGCGCTGCTGGCGCCGGCCTCTTTTGATCCAGGAACCGACGATGCCCCGCAAACTTCTGTTGTGCCTCGCCGCTGCCGCCGCTCTGTCGGCGTGCAAGGGCGAGCAGACCGCTCCCGCGCCCGCCCCGGCGGCCGCGCCGGCCCCCGCGGCCGGCCATGCCTTCTCGCCCGACATCAACGCCGGTGACTTCGCCGAGCTGGTCAAGACACTCGCCTCGGACGACTTCGAGGGCCGCGCGCCGGGTAGCGTCGGTGAGGACCGCACGGTCGAGTACATCCGCGACCAGATGCAGCGCATCGGCCTGCAGCCCGGCAATGGCGACAGCTGGTTCCAGGACGTGGCGATGACCGAGACCACCGCCGACGAATCCACCGTGCTCACGCTCGAGCAGGACGGCAAGACGCGCACACTGACGTTCGGTACCGACATGGTGATCGGTACCCGCACCGGCCAGCCGGAGGTCAAGGTGTCGTCCAGCGACCTGGTGTTCGTCGGCTACGGCGTGGACGCGCCGGAGCAGAAGTGGAACGACTACGCGGGCCAGGACTGGAAGGGCAAGACGGTGGTCATGTTCGTCAACGACCCCGGCTTCCATGTCGATGACAGCACGTTGTTCGACGGCAAGCGGATGACGTACTACGGCCGCTGGACCTACAAGTTCGAGGAAGCCGCGCGCAAGGGCGCCGCCGCGGCGCTGATCGTGCACGATACTGCCGGCGCCTCGTACGGCTGGGACGTGGTCAAGAACTCCTGGGCGGGTCCGCAGTACGACCTGCCGGCCAAGGACGATCCGGAAGCGCGCCTGCCCGCACAGGGTTGGCTGAGCGCCGATGCGGCGCGCCAGCTGTTCGCCGAGGCCGGGTTGGACCTGGACAAAGCGTACAAGGACGCCAGCAAGCGCGGTTTCAAGCCGGTCCCGCTGAAGGCGAAGGTGTCCTTCGACCTGAAGAGCACCATCGCCGAGAAGAAGTCGCGCAACGTGGTCGGCGTTCTGCCGGGCAGCAAGCGCGCTGACGAAGCGGTGCTGTACATGGCGCACTGGGATCACCTGGGCAAGCACGAGGGCGAGCAGGGCGACAACATCTACAACGGCGCCATTGACAATGCCACCGGGGTAGCCGGCATCCTCGAGATCGCCGATGCGATGGTCCACCAGCAACCTGCGCCGGAACGCTCGGTGGTGTTCCTGGCGGTCACGCTGGAGGAATCGGGCCTGCTGGGTTCGAAGTACTTCGTCAATCACCCGACCTTCCCGCTCGACAAGATCGCGGGCGTGATCAACATCGATGCGATGTCGGTGGCTGGCCGCGCCAAGGACATGACCGTGACCGGTTTCGGCAGCTCCGAGCTGGAGGACATCCTCAAGCCGCTGGCCGCCAACCAGGGCCGTACCCTGCATGGCGAGACGGCGGTGCAGAGCGGCTTCTACTTCCGTTCGGACCACTTCAACTTCGCCAAGGCCGGCGTGCCGGCCCTGTACGCCGACGGCGGCGAAGATCTGCGCGAGGGTGGAATCGACGCGGGCCGCAAGGCCGCTGAAGACTACGGGCGCAACCGCTACCACGGTCCGAAGGACGAGTACGACGCCGCCACCTGGAAGCTGGACGGCACGGTCGAGGACCTGCAGCTGCTGTACGGCGTCGGCAAGGAGCTGGCCGGCGGCGATCGGTGGCCGAACTGGTACGAGGGCAACCCGTTCAAGGCAGCCCGCGACACCATGATGAAGGGCAAGACCCCGCCGCCCGCAGCCAAGTGAGCTGACGCGCAGGGAGTGAACAGAAACGGCGCCGAGAGGCGCCGTTTTTTCATGGCCGGGGTGGAGCGCGGGAACGTGCGCGCGGGAGGTGCCGAGCATTGATCGTCCCCTTCGATGGCCGCCAGGTGCCGACCGCGGGTCGGTACGGCGCACTACCGCGTGCAGCGACCGCCGTTGCGCACCGTCACCCGACCGTCAGTGGGTTGCTACCCGGGGGACAGCGCATGGGCGGCGATCCGGGGACGCCGCGTTCGGATGTGGATCGGCGGTGTCCGGTCGATGTCCACCGTAGGGGAGCGATGCATCACCGCGCGCAGGCAACGCATAAAGAAAAAACCCCGCTGCGTGAGCAGCGGGGTTTTTGGGGTGTAAACCCTGGCGATGACCTACTCTCGCATGGCTTAGGCCACACTACCATCGGCGCAGCTGCGTTTCACTTCCGAGTTCGGGATGGGATCGGGTGGTTCCACAGCGCTAATTTCACCAGGGA
>NZ_WIAY01000004.1 GCF_009467805.1 Stenotrophomonas nematodicola
GAATGCAGGATCACCTCGTAACTTTCTTGACGCTGCCAGACTGCCATCTGCACCGCACGAATCACCATCTGACGGTCCTGGCGGTGGTGCATCGACCAGCCCACCACTCGCTGATCAAACAGATCCAGAACGATGCACAGATACAGCTTGCTCTGCTGGGTTTTGATCTCGGTAATATCCGTCACCCACTTGGTCTCCGGCTCCAATGCGCTGAAGTCACGCTCCAGCCGGTTACGCACGCCTGGCGGGGTCAACGCAGGCTTGCCTTGCTGGCCTCGGCGCTTCGGTCGTGGCCAGCCCTGCAAGCCGTCAGCTGCCATCAGGCGCGCCACCCGGTTCAGACTCAGGCTATGGCCGGCATCGGCCAGATCTTCCTGCATCCGGCCTGCGCCAAGTGTGCCCCGACCGTCCTCATGCAACGCGCGGATCTGGTCGAGCAAACCCTGATTTTCGAGCTGACCAGCACTGGGCAGGCGCTTGCTCCAATCGTAATAGCCACTGGCCGACACCTTCAGACGGCGGCACATCAGTCGAACCGGAAACTCGTCGCGGCAAAGTTCGATCACCTGATACCTCAGGATGATCCCTTGGCAAAGAACGTCGCCGCTTCTCGCAAAAAATCCCGCTCCTTCTTCACCCGGACTAGTTCGCGCTTCAACTGCGCAAGTTCCTCGTCCCGGGGCGTCCCGGCACCAGCAAATACGACCGGCCCCTGACCCTGCGCCTCACGCTTCCAGCGTGTCAGTAACGTATCCCGGATTCCAAGCTCCCGGGCTACCTAGGCGCAGCTCACACCCGACTGGCTTGCCTGCTCAACCGCACCACGCTTGAACTCGGCGCTGAACTTCCTTCGCTTCGACATGAACACTCCTCATGGCCTGAATCGGCCTTCTTACAAGTGTCCGTGAAAACGGGGGAGAACCCCGGCCAAAAACGGACACGCAGTGACCGTGGTGCCTGTCTACTGCATCCTGGGCAATTCAACTTTGCCTCGGATGATGCCGAATCGCAGAGGCAATATGAAACACTGATCGGGTGCAAATCAACGATAGCAGCTGGGCCCGGCACAGCTCACTTCGACTTGCCGCAACGTTTTGCCGACCCACGCGCCTCCACCAAATCAGCTATGAACTCTAGCACCAACGGGTGAAGGTGAAGGAGGTCTACCTAGGAAGCTGATTCAAGCCTGAGCCTCCAAAGGTCCCCCACCTACTTGTCGGCTACCTATCACTCATCAAAGAGCACCGATCTGCCGGCAAGCATCGAGAAACGGCTTTTTGAGGAAGTTGCATTCAGCGTACGGGCTCTTCTGCACCTGCCGCGCTAGCGTATTCATGAAGTCGGCAGGGTCTCGACCGTCTTCTTTCCACTCGTCAAGCACCTGCATCAGCCAGTATTTGCCGTCGTTCTCCGCGCAGAACTTGGCTTTATAGCGTTCTTCAATCCCGTATGCGTCCTTCCATGTGTCGAGTTCTTCAGCCAATTTCGCAGGGCCGAATTGAATTGTGACGTCGGCAGGCCCCAATTTATCGAAGTCTGCATGCAGCAAAGCAACCTGCAATTCAACGGTGTGGCTGACAGCGGCATACGGATAGAAGGCCTTGCGCCGTCCAACTGCATTGTGTGCGGGGTCTTTGCTCAGCTTGTAGGTGCTATTGCACTCGTGGCAGGCGGGCGCGAGATTGCGAAAGTTGATGGAATTGAATGGATATAGCGCTTTCGGTAGATAGTGGTCGTAGGCTTCGCGTTTACTGTGATTCTCACCCTTGATGTCGCCTATACCGCAGAACGGACACTTCCCTGTTTTGTTGGTGGACACGAAGGCTTGATAGTGATCGTCGATATCACCGATCTTGGCGCGCAGTGCAGCGAGACCCAGAAGCGATTGCGAATACAGTCCCTTGAAGAAGATACCGAGTTGATCTGCAAGGCCTTCGTGATTGACGTCGATGTCGGCGTAACGGGCGAGGCGCGTTGCAGGATCATTGGCACAGACTTTTTCCAGGTCGTTATTGCCCTGATACCACAGCTTGAACTGGTCAATCTCTCTCGGTGAGAGTGATGCGAAAAGATCGTAGATTGCCTTCACATCTTTGTAAAACGCCTTTCCTCGCTCTGCCGCTTTCGCGGAAAAGCCGAACTCGCCCATGACCTCCTTGAGTTCAGGGCTGCCGTCAAATAGGTCCGGATGGAAGACCAAGCCAACCGGTGCTTTGCACCAGACCTCATGAAAAATGAAGTCAATGAACACCTGCATCTTCTCCATCTGATGCGGCACATAGGTATACGAGAACAACATCAGCCCTGCTCCTCTCCATTGTCTGGCTGATCGCCTTCGAGGATGGCCTTAATCAGCAGCACCTTCTCCACCGAATCGCCGAGTTGCTGGTGAATCTCCGTGATCAACGACTCCCTGTCTTCGCCGCCCTGTTCAAAGCGGGCACGCAACGCCTCCAAGACAGCCTGCGCGTGACCGCCGATGGTTTCGCGCTTGCCGAAGGTGTTCATGGTGATCTTGTTGATCGAGGCACCCAGCGTGTTGTAGTTCGGCTTGCTGATGCTGACCTCGCCGTTGGCTTTATCCTTGGCGAACACCAACACTTTGTCCGGCTTGCTATCGGAGATCAGGAAGGGCGTGTGGGTGGTGACCAGCATTTCTTGTCCCGCATCCTCCACATCGGGCAGGCATTGGCGCAGGCGGGTGATGAAGCTGGCGCGCCAGTGGGGGTTGAAGTGGGTCTCCGGCTCATCGAGCAGGAACAGGCTGTTGGTCCTGCGAAACAGCAGGCATAGCCCGAGGCTGTGCAGCATCTGGTACTCGCCGTCCGACAGATCCTTGAGCAGCATCGGCTTTTCTATGCCCTGCTTTGTGAGGTGAAAATTCTTGAAGCGCATGATGCGCTGGTCGGAGGCCAGCGTCGGCACAGTCTCACTGACGTAGTGGCTGGTGGAGCGGTACAAGTCAGCCTTGATGGTGTCGCTGACGCTATACAGGTTGAGCGTCAACAAAACCTGCAAGGCCTGAAACAAGGCCAGTGCCGGGTCTACCGGATCATCGAAGTTGGCACGAAAGGCCTGCTTGGTTGCTTCATTGACCCGGTAGTCCAGAACCAAGGTATCGGTCGCATCATCGTGAAAATGCAGCGTGGCGCAACGCTTGAGCTTCTCAACAATGGCGGTACGTTCAGTGCGCTCATTTGCCTCCAGCCCTTGGAGAAGATAGAGCCTGTAATCGCCAGTCTCCGGGTCAAGATAAACCACGTTGGTATCTTTAAAGCGACCATCCTGTGTCTCAGTGGGCAAAACATACTCACCCGAAGTGAAAGCAGCAACCTGCTGATGGGTGACCGGAATACTGCGGCGCAGGACAATGCGGAACTCCTGTAGCGCCTCGATGCCAACATCTTCGCGGAAGGGCTGGAGAGTGGCTTCATCCTGAAGCAGAAGATTACACAACAGAATAGCTTGGCTGAAGCCACTGTCCAGATAGGCCAGCCGCGTTTCGGGACGGCCGGGATAAGGGAGCTGTCGGGCCAGAGCATTCCAGTACTCATCGAACTGGATGAAACGCATCTTGAAGAACGGCAGGCTGAGAATCTCGTTCTCGCCGGAGGAGTAGCCCAGTACGTACTGCGGCAATAACAGGTCACGCTCTTCATCAGACAATGTGCTGAAAGCAAAACCCCCGATAGGGAATGCTTCGTTGTTCTCCCAGCGCAGCCACGGCGACTTGTCCCTCTCCTTGATCACGACCACGTGGGCGAACTCCGGACTACCGGAAGAACGGTGCTCCTTCGGCAACTTAATCAGGTATTCCAGTTCATAGGCATTGGGATAGCCTTCGTGCTCTTGTATGCCCTCCGGATTGTCATCAGGGTCGTACTGAAAGATGTCGGGCAAGAAATTGCGGCGTACCCGCTGCACCTCCAGCTGAAAGAAGATCGCTGCCAACGCTTCGAACAGGTTGGACTTACCGCTGCCGTTGGGGCCGGCGCACACGAAGGGTGCAAAACCTTCGGGCTGGGCCAGTTCTTCCTGCAAGCTCCACTCAGTGCGGAAGTGATGTTCAAAACCACAGAGCAAGCTACGAAAGCCTGCCGGGTCAGTGATCTTGAGGCGGAGCAGTTTCATGACTGAACAGCCTTGAGTTCGATGCGGTTGCCGACTTTATTTCCCCCCTGCGTCAGGGCGCCAGCCGCCAGCGCCTCGAATACCCATTTTTTGATGTGTTCATAGTCGTTTACGTCAAGCCCAACATCATTGCTCGGGTAGAACTCGGCTAAACGGTTCTTTTGCTCATCAGCGACAGCTTCGTCTTCCACCACAGCCTGCAGCCATTCTGTGAGTTGATCACTCACTGCCACCATAAAATCTTGCACCGAAAATGACGCATCCCCCAGTTGTTGGCGATAGGCTTCCAGCCATTCTGCGATCAGTGCTTTACGGGCCCCGGAATTTTCCAACGCTGCCAGCAGGTTTCCGGTATCGGGCAAATGAATAGCAGGCACGGTCTGCACAACAGGTTCTGGTACGGTGGCTTGATCTCCAAGGGAGACAGGCGCGACAAGCTGGGCGGGAATAGGCACGCGCGACAGATCCAGTTCCCCCTTGAAGGCCTGCTGGCTTAGTGCGCCGTAGAGGGTTTCCAGATCGACGAGGCTTTGTTTGTATCTGGACTTAATACCTTCGATGTTTTCAACAACGACCGCGAATCGGTTTTGCATCTCGAAGGGAGGCTTGATCATCGTGATCTTCTCAAAATCGCCCTTTGTCAGAATCTTCTTCATCCCCTTCGTGGCGTGACTCTGTATATAGCTCCGAGCTAACTTAAACAGACCATACAAGTACAAAGGATTGACATCCTTTCCAGGCTGGATGGCATTGATCTGCTGGTTGAAGGACACTGTTCTATCTGTTAATGCTGCGCGCCCGATTGATTCGACGCTGCCGGCGATGCAGGCCACAAGCAGCGCACCGCTCGTTACTGTTCTTGCCCTTCTCGCACCAATCTGAGAAAGATGCTCGGTAGAAGGTGTTACGAAAAGAGCATCGCCTGTAATGTTGTCTGTCTTGATCCACTCAATGAAATCACTATCGTAATTTGCTGACTCACTTCTAGGAGGCGTATTACCCGTCGAAATCTTGCCGAAAGCCGTCAACGCGGGCTTGTCCCAATCTTTCTCATTTCGTACTGGGTCGCCAAACATCTCCAGAAACATGCTTTTGAGCAGGTCGTCGAGTTGTTGCAGGTGTTGTTTGCGCTGGGCGATCAGTCCTTCCACTTTGCCGAGCAGCTGGGCAATGCGGATTTGGTCGTTGAGAGGCGGTAAAGGAAGCTTGATGTTCTCCAATCCCTTAAACTTCAGAGAGTCTCGTACAGCACCCTCAGTATTAGCCCTAATCTGAGCATTACCCCAGTCACTTTTTAGATAGAGCAGCAAATAGTCAGCGTGAATATCTTTTTTGCCCTCGAAAACGATATACAGCGGACTTACCAGTACTGACCTGTCATGTCGAAGGTAGTCAATCGATCCAACGTTGATGCGTGAAGGGTTGTAAGCAAATTGACCAGGATTGACGAGCTTGTAATTCGAGACATCCTTACTGAAAACTTCTTTACTGAAGTAATCGGTTGATCTTGTGAATCCTTCTGAGTTGGTGACAGAAAACACTTCGACATCAGCTTCAGCCCGATTTCGTTGGCTTACCTGTCGAACGTTTTTTCCCAGCTCAACAATCGGGAAACGGCTTTTCATCCCACCATCTCCTTCAACGCTAGCAATTCGCGCACGATGCCGCTTTGCACCTTGGCCAGTTCCGTCTCATCCACATCCCCCACTTCCGCCTGAATCAGCCGATCCAGAATCACACCCGGCGCGTCGTAGTGCACTTCCTCGAATACGTCCTCCTTGTAGCGCGAGAGTGAGAGGTCGAAGTTGTTTTTCTCGTCCGCAATCTCAGTGCGTGACACCATGAAGCAATTGGTAGTGCGGTCAGCGTCGGCCGCCGCATCGCGGGCGTGGTATTTGGCAATGATGTCTTGCAGGTCGCCATAGCCTTCCTGCTTGGTGCGCTTGTCGTCCAGCGAGTAGCCATCGGCGACCATCTCGTAGAACCAGACATGCTCGGTGGCGGGCTTGGCGACCTTGTCCTTTGCCCCCCAAACCTTGGTGAACAGCAGAATGGCGGTGCTGACCCCAGCGTAGGGTTTGAACACCCCGCTGGGCAGGGTGATGACGGCCTTGAGGTCGCAGCGTTCCACTAGCAGTTGACGCAGCGTCCTGAATGCCCCGCCAGAGCCGAACAGCACGCCCTGCGGCACGATCACGCAGGCAGTGCCGCCCTTCTTGAGCAGGCGATAGATGTTCTCGACAAACAGCAGCTCGGTCTTGGTGGTAGAGAGCTGCAGGTTTTCATTGATGTCGCCCTTGTCGATGCTGCCGGTAAAGGGCGGGTTGGCCAGCACGATGTCGTATTCGGCTTCTTCGTAGTAGCTCTTACTCAGGGTGTCCTGATAGTCGATGTGCGGCTCGTCGATGCCGTGCATCATCAGGTTCATCAGGCCCAGGCGCACCATGGTGGCGTCGATGTCGTAGCCGTACAGGCTTTCCTGCAGGATGGTCTGAGCCTTTTCGGTCAGTGCGGCAGCGACCGAGGTGCGGACAAAGCCGTCTTCATCGGGCTCAAGGTTCTTGGTGCCTGCTTTGATGGCCAACTGGGTGACCACGTACTGGTAGGCACCAAGCAGGAAGCCGCCGGTACCGCAGGCAGGGTCGGCTATCTTGTGGCCTAGCTGTGGCTGTACCAGTTCGGCCATCAGCTTGATGATATGGCGCGGGGTACGGAACTGGCCGTTCTTGCCAGCGGTAGCGATTTCGGCCAGTAGCATTTCATAGACATCGCCCTGGATATCCTGGAAGGCTTGACCATTTTCCCGTGAGTCCTTCTCCATCACCTCGAAGATTTCGTCGATGGTCTTCACCGCCTCCACCAGCAGCGCTGGCTTGGGGATGATGAACACGGCGTTCTTCATGTGGTGGGTGAAATTGGATTCAGCACCGTTCAGGTCTTTCAGGAAGGGGAATACCTTGCCCTGCACATGTTGCAGCATCTCTTCGGCCTGCATGCGCTTGAACTCACTCCAGCGCAGCGTGCGTTTGTCGATGGGACGCTGTTCCGCCACAGGCCAGTTGCGCTCCTCGGGTGGAATCCAAGTGCCTTCAAACTTAGATTGATACGGATCGCTCCAGCCATCTCTTGCGTCGGCCTGGCGCTTCTGATCAAGTTCATCCAGCCGTTTCATGAACAGCAGGTAGGTGATCTGCTCGATGGCGGTGAGCGGGTTGCTGATGCCGCCGCTCCAGAACTTGTTCCAGAGCTGGTCGATCTTGCTTTTGAGTTCGGGATTGTTTTGAAGCATGGTGTGCTCTGCTATTTAGGCAGCCAACCGTTCGGTCAGCTGCAGGATCTCGTTGATTTCCAGTGGGCTGAACACGCCACGGATGCCTTGTGGATGGATGACCGTAAAGGGGGCGGTGATCAGGTCTTTCTTCTCCACCTTTTCGCGCTCGATGATGAAGCCCTTCAGCAGATTGAGGAATTCCATTTGCCGGCTGCTGAGCGTGGTGTGGGCGCGGATGAATTGGTCAAAGGCGGCGCTGACCTCGTCCGGGAAGCTCCTGAGCACCTCAATACCCAGAATGTGGCGGATGAACTGGATGAAGCGCGCCTTGCGGTTCTTGTAGACCTGACGCAGCAGGTCTTCGGTGATGTGCGGGTGTTCTTCGTGTAGCAGTTCGGCCAGCTCTTTGGCCTCTTCACTGCTCACTGCCTCGCCGTTCTTGATCTTTTGTAGCACCGGGTTGTGCGCGGTAAGTTCGGCGATCAGGTTTTCCACCATTTCGCGGTAGCGGGTGATACTGACCGCCTCGTGCTGTGGGCCGAACTCCACCCATTCCTTCTTGTGCAGCTCATCGGCCAGATCGAGGTGGGTTTGCTCCTGGTCGCTGGATTGCTCGCGGAATTTCATCAGCGGGCCGAGCTTGGCGACCAGTTCGTCGAAGGCGTCTTCATCCGCCTTGGCCCAGTAGTGGCTGGTTTGCGCGGCGCGGATCAGGGCCTCTTCCTGCTTGACGAAGCCGACCGAGAGCGGCAATTCGCCGATCTGCTCGACGATGCCTTCCTTGAGGGTGTCGGCCTGTTCCTTCCCCTCGCTCAAAACGGCCAGTGAATATTCCAACAGATCGCGCTCGAAGCGCATGGCCTTGAAATCGGCTTCGGACACGATGCGGAACAGCGGCTTGATTTCTGCGCGCAGGAACTCAAGGCTCTCGTGGCTGAGGCTGATCCAGAGGTTGTCATCGTCCAGCCGCGCCAGCGCGGCGGCGGTTTCCTTGATCACCACCGACTCTTTGGGTAACGCTGCAATCTGCAAGCGGAGCTTGGCGACTTCACGCGTGGCGATGTCGGCATGGCCGCTGTCATTGGCCTTTTCAATCTTGTCGAGGCGCAGGCCCACCAGCCGCACCGGGAGCGGCAACTGCGGTTTAAGCTCCTTGCCCTTGGGGTTAAGCTTGAAGTATTCGAAGTTGTCCCAGCAGTCGAGGATCAGGAACATATCCTTCTCAAGGCACCAGGGCTTGGGCTTGCTGGCTTCCAACAGGCGTGTTCCGCGCCCGACCATCTGCCAGAACTTGGTGTACGAGTAGACCGGCTTGGCGAACACGAGGTTGACGATTTCGCGCACATCGATGCCGGTGTCGAGCATGTCTACGCTGATGGCGATGCGAGGCATGTCGTTGTTGGTGAATTGATCGAGCAGCCCACCTTTGCCGTAGACGCGCGGGTCATCCGACACCAGCACCTTTGCAAGCTCACCGTGGTACTGCGGGTAAAGCTTGTCGAAGATTTCTTCCATGCGCCGGGCATGGGCCTTGGTGGCGCAAAAGAAGATGGTCTTGCCTGGCAGCACGCCGTTAGCGTCCTTGATGGCCTCCTCCATGAATTCGCGGACGATCAGGGTGTTGGTGCCCTTGTTGATCACCTGCTTTTCAAGCTGAGTGCCCTCGAAGTTGATGTCTTCAACTTCCTTGCCCTGAAGGATCAGCTTCTTCTGGTCTTCCAGCGAAATGGTGCGCTTGCTGATGCCCTCCATCTGGAACTTGGTCTGAATCTTCATGACCTGGAAGTTGCAGAGGTAGGGCGGCACGTTGTTCACGGCTTCCTCATAGGTGTAGGCAAACGTGGGAATGCCATCTTCGCAATGAAAAAGCTGGAAGGTGTTGTGGTCGATGATGTCGGTCGGCGTGGCCGTGAGGCCCAGCGTGATGGTCTTGAAGTAGCCCAGCACTTCGCCAAAGGTGTTGTAGATGGAGCGATGGCTTTCATCGACAACGATGAAATCGAAGAAGTGCGGCGACAGGTGCTGTGCCTCGTCCCGGATAATGTTGAGCATCGTCGGGTAGGTGGCAACATACACACGACGATCCGTCGCGATCAGCTTTTCACCCATATTGGGCCAGCGCGGCTCGTTGGGCATGTGCTCCTTGAAGGCGGCCAGTGCCTGTTCACGCAACGCTATACGGTCCACGAGGAACAGCACTTTTTCTGCATGGCCAGCTCGCATCAAGGCATCGACCATGGCGATGCAGGTGCGGGTCTTGCCGGTGCCGGTGGCCATCACCAGCAGGAAATCGCGCTTCTTCTGTTCGATGCCTTCGAGCACCGAGCGTATCGCGCGAATCTGGTAATCACGTCCGGCAATCGAAGTGTTGATGAATTCCTGCGTCAGCGGCTTGCGATTGCGACGAATGTAGACGAAGCGTTCGAGATCGTCGCGGGTGGGAAAGCCAACCACCTTGCGCGGCGGCGCGTTCTCCAGATCCCAGAAATAGAGCTCGTGGCCGTTGGTGTAGAAGCAGAATGGCAGCTCACCGCCCAGCTGCTTCTGGATGTTGTAGCAGTATTGCTTGGCCTGCTCGCGGCCAATCGCGGCATCGCGGCTGGTCTTCTTGGCCTCGATCACTGCCAGGGGTTTGCGGTCTTTGCCGAGCAGGACGTAGTCGCTGAATTGGTGGCCCTCGTAGGGGGGGCGCGGCTCGGCCACGCCCGCTGGCAAGGCGGTGAGGATGTCGAATTCCTCGACGACCTGAGTCGGGTCTTTGACGTTCCAGCCTGATAACGCGAGTTGCTGGTCGATCAAATCGGCTCGTGTCTGTGCCTCGGATTTAGACATGCCGAGCCTCCCTGGCGATGAGGAAGCCTTGGCTACTACCTGCGATCATTTCCTCGGTCTGGAACGCGGGCACATTGCCGCAAGTGTGATTGTCGCGGATGTCGAGGCTGAAAATACTTTTTCTAGTCTTCATTTCTCATCCCCTTGATTGATGCGAAGCCACTTTGCCCCGCGCCCCTTGCCCGTCGATTCGATCAGTCCCTCTGACTTCATCGCCCGCAATACCAGCCGTACCATGTCCCGGCTCACGCCCGGGCAGGCTTCTTCAATCTCGGAAATCGAGAACGGCAGGGTGCGCCCCAGAACTTCCGTTCGCACCCGGTCGCCTTTACTGCCACGGCCACGCTCGATGGTGCCGACACGTTCCTCGAACTCGCGATATGCCCGTAGCAAGGCACCCCAGAAATAGTCGAGCCAGGGTTTGACGTCATGCTGCCCCTGGTGCCAGCCCTGCGAGCTTGCTTCCAGCGTCTCATAATAGCTTTCCTTGGAATCTTCGAAGATGCGTTCCAAGCTGATGTAGCGGCCCACGGCATAATCGAGATGGTAGAGCAGCAGCAAGGTCAGTAAGCGGGACATGCGACCGTTGCCATCCGGGAAAGGGTGGATGCACAGGAAGTCGAGCATCGCCAGCGGCACCAGCACTAACGGGTCGGCTAGGTGCTGATCCAGTGCGGTGGCGTAGCGCCCGGTCAGATCAGCCATGGCCGTCGGCGTGAGATGCGCAGCGACTGGCTGGAAGCGCGGACGCGAAGTGCCATCCCGGTGGCCCTCGATGATGTCGTTATTGGTAGCCTTCCAGCGCCCGCCCGCCTGCGGCATGTAGCGGTACAGCAGGGCGTGTAGTTGCAGCATCACGCCCTCATTGAGGGGCATGTGTGCGAGGGACTCGCGGATCAGTCCCAGGGCATCGCGGTAGCCGGCGATTTCCTGTTCCGAGCGGCTCTTTGGCGTTGCGTTGCGGATGACCAGAGACTTCAGCCGCGAGGGTGCGATGACAATACCTTCCAGCCGGTTGGACGACTCGGTGGACTCCACCACCGCGATTTGGCGCAGGCCCTTGAGGGCTTCGGGCGACCACGCCGCGTAGAGTTGCTGCTTACCCTGATACTCGCCAAGCGCACGCAACGCGGCGGCTTGGGCGCCATCGAAGCGAAGCGCAGCAAGGTACTCGGGTGTGAGCGATTGCATGAAAATGTAAGCCGAAGCTATGCAAATGACGCAAGCATAACCAGTAAATGGGGTATTGTCTCTAAAAATACCCCATTACAAGCATCTGATTACCCTATTTCCTGAACGTAGCCCGGTCGGTGGGGCCGGCATAGCTGATCAGGAAGGAAGGCGACACCAACCTGAATCGCCCAAAATAACGTAGATGGGCACCTCCCCCAACGCGTGTCCGCTATCGGCCACTAGCGGCCCTATCACCACTAACTATGGTGAGCGCGCGTCATAGTTGGTGGGATTTCCCACTAACTATGCTGAGCCGCACAAGGTGCCCGATCTCCCGCCGGCCAATCCTCTCCGCGTAATTCAAACGCTCGATTGAAACACGCGCAACTTCGCCGAACTGGACACGATCAGCCGGTTCCGCCAGACTGCCGCCCTTTCCCGTCGTTCGGCACTCATGGCGAAACTGCTGGTCCTGCATGGCCCCAACCTCAACCTGCTCGGTACCCGCGAGCCGGGGGTGTATGGGCACACCACGCTGGCGCAGATCGACCAGGCCCTGGTGGCCCAGGCGCAGGCCGCCGGGCACGCGCTGGATGCCCTGCAGTCCAATGCCGAGCACGTGCTGGTGGACCGGGTGCAGGCCGCCCGTACCGATGGCACCGCCTTCATCCTGATCAACCCGGCCGCGTTCACGCATACCTCGGTCGCCCTGCGCGATGCGCTGGCGGCGGTGGACGTGCCGTTCATCGAGATCCACCTGTCCAACCCGCATGCCCGCGAGCCGTTCCGCCAGCACAGCTATTTCAGCGACAAGGCGGTCGGGGTGATCTGCGGGTTCGGCGCGGACAGCTATCGCTATGCGATGGATGCGGCGCTGGTGCGGCTGCAGGACGCCGGCGCCTGATGCTGCCGCTGCGCGCTCTTGCCTGTGTTGCGCTGTCAGCCGGCCTGTGCGCCGGTGCCGCCGCCGCCGACCGCGAGGACGAAGGCATCGACTGCGCGCACCCGGTCACCACGATGGAGCACGACCTGTGCGCCTCGGACGTGGCGGCCGCCGCCGACGTCACGCTCAACTCGGTATACGCGCAGGCGCGCCGCCAGCTGCGCACCCCCGAAAACGGCGGCACCTGCAGCTACTGTGGCACCGCCGAGCAGCAACTGGTGGTGGCACAGCGGGCGTGGGTGCAGCTGCGCGACCACGACTGCCAGGCGGTGTACGCGCTCAATTCCGACGGCAGCGCCCGCAACGGTGCGCAGTTGCGCTGCCTGACCACTCACGCGCGCGACCGCACCCGGCAGCTGCGCGACTTCTACGAACTGCTTTGACCCGAGCGCGCCGCGCTTCCCACTCCCTGACATCAAGAACCAAGAGGCCCCTATGGATCTCCGCAAAATCAAAAAGCTGATCGACCTGCTGGAAGAGTCGAACCTCGCCGAAATCGAAATCAAGGAAGGCGAAGAGTCCGTGCGTCTGTCGCGCGCCCCGGTCTCCGGCTACGGCATGGTCCAGGCCCAGCCGCAGATGATGATGGCGCCTGCCCAGGCCCCGGCCCAGCAGGCCGCGCCGGCCATGCCGATGCAGTCGCCCACCGAAGCCTCCACCGGCGGCACCGCCAAGCCGGGCAACGCCCTGCCGGACGGCCACGTGCTGCGCGCGCCGATGGTCGGCACCTTCTACGCCTCCTCGTCCCCGGACAAGCCGGCCTTCGTCACCGTCGGCCAGCAGGTCAAGGCCGGCGAAACGCTGGCCATCATCGAAGCGATGAAGATGTTCAACCCGATCGAGGCCGATGTCTCCGGCACCATCGTCGCCATCCTGGGCGAAAACGGCCAGCCGGTCGAATTCGACCAGCCGCTGTTCGTGATCGGCTAAGGATCCGTCCATGCTCGACAAAGTCGTTATTGCCAACCGAGGGGAAATCGCGCTGCGCATCCTGCGCGCGTGCCACACCCTGGGCATCCGCACGGTGGCCGTGCATTCCACGGTCGACCGCAATCTCAAGCACGTGGCGATGGCCGACGAGTCGGTCTGCATCGGTCCGGCGCCGTCCTCGGAGAGCTACCTCAACATTCCGGCCCTGATCGCCGCGGCGGAAGTCACCGATGCCCAGGCCATCCACCCGGGCTACGGCTTCCTGTCGGAGAACGCCGACTTTGCCGAGCGCGTGGAAGAGTCCGGTTTCATTTTCATCGGCCCCAAGGCCGACACCATCCGCCTGATGGGCGACAAGGTCGAAGCGATCCGCGCGATGAAGGCCGCCGGCGTGCCGTGCGTGCCCGGTTCGGGCGGCCCGCTGGGCGACGACATCGTGGCCAACACCAAGATTGCCCGTGAGATCGGCTACCCGGTCATCATCAAGGCTGCCGGTGGCGGTGGCGGTCGCGGCATGCGCGTGGTGCATGCCGAGGCCTCGTTGAAGGCCGCCATCGAGACCACCAAGTCTGAAGCCAAGGCCGCTTTCAGCAACGACCAGGTGTACATGGAGAAGTTCCTGGAGAATCCGCGCCACGTGGAGATCCAGGTGCTGGCCGATGGCCAGGGCAACGCCATCCACCTCGGCGAGCGCGACTGCTCGATGCAGCGCCGCCACCAGAAGGTGGTGGAAGAAGCACCGGCACCGGGCATCACCGCTGAACTTCGCGAGCAGATCGGCAAGGTCTGCGTGGAAGCCTGCATCCGTATCGGCTACCGCGGCGCGGGCACCTTCGAGTTCCTGTACGAAGACGGCCGTTTCTACTTCATCGAAATGAACACCCGCGTGCAGGTGGAACATCCGGTGACGGAGATGGTGACCGGCATCGACCTGGTCTGCGAGCAGCTGCGCATCGCCGCCGGCCAGAAGCTGAGCATCAAGCAGAGCGACGTGGTGCTGACCGGCCACGCGATCGAGTGCCGCATCAACGCCGAAGACGCCGAAACCTTCGTGCCGAGCCCGGGCCAGATCACCGCCTTCCATCCGCCGGGTGGCCCCGGCGTGCGCGTGGATACCCACATCTACAGTGGCTACCGCGTGCCGCCGAACTACGACTCGATGATCGGCAAGCTGATCGTGCACGGCCCGGATCGCGAGACCGCGATCGCGCGCATGCGCGTGGCGCTGAGCGAACTGGTCGTGGACGGCATCAAGACCAACGTCGCGCTGCAGCAGCGCATCATGCGCGACAAGGGCTTCCAGGCCGGTGGCCAGAACATCCACTATCTGGAAAAGCGCCTGGCCGAACGCAAGAACAAGTCGATCGCGTTGACCTGATCGACGGCGTCATGCAACACCACAGAAAGGCGGGGATCTCCCCGCCTTTTTGTTTGCCTGGTCTCCGGGCCGCCGCCACAGCGCGGCGTGCGCCGTCGCCTTGCAGGCATCGTCGGCGGCCTGCCCTGGCCTCTGCCTCGGCCTTCTCCAGTGCAGCGCGCAGACGGGTCTGCATATCGGCCGGGTCCATGCGGTTGAACGTCCGGCAAAGTTCCCCGCCCAGAACACCGCAGCCACCCCCGCAGGCGGCGCGTTGATGCGTCAGATACCCGAGCGCCGCGGGAGAACGTCGCGTCGGGACACGGTGGCGACGAACATGGCGATCGCCTCGGCAGCGGCATCCGGGCGCGCCTGCAGCAGCAGGTGCGGTCCCTCCAGCCAGACGGTGTCCTGCGCCGGCAGCAGCGCGGACAGGTGGCGCTGGCAGCGTGACGGCAGCAGGCGGTCATCAACGGCATGCAGGCACAGCGCTGGTATGCGCAGTGCAGCGGCGCAGGCGCCGACATCGACCCCCAGCGCGGCCACCGCGCGCGTGCGCAGCACATCGGCCTGGACGCGGGACAGGGCAGCCCGCAGCGCTTCGCGCAGCGCGGCACTGCTCCAGCGCCCCAGCAGCAGCCAGGACAGCGCGCCCATCGGGAGCGTGCGTACCGGTGCCCAGTACAGAAGCGATTGCAGACGACGCCACGCATACCAGGGCGAGCGCGCGAACGTCGTGGAAAGAACCAGGCCGCGCAGACGCGCCGGATGGGCAGCGGCGAGCCTCAGGGCCAACGGGCCGGAGAACGACTCGCCGAGCAGCACATAGTCCTCGTCCCGGGGCAGAGCCGCCTGCACGATATCGGCCAGTACGTCGTAGCCCACCGCGCGATCCACCGGATAGGCGATCACCGTGGTGTCGATGCCGTGCCGCTGCATCGCAGCGGTGAACGCGCCGTGCTGGGTACCGGTGGCATCCAGGCCCGGCAGCACCACCAGGCGCGCGTGTACACGCTGGGCGCCCTGGCGTGGCGCGCCCTCGCCCTCAGACATCAACGGCTGCGGTCTGCGGCCGTGATCTGGGTGTTCCTGACCGGTTCCACGCCCAACGAGGAGGTCGGGTCCATGATCACCATCGTTTCGGTGGAGCCGTCCGGCCACACCACCTGGAAGGTGCTGCCGGCCGGCAGCGACGCGAACGGCATGCCGCTCTGCGCGCGGTACACCGCGGCCACCTGGCTGGCACCGGCGCGACGCACGTCGGCGTCGGCCTTCACCGAGGTCAACTGCACCTTGGACAGGCTCCGGTATCGATCATCGTAGGTATCGATCATCACCAGGCCCACTGCGCCAGCCGAGTAGGCGACAAACAACACCACCCAGAACCAGAACTTGGCGCCATGCAGGAATCGACGGTAGTTCATCGCCCTTTCCTCTGCTTGATCAGCTGTTCCACCAACGCTTTCATTTTCCCCGCACCTTGCCGCGATACCGCGGCGTCATACACGAAAGTGGCAAAGTCCTGCCCACCGTCCTGCGAACAAATCCCTCCGTTCGCGCAGAAATTGTTCATCAACACACTGTCCGGCCCGCACGCCATGCCCAGCTCGCAGGCTGCCAGGCGCCAGGCCAGTTCGCTGAACTGGTCCCCGGCCACCAGGCCCTGCAGCGCCGCGTCGCCGCTGGCACGTTGGCCCATGCCCGAGGCCAGGGCCATGTAGGCTTCCGGGTCGCGCGAATCGAGCACCCGTTCGACCAGCCCGCGCCGATAGCCCGGCGAATCATCCAGCGCCTTGCCTTCGGAGAACAGCGAGGCTTCGGCAGCCAGGTTGCCGGCCTTGGCCGCCCGCATGCGCTGGGCAAGAATCAGCTGGCGCCCGAGATTGTCGCTGCTGACAAAGCCCGTGCAGCGGCGTGCCACGCGTTCGCGCGCCTGCACCATGCCGACAGAGGCCTTCATGCCCAGCCCCGACAGCACGGTGTTGTCCAGCTGGTAACCGCCGGGGTCCATCGCATACAGCGCGCAGTAGTCGTACACCCGGCTGACCATCCATGCCGCCTCGGCGTTGCCGTTGGCGGCCTGCAGCTGCAGGCGCTGGGCGTAGGCGTACAGATCGGTATCGCCTTCGATGTCGGCGCGGATGTCCAGCGGCAGCCCGGAGGCGATCGCGTTGCCGCGTTCGTTCACCAGCAAGCGGCGCGCCAGCTGCCGCGCTTCGACAGGGATCGACGGCGACGCCGATGCGGACGCATCGATCATGTCCGCGCCGGGACGGTCGGCATGCCGCACCCGATCGCCCGCGCGATAGCCCACCACCCCGAGCAGCGCCAGGGCAGGCACGACC
This sequence comes from Stenotrophomonas nematodicola, assembly GCF_009467805.1. Lineage (GTDB taxonomy): Bacteria > Pseudomonadota > Gammaproteobacteria > Xanthomonadales > Xanthomonadaceae > Stenotrophomonas > Stenotrophomonas nematodicola. Next base: position 16,983 of record NZ_WIAY01000004.1, read on the forward strand.
AGCAGCCAGGTTTTCAGGGTAGGAACAAGCGCCATGAACGAACGCCGGGACTGCCAGTGGCCGACAACGGAATGCCCAGTTTAGCAAGCGCATTGGCGGCTGTCTGAACCGGCACCCGGCCAGCATCTCAGCCACTCGGGAGACGATGTCGCGATCGGCACGCCGGGACCGCCCGCGCGCAATGGTCTAGCATGCACGGTTTTCCGCAGGCCTCGCCCCCATGCCCTTCCTGGAACTCACCCTCCGCTGCACCGAAACCACGCAGCCCCGCTATGAGAATGCGCTGGACGACGTCGGTGCGCTGGCGGTGACCCTGCTCGATGCCGACGCCGACACCAGCAACGAGCAGGCCATCCTGGAACCCGGCGTGGGCGAGACCCCGCTGTGGAACGACCTGGTGCTGACCGCGCTGTTCCCGGCCGATACCAACGCGCTGGCCCTGCTGGCCGCGCTGGATGCGTTCGACCCGGGTCTGGACTGGGGCAACGCCAGCTTCCGTGCGGTCCAGGACGAAGACTGGGAACGCGCCTGGCTGGACCAGTTCCAGCCGATGGCGTTCGGCGAGCGCACCTGGATCGTGCCCTGGAACCATGACCTGCCCGAGGCCGCGCAGGCCGACGACGCGGCCGTGGTGCGGCTGGACCCGGGCCTGGCCTTCGGCTCGGGCACCCACCCGACCACCGCGCTGTGCCTGCGTTGGCTCGACGGTCTGGCCGCCGAGGGCGCGCTGGATGGCCAGACCGTGCTCGACTTCGGCTGCGGCTCGGGGATCCTGGCGCTGGCCGCACTGAAACTCGGCGCCGCCCGCGCCGTGGGCGTGGACAACGATCCGCAGGCCGTGATCGCCACCGGCGACAACGCCGAGCGCAACGGCCTCCAGGACCGCATCGCGGTGTACCTGCCGGCCGACGAACCGCCGGCCACCTACCCGGTGGTGGTGGCCAACATTCTGGCCTCGGCACTGGACGCCCTGGCCGAGGTGCTGGCTGCGCGCGTCGCGCCCGGTGGCCGCATTGCGCTGTCGGGCATCCTGCACGGCCAGGAAGGCGAACTGCTGGAGCGTTACGCGCCGTGGTTCGAGGCGCTGGAAGTGGCCCAGGACGAGGACTGGATGCGCATCACCGGCACCCGCCGTGCTTGAATAAGGCGTCCTTCGCCCGGTCCCGCGCCCATGTCCGAGCCCACGCAGCCTCCGCGACGTCCGCTTGCCACCTTCCTGCGCCCTGCGCAGGACGCCGCGCCCGTGGACGACGGCCTTCCGCCGGCGCCGGCTGATGGTCGTGCCGATGACGACACCGCCGCCAGCACCGGCGACACGCCGTGGGGCGACGCATTGCCGCAGATCGCGATAGCGCCCGCCGAGGTCGATGCGGAGACCGACGCGGAGCCCGTTGTTGAGGCCGATGCGACACCGGCTGACGACGCGCTGACGGCCGGTGCGAGCGCCGACGATGCGCCGCTCGCCACCGCACCGAGCTTCCTGCAGGCGCCCCGTGCGCGCCTGCGTACGCCGCGCTGGCAATGGGGCCTGGTCGCCGGCCTTGGTGTGCTGCTGCTGTTGCAGATCGCGGTGGCCGACCGCGCCCGGTTGGCCGCCGATGCCGGTACGCGCCCGTGGATCGCCGGCCTGTGCAGCGTGCTGCGCTGTACGTTGCCGGCGTGGCGCGAACCGGCAGCGTTCAGCATGATCAGCCGCGATGTCCGCCCTGTACCCGGACAACCGGGTGCGCTGCAGGTGCAGGCCAGCTTCCGTAACGATGCGCGCTGGGCACAGGCATGGCCTGCGCTGCGTCTGTCGCTGTCCGATGCCGATGGCCGCCTGATCGGCACCGGCGAGTTCGCGCCGGCCGACTACCTGGGTGCCGCCAACGCCAGCGGCCATGTGCTGGAGCCGGGACAGAGCGCGCGCATCGCCTTCCGTGTCCGCGAGCCTGCGGCATCGACCGTCGCATTCACATTCGAGTTCCTGTGACCCTGCCGTTCGTCCGGTTCGGCGTGGCAGCCTGCGGGCGCACACGGTAGACTGGCCCCATCATCATTCCGCCGAGGGCTGTTGTCCGCCCCGGCTCCTGCATCGGGATCCTCCTTGAACGCTGTCCTTCCTCGTCCTGACACCAGTCGTGGCGCTCCCAAGCCACCGCTGCGCGAACATGTAGCCCAGTCGGTGAGGCGGTACCTGCGGGACCTGGATGGCTGTGATGCCGACGATGTCTACGAGATCGTCCTGCGTGAAATGGAGATTCCGCTGTTCGTGGAGGTGCTCAACCACTGCGAAGGCAACCAGAGCCGCGCCGCTGCGATGCTGGGCATCCACCGCGCCACACTGCGCAAGAAGCTCAAGGAATACGGCATCACCACCTGAGCCGGTGCCGATCCGTCTCTCGCGGCGGATACCGACCCGTGGTTGGTACGCGGATCAACCGCTCCAGAAGTACCGCACCAGGTGGAAGAACACCGGCGCGGCGAAGCACACCGAATCCAGCCGGTCGAGCATGCCGCCGTGGCCCTCGATCATGTGGCCCCAGTCCTTGATGCCGCGGTCGCGTTTGATCGCCGACATCACCAGGCCGCCCCAGAAGCCCATCAGGTTGACCACCAGCGACATGCCGAACGCCTGCCACGGCGTGAACGGGGTCAGCCAGCACAGTGCCGCGCCCAGCGCGCTGGCCGACAGTACCCCGCCGATGAACCCCTCCACGGTCTTGGACGGCGACAGCTTCGGCGCGATCAACCGCCGCCCGATCAGCTTGCCCCACACGTACTGCAGCACATCCGAGGACTGCACCACGATCACCAGGAAGGCGAACAGCAGCAGGTTGCGCGCCGGTTCCACACCGGCCAGGCGCAGGTTCAGCAGCGCCGGCACGTGGGAAATGCAGAACACGCAGATCATCAGGCCCCACTGCACCTTGGACGTGCGCTCCAGGTAGTCGGTGGTGTCGCCACCGATGGTGGCCAGGATCGGCAGGAACAGGAACGCATAGACCGGGATCAGCAGCGTGTACAGGCCGTACCAGTCGGTCCACACCAGCCAGTACTGCCAGGGCAGCACGATGTAGAACGCCGCCAGCAGCGCGTAGTAGTCGCCGGCCCGAGTCGGCGTAAGGGTGATGAACTCGCGCAGGGCGAACAGCGACACCACCGCGAACAGCACCACCACGCCGGTACGCCCGAAGAAGAACGCCAGCGCCACCACGGCGGCCATCACCCACCAGGCGCGGATGCGCGAGACCAGGTTGGCCAGCACCGGGCTGGGCGCATGCCGCGCACGCCAGCGCAGGGTCTCGGCGATCACCGTGGCCACCACCAGCACGGCGGCGATGCCGGCAAACAGCAGCCGGGTCTGCGCGTGCGTGGACAGCTGGGCCACGTCGGTGGACAACACCTGGAACACGGTCATGCGCGGTGCCTGCGTGGCTGCGGGTCCAACGCGAGCAGCGACAGCCGGGCCCGCTCCAGGAAGCGGTCCTTGTCTTCGTCGGCCTTCAGCCGCAGCGGTTCGCCGAACGTAGTGGTGCACAGCAGCGGCAACGGCAGCCAGCGGCCCTTGGGCATCACCCGCTTGAGGTTGTCGATCCACACCGGCACGAACTCCAGCTCCGGGCGTTGCCGCGCCAGATGGTAGATGCCGCTCTTGAACGGCAGCACGCCCTCGTCGGTGTTGCGGGTACCCTCGGGGAACAGGATCAGCGAGTTGCCCTCGTCCACCGCCTGGCACAGACAGGCGATGGGGTCGTGCTCGCGCTTGGCCGCATCGCGCTCGATCAGCACGCCGTTGAACACGGCATGGATCAGGTAGCGGCGCAGGGCATCGCGCTGCCAGTAGTCGGCCGCGGCCACCGGCCGCACCTGGCGGCGAAGCGTGATCGGCAGCGCCGACCAGATCAGCACGAAGTCACCGTGACTGGCGTGGTTGCCGTAGTACACGCGGTGGTCGCTCGACGGCGCACAGCCCTGCCACAACGCCCGCGCGCCGGTCAGCGTGCGGATCGCGCCACTGCAGCCGCGGGCGATCAGGTCGGCGATCACCACGGCACCCACCGGCACAGGTGTGCCGCCAGCAGCAGCACCGCCTGCGCGCCGAGCGCGAGCAGCTGCCAGCGCATCAGCCGGCGCATGCCCTGCCAGCGTGCCTGCCAGCCGCGGCTGGTCGCCGACGCGTCACGCAGGCCCAGCTTCTGCAGGACATCGTCGATCACACCGGGGGCGGCATCCGGATGGCAGGCCTGCATGGCCTCCAGCAGCGCCGCATCGAAACCGACGCGGGCGGCGTAATACGCCTGCACCCCCGCAGCCAGCAGCGAGGCCAGCGCCAGTGTCATGGCCACCAGGCCAGGGGACGACACGCTTGCCAGCAGCAGCGCGGCGGCAGCCAGCAGGGTGGATATCACCGCCGCCAGGCGTGCCTGGCGCAGTACGGCGGTCATCACCCGCAGTTGGAACAGCATGCTCATGCATTCACCTGTGTCTGCCCATTGGCGGCGCCCTCGCGCACCGCCTGTTCAATCGCCCGGCGGTGGCGTGCGTGCAGCACGATCCGCGGGCAGTCCTGTGCCAGCAGGGTGATGGCGGCATCGGCGCTGGCGGTATGGCCGCTGCGGCACAGCCACGTGGCCACGGCAGCGGCGCTGCGCGAATAGCCCAGTGCGCAGCACACCAGCACCTCGCCGCGCCGGCGGCCATGCGCAATCGCATCGGCGGCCTGACGCAGCGCGGCCGGCGATGGCGTGGCCAGATCGAGCATCGGCACGCTGCGGTAATGCCGCACCCGCGTGCGGAACGGCAGCTCGGCGCACACATCCACCACGGTTGCCACCGTCAGCGTGGCATCGGCGTCCGGCAGCCGGCCCAGCCACACCCCGTCGATCACCAGCTGTGGCTGCGGCGCGCGTCGTGTCCACCAGCGCGCATTGAGCCAGGCGGCACCCAGGTACGGCGCCAGCAGCCAGGTCGCGGCCATGCTCAGCCGCCCGTCCTCCTGCTTCTGGAACACGGCGATCCCCAGGCCGGCGTACGCCAGCGCCACCAGCAGCAGCGACAGGGCCGGCCACGCCAGCCACATCGCCCACCCGCCCACGGCCCACGCCAGGGCCGCACAGCCGGCGCTGCCGGCCAGGTACAGCACGGCCAGCCGCCAGCGCGTGGGCTCGCGTGCCCACTGCCAGTGCCGCAGCGGTGACGACCCCTGCAGCGGCCACAGCCACACGCACAGCCAGCCCACCGCCACGCCGGTGGGCACGTCGATGAAGTGATGCTGCCAGGTGGTCAGCACCGACAGCCCGATCAATGCGAACCAGACATGCAGCGCGGTCCGCCACAGACCGTGCAGGTGCTGCTGGAAGCGAACCCACAGCACCACCAGCAGCACGATGTGCAGCGACGGCGCCTGGTTGAACGGCTTGTCAAAGCCCAGCAGCACATCGAACAACCAGCCGAACACGCCACCGGTGTCGGGCCGCTCCAGGCTGAAGCGCAGGGGCCACAGCAGGAAGCACGCCACCGACAGCAGCTGCGCGGTCAGCAGCCGGCGCGCGTGCGCGTCCAGCTCGGCGCGCTGGGTGCAGACGAAGAAGGACGCCACGTAGAACAGGTCGATGGACCAGTAGGGCACGATGGTCCAGGCCTGGAACGGAATGCGCGCTTCCCAGTCGAACACGATCGACGGCACGAACGGCAGGCGCGCGGCCATCGCATTGGCGAAGCCATAGCTGAGGAAGAAGAACGGCCCCAGCAGGGCCAGCCACAGCAGCGCGCGCCGCCAGGGACGCCCGCCCTCAGTCATGGCCCACCCGGCGCGCCAGCGACACGGTGAAGATGCCGAAGCGGTCGATGCGCTGGGTGACCTTCTCGAATCCGGCCAGGCGCACCAGTTCGTCCATCTCCTGCTGGGTGCGGCGGCGCATCACCCAGGCCGCGCCTGCACGGTGGCTGGTCAGCGCGCGGGCGATGAACTCCAGTTGCGGGTGCCACGGCTGACCGGTGTACACGAGGTAGCCGCCCTCGCGCATGGCGGCAGCGATGCCCTGCAGCGAGCGCGCCACCGCGTCGTTGTCGGCGAACAGTTCATACAGGCCCGACACGATCGACAGCGTCGGCGTGTCCGGCAGCGCGGCCAGCGCATCGGCATCGAAGGCATCGCCCTGCTCGAAGCGGGCGATGTCGGCCGCGCCGAACGCCTCGATCAGCGCGCGGCCTTCAACCACGTTTCGCTCGCTGAAATCGCGCAGCAGGATCGCATCGGCGCGCTGTTCGCCCTGGGCCAGTGCATCCAGATCATAGCGCCCGTGGCCGGCGGCCACGTCGAGCACGCGCACCGGCCGGCCTTCGCCACGCAGGCGCAGCGCCGCCAGCTGCAGCAGCTCGCGCACGTGGGTGCGGCGCACGCGGATGCCGCGCCAGCCGATGGCGTCGAGGTAGTTGCGATCCACGAACCGGCCCAGCGGACCGCGCCCGCGTGCCTGGTCGCGGTAGATGTAGTCCAGCGTGCTGCCCGAATCGAAGCCGGTCTCCAGGCCCAGCGCGATGCCCTCGGACAGGCGCCCGCCAACGCGCAGGCCGGCGCGGGTGAAGCGCCAGTACAGATCCTTCAGGCTGTTGCGCTGCGGGGGCCACGCCAGCACCTCGGCCTCATCGAAGGTGGGGCCGTGGCGATGCGCGTTGCGCAGGCTGGGCCGTACCAGCGGCGCGGCGAAGCGCTCGCCGATGAAGCGGCGGATGGCGGCCACGGCCGGGGCGCGGTCGCGCTCGCCGAGGGTGTCATGGAAGAAGCCGGGCAGCAGGTGGCGCTCTTTGATCGGTGAACGCAGGCGCTCGTAGAAGCGGTCCTGCGGCGCGCGATGGACCACGAAATCCGCGCCCGAAACCAGCAGCTGGGTCGGCACGGTGATTGCCTGTGCGTCGCCGACCACGCGGTCGGCCGCTTCGTAGAGCCCCAGCAGCACGCGCACCGAAATCGGCCGGGTGATCAGCGGGTCGGTGCGGTAGCTGGCCACCCGTTCCGGGTCGTGGGTGAGCCACTGCGGCTTGACGTAACTGTTGACGAAGAAGTTGCCGCGCAGTTTCTGCATCAGCGCCAGCCCGGGGCGCGCGAACGGCACGTACAGCTTCACCTTGAATGCCGGCGAGGCGAGCACCAGCGCACGCAGCGGCGGCGCATAGTCGTGAACCCAGGTCGCGGCGACGACCGCGCCCACGCTCTGGGCGATGATGGCGATGTCTTCCACGGCGATGCCGTGATGGTCGTGCAGGTGCGCGATGAAGCTGTCCAGGTCACGCACCAGCGCGTCGAAGCCGGGCGCATCGCCGCGTGCACCAGGCGACTGGCCGTTGCCGCGGGCATCCCAGGCGAACACGTCCATCCCGGGCAGGTCCAGCTCGTCCACCAGGTGCGCCACGCGCCCGGAATGCTCGTGCCCGCGATGCAGCAGCACCAGCGCGCGCCGGGGTGAGGCCGGAGTCGGGTCGGTGGCGGGCCAATGCCGGTAGAACAGCGGCTGTGCATCGAAACTGTGGAACTGCAGGTGTTGCTGTGCGCGCATGCATCACTCCGTTGTGCATCCGGCGGAATCCGCCGTTGATCGGCTGCCGGCTGGGTCAGCCGGCCTCCGCCAATCCTGTCCTTACCCGGCGCAGCGTGGTCCACGCGCACAAGGCGGCCGCTGCCCACGCGATCCAGGTCACCCCTGGCGCTGCGATCCAGCCCAGGGCCAACAACAATCCTGTCACGCCGATCACGAAGGCGCGATCGCTTTTGCCCATTGGACCGTCATAGCGACGGCTTGCCCCCACCATCAGGCCCAGGACGCCAGCGTACTCGCAAACCGCCGCCAGCCACGCCAATGTCCACAGGGCAGCGGAGGCTACCCCGGGCAGACTCAGCAGCGACAGATACAGCGCCGCGTCGGCGATGACGTCGCAGAGTTCATTGAGATAGGCACCCAGCCGCGACTGCTGCCCGAATTCGCGGGCAAGCATGCCATCCACGGCATTGAGCGCCATGCGCAGCAGCATCCACACCGGCAGCGCCAGATACCCCATTGGCTGCGACGGGCCCCACACGTACACGGCGGCGGCCACGGCCAGCGAGACCACCGCCGCCGCCAGCGTGACCACGTTGGCGGTGACCCCGGCCCGGTACAGGCCGGCTACGGCGGGCCGCAGCAGGGCCTGGAAGCGTCCCTTCAACGCATAGATCGACACGATTCCCTGTCCTGTGGTTCATGGCGGATGCCGGGGAGCCTACAATATGCACCCGCTCCGCTTCGATCTCCTGCCCCCATGAGTTCCGATCTGCTGCCCGTGCGCCGGGCCCTGCTGTCCGTTTCCGACAAAACCGGCCTGATCGACCTGGCCCGCGCCCTCGCCGCCCGCAACGTCGAGCTGGTGTCGACCGGCGGCACCGCCAAGGCGATCCGCGACGCCGGCCTGGCCGTCAAGGACGTGGCCGATGTCACCGGCTTCCCGGAAATGATGGATGGCCGGGTCAAGACCCTGCATCCGCGGGTCCACGGCGGCCTGCTCGGCCGCGCCGGGCTGGACGAGGCCGTGATGGCCGAACACGGCATCGACGCGATCGACCTGCTGGTGTTGAATCTGTATCCGTTCGAGGCGGTGACCGCCAAGGCCGGCTGCACGCTCGACGAGGCGGTGGAGAACATCGACATCGGTGGCCCGGCGATGCTGCGTTCGGCAGCCAAGAACTTCGCGCGCGTCGCGGTGGCGACCGATCCGTCGCAGTACGCCGAGCTGCTTGCCGAGCTGGACGCCCACGAAGGCCGGTTGTCGGCCGGCAAGCGTTTTGCCTTGTCCGTAGCCGCGTTCAACCGCGTGGCCCAGTACGATGCGGCCATCAGCAACTATCTGTCCGCCGTGGCCAGCACCGAGGCGGCCGTGCCGGTGCGCACCGAGTTCCCGGCGCAGATGAACAGCAGTTTCGTGAAGGTGATGGACCTGCGCTACGGCGAGAATCCGCACCAGAGCGGCGCGTTCTACCGCGACCTGTACCCGGTGCCGGGCACGCTGGCCACCTTCCAGCAGCTGCAGGGCAAGGAACTGAGCTACAACAACCTGGCCGATGCCGATGCCGCGTGGGAATGCGTGCGTCAGTTCGACGCGCCGGCCTGCGTGATCGTCAAGCACGCCAACCCGTGCGGCGTGGCTGTGGGCGCCGGCAACGGCGATGCCTACGAGCTGGCCTACGCGACCGATCCGACCAGCGCGTTCGGCGGCATCATCGCCTTCAACCGACCGCTCGACGCTGCCACTGCCAAGGTGATCCTGGACCGCCAGTTCGTCGAAGTGCTGATCGCCCCGGACTACGAACCGGCCGCGCTCGAGTACGCGCAGAAGAAGGCCAACGTGCGCGTGCTGCGCATTCCGCATGGCGATGGCCGCAACAACTACGACACCAAGCGCATCGGCTCGGGCCTGCTGGTGCAGAGCGCCGACAACCGCGGCATGGCGCGCGATGAGCTGACCGTGGTCAGCAAGCTCGCGCCCACCGACAAGCAGTTTGCCGACCTGCTGTTTGCCTGGAAGGTGGCCAAGTTCGTCAAGTCCAACGCCATCGTCTACGCCAAGGACAACCGCACCATCGGTGTCGGCGCCGGCCAGATGAGCCGGGTCTACTCGGCCCGCATCGCCGGCATCAAGGCGGCCGATGCGAACCTGGTGGTGGACGGGTCGGTGATGGCCTCCGATGCCTTCTTCCCGTTCCGCGACGGCATCGATGCCGCTGCGGCCGCCGGCATCAAGGCGGTGATCCAGCCGGGCGGCTCGATGCGCGACAACGAGGTGATCGCCGCAGCCGACGAGCACGGCCTGGCGATGGTGTTCACCGGCGTGCGCCACTTCCGCCACTGACGTCACGATGACCACGACAGGGAATGTCGACCGCCGCGCCCCCCGCCCCTGGCTGGGTGCGGCGCTGACGGTACTGCTGGCCGGCTGTGGTGATGCCACGCCGGCCGATCCGGGCAAACCGGCGCGTCGGCTCGACAGCCACGCAGCGGCCACACCGGCGCCTGCCGAGCCGGTCGACGACGATCAACGCCTGCTCGCCTTCCTGCACGACCGCTACGGCCCCAAGGCCACGCTGGACACGGCGTGGAAGGACCAGTGGGACGACCCCGACCAGGACGCCACGCGCCCGGTGGAGCGTCGCCTGTGCGCCCGGCAGACGGTGGCAGTGACCGGGCAGCCGCATCATCTCGTGGCGGTCTGCCAGACCCTCGAAGACGCGGCCAGCGTCGAACCGGGACGGATCGACCTGTACGTCCTGCGCGATGGCGAGGCGGCGCCTGGTACCGCTTCCCGCCCGCTGGTGCGGATGGCCGAGCACCTGTTGATGTACTCGGGCATGCGCGGCATGCCCGGCACCGTGGCGATCGATACGCTGGGGCCCGAACGGCCGGCGTTCCGCATCACCGACGGCTGGTACGGGCAGGGCTATTCGCTGGTATCGCGCACCTACGTCGCCCTGCACGACACCCGCCTCACCCCGGTCGCCAGCTTCCGCGACCACATCGACAACGACAGCGCGTACGACTGCGACGAAGACCCGACCGCCTGCGGCAACCGGCTGTTCAACATCGATTTCAGCGTGACGGCGGACATGCAGGCACTGCAGGACGGCTACGCGGCGCTGGATGTGCGTGGCCAGGGACCCGAATGCACCGGCCCCACCGACGAGCACTACCGCCTGGTATACGACCCGGCCAAAGGCGCCTACCCGATCCCCGACGCGTTGCTGCGCGAACACTGCCGCGAGTAGGTACTACGCTGCAGGGCAGCGCCCTCTCCTGATGACGTCACCATGACCATGACAACAACCGGCATCCACCGCACTGCTCCACCCGCCTGCATCGCGCTGGCGGTGGCCCTGCTGGCCGGGTGCGGCAAGGAGGTGCCGGCCGTGCAGGAAACGGCGAAACCCCGGCTGGATAACACCGCCCCGATCGTGGAGACGGTGATGGCCAGCGGCGATGCCGACGCGCGCCTGCTGACCTTCCTGCACCAGCGCTATGGCGCCAGGGCGCGCCTGGACGGCGCCTGGAAGGACCGCTGGGAAGACACCGAGGTGGTGGCGATGCGGCCGGTGGAGCGCGCGGTCTGCGCCCGCCGCAACGTGACGGTCGATGACCAGGCCCACACCCTGCTGGCGGTCTGCCAGACCATCGAGGATGCGGCGACCGTCGAACCGGGACGGGTCGACCTGTTCGTACTGCGCGACGGCGAGCGCGGCGTCACCGGCGACAGCCAGCCGTGGCCGCTGCTGGTGGTGGACCAGCGCCTGCAGGTCAACGCCGGCAGCGATGGCGTTCCCGGTACGGTGCAGGTCGCAACGCTGGGGCCGCAGCGCCCCGCCTTCCACCTCACCCAGCGCTGGAATGGCCGCGGCGGTTCGCTGGTCGACCGCAGCTACGTCGCCCTGCACAGCAACCGCCTGCGCGAGGTGGCCCGCTACCGCGACCATCTCGACAACCTGACCCGCTACGACTGCGACAGCGATCCGGACGACTGCGACGGCACGGTCTTCAACATCGACTTCAGCACGACGGTGGAGCAGCAGGCGCCCGTGGACGGCTACTGGCCGATCACCGTGCGTGGCCGCGGCCAGGACTGCGCCGGGGCGGCGCATGAGTTCCACCAGTTGATGTTCGACCCGGCAACGCGGGCCTACCAGGTGCCCGAGGCGCTGCAGCGGAACGACTGCGGCGGCAGCTGACCGGCGCGTGTCCGGGCGACCGTGCCATGCACCCGGCACCGGCACCGCGTAAAATCGCCGGTCTGCCCCCCCTTACGCGAGAAGTGCATTGAAGATCCTGGTCATCGGCGCTGGCGGCCGTGAACACGCCCTGGCCTGGAAGCTGGCCCAGTCGACGAAGGTGACCGAAGTGCTGGTCGCCCCCGGCAATGCCGGTACCGCCACCGAAACCAAGTGCCGCAACGTGCCGATCAAGGTCACCGACCTGGACGGCCTGCTCGCGCTGGCCGCCGCCGAGGGCGTGGCGCTGACCGTGGTCGGCCCCGAAGTACCGCTCGTGGCCGGCGTGGTCGACCGCTTCCGCGCGGCGGGTCACCGCATCTTCGGGCCCACCGCCGCCGCCGCGCAGCTGGAAGGCAGCAAGGCGTACGCCAAGGACTTCTTGGCCCGCCACGGCATTCCGACCGCCTTCTATGCCGTGCACACCGAGGTGGAGCCGGCCCTGGCCTATCTCCGCGAAAAGGGCGCGCCGATCGTGGTCAAGGCCGATGGTCTGGCCGCCGGCAAGGGCGTGATCGTGGCGATGACCCTGGCCGAGGCCGAAGACGCGGTGCGCGACATGCTCTCGGGCAACGCCTTCGGCGATGCCGGTGCCCGCGTGGTGATCGAGGAGTTCCTCGATGGCGAGGAAGCCAGCTTCATCTCGATGGTGGACGGCCGCACCGCATTGCCGATGGCCACCTCGCAGGACCACAAGCGCGTGGGCGACGGCGATACCGGCCCGAACACCGGCGGCATGGGTGCCTATTCGCCGGCACCGGTGGTCACAGACGAGGTGCATGCGCGGGTGATGCGCGAGGTGGTCAACCCGACCGTACAGGGCATGATCACCGACGGCATTCCGTTCACCGGCTTCCTCTATGCCGGGCTGATGATCGATGCTGGCGGCGCGCCGAAGGTGATCGAATTCAACGTCCGCTTCGGCGATCCGGAAACGCAGCCGGTGATGCTGCGCCTGCAGTCGGACCTGGTGGATCTGGTCGAAGCGGCCATCGATGCGCGCCTGGACGCCGTGCAGGCCCAGTGGGACCCGCGCCCGTCGCTGGGCGTGGTGATGGCGGCTGCGCCCTACCCCGAGGCACCGATCACCGGCGATGTGATCCACGGGCTGGATCAGGTGCCTTCGACGGCCAAGGTGTTCCATGCCGGCACGACGCTTGACGCGCAGGGCCAGGTGCTCAGCGCGGGCGGCCGGGTGCTGTGCGTGGCGGCGCTGGGCGACAGCGTGGGCGACGCGCAGGCCAATGCCTACGCAGGTGTGGCGGCGGTGACGTGGGCCAACGAGTTCCATCGCAACGACATCGGCTGGCGCGCCGTGGTGCGCGAACGCGGTTGAGGCGCTCTGCGCTTTGATGCTGGAAAGGCCAGTACACAAAAAAGCCCGGCATTGGCCGGGCTTTTCAATGCAACACCGTGCAGCCCGCGTTACGCGGTAAACAGCGCCTTCATCTTCTTCAGCGCGTTTGCTTCGACCTGACGGATACGTTCGGCGGAAACGCCGTATTCGTCAGCCAGTTCCTGCAGCGTCACCTTGCTGTCCGCGTCCAGCCAGCGACGGCGGATGATGTCGCGCGAACGTGCATCCAGCTCGGCCAGGCCTTCGCGCAGCAGCTGCAGCTGGTTGTCTTCGCTGTCGGCGCGCTCGTAGGCCATCGACGGATCTTCGTCATTGGCCATCAGATACGCGGCCGGCGACGGCGGCGCATGGTCGTCGTCGTCATCGCTGGACGCGTCGAAACCGATGTCGCGACCGGACAGGCGCGATTCCATTTCCAGCACTTCGCGCTCGGACACGTTCAGGTCCTTGGCGACCGCGCTGACTTCGGCCGCGTTCATCCAGCCCAGGCGCGTCTTGGACTTGCGCAGGTTGAAGAACAGCTTGCGCTGCGCCTTGGTCGTGGCGACCTTGACGATGCGCCAGTTCTTCAGGATGAACTCGTGCATTTCCGCACGGATCCAGTGCACCGCGAAGGACACCAGGCGCACGCCCATGTCCGGGTCGAAGCGCTTCACCGCCTTCATCAGGCCGATGTTGCCTTCCTGGATCAGGTCGCCCAGCGCCAGGCCGTAGCCGTTGTAGCCACGGGCCACGTGCACCACGAAGCGTAGATGGGAATGGACCAGCTCGCGCGCGGCGTCCAGGTCCTGCTCGTCGCGGAAGCGGCGGGCCAGGTCCTGCTCGTCATCGACCGACAGCACCGGAATCTGGTGCACGGCACCGATGTAGGCGTCCAGCGAACCGAGCGCACTGGGAATCGGGAGATTGTTTGCCACAAGGGCAGTAGACATGTTCTGGCTCATAAGGGGCATCTTAGCAGTCGGAAACTTGGACTGCTAAAGGAGAAAGAAGTTCCAGCGTTCCGTTCATGCAACGATGGCACCGATAACCCGGATAACGTACCGCGAAATGATGACAGTGGCGAGTGGCATCGAATCAACAGAATATTGCTTTTATTTCAACAAGTTGCCATGAAAACACCGGCGAACGGCGTCGTTTTTGCCTGAACGACCCGCGGGACCACGCCCATTCATCTGAAAAAAGGTTGCCCATCGTTCATCAACCGCCGGGCAGTGACCGGGGCGACCCGAGGACGGCACCGACCTGCCATTGGCCGCATCGCCTGCCGCTGATCCGGCGCGCTGCGCAGGAACCCGGGAGTCTGTCGTTGTGGCGTCGCATGCCCATGCGCAAACGCCAGGTTGCGCGCGCGATCATCGAAATGCTGAACGACTGGCTCAGTCCAGCCCGAGCTGCGCGCGCGGCGGCAGCGACCAGTCGATGGCACCGTGCCCGCGCCGGCGCAGGTACTCGTTGGCAGCCGAGAAATGCCGGCAGCCGAGGAAGCCACGGTGGGCCGACAGCGGCGAGGGGTGCGGTGCCTTGAGCACGCGGTGCCGGCCCGTGTCGATCACCTTGCCCTTCTGTTGCGCGTAGGCGCCCCACAGCACGAACACCAGACCCTCGCGCTCGCGGTTGAGCGTGTCCACCACATGGTCGGTGAAACCTTCCCAGCCACGTCGCTGGTGGGCGCCGGCATGGCCCTCCTCCACCGTCAGCACGGCGTTGAGCAGCAGCACGCCACGCTGCGCCCACGGCAGCAGGCAGCCGTGGTCCGGACGCGGCAGGCCGAGATCGGCCTCGATTTCCTTGTAGATGTTCAGCAGCGACGGCGGCACCGGCACCCCCGGCATCACCGAGAAGCTCAGGCCGTGCGCCTGCCCGGCGCCGTGGTACGGGTCCTGGCCGAGGATGACCACCTTGACCTGCTCGAACGGCGTGGCGTCAAACGCGGCGAAGATCTGCGGGCCGGGCGGGAACACCCGTGCCCCGGCGGCCTTGCGCTGGCGCAGGAAGCCGGACAGCTCGCGCATCTCCGGTCGCAGCAGCCACTCCCCGACCCGCGCCTTCCAGCTCGGCTCGAGCTGGATGCTCGGTTGTACGTCGTCGTTCATCGCACCAGGGGTTTTTCGTTGAGTCGGGCCAGCCGCAGCTGGAACAGCACCTTGGTGATCAGCAGCCGTTCTTCGATCGGCTTCTGCACCAGGTCGTTGGCACCGGCCTGGAGCAGGCCGGACTGGTTGAGCGGATTGCCATCGCCGGTCATCACCAGCACCGGCAGGCGGCGCTTGCCGTAGCCGAAGTCCACCCGTACGCGCTGCACCACATCGCGCCCGCTCAGTTCGCCCTTGAGGGTCACGTCGGTCAGCACCAGGTCGATGCGGTGGCTGCTGCGGCCCAGCGATTCGGCGGTGAGCAGCGCAAAGGCTTCCTCGGCGGTCAGCACGTGCAGTACGTTCAGGCCCTGCCGTTCAAGCATGCGCTTGGTCGCCTCGGCGACCACCCGGCTGTCTTCCACGTACAGGATCGTCGCGCCGGGAATCGTCTCCGGCTGCACGTAGCCACGGATGAAGGTGGCCAAGGCCTCATGGCCCAACGCCTTGTCGAAATAGTCGGTGACGTACTCGGTGAAGCGGCGCTGTTCCAGGTGCTGCTGCGCGTCACCGGACACCACGATCACCGGCACGTAGGCCTGGCCCGCGGTTTCGCGTACCAGCCGCGCCAGTGCCAGCCCATCGCCGTCGCTGAGCGTCAGCGAGGTGGTGACCAGACTGACCGGGCCGGCTGCCAATGCCGCGCGCGCCTCTTCGATGCTGGCGCAGCCCACCACGTCCACCGCCGGCAGCTCGCGCTGCAGCACATCGGCGATCAGTTTGCGGACCAGCTTGGAGCCGTCGACGACCATCACGCGCGGTGCGTCGTCGACCAGGTGCTTCAGGGCTTGCGGGCGCATGCGGGCCTCAGGTTTCGGTCGGACGGGTCTGGCGCAGGAAATGCCCCGTCACCAGCCACGCGCCCAGCCAGCCCAGCACCACGGTGCCGGCCAGCACGAGCGAAGAATGCAACAGGTCCAGCCCATGCAGCACAAACGGGCTGCCGTAGCTCTGCGACAGCGCGCTCAGCGGCGGGCGCAACGCCAGCCCGGCCACGCCGATCAGGCCGAGCGCGATCGCACCGGCGCCCAGGCCGTACCACGCGCCCAGGTACAGGAACGGGCGGCGGATGAAACCATCGCTTGCGCCCAGCAGCTGCAGCACGCCGATCTCGTCGCGGCGCGCCTGGATGTCCAGCCGCACCGTGTTGCCGACCACCAGCGCCGCGCCCAGCCCCAGCAGCACCGACAGCACCTGCACCAGGCGGGTGCCGAAGCCCAGCCACGCATCCAGGCGTTTGCGCCACAGCGCGTCGTGCTGCACCAGGTCGGCCTGCGGCAGCCCTTCCAGCGACTGCGCCAGGCGCGCGTCATCGGCGCCTGCCACCGGCGTCACGATCAGCAGCGTCGGCAGCGGATTGTCGTTGAGCGCGTCGATCGCCTCGCCCAGCCCGGCGCTGTCGCGCAGCTCGGCGAGGCCATCGGCCGGGGTGCGCAGCGCCACGGCCGACACATCGGCGCGCCCGCGCAGCGACTCGGCCACCTGGCTGGCGCCGGCGGCATCCACGGACGTCTTCAGGAACAGATTGATGTCGCGCGACTGCTGCACGCTGCCGGCGAAGTGCTTGAGGTTGTCCAGCGCGATCGACAGGCCCAGCGGCAGTGCCAGGGCGAGCGCCATGACCATCACCGTGAGCAGCGTCGCCCACGGCTTGCGCCAGGCGCGGCCCAGGCTGAACACCACGCTGTGGCCGTGGTGATGCAGCCACACGCCGAGGCGCGACGGTGCCGCGGCTTCTTTGTTGGTCGGTGCGCTCATTCGGCCAGGTCCTGCGGTGAGATGTCGTCGATCAGCCGACCGTGGTCCAGGATCAGCACGCGCTTGCGCATGTGCCGCAGCAGGGCCAGATCGTGGCTGACCACCAGCACGCTGGTGCCGCGTTCGGGCAACTCGGCGAACAACGCCATGATTTCCGCAGCGAGGGTGGGATCGAGGTTGCCGGTCGGTTCGTCGGCGACCAGCAGCTTGGGCTCGCCAACGATGGCACGGGCAATGCCGACGCGCTGCTGCTCACCGGCCGACAGCTGCGACGGCAGCGCCTTCTCGCGATGGCCCAGGCCCATGCGTTCGAGCACCGAGCGCACCCGCTTGCCGATCTCGGCACGGCGTGTACCGCGCAGGATCAGCGGCAGCGCGACGTTCTCGGCGATGCTGCGGTCCATCAGCAGGCGGTGGTCCTGGTAGACCGCGCCCACCTCGCGGCGGTGCCGCGGGATGTTGCCGCCGCGCACCTTGAGCAGGTTGCGTTCGTCGAACAGCACCGCGCCGCGGCTGGGCCGCTCGTCGAGGTGGATCAACTTCAGCAGCGTGCTCTTGCCCGCACCGGAGTGACCGGTAACGAACAGCATCTCGCCGGGGGCGACATCGAAGCTGACGTCCACCAGTGCCTGGTGGCCGCCGGCATATTGTTTGCTGACATTGTCAAAACGCAGGACGCTCATCCCCTGATTATGCAGGACGAGGATGGCAGCGTGCAGGTGGGGGTAGAGGTCGGGAGCGCCGGCCAGTGGCCGGCCCTGTCACCGTCGCCGGGGCTTACGACCCCGACAGCATCCGGCGGATCTTGCGACCAATGCGGGTCAGGAACGACGCGCCCGCATCCGCGGCCGGTGCGGATGCGCGCATCGGCTTGGCAGTCACCTGCACCGGGGTCACCGGCTGGGCGGCGCTGCCTTCGGCAGTCCCTTCCACCGGGCGGCCATGACGGCGGCGACGGCGCTTGCGCGGTGCGCGCTCGCCTTCGACCGCCGGGCTGGTCGCCGCCGACGGGCCATCGGCCTGGACCGGGGCCTGCGCCGGACGCGGCGCGGCGGACACACCCTCGGCGGCCGGCTGCTCGCCTTCCACACGCGGCTTGCGTTCGCGGCGCGGCTTGCCATCGGCACTGCGCTCGCCCGGACCGCGGCGTTCGCCACGGCCACCGGACGGCTTGCCGCCGCGGCTGCTGCCACCGCCACGGCGCTGCTCTTCGGCGGCACGCGCTTCGCGCGCCTCGCGGAAGATCTGGCCGACGCTTTCATTCTCGTCGCCGTCCGCTTCGCCCTCGGGCAGCGGTGCGCGTTCCGGACGCGGCAGGGCGGTCAGGATCTCGCTGGTGACCGCTTCAACCGGAATCTTCTGCTCGATATAGGCTTCGATATCCGGCAGGCCCATCGCGTAGCGCTCGCAGGCGAAGCTGATCGCATCGCCTTCCTCGCCCAGGCGGGCGGTACGGCCGATGCGGTGCACGTAGTCTTCCGCGTCGAAGGGCAGATCGTAGTTGTAGACGTACTTGATGCCGTCGATGTGCAGGCCGCGCGCGGCCACATCGGTGGCCACCAGAATTTCCAGCTGACCCTTCTGGAAGCGGTTGAGCAGGCTCTCGCGCTTCTTCTGCGGCACGTCGCCGGACAGCACGCCGACGCGGTAGCCGGCGCGCTCCAGCGAACGCGCCACGCGCTCGACGAACACCTTGGTGTTGACGAAGACCATCGTGCGCGCGCCTTCGCTGCGCGAGAGCAGGCCCAGCAGCAGCGGAATCTTCTCTTCGTCGGCCGGGAAGTAGATGCGCTGGCGCACGCGCGCGGCGGTGATCGACTCGCTCTCCACCACCAGCTTCTGCGGCTCGTTCATGTGCTCATAGGCCAGTTCCAGCACGCGGTGGCTGAGCGTGGCGCTGAACAGCAGGGTCTGGCGCGTGGTGCGCTCGGGCATCCGGCGCAACAGGAAGCGGATGTCCTTGATGAAGCCCAGGTCGAACATGCGGTCTGCTTCGTCGAGCACGCAGATTTCGCAGGCGTGCAGCGAGACCACCTTGTGCTGCTTGACGTAGTCGATCAGGCGGCCCGGGGTGGCGATGATCACGTCCACGCCCTGCTGCAGGATCTCGCGCTGCTTGTCGTAATCCACGCCGCCGTAGACCAGCGCGAAGCGCAGGCCCAGGTCCGAACCGAACTTGACCGCATCCTTGTGGATCTGGATGGCCAGCTCACGGGTCGGCGCCAGGATCAGCGCGCGGGGGTCTTCCGGCTTGCGGTCGGCCAGCGCCGGGCGGGTCAGCAGGCGGTTGACCACCGCGACCAGGAACGCCAGGGTCTTGCCGGTACCGGTCTGGGCCTGGCCGGCGACATCGCCACCGGGCAGAGCCACCGGCAGGGTCAGTGCCTGGATCGGGGTGCAGCGGGTGAAACCAGCGCCTTCAAGGCCAGCCTGCAGGGCCGGGTGCAGCTCGAAGGAGGAGAAGGTCAAATCGGTCAGCGGTTTGTCGCTCATGAGTCCGTCTTGGTAAGGCCAGCCGGCAGAGGTGCGGCTGGCTTGCAGCATTCTTGGAGGGCACCGTCGCCATTGCGGCCCCTGCGCCGGGAGGTGGCGGGGCCGGACCGGGGGTCCTGGGGCGCCGCACAATGGCGCAGTTTAGCGCAATGTCGGCGCCAAACCGGGCTCACCCGTCGCAGGCGCCTGCGAGACGCCAGAAAGGACACCGCCTTCATCGCCCCTGACGCCAGTTGAACAAGCCCCCCGGTGGGGGCTGGAAGGCGCCCTCCCGGCCCGCATATCTGAGAGGCCAGCCCCGGCAGAGTGAGATGACAGTCACGGGATGCTTCTTTCCAACCCGCGCCTGTCGGCTCGCGACGATAGGGGTACACTGCCCGCCGTGCGCGTCCAGGCAACCGGCCTGACGCACCGCTGGCCGCCCACGCGGCCACGAGGCAGCAGACGGGGAAGGCGCCCACCAGGCGTCGTCCAGGTTCAACCTCCTCCGGCCTGGCCGGGTGCATTTCCAGACGAGAAACCAAGATGAGCGACAAGGTTGTACATGTCGGCGACGCCGACTTCGATAGCACCGTGCTGAATTCCAAGGAGCCGGTCCTGGTCGATTTCTGGGCCGAGTGGTGTGGTCCCTGCAAGATGATCGCCCCCGCCCTGGACGAACTGGCCGACGCCTACAACGGCCGCGCCAAGATCGCCAAGGTCAATGTGGACCAGAACCGTGCGCTGGCCGCCAAGTACCACGTGCGCTCGATTCCGATGCTGCTGGTGTTCAAGGACGGCGAAGTCCAGGCCCAGCAGATCGGCGCGGTCGGCAAGGCCCAGCTGGCCGGCATGCTCGACAAGGCCCTGGCCTGATCGCAGCAGGCAGCCGGTCGAGCCGGCTGCCCCGCGGGCCCGTCGCCCGCATGAATGACCCTGCCCCACCCGGCTTGCGCGCCGCCGCGAGCCGGTGTTAGTGTCGGCATATCCGGCCGCATTCGCGCGCCGCATCTTCTGGACGCGGTTTCTTCCAGATCCTTTCCCAACGTTCGCCGCCCTGCCGGGCGCTCGCACCTTCTAGCGAGGAATCCAGCACTTGTCCGATATCACTACTTCCGAACCCGGGAGCGCTGACGCGCCCGCCGAGAAGCGCGTGCGCAAGCCGCGTGTTGCCAAGGCCGCCACCGCGACCGACGCCGGTTCCCCCCCCGCACAACCCGTCCTGCCCCTGGCTGCCGCGCCTGACGCGCCGGCGCCGGCCGCTGCCGCTCCGGCAGCCCCGCAGGCATCGGCCCCGGCAGCGTCTGCCGGTGGCGACGCATCGCCCGCGCAGGGCGGTGGTCAGCAGGACACCGGCGACGGTGGCCAGCGCAATCAGAATGGCCGCCACCAGAACCAGCAGGGCGGGCAGAACCCGTACCAGCAGGGTCAGGGTCAGAACCAGGGCCACGGTCAGGGCCAAGGCCAAGGCAACCGCCGCGACCGTTTCCGCAATCGCCGCGACCGCAACCGCGGTGGCGATCGCTACAACGATGACGGCATGCCGCAGGACAACAACGAACCGCAGCAGCCGTTCGTGCGCAGCCAGCAGGCCAACGTGCCCGAAGGCTTCCCGGTCTACTCGCTGAGCGACCTCAAGCGCATGCCGGCGCAGAAGCTGCTGGAGATTGCCGAGCAGCTGCAGATCTCCGAAGGCGTGGCACGTGCCCGCAAGCAGGACGTGATCTTCGCCCTGCTGAAGGTGCTGACCCGCCACGGCGACGGCGTTGCCGCCGACGGCGTGCTGGAAATCCTGCCGGACGGCTTCGGTTTCCTGCGTGCCGCCGAAGCCAGCTATCTGGCCGGCCCGGATGACACCTACATCTCGCCCAGCCAGATCCGCCGCTTCAACCTGCGCACCGGCGACCACCTGTCCGGCCGCATCCGCTTCCCGAAGGACGGCGAGCGCTACTTCGCGCTGTCGATCGTGGACACCATCAACGGTGAGCCGCTGGAAGCGTCCAAGAACAAGGTGCTGTTCGAGAACCTGACTCCCCTGTTCCCGCGCAAGCGCTTTACCCTGGAACGCGGCAACGGGTCGTCCGAAGACATCACCGGCCGCATCATGGATCTGATGGCGCCGCAGGGCAAAGGCCAGCGCGCGCTGATCGTCTCCCCGCCCAAGGCCGGCAAGACGATGCTGATGCAGCAGGTGGCCACGGCGATCACCACCAACCATCCGGACGTGCACATGATCGTGCTGCTCATCGACGAGCGTCCGGAAGAAGTAACTGAAATGCAGCGCACCGTGCGCGGCGAAGTCATCAGCTCCACCTTCGACGAACCGGCCGCGCGCCACGTCCAGGTTGCCGAAATGGTGATCGAACGGGCCAAGCGCCTGGTCGAGCACAAGAAGGACGTGGTGATCCTGCTCGACTCCATCACCCGCCTGGCACGCGCCTACAACAACGTGGTGCCCAGCTCCGGCAAAGTGCTCACCGGTGGTGTGGACGCCAACGCCCTGCACCGCCCGAAGCGCTTCTTCGGTGCCGCGCGCAACGTCGAGGAAGGCGGCAGCCTGACCATCATCGCCACAGCGCTGGTGGACACCGGCAGCAAGATGGACGAAGTGATCTACGAAGAGTTCAAGGGCACCGGCAACAGCGAAGTGCACCTGAACCGTCGTATCGCCGAAAAGCGCGTGTACCCGGCAATCGACATCAACCGCTCGGGCACCCGCCGCGAAGACCTGCTCATCGAACCGGAGCTGCTGCAGAAGATCTGGATCCTGCGCAAGCTGCTGCATCCGATGGACGAAATCGCCGCGATGGAGTTCCTGCTCGACAAGATGAAGAACACCAAGTCCAACGACGAGTTCTTCGGTTCGATGAAGCGCTGATCCGCGTTTCGGACGAACAGAAAAGGCCCCGCATCGCGGGGCCTTTTTTATTGGCGTCTTCAACGGCACCGCGACCACTACCCGGTAGTGCCGGCCGCCGGCCGGCTCCCGGCGTCTCCTGTGTCTCAGTCAACTTATGAGATGCCCACCAGCGTTGCGCTTGAACAGCACCCAGCGGCGACTTCGCCTATCGGACCTCGCCCGGCACTTCGATTGACCACACGGCATCGCCACCGACTTCATACCGCAGAATCGAGAACGCTGGTTGACGCAGAACGACCGAGCGCGTCGCACCTTCCGGCAAGCTCACCCGACGGGAGGGCAGGGATGCGCGAAAAGGCACATCGCCCGCAGGCAAGGCCCAGAACGTATCGCCAGCGCGGCCTACGACGATATGAACACGCCCGGCGAGATCGTTCACCTGATAGTAGGAAATTCCATCTCGTTCGAACCCGTACACCACCCAGTTCGGATCATGGCTCATGCTGATTGCCGAGGGATGCGTCTGCCCCAATCCGTGCGCCGCCAACTTCATTCCATGATCGTCGCTGAGCTGTGCATTCCCCTGCATCGGTATTGACGACAATGCAAGCATCGACATTGCACAGTAGATTTTAATGGACTTCACCTCACCCTCCTGATTCGAACGGCGACAGCGCCACCAAGCATCGTATGCATGCGTATCCCGCAAGACATTAGGAATGCTACGAAACACCAGACAGGACGGCGGATCACGACACACCAGGCTTGAAGCCGCATGAATCATCCAGCGCGCACTTTCGTCATATTCCGATAACCCGCCTCACGGATTGCGCATACGGTGGTAAGCCGACACTGCCTGGACTCGCGCCGGAAGCGTGAGGCCGAGCGCAATGAGAAGGAGGAGCGAATGCGACTGGAGCGGTGGAAGGATGCCTGTGAACTCAGCTTTCGCATCTACCCATTTGGGTTCGCCGTAGCGCTGATGTACGCACTCGCGTACTGGGCCGCGCGAGAAGTGTCTGTAGACCAGTTCCTTCTCCCTGCAGGCGTCCGTATAGCAGCACTTTTAATCTGTCCGTACAGGTATTGGCCCTACCTGCTTTTGGGCGAATATTGCTACTTCGCGTCCGCGCGCTACTCCATGATCGAAAAGTACGGCATGGCATGGGTCGTGCTTGGATCTGCTCTGTTGATGCCGACCGTGATGGGAATCGTCCACCTGCATCGCAAGCTGATGAGCTCAAAGACCGACATATGGCTGATCTCTGTCGCAGCCGCCTCAACGATGGCTGTCACATCACTCAATCTTGGCATCTCACATGCCCTATGGCCTTCCCCGCCCGTCACGGATCTTGACACCAAGCTGACACGTTTCCTCGTCGGTGACTTCATCGGGATCCTGACCATCGCCCCGCTTGCCTTGCTGTGGAGCAAGCGGCATAGCGAATCACAGACCGAATCAACATTGATGAGCGGACACGTGCTTCTGACCTCCGCCTGTCTCATCCTGATGATCATGCTGGGCCTTCTTGCGCACCTTATCCCCCTTGATTCGGCGGCGGCGAAGACGGATCTGCTGCTGTTGATGGCACTTCCTGCCGTCGCATTGACCTGCATGCATGGCTGGCGGGGCGCCGCCATCAGCGTCCCACTCTGGAGCGTAATTGTGCGCCTGACGATGCCGTCCACAGGTGTAGCAGAATCATTTGATCCAGCAGCATTCTCCGTGCAACAGAATCTGGCGGTGGTGGGTATCGCACTTCTGGCTGTCGGATCATGCCTGTCTTACTACTACCGTCGGTATCGGTCCACCGATCAGGACGGCAGAAACGCCGCCTCGCTGGCACGCATCACGCACATCGCCACCGAGATGGATCTACGCACACGTGCGCTCGATATCAGAAAGCTGGGCGACGGTCTGGAGCACTCGCTGGACGACCTTTCAGACTGGCTCGACATGCAGGGCCATCAGGACCTCGCCAGCAGTCTCCGCCGTGTATCGGCAGTGCATTCACGAAAGTTCCGCGAGCAGATCACGATGGTGTATCCCACGTCGCTGGAGCATGTCGGTCTGTATCTGGCACTGCAGACCGGCGGGATCCACGAGGCATGGAAGAACACCGATCGGCTGATGCTGCACCGGCTTGGCGGTGATCCGTGCCAGCTGAGCATCGGCCTTCAGCTGGCGACGTACCGGAGCATCGCCGAGGCCGTCTCACTGCTGCTGCAGCACGAGCCCGGTCAGATCCACATCAGCGCGCGATGCGGCAGGTTCCGGCGCGACCGGGGCATTCTGGTGGCCGTGGCACTGCTGGACACCCGGCGCCATCTGTCAGATGTCACCATGACCCTCGCGCTTGAGCGCCTCACCGGCCGCACGCTGGCCTACGGGGGAACCGTACAATGCCGCCGCAACCGCGTCCGGATATTGCTGCTGGAGCCGCGGCCCGACGTGGAGACGGCGCGGCATTTCAGATTCCCGGTGCACGGCACCGCGACCACTACTCGGTAGTGCCGGCCGCCGGCCGGCTCCCGGCAATGCACGGGACCTTACGGGCAGCGCACTGCCCCGGCCGCCTTGGCCGCATCCACCGATACCCGCACCTGGGTGAAGGCCGCGGCGAACGGCCTGTCCGCACTCACCACCCACGGCGCTTCCACCGCGCCCAGGTCCACGCCCTGCCTGGCGAAGCAGGCCAGTGGCACGGTGATGGTCTGCTTCTGCCCCGGCGACATCCGGGCCAGCACCGGCGCGATATCCACGCCGCCTTCGCAGCCGGTGCCGCACTGCATGGTCACCTTCACCGCTGACGTCGGGCGCTGCACCAGCTGCACGTCGAACTGCAGCGCGCCGTCGGTACGCGCCAGCGCGCCGAGATTGCGGCGCGAGCTGCTGCGTGCGACCAGCTGTGCGGGAGCTAGCCAGGTCACCTCCTTGGCGTCCTGCTGGGTGTTCACCTGCACGGTGCGCACCTGGACCACCGGCGCGGTCGTGGGCCAACGCAGGGTGGCATTGAGGTCGTTGCCGAGCGGCTGGGTGGCGCCGGCAGCGGCCACGTGCAGTGCGAACGGCGGAGTATCGGCACGGTTGAAGATCGGCAGCGTGGTGACCGCGCCGCAGTTGTCCGGGTTGGCTTCGGGCAGGCGGCCCACGCTGCCCGGTGCCGCATAGCGCAGGCCATAGCCGAGCGCGAACAGCGGCGGACGCTTCGGGTCGGGCTGGTCGATCGGCGCCGGACACGGGATACCCGGCCACGGGAAGCTCAGGCGGCCGCGGAAATCGTGCGCGGGTTTGCCGTTCCTGCCCGCCACCAGCACGTCGGTGATGCCCTTGCCCTCGCTGCCCGGCAGCCACGCTGCCACGAACGCCTGCGACAGGTTGAGCAGGTCGTTGGTGTACATCGGCCGCCCGGAGAAGTACACCGTGACCACCGGCTTGCCGGTCGCCTGCGCGGCACGCAGCACCGCCAGGTCCTGCGGGTAGGTACGACTGTGGCTGACGCTGTCCGAATGCAGAATGTCGCCGTTGGTTTCGGCGTAGGGCGTCTCGCCGACCACGGCCACCACCACGTCGAACTGTCCCGCATCGACGCCGGCGCCATCGGCGCTGTAGGTCACCTGCCGCGCCCCCAGTTCCGCGCGCAGCGCCCCCAGCACCGAGTCGGCCTGCGGGTAATCGGCATTGGTGTTGTCGGTGCCCTGCCACGTCAGCGACCAGCCGCCGGCCTGGTCGGACAGGCTGTCGGCACTCTTGCCGACCACCAGCACCCGCGCATCGCGGCGCAGCGGCAGCACGCTGCTCTCGTTCTTCAGCAGCACCAGCGACTCGCGCACGGCGCGCCGGGCCAGGTCGCGATGCAGCACCGCCTTGCTGTCGCCAGCGTAACGGCTGTCGGAAGGTGCGTGGTTGAACAGGCCGGCACGCAGCTTGACCCGCAGGATGCGGGCAACCGCATCATCGATGCGCGCCATCGGGATCTCGCCGCTTTCCACCTGGGCGATGGTGTTGGCGATGAAAGCCTTCCAGTCATCGGGCACCATCACCATATCGATGCCGGCATTGATCGCCTGCGCACAACTGTCGTTGCGGCAGCCGGGCACCTGGGCGATGCCGTTCCAGTCGGACACCACGAAGCCGTCGAAGCCCATTTTGTGCTTCAGCGCATCGGTCAGCAGTGCCTTGCTGCCGTGCATCTTGCCGTAATCCATGCCGGCGGTGCGGTCGTTCCAGCTGTTGAACGAGGCCATCACCGTCTGCACGCCCTCGCCCAGCGCACCGTAGTAGCCTTGGCCGTGCACGTTGATCATCGCGGCCTTGCCGACCAGCGCCTCGCCCTGGTCGCGGCCGTGCTCGGTGGCGCCATCGCCGATGTAGTGCTTGGCGGTGGCCACCACGTTGCCGTCGTCGGCAAAGCGGCCCTGCGCGCCCCTGACGTAGGCCCGCGCATACTCGCGCACGCGCGCCGGATCGGACGAGAAGCTCTCGTAGGTGCGGCCCCAGCGCGGGTCGTGGGCCACGGCCAGGGTCGGTGCAAACACCCAGTCGATGCCCGTCGCGCGGGTGGCGCGCGCGGTCGCCTCGCCGATGCGCTCGATCAGTTCGGCATCACCGGCCGCACCGAGGCCGATGTTGTGCGGGAACAGCGTGGCGCCGTAGACGTTGTTGTGCCCGTGCACCGCATCGGTGCCCCAGATCACCGGGATGGGGGTCTTCGCATCCGTGGCCAGCGACGCTGCGCGGTAGGCATCGGCAAGACGCAGCCAGTCCGCCACCGAGGCATGCTTGTCCATGCCAGGCCACGAGCCGCCGCCGTTGAGCACCGAGCCGATGTAGTACTGCCGCACCTGCTCGGGGCTGATCGTCTTGATCTCGGGCTGGGTCATCTGCCCGATCTTCTGCGCCAGCGTCATCTGCGCGAGGATCTGCTGGACCCGTGCTTCGAGGGCCGGGTCCGGCGCGATCGCGCTGGTCACACGCGGCCAATCCTTCAGCGTTTCACCCCTGGCAGGAGCGGCCAGCGCCGGGCTGGCCAGGGCCAGCAGCAGGCAGGTGCCGAGCAGGGTCTTGGTGGGGCTGTTCACGACATCTACCTCCAGTGGGAATGGCTCGAGATCGGTATGGGCACCGCCGTCACCGACGACCACGCGCGGTGCGCGTCGTCGTCGTTGCAGTGGAATCGTGCGGGTCAGCGCCCCTGTCTGACAGCGCTGTCATACAAAGCCGCGGCAACGCTGTCAACCGCCCGCGACGCGTTGCGCAGGGCCGCGCCTGCAGTGACGGGGATCGCGGTCCACCGTGCATGTTCCTCGCCCGCCCGGGGTGCTGCATTGCCGCACGGATTGACGGGGGCGCCAAACACCATCGCGTCGTGGCAACATCCGCCTGCATCAGCAACACGGTGGTCGCCCCGGCGCACTACCATCGGCATCCGTCGACCCGCCCCCCAACAGGATCTCCCGCACCATGCGTAGTCGTATCGAGGATGTCGCCGCGGTTGCGGGCGTTTCGATCAAGACCGTGTCCCGCGTGCTCAACAACGAGCCGAACGTGCGCGTGGAAACACGTGACCGCGTGCTGGCGGCCGTCGCGCGGCT
The DNA here is from genome assembly GCF_009467805.1 of Stenotrophomonas nematodicola. Classification (GTDB taxonomy): domain Bacteria; phylum Pseudomonadota; class Gammaproteobacteria; order Xanthomonadales; family Xanthomonadaceae; genus Stenotrophomonas; species Stenotrophomonas nematodicola. The sequence continues at coordinate 44,924 of NZ_WIAY01000004.1, forward strand.
GGGCTACAAGCCCAACCTGTCGGCGCGCAGCCTGGCGGGGCAGCGCTCGTATGCGCTGGCGCTGGTCTACAACAATCCGTCGCGCAACTACCTGATGGAGATCCAGAACGGCATGCTGGAGGCGTGCCACGCCCATCACTACAACCTGATCCTGGGGCCGGTCGGCACCGGCCGGACGACCCTGCCCGACCTCGCTGCGCTGTTCGAGAACTCGCGCCCGGATGGCGTGGTGCTGATTCCGCCACTGACCGACGACGCGGTAGTGCTGTCCTATCTGGAAGAGCACGAGATTCCCTTCACCAGCATCGCACCGCGCCACCCGGACGGCCGCATCGGCGTGCGCATGGACGAAACCACCGCCGTGGTCGAGCTGATCGGCCATCTGGTCGCACAGGGCCATCGGCGCATCGCGCACATCAAAGGGCCGCGCGCGCATGGCGCCTGCCAGTGGCGGCATGCCGGCTATCGCAAGGCGCTCAAGGATGCCGGCATCGCCTACGACCCCACGCTGGTGGTGAATGGCGAGTTCTCGTTCGAGTCTGGCGTGGTGGCGGCCAATGCGCTGCTTGATCTGGACCCGCCGCCCACCGCGATCTTCGCCGCCAACGACGACATGGCCGCTGCGGTATTCCGTGTGGCCGGCCAGCGCGGCCTGCGCATTCCGCGCGACTTGTCGGTCTGCGGCTTCGACGACACGCCCATCGCTGGTCACATCTACCCGGCATTGACCACCGTGCGGCAGCCCACCTCGACGATGGGGCAGCTCGCCACCGAACAGCTCATCGAACGCATCCGCTCGCCCGAAGGCGGCCGCATGGTCACGGTGGACCATGCGGTGCTGATCCGCGAATCGACCCGTGCGCCGCGACGGCGCTGAGCGGGATCACGCGGTGAGCCGCGACCCACGCCAGGCGTAGAACAGGATGTACAGGTAGCACAGCAGCGGCAGCAGGAACGACAGCTGCAGGCCGTGGTGGTCGGCAACCCAGCCCACCGCGAGCGGCACCACCGCGCCGCCCACGATGGCCATCACCAGCAGGCTCGACCCCTGACCGGTCAATGCACCCAGGCGCGCGATGGCCAGCGCGAAGATGGTCGGGAACATGATCGAGTTGAACAGACCGATGCTCACCACCGCCCACTTGGCCAGCCCGCCGCCGGCCAGCATGGTGACTCCCAGCAGTCCCATCACCACGAGCGCGAACAGCCCCAGCAGGCGGCGCGGATCGATCTGCGCCAGCAGCACGGTGCCCACCAGCCGCCCGACCAGCGCACCGCCCCAGTACAGCGACACGTAACGGGTGGCTTCCTGCTCGGTCAGCCCTTCGCCGATGCCGGGCATGGACAGGAAGTTGACCAGCACGCTGCCGATGGAGACTTCGGCGCCGACGTAGAAGAAGATCGCCAGCACGCCGTAGCGCAGGTGCGGATGGCGCAGCGCATCGCGCAGCCGGCCCTGGCCCGCCCCCTCCTCCACACCGGGAATGGTGGGCAGTCGGAACATCCAGATGGCGGCGGCCAGGACGAACAGCGCCACCGCCAGCCCGAAGTACGGCACCTGCACCGACTGCGCCTCGGCAACGCGGTAGGCCAGTGCTTCGGCCTGCGGCAGCAGCGCCAGCTGCGCGTCGGTGCGCGGCTCGGCCGACAGGATCAGCAGCCCGCCAAACAGCGGCGCCAGCGTGGTGCCCAGCGCGTTCATCGATTGCGCCAGGGTCAGCCGGCTGGAACTGGTGCGTTCCGGGCCCAGCAGCGCCACGTACGGATTGGCCGCCACCTGCAGCACCGTGATGCCCGTGGCCAGGACGAACAGCGCCCCCAGGAACAGACCGTAGACGTGGGCATGCGCAGCCGGCCAGAACAGCAGGGCGCCCAGCCCGGCAATGGCCAGGCCAGCCACAATGCCGCGCTTGTAGCCGACGGCGGCCACCAGGCGGCCGGCTGGCAGCGACATCAGGAAGTACGCACCGAAGAAGGTGAACTGCACCAGCATCGCCTGCACCCAGGTCAGCGCGAAGGCGGCCTTGAGGTGCGGGATCAGGATGTCATTGAGGCAGGTGAGGAAACCCCACATGAAGAAGATGGCGGTCACGACCGCCAGTGCTACGCCATTGCGTTGCACATGTTGCCCACGAACGGCAGCAGAAGTGTCCATTGCATGTCCTTCCAGGTTGGGAACGCCGGCCACGCGGCGGCCACACATGGAACATGGTCCGGTCAAGGATGTCCAGCGCTGTCAGACAACCGGTCAGTCATCCGGCCGGACGTGCGATCAGCGGTCTGCGCGTGCCCCGCGCAGTTTCATTCTGCACTGCACCACAATCCGCTCCCGTTGAATCCAGCGCGACACGTCCTGCGAAATATGCAGCTATCGGCCTGCACTGCCATGTTTTACGCCCTTGCGTCGCGCTGAATGCAGCAAGCCCGGGAGCGGCACGGATGCGGCCGGCGGTGCGGCGGATGCGTCCGTTTGTTGACAACGCTGTCAACCGTGGCTCCAATCCGGCCGGGTGTGCCGTTGAACCGTGCAAGACGCCGTCAGACCGCCATTACCGATTCCCTGGGGAGGGAGCTTCCAATGAAGACGTACAAGGCCGTACCCCGCAAAGCGATGCTCACGTCCGCGCTGCTCGCGGCCCTGGCCGGCCCGGCCTGGGCGCAGGACCCGCCCGACCGCCAGCGCGCCGCCGCCGATGATGTGGATCCGACCACGCTGGACACCGTGCAGGTCACCGGCATCCGCGGCAGCCTCACCTCGTCGATGAATCTCAAACGTGACAGCCAGGGCGTGGTCGATGGCATCGTCGCAGAGGACATCGGCAAATTCCCCGACACCAACCTGGCCGAATCGCTGCAGCGCATCAGCGGTGTGTCGATCGACCGCACTTCCAGCGGCGAGGGCTCCAAGGTGACCGTGCGCGGCATCGGGCCGGACTTCAATCTGGTGCTGCTCAACGGCCGCCAGATGCCGTCCTCCAACCTCGGCAACGGCGGCGGTGGTCTGTCCGGTTCGCGGTCGTTCGATTTCGCCAACATCGCCTCCGAGTCGATTTCGGCGGTGGAGGTCTACAAGACCACCCGCGCCGACAACCCGACCGGCGGCATCGGTGCCACCATCAACATCAAAACGATGCGCCCGCTCGAATCCGAGCCGGTGATCAGCCTGGGCCTGAAGGCCGTCAACGACAGCTCCAACGACAACCTGCCGCGCACCCTGCAGGGCGCCAACGTGACTGGCGAGCTGTCAGGCATCTTCAGCCAGACATACGCCGACGGGCGTTTCGGCGTGGCGCTGAGCGCCAGCCACCAGGAGCGCGATTCAGGCTTCAACCAGGCCACCGTGGCCGAGGGCTGGGCCACGTTCTACGGCAACGAGAGCACCGACTGGCGCGCATTGCCGCAGCCAGGCCAGGGCTATTCGGACCGCATCCAGAACCGGCCGGGCCCAACCGACGTGTATGCACGCCCGCAGAACACCGCCTACAACGTCAACGGGGTGCAGCGCCAACGCACCAACGGGCAGGCCACCCTGCAGTGGAAACCGGCCGACAACATCATCACCACGCTGGACTACACCCATGTCGAGAACAAGGTGCAGCAGCAGCGCAGCGAGCTGTCGGTGTGGTTCAACTACGGGCCCGGCGACAGTACGTGGACCAATGGCCCGGTGTCGGCACCGATCATCTACAGCGAGGACATGGTCAACTCGGACGTGTCGATGGGCGGTATGAAGCTGGCCACGAAGAACGCGATGGATTCGCTCGGCTTCAACGTTGACTGGGCGGTCAACGACGCGCTGGACCTGTCCTTCGATGTCCACAACTCCACCGCCGAGTCCAAGCCCGACAGCCCCTACGGCTCGGCCGGCGTGCTCGGCGTGGCCGCTTTCGTGCGCGGCAAGACCACGGTGGACTACAGCGGTGATCTGCCGATCATCAACATCGCGCTGCCGCCTGGCGGCGTCCAGGCGTCCGACGCGCTGGTGACCGGCTCGGTGTTCCAGAACAGTTACAACAAGTCCAAGGTGCAGCAGTACCAGGGGCGCGGTACGTTCAGGTTCGCCGACTATTCCGCACTGGACTTCGGCGTGGGCCACACCCGGGTGGAGAACCGCTCGGCCTCGGCGATCATGCAGCGCGACAGCTGGGGTGGTCTGGGCAGCCCGGCCGACTACGACGACAGCATCTGGTACGCCGATGACATGGCCCGGTACTTCAATGCGTTCTCCGGCCACCGCGATCCGCGCCTGACCGGACAGTTCCTGGTGTTCGACTTCGATCGCCTCCGCGAGCGCGCCGGCCAGATCGCGGCCAACGGCGAGCCGCCCTGCCCCACCTGCTACCTGGCGCCCACCGAGTACACCGAAGACATCCGCACCACCGAAACCTCCAGGAGCGCCTACCTGCAGTACCGCACCACCTTCGACGGGTCGATGCCGCTGCATGTGGCGGCCGGCGTACGTTACGAGCAGACCGAGGTGGAGTCGACCGCGCTGGTGCGCGTGCCGACCAGCATCAACTGGGGCTCGGCCAACGAGTTCAATCTGGGCTATGCCGCCGAAGGCACCTTCATCGGCGGCAAGGGCAAGTACGACTACGTGCTGCCCAATGTGGACCTCAAGCTGGACATGAGCGACACGTTGGCGCTGCGCGGCAGCTACAGCCGCAGCATCGGTCGCCCGGGCTGGACCCAGATCGACAGCGGCCGCCGCTTCGACAATATCGTGCGCACCCAGGGTGGCACCGGGTCGCGCGGCAATCCGGGCCTGGAACCGCTGCTGTCGGACAACTTCGACCTGTCGCTGGAGTGGTACTACGGCGAGTCCAGCTACGCCTCGCTCGGTTTCTTCCGCAAGAACATCAAGAACTTCATCAGCAACACCATCGTGCGCGACGACAGCGCGGGGCTGCACACGCCGGTCGGCGGCACCTACTGGAACGAGGCGCTGGCCGCGGGCTGCGGGGTCACCGACATGCCCTGCATCCGCGACTACATCTTCACCCACCACAACGGCGATCCCGGCGTGACCGCCACCGGCACCAACTCGGCCGGCCAGCTCACCGGCACCATCGTCGGCCAGCCCGGCGACCCGGTCGCCGGGTTCGACATCACCCTGCCGGCCAACCAGCGCTCGGACCATCTCGATGGCTGGGAACTGAGCGTGCAGCAGGTGTTCGGGCAGACCGGCTTCGGCCTGGCCGCCAACTACACCAAGGTCAGATCCGGCCTGACCTTCAACAACCTGAGTCTGGGTGACCAGTACCCGATGATCGGCCTGAGCGACTCGGCCAACCTGGTGCTGTTCTACGAGAAGTACAACTGGCAGGTGCGTGCGGCCTACAACTGGCGCGACACGTTCCTCAACGGCATCGGTGGGCAGGGCCCGAACCCGAACTACACCGACGCGTACGGGCAGCTCGACCTCAATATCAGCTACGCGCTCAGTGACCAGCTCACCCTGAGCCTGGAAGCGATCAACCTGACCGACGAAACCATGCGCACGTACTCGCGCCACACCAACATGCTGCGTTACGCCACCCAGACCGGCCCGCGCTACATGTTCGGGGTACGCTACAAGTTCTGACCCCGGACCCCCGCCGCGCATGCCCGTTGCCCACGGCCTGATCGAGGAACTGCACGATGTCGCGCCGGACCAGCTGCCGGCGCGGCTGGCCGGCTGGACCACGCCGAAGGTGCTGCGCGGACTGGTCGCGCACTGGCCGATGGTGGCCGCCGCACGTCAATCGGCAACGGCGGCGGTGGCCTACCTCAAGCGGTTCGACCACGGCCGGCTGGCAGTGACGGCCACCACCGCGGCACCGTCGGAAGGCGGCCGGATCTTCTACAACGCCGACATGAGCGGCTTCAATTTCCGCCGCGAACAGATTCCCCTGCGCGTGGTGCTGGACACCCTGCTCAAGTACCTGCCTGATCCCGCGCCGCCGTCGATCTACGTCGCATCGACCACGCTGGACACCTTCCTGCCCGGCTTTGCCGCCGACAACCCGCTGGCACTGGGCGTGGACGATCCACTGGCCAGCATCTGGATCAGCAACCGCTCGCGCATCGCCGCCCACCAGGACGTGCCCGACAACCTGGCCTGCGTGGCCGCCGGCCGCCGTCGCGTTACTCTGTTCCCGCCTGACCAGGTAGACAATCTCTACATCGGCCCGCTGGATTTCACTCCCGCGGGCCAGGCGGTCAGCCTGGTGGATTTCGCCGCACCGGACCTGGGCCGCTTTCCGCGCTTCGCCGATGCAATGGCGCATGCCCAGGTCGCCGAACTGGCGCCGGGCGATGCGGTGTACATCCCCTCGCTGTGGTGGCACCACATGGAAGGGCTGGACGCGTTCAACGTGCTGGTCAACAGCTGGTGGCGGCCCGTACCGGCGTGGACGGATGCGCCGATGAACGCGCTGATGCTGGCGCTGCTGGCGGTGCGCCCACTGCCACCGGCGCAGCGCGCGCACTGGCGCGCCCTGTTTGACCACTACGTGTTCGATGCCGATGAAGCGACGACCGCCCACATCCCGGCGGCGGTACGCGGTGTGCTCGGCGAGCTCGATCCGGCCACCGCCGAGGCGGTGCGCAACGTGCTGCGTCGTCGTCTGGAGCGCTAGCTGCGCCTCAGGCGTTGCCCGCCACCTGCGTCAGGTCCAGCACCGCTTCACCCACATCGGCGGGGAATCCGTGATAATCCGCGCCGTGATCTGTTTGCCGCCCGGGGGCAGAGCTGCGCTCCTGACCGCTTCATCGTTGCCGTTCCTTCCGTAATCCGGGTAGGTGCAGCACCTGCCGGTTTCCATGTAACGAATGCGCCCGCTGTCCACCCGCCTGAACCTCGGCAAGCTGATCCTCGCCCTGGCCCTGCTCAGTGCGCTGATCGCGCTGGCCAATACCCTGCATGCCAGCTACCGCGTGCAGCGCGACCAGCTGATCGGCAATACCCTGGAGGCCAACCGGGTATATGCCAGCAAGCTGGCGGAAACCACCCAGAACTTCATCCAGTCCGCGCAGCAGCAGTTGGCCTACAGCGCCACCACGCTGGGCCAGCAACCGCACGACCGCAGCGCACTGGAAGCCGAAGCCGCACGGTTGCAGCTGCAGACCAATTCCTTCAACTCGGTGCTGATCGTCGACGCTGCCGGCACCGTGCTGGCCACCTCGCCGCAGAGCCTGGCGCTGCAGGGCGTGCTGCTGCGCAGTCCGGGCAACAAGGAAGCACTGGCGCGGCGCGAGCCCTTCATCAGTGATCCCTACCAGTCCGCCACCGGACGCCTGCTGGTCGCCATTTCCCACCCCATCTTCAACGCGCAGGGACACTACCAGGGCTACGTCAGCGGCACCATCTACCTGCGCCAGCGCAGCATCCTGCAGACTCTGCTGGGCAAGCACTACTACCGCGACGGCTCCTACCTGTATGTGGTCGATCGCAATGGCCGCATCCTGTACCACGTCGAACCCGGCCGGGTCGGCCAGTTCGCGCTGGAGAACCCGGTGGTGCACGCGGTAAGCAAGGGCCACTCGGGCGCGCAGCAGGTGCGCAACAGCCACGGTGTGGCGATGCTGGCCGGTTACGCGCCGGTCCCGGTCGTGGGCTGGGGGGTGGTGGCGCAGCGGCCTGCCGAGGCCACCCTGGCACCGCTGTCGCGCCTGATGACCTCGGTGATCTGGAATGCGATCCCGCTGGGCGTGCTCTCACTGCTGATCACCTGGTGGTTCGCGCGGCGCATTTCGCTGCCGCTGTGGCAGCTCGCGCGCAACGTGCAGAACCGCGACACCGGCATCGCCATCCGCCACGTTACCGGCATCCGCGCCTGGTATTACGAGGTCGCGCAGCTCAAGGCCGCGCTGCTCTCCAGTTTCAACCTGCTGCAGGACCGCATCGGCAAGCTCAGCCGCGCCAGCATGACCGACCCGCTCACCGGCCTGCAGAACCGCCGTGGGCTGCAGCAGGGGCTGGAGGACTGGCAGCTGCGCGGGCAGTCGTTCGCGATCATCGCGATGGACATCGACCGCTTCAAGACGATCAACGACCGGTTCGGGCACGCGGCAGGCGATGCGGTGATCCTGCGCATCGCCCAGCTCATGCGCACCGATTCGCGCGAGACCGACCTGCTGTGCCGCAACGGCGGCGAGGAGTTCCTGATCCTGCTGCCGGGCATCGACACCACTGCCGCCGCGCAGTTCGCCGAGCGCCTGCGTCGGCGGATTGCCGCCGAGGTGTTCGAGCACGTCGGCTCGGTGACCGTCTCGCTCGGGGTGGCCCATTACCCGACCTTCCACGAAGACCCGCTGCAGGCCCTGCGTCTGGCCGACAAGGCGCTGTACATGGCCAAGGAACAGGGCCGCGACCGTACCGTGGTGCACCCCGACGGCCGGGGTGCCTGAGGCTCCGCGGCGGCCTCAGCCGCCGCCCAGCGGCGTACGCAGCACCGGTCCGCGCTGGCCGGCCTGGTACAGGCTGCCATCGGCAGGCAACGCATCCGGGGCGTCGGCGGCCAGCAGCAGCGTGGCCGGATCGGTCCACGTGGGGCGGTGGCGCGGCCCCGGCAGGTAGGGATACCAGCGTGCGAACTGCTCGCCTTCGCCCTTGACGTCGTAACGCACGCCCACCCGCACCAGCCAGTACGGCGCATCCCGGGATTCGCCCTCGGTAGGCACCCGGAACGACCAGGTGCGCGCGGCCACCAGCGCATTGCGCGAGAACTGCTTGCGGTAGGCGGCGAGGCGACGCGGCGAGGCTCGTACGCGCATGTTCACCTGCTCCACGATCGCGTCCTGGACGCGGCCGTCGCGCCCCACCCGCATCAGCACATACGCATCGCCATTGACGCCAAACATGCCGGCGCCGCCGGGATACAGCGGCGGAGCGGCGTTCTGCCACGTCAGCCGGGTCGGGTCGTTGGGGTCGTAGTTCTGGAAACTGGCGCTGCGCAGGGCAATCTGCAGGTTGCCGTCATCCAGCGGCGTGCCGACCACCCGCAGGATCAGCGGTATCCGGATCGCACGGGGCTGGCCCTCCTGCAGATAGGGATCAAACCGCCAGCCGGCGACCGCACGGCGGACGAACCCGGCCACTACCGGCGGCACCTGGCGCTCATCGCCCAGGTGCAGTGCTTCCACCGCGCCGCTGGCGCTGACATCCAACGCGCCGCGCAGCAGCATGCTGACTTCCAGCTGTTCGCCCGCGGGTGGCGTCGACGGCGCGGCGGGTGCGGTACCCGTGCACAGCCCTCCCACCAGCAGTACCAGCCACAGCAGGCGCGGGCAGCGCCCTCCACGATGCGGATTCCACATGCGCGCGACTCCCTGTCCCAGACATGGGCCGAAGCCTACCGCACCGCACACGGATGCGCACTGCGGCCCAGCCGATGCGCGCGACAGCAATCTGCCCCTGCACACCGCCATCCAGGCCGCGTGGCCGGCAGCGCCGCCTTGGCGAACGTCTCGCGCACCTCGCGCATCTCCCGTTCGCCCCCGACCAGCCGCAGATTGACCTGCTCGACCATCGCCTCGCGCACCGTGCCATCCGGCTCAAGCAGCGGGGCGGAGGCAGCGCACCCTGCCCAGCACGGTCGGTGAGACCTTCTTCTCATCGTCGATCCGCAATCCGGCGATACGCCCATCGGCAGCGACATCGACCTCACCGTTGATGCGCATGCCCAGTTCCACCGGCGCGCTTCACTTGGCCGGGACAGCGCACCACGCGGAGGCGGGATAAGAGCCCTGCAACCCGTGCCGGCGTCTGGTGACACCGCCGCTCACGCCAGCCGCAATGCGGCCGCGTAAGGCGGTGTATCCGGATAGTCGTTCTGCGCGAAGCGCTGCTGCAGGCCCTGCCACCACGCCGGATCGAACAGGTGCGCATGGTGTTCGCGCACCGCCGCGAGCTCCGGGGCGGCCAGGCCCATGAACATCCAGAAGCGCTCGGGGAACACATCGTTGGGTGCGATGTGGAACCACGGTTCGTCCGCCATCGCCTCCTCGGCGTTGCGCGGCGCCGGCCAGTGGCGGAAGTGGCAGTCGCTGACCAGGCAGACCTCGTCGTAGTCGTAGAACACCGCGCGGCCATGCCGGGAAACGCCGAAGTTCTTCGGCAGCATGTCGCCGGGGAAGATGTTGTTGCGGGCCATGTCGGTGATGGCCTGCGCGTAGTCCAGTGCGGCGGCGCGACGCGCGTCGGCCGGCTGCTCGCGCAGGTACAGATTGAGCGGGCGGAAGCGCCGTTGTACGTAGCACAGCGCAATCACCAGCGCATCGCCGTCCTCGTGCACGCTGCCTGCGCACTGGGTGAGCAGTTCCTCGCGCAATGCCGGCGAGAACCGCGCGCGCGGGAAGCGCAGATGGCGGTAGGGTTGTGCGTCGAGCAGGCGCCCCACCCGGTCCAAGTTGAATACCAGCGCGTACTTCTCTTCAACCTGGTGCCGGGTAAGTGTTTTGGGCCAGGCAAAGCGGTCGCGGATCAGCTTGAACACCAGCGGATAGCTGGGCAGGGTGAACACCGACATGACCATGCCGGGGGTGCCATCGGCATGTACCAGGTACTCCTCCGGGTGCTCCTGGAAGTGCCGCTGGAAGGTCCGGTAACGCTCGGTCTTGCCCTGCTTGGCGCGGCCAAGCACGGTGTAGATCTCGTCGATGGGTTTGGCCGGCAGCAGGCTGCGCAGGAACACCACCGCATCGCCGACCGTGGCGAGATCGGCCTGGAAGTAGCTGCGCGAGACCCCGAACAGGTGGGCCACATCGCGCCGACGGGTAAGCACCGCTTCGGCACGCAGCCCCTGCCCGTCGTTGACCAGTGCGATCACGCAGGGCGAAAAGCGGTGCTCGCCGAACACACGGCCGACCAGATACGCGCGGCGCTCGCGGTAGAACACGGTGTCGAGCAGCTCGATGCTGCGCACCGGATAGTCACCCCAGTGGGCCAGGTCATCCTGCAGGCGCACCGCGATGGCCGCTGCACAGCGCAGCTGGTGCGCATAGGGCACCTGGAAGGGGTAGTCGCCGAGCACCCGCAGGATCGCCTCGGCCGGACGCGTGGGCGACAGCGTGTAGCTGTGGCGCGCGACCGGATGGGTAATCGCGTCGGACGGCTCCACATCCATCGCCATGAACTCGATCGCCGCGTCCACGCCTTCGGTCGCGAACAGGCGCCGGGCCAGGGTGTTGTAGAAGGTCTTGTACAGCTCGGCGTCGATCAGCCCATCCACCAGCAGCGCATAGGCCTGCCGCACCTCCAGCCACACGGCCCGGGTCCCGACAGCCTCTCCGGCGGCACGTCGCAGTGCAGCCATCGTCTCGGCGATGCAGATGTCGTACAGGCCGATGCGTTCAACAGCGTCCTGGCGTGCGCCGGTCCAGTCGCGCTGCTCGAAGCGGCTGCGCGCGCGCCGGGTGATCGTCGCAAAGCGCGCGTGATAGGCCTCGAAGCCGTCGCGGATGAGGACAGCCAAGGCCGATGCCGGCACGTTCATCGCGACGCGGCAGGGCAAGGACGGACAGCGTTGCGCATGCAGGCACACCCCGGTGGTCTGCCGTCTACCTTACGGCAGGCCTGCGCGGAATGCATGGTGGGCGGCGAAGAAGCACGACACGCGGCGGGTGCGACGCGAAGCGCCGCCGGCCGCTGTACTGCCCCGGCCGGCGGCGGAGGGAACTCAGAGCGCGAGCTGGCTTTCCACGTCCTGTACCTTGCGCCGGGCCAGAGCCAGGTTGGATTTGCCGCGGTCGAGCACCAGGTAGATGAACAACCCCTGCTGCTTCGCGACCGGGCGCAGGATGTGATACGCGCGGCCCAGCGAGATCAGGATGTCCTCGATCGTGTCGTTGAGGTTGAGCGAGGCGGCGGTCTTCATCTTGGCGCGGATCACCTCGGTATTGCCGGCCGCTGCCACCTCCATGTCCACACCGGTGCCGGCCTCGCCCAGCAGCATGCCGCTTTCGTAGTCCACCAGTGCCACCGCCTGCGCGCCATCAAAGGTCATCAGCGCGCTCAAGGTCTGATCGAGTCCTGCCATGTTGCACCCCGTTGGTTGTCGAGCCCCATGTGCCCCTGCGGATCGGCTCGTGATCCGCTGAGTTCGGCCACGATGTTGCGGCCACATTCCTTGGCGCGCCAAAGCACCTTGCCGACCACGCAGCGCTGGTCGCAGGCGGTCATCAGCAACAGGGGCGCCGGTTGGCTGGGCAGCGCCAGCATCAACACCTTGCCGCCCCCCGCTTCAAGCATCAGCACTTCCAGTTCCCCCAGCGCCAGCTCGCGGCCCACCGCACCGGCCAGCGCCAGCATCGCGCTGGTCATGGCGGCCAGCCGTTCGCCGTTGCCGTGGGTGCCGGCGCCCGGAACCACGGCGAAGCCATCCACGCTGGCCAGCACCACACTGCGTACGCCGTCGATATCGTTGCAGAAGGCCTGCAGGTGGCAGCCGAGCGCCTCGCGCTGGCGTGCATCCACGGGGTGGACGTCGCGACCGTCAGGCATGCGCGGCCACCAGTTCGCAGGCTTCCATTTCGCTCATCAGCACATCCATCAGGCGCAGGCCGTCCTCGCGGTCGCGCGCGTCCACCGGCACCACCGGCAGGAGGCGTCCGCCGCGGCCGGCCTGCAGCGCGCAGGTGTCCAGCTCCCACGCCGGGGCCAGATCCAGGCGGGTCAGCCCGACCACTGCCGGGACCTGCGCGGCATGCTGCTGCAGCACGTCAAGATAGGCGCCCAGTGCGGTGGCGGCCGCCGGGTCGGTGGCGTCGAGCAGCAGCACCACGCCGCTGGCACCCTGCAGCAGGATCGGCCACAGGAAGTCGAACCGCTGCTGCCCCGGCGTACCGTACAGACGCAGGCGATCGCCGTTGGGCAGGTCGATGTCCGCATAGTCCATCGCGACCGTGGTGGACGCTTTGTCGGCACCGGCGCGGTCGCTGTTGTGCACGTCGGTGTCCACCACCGCGCCGGCGGCGATGGCGCGCACCAGAGTGGACTTGCCGCTGCCCATCGCCCCGAGCACCACGATCTTGTGTTCGCGCACCGTCAGCCTCCAGCGCGCTGGCGCACGCTGCGCCACATCCGGGCCAGCAGCGAGCCGCCGGGCGTGCCGGGCGCCCGCGTCGCGACGGGCTCGGCGGGGGCTGGCTCCAGCGCGGCATAGCCGCACAGATAGGCCGGGTGCACGAAGGCACGTACTGCCTCGGCCGGCATGTCCAGCAGGTGGCTGCACTCGTCCACGCTGCAGGCGCGCTTGAGCAGCAGCGAGCACAGCCGGAAGCTGTCGTGCTGGTGGCCGAGCACGCGGAAATCGGGCCAGCGCAGCAGCGTGACCCGCGCGTGCCGCTGCAGCCGTGCGTCCAGGTCCTGCCAGTGTGCAGGCTGCTGCCCCCACTGCCACAACAGCGGCCGCAACGGCTGCCGCGGCAGGTCGCCGGCCAACTGCTGGTAGCGCCGGGATGCGATGCCGTGCAGGGCAAGGCGCTCGAAGTTGTCCGACAGCCGCTGCGCCACGCTGGCGCCGCCGTCGGGAAGGACCATCTGATCCTGTTCGAAATCCAGCAGCAGCCAGGGCAGGCCATCGGCCACCAGCACGGCGTGCCCCTGACGGGACTGCAGGCGTTCGCGCAGGGCGCGGGTGATCGCCTTGGCCCCGCGCGCCGCACAGGGTTCATCGATTGGTGCCGGCGCGGCCGGCATGTGCCGCAGCGCGCGCTCGATCGCCTCGTCGTCCAGCACCGCATGATCGTGGCCCTGACCGGGGCGCAGGCGCCCCTGCTGGTCCTCGATCCAGAACTGGATCTGCGGCCGTTCGCGCACCATCCGCAGCGCCGCATTGCGCAGTGCGGGGGTGTCCTTGATCACCAGCAGATCGCACTCGTCAAGATCGCGGCAACTGCGCACGCTCTCACCCGGCAACGCGGCCGCCGAGCGCAGCCGCTGCAGCAGGGCGTGCTCCCCCTGGATATCCGATCCCACTACCAGCACCCGGGCCATCGCCTTCCCCTGCGTTCTGAAGGACCACCACTGCTGCGGATACGACCGTGGCTAGGCTATGCCATCGATATCGGGCCGATCGTGATGGATTGCACAGATTGAGGGGCGAGAGACGCCCTGCCCGTTGCACGGGACGCAGGCAAGTTTCATGCCCTCTTGACGGGATTGGACGCGGGCGCGGGATGAGAACGGCCGCCGACAGAGGTCACATTTCCATCGACACGGGGGTCACCTGTGACAGCGCCTTGCAGGCAGTGGCCTCCACAGAAAAAAACCCGCACCGAGGTGCGGGTTTCCGTTGAAGCGGTGTTGACGCCGAGCGTGGTTTACAGCGCGGCCAACGCGCCGTTGAAGGTGGCGCTCGGGCGCATCGCTTTGCTCGCCTTGGCCACGTCCGGACGGTAGTAGCCGCCGATATCGACCGGCTTGCCCTGCACGGCGATCAGCTCATCGACGATGGTCTGCTCGTTGTCGGCCAGTGCCTTGGCCAGCGGGGCGAAGCGGGCCTTCAGTGCGGCATCGTCGTTCTGCGCGGCCAGGGCCTGGGCCCAGTACAGCGCGATGTAGAAGTGGCTGCCACGGTTGTCGATGCCACCCAGCTTGCGCGACGGCGACTTGTCGTTGTCCAGGAACTGGCCGTTGGCCTGGTCCAAGGTCCTGGCCAGCACGGCAGCACCCGCGTTGTCGTAACGGTTGCCCAGGTGCTCCAGCGACGCGGCCAGGGCCAGGAACTCGCCGAGCGAATCCCAGCGCAGGTAGTCCTCTTCCACGAACTGCTGCACGTGCTTGGGCGCCGAACCGCCGGCACCGGTCTCGAACAGGCCGCCACCGGCCATCAGCGGCACGATGGAGAGCATCTTGGCGCTGGTGCCCAGCTCCATGATCGGGAACAGGTCGGTCAGGTAGTCCCGCAGCACGTTGCCGGTCACCGAGATGGTGTCCTCACCCTTGCGGATGCGGTCCAGCGAGAACGCGGTGGCTTCCACCGGGGCCAGGATGCGGATGTCCAGGCCGGTGGTGTCGTGGTCCTTGAGGTAGGTCTGGACCTTGGCGATCACCTGCGCGTCGTGCGCACGCGCAGCGTCCAGCCAGAACACGGCGGGGGTGCTGCTGAGGCGGGCGCGGTTGACGGCCAGCTTCACCCAGTCCTGGATCGGGGCATCCTTGGTCTGGCACATGCGCCAGATGTCGCCGGTCTGCACGGCATGCTCGAAGATCACCGCGCCGGCATCGTCGGTGACGCGCACCGTGCCGTCGGCCGGGATCTGGAAGGTCTTGTCGTGCGAGCCGTACTCCTCGGCCTTCTGCGCCATCAGACCGACGTTGGGCACCGAGCCCATCGTGGCCGGATCGAACGCACCGTGGGTACGGCAGTCATCGATGACGGCCTGGTACACACCGGCGTAGCAGCGGTCGGGGATGACGGCCTTGGTGTCCTGCAGCTTGCCCTCGGCGTTCCACATGCCGCCCGAGTCGCGGATCATGGCCGGCATCGAGGCGTCCACGATCACGTCGCTGGGCACGTGCAGGTTGGTGATGCCCTTGTCCGAGTTGACCATCGCCAGGCCCGGGCGCTTGCCGTACTCGGCAGCCAGGTCGGCCTTGATCGCCTCCTGGGTGGCTTCCGGCAGCTGCGGCAGGCGTGCGTACAGGTCGCCGATGCCGTTGTTGGGATCGAAGCCGGCCTGCTTGAGCACATCGGCGTGCTTGGCCAGCACGTCCTTGTAGAACTCTTCAACGACCACGCCGAACATGATCGGGTCGGAGACCTTCATCATGGTGGCCTTCAGATGCAGCGAGAACAGCACGCCCTTGGCCTTGGCATCGGCGATCTGGGCCTGCACGAAGGCCGCCAGCGCGCTGCGGCTCATCACGGCGGCATCGACGATCTCACCGGCCTTGACCGCGGTCTTGTCCTTCAGCACCACGGTGGTGCCGTCGGCCTGATGCAGTTCGATCTTCAGGCTGCCAGCCGTGGCCAGCGTGGCCGACTTTTCGCTGCCGTAGAAATCGCCGCCGTCCATGTGCGCCACATGCGACTTGGACTCGGTGGACCACTTGCCCATGCGGTGCGGGTGCTTGCGTGCATAGTTCTTGACCGACAGCGGCGCGCGACGGTCCGAGTTGCCTTCGCGCAGCACCGGGTTCACCGCGCTGCCCTTGACCTTGTCATAGCGCGCCTTGATGTCGCGCGAAACGTCGTCGGTCGGCACGTCGGGGTAGTTCGGCAGCGCATAGCCCTGGTCCTGCAGTTCCTTGATCGCGGCTTTCAGCTGCGGCACCGAGGCGCTGATGTTGGGCAGTTTGATGATGTTGGCATCCGGCGTGGTCGCCAGCTGGCCCAGTTCGGCCAGGTGGTCGGCTTCCTTCTGCGCGTCCTTCAGGTAATCCGGGAACAGCGCCAGGATGCGGCCGGAGAGCGAAATGTCGCGCGTTTCGACGGCGATGCCGGCGGTGGCGGTGTACGCCTCGACGATCGGCAGCAGCGACTGGGTGGCCAGGAACGGGGCTTCATCGGTGAGCGTGTAGAGAATCTTGGGCGTATTCGACATGGGGGACTGATGCTCTCTTGCGGATCTGAGGAGTGATGGCCGTCGGCAATGCCGGGCCGCGTGCAACCGTGTCGCGTGCAGGCCGCGCCGGGCGGGGTCCGCACTTTTCCCGTGGATCGCGCCGCATGGCGCGCGCTGCGGGAAACCTCCGCATTGTCGCGTTTTCAGCCCCCCGGAGCAAAGCGGCGCCATACGCAAACGTACTGGAACAGACGGTATCGATTGCAACCAGTCCGACGCGCGGGGGGCGACCTGCCATAAAAAAGACGCAGCCTCGCGGCTGCGTCCATCGTGAGCCTGTTGCCGGGAGAGAGTCGGCGTGGGCTTACTTGACCTCGAACTCCTGCGGCGTTCCTGCCGCCTTGCCATCTACCATGACTTCCGCACGGTACTTGCCCGCCGGCCAGCCATTGGCATTCGTGAATTTCAGGTTGGAGGTTTCAGCGCCGGTGGTGTTGAGCGTGTGGGTCTGCTCACCGGCCACCTGGCCGTCCTGGTAGGTCAGCTTGGCCGCCAGGGTGACGTTGTTGGCCGTGCCGTCGGTACGCACCGACACCAGGATTTCATCCTTCGGCGCGAACAGTGCCGCCGGGGCAACCGTCTTGTCGGCGGCGGCCGTCTTGCCCACGGTGACGCTGGAGACATTCACCGCCGCTGCGGCCGCCATCGGCTCGGGTGCCGGTGCCGGGGTCGGCGCGGGGGTCATCGCCGCCGGCTGGGCGTTGTTGTCGGCGGTGTCTTCTTTCTTCTTGCAGCCAGCCAGGGCCACAGTGGCCAGGAGACCGGCGAGTACAGCGGTGCTGATGGACGACTTCTTCATGGAATTCCTCCCTTGGAATGGGTAGTGACGGAGCGACTCAGCCTTTGGGCGGCAACTTCAGGACCTGTCCCGGGAAAATCTTGTCCGGGTCGTCCAGCACGTCGCGATTGGCGTCGAAAATCTTCTTCCAGGCGTTGGCATCGCCCAGTTCCTGCTTGGCGATCTTCGACAGCGAGTCGCCCTTCTGCACGGTGTAGCTGCCACCCACCACCTCGGCGGTGGTATCGATCGACGTGGACACGCCGGAGAAATCGGCCTTCTCGACCTTCTCGGCAGTGGTGTCGATGCTGGTTTTGACACCGGAGAAATCGGCTTTCTTATCGGTACTCATCCACACACTCCCGTCTTCATTGACGACATGGAACGCACGGTGTCACAGCCCTTGTTAATGGCGCATGGCGTGGATGTGAAGACGGGGCCGGACCCCGGCGTGCCGACCCACGGTCGGCACGCACCGGGCAGGGCGGCCGCAGCCGCCAGCCTGGTTACTGGCGCAGGTCGCGCACGGTGCGCGCGGGCTGCGCGATGCCCGGGCTGGCGCGCCACGGGTTGATGTCCAGCCCGCCGCGACGGGTGTAGCGGGCCTCCACCTCGAGCCACTCGGGCCGGCAGCGCTGGCTGATCTCGCTGAAGATGCGCTCCACGCACTGCTCGTGGAACTCGGCATGCTCCCGGTAGCTGACCAGGTATCTGAGCAGACCGTCGCGGTCGATCTTCGGACCGTGGTAACGGATGCTCACGCTGGCCCAGTCCGGCTGGCCGGTGACCGGGCAGTTGGATTTGAGCAGGGCCGAGCCCAGGGTTTCGGTGACCACCGCGTCCGCATCGGCGGACAGGTACTCCGGGGCCGGCGGACCATAGCGGTCAATCGCGACATCACGTTCGTCCAGCGACTCGCCCTCGCCCTCCTCCACCAGCGGCGGCACGCCGAACTGCACGGTCACCCCCGCGCCGGCGCAGGCCGACAGATCGGTGACCATGCGCTGCCGCGCGGCCTCGTCGTCGTCGAAGCGGGTGCTGTTGAGCGAATTGAGGTACAGCTTGAACGACTTGGATTCGATCAGGTTCGGCGAGGTGCACGGAACGCCGATGGTGGCCACCGCGATCCGCGGCTTGCCGCGCCGGTCCAGCCAGCTCAGCTCATAGGCCTGCCAGCGGTCATGGCCGACGAACGGCAGCGCCGCCTCGTCCAGGCCGATCTCCTCGCGCGCGCCACGGCGCGGAATGGGAAACAGCAGCGCGGGATCGTACTGCGACGGGTAAGCAACCTCACGACCGAGGCTGGAGTCCTGGGGGGTATTCATCCGGCCATTTTACGCCGGCGGGCGTCGCTCGTCCCCGTTCCGCAGGGCTGGGGAACCGGGCGGGGTGGGCAGAACGGCCGGACGCCACGGAGGGCGTCCGGCATCCGGCAGAGCCCGGCCTCAGCCCGCCGGGGCCTTCGCCCCGTTGAGGTAGTCCAGGCTGACCTGCAGCAGCGCGCGCAGGCCCACGTCCAGCGCCTTCTCGTCGAGCAGGAATTTCGGCGAGTGGTTGGCCGGCGCGGTGGCCGGATCGATCCCCTCGCCGGTGGCGCCAACGAAGAAGAACAGGCCCGGTACCTCCTTGGCATACAGCGAGAAGTCCTCCGCGCCCATCTGCAGCGGCGGCTCGTAGACATTCGCTTCGCCCACCACCGCCTGCAGGCTGGGCAGCATGCGCGCGGTCAGCGCCGGATCGTTGACCGTGGCCGGGTTGCCTTCCGACTCGTAGATCTCGGTCTGCGCCTTGGCCCCGTGCGCGGCGGCGGTGTGTTCGGCCACGTTGCGCAGGTCCGCGAAGATCTGCTGGCGCATGCCCTCGTCAAAGGTGCGGATGGTGCCCACCATCTCCACCTCGTCGGGAATGATGTTGTAGCGGATGCCGCCCTTGATCGCGCCGAAGGTCAGCACCGCCGGCTGCTTGGACAGGTTGGCGCGTCGGCTGACGATGGTCTGCGCGGTGCCGACCAGGTCGGCGGTGGCCACGATCGGATCGACCCCATTCCACGGCGCCGAACCGTGCGTCTGGCGGCCGATCACCTTGATCCCGAAACGGTCCGACGCCGCCATCAACGGTCCCCCACGTACCGCGATCTGGCCGGCAGGCACGCTGGAAAACACATGCAGCCCGAACACCGCCTCCGGCTTGAAGTCCGCGAACAGGCCTTCCTTGAGCATCAGCGCGGCACCGCCCTCCTCCGGCGGCGGCGCGCCTTCTTCGGCAGGCTGGAAGATCAGCATCACTTCACCGGGCAGGTTCTCGCGCATCTTCACCAGCGCGTCGGCCACACCGAGCAGCGTGGCGGTGTGGGCGTCGTGGCCGCAGGCATGCATCACCCCCACCGTCTCGCCGCGGTAGGTGCTGGTGGCCTTGGAGGCGAACGGCAAGCCGGTCTGCTCGGTCACCGGCAGCGCATCCATGTCCGCGCGCAGTGCGATCCGCGGGCCGGGCTTGGCGCCCTTGATGATCGCCACCACCCCGTGGTGGGCGATCCCGGTTTTCGGCTTCAGGCCCATCGCGCGCAGCTGCTCGGCCACCTTGGCGGCGGTGCGCTCCTCGCGGTTGGACAGCTCCGGGTGCTGGTGGAAGTCGCGCCGCCAGTCGATCACCCTGGCGTTCAGGCGGGTCGCCGCGGCGGTCACTTCCGGGCGTTCGGCGGGCGTGGCGGCGGCCAGCGCGGGGCAGGCCAGCAGCAGGGCGGACAACAGCAGCGACAGACGGGGCATTGCGGATCTCCACGAGGGGCAAGGGACGAACGAACCTGAATGTAGGCCATCAGCGGGCCCGGCGCTGTAACTTTCTGCCCCCGCAGGCGTTGATTCACGGAACCCGGTCGGTCACGTCCGGTCTGATCGCCCGTCCCATCCGTCATGGATGAAAGCGCGCAGGCGACGGGTATGCTTTGCGCCTAGCCAACCGGGCCCCCCGCCCTCCGCCAGCCTCAGGAGTTTTGAATGTCGCGTTTCTGGAAGATCGTGCTGCTGGTGGTCGCAGTGCTGGTGGTGGCCTTCATCGGCATGCGCATGCTCGGCGGCGGCAAACCCAAGGGCGAGGCGGGCAAGCCCGCCGCCGCCGCCGGACGGGGCGGCGGGGAAGAGCGCAATGCCGGGCCGGTGCCGGTGACCGTGGTCGAGGCGGCCCGCCAGGACGTGCCGGTCTATGCCAGCGCGCTGGGCACGGTGGCCGCGATGAACACCGTGACCGTCAGCCCGCAGGTCGGCGGCCAGCTGATCAGCCTGAACTTCAAGGAAGGCCAGGAAGTGAAGAAGGGCGACCTGCTGGCGCAGATCGATCCGCGCACCCTGCAGGCCAGTTACGACGAGG
Organism: Stenotrophomonas nematodicola; assembly: GCF_009467805.1. GTDB lineage: Bacteria > Pseudomonadota > Gammaproteobacteria > Xanthomonadales > Xanthomonadaceae > Stenotrophomonas > Stenotrophomonas nematodicola. The sequence goes on from NZ_WIAY01000004.1 coordinate 65,619, forward strand.
CCGCCGCGGCCAAGCGCCAGAACCAGGCGCAGCTGGCCACCGCACGCTCGAACTTCCAGCGCTCCAACTCGCCCGAGTACCGCCAGTACGTGGCCAAAACCGACCTGGACACCCAGCGCAACCAGGTGGCGCAGTATGAAAGTGCGGTGGCCGCCAACGAAGCCAGCATGCGCGCGGCCCAGGTGCAGCTGCAGTACACCCGCGTCACCGCCCCGATTTCCGGTATCGCCGGTATCCGCGCGGTGGATGCCGGCAACGTGGTCAGCGCCGGCACCGCGCTGGTCACCCTGACCCAGATCCACCCGATCCACGTGGTGTTCAACCTGCCCGAGCGCCAGCTGCCCGACGTGCGCCAGGCCCAGCAGGCCGGCCCGGTGACGATCGCCGCACTGGACCGCAACGATTCGCATGTACTCACCGATGGCGGCAGGCTGGACGTGGTCGACAACCAGATCAGCAGCGACAGCGGCACCTTCCGCGCCCGCGCCGTGTTCGACAACGCCGACAACCTGCTGTGGCCAGGCCAGTTCGTCAACGTGCGGATGCAGCTGCGCACCATTGCCGGTGGCGTGGTGATCCCCACCCAGGCGGTGATGCGCGGCCCGGACGGCGAGTACGTCTATATCGTCAAGCCGGACAACACCGTGGCCATGCAGACGGTCAAGAGCGGCGTGGAAGTGGGCGACAGCAACGTGCAGATCACCGAAGGCCTCAAGGGCGGCGAGCGCGTGGTCAGCGAAGGCCAGTTCCGGCTCAAGCCTGGCAGCAAGGTCACCGCACTCAAGCCGGGCGAAACCCCGGCCCCGCCGACCGACGCCGAACTCAAGGCTGCCGCCCAGCAGCAGGGCGGCGGTGGCCGCCGCAGTGGCGGCCCGCGCTGATCGCGGCCGTCTCCCGTTCCTGACGCCGGCCGCTTGGCCGGCGTTCGCCCGCTTCAACGCCGCATGACGTAACAGCAAGGATCTGCCCGTGGGCTTTTCGACGATCTTCATCCGCCGCCCGATCGCCACCTCGCTGCTGATGGCGGGCCTGCTGCTGCTCGGCATCCTCGGCTACCGCCAGTTGCCGGTGTCGGCGCTGCCGGAGATCGACGCGCCCAGCCTGGTGGTCACCACCCAGTACCCGGGTGCCAACGCGACCACGATGGCCTCCCTGGTCACCACCCCGCTGGAGCGCCAGTTCGGGCAGATTTCCGGGCTGGAGATCATGACCTCCGACTCCTCGGCCGGCCTGTCCACGATCATCCTGCAGTTCTCGATGGACCGCGACATCGACATCGCCGCACAGGACGTGCAGGCCGCGATCCGCCAGGCCACCCTGCCCTCCTCGCTGCCCTACCAGCCGGTCTACAACCGGGTGAACCCGGCCGACGCGGCCATCGTCACCCTCAAGCTCACCTCCGACACGCGCCCGCTGCGCGAGGTCAACAACTACGCCGACTCGATCCTGGCCCAGCGCCTGTCACAGGTGCAGGGTGTGGGCCTGGTCTCCATCGCCGGCAACGTGCGCCCGGCCGTGCGCATCCAGGTCAACCCGGCGCAGCTGTCCAACATGGGCCTGACCCTGGAAGAGCTGCGCAGCGCGCTGACCCAGGCCAACGTCAATGCGCCCAAGGGCTCGCTCAACGGCAAGACCCAGTCCTACTCGATCGGCACCAATGACCAGCTGACCAGCGCCGCCGAGTACCGCGACACCATCATCAGCTACAGGAACGGCCGCCCGGTCCGCCTCTCGGACGTCGCCAACGTGGTCGACGGGGTGGAAAACGACCAGCTCGCCGCCTGGGCCGATGGCAAGCCGGCGGTGCTGCTGGAAGTGCGCCGCCAGCCGGGCGCCAACATCGTGCAGACCGTGGAGCGCATCCGCAGCCTGCTGCCGCAGCTGCAGAACGTGCTGCCGGCCGACGTGCACCTGGAGATCTTCTCCGACCGTACCGAAACCATCCGCGCCTCGGTGCACGAAGTGCAGTTCACCCTGATCCTGACCATCGGTCTGGTGGTGGCGGTGATCTTCGTGTTCCTGCGCCGCCTGTGGGCGACCATCATTCCCTCGGTGGCCGTACCGCTGTCGCTGGCCGGCACCTTCGGGGTCATGGCCTTTGCCGGGATGTCGCTGGACAACCTGTCGCTGATGGCGCTGGTGGTGGCCACCGGCTTCGTGGTCGACGATGCGATCGTGATGATCGAGAACATCGTGCGCTACATCGAACAGGGCAAGAGCGGCCCGGAAGCGGCCGAGATCGGCGCGCGCCAGATCGGCTTCACGGTGCTGTCGCTGACCATCTCGCTGGTGGCGGTATTCCTGCCGCTGCTGCTGATGCCCGGCGTCACCGGCCGCCTGTTCCATGAGTTCGCCTGGGTGCTGAGCATCGCAGTGGTGCTGTCGATGCTGATCTCGCTGACGCTCACCCCGATGATGTGCGCCTACCTGCTCAAGCCTGACGCCCTGCCCGAAGGCGAGGACGCGCACGAGCGCGCCGCGGCGGCTGGCAAGGAGAACCTGTGGACGCGCACCGTGGGGGCGTACGAGCGCAGCCTGGACTGGGTGCTGGACCACCAGCGCATGACGCTTGCCGTGGCCGCCGGCGCGCTGGTGCTGACCGTGGTGCTGTACATCGTCATCCCCAAGGGCCTGCTGCCAGAACAGGACACCGGCCTGATCACCGGCGTGGTCCAGGCCGACCAGAACATCGCCTTCCCGCAGATGGAAGAGCGCACCAAGGCCGTGGCCGAAGCGCTGCGCAAGGACCCGGCGGTGACCGGCGTGTCGGCCTTCATCGGCGCCGGCAGCATGAATCCCACCCTCAACCAGGGCCAGCTGTCGATCGTGCTCAAGGCCCGCGGCGACCGCGACGGGCTCGATGAGATCCTGCCGCGCCTGCAGGACGCCGTGGCCGGCATTCCCGGCGTGGCGCTGTACCTCAAGCCGGTGCAGGATGTGACCCTGGATACGCGCGTGGCGGCTACCGAGTACCAGTACTCGCTGTCGGACGTGGACGGCGCCCAGGTCGCGCTGCAGGCCACGCGCCTGACCGAAGCGCTGCGCCAGCGCCCGGAACTGGCCGACGTGGACAACAACCTGTCCAACCAGGGCCGCGCACTGGAGCTGACCATCGACCGCGACAAGGCCAGCGTGCTCGGCGTACCGATGCAGACCATCGACGACACCCTGTACGACGCCTTCGGCCAGCGCCAGATCTCCACCATCTTCACCGAGCTCAACCAGTACCGGGTCGTGCTGGAAGTGGCGCCGGAGTTCCGCACCAGCACCGCGCTGATGAACCAGCTGGCGGTGGCCTCCAATGGCGCCGGTGCGCTGACCGGCAGCAACGCCACCAACTTCGGCCAGGTCTCCTCGTCCAACTCCTCCACCGCCACCGGCATCGGCGCGCAGAACACCGGCATTACGGTCGGCGCCGGCAACATCATCCCGCTCGCCGCGCTGGCCGAAGGCCGCATCACCAGCACCCCGCTGGTGGTCAGCCACCAGCAGCAGCTGCCGGCGGTGACCGTCTCGTTCAACATCGCGCCGGGCTATTCGCTGTCCGATGCGGTCAAGGCGATCGAAGAGACCAGGGACAGCCTGGACATGCCCTCGCAGGTGCATGCCCAGTTCATCGGCAAGGCCGCCGAGTTCACCGGCAGCCAGACCGACGTGATCTGGCTGCTGCTGGCCTCGCTGGTGCTGATCTACATCGTGCTGGGCGTGCTGTACGAAAGCTACATCCACCCCATCACCATCATCTCGACCCTGCCGCCGGCCGGCGTCGGCGCGCTGCTGGCGCTGATGGTGTGTGGCCTGAGCCTGTCGGTGGATGGCATCGTCGGCATCGTGCTGCTGATCGGCATCGTCAAGAAGAACGGCATCATGATGGTGGACTTCGCCATCGAGGCCCGCCGTGCCGGGGCCAACGCCCACGACGCGATCCGCCGCGCCTGCCTGCTGCGCTTCCGCCCGATCATGATGACCACCGCCGCCGCCATGCTCGGCGCGCTGCCGCTGGCGCTGGGCACCGGCATCGGCTCGGAGCTGCGCCGCCCGCTGGGCATCGCCATCGTCGGTGGCCTGCTGCTGTCCCAGCTGGTCACGCTGTACACCACGCCGGTGATCTACCTGTACATGGAACGCTTCTCCGAATGGCTGCGCGAGCGCCGCGAACAGCGCGCGCTGCGCCACGCCAGCGCCCGGGACCGCGCATGAGCCGCCTGCCGTCCGACGCTCTGGAGGGGCGCGCATGAACATCTCCGGGCCGTTCATCCGTCGCCCGATCGGCACCGCGCTGCTGGCCATCGGCCTGTTCGTGGTCGGGTTGTTCTGCTACCTGAAGCTGGGCGTGTCGGCGCTGCCGAACATCCAGATTCCGGTGATCTTCGTCCACGCCAGCCAGTCCGGCGCGGACGCGACCACGATGGCCTCGACGGTCACCGCGCCGCTGGAGCGGCACCTCGGCCAGCTGCCGGGCGTGGACCAGATGCGCTCATCGAGTTCGGAAGGCAGCTCGCTGGTCTTCATGATCTTCCAGAGTGGCGTGGACATCGACTCGGCGGCACTGGACGTGCAGACCGCCATCAACTCGGCCCAGTCCGACCTGCCCTCCGGGTTGGGTTCGCCGATGTTCCAGAAGGCCAACCCGAACGACGATCCGGTGATCGCCATCGCGCTGACCTCGCAGACCCAGTCGGCCGACGAGCTGTATAACGTGGCCGATACGCTGCTGGCCCAGCGGCTGCGTCAGATCGGCGGGGTGTCCTCGGTCGACATCGCCGGTGCCTCCACCCCGGCGGTGCGCGTGGACGTCAACCTGCGCCTGCTCAACGCACTCAACCTGACCCCGGACGACCTGCGCAACGCCGTGCGCGCGGCCAATGTGACCTCCCCGACCGGCTTCCTCACCGACGGCAACACCACCACCGCGATCATCGCCAACGACTCGGTGGCGCGTGCCGCCGACTTTGCCAACCTGGTCATCAAGACCCAGGACGATGGCCGCGTGATCCGGCTCAAGGACGTGGCCAACGTCTACGATGGCCAGCAGGATGCCTACCAGGCCGCCTGGTTCGACCACAAACCGGCGGTGGTGATGTACGTGTTCACCCGTGCCGGCGCCAACATCGTGGAGACGGTGGACCGGGTCAAGGCGCAGATCCCGATGCTGCGCGACTACCTGCAGCCGGGCACCACGATGACCCCGTACTTCGACCGGACGCCGACCATCCGGTCGTCGCTGCATGAAGTGCAGATCACCCTGCTGATCAGCCTGGCGATGGTGATCCTGACGATGGCGCTGTTCCTGCGCCGGCTGGCACCGACCCTGATCGCCGCGGTGACCGTGCCGCTGTCGCTGGCCGGTGCGGCGCTGGTGATGTACGTGTTCGGCTTCACCCTGAACAACCTCAGCCTGCTGGCGCTGGTGATCGCGATCGGCTTTGTGGTCGACGATGCGATCGTGGTGATCGAGAACGTCATGCGCCATCTCGACGAGGGCATGCCCCGCATGCAGGCGGCGTTGACCGGCGCGCACGAGATCGGCTTCACCATCGTCTCCATCACCGCCTCGCTGGTCGCGGTGTTCATCCCGCTGCTGTTCGCCAGCGGCATGGTCGGGGCGTTCTTCCGCGAATTCACCATCACCCTGGTGGCGGCGATCGTGGTCTCGATGATCGTCTCGCTGACCCTCACCCCCGCGCTGTGCAGCCGCTTCCTGAGCGCGCACGCCGCGCCGGAGACGCCGTCGCGGGTCGGCCGCTTCCTGGATGGCATGCACGACCGCATGCTGCGCCTCTACACCGTCTGCCTGGACTTCTCGCTGCGGCACGCGCTGCTGCTGGCGCTGACCCCGATCCTGCTGATCGTGGCCACCGTCATGCTTGGCGGCGCGGTCAAGAAGGGCTCGTTCCCGGCGCAGGACACCGGCCTGATCTGGGGCCGCGCCAACTCCAGCGCCACGGTTTCCTTCGAGGACATGGTCAACCGCCAGCGCCGCATCACCGACATGCTGATGGCCGATCCGGCAGTGAAGACCGTCGGCGTGCGCCTGGGCAGCGGCCGCCAGGGCTCCAGCGCGCAGTTCAACATCGAACTGAAAACGCGCAAGGAAGGCCGCAAGGAAACCACGGCCGTGGCACTGGCGCGGTTGAGCGCCAAGGCCGACCGCTATCCGGACCTGCAGCTGCGCCTGCGCGCCATCCAGGACCTGCCCAGCGACGGCGGCGGCGGCAACAGCCAGGGCGCGCAGTACCGCGTGTCCCTGCAGGGCAACGACCTGGCCCAGCTGCAGGAATGGCTGCCCAAGGTGCAGGCCGCGCTGAAGAAGAACCCCAAGCTGCGCGACGTTGGAACCGATGTGGATACGGCTGGCCTGCGCCAGAACATCCAGATCGACCGCGCCAAGGCCGCGCGCCTGGGCGTGTCGGTGGGCGCGATCGATGGCGCGTTGTACGGCGCGTTCGGCCAGCGCCAGATCTCGACCATCTACTCGGACATCAACCAGTACAGCGTGGTGGTCAACGCGCTGCCCGAGCAGACGGCCACCCCGCGGGCTCTGGACGAAATCCACGTGCGCGCCGGCAATGGCGAGATGATTCCGCTGACCGCAGTGGCGCACCAGGTCCCGGGGCTGGCACCGCCGCAGATCACCCACCAGAACCAGTACACCACGATGGACCTGAGCTACAACCTCGCACCGGGCGTCAGCACCGGCGAGGGCGAGGCGATCGTCAAGGCCACCGTGGACGGGCTGCGCCTGCCCGGCGACATCCGCATCAGCGACGGGGGCGGCTTCAACGTGCAGCTCAACCCCAACTCGATGCTGATCCTCGTGCTGGCCGCGATCATCACCGTGTATCTGGTGCTGGGCATGCTGTACGAAAGCCTGGTGCATCCGGTGACGATCCTGTCCACCCTGCCGGCGGCGGGCGTGGGTGCGCTGCTGGCGCTGTTTGTGACCAACACCGAGCTGTCGGTGATCTCGATGATCGCGCTGGTGCTGTTGATCGGCATCGTCAAGAAAAACGCGATCATGATGATCGACTTCGCCGTGGTGGCCCAGCGCGAACGCGGGATGAGCCCGCGCGATGCGGTGCGCGAGGCCAGCATCGTGCGCTTCCGGCCGATCATGATGACCACGATGGTGGCCATCCTGGCCGCCGTACCGCTGGCGATCGGGCTGGGCGAAGGTTCCGAACTGCGACGCCCGCTGGGCATCGCCATGATCGGCGGCCTGTTGTTCTCGCAGAGCCTGACCCTGCTCAGCACGCCGGCGCTGTACGTGATCTTCTCGTGCCTGCGCGAGCGCTGGGTCGCGCGCCGCGAACGCCGCCGCGAGAAGAAGCTGCTCAAGCGGGCCAGACCCGCCTGACCCGCTGCCGGCCTCGGGCCGGCAGCGCTGCATGAACCCTGGTGGTTTGACGCCGGGGTAGCCAAACAACAACAATTCGCCTCCAGCCACGGTCCTGCATCCCTCGGCGATGCACCCGCTGCCCCTCTGCGGCCAGCCTGCGCGATCCAGCCATCGACCCCTCTCCTGCCATCCCATGATCGCGGACGGTCCTGTGCTGTCCGCCAAGGAAAAAACGATGCTGTCCGCTCCCCTGCCCCGTCTGGCCGCCCTGGCCGTGGCCCTGTCCGCTGCCTGCGCCGCCCACGCGCAATCCACTCCCGACAGCGCTCCGCGCGTACGCTCGGCCACCGACCTGGACGCGATCAGGGTCACCGCCGAGCGCACCCACACCGCCACCGGCGCACTGGGCGACCGCCCCGTGCGCGATACCCCCTTTGCGATCTCGGTTGTGGGCCGCGACGACCTCGAGAAGCGTCAGGTTGTCGCGCTCGGCGAAGCTTTCCTGACCGATCCGTCCGTGGTCACCCAGGTCAGCGCCTATGCCAGCGGCTGGAGCTCGCCGGTCCGCAACCGTGGCATCGACCTCAGCTACGACAGCTACCGGGTCAACGGCCTGCAGGTCTCGTCGTGGGGCACGGAGTGGCCGCTGGAAGTGATGGACCAGGTCGAACTGCTCAAGGGTCCGGGCGGTTTCATGTACGGCTTCGGCCAGCCAGGCGGCATCGTCAACTATGTGACCAAAAAGCCCACCGATACCCCGACCTTCGCCGCCCAGTTGGGGTGGCGTGAGCAGGGCATCGTCAGCGGGCAGATCGATATCGGCGGCCGCGGTGGCAACGACGACATGTTCGGCTATCGCTTCAATGCCTACCAGGAGAAGGGCGAAACCTTCAACGGTGGCGAGGTGGACCGCAAGGTCGGTGCAGTGTCGCTGGATGCCCGCCTGAGCGACCGGCTCACCTGGACCTTCGACGGCGTGTTCCAGCAGCGCGACCTCGGCAACGAATCGCCGCAGTACTACTTCATCGGCTTGACCACCCTGCCGCGCCCGATCGCCGGCGACGTCGACAACAGCATCGACGGGACCTACTACGACACCCGCTCCAGCCTGCTGTCGACCGGCCTGGACTGGCAGATCAACAGCGACTGGAAGGCCAGCCTGAATTACGGCGTGACCACCTCCTGGAACGACGTCAACAAGGTCTTCGCCTACATCGACGACGTGAACGGTGACTACAACGTCAACACCTACGAGCTTGGCGGCAGGAGCGAGTGGAAACAGGCCCAGGCGATCGTGCAGGGCCGCTTCCGCACGGGACCGCTGTCGCACCAGCTGGTGGCCGGTATGTCGCACCAGACCAGCCTGGGCTGGGATCGCCCGTACGAATGGAACACCATTGGCCGCGGCAACCTCTACCAGCGCCCCACCCTGCGCCATGACCCGGTCGGCTCGCGCGTGCTGACCCGCGGCAGCGAAACCGTGCAGCAGGCCGTGTTCGTCAGCGACACCGTGGCACTCGGCCGCGGCTGGTCGGTGCTGGCCGGTGCGCGCTACAACGACTTCCACAACAAGGGCGCCTACCACACCTACCCGGTCACCCCGACCTACGCGGTGATGTACAAGCCGGCCGACGCCGTCACCCTGTACGCCAGCTACGTGGAATCGCTGGAAGCAGGCAGCCGGGTCGGTTCGGACTACATCAACGCCGGCGAGGTGCTCGACCCCACCCTCAGCAGGCAGTTCGAGATCGGCGCCAAGATCGAGACCCCGCGCTGGAACGCAAACGCAGCGGCCTTCCGCCTTGAGCGCGGCGCCACCATCGACCGGCTCACCGGCGCCGGCAAGCAGCTGGTGCAGGACGGCGTCACCCTGTACGAAGGGGTGGAAGTGAGCGGCACCGTGCGCCTGAGCGATGCCCTCACCGTCGGCGGCGGCGTCACGTGGCTCGACCCGATCTACGACAGGCTCTCGCCCGACAATGCCGCCAACCAAGGCAACCGTGCCAGTGGTGCGGCACGCTGGAACGGCGTCGTGCACGCCGACTACAGCGTGCCGCAGATCGATGGCCTGAGCCTGTACGCACTGGCCCGCTACTACGGCGATGTCTACTACAACGTCGAGAACACCTTGAAGCTGCCCGACTACACCCTGTTCAATGCCGGTATCGGCTACCGCATGCAGGCCAACGGACATCCGGTCACCTGGCGCGCGGGCGTGGAAAACCTGACCAACAGGACGTACTGGTCCAACGCCGGTGTCGGGTTGCCGCGCAGCGTCGCCGTCAGCGTGCGGTTCGATCTGTAATCGAAGGGCGTGACGGCGCCGGGATGCAGCATTCACTGCAATGACGCAATAATGAGGCGCCCCCGCGCCACGAGTCCGCATGTCCGTCCGAGAATCCCGCCTCAGCCGCCTCTGGGCCCATGAGAAAGCCAGCTATGGGCTGCGGGTATTCATCGCGCTGTCGGCGGCGATGGGGCTCTGCTGGTCTCTGGACCAGCTGCCCGCGCTGCCCGGCGTGTTCCTGGGCATCATCGCCAGCGCCATTGCCGAAACCGACGACAACTGGTGGGGCCGCACCAAATCGGTCGCGCTCTCGCTGCTCTGCTTCGTCATCGCCGCCGCCGCGGTGGTGGAACTGTTCCCGTGGCCGTGGCTGTTCATCACTGCCCTGGCCATCTCCACCTTCGGGCTGACCCTGCTCGGCGCACTGGGGGAGCGCTACGCCTCCATCGCGCAGGCCACCGTCACCCTGGCCATCTACACCATGATCGGCCTGGAACAGCATGGCGCCAGCGACCGTGCCCAGGCCATCGCCGCCGTCAGCCACCTGCTCGCCGGTGCCCTCTGGTATGGCCTGCTGTCCATCCTGTGGACCGCCCTGTTCGCCAACCGTCCGGTGCGCGAACGCCTGGCCCGCCTGTTCGTCGAACTCGGCCGCTACCTGCAGCTCAAGGCCGACCTGTTCGAACCCGTGCGCGATGCCGACCTGCAGCAGCGCCAGCTTGCCCTGGCCGAACAGAACCGGCGCGTGGTCGAAGCGCTGAACATCGCCAAGGTCGCCATCCTTGCGCGGTTTGGCCGCTCCGGCCGGCCCGGCGTGCAGTCGGGACTGTACCTGCGCCTGTACTACATGGCGCAGGATTTCCACGAGCGCGCCAGCTCCTCCCACTACCCCTATGGCGCGCTCACCGACGCCTTCTTCCACAGCGATGTCCTATACCGCTGCCAGCGCCTGCTGGCGCTGCAGGGCGAAGCCTGCGCCCAGCTTGGCCAGGCCATCCGCATGCGCCGCCCGTTCGAGTATGGCGAGCGGACCCGCCAGGCCAATGCCGACCTCACCGATTCGCTTGCCTGGCTGCGGGCGCAGCACAACCCTCAGTGGCAGCGCCTGCTGTCCTCGCTGGACCTGCTTGGCCACAACCTGCAGAGCATCGAGCGCCGGCTGTCGGAAGCGGCGCAGTCCGAATCCACGCTGGACAACGTCGACACCCGCCTGCGCGACACCAACCCGCATACGTTGCGCGAAATGCTCGTGCGCATCCGCCAGCAGCTCACGCCGGGGTCGGTGCTGTTCCGTCACGGCCTGCGCATGGCCCTGGCGCTGGTGGTGGGCTTTGCCGCCATCCGCCTGTTCAACGCGCAGAACGGCTCGTGGGTGCTGCTCACCATCGTGTTCGTGTGCCGCCCGCATTTCGGCGCGACCCGCCAGCGGCTGGCCCAGCGTATCGCCGGCACACTGATCGGGCTGGTGCTGACCTGGGCGCTGATGCAGCTTTTCCAGGACCTGCGCATCGAACTGCTGATCGCCCTGCTGTCGGCGCTGCTGTTCTTCTTTACCCGCAGCGATCGCTACCTGGTGGCCTCGGCGGCGATCACCGTCATGGCCCTGACCTGCTTCAACCTGATTGGCGACGGCTTCCTGCTGATCTGGCCGCGCCTGGTGGATACCCTGATCGGCTGCGGCATTGCCGCGGCGGCCGCGTTCCTGATCCTGCCCGACTGGCAGGGCCGGCGCCTCAACGAAGTGATGGCGCGGGTGCTGTCCAACTGCGCACGCTACCTGCATGCCGTGCTCGGCCAGTACGGCAGTGGCATGCAGGACGACCTGGCGTACCGGATCGCACGGCGTGACATGCACAACGCCGATGCCGCCCTGTCCACCGCGCTGTCGAACATGCTGCGCGAGCCCGGCCACGTCCGCCGCAACCTGGATGCGGGTTTCCGCTTCCTGGCGCTGTCCAACACCCTGCTCGGCCATCTCTCGGCGCTGGGCGCGCACCGCGCGCAGTTGGACAGCTACGGGCAGGACCCGCTGGCCCTGGCCGGCGGCGAGCGCGTGGAGCAGGCCATGCAGCAGATCGCTGCCGCGCTCGAGCAGCGCCAGCCGGTGGCCGAGAACGACAACGACGGCGACCGCGCCCTGGCCGAACAGCTGGAGCAGATCGGCGAGGAGATGCCGCCCAAGCTGCAGCTCATCCGCACCCAGATGGGATTGATGCTGCGCCTGCTCCCCAAGCTGCGTGGCGCCGCCAACGAGGCCGAACGCACGCTGCGCTGAGCGCGGCGGCGGCACATGGACCGGCGCCGTGCCGATGTCATGGCTGCGCCGTGGAATGGTAGTCTGCCGGTTCGCAAGGAGTCCCCATGTCCGGCCATAGCCAGTTCGCCCTGCTCCGGCAGCGTCGTTTCCTGCCGTTCTTCATCGTCCAGTCGCTGGGCGCATTCAACGACAACGTGTACCGGCAGGCCATCATCGGCCTGTTGTTCTACCTCGGCGTCAGCCAGGCCGAACAGTCGCTGTACACCACGCTGGCGCCGGCCATCTTCATCCTGCCCTACTTCCTGTTCTCGGCGCTGGCCGGCCAGATCGCGGAAAAGCTGGAGAAGTCGCGCCTGATCGTGATCACCACCACGATGGAGATCGCGATCATGTCGCTGGCGGCGGTCGGGTTCCTGACCCAGAGCATGCCGGTGCTGCTGGTGGCGCTGTTCTGCACCGGCCTGCAGTCCACGCTGTTCGGGCCGGTGAAGTACTCGGTGCTGCCGTCCGTGCTCAGGCCCGAGGAGCTCACCGGTGGCAACGGGCTGGTCGAGATGGGCACCTCGATGTCGATCCTGACCGGCATGATCAGCGGCGGCATCATCTTCACCCTGGCCGGCAGCTACGGGCCGGTAGTGGCGGCCACCGCGGTGATCGCGCTGGCGGTGGCAGGAAACGTCACCGCACGGATGATCCCCAAGGTCGATGCCGGCGCTCCCGACCTCAGGATCAACTGGAACCCACTGCCCGAATCACTGGCCGTGCTGCGTCTGGCCAGGAAGCAGAAGGCCGTGCGCAACGCCATTCTCGGGGTGTCGTGGTTCTGGTTCGTGGGCACCATGCTCACTTCGCAACTGCCCACCTACGCGGTGGTCAACCTGGGCGGCGAGCCCACCCTGTACATCTTCGCGCTGGCACTGTTCTCGGTGGGCACCGGCGCAGGCTCGCTGCTGTGCGAGAAGCTGTCCGGCCGCACAGTGGAGATCGGCCTGGTGCCGCTCGGCGCGTTCGGCATGACCGCTTTCATGCTCGACCTGTACTTCGCCCGTGCCGGCACCGCCACGGCGGCGGGCCTCGGGGTGGCCGAGTTCGCCGCGCAACCGGGCAGTGTGCGCATCATCATCGACCTGATCGGCATCGGCCTGTTCACCGGTTTCTTTGTGGTGCCGCTGTTCGCCCTGATCCAGAGCCGCACGCCGAAGTCGGAGATGTCGCGCGTGTTCGCGGCGCTGAACATCCAGAACTCCGGGTTCATCGTGGCGGCGGCGATGATCGCGCTGGTCACGCAGAAGTTCCTGCACTGGACCATTCCGCAACTGTTCCTGGCCCTGGCAATCGCCAATGCCGTGGTGGCGATCTACATCTTCACCATCGTCCCCGAATTCCTGATGCGCTTCCTCAGCTGGGTCATGGTGCGCACCCTGTACCGGCTGCGCCTGCACGGCATCGAGGCCAACGTCCCCGACGACGGCGCGGCACTGATCGTGTGCAACCACGTCAGCTACATGGACGCGCTGATCCTGTCGGCGACGATTCCGCGTCCGGTGCGTTTCGTCATGTACTACAGGATCTTCAACATTCCGGTCATGCGCTGGATCTTCCGGACCGCCAAAGCGATTCCGATTGCCGGCGCCCGCGAAGATCCCGCGCTGATGCAGGCGGCCTTCGACGAGGTGGACAACGCGCTGGCCGGGGGCGAGCTGGTCTGCATCTTCCCCGAAGGGGCGCTGACCCGGGACGGGGAGATGGCCGCGTTCAAATCCGGCGTCGAGAAGATCCTCGAACGGCGCCCGGTGCCGGTGGTGCCGATGGCGTTGCGGGGCATGTGGGCCAGCATGTGGAGCCGTCGCGACACGCGGCTTGGCCGGATGCGGGTGCCGCGCCGGTTCCGCGCCCATGTCGAGGTCGTTGCCGGCCCCCCGGTAGACGGCGCCAGCGCCAGCGCCGAACAGCTGGAAGCGCAGGTGCGTGTCCTGCGCGCCAACCAGGGCTGACGACCGGCCGCCGGGACGTGCGCAACGCGCCCGGATCGCGACGCAAATGCCGGCAAAATCCGCGAGCGTGCCGTCTGCGGCACGGCCCCGGTCGACGTGCCGCGCATCGGCGTCGCTGTAAACGCATACATCGCGTCGCAACATCGGGTAGATTACCCCCCTATAGGGGGTGTCCGGACGGCATTTGGTGATGTTGCCGGACTACCAAAGGAATGGAGTAGCACTTGAACCACCCGCCACCACTGACCCCACCGGCCGTCGTGGTCCCCAACTATCTGGTCTGGGCGATCCTGACGACGCTGTTCTGCTGCCTGCCGTTGGGTGTGGTGTCGATCGTGTACGCCTCACAGGTGGACGGCCGTCGTGCGGTCGGCGATCTGGAAGGCGCCTACGACGCATCCCGCAAGGCGGGGTGGTGGGCATTGGCGTCCGCACTTGTCGCGCCGGTACTGCTGTTGTTGTGGTTCGGGCTGTTCGGCGGCATGGCCGCGCTGGGCGCTCTTTCCGACCTGTGATCCACCCTCGCTCAACCCACCCAAGAAAAATGGAGTTTCACCCATGAATGCCACCTCACCCCAAGTACCCAACAACCTCGTCTGGGCCATCCTGACCACGCTGTTCTGCTGCCTGCCGGCCGGCATTGTGTCGATCGTGTATGCCGCCCAGGTCAACGGCAAACTGGCCGCTGGCGACATCGCCGGTGCCCGTGAATCGTCGGACAAGGCCAAGAAGTGGGCCATGTGGTCGGCCATCATCGCCGTCGTCGGCATGGTGCTGTACTTCGGCTTCATCATGGCGATGGGCGGCCTGGGCGCGCTGAGCGGCTCGAGCTACTGATCGTGGTCGCAACGGCCCGGTTCCGTGCACCGCAGGGTGCCCGGACCGGGCCGTTCGTCTTTGCAGGATGCCGTTTCCGATGTCCCCATCCCTTTCCCGGTCCCGCCTGACCCGCTGGGCGCCGCTGGCGATCTCCGCCAGCCTGGCCACCGGTGCGGCCGTCGTGCTGCGCCACGTCAGCCCGTACGCGAGCAACAGCCCGCTGCCCGGTTGCCCGCTGTACGCGTTGACCGGCCTGTACTGCCCGGGCTGCGGCAGTACCCGCTGCCTCTATTCGCTGGTGCACCTGGATTGGCAGGGCGCGATGGCAATGAATCCCCTGCTGGTGATTTCGCTGCCGTTCCTGCTGCTGATGCTGCTCAACGGTGCCGGTGTGCGCATGCGTGCGCTGGACCCGCTGATGCGCGTCCTCGCCAGCCCGATGTTCTGGCTGGTGCTGCTGATCGGCTATGCCGTGCTGCGCAACCTGCCGTGGGCACCGTTCACCGCGCTTGCGCCGATCAGCTAGCCGGGCAGAGCCCGGCGCTACGGTGGGTACGGCTCATGTCACCCAGCCGGCCATCACCAGCAGCGCCAGCACCACCATCCACAGCAGCAGCATCCGCCACACCAGGCTCATCGCATCGCGCAGCTCCGGCAGGCGGCGCCACACCGGCACCATGCCCGCATCGCTGTAGTCATGCGCATCCTCGCGCAGCTCGGCACTGACGCTGGCGCGCGCCACCGCTCCGAGGAACACGGTGGACAGCGTCCATTGATGGCCGTGCGCGCTGCGCCAGGCCTTGAAGGCGGTATCGAAGTTGCCGACCAGCGCCATCGACAGCGACATCAGCTGCGCCACCGGCCATTCCAGCCACGACAGCGCCACGCGCGCGCCGGCCACGCTCTCGGCACTGGCCAGCGACCGCATCGGCCCCACCGCGATCAGGGCCAGCAGGCGATACAGCAGTGGCCCGACCGGCCCCAGCAGCAGGAACCAGAACAGCACCGCGAACCAGCGCCGCAGCGCGTTCACCACGGTCGCTTCGACCAGCGAAGACACATCCTCCTGCAGGCTGCCTCCGGCGGCCTGCAACTGCGCGATCGCCGCATGGCGGGTGTGCGCATCGTCTGCGTCGATCACCGCTTCCACGTCCCGGTCCAGGTCACGCGGGCCCCAGCACACCACCAGGACCAGCACCCCCAACAGCAGCGAGGGCAGGCCGAACAGGCGGTCGTGCAGCAGCCACTGCAGCAGCCCCAACGCCAGCACGAACGGCAGCAGCGCGACGATGGCGCCGTAGCGGCCACGCCAGACGCCGCCGTCGGCGGCATGCGCATCCAGCCATTGCAGCCAGCGCCGGAACAGGCCGAACCGGCGCAGCGCAACCGCCGCCGAAGGCGCGACGTGGCCCAGCGCCAACGCAACCAGCACGGCTAC
The DNA here is from genome assembly GCF_009467805.1 of Stenotrophomonas nematodicola. Taxonomy (GTDB): domain Bacteria; phylum Pseudomonadota; class Gammaproteobacteria; order Xanthomonadales; family Xanthomonadaceae; genus Stenotrophomonas; species Stenotrophomonas nematodicola. Next base: position 81,753 of record NZ_WIAY01000004.1, read on the forward strand.
CAGGGTGGTGAACATGTAAGCCTCCGGCTCGGGTTCTGGAACGCGCCGCTACTATGCCCTGCGCCCGGGGAATTCCCCGGGCCGTTGGTAATGTACGCCGGCACGTGTTCAGCCAGCGGCAACGCCCGGCGGGATCAGGCCACCTGCTGCCGGTACCAGTGCTCGATCAGACTGCGCGAAATGGAAATCGGCGGCGACAGGCGGATGCCCTCGCCATCGTCGTGCACGTCGCGCGCCAGGGCCGCCCCCACTTCCTCGGCCGTGAACCAGCGCGCGTCCTCCAGCTCGCCGTCCACGGTCGGTAGGTCGTCCTCGGCGGTTGCGCTGAAGCCCAGCATCAAGGCGCCGGGGAACGGCCACGGCTGGGTGCCCAGGTAACGGCAGTCGCGCACGCGCACGCGGCTTTCCTCGAACACTTCGCGCACCACCGTCTGCTCCAGCGACTCGCCCGGCTCGACGAAGCCGGCCAGCACCGAATAGCGGCGCGGCGCCCAGTTGGCCTGCCGGCCCAACAGCAGGCGGCCCTGGTTTTCCACCGCCACGATCACCGCCGGGTCCACCCGCGGGTAATGCTCAGTGCTGCATTGGCCGCAACGGCCGATGAAGCCGCTGCGCGAGAAGGTGATGCCGCCGCCGCACACGCCGCAGAAGCGCGTGCGCGACTGCCAATAGGACATGCCGCGGGCATAGCAGAACGCGCTGGCATCGGCGGCCGACCAGGTCACGGCCGACTGGCGCAGGTCCACGCGCTGCGGCGCGGTGACATCCACCGCCGCCGCTTCCATCGAGAACCAGGCCTGTTGCCCGCGCAGGCCGAGGAAGATCGCCGTGCCGGGGCCACCACCGACCTGCGCACCGGTCAGCGCGAGGGGTTGGCCGTCATCACCGGCCAGCGCGGTGCCGTCCTGGTCGAGCACGAGAATGCGCGCGTCCGCCCACAGCCGCGACAACGCATCGGCGTCATCGCGCAGCGGATCGGCGCGCTCCAACGGTTCGCTCACAAAGGCGAAACCGGAAAGCTGCGAAGGAAGTCTGGACATCCGAAGAGCCTGCCCACATTCGCCGATACTGGCAAGCGGCATCGGCACCCGGGCGCGGATTACATGCTGAAGCTGCTGCCGCACCCGCAGGTGGTTTTCGCGTTCGGATTGCGGATAACGAACTGCGCACCGGTGAGGCTTTCGGTGTAGTCCACCTCGGCGCCCATCAGATACTGCAGGCTCAACGGATCCACCAGCAGCGTAACGCCGTTGGTCTGCACGGCCAGATCGTCGTCGGCGCGGTTCTCGTCGAACTCGAACCCGTACTGGAACCCGGAACAGCCGCCGCCCTGGATGTACACCCGCAGGGCCAACGATGCGTTGTCCTCGTCCTGGATGAGTTCCTTGACCTTGGCCGCGGCGGCTTCGGTGAAGTTCATCGGACGGTCCAGCGACTGGTAGTTCGGCGCGGCGGCGGGGGCGCCGGGCAGGGAAACAAGCGTGCTCATGCCACCAGCATGGGGGTGCATGAGCACGGTTTCAAGCGCAGGCCCTTCAGGCCATCGCCTCGGCCAGCTTCCTGCGGGCGCTGCCGTCCTTGCCGTTGCCGGCCGGGGCCTCGTCGGCCGGGGGCGGCAGGGCCATCTGCGGCGCGCTGGCGTGGATCAGGCGGCCGGTCAGCTGCGCGCCGGCGTTCATTTCCACCACCTGATAGTGGATGTTGCCGGTGACCCGGGCGGTCGGGGTCAGCTCGACCCGCTCGGTGGCATGCACATCGCCGTCCAGGCGGCCGCTGATGACCACCACCTGGGCGCGGATCTCGCCCTCGATCGTGCCGTGCTCGGCCACGGTCAGGGTGGCGTTGGCCGCGCCGTCCTGGGCGATCACCTTGCCCAGGATGGTGCCTTCCACATACAGGCCACCGCTGAACTCGACGTCACCGCGGATCACCACCTGGGCGCCGATCAGGGCGTCCACCACCAGATGACCATCGCGGTTGGATTTGTTGCTTCCGAACATGAATGCTTACTCCCCTTTCGCCGGCGTCCCCGCCTGCTTCCAATCGAATACCTGGGTAACGCCCCCCGCGCTGCCCAGCGTGACCCGCACACGTTGCGGGGTGAAGTCCTTCGGCAGGATCACACTGCCGGTGAGCTGCTGGAAGTACCGGAAGGAATAGTCCTGGCCCGGCACCTTGGTGCGCTGGTGCAGCTCGTCCCAGCTGACCGTGGTCAGCTTTCCGCCCTTCACGCCTTCCACCGAGAACCGCATCTGGCCCTGGCTGATGGCGCCCCGGTTGAGGTTCTGGGTCAGCACCACGGCGTACTGCCAGGTGCCGCCGGCTTCCGGGGAGAATTCAATGGAGTGGGTGTTCAGGCCCTTGCGCTGGCTGGTGGCGCCCACCAAGCGCTCGTAGAACGCCACATCGGCGCGCAGGCCCGCAATCTCTTCGTCGCGCTCGGCCAGCGAGGCCTGTACTTCGGTGTTGGCCGCGCGGCTGATGCGGTCGGACGCCTGCAGCGTGGCCTGCCGCTGCTGCAGCTCCACCACCTGCTTCTGCAGCGTCTCGGCTCGCGCCTCGGCGGCATCGAGCTGGCGACCGGGATCGCCATGCGGCGCGCCCAGCCAGCGGCCGGCCAGCACGGCCAGGACCAGGCTGAGCAGCCAGATGCCGCCCAGCACCAGCAGGCGCTTGCGGTCCTGCACGGGCGGACGGCCCGGCAGTCGGATCTGGATACGGGAAGGTGTGCGGTTGTTCATGGCTGTTTCCGCTGCGCCGCCTGTCCGGCGACACCGCCACGGCCCCTGTTGGAACGATCGACGGGCTAGTGTAAGTCAGGACGCCGCCAATTCCCCCACCCGGCGGGACAGGCGGCGGTGGCGTTCATCGTCGTCATCCCCGATAGTGTGGCCCTGTGCACATTTCGCAGCGGGAGCACGTGCCGTGACCGACGCCCATCTGTTTGTGATCGGCATCCTGCTGGCGTGGCTGGCCGGCATCCGGGTGTACCTGACCGTGTTCGGCGTCGGCCTGGCCGGGCTGCTCGGGTGGGTGGAACTGCCCCCCGCGCTGCAGGCCACCGAGTCGTACTGGGTGCTGGGGACCTCGGCGACCCTGGCCATCGCCGAGTTCTTCGCCGACAAGATTCCCGGGGTGGATTCGGCCTGGGACCTGGTCCAGACCCTGGCCAGGGTGCCGGCGGGCGCCTTCCTGGCCGCCGCGACGCTCTCGCCCAACGGTGAGCTGAGCGGCACCGCCCTGGCCGCCGGTGCCGGGGTCGCGCTGGCCAGCCACGGCCTGAAGGCCGGCACCCGCGCCCTGCTGAACACCTCGCCCGAGCCGGCCAGCAACTGGATCGCCTCGGCGGCAGAAGACACGGTGGTGGTGGGCGGCCTTGCACTGGCCTTGGCGCATCCGTGGCTGGCGCTGATCGTGGTGATCGCCTGCAGTCTGATCGGGGCGCTGATCGTGTGGTGGGTGTGGCGCGCCCTGTGGCGTGGCATGCGCTGGCTGCTCGGTCAGCCCGCCGACAAAACGGGCAGCAGCGCACATCCCGGCGTTTTGCCCCCGGGGCCAGGTGGCTGACGGCCAGGGCGACGCGCAACCAACGCGATGGTTCGTCGCATAATTGCGACGCACACTGGGAGTACCGATGGCCGTCAACGACAACGCTGCATCCGCCCGCGCCACGCGCGCCGAAACCCCGCCCGCCGATCACTGGCAGCGCTGGGTCGATGCGCCGGGCGCTTCGGCACCCCCACCGTTGCCCAGCAACGTGGTGCCGTTGATGCCTGCCGGCGGGCCGGGCGCAGCGACGCCGCCGCTGCACCCGGTCGAACCCGACGCACTGCCGCTGGCCGCCGAGGCTCCCTACCGCGTGCTGATTGTCGAGGACGACCGTTCGCAGGCGCTGTTCGCGCAGAGCGTGCTGCATGGCGCGGGCATGGAAGCACTGGTCCACGCCGATGCGGAAGGCGTGCAGCAGGCCATCGCCGAACACCGCCCCGACCTGATCCTGATGGACCTCCACCTGCCCGGCCTGGACGGCATGCGCCTGACCGCGCTGATCCGCCAGCAGCCTGGCCAGCAGCTGCTGCCGATCGTCTTCCTCAGTGGCGATCCCGACCCGGAGCGCCAGTTCGAGGTGCTGGACAGCGGCGCCGACGATTTCCTCAGCAAGCCGATCCGGCCACGTCATCTGATCGCGGCGGTGTCCAACCGCATCCGCCGCGCGAGGGCTCAGGCCGCCACGCTGCCGGGTGCGCACGGCGCGCCGGCCATGAACAACCCCGAGACCGGCCTGCCCACGCGCCACCACGTGATGCAACAGTTGGCGGCATCGCTGTCGCACCGCGACCGTGGCGGCCTGTACTTCATTGAAATCGCCAGCGCGCTGGGCCTGCGCGAGCGCTATGGCTATGCCGCGTTCGAGCGCCTGATGGTGCAGGCCGGACAACGCCTGGCCGATGCCGCCCAACCGCACCTGCTGGCACGCCTGAACGACAACAGCTTCCTGGTCCTCGCACGCGGCATCGATGAAGACGATCTGGACAGCCTGGCCCACGCGTTGCGCGAGCAGTTGTCGGCCCGCGCGTTCGTGATCCGCGACGACGAGTCGGTGCACCTGCGCGGCGTGGTCGGCCACGCCCAGCTCTCGCCCGGTTTCGCCGATGCGGGCAGCGCACTGGAAGCGGTCGAGCGCACCACGCTGCAGGCCCGCCTGCTCAGCGCTGGCATCGCCGCCTACGTGCGTCGCGAGGACGTTGCCGCACAGGAGCACCTGGCCCTGCTCGAGGGCCAGCTGGAACTGGCCTACCAGCCGATCGTGGCCGTGGCCGGGGGCAACACCGCGCAGTACCAGGTGCTGCTGCGCCTGCGCCAGGCCGACGGCACCGTTCTGGCCGCCGGCCAGGTGATCCCGGCGGCCGAAGCGGCCGGGCGCATCGCCGACCTCGACCAGCAGGTGCTCGACCATGCGCTGGGCCTGCTCGATCTGTACCGCCATGCCACCCAGCCGCTGCACCTGTTCGTGTCGCAGTCGCTGCGTACGCTGGCGCGCGACGCCTTCGCCGACTGGCTGCTCGAATCGCTGGCGCAGCGCCAGCTCCCGGGCCATGCGGTGGTGATCGATGTGCGCCTGCCCGATGCCCTGATCCACACCGTCACCCTGCAGCAGTTCTGCCTGCGCCTGAGCGCGGCCGGCGTGCGCTTCTGCCTGAGCCAGTTCGAGCCTGGCAGCGAGGCCAATGCGCTGCTTACCCAGCTGCCGATCGCGTTCGTGCGCATGGCCGCGCGCTTCTCCAGCAGCCACGCCAACCAGACGACCCGTGACGAACTGCGGGCGGCGATCGAGATGGCGCACCGTGCCGGCCTGCAGATCATCGGCCAGCAGATCGAAGACCCGCAGGCCGCCGCTGCGATGTGGATGGGCGGCGTGGACTTCATCCAGGGCAACATGGTGCAGTCGGCGGGCAGCGACCTGAACTTCGACTTCCACAACGCGGCGTTGTGATCATGGCGCCCCACGGACGGGCAACGCCATTGCAGGTGCCGGTGGCCCTGTGGATCGCCGCGATGTCCGCGGCCCTGTCGGCCACCGCCAGTGCGATGACCGTGGCCGGTGCCAACGGCCCGTGGGCCGCCATCGCAGCCGCCACCGCCGCGCTGACGCTGGGTGCGGCCATCGTCGGCGTCCATCGCTGGCGCGATGCGCAGGACCGCCTTGCCCGGTTGCAGCGCCAGAGCGACGCACTGGGCGAGGAGCGCGACCGTATCCAGCAGCGGATGCAGCAGCAGGAGCTGCTGGAGCAGGAGCTGCTCGCCGCCAAACAGGCCGCCGAAGCCGCCGCCCTGGCCAAGGGCGAGTTCCTGGCCACGATGAGCCATGAGATCCGCACCCCGCTCAACGGCATTCTGCCGATGCTGGACCTGATCGCGCGTGGCCAGCTCGGCAGCGACCAGCGGCAGATGCTGCAGACCGCCACGGCCAGCTCACAGCAGCTGCTGCGCATCGTCGACGACATCCTCGATTACTCCCGGCTGGAGGCCAACGGCCTGGACCTGGAGATCACCACCTTCAACCTGCGCGAGCTGCTGGACGGGCTGGTGCAGCTGATGCAGCGCGCGGCCGAGCCCAAAGGCCTGCGCGTCTCGCTGGAGCTGGACCCGGCAGTGCGCCTGTCGGTACGCGGCGATCCGGTGCGGCTGCGGCAGGTGCTGAGCAATCTGCTGGTCAACGCCATCAAGTTCACCGAGCGCGGCCAGATCCGGCTGCGCGTCCTGCGGCAGGGCGAAACCAACGCCCAGCACCAGTTGCGCTTCGAGGTCGTGGACAGCGGCATCGGCATCGACGAAGCCCTGCAGGCGCGCCTGTTCCAGTCCTTCAGCCAGGCCGATGCCTCCACCACCCGTCTGTACGGCGGCACCGGATTGGGGCTGGCGATCTGCAAGCGCATCATCGACCTGATGCACGGCCGCATCGGGGTCAGCTCGACGCCCGGGCGCGGCGCCACGTTCTGGTGCGAGATTCCCCTGCTCAAGGTGCTGGGCGACCTGCCCGCCGCAGGCATCACCGTCACCCGTGCCCTGCTGGTCGGTCGCGACCCGCTGCAGCGCCAGCGGCTGGAGCGCGTGCTCGAGCACCACGACATCCGCCTGCACGCGATGGAATCAGCCGCCGATGCAGTGGACGCATTGCGCGCGCCGCAGCGCCCGGGCATCGACCCGACCCTCGCATGGGTAATCGCCGATCTCGACGCGGTGCGCCACAGTGCGGCGGCGCTGCATCGCGAAGTGGTCCACGGTGTGCGTACGCCCCCCGTGAAGCTGCTGTGGTTGCACGGTCAGGAGCCACCCGGCGCCGCGTTGATGGCCCAGGCACACGCCCTGCCACGTGAGGCCGCCGACACCGCCCTGCATGCGCTGCTGCGCCCCCAGGCCGCCTCGGCACGCCCGGCGCCGCTGCTGGCCGATGCCGCGCCGGCCCCGGCCACGCCCAGCGAGTCGCCGCTCGGCCTGCGCGTGCTGCTGGTGGAGGACAACACGGTCAATCTGCTGGTCGCGCAGCGATTGTTGCAGGTGCTGGGCTGCGAGGTCAGCACCGCCCAGGACGGCGAACAGGCGCTGCGCCACCTGCACGCGCATGCCGTGGATATCGTGCTGATGGATTGCCAGATGCCGGTGCTGGACGGGTACACCGCAACCCGGCGCTGGCGCGAACATGAAGCCGGCAGCCATGCCGCGCGCCTGCCGATCGTGGCGATGACCGCCAACGCGATGGCCGGCGACCGCGAGCGCTGCCTGCAGGCCGGGATGGATGACTATCTCTCCAAGCCCATCCAGCGCGAGTCATTGCAGGCCTGCCTGCTGCGCTGGCACGCGCCGCGTGCATCGCTCGGGGACGCCGTCGTCGCCATCGCGCCGCCGGCCGACGTGCCCCAGGCCTGGGAAGATGACGCGGCGCTGTTGTCGGCCATCGCGGCCGATCCGGCCGAAGAGTCCGCCGCCCTGCCCGTCCTTGATGCCCAGGTGCTGGATGAGTTGCTGGAGGTGATCGGCGCCGGCACTGCGCAGATCATCGGCGTCTTCCTCGACGATACGCCGCCACTGATCCGCCAGTTGCAGGAAGCCTCGGTGGCAGCCGACCTGCCCGAACTGCGCGCGCTCGCGCACAGCCTCAAGTCGGCCAGCGCCAATGTGGGGGCACTGGCGCTGTCGGCGGCCGCGCGCCGGATCGAACACGACGCACGCGCCGGCACGCTGGAGCGCCCGGCCGTGGCCGTGGCGCTGCTCATCGCGGAATTCGCCCGCGCCCGCATCGCGCTGGGCGGGTATCTGGCCCGCCTGCACGCTCCCCAGGGTCACTGAGGCGCGTGCCGCCGGCAGCTCAGTCCTCGATCTTGGTCAGCAGGTAGTTCGGCTCACCAATGCGGTCGATCAGATCCAGCTGGGTTTCCAGCCAGTCGATGTGCTCTTCCTCGGATTCGAGGATCTTCACGAACAGTTGGCGGCTCACGTAGTCGGCGATCGAATCGGCATACGCCACCGCCTCGCGCAGCGTGACCACGCCATCGCGCTCCAGCGCCAGGTCGCACTGCAGGATCTCGCGCGGGTTCTCGCCAATGCGCAGCTTGCCCAGCGCCTGGAAGTTCGGCAGCCCTTCGAGGAAGAGGATGCGGTCGGACAGGATGTCCGCGTGCTTCATCTCTTCGATCGATTCCTTGTACTCGTGGTCGGCCAGCTCCTTCAGGCCCCAGTTCTTCAGCATCTTGGCGTGCAGAAAGTACTGGTTGATCGCGGTCAGCTCGTTGTAGAGGACCTTGTTGAGGAATTCGATGACCTTGGCGTCGCCCTTCATGAGCGTGCTCCTGCTGCGTGGAAACGCGCGCACTGTAGCGCTTCGCGGCGACTCATGAAGGAACGCGAATCAACCCCAGTTGCGCGGGCGTGGGTGCGGCGTGGAGAAGGTGCGTGAGGAGCCAGGCCTCGGCCTGGCGGACGCGGTCAGGCGACCTGCGCCAGACCCAGTACCGGCAGCGGCAGGTCGTGGGTGGCCCGGGCCTTGGCCAGCAGGTCCGCCGCCATGTCCAGGCAGGAACCGCAGGTGGCGCCGCAGCCAGTGCGCATGGTCAGTTCGGACACGCTGGCGACACCGCTATGGGCGGCTTCGCGGATCTGGTGGTCGGTTACCCCATTGCAGATGCAGACGTACACGTGCGGACTCGGCAGGCAGGCCGGGATGGCCTGCCGCCATTCCAATCGAAACGAGAATGGTTGTCAATTTCGAAGCTGAATCATTCTCGATACGGTTCAGTGTACCGGGTCAGGCCCCGGGCTCGCCCTTGGCCTTGCGCGGCCAGTAGCCCCGCTTCGGCAACCGCTTGCGGGGCCGGTCATGGCCCGCCGCATTGCCCGGCATCCAGGCCTCCTGTGCGGTCTTGGGCATCGATTCCACCCCGGTCCCTGCCACTCCCCGCGCGAGGGGCGCCAGGTGCCGCAGCGCGCGCGCATAGACGCCCCGCTTGAACATCACCACGTGCTCGACCGGGTACCAGAAATCCACCCACCGCCACTGATCGAACTCGGGGCTGTCGGTGTGGTCCAGCTTCACATGGGATTCGTCGCCGGCCAGGCGCAGCAGGAACCAGACCTGCTTCTGGCCGATGCAGACCTGACGTTCATTGCGGCGGATGGCCCGTGCCGGCAACCGATAGCGAAGCCACCCTGGCGTGGCACCAAGCACTTCGACGTGCTCGGGCAACAACCCGGTTTCTTCCTGCAACTCGCGATACATGGCTTCCACCGGCGTCTCATCGGTATTCATGCCGCCCTGCGGGAACTGCCAGCCATCCCGGCGCACACGTCGTGCCCAGAACACCTGCCCGTCCTGCCGCATCAGCACGATGCCGACGTTCGGTCGATAGCCGTCCGGATCGATCACGATGCGGACTCCTAGAAAAATCTACTGGCCGGGACTGTGCCACGGCGGCTGCCCACTCACAAGCACGGTGAAAAAGTGTTGACAGATTCCGAATACATCTCCAGAATTACCGGCTCCCTAGGCTATGTAGCTCAGCCGGTTAGAGCACAGCACTCATAATGCTGGGGTCGGTGGTTCGAGTCCACCCATAGCCACCAAGTTCTGCTTGGTTTTGTAGGGAAAAAGTGCAATACTTGCACGCACATATTGCCCCGTCGCCAAGCGGTAAGGCACCTGACTCTGACTCAGGCATTCGGTGGTTCGAATCCATCCGGGGCAGCCAAATATGACAAAAGGCCTGATCGAAAGATCAGGCCTTTTGTTTTGTGCGCATTGAATGGGCAATATCGGCAGCACGTTCCGGTTGCCGCCCGCGACCGGCGCATCATGGACATCGAAGGCAACCCCTGGTGGCCGGCCAGCGACCCGCACCCCCCGTCATCCAGAACGACAAAAGCCCGGCCGAAGCCGGGCTTTTGCTTTTCCCAGGGGGATCCCGAGGGATCCCACACCAGGCGCGATGGATCAGCGCTTGGAGAACTGGGTGGCGCGACGTGCCTTGTGCAGGCCGACCTTCTTACGCTCGACTTCACGGGCGTCACGGGTCATGAAGCCAGCCTTGCGCAGCTCGGACTTCAGGGTTTCGTCGTACTCGACCAGCGCGCGGGCGATGCCCAGGCGGATCGCACCGGCCTGGCCGGTGGTGCCGCCGCCAGCGGCGGTGACCATGATGTCGAACGATTCGGTGTTCTTGGTCAGTTCCAGCGGCTGACGCACGATCATGCGTGCAGTCTCACGGCCAAAGAACTCGTCCAGCGGACGGCCATTGACGGTGATGTTGCCGGCGCCCTTGCGCAGGAACACGCGGGCGGTGGAGGACTTGCGGCGGCCGGTGCCGTAGTTTTGCGTGATAGCCATGATTAGATATCCAGAACCTGAGGCTGCTGAGCGGCGTGCGGGTGCTCGGAACCCGAGTACACCTTGAGCTTGCGGTACATGGCGCGGCCCAGCGGGCCCTTCGGCAGCATGCCCTTGACGGCGGTCTCGATGACACGCTCCGGGTGGCGCTCCAGCGCCTGGGCCAGAGTTTCGGTCTTCAGGTTGCCGATGTAGCCAGTGAAGCGGTGGTACAGCTTGTCCTGCAGCTTGTTGCCGGTGACGGCAATCTTTTCTGCATTGATGACAACCAGGTAATCACCGGTATCAACGTGAGGGGTGTAAACCGGCTTGTGCTTGCCGCGCAGACGGCGGGCCAGTTCGGTGGACAGACGGCCAAGCGTCTTGCCGGAAGCGTCGACGAGATACCAGTCGCGCTGGACGGTCTCGGACTTTGCAGTGAAAGTGCTCATGAAAGAACTCAAGTAGGTCGGGCTCATTGCGGCGCTGAACGGCCGGAACTCTGCCACGCGTTGTGAAGAGGCGGGATTGTACTGGCCCTTCCTGCCACATGCAAGCCGCCCCGCCACGCGGCTTGGCACATCGGCCCCAGGGGGCGAGAATCAACCACCCCCGCCGCGACGCCTCTCCCCCGCATGACCGCGATCCGCCAGACCACCCCGCTCGACCACCTGCTCACCGAAGCCCAACGCGCGCTGGACACGGTGTTCGGCAATCCGCCGGCCAGCCGCCCGTATCCGGCCGCGGCGACCCCGGACGTGCAGATGGACGACCGCGAGCGCCGGCATGCCGCCGGCCTGATGCGGATCAACCATGTCGGCGAGGTCTGCGCCCAGGGCCTGTATTTCGGCCAGGCGGCCGTCGCCCGCGAGGCGCAGACCCGCGCCCACCTGCTGGACGCCGCCCAGGAAGAGACCGACCACCTGGCCTGGTGCGCGCAGCGCCTGCGCGAGCTGGACAGTCGTCCCAGCCTGTTCAACCCGATCTGGTACGCCGGCAGCTACACCATCGGCACCCTGGCCGGCCTGCGTGGGGACGGCTGGAACCTGGGCTTCGTGGTGGAGACCGAGCGCCAGGTGGAAGCGCACCTGGACGAACACCTGGACACCCTGCCGCCGGCAGACCTGCGCAGCCGCGAGATCCTCAAGGTGATGAAAATCGACGAGGCCCGCCATGCCGACCACGCCGAGCATGCCGGCGCCCGCACGCTGCCCCCGCCGATTCCGGGCGTGATGGCGCTGGCATCCAAGGTCATGAAGACCATCGCCTACCGGCTGTAAGGCCCCTCGGCAGCGGCTTGGCGCCGGCGGGGCGACCTCAGCCGGAAACGAGCTTCAGGCCGATCACGCCGGCCACGATCAGGCCGATGCAGGCCAGGCGCGGCAGCGACGCGCTGTCGCCGAACAGGAAAATACCCAGCGTGGCCACGCCCAGCGCGCCGATGCCGGTCCAGATCGCATAGCCGGTGCCGACCGGGATGGTCCGCAGCGCCTGGGTCAGCAGATACAGGCTGATCGCCGCCGAAATGATGGTGGCCACGGTCGGCCAGGGCTTGGTGAAGCCATCGCTGTACTTCAGGCCCAGGGCGAACCCGATTTCAAACAGGCCGGCCAGCAGCAGATAGATCCAGGGCATGGGGGTACTCCTCATCATGAACAGAACAGATACCGGTCGCCCCGCGAGGCGGCCGTAAAAACGCACAACGGCCCGGTGTTTTCACACCGGACCGTCGTCGGGTTGCATCCGTGGAACACGAATCTGCGCAGATCCGGATGTTCCACAGGGCGGGCCGTCCCGCCTTCTGCGGCGCGTCCGGGGACTCCCCGGACGCGGTCGCTGGGTCTTACTCGGACAGATTGCGGCCGTGGAACAGCTCTTCGATCTCGCGCTTGAGCAGCGCTTCGATCTTCATGCGTTCCTTGAACGAGATGTTCTTGGCCTTTTCCTCGAACAGGTACTGGTCCAGGTCGAAGTCCTTCAGGTGCATCTTCGTGTGGAAGATGTTTTCCTGGTAGACGTTGACGTCGAACATCTCGTAACGCGACTTGATGTTCTTGGCCAGGAAGTTCTGGATCGAGTTGATCTTGTGATCGATGTAGTGCTTCTTGCCCTTCACGTCACGGGTGAAGCCACGCACGCGGTAGTCCATGATCACGATGTCCGATTCCAGACTCTCGATCAGGTAGTTCAGCGCCTTCAGCGGCGAAATGACGCCACAGGTAGCCACATCGATGTCCGCGCGGAACGTGGCGATGCCCTCCTGCGGATGCGTTTCCGGGTACGTATGGACGGTGATGTGGCTCTTGTCCATATGCGCGACCACGGCGTCGGAGATCAGCTCCTTGCCGGCCAGCTTCTTGTCGATCACCGGTTCTTCGGAGATCAGGATCGTCACCGACGCGCCCTGCGGATCGTAGTCCTGGCGCGCGACGTTGAGGATGTTGGCGCCGATGATCTCGGCGACATCGGTCAAGATCTGAGTAAGCCTATCGGCGTTGTACTCTTCATCAATGTATTCGATGTAACGCTGACGCTCTTCTTCGGTGCGCGCGTAACACACGTCATAGATGTTGAAGCTCAGCGCCTTGGTGAGGTTGTTGAAACCCTGCAACCTCAGGCGAGGCAACGGCTTGACCACGGCGGTCGATCCTGTGTGTGGTGGGAAAGGAACAATTATGGGGCAAAGTGATCGGGGGCGAAACTTGCATTGAAAGGTTTGCCTGTGCTTTGTTTGCCCTTAACAATTGTGATCGTTAAGCTGCCGGGACATAGCCGTGAATTGTTCATGAGCAAAGGGAGCGCCGTAACGTGTCATCTGTGCGCCTTGCCACAAGTCCATTGGCCCTGGATATCGCCACCATCGACCGCTTTCTGGCCCACAGCCATCGCCGTCGCTACCCTGCCCGCACGGACGTCTTCCGGCCGGGGGACCCCGCAGGCACCCTTTATTACGTGATCAGCGGCTCTGTTTCTATAATTGCCGAGGAAGATGACGACCGTGAGCTGGTCCTGGGCTATTTCGGCTCCGGGGAGTTCGTGGGGGAAATGGGCCTGTTCGTGGAATCGGACCGGCGGGAAGTCATCCTGCGCACCCGGACCCCGTGCGAACTGGCCGAAATCAGCTACGAGCGCCTGCACCAGCTGTTCCTGGGCCCGCTGTCCACCGATGCGCCGCGGCTGCTGTATGCCATCGGCCAGCAGATCTCCAAGCGCCTGCTCGACACCAGCCGCAAGGCCAGCCGCCTGGCGTTCCTGGACGTCACCGACCGCATCGTGCGCACCCTTCACGACCTGTCCCGCGAGCCGGAGGCCATGAGCCACCCGCAAGGCACCCAGCTGCGCGTCTCGCGCCAGGAACTGGCACGCCTGGTCGGCTGCTCGCGTGAAATGGCCGGCCGCGTGCTCAAGAAGCTGCAGAGCGACGGGCTCCTTCACGCCCGCGGCAAGACGGTCGTCCTCTACGGCACCCGATGAGCCCGGCAGACGCTGGGTGCCGGCCCGCAGCCGGCACTACCGCACCTTTCACCCGTTCAGGCTAGGCTGGGCGGATGGAGCCTGGCAGCGAATTCTATTGGTTCATCCTGATCGGCCTCGGCGCGCAGCTGGTCGACGGCGCCCTGGGCATGGCCTTCGGGCTGGTGTCCTCGTCGGTCCTGCTCAGCATGGGCCTGCCACCGGCTGCGGTCAGCGCCAGCATCCATACCGCCGAAGTCTTCACCACCGGGGCCTCCGGGGTCTCCCACCTGGTGGCAGGCAACGTGGATCGCCGGCTGTTCCTGCGCCTGGCGCTGCCCGGTGCGGTCGGCGGCGTGCTCGGTGCCTATGTGCTGACCCAGCTCCCCGGAGACGTGATCCGCCCGTTCATCTATGCCTACCTGCTGGTGTTGGCGGTCTTCATCCTGCTGCGCGCAGCCGGGCGGCTGATGCCGACACGGGAGGTCAAGCGCGTGCCGGTGCTGGGCTTTGTGGCCGGCCTGCTGGATGCCAGCGGCGGCGGCGGCTGGGGGCCGGTGGCCACCTCCACCCTGCTGGCCCGCGGGGGCCAGGCCCGCACCACGATCGGCACGGTCAACGCGGCCGAGTTCGTGGTCACCCTGGCGGTGTCGATCACCTTCCTGCTCTCGATGGGCCTGCAGTACCTGAACATCGTCGCCGGCCTGCTGGTCGGCGGCATGATGGCCGCGCCAGTCGCGGCGCTGCTGGTGAAGAAGGTCAAGGAGCGCTGGGTGCTGGTGGCGGTGGGCGTGCTGGTGCTGGCGATCAGCCTGTTCCAGATCGGCCACGCCGTGCACGGGTGGCTGGGAGCGTAAGCGACCGACGCAGCACGGGCAGGTGTCGACCGTTGGTCGATGCGCCCTACCGGTCGCCGCCGCGGTCCTCGCAGCCCCAGTTGAGGATCGGCGTGCCGGGCTTGAGCACCTGGCGGAAATACGCCACGCGCGACACCTTCGGATTGACCACCACCGGCGCCTTGGCCGCCAGCAGCAGCGGCAGGTCGGCGGTGCTGTCCGAGTAGGCGATGTCGATGTCGCCATAGCCGCGCTCGCGCAGCATGCGCATCTTCTCTTCGTTGTGGCAGTGGCGGGTGGCACCTACCGCGCCCAGGCGCGGCCCGACTTCGCTGCCGATCACCGGCACGCCCTGGTGGGCGACGAAGGCCAGGATCGCGCGCGCCAGTTCCGGTGGGGCGCCGGTGGCCACCACCACGCGATCGCCATTGGCACGGTGCCGGGCGAACACGTCCAGCGCCTTCGGCAGCAGCTTGGCGCGCAGTTCGGGCTCATGCTTGAGCACGTAGGCGTCGATCACGCGGTTGAATTCGCGCGCGCGGTGCAGGCCGAACGTGGCGATCCACACATACACCGAGATGCCGGCGCGCCGGGTCGGCAGCATCGCCACCAGCGGCCCTGCGATCGGCGTGACCAGCAGCGCGGCCAGCAGCCGCAGCGGGTTGCGCTTGATCAGCGAGGCGAACAGGTGGCTGCCCGAATCGCCGTCGTACAGGGTGTGATCGAAATCGAAGACCACCAGCGGGGCGTCGTCGCGCGGCGTTGGGTAGATCGCAGTCATGCGCTGAAGAATAGCTGACGCAGGCCCTCGCCGGGCTCTTCGACGCGCATGAAGGCTTCGCCGACCAGGAAGGCGTGGATACCCGCCTCGCGCATCACCCGCACGTCATCCGTGCCGAGAATGCCGCTCTCGGTGACCAGCAGGCGGTCGCGCGGCACGGCCTGGCGCATGTCCAGGGTGGTCTGCAGCGACACCTCAAAGGTGCGCAGATTGCGGTTGTTGATGCCCACCAGCGGCACCGGCACCTGGAGGGCGCGCTCGAGTTCATCGATGTCGTGCACTTCCACCAGCACATCCATGCCCAGCTGCATGGCCAGGTCGGACAGCTCGGCCAGCTGGCGGTCGTCCAGCGCGGCCACGATCAGCAGGATGCAGTCGGCGCCGAGCACGCGCGCCTCGTACACCTGGTAGGGGTCGATCACGAAGTCCTTGCGCAGCACCGGCAGCGTGCAGGCCTCACGGGCCTGCTGCAGGTAGGCGTCGGCACCCTGGAAGAAGTCCACATCGGTCAAGACCGACAGGCAGCTGGCACCGCCGAACTCGTAGCTCACCGCGATGTCGGCCGGATGGAAGTCCGGGCGGATCACGCCCTTGGAGGGGCTGGCCTTCTTGACCTCGGCGATCACCGCCGGGTTGCCCGCAGCGATCGAGGCACGCAGGGCATCGGCGAAGCCGCGCACCGGCGGGGCCTGCTCCAGGCGGGCGATCAGCGCCTCCAGCGGCACCTGGGCACGGCGCGCGGCGACTTCGTCGGCCTTGCGGGCCAGGATGGTGTCGAGGATGTCGCTCTTGTCGCTCATGTCGGTCGGGGTCCTTCAGGCCGGCCATTATCGGCCAGGCGCGGGCAATGCGTGAAACAGGGAGCGAAAACGGCTCAGCCGCCGGCGCGGATGCGGTGGGTGGCCTCGACGTACTGCTGCATGCGCAGCCGCGCACTGCCATCGGCAATGACCGCCCGCGCGCGGGCCAGGCCGTCGGCGATGCTGTTGGCCACGCCGGCCACGTACAGCGCCGCACCGGCGTTGAGCGCCACGATGTCCAGCGCCGGGCCCGGCTGGTTGTCCAGTACCCCGCGCAGCATCGCGATCGATTCGGCCGGGTCGGCCACCTTGAGGTTGCGGCTGGCCGACATGGCGATGCCGAAGTCTTCGGGATGGATCTCGTACTCGCGCACCTTGCCGTCGCGCAGCTCGCCCACCAGCGTGCCGGCACCGAGCGAGATCTCGTCCATGTTGTCGCGGCCCCACACCACCAGCGCGCGTTCGGCGCCGAGCTCGCGCAGGACGCGCGCCTGGATACCGACCAGATCGGGATGGAACACGCCCATCAGCACATTGGTGGCACCGACCGGGTTGGTCAGCGGGCCGAGGATGTTGAAGATGGTGCGCACGCCCATTTCGCGGCGCACCGGCGCGACCACCTTCATGGCCGGGTGGTGCATCGGTGCGAACATGAAGCCGATGCCGGTATCGCTGATCGCACGGGCCACTTCTTCCGGGCGCAGTTCGATGATCGCGCCCAGCGCCTCGACCGCGTCTGCGCTGCCGGACTTGGACGACACGCTGCGGTTGCCGTGCTTGGCCACCTTGGCCCCGGCGGCGGCCACCACGAACATCGCGCAGGTGGAGATGTTGAACGTGTGCGAGCCGTCGCCGCCGGTCCCGACGATGTCGATCAGGTGGGTGCGGTCCTCGACCGGCACCGCCAGTGCCAGCTCGCGCATCACCGTGGCCGCACCGGCGATCTCACCGACGGTTTCCTTCTTGACCCGCAGGCCGGTGAGGATCGCCGCGGTCATCACCGGCGACACCTCGCCACGCATCACCTGGCGCATCAGATCGACCATTTCGTCGAAGAAGATTTCGCGGTGCTCGATGGTGCGCTGCAGGGCTTCCTGGGGGGAGAAGGTCATGTGGGGTCCTTTGCGGTGCGGGGGCGGCGCGCTCAGCGCTGCAGGAAATTCTTCAGCAGGGCGTGGCCGTGCTCGGTAAGGATGGACTCGGGGTGGAACTGCACACCTTCAACCGGGTGCTCGCGATGCCGCAGGCCCATGATTTCCTCAACCGTGCCATCCTCGTTCTCGGTCCACGCGGTCACTTCCAGGCATGCCGGCAAGGTGGTCTTGTCCACCACCAGCGAGTGGTAGCGCGTGGCCTGGTAGCGGTCCGGCAGGCCGGCGAACACGCCCTTGCCTTCATGCCGGATCGGCGAGGTCTTGCCATGCATGATGGTGCCGGCGCGGATCACGTCGCCGCCGTACACCTGGCCGATGCTCTGGTGGCCCAGGCAGACGCCGAGGATCGGCGTGGTCGGGCCCAGCCGGCGGATCAGTTCCAGCGACACGCCCGCTTCATTGGGCGTGCACGGGCCGGGCGAGATCACGATGCGCTCGGGGGCGAGCGCGGCGATCTCATCGACGCTCAACGCGTCATTGCGCACCACCTTGACCTCGGCGCCCAGCGTCTGCAGGTACTGCACGAGGTTGTAGGTGAAGCTGTCGTAGTTGTCGAGCATCAACAACATGGTCAGGGTCCGTCTTGGATGAGGAAAATGGCGTACACGTTCTCGGTGTACGTGATGGGCGCGGCGGTGAGCAGCTCGCCGCCCGACGCCGCGCGGTAGCGCGATCCGGTCACGGCTATTTTGTCCAGCGTTGTGCTTTCGCCGCCGCCGAACCCATCGCGGACGGCCGTGCCCCAGGTGCCGGCCTGCACGCCATAGGCGAAGTTCGGTGCGACGTCGGAAATGCTGTACAGGCCGGTGATCTTCGTGCCGTACGCGCCGGCCAGGCCCTTGGCCGATTCGCGCGTCTGCGCGGCGGCTTCGGCCTTCAGTTCGCCCCGCAGGCGGCTTTCGCCCGAGTAGGTCGGTTCAGCGGTGCTGACCTGCACTTCGCGGCTGGCTTTCAGATCGCCGAGGAAGGCTTTCAGCGCCTGCGCATCGGAGAATTCGGCCTTCAGGTCGCGACTGGCGGCGGTGCCGTTGAACACCTCCTCATCGTTGCGATAGCGCGTGGAGGGGGCAATGCGCAGATTGGCGGCGCTCACAGTGCCATCGATGGCGCCGTGCTGGGCGAACAGCTGCAGCACGCGCTCGGCGTTGGCCTGTACGCGGGCGCGCGCGGTGTCGGTCTGCATGTCGACCGATTCCAGCGCCACCTTCACCGTGAAACGGT
The DNA here is from genome assembly GCF_009467805.1 of Stenotrophomonas nematodicola. GTDB lineage: Bacteria > Pseudomonadota > Gammaproteobacteria > Xanthomonadales > Xanthomonadaceae > Stenotrophomonas > Stenotrophomonas nematodicola. The sequence continues at coordinate 100,355 of NZ_WIAY01000004.1, forward strand.
CCGGCATCACCGTGCGGGTGGCGCTGCCCTTCACCAGCAGATGCGGCTGCGACGGAATGGTGTTGGCCTGGCCCCACGCAGGGGCGACCGCGGCCAGTGTCGTCGACAACAGCAATGCGCTCAGCAGCTTCATGCGGTATTCCTTGTCTGGATGATGCAGCGGACGCCGTGGCATGCGCCACGGCAGAGGAACTCACAGGCCCTTGGCAGCCTGCGCAACGGCGCGGAACAGCGCGCGGCCCTTGTTCATGGTCTCGTCCCACTCCTTGCCCGGATCGGAGTCGTAGACGATGCCGGCGCCGGCCTGCACGTGCAGGCGGCCGTCCTTGATCACGGCGGTACGGATCGCGATCGCGGTATCGGCATCACCGTGCCAGCCGATGTAACCGATGCTGCCGGCGTACACGTTGCGCTTGATCGGCTCCAGCTCGCGGATCACTTCCAGCGCGCGGATCTTCGGCGCCCCGCTGACGGTGCCGGCCGGGAAGGTCGCTCGCAGTACGTCGGCGTAGCTCAGGCCGGGCTGCAGCTGGCCGGTGACTTCGCTGACGATGTGCATGACATGGCTGTAGCGTTCGATCACGAACTGCTCGCCCACTTCCACCGTGCCTGCCCGGGAAACGCGACCGGCATCGTTGCGGCCAAGGTCGATCAGCATCAGGTGCTCGGCGCGCTCCTTCGGATCGGCCAGCAGTTCGGCTTCCAGCGCGTTGTCTTCTTCCACCGTGGCGCCACGCGGGCGGGTGCCGGCGATTGGCCGCACGGTGACTTCCCCGTCCTGGAGGCGGACCAGGATCTCGGGCGAAGAGCCCACGACCTGCACATCGCCGGTATCCAGGAAGTACATGTACGGCGAGGGATTGAGCGCCCGCAGCGCGCGGTACACATCCACCGGGCGCGCCTTGAACGGCACGCTCAGGCGCTGGCTCAGCACCACCTGGAAGATGTCGCCGGCGCGGATGTATTCCTTGGATTTGTCGACCGCGGCAATGAAGCCGTCGCGGGTGAAGCCGGACACGAAATCGTTCTCGTCGAGCACGTCGCGGGTGATCGGTGCCGGATAGCCCGCGCCGGGCGCGCGCAGCTTGGCCACCAGCGCATCCAGCCGGGCCTGTGCGTCGTCCCATGCGCCGGACTGGCCCGGGTCGGCGTGCACGGTCAGGTACAGGCGGCCCTTGAGGTTGTCGAACACCGCCAGGTCTTCGGAATGCAGCAGCAGGATGTCCGGGGTGCCCAGCTCATCGCGGCCGCGCGGCGGTGCCAGGCGCGGTTCGATGTAGCCGATGCACTCGAAGCCGAACCAGCCGACCAGGCCACCGGTGAAGCCCGGCAGGCCCGCCAGCTTGGGTACCGAGTGGGCGCTGCGCAGCGCCTCGACCTCGGTGAACGGGTCGGCGACTTCGCGGGTTTCCACGACCTGGCCGGCCTCACTGACGGTCAGGGTGTGGCCGTGGAAGGCATACACCCGGCGCGCCGGCAGGCCGATGATGGAGTAGCGCCCGAAGCGTTCGCCGCCTTCGACCGATTCGAACAGGTAGGTATGCGGGCCGTCGGCGAGCTTCAGATAGACCGAGAGCGGCGTGTCCAGGTCGGACAGCACTTCGCGGACGACGGGGATGCGGGTGTGGCCTTCAGCGGCCTGCTGCTGGAACTGCTCGAGCGTGATCAAGACGACTTTCCTTCCGGGAAACGGCGGTGGCGGGACGGACGACGGCAACAGGCCACCATCGCCACCAGCGGCGAGCGGAAGAAAGGGAATGCGGGGTCGTCAGAATGGACACGCGGCGACTGTACCGCATTGGCGGCACCGGATGGAACCCGGCGCCGCCATGAAGGTCAGCGCCGCGACAGCAGCGGGCTGTCCAGCGGCAGGTGCAGCCGGACCCGGCCCGGCACGCAGTCGATGCGGAAGCGGCGGGCACGGACCGGCTCGCCATCCAGGTTCAGGGTCAGCGGCTGGGCCGCCTCGATCTCCACCCAGGGGGCCTGGACGCGTTCGGCCACCTGCTCCAGCGCGCCACGCTTGCCGCCCGTGACCAGCGCGGTGAAGGTGGACGCGACTTCGCCGCTGAGCTCGGGAATCAGGGTGAGGTCCAGCAGGCCATCGTCGATGTGCGCGTCCGGACACAGCACCTGCCCGCCCCCGGCCTGGCGACCGTTGCCGACCCCCAGCGCAATGAAGCCCCCTTCCCAGTCGAAGCCGGGCGCGCGGACCCGCGCCTGGATCGGCTCGATGCGGCCCAGCCGCGAAATGCCGGTGACCAGGTACGCCAGGCCGCCCAGCATCTTCTTCAGGCCCTCGTCGGTATCCACAGTGACCTCGGTACCGAAGCCGCCACTGGCCACGTTGGCGCACCACCAGCGCTCGCCGTCGGCGTCGATGCGCAACAGGTCCACCGGGCGCGGCGGCTCATGCTCGATCAGGGCCAGCGCCTGTTCGGGGTCGTCGGGAATCTCCGCCGCAGTGGCGAAGTCATTGGCGGTGCCCAGCGGCACCAGACCCAGCGACGGCAGCGCATCGGCATCCTCGTCCCGGTGCGCCAGCGTTTCGGCCACTTCACTGAGCGTGCCATCGCCGCCGGCGGCAATGATGGTCTCCACGCCATGCGCGATCGCCTCGGCCACATAGCGCTCGGCATCGCCCTCTTCCCAGGTCACCCGCACTTCCAGCGTGGCCCCGCGCTCACGCAGCGCGTGCACCGCCTCGCGCAGCTCGGCATTGCCGGTGGACTTGCCGTTCAGGATCAGACGCCATCGCTTGCCACGCATGCAGCACTTCCACGGATCAGGGAGGCGCAGGCTAGCAGTGCGCTGTGTCGGGGGCGGTGAACGCCGCGATCACGCGTGGGAAAGCGGCCCCACGGGGCCACCCTGTGTCGACGAAACCGGACACCGTCGATTCAGCCGCCTGGGTTTTCCGGCGCATCCTCTTTGCCGACGGTGACGGATTTGTAGTGGTACTCCACCAGTGTCCACGCGCCGTTGTGGAAGGTGTAGCCCCAGGTTTCGGTACTTACTGCCGCGTCCCGGGAGGTAACGGTCATCCCGTCGCCTTGGTTGCCGCCGTTCGGCAGCGGCGTGGGCGGGCCTGCGCTGGGCGCGCGCGCGACGCTCGATCCGGTCAAGCCTGCTCGTGTCGTGAGCACCTGGACCGTGCCGCGCCTGGACACCGGCGCGTACGCCTGCGAGCGTCCCGCGATCCAGTCGAGCCAGGATGCCGCGTCGACCGACCCCGCCGGATAGGTCGTTTTCGTGGTGATGCTGACAGGGTGGTCAGCGCGTTGCGCCAATACGGCAACCGGTGCCGTGGCAAGCACCCCTCCTAGTACCACAGATACCATCGCAGTCCGAAGCGTCACGTTGATCTCCTTGTGTGGCAGTGAAGCAAACGGCGGACGTTCGCCGGTCGCCTCTCCCTTGTAGCAGCCCGTCAGGCCGTCTTCTGAAGCCCGTTGATTGCTTTTCTCGATAGTGCGACGTCGCTGCTGAAATGGCACAGGGCGCGCCCCTTTCACACGAGTACCCGCGAACCGCAGCGGGGACGTGTGGACGTGCCTCGATGCGCTGCACGCCGCGTGGATGCACGCAGTTGCCGGTGCATGCATGGCCTGCGTGGCCCAGCACGGCGCGGGCGAGTGGCGCTGTCGCTTTCGACATAGACGCCGCGGTACAGGATTCTGCGTCGTCTGCACGCAGCGGGGAATGCGTCATCAAAGCGTCATCGCGCGCCCGGAGAATGGAAGGCCATAGCAGGGACGACGGATGGAGGCAGGATCAGCCTCCGAATATTCCCAGGGCCGCATCCGAGAGGGTGCGGTCTTTTTTTTGCATCAGCCGGCGGCGAATTCCCGCAGCGCGTCGCCTTCCATGCGGTACACCGTCCACTCGCTCTGCGGTTTCGCACCGGCGGCTTCATAGAACCTGATCGCCGGCTCGTTCCAGTCCAGCACCGACCATTCGAAACGGCCACAGCCTTCGGCGACCGCGATACGCGCGATGTGTTGCAGCAGCGCCTTGCCGGCACCGCTGCCGCGCTGCTGCGGACTGACGTACAGGTCTTCCAGGTAGATGCCGTTGCGGCCCAGCCAGGTGGAGTAGTTGTAGAAGTACACGGCGTAGCCGATGGCCTCGCCACCGGCCTCGCAGATCAGCGCGTGCGCCTTGGCATCGGCGCCGAACAGGCTGGCGCGGATGCCGGCTTCGTCGGTCTGCACCGACGACTCGGCCTTCTCATAGATCGCCAGCTCGCGGATGAAGCGCAGGATCAGCGCTGCATCGTCGGCGGTGGCCACGCGGATGGTCACAGTGGCCACCGGCATGGCTCAGCCCCTGGCCTGGGCGACGTTGTGGCGCATCTGCGCGATCACGTCCTGGTAGCTGGAGGTGGCGTTGAAGATCGCCGAGCCGGCCACGAACGCATCGGCACCGGCGGCGGCGATCGCGCCGATGTTGTCGGCCTTCACGCCACCGTCGATCTCCAGCCGCACGTCGCGGCCGCTGGCATCGATTTTCTGGCGCACCACGCGCAGCTTGTCCAGCGCCGAGGGAATGAACGCCTGGCCGCCGAAGCCCGGGTTGACCGACATCAGCAGCACCAGGTCCAGGTCGTCCAGCACCCAGTCCAGGATGTCCACCGGGGTGGCCGGGTTGAGCACGATGCCCGGCTTGCAGCCCAGCGAACGGATCAGCTGGATGGTGCGGTGGACGTGGCGGGAGGCTTCCGGGTGGAAGCTGATGTAGGTGGCACCGGCCTCGGCGAAGTCCGGAATGATGCGGTCCACCGGCTCCACCATCAGGTGCACGTCGATCGGCGCGGTGACGCCGTGCTTGCGCAGCGCCTGGCAGACCATCGGGCCGATGGTCAGGTTGGGCACGTAATGGTTGTCCATCACATCGAAATGCACCCAGTCCGCACCGGCGGCGAGCACGTTGTCCACTTCCTCGCCAAGGCGGGCGAAGTTCGCGGACAGGATGGAGGGGGCGATGATGCAGTTGGACATGGCCGGGGCCTTCAGGACGTGGACGGGGAGGCGCCGCGCGGGGTCAGCGCTTGCGCAGGGTCTTGATGCGGTCGTAGGCGGCGTTGAGCAGGCGCGACTTGCGCTCGGCCTGCTGGCGCAGCTCCGGGGCGGCGCCGACGACCTTGTCGGGGTGGTACTGGGAGATCAGCCGGCGGTAGGCCAGATCGACCTCGGCGTCGGTCGCCTCGGAGGTCAGCCCCAGCTCCCGGTAGGGGTTCTCCCTGTTCAGGCGGAACCAGTCGGCGTCGAAGGCATGCCCGATCAACAGGCCGACCACGGCCCCGAACAGCGGATTGGGCCTGAAAAGCAGGGCGCCAGCGATGAATCCGAGCAGTTTTCCGTACCAGCGCATGGTCGTAAGGGCGGCCGGGTCGACAAAGGAGCCTCATTTTACGTCACAGCGGGCCCAACCCGCTTTACACTAGGCCGCCCGCTGTCTGTGCGGGCCCTCCGGGTCCCCTGGACAGCTGTCTTGACGAAGCCTCAGGAGTGCCCGTGCCGACCACGTTGTTGCAATCCGATCTCCCCGGCCTGCCCTTGCGCCATCGCGGCAAGGTGCGTGATGTTTTCGACATTCCGCGCGACCGGCTGCCCGCCGGCACTCCGCCGGGGGACTACCTGCTGATGGTCGCTACCGACCGTCTGTCGGCCTTCGACGTGGTGCTGCCCGATCCGATTCCCGGCAAGGGCGAAATGCTCTGCCAGGTGTCGAACTTCTGGTTCGCCAAGACCGCGCACCTGATGCCCAACCACCTGACCGGCATCGACGTGGCCAGCGTGCTGCCCGAGGGCGTTGACCCGGCGCTGTACGCCAAGCGCGCAGTGGTGACCCGCAAGCTGAAGCCGGTGCCGGTGGAAGCGATTGCCCGCGGCTACCTGATCGGCAGCGGCTGGAAGGACTACCAGCGCACCGGCAAGATCAGCGGCATCGATCTGCCCGACGGCCTGCGCCAGGCCGAACAGCTGCCCGAGCCGATCTTCACCCCCTCGACCAAGGCCGCCGTGGGCGACCATGACGAGAACATCGATTTCGATGCGATGGTGAAGGCGGTCGGTGCGGACCTGGCCGAGCGCGTGCGCGACGCCACCCTGCGCATCTACAAGTTCGCCGCCGACTACGCGCGCGAGCGCGGCATCATCCTGGCCGATACCAAGTTCGAGTTCGGGACCGATGCCGATGGCCGCCTCTACATCATGGACGAGATGCTGACGCCGGATTCCTCGCGTTACTGGCCGGCCGACGAGTACGAGGTGGGCACCAGCCCACCGAGCTACGACAAGCAGTTCGTACGCGATTACCTGGAAACGCTGGACTGGGGCAAGACCGCTCCGGGCCCGAGCATCCCGGCGGAGATCATCGAGCGCACCCGCGCCAAGTACGCCGAGGCGCTGCAGCGCCTGGCCGGCATCTCGGTCGATTGATGCATGTCCCCCGTCGCCGCAACGGCGACGGGGGACGTCGACCGTGGGTGGGCGGGGACACGCGACGCCGCGATGGGCGGGCTCCGGGAGTATCCTGTGCCCACTCCGGAGGCTCAATGTCCACGACGACCCAGCTTGAGCGGCCCATCGACCGCTACTTCGCCAGCTATTCCGACGACCACCGCAATGCGATCAACCAGCGCATCCATGTGATCGCGGTGCCGGCGATCATGTGGTCGGTGATCGCGCTGCTGTGGTGCCTGCCGCCGTTGATCACCTGGTTCCAGTACGGGATCTGGGCCGGTCTGGCGATGTTCGCCGCGTGGGCCTACTACAACCGTCTGTCACGCCGGCTCGGCTACGGGATGCTCGCCCTGTTCTTCGTCAGCGGCTGCCTGTGCCGGCTGCTGGAAGCCGAAATCGGCCTGCGTGGCCTGTTCTGGCTGGGCCTGGGCGTATTCGCCGTGGCCTGGGTGGCGCAGTTCATCGGCCACAAATTCGAGGGCCGCAAGCCCAGCTTCCTCACCGATCTGGTCTACCTGTTGATCGGCCCGGCCTGGGTGATGGCCAAGGTCTACCGTCGCCTGGACTGGCGCTTCTGAACGCACTTTCCTGAACGAGGCGACATGCTCACCGGCGGTCCACGCGCCGGCGTCCAGCATCCCCATCAGGCCCCCATCCGGGTACGCTGGCGTTCAGCTCCGTGACCGTCCGCCTTCTTCCGCAGGCCCTGCCATTGCTGGCCGGAACCCGCTCGGCACCCCCTGCGACCGGCCACGTTCGGCAAAGCCGCTCCATCGGTTCCATACGGCCCGCGACGCTCCCGGATGGACCCACTGACGAGGCTGAAAAAATGAATCAGCGCACGTTACATGCAGTTCGATGCGTATTCGGGAGTATCGGCGACAATTGCCTGCCTGTTAGACTGAACGACCTGCTCGTGAATCCCGCATTCCCTGCATGAATCCCAGTCTGCTCCTGCTGCTCGCCCTGCCCTTCCTGATGGCCGTGGCGGTCGCTTCATTCCGACGCACCTCCCGCTCCACGGCCGCCTGGTTGGCCGCGGCCGCTCCATTGGGTGGGTTGGCGCTGCTGGCCACCCTGACCCCCGACATCCTGGGCGGCGGGGTCGTCCGCAGTTTCGGGCAGTGGCTGCCGCAGATCGGGCTGGCATTCTCGCTGCGGCTGGACGGCCTGGCGTGGATGTTCGCCGGCCTGGTCCTGGCCATCGGCGCACTGGTGGTGATGTACGCCCACTACTACCTCAGCGCCCGCGACAGCGCCCACCGCTTCTACTGCTACCTGCTGCTGTTCATGGGCGCCATGCTGGGCATGGTGCTGTCGGGCAACCTGCTGCTGCTGATGGTGTTCTGGGAAATGACCAGCATCAGCTCGTTCCTGCTGATCGGCTTCTGGTCGCACCGCCAGGATGCCCGCGAGGGCGCGCGGATGGCGCTGGTGGTGACCGGCGGCGGCGGCCTGGCCCTGCTCGGCGGCGTGCTGCTGATCGGCCGCATCGTGGGCAGCTTCGAGCTGGACGCGGTGCTGGCCGCCGGCGATGCGATCCGCGCCAGTGCGCTGTATCCCTACGCCCTGTTCCTGGTGCTGGCGGGCATCTTCACCAAGAGCGCGCAGTTCCCGTTCCACTTCTGGCTGCCGCACGCGATGGCCGCACCGACGCCGGTGTCGGCCTACCTGCACTCGGCCACGATGGTCAAAGCCGGCGTGTTCCTGCTGGCACGGCTGCACCCGGCCCTGTCCGGCACCGACCTGTTCTTCTATACGGTCAGCGGCATCGGCGCGATCACCCTGCTGATCGGCGCGTGGAATGCGATCTTCCAGCACGACCTGAAGGGCCTGCTGGCCTACTCGACGATCTCCCACCTGGGCCTGATCACGATGCTGTTCGGGCTCTCCGCCCCGATGGCGGTGGTCGCCGGCGTGTTCCACATCCTCAACCACGCCACCTTCAAGGCCTCGCTGTTCATGGCTGCCGGCATCATCGACCACGAAACCGGCACGCGCGACATGCGCAAGCTCGGTGGGCTGCGTCGGCTGATGCCCTTCACCAGCGCGCTGGCGATCATCGCCTCGCTGGCAATGGCCGGCATTCCGCTGCTCAACGGCTTCCTGTCCAAGGAAATGCTGTTCGCCGAAGCGCTGACCACGGAGGGGCCGGAAGCGATGCGCATCGCCATGTCGGTCGCCGCCCTGCTGGCCGGCGTGTTCGGCGTGGCCTACAGCCTGCGCTTCGTGCACGACACCTTCTTCGGCAAGGGCCCGCACGATCTGGACCGCGTGCCGCACGAGCCGCCGCGCTGGATGAAGGTGCCTGTGGAGATTCTGGTGGTGGTGTGTGTGGCGGTCGGCGTCGCCCCCGCCATCACCATCGCACCGGTGCTGCATGCCGCCGCCTCGTCCATCCTCGGCCCGGCGATGCCGGCTTACAGCCTGTCGGTATGGCACGGCTTCAATCTGCCGCTGGCGATGAGCGCGGTTGGCGTGCTGGGCGGCATTGCCCTGTATTTCGGCCTGCGCCGCCTGATCAATCTGCATGCGGTGGTCACCCGCGCCACCGGCCGCAATCTGTTCCACAAACAGCTGGACCTGGTGTTCGGCTTCGCCCATCGGCTGACCCAGGCACTGGCCAACGGCAGCCTGCAGCGCATGCTGCTGGGGCTGGTGGTGGTGGCGATCATCGTCGCGGCGGCCCCGTTCGTGGCCACGCCGGTCTCGCCCAACTGGCCCTCGCCGCAGCCGCTGCCGCTGCTCGGCTGGGGGCTGTGGCTGGTGATGATGGCCTGCGCGTTCGGCGCGTTGTCCAAGTACCGCCAGCGCCTGCTGGCGGTGCTGCTGCTGGGTGGCGTGGGCCTGATCGTGTCGCTCACCTTCGTGTTCCTGTCCGCCCCCGACCTGGCCCTGACCCAGCTGCTGGTGGAGATGGTCACGCTGGTGCTGATGCTGCTGGGCATGAACTACCTGCCGGCGCAGTCGCCACGGGAGCGCTCGCGCTGGCGCAAGGGTCGAGACGTGCTGATCGCGGTGCTCGGTGGCGGCGGCCTGGCGGCGCTGGCCTATACGGCGATGACCCTGCCGCCCAATACGATGGCCGGCGAGCTGCTCGCCCGCGCTCTGCCGGAAGCGTACGGCCAGAATGTGGTCAACGTGATCCTGGTGGACTTCCGCGGTTTCGATACCTTCGGCGAGATCACCGTGTTCGGCATCGCTGCGCTGGTGGTGCACGCGATGCTGCGGCGTTCGCGGATGGCCCCGGAGCAGATCATGCCCGGGCCGCCGATGAAACTGCCGGTGCCGGCCGATCTGGCCCAGATCATGTTCCCGCTGACCATGACCGTCTCAATCTTCCTGTTCCTGCGCGGCCACAACGCGCCGGGGGGCGGCTTCATCGCCGGCCTGGTGCTGGCCGTGCCGCTGCTGATCCAGTACGTGATCCAGGGCACCGCGTCGGTGGAATCGCGCTTCGGCTTCGACTACATCCGCTGCATCGGTGCCGGCCTGCTGATCGCCATCATCAGCGGCAGCGCGTCGATGCTGTTCGGCGTGCCGTTCCTGACCAGCGGCCACCTGGACCTGCACCTCCCGCTGATCGGCGAGGTGCCGCTGGCCAGCGCGATCGGGTTCGATACCGGCGTGTACCTGGTGGTGTTCGGCGGGGCGATGCTGATGCTGTCGATGATGGGCACCATCAAGCCGTCACGCACCCGCAGCGCCCGCAAGGGCGAGATCGATCCCAACCGTCGTTCGGCAAAAACCGGGGAGATGCACTGATGGAACTGGCCCTGGCAAGCGCGATCGGTGTGTTGGCCGCGATCGGCATTTACCTGCTGCTGCGTGCGCGCAGCTTCGACGTCATCCTCGGCATGACCTTCCTCTCCTACGCCACCAACCTGCTGATCTTCGCCGGTGGACGCCTGGTCACGGGCAAGGCGCCGGTGCTGCGCGAGGGCATCGACAGCGATCTGGGCAACTACACCGATCCGCTGCCGCAGGCGCTGGTGTTGACCGCGATCGTGATCGCCTTCGCGATGACCGCCGTCAGCATCGTGCTGGCCATGCGCAGCCGCAGCGACAACCATAGCGACCACGTCGATGCGCACGAAGACGACGCCGACAGCGGGCCGACCGATACCGCGTCTGGCCGGGAGGGTGACGCATGAACCATGCGGTGATCCTGCCGATCCTGATTCCCCTGTTCGGCGCGGCCTGCTCGCTGTTCGTGGAGCACCGCCGCTTCGGGCCCAAGGTCCAGCGCAGCGTGGCATGGATCACGCTGACGGCACTGGCAGCGGCGGTCGCACTGCTGTTCGCACAGACCGCCGATGGCAGCATCGCGGTGTACCTGCTCGGCGACTGGCCCTCACGGCTGGGTATCGCGCTGGTCGCCGACCGCCTGTCGGCGTGGATGCTGGTCACCACACTGCTGCTGGCCATTCCCTGCCTGATGCACGCCTGCTCGGGCTGGGACCGTCGCGCGCCGCACTTCCACGCGCTGTTCCAGTTCCAGCTGGTCGGCCTCAACGGCGCCTTCCTGACCGGCGACATCTTCAATCTGTTCGTGTTTTTCGAGGTGATGCTGATCGCCTCGTACGGCCTGCTGCTCAGTGGCGGGCGCGGCCTGCGCATGCGCATCGGCCTGCACTATGTGGTGTTCAACGTCACCGCCTCGACCCTGTTCCTGATCGCGCTGGGCCTGCTGTACGCCTCGCTCGGCTCGCTCAACATGGCCGAGCTGTCCCAGCGCATCGCCGAGGTGCCCCCTTCGCACCTGCTGCTGGTCAAGGCCACGATGGGCCTGCTGCTGCTGGTGTTCTGCAGCAAGGCCGCACTGATGCCGCTGTACCTGTGGCTGCCCGAGGCCTATGCGCGCGCGCCGGCCGCAGTGGCGGCGCTGTTCGCGATCATGACCAAGGTTGGGCTGTATGCGGTGCTGCGGGTGAGCACGCTGTGGTTCGGCGACGATGCCGGCGCGATGGCCGGCTACGGCAGCGACTGGCTGCTGTGGGCCGGCGTGGCCACCCTGGTCCTCGGCGGACTGGGCGTGATGGCAGCGGCACGATTGCGGGTGCTGGTCTCCTACCTGGTGGTGGTGTCGGCGGCCACGCTGTTCATCGCCTTCGCCGTGCGCACGCCGCAGGTGCTGTCGGCCGGGTTGTACTACCTGCCGCACAGCACCTTCGTCGCCGCAGCACTGTTCCTGGTGGCGGACCTGATCCGACGCCGTCGAGGCGGCGCCAGCGACCGCAAGGAGATCATCGCGCCAATGCCGGGCAAGCAGACCCCGGCGGTGCTGTTCCTGATCGGCGCGGTGGCCGTGGCCGGCCTGCCGCCACTGTCCGGCTTCCTGGCCAAGGCCGCGCTGCTGGCCGGCATGCCCCCCGCCTACACCGGCGTGGTGTGGACGGCAGTGCTGGGCAGCAGCCTGATGGTGATCGTCGGTCTGACCCGCGCCGGTATCCGCCTGTTCTGGCGCGTGCCGGCAGCCGAGGACGGCGCGCCGCCCGCGCGCAAGGCGCCCACCCGTACCGTCGAACTCATCGCCGCGGCCCTGCTGTTGAGCTACGGCATCGCGATGAGCCTGTTCGCCGGCCCGCTGATGCAGCACACCGACGCGATGGCGACCCAACTGCTTCAGCCGCAGGAGTATGTGAACGGCCTGCGCGCGACCCCGCCGGAGATCCGCCAGCCATGAGCGCCCGTCCTTCGCTGTACAAGCGCGTGCTGCCCTCGCCCTCGCTGAGCATGATGGTGGTGGCGTTCTGGCTGCTGATGTCCGACAGCTTCACCGTGGGCCAGTTCGTGCTCGGCATGTTCCTGGGTCTGGTGGTGCCGCTGTTCGCGGCGCGGCTGGACCGCGAGTTCGCCCGCATCGGGTCGCTGCGGCCGCTGCCAAAGCTGGTGATGGTGACCCTGTGGGACATCCTGGTCTCCAACATCCGCGTGGCGATCCAGGTGCTGGGGCCGGAGCGACGCATCCACCCCGGCTTCATCTGGCTGCCGCTGGACATCGCCAACATCCACGGCATCGCCGCGCTGACCAGCATGATCACGCTGACCCCCGGCACCGTCTCGGCCGCGCTGTCGGACGACCGCCGCTACCTGCTGGTGCATGTACTGCACCTGGACGACCCGGACGCGCTGATCCGGCAGATCAAGACCCGCTACGAAGCCCCGCTGATGGAGATTTTCCCATGACCGGATACATGTTCATCCAGACCACGATGGTGGTGTGCATGCACGTGGTCGGCGTGGCCATGCTGCTGGCCACCTGGCGCCTGCTGCGCGGCCCGACCGTGCCTGATCGCATCCTCGCGCTGGACACCCTGTCGGTGACGGCGATCGCCGAGCTGATGCTGTTCGGCATGTACCTCAATTCGGCGGTGTACTTCGAAGCGGCGCTGATCATTGCCATGCTCGGGTTCGGCAGCACGGTGGTGCTGAGCAAGTTCGTGCTGCGCCGGGACATCGTCGAATGATCACCTTCATCCAGATCGTGCTGTCGCTCCTGCTGCTGTTCGGCTGCTTCTTCATCCTGGTCGGCGCGCTGGGCCTGGTGAAACTGTCGAGTTTCTTCAAGCGTCTGCATGCCCCCACCAAGGCCAGCACGCTGGGCGTGGGCTGCGTGCTGGTCGGTTCGGTGTGTTACCACATCTTCCTTGGCGAAGACCCGCAGCCGCGCGAGCTGCTGATCACCGTGTTCCTGTTCATCACCGCGCCGATCAGCGCACACATGATGGCCAAGGCCGCGTTGTCGCTGATGATGGAAAAGCGCCCCACTCTGCCGGGCGATGAAACGGCCAAGGAAGAAGCGCTGCCGCCGCCGGAACCACGCCGCGACGAGACCCCCTGACACCGCAGTGAAAGGGCCGTGGCCGCGCGCTGTCAGCCCGCGGTGGCCAGGGCCAGCTCCAACGCGACCCAGCCCAGGAACGCCACCAGCAGCACGCCGCCTTCGCGGCGGCTGATGGTCAGGTCGCCGCGCAGCATCGGGTACAGCACCAGCACGAAGGCGATCGCCGCCGGCAGCTCCAGCTTCACGAACGACTCGGGCAGTGCCAGTGGTCGCAGCGCGGCCATGCCGCCCACCACCACCAGCAGGTTGAACAGGCTCGAGCCGATGACGTGGCCCAGCACCATGTCGCCCTGCCCGCGGCGCGCGGCCGCAATGGCGGCGGCAACTTCCGGCAGCGCGGTGCCGATGGCGACCGGCAGCAGGCCAACCAGCAACGGCGACCAGCCCAGGCCCGCGCCGAACACCGGCGCCGCCTGCACGATCCAGCGCGCGCCGTAGTACAGGCAGACCACCGCGAACACCACGCGCAGCACGTTGAGAAACAGGCCGGTACGGGTCATCGCGTAGCCGGCAATCGCCTCGCGGACAGGCTCGGACTCGTGCGGCGCGCGGCGCAGCACAAATACCAGCACCGCCACGAAGCCCAGCAGCAGCACCGCGCCTTCCCAGCGTGCGATCACGCCATCCAGCCCGAACACGATCAGGGCCAGGCTGGAGACCGCCAGCAGCACCAGCAGCGGCGAGAGCAGCCGTGCACGCACCAGCAGCGGCGCCGCGAGGGCGGCCATGCCCAGGGTCAGGCCGACGTTGACGATGTTGCTGCCCACGGCGTTGCCCAGCGCCAGCGCCTCGGCACCGACCACGAACGCGCGTGCGTTGACCACCAGTTCGGGCAGCGAGGTGCCGAAGGCGACCAGCAGCAACCCGGCCACGAACGGCGAGGCGCCGAAGCGCTGCGCCAGCCCGGAGGCCGCCTTGACGATCGAATCGCCGCCCAGCGCGAGCAGCACCAGACCCAGTACGAACCATGTGGCAGCAGCGATCATCGGTAAATCCCCCGGTGGCAGGCGTGGGCCGATTCTAGAGCCACGGCGGGCCTACAGGCAGCCTTCCACGTAATCGACCTGCGGCGGCAGCCCCACCCGCCAGTCGGTGACGGTGCCGTTGCGGTCGATTTCGAAGTTGATCAGCGCGCCGCCCTCGGTGGCCGGGCGCACGCGCAGGTTGTGGCCCTGCTCGTCGTACTTGTGCGGGGTGACGTCGCCGCGGTCCGGATAGAGCGTCTGCAGCTCGCCCAGCGACATCCCGACTTTGCCACCCCCCGGAGCGACGATGCGGTCGTTGTGCACGTCGTAGCGGACCAGGCGCCGGCCCTCGATCATGAACACCACGTCGTCGGCCTGCGCGCCCTGTGGCCGCAGCGAGTGGCAGTAGTCATCGGGGACCGCGCCGTCCAGGGGTTCCTTCCAGGCCGTACGCACCTGGTCCAGCGTGCTGTCCAGGCTCACCGGGCCATAGCCGTCAAGGCGCGCCGGCCCGGCCGCGGGGGCAGGCACGGCCGCCGGTGCAGCGATGGGGCTGGTGGGGGTGGAATCCGCGGTTCGCCCGCAGGCCCCCACGGCCAGTACCAGGCCCAGGGCCAGAACGCTTCCCAGCTGCTTCATGCGGTGTCCTCCGGTCGATGTCGGGCAGCCTAGCGCGATCGCCGTGCAGTGGCTGCATGCGGGCGCAGGGCTGTCATCGCCGTTTCACCTGCCGCGTTCAGGCTCGGCCTGCACCGCATCGACCCCCTCGCCCATGCAACCGCGCAAGACCGACCTCGCCCGCACCGCTCTGCAGGCCCACCGTGCGCCCCTGGACATGCGCCAGCGCCGCCTGCTGATCCTGTGCGACGGCCAGCGCGACCTGCCGCAGCTGACCGCCCTGGTCGGCGCAGAGGCAGCGGCGATGGTGATCCAGCTGATCCAAGCCGGGTACCTGGTCTCCACACCTGCGGCGGCTGCACCGGTGCCGGCTTCCACCAACGCCGCGCCGCGCGGCACCGGGGCGGCAGCCCCGGTCGAGCGCCGTCGCTCGCTGGTGGCCGCGCGCATCTATCTGCTCGGCATTCTGGAACTGCAGCGTCATCCACGCGCTGCAGCGCTGTTCCACGCCCTGCAGCAGGCACGCAGCGATGAAGGCGTGATCGAGGGGCTGCACGGCGCTCTTCAGGCGCTACCGGCACTGACCTCGCCCGGCTACGCCGAACGGGTGCGGCAGCGCCTGCTGGAAGTACTGCCGGCGGCGCACGCGGGCGGCTTCGAGCACAGTCTGGCGTAACCCCGCGATGCCGTCGCGGAAGGCGAGAAACGCTAGGAACGCATGACCGTCGCCTGCGCGGCGCGGGCTTCATTGGGCCTCCACGCCGTACACCGGCGTGGAGGCGCGTGCGGTTACTGCCGGGGGAAGTTGGCCTTCAACCCCTGCCAGCAGTGCTGATAGTCGCGCTGCCGGTGCGCAGCGTCCATTGCCTGCGCGGTGGGGCGGATCACCCCACGGGTCTCGAACATGAAGGCCATCGTGTCCTTGATCACGTCCGGCCTGCTCAGGTCCGCTGCCGAGGCCTTGTCGAAGGTGGCCGCATCCGGGCCGTGGCCGCTCATGCAGTTGTGCAGCGATGCACCACCCGGCACGAAGCCTTCGGCCTTGGCATCGTAGGCACCGTGGATCAGGCCCATGAATTCACTGGCGATGTTGCGGTGGAACCACGGCGGGCGGAAGGTGTCCTGGGCCACCAGCCAGCGCGGCGGGAAGATCGCGAAGTCCATGTTGCTGGTCCCGGGCGTGTCGCTGGGCGAATGCAGCACCAGGAAGATCGACGGGTCCGGATGGTCATGGCTGATCGAACCGATCGTGTTGAAGCGGCGCAGGTCGTAGCGGTACGGGGCGTAGTTGCCGTGCCAGGCGACCACATCCAGCGGCGAATGATCGATGTCCGCGCGCCACAGCTGTCCGCCGAACTTGGCGATCAGCTCGAACGCCCCGTCGATGTCTTCAAAGGCGGCATGCGGAGTTTCAAAATCGCGCGGGTTGGCCAGGCCGTTGGAACCGATCGGCCCCAGGTCGGGCAGCTTCAGCAGCGCGCCGAAGTTCTCGCAGATATAGCCGCGTGCCTGCCCGTCGGGCAGCTCGACCCGGAAGCGGACGCCGCGCGGCATCACCGCGATCTGCTGCGGCTCGATCTCGATCACGCCCAGTTCGGTGAGCAGGCGCAGGCGGCCGAGCTCCGGCACGATCAGCAGCTCGCCGTCGGCGTTGTAGAAGTAGCGGCCCTGCATGTCCGCATTGGCCGCGTACAGGTGGATGCCCACGCCGTGATGCGCATCCGGCGCGCCGTTGCCCCCCATCGTGTACAGGCCGTCGATGAAGTCGGTGGGCGTGGTCGGCAGCGGCAGCGGGTTCCAGCGCAGCTGGTTGGGCGAGACCGCACCGTGGGCGAAGTCGCTGTGCAGATGCGGTTGTGCGTAGGCGGTGAACTCGCCGTGGGTCACCGCCGGGCGGATCCGGTAGACCCAGCTGCGACGGTTGCTGCCACGGGGCGCGGTAAAGGCCGTACCGGACAACTGCTCGGCATACAGCCCGTGCGCGACCCGCTGCGGCGAGTTGCGCCCGACCGGCAAGGCGCCGGGTACCGCTTCGCTGGCGAACTCGTTGCCGAAGCCGGTCTGGTAGCCGCGTGATGCGATGGAGGTGGACATGGTCGGGCTCTCATGGTGCCGGGCGGCTCCCGGCGGTATGTTCATTCGTGCACGTCGGCAGCCCGGCGCGTTGCGACGCGCTCGGCTGCCCGGTGCGGCGGCGGGGGGGCGACCGGGTCGCCCCGTGCCACGTTACAGTACGCCGCGCTTCATCTGGTCGCGCTCGATGCTCTCGAACAGCGCGGTGAAGTTGCCTTCGCCGAAGCCTTCGTTGCCCTTGCGCTGGATGATCTCGAAGAAGATCGGACCGATGCAGTTGGTGGTGAAGATCTGCAGCAGTTTGCGCTGCTTGGTTTCCGGATCGGCGTCGATCAGGATCTTGTTTTTGGCCAGGCGCGCCACGTCTTCGCCATGACCGGGCACGCGCATGTCGATCACGTCGAAGTAGGTCTCCGGCGTATCGAGGAACTCCACGCCCTGCGCGCGCATCGCTTCGACGGTCTCGTAGATGTTCTCGGTGAAGCAGGCGATGTGCTGGATGCCCTCGCCCTTGTAGGCATCGAGGTACTCGTTGATCTGGCTCTTCGGATCGGAGGATTCGTTGAGCGGAATGCGCACAATGCCGTCCGGCGCGGTCATCGCCTTGGACACCAGGCCGGTCTTGAGGCCCTTGATGTCGAAGTAGCGGATCTCGCGGAAGTTGAACAGGCGCTCGTAGTAGTCCGACCACTGCTGCATGTTGCCGAAATACAGGTTGTGGGTCAGGTGGTCGATGAAGGTCAGGCCGAACCCGACCGGACGCTGCTCGGCACCGTCGATCGGCGCGTAGTCGGTGTCGAAGATGCTGCCGTTGGCGCCGTAGCGATCCACCAGATACAGCATGCAGTCGCCGATGCCCTTGATCACCGGTGCCGGCACCGCCTTGGTCTCCGGCTTGAAGTCGATCGCCTCGGCACCATTGCCAAGCGCCATCTGGAACACCTCCTCGCCCGGCTTCTGGAAGCGGATGGCGAAGCCGCAGGCGCACGGGCCATGCTTCTCGGCGAAGTCGGCAGCGAACGAATCCGGCTCCTCGTTGACCAGGAAGTTGACGTCGCCCTGGCGGTAGACGGTGATCGCGCGCTGCTTGTGGCGCAGCACCGCGGAGAAGCCCATCTTGCGGAAATAGGCGTGCAGTTCGGCGCCACGGCCGGCCGGTGCGGCGAATTCGACGAACTCGAAACCGTCGATGCCCATCGGGTTTTCGAAGGTGGTGACCT
Source organism: Stenotrophomonas nematodicola (assembly GCF_009467805.1). Taxonomy (GTDB): domain Bacteria; phylum Pseudomonadota; class Gammaproteobacteria; order Xanthomonadales; family Xanthomonadaceae; genus Stenotrophomonas; species Stenotrophomonas nematodicola. Next base: position 118,545 of record NZ_WIAY01000004.1, read on the forward strand.
GCATGCCCGGGTTGGGTGCGTGGGACGCGGTGCTCAGTTGGCTGCTCATGATGTGGCTCCAAAGCAAGTCCGCATCGGAAAAAACCAGGTGCGGGAGGAAGGCAGACCCGCGAGAATGCGGAGTCCGGACTGAAGGTTTATAGTTTCACATGAAACCACCATCAAGGTGCACCGCAGCATGAGCCCGCCCGATCCCACCAGCCACAGCATCCGCGCCTCGCACGCCCTGCTCGATCTGGAGCAGTTTCTGCCGTATCGGCTCAGCGTGCTGTCCAACCGGGTCAGCGGCAACATCGCCAAGCTGTATGGGGACCGGTATGGTCTGGCGATCCCGGAATGGCGGGTCATCACCATCCTGGCCCTGTACCCGGGGTCGTCGGCGAGCGAGGTGTCCGATCGCACCGCGATGGACAAGGTGGCCGTCAGCCGCGCCGTGGCCAGACTGCTCGAACGGGGCTTCATCAAGCGTGAAACCCACGGCGACGACCGCCGTCGTTCGGTGCTGGCGCTGTCGGCGGCCGGGTTCGAGGTCTACGAGACCATCGCGCCGCTGGTGATCGAGATCACCCGCAAGCTGATGTCCGTGCTCAGCGAGGAGGAGGAGCAGATGCTGGAAACGCTGATCCTGCGCCTGGCCGGGGAAGGCCTGCAGCGCATGGACGAAGGGTAGAGCCGGGCTCTGCTAGCTCAGGTGCTTGCGGCGCGCATGCACCCACGGGGCCGCCAGTGCCCCGATGGCGCCGCCAGCGAAGCCGAGTGAGGCGGCGACCGCCGCCGCTTCGATGGCGCCGGGAAGCGCCAGGGCGGCCACCACCAGCAGCAGCGAGGGCAGGCCGATGAAGGTGGCCATGAAGTAACGCCAGCGCGGTGCCCAGGTGCCCACCTGCAGCAGGCTGACCGGCATCCAGGTTTCCGCCGAAGCGTCCTGCGCGATCTTGGCCGCGACCTTGCCCAGGTCCACTTCCACCGGCCCCTTGCCGGTGCGTGCCGTGGCCAGCATCTGCGCCACTTCGTCCACCGCCGGGAACGACGTGGGCCAGGCGACGGGTGCGGCCACGCCGTAGGCGGTCAGCAGCGGCACGCTGATCCAGGGCGCCAGCAGCGGCCGCAACTTGCGCCGGTCCAGCACGCACCAGATCTGGCTGACACCGTGGGCGGTCACGCTGTACAGCGCCATCTGCCCCGGTTCGGGGTAGGCCAGCATGCTGACCCGCGCCGCCATGCTGTCGTAGCCCATCTGGCGCAGGAAGCCTGGCCGGGTGCGTCCTTCGTGGACCCACGCCAACCCCAGCGCCCCGACCAGGTAGGCCTCCGCCGGATCCTTCACGCCCGCACTGGCGCGGTCGTCGCTGGCCAGGAAGAACGCCAGCGACTTGGGCTCGGCCACATCGTCGCGGTCCCAGCGCCCGGCGTCGCCCAGCACGTGCTTGAGCGGCAGCCGCGCCGGTGCGGTCTCGGCCTTGGCCGCGTTGTGCAGAAACGGCAGCACCGAGAGCACGAAGCCCTGCAGATCGACCGCGCGCAGCCCGCTGCCCAGCCACTCGGCCGGCAGCAGCCCGGCCAGCGCCGGGTTGCGGGCCAGCGCATCGAGCTGGGCCTTCTGCTCCACCAGCTTCTGCACCGCGGCTTTGAGCAGCACATTGTCGGGCACCGCGACCAGCGGCAGGCGGTAACGTATCGCACCGGGCGCAGGGGTATCGGCCTCGGCGTCCGGGGTGTCCAGCGTGCCGTGATCGTCGAGCAGGACATCGACAGGCGGCAGGCTCACGCCGGCCGGTCCGTCGAGGGAGATATCGGAACTGCTGTCGCTGGTGCCCGGCTGCATGCGTTTCAATCCGTTGGGTGCGCGCCACGAACTGCGCGGCATGTCGTCCTTGGAGGTAACGGCAGCCCGGCTGAAACCTGTAGGGCCGGCAGCAGGCGACGCGCCACCGGCAACAAAAAAGGCCGCGGAATCCGCGGCCTTGTCGATCATGGCGCCTTCGGCGGCGCCCAGTCCTTCATGAAGGCGAAGAACCGCGTGCGGTCATAGCCCTTCGGCTGGCCCTTGTCGGCCTCCAGCTCGCCGGTGAACTGCGAGTGCAGCAGCGTGCCGTCCGCGTCGAGCACGAACAGGTGCGGATAGCCCTTGATCGCCGGGAACTGCGACAGGAACGCCGTGTTCTCGTTGTCTTCGCTGTAGTTGACCTTCATCCACACGAAGTGGGCATCGCGGAAGCTGCGGATCTCCGCATCGCCCTCGATGAAGGCGTCCATCAGGTGGCACCAGGAGCACCACTCCCCGCCCACGTCCAGCACGATGCGCTTGCCGCCGCGCTGGGCTTCGACCTTGGCCGTGGCCAGGTCCGCGACCGGATCGCGGCCCGGGTCGAACTGAGCGTTGAGCGCGGCGACCGCGGCGATATCCGCGGCGGCCGGGGTGTTGCCCGAGGCCACCGGCTCGCCGGGATCGGCGACCGGTGGCTTCTGCTCGGAGGTATCCAGCGGCTGCGCAGGCGCGGCAGTGGGCGCCGATGGCGAACAGGCGGCCAGCAGGCCGACCAGGATCATCGGGGACCACCACAGGGTCGTACGCATCGCGGACCTCACTTGACGCCGTGCATCAGCTTGTTGATCAGCGGGGCGATCAGGAACAGCACCGCGCCGGAGCCGATCAATGCCCAGAAGCCGAAGGTGTAGCCCTTCAGCGCCGACTCGACGGTCATGCCGCCTTCGCCACTGACCACGCCGGCAAAGATGCCCGACAGGTTGTTGCCGATGCCGGTGGACAGGAACCAGCCACCCATGCCGAAGCCGACCAGGCGCACCGGGGCCAGCTTGGTCACCATCGACAGGCCGATCGGCGACAGGCACAGCTCGCCCACGGACTGGATGACGTAGACCATGAACAGCGTCCAGAACGGGATCTTGCCGTCCACCACCATCGTCGACAGCGCGAGCATCAGCAGGGCGAAGGCAGCGCCGTTGAACAGCAGGCCCAGGCCGAATTTGCGCGGAATCGACGGATTGGCACGGCCCAGCTTGATCCAGATCCAGGCGATGATCGGGGCCAGGGTGATGATGGCCACCGAGTTGACCGACTGGAACCACGCGGTCGGGAAGGTCCAGCCGCCCAGGTTGCGGTTGACGATGTTGTCGGCCAGGAAGGTGAAGGAGCTGCCGGCCTGCTCGAAGAACATCCAGAACATCACGTTGAAGATGAAGATGATCAGCATCGCGATCACGCGGTCGCGCTGCACCTTGCCCTCACGGATGCCCTCGACCAGCAGCAGCACGCCCAGCGCCACGAACATCACGCCGAGGATCCAGGCCAGCGCGGTGGCGCCGGTGGAGAGCAGGAAGTAGGCGACCGGGATGGCCACGATCGAGCCGACCAGCACCATGATGATGCGGCCGAACCCTTCGGCACCTGCCGGCGGAGCGCCGATGCCCTTCAGGCCGGCACGGCCGACGTAGAACCATGCCAGGCTGATCAGCATGCCGATGCCCGACGCGATGAAGACCATCTTGTAGGACGGCATCGCCTGGGTACCGAAGACCGCTTCGGCCAGGTACTGGGTCAGCACGGGGGCGATCATCGCGCCGATGTTGATGCCCATGTAGAAGATGGTGAAGCCCGAATCGCGGCGCTCATCCTTCAGGCCGTAAAGCTTGCCGACCATCGTGGAGATGTTGGGCTTGAACAGGCCGTTGCCGATGATGATCGTGGCCAGACCCAGTTCGAAGATCTCCTTGTTGGGCATGGCGACCATGAACAGGCCGGCGGCCATGATCACCGCGCCGGTCAGGATCGACCGCTGGTAGCCCAGCACCCGGTCGGCGACGTAGCCACCGAAGATCGCAGCGGCATAGACCAGCGCCAGGTAGGCGCCGTAGGTACGGCTGGCGGCCGCCTGGCCGGCCGCGTCGCCCTGGAAGAACTGCGAGACGATGTACAGCACCAGCGCCCAGCGGATGCCGTAGAACGCGAAGCGCTCCCAGAATTCGGTCATGAACAGCATCCACAACGGGCGTGGATGGCCCAGCGTGGTCTTGAACTCCGGCAGCGCCGGTTCGGGAACGGATTTCGCGGCGGCGTCTACGCTCATGCGGGATTCCTGGGTTCGGTGGATGACATGCACGTCCGATGTGCGAAACAGCGCGGGAGAATCCCAGACCAACCACGTTCACGTCAAATACACGCCGATTCGTGCAGCTCGCCGCGCGCTCGCTGAACTTGCACGCTCCGGCCCCCCGGGCGGACGGTCGGCGCAGCAACGGCGGGGCCTGCGCCCGCGCCGGCGGTCATCATCGCGTCATGATGAATGGGCGCCCGGGGCGCCCGGCCGGATCAGGCGTCCGGCGGCATCGGATCGTCGTTGCGGATGGTGGTGCGCACCTGGAACAGCTCCGGGAAGAAGGTCAGCTCCAGCGCCTGCCGCAGGAAGCCCACCCCGCTGGAACCGCCGGTGCCGCGCTTGAAGCCGATCACCCGCATCACCGTGCGCATGTGGCGGAAGCGCCACAGCTGGAAGGCGGTTTCCAGGTCCACCAGATCCTCGCACAGCGAGTACTCGCGCCAGAAACGGTCGGTGTTCTGGTAGATCCGCTCGAACACCGGGTGCAGCGCATCGTCGGCCACGTGCGGCTGCTGCCAGTCGCGGCCCTGGTAGGCGGCGGGTACGGGATGGCCGAACCGGGCCAAGTAGCGCAGGAATTCCTCGTACAGGCTGGGCGCGTCCAGCACCTGCTGCAGCTGCGCCTGGCCGGCCGGGTCATGCGAGAACACCTGCAGCATCTGCGCGTTCTTGTTGCCCAGCAGGAACTCGATGTAGCGGTACTGCAGCGACTGGAAGCCCGAAGACGGGCCCAGCACGTCGCGGAAGCCCATGTACTCGGACGGGGTCAGGGTTTCCAGCACCGACCACTGCTCGGTCAGCTGGCGCAGCACCTGCTTGCTGCGCGCCAGCACCTTGCGGCACTGCCAGACTTCGTCGCGCTGCAGGAAACCGATCGCCGCCCGCAGTTCGTGGGCCAGCAGCTTCAACCACAGCTCGGAGGTCTGATGCTGGATGATGAACAGCATCTCGTCGTGGTGCGGCGGGTTGGACAGCGGCTGCTGCGCCGACAGCAGCTGGTCCAGCCGCAGGTAGCCGCCGTAGGTCAGGCGCCCCTCCAGATCGGTGTGGATACCGGCTTCGAGATCGCGTTGGTTCTTGTCGACAGACATGGCGGGCGCCGCAGAAGGGGGACAAAGGGTAGCGCACCGCCGCATCGCCCGCCCGGGGGACTCCCTACGCCGGCGTCCGGGGGCGGTTTTCTGCGCGGTCCGCGCGCGGAGGCCGGTCTGGCGGGGGCGCTGCCGGGGGTCGCTCATGCCCGGTTCCGGCAACTGAATACGTTGTAGTCATTGGCATTGCGTCACCTGTCTGCGGTATACCGGGGCGCTGTCCACCGGGACACTTGCTGCGCCGCAGGACGGCTTTTTCGTACGCCTTCCTTAACATGGCAATTCATATCATTTGTAACTTCCTGTCGAAGGTGCAGTACGCAATGACGGTTGCCGCTGAGTTCAAGATCGAATACCTGCAGTACCTGGACACGGACGGCACGCTCGTCCGCGATGACCTGCCCGAAGCCCTGCGCGATCCGCGCGCCCTGCTGCCGATGTTCAAGCAGATGCTGTTCGTGCGCGTGTTCGACGGCAAGTCGATCGCACTGCAGCGCACCGGCAAGCTGGGCACCTACGCGGCCTGCCTGGGCCACGAAGCGGCACACGTGGGCATCGGCGCGTCGATGCAGAAGGACGACGTGTTCGCGCCGTCCTACCGCGAGTACGGCGCCATGTTCATGCGTGGCGTGCGCCCGCGCGACGTCCTCATGTACTGGGGCGGCGACGAGCGTGGCAACGACTACGGTGGCAATGCCGCCAGGGACTTCCCGTTCTGCGTGCCGATTTCCACCCAGTGCCTGCATGCCGCCGGCGCTGCGCTGAAGTTCAAGCTCAACAACGAGAAGCAGATCGCGGTGGCCGTATGCGGCGACGGCGGCAGCTCCAAGACCGACTTCTACGCCGCACTGAATTCGGCCGGCGCCTACAAGCTGCCGCTGATCCTGTGCATCGTCAACAACGGCTGGGCCATCTCGGTCCCGCGTTCGGCCCAGACCGGTGCCGAAACGCTGGCACAGAAGGGTCTGGCCGGTGGCCTGCACTGCCTGCAGGTGGACGGCAACGACCTGATCGCGGTGATGGCGGCCATGCTGCAGGCGCGCGAGCGCGCGCTGGCCGGCGACGGTGGCACCGTGCTGGAACTGATGACCTACCGCCTGTCCGACCACACCACCGCCGATGACGCGCGCCGCTATCGCGACGACGCCGAGGTGAAGGATGCCTGGCAGCGCGAGCCGATGCTGCGCCTGCGCAAGTACCTCATCAATGCCGGTGTGTGGAGCGAGGAAGAGGAAGCGGCGTGGACCGTCGACTGCGGCAAGCGCGTGGACGACGAGGTCAACCTGTACCTCAACACCCCGGTGCAGCCGGTCGAAGCGATGTTCGACTTCCTCTATGCCGATCCGCCGCAGGATCTGCTGGCCCAGCGCGCACAGGCGATCGCCCTGGAGCAGCGTCATGGATGAGATCAAGCACACCAGCGCCTCGGGCGCGCAGACCAATGCCGCCGACAGCGCCGCCATCGCGCGCGGAGAACCGAACATGACCACCACCCCGATCACCCTCATCGAAGCCATCACCCAGGCGCTGGCCTGGGAGCTGGAGCACGACAAGTCGGTGCTGGTGCTTGGCGAGGACGTGGGCGTCAACGGCGGCGTGTTCCGCGCCACCGCCGGCCTGCAGCAGCGCTTCGGCGCCGACCGCATCCTGGACACCCCGCTGGACGAAACCACTATCGCCGGCCTGACCATCGGCCTGGCCGCGCAGGGCATGAAGCCGGTTGCCGAAGCGCAGTTCGATGGCTTCATGTACCCGATGGTGGACCATATCGTCTGCCACGCCGCACGCCTGCGTTACCGCACCCGTGGCCGCCTCCACTGCCCGATGGTGCTGCGCGTGCCGTGGGGCGGCGGCATCCGTGCGCCGGAGCACCACAGCGAAGCCAACGAAGCGATCTTCACCAACGTGCCGGGCCTGCGCGTGGTGCTGCCGTCGTCGCCGCAACGCGCCTACGGCCTGCTGCTGGCCGCGATCCGCGAACCGGATCCGGTGATCTACATGGAGCCCAAGCGCATCTACCGCCAGTACAAGGAAGTCGTCGTCGATGACGGCGAAGCCCTGCCGCTGGACGTGTGCTTCGTGCTGCGCGACGGTACCGATGTCACCCTGGTCACCTGGGGCGCACAGGTCAAGGAAGCGCTGGAAGCGGCCGACAAACTGGCCGGCGAAGGCATCAGCGCCGAAGTGATCGACGTGGCCACGCTGCGTCCGCTGGACTTTGCCACCATCGCCGAATCGGTGGCCAAGACCGGCCGCTGCGTGATCGTGCAGGAAGCGCCGAAGACGGCGGGCTTCGGCGCGGAAATCGCCGCGCGCCTGGCCGAGGAATCGCTGTACGACCTGCTGGCACCGGTCGAACGCGTCACCGGTTATGACACCCACATTCCGCTGTTCCGCCTGGAAATGAAGTACCTGCCGAGCGTGGACCGGATCGTGAGCGCGGCCAGACGCGCGGTTGCGGCGGGCTGACATGCGGGCCCGCCTCCTAGGCCCGTACCGCAGCCAGTATCCCAACCCGCTCCGGTTCCGCGCCGGCCAGATCGTCGAACTGGGCGTCCGCGACGAGGAATGGCCGGCGTTCGCCTGGGTACGCACCGATGACGGGCGTGCCGGGTGGGCACCGGTGGCATGGTTGCAGCGGCTGGACGATGGTCGCGCAGAGGCTCTGCGCGACTACGACGCCCGCGAACTGGACGTGGACAGCGGCGAACTGGTCAAACTGCATCACGAACACGGTGGCTGGTGGTGGTCCGAACGCGCGAACGGCGCGACGGGCTGGCTGCCGGCCCGCGATCTCGAACTGCTGGAAGAGAACTGCACATGAGTGAGAACAAGAATTTCCACCTGCCCGACCTCGGCGAAGGCCTGCCCGACGCCACCATCGTCGAGTGGTTCGTCAAGGAAGGCGATGTGATCAAGCTGGACGAGCCGCTGGTCTCGATGGAGACCGCCAAGGCCGTCGTCGAAGTGCCCTCGCCGTTCTCCGGCACGGTGCTGAAGCTGGCCGGCGGCGCGGGCGACATCATCCCCACCGGCAGCGTGCTGGCGCAGTTCCAGCTGGACCCGAACCTGCCGCAGCGCGCCGATGGCCAGGACACCGGCCACAGCCACGGGCATGCCGCACCTGCCGCCGCCCCGACTCCGCCGCCGATCCCGGCAGCGGCAGCGGTGGAAGACGCCAAGCCCGCCGCCGAGCGTGATGACGCCGGCACCGTGGTCGGTGCGATGCAGAGTTCCAACGCCGTGCATGCCGAACAGGCACTGGCCGTGGGCGGGGTCAAGGCCGTGCCGGCCGTGCGCGCCACCGCCCGCAAGCTGGGCGTGGACCTGAGCCGCGTGCGCGCCACCGGCGCCGATGGCGCGGTGACGATGGCCGACGTGAAGCAGGCTGCTGCCGACGGCAGCGCCAAGGTCGGTGCCGCACCGGCGCCGGTCGCCGCCGCGCCGGTTGCCGCCGCTGCACCGGTGGCCCGCCAGAGCGAGGCCCGCGCCCCGCTGTCCGCGGCAGGCAAGCCGATGCGCACCCAGCCGCCGGGCGTTGTCGCCAAGGGCCAGCCGGAACAGCTCAAGGGCGTGCGCCGCAACATGGCGCGGGTGATGGCCGACGCGCACAGCAAGGTCGTCCCGACCACGTTGAACGACGACGCCGACATCCATGCCTGGGTGCCGGGCAACGACGTCACCGCGCGCCTGGTCCGTGCGATCGTGGTGGGCTGCCAGAAGGTGCCGGCGCTCAACGCCTGGTTCGACGGCGACGCCCTGACCCGCACGTTGCACGCGCACGTGGATGTGGGCATCGCGGTGGACACCGACGACGGTCTGTTCGTGCCGGCGCTGCGCAATGCCGACGTGCTCGATGCACGCGGCATCCGCGAAGGCGTCAATCGCCTGCGCGAGCAGGTGGAATCCCGCGCGATCGCCGCCTCCGAACTGAGTGGCTACACCATTTCGCTGTCCAACTTCGGCATGTTCGCCGGCCGCTATGCGACCCCGGTCGTCGTGCCGCCGTGCGTGGCCATCGTCGGTGCCGGCCGTGCCCGCCACCAGATGACCCCGGTGATGGGTGGCGTGGAAGCGCACAAGGTGATTCCGCTGTCGGTGACCTTTGACCACCGCGCGGCCACCGGCGGCGAAGCCGCCCGCTTCCTGCGCGCGATGCTGGACGACCTGGCCTTGGCCAGTTGATCCACAGGTAGGAAGAGGTACCGGCCGCAGGTCGGTACCACGAAGAAGCCGGGCATTGCCCGGCTTTTTTTTCATCGCGTCAGCCCGGCCCGACACTACCGACGCGGCGCCAGCCGCGCCGAGTCGATGACGTGGACGCCCGGACGCGGCGACAGCGCCGCCTCCAGCATTTCTCCGGCGATGGTGTGCGCCGGGTTGATCCGCCAGCCTCGCGGCAGGACCGGGCCCAGTGCGCCCAGCACGATGCTGGCCAGGTGTTCGCCGGCCCTCCGCTCGGCGCGCTCGCCCCCGATCAACCCTGGGCGCACCAGCGTCAGCGACGGATATCCCAGGCCGCGCAGGTCCTGTTCCAGCCGGCCTTTGACCCGGTTGTAGAAGAACCGCGAGCCTGCGTCAGCGCCCATCGCCGAATTCAACACAAAGGCATGGGCGCCATGCGCCTGCGCCAGGGTGGCCACCTGCAGCGGATAGTCGTGGTCGACGCGGGCGAATGCCTCGCGGCTCCCGGCCTGCTTGATGGTGGTGCCCAGCGCGCAGATCACCGCATCCACCGCCCACCAGTCCGCGTCGACGGGCAGCCGCTCGAAATCGACCACCGGATTGACCAGGACCGGGTCGCTCTGCTCCAGCGGACGGCGCGTGGGCGCTACCACCGCATCGCAGCGCGCATCGTCCAGCAGCTGCAGCAGGACCTGCCCGCCGACCAGCCCGGTCGCCCCTGCCAGCATCACCTTCATCGCACGCTCCTGCTTTCCGATTGCCTACCATCGTGGCATACCGGCCGTGCCCGGTCCGTGGGTTCAAGCCGGCGTTCCCGGCGCCGATACTGTTCCAACCTCCCACCCGCCCGGCCCGCGCGCCGGAAACCCGCCAAGGACCTGCGCATGACCGACCCGCACGACGCTCCCCCCAGCCCCGGTACCGCCGTGGGCCGGCTGCTGTCGCGGCGCCAGGTCGACACCCGCGTGATCGAGGAGGCCGGCGTCGCTGCCGCCGGTCCCAAGGGCGGCAGCAGCGCGATGCTCCAGCGCCTGTTCGCCGGGGCCGAGCAGCCCGAGCCGCTGCTGGCCGCCTTTGCCCACGGCATGTCCACGCTGCCCGGCGAGCTGGGCGACATGGGACTGCGCCTGCAATCGGCGCAGCGCAGCGCCGACTGGGTCAGCTACGGCCGCGCGATGCGCCAGCTGATCGACAAGTACATCCGCACCATCGAGCAGGAAAGCCCGGACGGGCAGCCCGACAGCCTGCGCCTGCGCGAGCTGCTGCGGCACACGCTCGGGGTCACGGTGGCCAGCCTGCTGCAGAACATGCCCGAGCTGAAGGACGAACCGGCGCGCATCGCCGGCGACCTGCGCCATTGGCATCCCGGCCAGCCGCTGCAGCCGATCGAGCAGCGCCTGCGCGAGCTCACCCACCAGATCGGCGTGCGCAGCGATGGCTGGCAGGAGCAGCAGGAGCTGCTGCTGAGCCTGTTCGACCTGCTGCTGGACAACATCGGCGAGCTGCTCGACGACAGCAGCTGGCTGCACGGCCAGGTGCACGCGGTGCGGGCCCTGATCGGTGGCCCGCTGGACCGCGACTCGGTGGAACAGGCGCGCGCCAACCTGCGCGAGGTGATCTACAAGCAGGGGCTGCTCAAGCAGGGCATCAGCGACTCCAAGGCGGCCATGAAACACCTGATGGGAGGCTTCATCGAACGCCTGGACGGCATGGCGGTCAGTACCGGCGAGTACCACGACCGGATCAGCAGCTATGCCCTGGCATTGAAGGAAGCACGCAGCATCGCCGACCTCAACCTGCTGCTTCAGGATGTGCTGCAGGACACCGGCCGGGTCCAGGAACAGGCCCTGCAGGCACGCGACCACCTGGGCAACGCACGCCGCGAAGTCGAACAGGCCGAAGCGCGCATCGCCGAGCTGGAGCAGGAACTGCGCGATGTTTCCGGACTGGTCCGCACCGATCCCCTGACCGGCGCGCTCAACCGCCGTGGCTTCGATGAACTGCTGGAGCGCGAACTGGCCCGGGCCGCCCGGCAGGCCCACCCGCTGGCGCTGGCCCTGATCGACCTGGACGACTTCCACCAGACCAACGATACGCACGGCCATGCCGGCGGCGATGCGGTCCTGCGGCACCTGGTCGCGGTCTGCCAGCTGCACCTGCGCAGCAGCGATGCGATCGCGCGCCTGGGCGGCGATGAGTTCGTGCTGCTGCTGCCGGAAACGCCGGGTGCGGACAGCATGTCCACCCTGCTGCGCCTGCAGCGCTCGCTGGCCCAGCGCCCGCTGCCTCTGGACCAGCAGCGGGTGCCGGTGCACTTCAGCGCCGGCATCGCGCAGTGGCAGCCGGGCGAGGACGCCGACACGCTGCTGCGCCGGGCCGATGCGGCCCTCTATGCGGCCAAGCGGGTTGGCAAGAACCGCGTGCAGGCGGCCGATCCTCCGCGCTGAGCGCACCGTGTGATATCGGCCGCGTCCCTGCGAATCATCCGGGTATGGACATGACTGCCACCGCCCCTGCCGATCCCCGCGCCCAGTTCGCCGCGTTGCTGGCCCAGCACCGCGGCATCGTGCTGAAGATCGCCCGCGGCTACTGCGCCCACCACGAGGACCGGCTGGACCTGATCCAGGACATCAGCGTGCAGGCCTGGGATGCTTTCGACAGCTTCGATCCGGCGCGCGCCCGCTTCTCCACCTGGCTGTACCGGGTGGCGTTGAACGTGGCCATCTCGCAGTTGCGCCGCCAGCAGCTGCGCCAGCGCCACCACGCGGTGCTGGACGAGGCGGCATTGGCCGCCGACGACGGTGTGCCGGCTGAACACCGGCAGACGCTGCGGCAGCTGGAGGCGGCGATCCGGGCGCTGCCGCCCCTGGACCGGGCGCTGATGCTGCTGCACCTGGATGACCACGACCACCGCCAGATCGCCGAGATCCTGGGCATCAGCAGCGCCAATGTCTCCACCCGCCTGCACCGCCTGCGCCAGCAGCTGCGGGCGCGGTTCGACCCCATTCTCTGAGGGCACCACCATGCACACCGACCCGCTCCAGCATCTCTGGCAGCAGTACGCCGGCACCGACGGCAACGAGGGCCCCGCCGCGATGGATGCCTGGCGCCGCCACCGGCAGCACGCCGTGCAGCGCCAGTTGTCGGCCTTCGGGACACTGCAGGTCGTGCAGCTGCTGTTCTGGCTGGCGCTGGCGATCTACTGCGGCAGCGTGTGGTGGCAGCAGCCGCCGCTGGCGGTGATGATCAGCGCGCTCGCGCTGCATGCCTACAGCGTGGCGGTGATCATCGCCAGCGCCGCGCGGCTGCACCTGCGCCGGCAACTGCAGCCCGACCAGCCCGTGGTGGAGCAGTCGCGCGTGCTGGCGTCGCTGCGCATGCACACCGCCTTCGGCGAGCTGCTGCTGGGGCTGCCCTGGTGCTGGTTGTGGCTGGCGGTGCCGGTACTGCTGGCCTGGCAGGCCTGGGGCGTGGACCTCGCGGTGTATGCCGCGCGCTGGCTGCTGGTGTCACTGGTGGCCGGCACGGCGCTGATGGTGGCGCTGCTGCTCCTGGCGCGGCGCTGGTTCGCCCGCGATCCCCAGTCACCTCGCCTGCAGCGCGCGGTTGACGCCCTTTCCGGGCGCCGATTGGCACAGGCACGCGCCGAGCTGGACGGACTGCGCGACTGGTCGTAGCGCCGGGTTCCACCCCCCGCTGCGGGGATCAGTGCGCGGCGTGCCTGCCGCGCAGCTTCTGGACGGCGGTGACTGCAGCCAGCACGATCGCACCGGCGATCACGCCAACGACCATGTTGCCCAGCGCGTTGACCAGCCAGCCCCACTGGCCCTCGCCACCGAGCGACAGCACCAGGTGGTGCAGCGCCGGCACGTTGTGCACCAGGATGCCGCCACCCACCAGGAACATCGCGGCGGTGCCGGCGACCGAGAGGAACTTCATCAGCCACGGCGCAGCGACCAGCAGGCCACGGCCGAGCGCGGCCAGCGCCGCGCCCTTGCGCGACAGGTACAGACCGAGGTCGTCCAGCTTCACAATGCCGGCCACCAGGCCATAGACGAACACGGTCATCGCCAGCGCGATGACCACCAGTGCGGTCACCTGGTTGAGGAACGGCGCAGCGGAGACCACGCCCAGCGACAGCACGATGATCTCGGCCGAGAGAATGAAGTCGGTGCGGATCGCGCCCTTCACCTTGTCGTTCTCCCACGCCACCATGTCCACCTTCTCGTCGGCCAGCGCCTTCACCCGCTCAGCCTTCTTCTGCTCATCCTCTTCCTTGGAATGCAGAAAGCGGTGCGCCAGCTTCTCCACGCCTTCAAAGCACAGGAACGCGCCGCCGATCATCATCAGCGGCACCACGATCGGGACCGGGAAGCCCTTGCCGCGCAGCCAGGCTTCCAGCGCGCTGATGGCCAGCGCGGCCGGCACCAGGATCGCCTTGTTGACCAGCGAGCCCTTGGCCACCGCCCACACCACCGGCAGTTCGCGGTTGGCATTGACGCCGGTGACCTGCTGCGCGTTCAGCGCCAGATCGTCGCCCAGCACACCGGCGGTTTTCTTGGCCGCCACCTTGGTCAGCACCGACACGTCGTCCAGCAGGGACGCAATGTCATCGAGCAACGCGAACAGACTGGCACCGGCCATGAGGCTTCCAAAGGATCGATCGAAGCGCCGATTCTGACTTATCCAGCCCCGCTCGCGGTAGATGCCGCCGGATTCACCGCTCCACCACCGGGACCCGGCCACACTGCGGTGGATCGCCGTTGCCGGAGTCCTGCTTGAATACGCCACCTGTCGCCCCCGGTTCGCCCTCGCTGGTAAAGGGCATGAGCCGCCGCAGCCAGATCCTGCGGCTGCTGCTTCGCTACCGCCATTCCGGCGTGTTCTCGGGCATGAACCTGGATGCCCGCGCCGTGCACGACCTGCCGCCCGAAGGCAATCCGGAGCAGTTCGTGACCGATCTGGAGGCGCTGGGCCCCACCTTCGTCAAGCTCGGCCAGATGCTCTCCACCCGGCCCGACATGGTGCCGGTGGAGTTCGCCACCGCACTGGAGCGGATGCAGGAGAAGGTCGCCCCGATCCCGGTGGAGCGCATCTACGCGATCATCGAGCAGGAACTGGGCGCCTCGGTGTCCAAACTGTTTTCCTCATTCGACCCGGTGCCGCTGGGGTGTGCCTCGATCGCGCAGGTGCACCGCGCCGCGCTGCATGACGGGCGCGAGGTGGCGGTCAAGGTGCAGAAGCCGGAAGTGGCCGCGCAGCTCCGCTCGGACCTGGAGGTGCTGCGCAGCTTCGCGCTGGCCGCCGACCATCTCACCCAGGTCGGGCGCCGGGTGCGCCTTCGCGACTGGCTCAACGAGTTTGCCAAGACCCTGATGCAGGAACTGGACTACCAGGCCGAAGCGGAGAACCTGCAGCGCTTTGGCCAGCATCTGCGTCCGTTCAAACCGTTGTGGGTGCCACAGCCGATCTGGGACTACTGCAGCCATCGCGTGCTGACGATGGAGCTGGCCCAGGGCGTGCGCGTGGACATGATTCCTGATGTGCGCCGGACCGAACAACCGATGGCACCGCTGGCGGCGGCGCTGATCCGCGGCTATGTCGACCAGATCTTCGTGCATGGGGAGATCCACGCCGATCCACATCCAGGCAACCTGCGCGTCACGCCGGAAGGACGTCTGGCCATCTTCGACCTGGGCATGGTGGCGCACATGCCGCCGCGGCTGCGCGAGCGGCTGCTGAAGCTGCTGTTTGCTGCGGTCGACGGTCGCGGTGAAGAAGTGGCCGACGAGATCATCGGCATCAGCACGCGGCTGGAGTCGTTCGATGAAGAGCGCTACCTGCGCGAAACCGGCCAGGTGATCGCGCGCTACGCCGCCAACAGCAGCTTCTCCGAAGGCCGTGTGGTGCTCGACCTGGTCCGCATCGCCACCGCCAGCGGCCTGCGCACACCGCCCGAACTGAGCCTGCTCGGCAAGGCGCTGCTCAACCTGGAAACCGTGTGCCGGCTGTTGTCCCCGGATCTGGATACACGCCGCATCGTCGAGCGCCAGCTGCAGCACGTGATGCGCGCACGCCTGAAGAAGTCGCTGTCGGCGGCCAACCTGGCCAGCGAGGCGATGGAGCTGCAGCAGCTGCTGCGCGACGGCCCCCGCAAGATGACCGACATTCTCGCCCTGCTGGCCGAGAACCGCCTGCAGATGAAAGTGACGGGGCTGGAAGAATCGCGGTTGATGGAGAACCTGCAGAAAATCGCCAACCGGGTCGCTGCCGGCATCGTCACCGCCGCACTGATCCTGGCGGCGGCAATGATGATGAAGGTGGACACCGGCTGGCACCTGTTCGGCTACCCGGCCATCGCATTCACGCTGATGTTGATCGGCGTGTTCCTCGGGCTTGGCATCATCCTCAGTGCGCTGATATTCGATCGTCGCGCACGTTCCAGGGAAGAACGCGGGCATCGTTGAAGTGTTGCCCACCTGCGGTGGGCACCCGACTGGACGTGACAGCGCACCCGCACGCGACGCGCGTTTTCACGCGTGTTTTACATCGCAGATGGCAGTGCGATAAACGACATCTGCTGTCGTTCCAAACAAACATTTCAGTCAGGTTCGTGCAGGCATGATCGGGTCATCGGCCTGTCATGCACATGTGGTTGGACAGCCGGTCGGATGGGAATCACGTCGTCATGACGTCCATCACCACCTGTCTCCGCTGCCAAATGTGCCTATGCTCTGGATCCTGCTGCTGTCGCTGTTGCTGCTCGCCTGGCTGTTGCTCGCATCACGTACGTGGGTGTGGTGGAAAGCCGGCCTGATGTCACTGCTGATGCTGGCACTCAGCGCGTGGTGGCTGATCGACAAGCTCTCCGGCGACGGCCTCAATGCCGCCACCCTGTATCACCTGGGTGCGGACATGGAGGGCGCAGGCATCGCCGACTTCAAGCGCTACATCGCCGGCTTCGTCGTGCTGGCGCTGGTGTCGCTGCTGCCACTGGCGATGACGCGGATCCGCCGCTGGCAGCGCAGCGGCCACGGCGGCGCCATCTTCGGCGGCTTCGTGGTGGTGTGGTTCGGCGCGATCCTGGTCAGCCCGCTGTATCACGATGGCCAGCGTCTCTATCAGCAGATGCGCCCGGTCGATTACAGCATGGTCGCGCCGGAGTACCGCGTACCGCAGCAGCCGCTGCGCAAGCCGCGCAACATCGTGTGGATCTACGGTGAGAGTCTGGAGCGCACCTATCTGGATGAGGCCACCTTCCCCGGCCTGATGCCCAACCTCAACCGCCTGGCGGCGCAGTCGCTGGACGTGCGCGGGCTGGCCTCGGCCGAAGGCGGCGGCTGGACCATCGCCGGGCTGGTGTCGTCGATGTGCGGCGTACCACTCACCACCGCGCAGGGCGATGAGAACAGCATGGGCCGCATGGGCAGCTTCCTGCCCGAAGCGGTGTGCCTGGGCGACTACCTCAAGCAGCAGGGCTACACCAACCACTATCTCGGTGGCGCCAACGGCCAGTTCGCCGGCAAGGGCCAGTTCCTGGCCACGCACGGTTTCGATGCGGTCGACGACCTGGCCTGGTTCAAACAGCAGAAGATCGCACGCGCGCACTTCTCCACCTGGGGCGTGCATGACGACGTGCTGCTGGACAAGGCCTACGACCGCTTCATGCAGCTCTCCCGCAAGGGCGAGCCGTTCATGCTGACCACCCTCACGATGGATACCCATCACCCGGCCGGACACCTGCCGGTGGCCTGCAAGCGCACCCGCTACCAGAGCGACTACGGCAACATCGGCCTGCTCAACGCCCTCAAGTGCA
This sequence comes from Stenotrophomonas nematodicola, assembly GCF_009467805.1. Lineage (GTDB taxonomy): Bacteria > Pseudomonadota > Gammaproteobacteria > Xanthomonadales > Xanthomonadaceae > Stenotrophomonas > Stenotrophomonas nematodicola. Next base: position 135,755 of record NZ_WIAY01000004.1, read on the forward strand.
CCGATGGGCTGATCTCCCGCCTGGTCGACCGCATCCAGGCCAGCCCGTATGGCGAGGACACGCTGATCGTGATCGCCTCGGACCACCTGGCCATGCCCAACGATCTCAGCCATGTGCTGGCCAGGCAGTCGCGCGAGAACCTGCTGCTGTTCCTCGGCAAGGACATCGCCCCGCGCCAGCTGGCCGCCACCGATGCCTCCACGCTGGATTCGGGTGCCACCCTGCTGAGTCTGCTCGAACCGCAGATCAACGCCATCGGTTTCGGTCGGTCGCTGCTTGATCCCAAGCGGGCAGACCGCGCCAGTGCGAGCGCGGCGGCCTTCCGCGACAACGGACGGGACTACCCGCGTTACCTGGCGTTCTCACGCTCGCTGTGGCTGGGGGACAAGACCCGTCAGCTGCGCATCGATGATGACAACCAGGTCGTGGTCGGGCTGCAGCATGTGCAACCGCCGGTGCTGCTGGAATACGACAAGCAGTGGGACCTGAAGTCGGTGTACCTGGAGAACACCTCCAAGCAGTTCGACCTGGCCGACCCGGCCAACACCCTGGCCTATGTGGATCGTTGCACCGCCTTCGAAGATGGCTCGGCCGATGGCGACTGGTGCGCGATGCTGGTCAACCAGGACAAGGGCATCAAACTGTTCCGCGATGAGCAGCTGCGTACCGGGATCGCCGTGGACGGTCCGCTCGACCCGAGCACCGGCCCGCGCCCGAGCATCCGCCAGGCGCACATGATCACGCAGAAGGGCCGCCGCACCCGCGCCGGCCAGTACATGCTGCAGATGGTGGCCAGGCAGTCGCCCGACCGCGGCTTCTGGATCGAGGCGGTGTCATCGCAGCGCAAGGTGGTGGTCGCCCAGCAGTGGGTGCAGCCCGATGCCGATGGCCGTATCAACGTGCCTTTCGGGCTGGATCACGAAGTGGACGACCTGGAGATCCGCGCCTGGTTGAACCACGCCGAGAAGCTCGCCGTGGATACCTTCGCGCTGGTGCCGTCGCGCCGCGGCAACCGCGGCTGACGGACCCCGGCGACGGTGGGAAGTTGCCGGCCAGCGACCGGCATTACCGGTCGCGGACCAGGTGGATGTCCGTCGGCGAGGACAACGCGATGCCGGCGGCGGCGAAGCTCTGCAGCATGTTGAAGTACAGGTCGCTGCGGACGCCGTACACCGCGCGCGGGCCGGAGACGTAGGCGAAACTGTTGATCGCGATCTGGCCGTTGGCGATCGAATCGATGAACACCGACGGCGCCGGATCGGCGAGGACCGCCACGTGGGCGGCATAGGTATCCAGCAGGATCTGCCGCACTGCAGCCACATCGGTGCTCAGCGGTACCGAGAACTGGATCTGGATGCGCCCCTGCGCATTGCCCATCGTCATGTTGCGGATGGTCTTGGTGATCAGTTCCGAGTTGGGCACGATCAGGGTGGATTTGTCGCCGACCTGGATTTCGGTCGAGCGCACGCTGATGCGCTTGATGTCGCCTTCCTGGTCGCCCAGCTTGACCCAGTCGCCGATCTTGACCGGCCGCTCGGCCAGCAGGATCAGGCCCGAAACGAAGTTCTGGGTGATCGCCTGCAGACCGAAGCCGATGCCCACCGACAGCGCGCTGACCACCAGCGCCAGCTTCTCGAACCCGATGCCCAGCGCGGTCAGCCCCCACAGCACCGCGGCGATGATGCCGAGGTAGCGGGTGACGGTGCTGATGGAATTGCGCGCGCCGGCATCCAGCTCGGTCTTCGGCAGGTAGGTCTCGGTGAGCCAGCGCTGGAACGCCTGCATGACCGCCCACACCACCAGGAACACCAGCAGCGCATATACCACGCTGCTGGGCTTGAGCGTGGTTTCACCGATCTTCAATCCGCCCGACAGCGCATCCAGCCCGCCGTAGAACGCATTGAGGTTGCCGAACGGCACCGCCAGCGCGAGGACCGCCAGCAGAATCACGCCGATACGCAGCACCGCCGAGAGCAGCACGCCGGCCTGCTCCACCCGGGCACCGCTCAGCCCGGTGGTCAGTACGATGGTCTGCCCGACCCGGCTGCTGGGCGAGAGCATCGTGGTGGCCAGGTCGTCGGCGAATTTCAGCAGGAGCGAGGCCGCCAGCAGCACCACCGCCCCCCAGACCAGCTGCTGGGCCACGAACAGCGCGAAGTTGAGGTAGCCCAGCAGGGTCGCGATGACGGCCGCGGCCACCACCACATGCCCGGCCACGCGCGCCAGCACGATCCAGCCGCTCCGGCGCGGCACGCCCTTGGGCTTGCCGTCGCCTTCCTGCGCGTCCAGCTTGGCGGCCGCCTCGGCGGCCTGGCGGCGGTGCAACCGCGCCAGCGACACCAGGATGGCGATGATCAGCGCCATGTAGGTGATGGCCACCAGCCCATCCACCGCAACGGTGGTGATCTCGCTGGTGCGCGAGGCGCGGTTGATCTCCACCAGCAGAATGCCGATGAAGGTGAGCCCTGCCGCGCCCCAGGCGTACTTGCGCAGGCGCCACGCGGCGCTGTCGTCGAGCGCCAGCAACCGCCATGAGGGTCGCTTGGGCACCAGCAGGCAGGCGCTCAGCGCGGTGATGAAGGCGGCAACGAAGGTGGCGACCTGGAAGTGCAGCGCCAACTGCTGCAGGCGCGGCGGAATCGCGCCGATCGACTCGAGCGAGGCCACCAGCACCACTGCCGCGAACCCCGGCAGCAGCGTTCCCACCGCCAGCAGCCACACCGCCAGCCCGGAGCGGCGCAGGCGGCCATCCGGCGCCCGCTCGGACGCGGCATAGCGGCGGCCCAGCGCGCGCAACCACAGGCGCAGCGGGAAGAACATCAGCAGCGCCAGCACCAGCCCCGTCAGCGGTGCGCTCCAGCCGTGCCGGGCGATGGCTTTGCGCGCGGTGTTCTCGCCCTGCCGGTACAGCAGCACCAGACGGTGGATGTCGGCCGGCACATGGGTGGCGAACTGCCGCCACAGCGAAGGCGACAGCGGTGAATTGACCTTGCGCGCCAGTTCCTCGCTGAACTGGGTCACGCGCATCTTTTCGATGTCCGCGCTCAGCTGTTTGGCGTTGTCGGCAAGCAGGTTGGCCCGTGCGATGGCCGAGGCGACATCGGCGCGCTGCTGGGTCATGGCCTTGCGCTGCTGGGCGATGTCGCGCGCTTCGGTCGCCCCTTCGGGCACCTCGCCCAGCTGCGCCAGCCGTCCGTCTACCTGCTTGAGCTGCGGATCGAGCGCGTCGCGCGCCGCCTTCGCATCACGCTGTACCGCCAGTGCGCGGTCGGACAGCGTCTTGAGGGTGTCCAGGGTATCGCCGTCGTCCAGCGACGCCTGGATCTGCTTGAGGTCCTTGTCGGCCTGCGCCAGCTGCGCGATCGGGTCGGGCTCGGCCGGGTCGTCGTTCTGGGCCAGCGCCACCGGCGCCATGCCGAGCCAGACCAGCAGCAGCAACCACGCCAGTGGCCGCGACAGGAAAGAAGGGAAACGGGAAGACAAACCGGCGCACCACGGGCTTCGCGCGGACCACCGCGCCTGCGCGAACTATAAACCCGGCGTCGTTCAGACCGGGTATGCGCGGCTCAGTACTTCAGCCGGAGCTCTTCCACCTGCGGCTGCAGACGGGCGTACCAGTCCTGGAATTCCTCTTCGGTGATCTCTTCCGGGGCGTACACCGCGATCGGGTCCCAGGCGTGGTCGGTGGGCAGCGGCTGGCGCGGCCCGGCGCGCAGCGAATAGCTGATGCCCTGGTGCTCGACCACGTCGTCCACCGTATCCCAGCGGTCGCGTACGAAGCCGCTGTCGCTCGTGAGCAGAATCACCTGATACATCCGCACCTCCCTCGCTCTGGTCCATCCACAGCATAGCGCCGCCCCCCGGGCCGCAGCACCCCACCGCGACAACGCACTGTCTCGACGCCCCGCTCGCCCGGGCTTCACCCGCCCGTGGCGGTGGCGTGGGCATCGTGGAGGCCTCTTCCCTTCTCTGGCCGCGATGAACACCTCCGACGACCTCAAGACCGTGCCCCACCTGAAACTGCCGCGCTACCTGGGCACCTGGTACGAAATCGCGCGATTGCCGATGCGGCACGAGCCGGAGGGCTGCACCGACGTCTCGGCGCATTACACGCTGCAGGACAACGGCAACGTGCAGGTACGCAATCGGTGCCGGATGGATGGTGAGGTCGAGGAAGCCATCGGCGAGGCGAGCGTGACCGGTGACGACAGCGCGCGGCTGGCGGTCAGTTTCCTGCCCAAGGGCCTGCGCTGGCTGCCATTCACCAAGGGCGACTACTGGGTGATCCAGATCGCCCCGGACTACAGCGTGTCGCTGGTTGGCAGCCCGGACCGCAAGTTCCTCTGGCTGCTCTCGCGCACGCCGACGCTGGACCGCACCGTGCAGGACCATTACCTGGCCTATGCACGTCAACAGGGCTTCGACCTCACCGACCTGATCCACACACCGCACACCGGCCATCCCACCGCCTGATGGGCTGGCAGGCGTGGACGCTCAGCCAGCCGACATGGATGAAACCAACTCTGCAAAAGGCAGCGCATGGACCTGAAAAGTGGTTATCCCTGGTGGGCTGTACGCAACGGACTGATCCAGGCATTTCCCCCGCTGGAGCGCGACCTGCGCTGCGATGTGCTGGTGGTCGGCGGCGGCATCACCGGCGCGCTGATCGCCGATGAGCTGTCAGGGCACGGCCATGAGGTCGCCCTGATCGAGCAGCGCGACATCGGCTGGGGCAGCACCGCCGCCAGCACCGCGCTGCTGCAGTACGAGATCGACACCCATCTGCTGGAACTGGCCCAGCGCTATGGTCACGAGGCGGCAACGCTGGCCTACCGCGCCTGTGCCGAGGCGATCCCGGCACTGGGCGACGTGGCGCGCGGCCTGAAGGACGTGGACTTCCGGCGCATGGACAGCCTGTACCTGGCCAGTCGCCGCCGCGACGTACCCCGCCTGATGGCTGAGGGCCAGGCACGTCGCAGTGCCGGCCTGGACGCCCGCTGGCTCGGCCCGGAGGCGCTGGCGGAGCGCTTCGATGTGGATGCCGGCGGCGCATTGCTGACCCGGCAGGCGGCGCGGGTCGACCCGTACTGCCTCACCTATGGACTGCTGAAGCGGGTGCGCCGGCGCGGCGGTCACATTCACGATCGCACGGTCCTGCACACGCTGACGCCGGGCACGCGGGGCGTCACGGCCCAGACCGAATCCGGGGCGACGATCCGCGCGGGGCATGTGGTGCTGGCGATGGGATACGCCAACCAGCGCTGGATCAGGCAGCGCGTCGCACGCAACCGCAGCAGCTATGCCTTCATCACCGATCCTGTCGATGCCGCGGTGCTGGGTCCCCTGCAGCGCACGATGGTGTGGGAAAGCGCACGCCCCTATCTGTACCTGCGTGCCACCGGCGACCGCCGCCTGCTGGTGGGCGGGCTGGACGATGCCATCGACATTCCGGCACGGCGCGACCGGCGGGTGGAAGGCAAGGCAGACAAGCTCATGAAGCAGCTGCTGGACTGGTTCCCCCGGCTCGCCCCCACGCCGGCATTCTCATGGGCCGGGACCTTCGCCGAGACCGCCGACGGATTGCCGTTCTTCGGTACGCATGAACAGTGGGGGCCGCGCGTGCAGTTCGCGATGGCTTACGGCGGCAACGGCATTACCTACTCGATGATCGGCGCCGGGCTGCTGCGGGCCCGGATCGAACGCCGGGGGCATCCACTGGCGGCGCTGTTCGGATTCGACCGCCTCGGCTGAGTTCCCCTTGCAACTGGCGGCATGACAGGCAACCTTCAAGAATCGGCTGCTAGCGTCAGCGCTGTCGGCCGTCCCGCCTGTCCGCCCCGGAGCTTCCCATGATCCGCCTGCTTGCCCTGCTGCTGTGCCTGTCCATGCCCGGTGTGGCGTTGGCCCAGTCCGCTGCAGGCGCCACCGGCCCCCAGTCGGCCACCGGCCTGGACCTGACCATCCCCGACCAGCCGCTGCAGTATCTGGGCGACCCGTCGCTGCGCGGCGATCCGCCGGGCACCTTCTACGGTGACAAGAGCGGCCGCCGGGTCAGCGAGCGCGCCGGCAACGGCATCGCCGAGGTCACCGACGACAAGCTGCGCATCAACGGCAGCTTCACCACCGGGATCGGCTACGCGAAGAACTACGGCAACACGCATTTCAACGCCGCCGAACTCAACCTCAGCAAGAACTACACCAACGATGAAGGCAAGACCCGCGGGGTCAACGTCAACATCCAGGTCAGCGAAGGCAAGGGGCCGGGCTTCTTCGGTCCGTATGGCGGGTATGGCTACGGGCGTGGCCCGGGCTACTGGGACCCGCCGCCGATCGGCTGGTAAGCCGGCCAGCGACACCAGCATCCACGGCCGGGGCACCCCGGCCGTTCTCGTTTCCGCCGTGCGCGGTCAGTCCCACCAGCGGTCGCGACGGCTCGACAGCACGCGGCCGTCGTAACCGCTCATGCGCACCTCCACGCGCTGGTCGCGGGCATTGCGGGCGTCCAGCGTCCAGGTGGCGCCGTCGCGTTCGAACGACTCGATCTTCCGGAAACCGGCCTTGCCGGCCAGCGCCAGGATCTGCCCGGCATCGAGCACGGGGCGCCCGCCGCGGGCATCGAAAATCTCGCCATTGGACGGATCGACGATCACGTCGTCGACGGTGCCATCGGCGCGGGTGACGTCGGCTTCCCACACGCCGTCCTCGCGATCCAGCTCATGCACCTGCGTGTAGCCGGCCGCACGCAGCTTGGCCTGCACATCGGCAGCGGTCAGATCGGCGGCGAAAGCCGGGGCGGAGAACAGCGCCGCCGTCAGGGCGGCAGTCAGCATCGGAATGTTCATGGGAGGCTCCAGGGGTGGCCGGGCGATTCCGGCACCGCCAGTCTGGCAAGCGGGCCTAACCGCACCATGAGGCCGGTTGTTAGGCAGCGTTTAGACGTGCACCGTATACCGTATGCATCCGCCCACGATCATTGACCATGTCCGCCCTCCCGCTGCTGTTGCCGCTGTTGCTTGGTATCGCCCCGCAGGACCCCGCACGGGTGCTCGACGGCGGCGCGCGCCAGCAGGACGCGGTACGCCAGGCGGTCCGCCAGGGCCGGTATGTGCCCCTGGAGCAGGTCGTCGCCGACGCGATGCGCCGCTATCCGGGCACGCTGGTGGAGGTGGAGCTGGACGATGACCGCTACGAGATCGAGATTCTCGGTCCCAGCGGCGTGGTGATGGAGCTCGACTATGATGCCCGCAGCGGGCGCCTGCTGAAGATGGAAGAAGACTGATGCGGATCCTGCTTGCCGAGGACGACCCCCTGCTCGCCAGCCGCCTGCAGCGTTTGCTGGAGGACGCCGGTTACGTCGTCCTGCACAGCGCCGAGGGCCGCGCGGTGGAAGAACTGGGGCAGATCGAGGACATTGCCGCGGCGGTGGTCGATCTCGGTCTGCCCGGCCTGGATGGCCTGAGCGTGATCGAGCGCTGGCGCCAGGCCGGCCAGGGGTTCCCGGTGCTGGTACTGACCGCGCGGGCCCGCTGGCACGACAAGCTGGCCGGTTTCGACGCCGGCGCCGATGACTACCTGACCAAACCGTTCCAACCCGAAGAGCTGCTGCTGCGCCTGCGCGCCCTGATCCGCCGCAGCGCCGGCCACGCAAGCCCGCGCCTGCAGTGCGGGCCGCTGCTGCTGGACGTCAATGCCGGCCGCTTCGAGCTGGGCGGCGAGCTGCTGCACCTGAGCCCGCAGGAGCACCGCATCCTCAGCTACTTCATGCATCACCCGGACATCGTGATCAGCCGGTCGCGCCTGGGCGAACACGTCTACGACGCGGGCTTCGACCCCGATTCGAACACGCTGGACGTGCTGATCGGGCGGATCCGCCGCAAGCTCGGCGCCGAGCTGATCCACACCCACCGCGGGCAGGGGTTCCGGCTGTCGGCCGCGCCATGACCAGCGGCTCGCTGCGCACCCGCCTGCTGCTCGCCGGCGGACTGGGGTTGATTCTGGTTTCGGCCGTGGCCACCTGGTGGCTGGGCGCGATGTTCGAGCGCTCGGCGCGCGCAGCGATGGACCAGCGCCTGGGCAACGAACTGATCGCGGTGCTGGCACTGGCCGAAAGCGACGCGCAGGGCGGCCTGCAGCTGCGCCGGGCACTGTCGGACGAGCGCTACCAGCGGGTGTTCTCCGGCACCTACTGGCAGGTGCAGGATGCCAAGGGCCAGCCGCTGGGCCAGTCGCGTTCGCTGTGGGACGATACCCTGCTGACACCCGCCACGCTGCGGACCGGCCCAGCGCAGGCCTACGACACCACCGGGCCGCTGCAGCAGCCGCTGCGCGCCCTGGCGCAGCAGGTGACATTGCCGCGCATGTCGACACCGCTGCAGGTGGTGGTGGCCACCGACCGCAGTGAACTCGACGCCCAGGTCAGCGCGTTCCGCAAGCGCACCGCGCTGGCCCTGGCCGTGCTGATCGCCCTGTGGTTCGCGGTGCTGGTCACCCAGGTGCACTACGGCCTGCGCCCGCTGTCCGAGCTCGGCCGCATTGCCGGGCAGGTGCGCAACGGCGAACAGGTGCGCTTCCCGCAGCAGGGTCTGGTCAAGGAAGTCGCCCCGCTGGCGGCGCAGCTCAACGATCTGCTCGACCACCATGCACGCATGGTGCTGCGCGCGCGCCGCAGTGCCGAGGATCTTGCCCACGCCCTGAAGACCCCGTTGACCGTGCTCGCCACCGAGGCCGAAAGCGAGGGCAGCGACTGGCGGCAGACCCTGCGCAGCGAAACCGCGCGGATGCAGGCCAGCATCGAGCGCTACCTGGCCGCCGGCATCGGTGCGGACAGCCAGCAGCGGACGCCGGTGGCGCCGGTGCTGGCCAGCCTGTGCGGGCTGATGCAGCGCGTGCACGTCGGGCGCGAGGTGTCCTTCCACTACGATCCGGACGCGCAGGGGCTGTTCGCCGGCGCGCGCGAAGATCTGGAGGAAATGCTCGGCAACCTGCTCGACAACGCCGGCAAATGGGCCGCGCATCGGGTGGAGGTGACCGTGGCGCACATCGGCAACCGCATGCGCATCGACGTGAACGACGACGGCAGCGGCCTGCCCGAGGACGATCTGGCGCGCGCGCTCGGCCGTGGCGTGCGCCTGGACGAACGCATGCCCGGCAGCGGACTGGGCCTGGCGATCGTGGCCGATATCGCCGAGAGCTACGGCGGTACGCTGGTACTGCGCAATGGACATCCCGGCCTGCGCGCGACGTTGACACTGCCCGCAGGCTGAGCGACGGGATACGGCGGCGCTGCCCTCACCTGCCTGCGTGCATCCACCAGCAGTCGATGGCATCCAGCACGATGTGCACGATCAACCCGATGCCGAACAACCGCGTCTTCTTTGGCACGCACAGCCCGGCATACACAGCGATTGCCGGCGCGGTGTGCAACGGATGGAAGCCGATGCTGCAGCGGTTGGGGGCGTAGATCGGGTCGGCCAGCAGGTGGTCCAGGTCGATGATCCAGCCCAGCAGCAGCAACAGCCATGCCGAGGCGAACCGCTTGCGCCAGAACAGCCACGCCAGCAGCGCCGGCACGGCGGCATGCAGCAACAGGTGAATGATGGCGCGGCTGCTCATCGTGCCGCCGCGCCACAGACCCGGATGCGGTGGACCGCGCCGATCAGACCAGCGGCTCGTCGGACAGGTAGGTATAGCCGGTCAGACCCGCTTCCAGCGCATCGGACAGCTCCTGCGCACGCGCCGGCGACAGGTTCGCCGCCGCCACGCGTGCGGCATAGCTCGCGCGCAGATCGGCCAGGCTGTAGCCCACGTAGTCCAGCATCACATCGGTGGTATCGCCGCGTCGCTGCTGGGTGATGGCGTAGCCATCGGCGTCGGCCAGCACTTCCACCGCGTCGGTGTCGCCGAACAGGTTGTGGATGTCGCCCAGAATCTCCTGGTACGCACCGACCATGAAGAAGCCGATGCGATAGCTCTCGCCTGGATTCATCGCGTGCAGCGGCAGCGAGCTGTCCAGGCTCTCGTTTTCGACATAGGTCTTGACCATGCCGTCCGAATCGCAGGTCATGTCGGCGATGATGCCGCGGCGTGCCGGCTGCTCGTTCAGGCGCTCGATCGGGACGATCGGGAACACCTGGTCGATCGCCCATGCATCGGGGATCGACTCGAACACGCTGAAGTTGACGAAGTATTTGTCCACCAGCCGCTCGTTCAGCTCGTCCAGCGCCGGGCGATGGCTCTTCTCGTCATAGCTCAGGCGCGCGCGCACGGCGTGGGCAATGGCATAGAACAGGTCGTCGATGCGCGCACGCTGCGGCAGGTCGATCTGGCCCAGCGCGTAGCTGGACAGGCCTTCGGCATGGAAATGCTGGGCTTCCTGGAACAGTTCCACCGCCGGGCGCTCGTCGAGCTCGGCATGGATCTCGCGCAGGTGGCGGATCGCCGCCGGCTCGTCATCGTGCTGGTCCGGCACACGGCCTTCCTGCGCCTCTTCCACCTCGGACACGTTGGCGATCAGCACCGCATGGTGCGCCGTCATCGCGCGGCCGCATTCGGTGACGATGCGCGGCGGGGTCAGGCCGTGCTCCTCGCAGGCGTTGGCCAGCGGCTGCACGATGTTGCTGGCGTAGGAGTTCAGCCCGTAATTGATCGAGCAGAAGCTGCGCGAGCGGGTGCCTTCGTAATCCACGCCCAGGCCACCGCCCACGTCCACGTGGGTGATCTTCGCGCCCAGGCGCGACAGCTCCACGAAGTAGCGGGTGGCCTCGCGCATGCCGTTGGCGATGTCACGCACGTTGGAGATCTGCGAGCCCATATGGAAATGCAGCAGGCTCAGGCAGTCGGCGTATTCGGTGTCGCGCAGCGACTTCCACAGGTCCAGCAGCTGGCGCGGGGACAGACCGAACTTGGCCTTGTCGCCGCCGCTGTTCTGCCACTTGCCCGCACCCAGCGAGGCCAGCCGCATGCGCACGCCCAGGCCCGGCTTGACGTCCAGCGCCTTGGATTCCTCCAGCACCAGCTTCAGCTCGGATGGCTTTTCGATCACGATGAAGGTCTGCAGGCCCAGCTTGCGCCCGATCAGGGCCAGCCGGATGTACTCGCGGTCCTTGTAGCCGTTGCAGACGATCAGCCCACCCGGGCGCGACAGCGCCAGCACGGCCATCAGTTCCGGCTTGCTGCCCGCTTCCAGGCCGAAGCCCTCGCCGTGGTGGCTGGCCAGGGTGCCCGCCACGCCGCGGTGCTGGTTGACCTTGATCGGGTACACGGCGGTGTAACCGCCCGGGTACTCCCAATCGGCCTGCGCCTGGGCGAAGGCCGCCTGCAGCTTGCCCAGCCGCTGGCCCAGGATGTCCGGGAAACGCACCAGCAGCGGCAGCTTCGCGCCGGCCTCGCGGGCGGCGTCGACGATTTTCGGCAAGGACACCACCGGGCCGTCCTGGCCAGTCGGTCTCACCACCATGTGTCCTGCCTGATCCACGTCGAAGTAACCATCCGCCCAATGCGGAATCGAGTAGGTCTTGCGGGCTTGGTCGAGGGACCAATCGGTCATTTCAGTGGGCCTGGTTGGTAAAAAAGGGGGTGCATGATAACGCCTATATGGCGACAGCTCCGTTATCATGCGCGCCCGCGCCCGTGCCCAGGTCAGAACCTGAACGGGCCGACCCGTCCGGATGTGGCTAGTGCCACGCGGCCTCCGCCGCCAGCCCGGCTCCAACACCCCGAACAGGACCGTTTCTCCATGACTGACAACAACAACTGGTACATCGAGCACTTCGAGCGCACCGGCTCGGCCATCGGCTACCGCCTGACCGGCAAGCTGGACGAAGTGCAGTCGCCGTTCCAGAAGATCGAGATCTTCGCGACCAGCGACTGGGGCAACCTGATGACCATCGATGGCGCCATCATGCTGACCAGCAAGGACAACTTCTTCTATCACGAGATGATCAGCCACCCGGTGCTGTTCACCCATGCCGCGCCCAAGCGCGTGGTGATCATCGGCGGCGGCGACTGCGGCACCCTGCGCGAGGTGCTCAAGCACCCGGGCGTGGAGAGCGTGACCCAGTGCGACATCGACGAGCAGGTCACCGTGATGGCCCGCAAGCACTTCCCGGAACTGTGCGAGTCCAACGATGACCCGCGCGCCGAGCTGATGTTCGATGACGGCGTGGCCTACATGGCCAACTGCCCGGCCGGCAGCGTGGACGTGGTGATCGTCGATTCCACCGATCCGGTCGGCCCGGGCGAAGGCCTGTTCAACAAGGCCTTCTACGAGAGCTGCTTCAAGGCGCTCAAGGACGACGGCATCCTGGTGCAGCAGTCCGAGTCGCCGCTGATGCAGCTGGACCTGATCAACGAAATGCGCACCGAAATGGGCAAGGCCGGCTTCGGTTCGTTCAAGACCCTGCCGTTCCCGCAGCCGTGCTACCCCACCGGCTGGTGGAGCGTGACGCTGGCGCGCAAGGGCCAGAGCAGCTTCGACTTCCGCCAGGCCGATTCGGCCTCCAAGTCGTTCGATACGCTGTACTACACCGCCGCGCTGCATACCGGCGTGCTGGTCACCCCGCCGTTCGTCGCGGCCGCCCTGAAGGGCTGATGCGTTGGACGCCGACCGTTGGTCGGCTCTGCCGGTGGCCTGTGGCCCAACAAAAACCCGCGCTGGCAACAGCGCGGGTTTTCTGTGTCCGGTAGTGCCAGGCCGCTGACCGGCCCCCCCCCAGGCAGCAAGGCCTCAGATCGCCCAGATCCCCGCGATCACCGCCACCACCAGGCCCCACTTGATCACCTGGTAGGCCACCACACTGCGCTCGCGCAGCGCCTTGGCCTTCAGGCGCACCTTGTAGACGCCGCCAAAGGCCTTGTTGACGCCACCGGTGGGATCGCCCGGCAGGTTCGGCGAGGCGCCACCGGCCAGCAGCGTGGACGCCACCGCACGGTTGAACAGTCCCGGCAGGCCGAAACGCAGCGGGCGGGCGATGTCGCAGAACAGGATCACCCGGTCGTCCGGCGTCTCATTGTGCGCATGGTGGATGTAGGTTTCATCGAACATCATCCACTCGCCGTCGCGCCAGCTCTTCCTGATGCCGTCCACTTCGATGTAGCAGGCGTCATCGTTCGGCGTTGCCAGGCCCAGGTGCAGGCGCAGCGAGCCGGCAAAGGGGTCGCGGTGCGGGCGCAGCTCGCTGCCCGAGGGCAGCTGGGCGAACATCGCCGCGCGCACGTCCGGCAGCGACTCCAGCAAGGCGGTGGTCTTCGGGCACAGCGTCCTGGCCGACGGGTGCGACGGGCCGTACCACTTCAGGTAGAAACGCTTCCAGCCGCGGCGGAAGAACGAATTGAAGCCGGCATCGTTGAACGTGCTCGACGCAGCGATCTTGTCCGCATCGCGCAGCGCCAGCGCTTCGTCGCGGATCATCTGCCAGTTCTCGCGCAGCGGTTCGAGCTGCGGGAACGCCTTGCCCGGGTCCAGGAACGGCGTGGTCGGGACCTTGGAGAACATGTACATGATCACGTTGATCGGAGCCATGAAGCTGGAATGGTCCAGCAGCTGACGCGACCAGCGCGCACGCACCTTGCCGCGGTAATGGATGTACAGCACGCAGGCGATGAACAGCACGGCCAGCACAATCTTGATCATCAGTGTTCCTCCGGCAGGGCCGGACCTGAAATGGGGGGACGGGGCACGGGAGAATCCGGCACCGGCAAGGCGGCAGGGGGCGGGGACGTGCCGTAGAGGGGCGGCCGCCAATGTCGCAATCAACAGCGTATGGTCGGCAGCGCCTGCGTCGGGGTCAAGCGGGCCTCGCCTCCGGTTCAGCGTGCCGGGGGCCGACAGCGCCCTGGACTTGGCCGATGTCCAGCGCTGCCGACACCGATCCGCATCCGGCGCCGGGCCGGCGCGCGCCCGATGCCCCCTGCGGGCGGAGGCTGCAACCGGCTGATCCACAAACGATTTATTTCCAATTGAGACATTTTTGTCCGCGTCTGCGTGACGAACTGTTCTACGCCCGCCTACGACATTTCTCCGACAAACGCTGGATTGGTGTACTCGCCAGTACTAAAATTAACGAAATCTTTAGTTCCCGCCTTAGACAGCAGCACCGGTACGCCTGACGCATCGCGCCGACCGCCGGGTCGCCCAGACCCCCATGAACAATTTCGTCTCCCCGTGTGTCGATGACACCGCCCCCGCCGAGCTGCTCAAGCGCGGCGAACGCCTTCTCGAACCCGACGTCTACCGCACCTGCCTCAACGGCCAGCCGGCGGTGGTCAAGGACTACACCCGTTACCGCGGCACCCCGCTGTCGCTGCTGGCGCGCCTGCTGGTGCGCCGCGAAGCGCGCATCCTGCAACGCCTGAGCGGCTGGAAACACGCCCCGGCCCTGCTCGGCACCATCGGTGGCCTGGCCCTGGGCATGGAGTTCATTCCCGGCCAGACGCTCAGCGCCGCCCAGTCGGTGGGGGTCGAGGTGTTCGAACAGCTCCAGTACGCCCTCAGCCGCCTGCATGCGGCCGGCATCACGCACAACGACCTGCACGGCACCAATGTGATGGTCAGCGGTGGCGTGCCGGTCCTGGTCGACTTCACCTCGGCATGGCGCAGCCCGCGCTGGCTGCCGGTGCACCCGGTCTCGCGCCAGTTGCGCCGCAGCGACATGAAGAACCTGCTGAAAATGCGCCAGCGCCTGACCGGGCTGAAGCCCACGCCCTCACAGGCCGCGCTGGTGGCCGACCCGCGCTGGGTGGCCAGCCTGCGTGTGGGCTGGAAGCGCTTCTATCGCTGGTTCAAGTCGGCCTGAGGGCCGGTTGCCGGGCAGCGTCTGGCGTTATGAGCTGCCGGGCAGGGCCCGGCATTACAGCGCGTCGGCGTCGAGCTCGCCGGTGCGGATGCGCACCACGCTGCCGAGGTCGTACACGAACACCTTGCCGTCGCCGATTTTGCCGGTGCCGGCCGCCTTGACGATGGCCTCGACCACCTCGTCGACCTGGCCGTCAGTGACCGCCACCTCGATCTTCACCTTCGGCAGGAAGTCGACCACGTATTCCGCGCCGCGGTACAGCTCGGTATGGCCCTTCTGCCGCCCGAAGCCTTTGACTTCGGTCACTGTGATCCCGGTGACGCCACGCTCGGCCAGCGCTTCGCGCACGTCGTCGAGCTTGAACGGCTTGACCACCGCCATGACCATCTTCATCTGCTGGGCTCCTGTATTTCCGGCGAGCGAGGATAACGCCTGTCCGCCGGTGAACGCGATGCACCCGTACCGGTGCCGGCGCGGTCGCGGCGGATTATCCTTAGCGTATACCCCGCGGAGCACAGCATGATCGACCTCAACCATCTGGATGACCTGGCCCGCCGCCTGAGCGACATGGTCCCGCCGGGCCTGCGCCAGTCCCGCGAGGAACTGCAGGCCACGTTCAAGACCGCCCTGCAGGCCGGGCTGGGCAAGCTGGACCTGGTCACCCGCGAGGAATTCGACGTCCAGCGCGCCGTGCTGCTGAAAACACGGGAGAAGCTGGAGGCGCTGGAGAAGGTCGTGGCCGAGCTCGAGGCACGCGATCGGCCACCGCCGGCAGCCTGAGCCCGCGCTTGCCTACCCCCGGGTGCGGCAAGCGCTGATGGAACACACCGGCACGCACGGCCATTGTGGCCGGTATGACCGATGACTCGAACGCACACCGATGAGCCTGGCCCTGGTGCACAGCCGCGCGCGGGCGGGTGTCAATGCGCCTGCGGTGCGCATCGAAGTGATGCTTACCGGTGGGCTGCCGCACACCCAGATCGTCGGGCTGCCGGCCGCTGCCGTACGTGAATCGCGCGACCGCGTGCGCGCCGCGCTGCTCTGCGCCCAGTTCGAGTTCCCGCAGCGGCGCATCACCATCAATCTGGCACCGGCCGATCTGCCCAAGGAAGGCGGCCGTTTCGATCTCGCCATCGCGCTGGGCATCCTCGCCGCCAGCGGCCAGATCGATCCACGCGCGCTCGACGGCCATGAGTTCCTCGGCGAACTCGCGCTGACCGGCGAACTGCGCGGCGTCGACGGGGTGCTGCCCGCCGCGCTCGCCGCCGCTGCCGAGCAGCGCGCCCTGGTGGTCGCGCCGGCCAACGCCGCCGAAGCCGCCCTCGCGGCACATGCCGATGTGCGCGTCGCGCGCACCCTGCTGGAGGTCTGCGCGGGCCTCGATGGCCGGTCGCTGCCCGCCGCCACCGCCGAACCCGCGCCCGCGCCGGCCAGCGCCGACCTGCGCGACGTCCGCGGGCAGCACCAGGCACGCCGCGCGCTCGAGGTGGCCGCCGCCGGCGCCCACCACCTGCTGCTGCTCGGCACGCCCGGTTGCGGCAAGACCCTGCTGGCCTCACGGCTGCCCGGCATCCTGCCCCCGCCCAGCGACGCCGATGCGCTGGAAACCGCCACCGTGGCCTCGTGCAGCGCCCACGGCATCGATCCGTCACGCTGGCGCGAGCGTCCGTTCCGCGCGCCTCACCACACCGCCAGCGCGGTGTCACTGGTGGGCGGTGGCTCGCATCCGCGCCCCGGCGAAATCTCGCTCGCGCACAACGGCGTTCTTTTCCTCGACGAACTGCCCGAGTGGAGCCGCCATGCGCTGGAAGTGCTGCGCGAGCCGCTGGAATCCGGGCACGTGGTGGTCACCCGGGCCGCACGCAGCGAGACGTTTCCTGCCCGTTTCCAGCTGATCGCCGCGATGAATCCCTGCCCCTGCGGCTGGGCCGGGGACCGCAGTGGCCGCTGTCGCTGCAGCGCCGATGCCATCGCCCGCTATCGCGGCCGCGTTTCCGGCCCGCTGCTGGACCGCATCGACCTGCATGTGGATGTGCCACGACTGGAACCCCGCGCGATGCGCGACGACGCGCCGGCCGGCGAAGACAGCGCCAGCGTGCGTGCGCGCGTGATCGCCGCACGCGCCGTGCAGCTCGCGCGCGGCGGCATGCCCAACGCACAACTGCCACCGGCATTGCTCGCCATCCACTGCCGGCTGGACAGCAGGGAGCAGGATCTGCTCGAAGACGCCGTCGAGCGCCTGCAGCTCTCGGCACGCTCAATGCATCGCATCCTGCGCGTGGCGCGCACTCTCGCCGATCTGGAGGGCAGCGCCGCCATCGGCCGCGCGCACCTGGCCGAGGCTATCGGCTACCGGCAGCTTGATCGGCAGGGGACGGGCACGTGACCACCGCGTTGACGCCGGAGTCACAGTTCTCGGCCAATGCCAGGCGCTTGCCCACCCAGTAGCCGCCGACGACCAGACACCACGCGAGAGCTGCCACGCCCACCACAACGTACTGTTGTCTGTTCTTCATCCGATGAATTCCCCTGTGTCCTGCGACCGAGAATAACGCCATTCTCCTCGTGAACGTGAGACAGGGGGGCGCGAATCCAGGTGGCGCTCACCGATGGCCTGCCCCATGCCGGCCGCCGGACCGCCAGGGCGCGTGTGTGATGCGGCGCGCTCAGGCGAATGCGCGCGTCGGCAGCGCGTACGCAACCAGCGCCACCAGCAGTGCCGGCATCGTGAGCAGCGAGGCGACCGACCAGCGCAATGCCTTGCGCGACGATGCATTGGCCCGCTCGACGTTGCCGGCCAGAAACTGCGACGACACGCGGCAGGCATGGATGGTTGCCACGATACCGGGCGGGAAGAAGATCACAATGATGCCGAGGACGGCCCGCTATCCCACAAACCGCATCAGCCGATGCAGATCCTTCTGGTGCACCGTCAGCGCATCCAGGAACAGGTTCGCCACGGCACGGGTATCGCGCCCGCGCGCGATGGCCTCGCGCTGCAGCGTGCGCGCCACGGCACGCACCTCGGCAGGCACCCGCGCGGTGTCCTGCGCGGCGATGCGCGTACCGGCCACCAGCCACCCGGCCACGTGCGTCGCCCATGCCGCGTTCAACCCGGCAACGATGCCGGGGTGCCGCGCCTCGTTGCCCAGCCCGAGGTTGAACACGGCCACGCCGTCTTCCCCTTCGGGCAGCGGCACCCACGAATCCGACCGTCCCAGATGCATCGAGCTGGGAGCCAGGCCATTGGCGTGCAGGAACGTGCTGCAGCCGAAGCACGACGCCAGCTTGTGCGTGTTCCTGCCCAGCCCCAGTTCGAACGGACGCCCATCGGGGAAGTTGCACCGCACCTGGGCCACCGCCCAGACCATGCCGTGGCAGTAGCCGCAGACGTGTCCGCTGCCGTCCCACGTGGCGATGCGCGCCGCGGTTTCGGTCGAGCCGGCCTGCTTGGGCAGTTGCCTGGCCTCTTCCAGCGTCCATGCCGGG
Organism: Stenotrophomonas nematodicola; assembly: GCF_009467805.1. GTDB lineage: Bacteria > Pseudomonadota > Gammaproteobacteria > Xanthomonadales > Xanthomonadaceae > Stenotrophomonas > Stenotrophomonas nematodicola. The sequence goes on from NZ_WIAY01000004.1 coordinate 154,036, forward strand.
TCGTCGTAGTGGATCAGGCCATGCCCGGGCACGCGACGGTTCCAGCGACCGCCTTCATCCGCATACGGAATCAACCGGCGTACCGAGCTGATCACCAAGGGGTTGGTGTTGTCGGGATGATCGACGATGCCGTAGTACGCCCCGAACTCGGTGTCGAGGTTCTGTTCCATCAGCGGATCGTTGTCCAGCAGCTCGGTGATGCGCTGTTCCACCTCGGGCGTCCACTGGATCTGGCGCCGGGCCTGCCGCGCTGCATCGTCGCCGTGCGGGCGCGAGACGGCCGCGATCGCGATCTGGCGGCGGGCCGGCTCGTAGCGCGGGCTCTGGCCGACGCGCACCGTATCGGTGTGAATGCCGGTCAGTGCCACCAGCCGCTCCAGCACCGCCTGCAGTGCCTGGATGCCCTGCTCCACCTGCGCGGGCGGATCGGCCGGGTCCACATCCCAGCACAGCACCACGCCCTGTCGCAGCGCCTCATGCAGGAAGCCGAGAAACACGCAGCCGAAGATCACGTCCGATTCCAGCCGCGCCTGCGCGGCGTCCTCCGCCGCCAGGCCCAGCGGCCTGCCATCGATGATGCCCATCCCGCTCCCTCCTCCGTGGACAAGGCAGGTCGCGCGGCATCCTCAAGGGGTGGGGAGACCGCGCGCCTGCACCGCACTGCGCAACGCAGGCACGGCAGGCACAGCGTGGCAGCACAGGGCAGGCGTCACGGTGCAGCCTGTTGCAATGACTTGACCGCCGGTAGCCGCCTGCGCTGGACAGGCGCGCAACGCGGTCGCACCCTGTCCGCATGCGCATCCAACATCTCCTGCTGCCGGTATCCGACCCCGGCTCCGTCGCCCGCTACTTCAGCACCGTACTGGAGCTGGACACCGACGCGGACCAGGTCCGCATCGGCTGGAGCACGCTCCAGCTCGAACCCGCCGGGGATCGCCCGGTGGGCGGCGTGCATCTGGCCTTCACCGTGCCGCACAACCGCTTCGTCGCGGCCACCGCCTGGCTGGACGCGCGCGCGCAGCGGCAGCGCGACGCCGAGGGGCGCGAGCACTTCGACTTCGGTGGCAGCTGGGATGCCGAGTCGATCTATTTCACCGGCCCGGACGGGCTGATTCTGGAACTGATCGCGCGCCGCCGCCTGCCCGCATCGGCGCGGACCGGCATCTTCCACGGCAGCGAAATGACCTGCATCAGCGAGGTCGGCCTGCCGGCGCTGAGCGTGGAGGCCATGCAGGCCCAGGTGGAGGCCACGTTCGGTCTTGCACCGTTCTCTACGCCTACACCGCACTTCGCGCCGATGGGCGATGACGAAGGCCTGTTGATCATTGTCGATGCCACGCGCCGCTGGTTCCCTGAACAGCGCGCGCTGCCCAATGCGGATGGCATCCAGGTGCATCTGGGCGGGATCACACCCGGCGCGACGCTGGGTGACGCGGCGCTCGGCTGGCAGCTCCGCAGCGAGTGACGGCGCGCTGAAACATGAAGCCCCGCGTCATGCGGGGCTTCGCAGGCGAGCATGGCCGGAGGCCATCACTCTTCTTCGTCCTGCCCACCCTGCTGTTGGTTCTGATTGCGCTGCTGCTGTTCCTGCTGTTGCTGCTGCTGTTGATTGCGCCCGCGTTCCTGGTCCTGCTGCGGGGTCTGATTGCGCTGCTGTGCCATGTCCGGTCTCCGGGTGCCGCAGGCGGAATGCCGCGGTCGGGACCATGCTGTGCAGAGGGAGGTTAACGGTGCGTGGCCGTTTTTATACAACGGCGTCAATTCGCCTGCCTGCGCGCCACGAAACGCGAAGAACCCTTGCGCCACAAGGCGTGTCCACGGCTGATCACCCCTTGCCATGTCGTCATGCCCGGCGACCGCACACGTGCTGAACAGGGCCGCGGTCTCCGATCCGCACCGGCGTGAGGGACCAGCCGTTGCGCAGTCGCGTCATTTCAATTGATGCCGCATTGGGTGAAGCACAGATCAAGAGATGAAACTGTTGAAAATCACGCCCCGTTCCTGCGAGCTTCATCGCACTTCCAAGGCTCGAGTGGCTACAACTCTGCACCATTCGAAAGGCTGCACTTTCACGTGTTGACGCTATCGAACGCGCCACGCGATGGTGCACGACATGCACGCCGTCACCGCTCCCCACCCGCTCGGCACTCTCGCCACCATCCGCCAGGGACATCCCTTCCGCGGCGCCATCCGTGCCATTGCGGAGGGCGACGTGCAGGTGATCCAGTTGAAGGACCTCACCGTGGATGCACTGCGTCCCGGCGTTCCGCTTCTGCGCACCGTAGTGCGCGCCCGCAAGACACCGGACTGGGTGCGCGATCAGGACATCCTGATTGCCGGTCGAGGCAATCATCCGCTGGCCATGCTGCTGCGTGATCCTCCTCCTGCCACGCTGTGCAGCCCCCATCTGTACGTGCTCCGGGTCGAGCAACCGCAGCAGGTGCTGCCGGCGTTCCTGGCCTGGCAGCTCAACCAGCCGCCGGCTCAACAGTATCTGCGCCGGCAGTCGGCAGGGTCGCGGCAGCGGAGCATCCGCCGCAGCGTGCTGGACCAGTTGCCGGTGCAGGTGCCGCCCTTGCCCCAGCAACAACGGATCATTGCCCTGGCGCGCCGTGTACGCGATGAACAGGCGTGTCTGGAAGCTCTGATCCGCAACCGTCAGCAACAGTTCGCCGCCGTCGCCGCGGACGTGCTGACCGGCGTGATCGCGTGAACGCGATCCCCGCTGCCCGTGGTGCAGGTCCCCATGCCACGCTTGCCGCCCTGACCTCGGCCTGCGACACGCTTGCCGACGCCCGGGACAGGCAGGCCACGGTTCACCTGGTGCTGGCCCTGCTGATGCTCAAGATCGCCAGCGACAACCAGGCACTGGCGAGCACTCCGGTTGCCAGTGCGCTGTCACCGCTCGACTGGAGCCCACTGGCGCCCGGTGCCCAGCAGCTCGACGTGCCCGCGAACGCGCGCTTCGAACGCCTGCATCGGCAACGGTTCGTGGCCGGTAACCGCCAGCGGCTGTTTGCTGCCCTGCAGGACCTGGCAACCGCCAATCCAGCTGCGCTGGCCGGCGTCCTTACCCCACTGCGGCTGGAGGCCGCGCTGCCGCCCGGTCAGGATCACCAGGAGGCGGCCCTGTCACACCTGCTGGGTCGCATGGCGGTGCCGGCGCTGGACTTCCGATGCCTGCGCGGTGGCCATCGCCGCGATATCGGCGCGGCGGTGGATCGCCTTCTGGACCGTACCGCCGGTTCGCCTGCCGAGACGTCCGACGGGCACGTACCCGACCCGCTGGCGCACCTGATGGCCGCATTGCTGGACCCTGGCGAGGACGACACGATCTGCGATCCCGGCAGCCGCAGCGGCGCACTGCTGCTGGCCTGCGCACAGTGGGCGCGCACGCACCACGGCGCCTGTCGGCACGTGGTGTACGGGCGGGAGCGCGACCAGGTCCAGTGGGCCCGCGCCCGCATGCGGCTGATGCTGCACGGAGAAGACACTCACGGCCTCATCCGCGGCGAGCCGCTGGAGCAACCGCTGGCCGGCGACGGTGGTCCGCAACGTGTCCAGGTCTGCCTGTCGCGGCCGGCCTTCGACCTTTCTTGGAACCCGACGATCGCGGCGCGCGACCCGCACGGACGATTCGCCTTCGGCATTCCGCCACGTCAGCGCGGCCACCTGGCCTGGATCCAGCACATGCTGCACGCGCTGGACCCGCAGCAGGGACGCATGGCGATCGTCGTCCCGCATGGCGTGCTGTTCCGCAGTGGCGAAGAAGCCGCCATCCGCCAGCGCCTGCTCGACGCCCACCTGCTGGAGACGGTGATCGGTCTGCCCGACCGCCTGTTCGCCGGGCAGCCGGTGGCCACGGCGCTGCTGGTGCTGCGACGAACGCGCGACGACACCGATGTCCTGTTCATCGACGCACGTGGGGCCGCGTGCCGCGGCCGGCGCGGCCCGAAGCTGCCGGCCGACCTTGTGGCACGGGTCATCAGCACCTGCCAGCAGCGGGTATCGCTGCCGGGATTCTCCCACCGTGCAACGCCCGACGAACTGGCCCGGCACGAGGGCTCGCTGAGCATCGCCCGCTACCTCGCCGACGCCCAGGACACCGCACCGGCCGACACGGCTGCCCTGCGCGACGAGCGCAGGGCACTGTGCCGCACCCTGTCGCAGATCGGCCAGCACATCGACGCGGATCTGCGTGGACTTGCACCTGACCGGCCGTGACACCGTTGCGTGGGCGCAGTGGCAAAGGGGCGCGTGCCGGCGGTGAGGGGGTATGGATTGATGCATGCAATCAAGATGCGAAGATCAATCTGGAACCAGTTCGAACCGGCGCGATGCGACGGCAGGAATCGGAATGATGCACACAACAGGCATGGCGCAGCGTCGTCCACACTGCGTCAATGCCGCCTTCTTCCCACTCCCTCGACACGCTGGTGCAGCGCTCCGCATTGGGCTGGATGCTGCACCTTGGCTGGCGCTATCTGCCGCACGATCGCCGGCATCGGCAGGACGGCAGCGTGCTGACGCACCGGCTGCGCCGCTACCTGCAGGTGTTCCGCTTCATCCACGGCGCGGGTGACCGGCCGTTGTCGGAGGCCGCCATCGAGCAGGTCGTGGCGGCGGTGCTGGTCGCCGCCACGGGCGACATGCCGAGGCTCCTGCACGGCCTCACCGTGGAGGACACGCTTGCAGATGGTGAGCGCATCAACGTCGCCGTGCCGCTCGTGAACTGGGAGGATGTCACCGCCAACTGCTTCGATGTCCGTGCCAACGTGCCGCTCGGCTCGTCACCGTCAGGTGCCTCCCGGTCGCTGGACCTGGTGGCCTACATCAATGGCGTGCCGGTGGCGCTGATGGCCTGCAGTGGGCGCGATGCCGTGGGGCGATGGGCGCGCGATGACGACGCCATCGCACGCCACCTGGGCGTCCAGCGGGGGGCCACCACCCGGGCGCTGTACGACGTCGCGCAGGTGCTGCTTGCACTGGATCGGCGTGGCGGCCGTTATGCCGCCGCGGGAACGCCGGCGACCGGTTGGCGGCGCTGGCAGGAACGCCCCGCGCGGCCATTGCGTACCGGGCGGTTGGTGGTGCGCCCGAGCGTGCAGGCGGCGCTCGCGCGCGATGGCCTGCACGGCATCGGTGATCCGGTGCTGCGAGGCGCCCATGCGGGGCTGCTGCGCGGGCTGATGGCCCCAGCCCGGCTGCTGGCGCTGTTGCGGTGCTTCACGCACATCGGGCCTGACGGGCAGCGGCATATCGCCCACGCCGGCCAGTTCGGCGCCGTGCAGGCGGTCCTCTCACAGCTGCGCACCCACGATGCGGGCGGGCGCCGCAACGGTGGCCAGGTCTGTCTGTCCAGCGGCAGCGGCCTGCGCTTGACCGCGCACTGGCTGCTGGACGCACTGCGGCAGGACCCACAGTTGCGTGGGTGCCGGGTACTGCATGTGGCCACCGGCCCTGCGGTGCGCATCGACCGGCACCGAAGCGCCGCCTGGCCGGTGCCACCTCGGGTGGGCTCGGCCACCCTGGCGCGGTTCCTGCTGGGCGATGAATCCGGTCCGGTCAGTGCCAGCCTGCATCAGGTGCTGCGGGTGCAGCGCGAACTGCCCGCCGACGATGGCGGCCACGCGATCGTGCTGTGGATGGACTCCGGTTTCTGGTCGGCAACAGCGGCAGCGCGCGCGCGGTTGCGCGCCGCACTGCCGCGTTCGGCCTGGGTGACACTGGCGTCTCTGCCCGTGGCGGCATCCGTGGGCGGCGACACCTCGGACCAGCTGCTGTACGTCTACAGCGCTGCCGACGCAGTGGATGACGGGGTAACCGTGCCGGTGTTCCATGCGTCGCGCGCCGATGCGTGGCCGGAAACAGCGGGCGACAGCGCTGCGGCAGGCACCGCACGCGTCGTTGGCATTGCCAACGACATTGCCCGGCACCATGCCGAACAGACCCGCTGGGCCGAGCGCGATCTGCTGGCGCGCGTGATCGTGCGCGATGAACAGCGGTCGGCGTACCAGGCCGCGCTGCGGCGCGCCGTGCACGTGCGCGGCATCGTGCCCGACACCCACCCCCGTTCCGTGGGAGAGGCCGGGGTGGAGCTGGTGGCCGCGCACATGCCCACCGTGCCGGCGCGGGCCAGACAGGCGCTGCTGTATGTGGATGCGATGCTGTCGGCGCAGGCGCTCGCCGCTGCGATCTCCACCATCAATGCGCCGCATGCGGACAAGCACCACGCGGTGGTGATCGACTATCAAGGCGTGCCGAAGGACGCCGAACCGCTGGTCGCGGCAGCCACGTCCCTGGGGGTATGGCCCCTGCAGTCCACCGACACCGCCAGCGCCGGCCTGCCCCGGCTGCACGCCCGCATGTGCGCGCCAGTGGCAGGCGACAACGGCCGAGACTTCCATGCCGCGCGCCGCCGTCTGGCGCCGTCACCTGCCGGTGCGCCACCCGTCCCGGCCATCGCGCGGTCACGGCGTCTGTTCCACGAACGCGTGACCCGGTTCGGCGAATCGCTGCAGGCCGCGCAGAGCACGTCTGCCCCTCGTCCGCGTGGCGATGCCGATGGCGTCGACGATACCGGTGCGCAGCCCTACGCACGCGACCTGCACTTCTGCTCGGTGCTGCGCGACGCCGTCAACGCCGCGGCTGCCGACGATGCCGGCTACACACCAGCGGACATCCGCATCCGGCATTGGGCGCGCCACCACGTACCGGAAATCCGCGAGCCCTTGATGGACTACGCCACCCTGCGCGAGCTGGAGCAGGCGGCCACGCCGCCCGAGGCGGAGCGCGACGCCGTGGCCACCCTGTATCAGCGGCTGCTCCGCGAGGGCGACGTCGCACTGGCCGGCGATCCCTTCGCGCGCCGTCAGTGGGATGCGGCGTTGGCGACGGCGCTGTCGGGTCCTTCGGCCTATGGTGAGCTGTTGGCCGTCGCCGCGGCCTGGGCGCAGAACGAGCGCCCCGATCTGCCCGCAGCGCTGTCACCCGCGCGCGGGGTCCGTGCCTGCTATGGCGTGCTGAGGCTGGCCCTGGAAGAGTCCATCGCCGATCCGGAAGCCGCCCCGCTGCTGGCGCTGGCCGAAGAACTGGACGCCGTGGTGCAGAAGGTCCGCCGTGAGTTGCCGCGCCTGCCGCACCTGTTCCGGGTGGCGCTGCACCGGTGCCTGCATGCGCGCGTGACCTATCTGGTCGGCCCGGTCGGGGCGGACGCCGTGCTGGCAGGCCTGATCGAGGTGGCCCTCACCCTGCCGGCCGACGCGGCGCCATGACCGGCCTGCCGGCCTGGCTCACGGCATGACCGGCGGCACGTAGGTCAGGGTCATGCCCAGCAACCACAGCAGGCCCAGTACCAGCGGGATGTGCACCAGCAGCTGGATGAAGGTGAAGCCGACGATGTCGCGTGCCTTCAGGCCCAGCACGCCCAGCAGCGGCAACATCCAGAACGGATTGATCAGGTTCGGCAGCGCCTCGGCCGCGTTGTAGACCTGCACCGCCCAGCCCAGATGCGCCTTCAGCTCATTGGCGGCCTGCATCACGTACGGCGCCTCGATGATCCACTTGCCGCCGCCGGAGGGGACGAAGAAGCCCAGCACCGCCGAGTACACGCCCATTACCAGCGCGAACGTATCGGTGGTGGCCACGTGCACGAACAGGCTGGAAAGCCGATGCGCCAGGGTTTCATCGCCATGCCCGGTGGCATGGGTGAGGATCATCGCGATGCCGCCGTAGAGGGGAAACTGGATGAGCACGCCAGTGGTGCTCGGAACCGCCTTGGCCACTGCATTGAGGAAGCTGCGCGGCCGCCAGTGCAGCAGCAGGCCCAGCGAAATGAACAGGAAGTTGTAGGTATTGAGGTTGGCGATCGCGGTGACCAGCGGCTTGCTGGCGAATTCGCCGAACAGCCAGCCGAAGGCGAGCAGCGACAGCAGCACCGTCAGCAGCGGGCTGTACTCCAGCCATTCGCCCGGACGCGTGCGCGGTTGCATCGGCACCGCCTCGGCCTGGGCGGCGCCCTCGAATTCCTTTGCGGTGCGGGCCGTCGCCGTACCGGGGGCGGTCAGCCACGCGATCAGCAGGGAGACCAGGATCAGCGCGGCGGTCAGCACGATCGACTGCCACAGGAAGATGGTGTCGGTGAACGGCAGCACGCCGGTGATCTCCACCAGCCCCGGCGGCATCGAGGCCGGGTTGGCCTGCAGCTGCGCGGCCGACGAGCTCAGCCCCATCGCCCACACCGCGCCGAGTCCGAGGTAGGCCGAGGCACCGGCGGCGCGGTAGTCCATCGTCAGGTCGTCGCGGCGCGCCAGCGCGCGCACCAGCAGACCGCCAAACACCAGCGAGAAGCCCCAGCTGAGCAGCGAGGCCAGCATGCTGATCAAGCCGACATACACCACCGCCCCCCGACCGGTGCGCGGCACCCGGGCCAGCAGGTCGATGAAGCGCGCCACCACCGGCGCGGTCGCCAGCGCATAGCCGCCGATCACCACGAAGGCCATCTGCATGGTGAACGGGATGAGGCTCCAGAAGCCGTCGCCGAAAGCGCGGGCGGTGGCCTGCGGGGTGGCGCCGAAACCGATCGCGGCGGCGGCCACGATGACCACGCCGAGCACGGCGAACACATAGGCATCGGGGAACCACTTCTCGGCCCATGCGGCCGACCGCAGCGCCGCGCGCGCCATCCACCCATCCTGCACTGTCGTCGAGGTACCCATCGTTACCCTCCCAGGTCTCAATGGCACCGATTCTGGGCGCTGCCGGCGATGCTGTCAGTCGCCTATTGGTCTTAGGCCGGTGGGGCTTCAGCCCAGCGCCAACGCCGCAGCGATACCGGCAAACAGGGCCGCGCCGACCCAGTTGTTGTGCAGGAAGGCCTTGAAGCAAGGCTCCCGCTCGCGCTTGCGGGCGATCCAGAATTCGTACGCGATCAGCCCGGCCGCCACTGCCACGCCTGCCCAGTAGGCCACCCCCAGCCCGGCACGTACGCCGACCAGCGCCATCGCGCCCAGGAACAGCGCGTACAGGATGCCCTGGATGACCAGATCGAGATCGCCGAACAGGATCGCGGTGGAATGCGACCCCATCTTCAGGTCGTCGTCGCGGTCGACCATCGCATACCAGGTGTCGTACGCGGTGGACCACAGGATGTTGGCGCCATACAGCAGCCAGCCGATCACCGGAATTTCGCCCTGCACGGCGGCGAAGGCCATCGGAATGCCCCAACCGAAGGCCATGCCCAGATAGACCTGCGGCAGGTGGGTGTAACGCTTCAGATAGGGGTAGCTGGCGGCCAGAAAGACGCCGATGAAACTCAGCCCGATGGTCAGCGCGTTCAGGGTCAGCACCAGCGCGAAGGCCACCAGCATCAGTACGGCGAACAGCACCAGCGCCGCGCGCCCGGACACGGCGCCACTGGCCAGGGGACGGTCCTTGGTGCGTTTGACGTGCGGGTCCAGCCACCGGTCGGCGTAGTCGTTGATGACGCAGCCGGCCGAACGCGTCAGCCAGACGCCGGCAGTGAACACGAACAGGGTCCACAGCGGCGGCAGGCCACCAGCGGCCAGCCACAGCGCCCACCAGGTGGGCCACAGCAGCAGCAGGGTGCCGATCGGGCGATCGGCGCGCATCAGTTTCCAGTAGTGCCGCCAGCGCGGCGGTGCCGCCTGCCCGGGCGTTTCAAAACGTTCGTAAGCCATCGGTAAAGGATACCGCCTGGGCCCGCCCGGAGCGCTGCCGGACGGCACAATCGCAGAGGGGGGAGACCTGCGCCGCGTTTACCGCTAGAATGCGACTCCCGCGCCGTCTCGACGGTCCGGTCGCCCGCAACGGGCTGCCCGGCGGGAAGCAGCAGACAACGCGCTCGTAGCTCAGCCGGATAGAGTAGTGGCTTCCGAAGCCATTGGTCGGGGGTTCGAATCCCTCCGGGCGCACCATCTGAACGTCTACACCATCCCATGAAGGCCGAACTTTCCTTTCACATCACGGATTTCGGCTTTTTTTGTGTCTGCTTGCGTCCAATCCTGATGTAGCTAACCGCCGCCGCTCAACGGCGGCTGCTTGGCAGCCGATGGGCAGCCTCCACCACGCCGGGCAACAGTAACGAGAGAGCCGTTACTTCCAAAGCCCACGGTCCTTCGTTTCCTTCACGATGTCCAGCATGATCTGAGGCTCTCCAAGCTGGGCCAGGAACATCAGGTGTTCGACGGCCTTGACCTTCTTCAAATGATCGAGGCGGCACGGCCCGCCCATCCCAAGAGCGGGGACGAAACTATACATTTCGTCGTGCCCCAGCGGACCCAACTCCTTTAGTGCGCGATCAAACAGTGGCTTATCGCCTTCATCGTTCTGCTCAAGGAGAGATCGCTGCATGCCCCCTATCCAGTTGCCCAGCAAGAGGTCGCCCTTGCCCTCACTCATCCAGCGGGATTTATCAGAAGGAAAGATCATTCCCCGCACCGAATGAATTGTCAGGCTTGGTCCGGTCTTTGCGCCCCAAACGATCAGTTCGCCGAATGCAGTGCGGCCAATCACATAGAACTTGTCCGTCGCGTGGAGCCGGGTCGGGTAAAGCCAAGCGCTGAGAACGTCAGCATATTCATCCGGATCGGTCATCCAGATCAGGCCGTTGCCGTATCCCCCGAATCCGTAGGCATCCCAGTACTCCAGAAGCTTGTTGGGCAATCTTCCTTGGTAATACTCAATTTTTGCACGCGGAACAGGTCGCGAATCAATGGCAGGGCCAAAGCCCTTCTCTTGATAGAAATACTGAAAGTTCTCATCGACCATCTTGATCATTTGCAACGCTCCAATCCGCCGTTCATCTTCGTCTTGCTTCTTTCGCCCACAGGGACGTTAGCCGCGGCCTCATCCAACTCACCTATTCGGGACTTCTTCCCATTCTTGGCATTCTTCCACTGCCACCCGATGGTCGAATTCACCCGGCCGTCGCCAAAGTCGGCAATCTTCTGGCCACCGCCATCACCTTGCCACCGGCAGCCCGCATCGCGGCGATCTTGCGGTCCAGTCCATTGCGATCGCCGGTGAGCAGCAGCTGCGTCCATTCCTTGATCTCGCGGTCGGTCTTGTACATAAGCACGGCCAGATCCATCGCCGTCTCTACTGTTCCGACCACGTAGTCCCACGCGCCCTGGCCCGTGCCCAGCGCCTGGCTGCCACGCTGCAGCCCCCCAGCGTTTGGCCGCACCGGCGTCGTCCCTTTGCCGCCACTCCGAGGCCATGTCGGTGCGGGTCTGGGCCACGATGGCATCCAACGCAACCTTGAGTCGTTCGCGGGCAGCCAGGATGGGCGCATCATCGTCATCGCTCACATCGGGCTGAAACAACACCTGCACCATCTGCGCCGGGCCGACTGTCACCTCCGGAATGCGTGCGCGGCCCTCATCATCCAGGCGACCGGTCACCACGCTGTCGTCCGGCAGCATCACCTGGAAGCCGACGCCCCGCACGGGAGTGCGGTCGAGGTCGCCATAATGATAGTGCAGGCTGATGTCCTGCTTGAGCGGGGGCGCGGCAACAGATTCCTGCGGGGTAGTGCCTTGGGGCATAAACCCTGCCGGTGGTGTCGCGCTGACCGCAGCGGCTGCTGCACCACGGGGCGCACCACTGCCGCCGGATTCCACCGACGCCGGATTCCACCGATACGGTGCTTTGCTTGACCGCCAGCACCTGGCAGCCGCAGGCGAGATAGTCGCCGTGCCGGGCCAGGGGATTGCCATCGACAATGAAGGTCGGGTCGCCCGTGATAATCGGGAAAGCCCCCTTGTGCTTGGGGCAGGAAGCCTTGTCACCGACGCGGGCGACCGCCATCCCATTGATATCGGTGAAGGGCGCGCCGGTGAGGACCGTGCCGCCGCTACTGGTGCTATCGCCTACGACAATTGCAATCCGTGCCACGCCATATCCTTAGCCTTGGTCATACAGGACAGGCTAGCAATGGTTTCGGGGTATTTGCTGACGACCAACACAAGATGCGCGTGATCCTGGTCAAGGATATAGACCATTCGGAATTTTCCTACCAAACAGCACGGGATTCACGAAGGCACTCAAACAGCAAAAATGGAGTAATCGCGGCACCACGCCGTTTGGCAGCAGCCAGAAGCGGAGCTGCGTGAAATCAGGGCTCCTGCGATGTGATACAAGGCATATGCTCGCCCATGCTGGGCTGGTCGCCGTTGTAGTAGGCACCTCATGTTTGGATGGTTCAAGCGCAAGAGTACATTCGGGCTCAAGAAGCCTAGGGCCATCCCACGTTGCCGAGGCGACCGCACAACTGCTCCTTCTGGAGTTGATCATTTGCCGGAGTATTGAAGATTTCCCCGGGCACTTGGCGAGCCCCAAGGTACGCGGTTACTTGGTGGGGTTCTTCGATGCCGCCGCCCAACAGGCCTTCACCGCTGCATCCCTGCTGACCCAAAGCATGCCTGAATTCATCGAAGGTCAGGGGATGGGCGGCCGAGAGTATTTTCGATGGACGCAGAATCGTGGGGGGACGTCGGCTCCTTCCCGATCACCGCTTTCAGCTGTCCGCCTGGCACTTGGTTGGCATCCTCGGTGACGCCTTGGGCACAGGGATTCCCAAGTAGGTGAATGCCCCTGCAGTGTCATCGATAGCGTTGCTGCGTCGGCACTGCGGTGTTTGCAGATGGTGCACAGAAGACTCCATGAAGAACGCAGGCGTGGCGGGGAAGCGAGTGCGCGCGCCGGGTGCAGATCCTTCGCAGGCAACTGGGGTACGGCGCAATGTTCTTGATGCCATTTCGCCCGGCTGAATCGCCCCAGGACGGTTGCCATGCTCGTCGCCAGCCGCAGACGCGGGCGCATGCCCCGTATGCCGTCAGGCGCTGGTAGATTGCCCCCTATGGAACACCTGATATTCGCGCTCATCGCGCTCCTGCTGCTTGCGACGGTAGGCGTCACGCTTGTATGGGGACTCAGCGTCCTGTGCCGCTTCCTCGCCGTCTTGGTCGAGCAGTTCTCCACGTCACCAAGGCCGCGCTGATGCTGACTCAACCTACCTAGCGCCTGTACCGTGGTGGCAACTATGGCGGTAATACGGGTAGCCGCTGACCTTCAGTCCCTTTAATGCCAATGGATTTCGAGGACTATGTAACTTCCTCCGGGCGCACCATCTGAACGTCTACACCATCCCATGAAGGCCGAACTTTCCTTTCACATCAAGGATTTCGGCTTTTTTTGTGTCTGTTTGCGTCCAATCCTGATGTAGCTAACCGCCGCCGCTCAACGGCGGCTGCTTGGCAGCCGATGGGCAGCCTCCACCACGCCGGGCAACAGTAACGAGAGAGCCGTTACTTCCAAAGCCCACGGTCCTTCGTTTCCTTCACGATGTCCAGCATGATCTGAGGCTCTCCAAGCTGGGCCAGGAACATCAGATGTTCGACGGCCTTGACCTTCTTCAAATGTTCGAGGCGGCACGGCCCGCCCATCGCAAGTGCGGGGACGAAGCCATACATTTCGTCGTGGGCCAGCGGGCCCAGCAGCTTCTCTGCTCGATCAAAGAGAGGTGCATCCTTCTCGTCAGTCTGATCCAGGCTGTGGGCCTGCATCCCGGACAGCCATGTTGAAATCAGGAAGTCCCCTTTGCCTTGATTCATCCATCGGGATTGGTCGGCGGGATAGATCATTCCCCAGGCACAGTTTATGGTGATGCATGGGCCTGTTTTCGCTCCCCATACCTCGAGCTTTCCAAAGGCGCTTCGACCAATCACGTAAAAGTGGTCCTTGCCGTAGAACTCGGTTTCGTAGAGCCAGGCGTTGAGCACCTCGGAATAATCGTCAGGATCCGTCAGCCAGAGCAAGCCATTGCCATAGCCGGCGAAGCCGTACGCCTGCCAATACTCAAGCAGCTTCTCCGGCAACTTTCCTCTGTAATGGTCCAGCTTGGAATTCGACACTGGCCGAGCGTCAACCGCCGGTCCAAAGTCCTTGTCCAAGTAGAAGTACTCGAAATCTTCATCGACCATCTTGATCATTTGCACCGCTCCAGTCCGCCGTTCATTTTCGCTGTTCGCCGCTCACTCACCGGCACCTTGCTTGCTGCCTCATCAAGGTCTTGGATCCGCGTCGTCTGGCCCTTCTTTCACCACCTGCAGAGTGACGCAGATCCAGGAGGCTGATTGACAGGGTCCCACGTGCATGAGAGACAGGAAGCGCGCTCTTTGAATTGAATCAGATCGTGAACAGATTAGGGATACTGATTTTTCCTTTGGCGGCGACGTTGTGGCTTGCCTCTGGATGCAAACAGGAACGTCCGCAACACACCGATGCGCCGGCGCAGACGTTGCTGGCCGCAGAGCCGGAGAGCGACTCCGCAGTCCGCAACGCTTCCGCCCGCGCCTCGCCTGCCAACAGGAACGTGACGATTCAACCCCTGTCGGGGCGCGCCTTTGCAGTCCGGGATTTCGGATCCGCCCCCAATGGGCCGGTGAACGAAGTACTTGCCCAGCTGAAAACTCAGGCCCTGGCCGGTGACGGCGCGGCATCCTACGCAATCTTCCTCAAGTTGTTCGAATGCAACACCCTCAACATGCGCGCTGCAAAGGGCTTGCCGATTCGCGACAACGACGCGGCTGAGCAATGCGAAGCGCTTTCGGCCGCCGACGGAATCACATCTACAGAATGGCTGAGCCTGGCCGCTGAGCAGGGAAATATCGGAGCGCAGCTCTTTTATTCGATGGATCCTGCATCCGCCTTGGGCGGAGAAGCGGCGATGCTTCGCGACCCAGACGCCACGCTGGAGTACAAGCGAAAGGCCACAGGCTACCTGGAAGGCCTGGCTTCGCAAGGGAGTGCGGACGCGCTGTTGCAACTTGGCAATGCTTATCAGGCCGGCGTTCTGGTGAACGAGGACCTTGTTGCAAGCAGGGCCTATTTCGAGGCCGTGCGACTGTCCGATCCATCGTTGGTACCGGTCCAGCAGATCAAAGGCCTTGAAAAGGAGATGAGTTCACAGCAGCTTTCACTCGCCCTAAGGAAAGGAGCGGTGATATATGGATCATGCTGCAGGTAGGCGTTTTTCCGAATCAGCCCGAACAAAGCAACGGACGCTCGTTTCCAACCCCGCTCCAGTGGGAGCGTCCGCGCGGACACGGTGGGCCGGTCGCTGGGGCAGAATGCGCCAATGAGAACCTCACACGCCTGGCAGCAGCACGGCACGACCGCGTTGTGGCGCTACACCGGTCATCAGCGCAACTTCCCCGGCTGGCACCTCAGTTGTGATGCGGCCGGCTGCGCGTCGTTGCAGGGGCTGATCGATGCGTTGCTGGCCGATGGCACCGGCGCGGCGCGCACGGTGCGGGTGACGCCGCCGTCCCCGCCGCTGCTCGCCGTCCCCAACAACCGCCGTGCCGCGTGGGAAGCACCCGTCTCGGTCCAGATCGGACACGACGCCACTGTGGACGGCTGGGGGTGGCAGCACGAGGGCGACCGGGCTCATCTGCGTCTGAACGCCGGTGCCCTGGCCCTGCTCAGGCAGGGCGTGAACGACATCGCCGCCGGCCGGGGCGACCATGCAATGGGCACCGGCGCGGCAGCGCTGTGGTTCTGGTGGTGGCCGTCGCGGTGACGGCGCGGGCTCAGTAGGTGCCGTCGAAGGCGAAGATCGGCTTGCGCTGCTTCCACAGGCCGGCGGTGAAGTCCGGGAACTCCAGTGTCTGGAAGCTGTTGGCGATGGACTGCTCGGACAGCGGGGTGATCGCGCTCCACGTGATGGCATCGTAGATGTCGATCGGCATCGGCGCCTTGGCTTTGAGCGCCTCGACGAAGGCGTGGATCACAAACCAGTCCATGCCGCCGTGGCCGGCGCTGGCGGCAGTAGCGGCGTGCTGCTTCCACAGCGGGTGTTCGTACTGGTCCTGGTAGGCCTGGATCGGCTCCCACTTGTGTGGCGGGCTGCGGCCTTCGATGTGGATGGACTGGTTGACGTCCATCCACAGGCCCTTGGTGCCCTGCACGCGGAAGCCCATCGAGTAGGGACGCGGCAGTGAGGTGTCGTGCTGCAGCAGGATGGTCTCGCCGTTCTCGCAGGCCAGCGTGGTGGTGACGATGTCGCCCAGCTTGAACGCCACCTTGGTGCTGGGATGGGTGGTGCCGCCACTCTTGGCCACGGTGTATTCGTGCAGCCCGCGTGCCTTGCTGGCGAACGCGTTGATGTGGGTGAAGCGGTTGCCACGGTTGATGCCGGTGTACATCGCGCACGGGCCAATGCCGTGGCTGGGGTAGAGCTCACCGTTGCGCTGCACGGAATGCTCGGTACGCCAGCGCGCCTCGGACCAGCCCTTGGCGCCGAACTCCACACCGCTGTCGTAAGGCTGGGACGGATCGCCGGAGTTGAACTTCACCCCGCGCAGGTCGTGCTGGTAGCCACCCTGCAGGTGCACCAGTTCGCCGAACAGGCCGGCGCGTACCATCTGCAGCACCGCCATCACATCGCGGCGGTAACACACGTTCTCCAGCAGCATGTACGGCGTGCCGGTGTCGAGCTGGGTCTTGAGCACGTCCCAGTGGTCCTGCAGGGTGATGCCGGCGACCACTTCGCAGCCGACCGCGACCTTGGCCTGCATCGCGGCGATGGCCATCGGCGCGTGGTACTCCCACGGGGTCGCGATGATCACACCGTCCAGGCCACGCTGTTCCAGCAGACGCTTCCAGGCGTTCACGTCGCCGTTCTGGCCGTAGGTTTTCGGCGCAGGCTTGCCTGCCTTCGCCACCATCTCCACGGCACGGCCGAGCATGATCGGTTCGATGTCGCACAGCGCGACCACCTCCACGTCGTCGCGGCGCACCAGTTCCTTCAACAGGACCTGACCGCGCATGCCGGTGCCGATCACCCCCAGGCGTACCTTGCGACCGCGCGCCCATGCCGGCGTCTGCGGCAGCAGGCTGGTGGCCGCCACGGCGGCACTGGCCAGAATGAATTCCCTACGTTGCATGAAAAACCCTCCTCGAAAGACCGCGCCGGCAGGCACCGGCGCGGTGGAAACGTCAGAACTTGTAGCCGACGGTGAGACTGTAGCCACGGCCGTAGATGGTGGCGTAATCGCTGGAGTCGCCGAGGAAGCTGTTCGGATCGTAGAACGGAATGCGATCGAACAGGTTCTTGACCGTGAAGCCGATGTTCCAGTGCGCGTCGGGACGCCAGGCCACGCTCAGGTTGGCGGTCCACCACGACGGTACGCCGTCGCACTGGGCCGGATTGAGTGCCAGGTAGCCACCGGTGCAGGTCTCGGGATTGTTGTCCTCGGCATCGATACGGTCCCACGCCCACTTGGTGCCGCCGACATAGTTGATGAAGAAGCTGGTGGTGAAGGCCTGGTAGTTCCAGTCGGCGTTCAACGTCGCGCGCAGGCGCGGGTTGCCGTAGTAGCCGATGGTGTTGCCGTAGTACCAGCCGAGCTCGTCGTCGGTGTAGGTCTCCTTGCGACGCTGGATGGTGGCGGCAACACCGACGTTCAGGGTGCCCCAGTCACCCAGCGTGAAGCGGGTGCGCGCGTCGATGTCGAAGCCGTCGATCAGGGTGCGGCCGCGGTTCTTGTACTGGCCGACCACGCTGAGCACGTTGCCTGCACTGTAGCCCGGCAGGGTGGCCGGGCATGCCACGCCGCTGGCCGGGTCGGCGCACATGGCCGCCAGCGCCGCCTGGTTGGCCAGGTCGGCCTCGGTGATTGGCGAGCGCGTCATCGACTGGATGTCTTCAGCCTTGCTGTAGTCCGGTGCGGCGATCTCGTTGCGGCGGTAGATGAACCAGTAGTCGGCCGACACCGACAGCCACTGGGTCGGTTCGAACACGACGCCGGCGGTGGCGATCTTGGCCTTTTCCGGTTTGAGGTCCTGGTTGGGCTGGGTCATGCGGGCGACGTTGCGGCTGCAGTCGCTGTTGAGCAGTGAATTGCCCAGGTCCACATCGCCGGGGCGCGCGGACCGGCGCAGCAGGTTGGCGATCGCGTTGGTTTCGTTGCAGCGCAGTTCGTCGCGGTAGCCGCCGATCTGCGCGAACACGCCGCCGGTACCCGCTTCGGCCAGGCTCGGCGCGCGGAAGCCTTCGGAATAGGTGCCGCGCAGCATCAGCTGGTCGAACATCTGGTAGGTCAGGCCGAGCTTCGGGGCGAGGTTGGCGCTGAAGTCGGGGTACTTGTCCACGCGCAGCGCGGCTTCCAGTTCCAGCTTGTCGGTCAGCGGCGCCACGGTTTCGGCGAACAGCGCGTACGTGTTGCGCCTGCCGTCGAACCACGAGCCGCCCTGCTGGGTGATCAGGCCATTGGCCGCGTCGGGGTTGCCCGGCGTGTAGAACGTTTCGCGGGTGGCGTTGAAGCCGAAGGCCGCGCGCACTTCACCGGCCGGCAGGGTGAACAGCGGGCCTTCGATCTTGCCGTCCAGCGTGTGCAGGCGGGTCCAGGACTCGATGTCGAAGGTGGGGAAGGCCTCGCGGATCAGTGCGGCGTTGGCGTCGCTGATCTCACCGAATTTGTAGGCGGGATGGTCGGAGATGATCACCCGGCCGGTACCCGGATCGATGGTGTAAGGGCCGAAGGCCTTCTGGAACCCGGCCAGGTTGACGTTGGTGGTCTGGTAGGTCACCGAATGGGAACCGGCGGTGGCGAAAGCGGTTTCCCAGTTCCAGTCGCCGGCGGTGCCGCGCAGGCCCGTGACCACGCGGTAGCTCTGGTCGGTATTGCGCTGGCCAAAGTGGTTGGCGCCCACGTCCTGCAGCAGGTACTGCAGGCCCACCACGCCGCCCATCAATGCCTTCAGCTCGGGGCTGGCATGGTTGTACTCGTTGTTGGGCCCCAGGTACGGGTACAGGAACTGGTTGACCGTGGTGCCGGTGTTGCGGGAGAACCAGCTGGTGGGGTTGCCGGTGGTGGTGCCATAGGCGCGCGGCGTGCCGCCGTTGGCGGTCAGGTCGATGTCGGTGTAGGTCGCTTCGGCGAAGGCTTCGGTGCTGTCGCCGATCAGGAAGTGCGCGTTGACGTAGGCGGTGTTGCGTTCGGACTTGGCGCCGGCGTCGATCTCGTTGTTCATCCAGGTTTCCCAGATGCACCGCGGGCCGGCCGCTTCGGTGGTGAGCACGTTGTTGCAGCCCGGTGCGACTTCCTGCACGCGTCGGCCGGTGACCGGGTCGAAGGCGAAGTAGCTGCCCGGATTGAACTCGCCCGGCTTGCTGCCGGTGCCCAGTCGCAGGTTGGGAATGTAGTTCGGGTTGTTGACGTAATACTGCGGCGGCCGCTTGTTGTAGAAGTCACTCAGCGGAATCGCGTCACGCCGGTACAGGTTGACCGAGGCGTAGACGTTGTAGCGGTCCTCGTCCAGGTCGCCGAAACCGGCGGTGATGCTGCCCTGGTGTTCGCCATAGGAATCGATGCGCGAAGAGGTATCGGTGGTGAGGCTGACTTCCGCCCCCTGATAGTTGCGCTTGGTGATCACGTTGATCACGCCGGCCACCGCGTCGGTACCGTACACGGCCGAGGCGCCGTCGGTGAGCACTTCCATGCGTTCGATCGCCGCCGCCGGGATCGCATCGATGTTGACGAACTGGGTCTGGAAACCCGCCGGTGCGCCGTAGTACGACAGGCGTCGGCCGTTCAGCAGTACCAGCGTGCCCTGTGCCCCCAGGCCACGCAGGTTGGCCTGCGAGGCACCGTCGGAGCCGGTGAACAGCGAGCGCGAATCCTGCTGGCCCGGCCGCGCGGCCGGCAGGTTGTCGAGCACCTGCAACAGGGTGCGCGCGCCCATGTTCTCGATGTCCTGTTTGCTGATCACCTGCACGGGCGAGGCGGTTTCCACATCGCTGCGGCGGATGTTGGAGCCGGTGACTTCGATCCGCGACAGCTCGGTGGCCGTGGGATCGGGCGTGGCATCCTGCGCAGCGGCGCTGCCGGCGGCGGCCAGGGCCAGGCCCAGTGCGATGGACAAGGGCGTGGCGGGGATGCAGCGATGGCGATGGCGTTCGGTCAACATCTGTGTCTCCTTGTTCGATCCGCAGCGTGGGGCTGGCGGTGGATGGGTGGATGTCAGGCAAACGTCCCCCGTGCCGCGGCCGGAGGGCCGCAGACGGGAAACGGAGAGAGCAGTTCAGAAACGGGTGGGTCGCGCGCGGGGTGCGGCGTCAGGGCGACACGATGCTGGCGGTATCGCCCTCCTGTCCGATCAGGGCCGCGTTGGCCCAGTTGCCACAGACCTGCGCAGGCATGTCGCCCTGCGCCCCGAGCGTGCGCAGGCTCAGCCGTTGCAGGCCGCGCACGTCCAGCTCCGGTTTGACCACACCAGGCGCTTTCACCAGGCCGCTGTCGTAGAGCAGCCGACCGTCGCCCCAGACCTGGAACTGCATGCCCCCGGCGGCGCGGCACTGGTCGTCGATGCCCAGGTCGGCGCGCAGCAGGCGCCAGTTGCCCTTGAGCTGAAGGTCGATCCGGCTGGCCGCACCCACGCCCAGACCGCGGCGGAAGTGCAGGCCGTTCATGCGCATGTCGGCCTGGCCACCGAAGGCGTGGTCGCTTGCGACCTGCGACGCCAGTCCGGCCGGCAGCGGCAATGCGGACAGGTACAGCTGCTGCGCGGGCTTCTCCGTCTGCTGATGTTCCAGCACGCGGAAGGTGGACAGCACGATCGGGCCGACATCGCGGGGCTGCAGCGCATCGACCGCGCGCGCCACACTGCCTTGCGCGGCGGTGACCATCGGGTCGGCCCCGCTGGCGCCGTCGCCGTCCGGGTTCTGCGTGCCCAGCACGCGGAAGCGCAGCAGGCGGCCGGCATGGGCAGGGAAGTCGATCTGCTGCGTGCCCTGCTGCAGGGTCAGGCGGCCGCGCTTGATCGGCTCGCCCCACTCACCATTGCTGTCACCCAGGTAGATCTCGTAGTCGCGCACCTGGCCGTGCTTCCAGTGTTGGTCGTTGCGCGGCGCCAGTTCGATGCCGTCGATCAGCCTGCGTTCGCCGAAGCCGATCACCCATTCGTGCGCACCGGTCTTCACCGCCTGATTGCGCACCGTGCGGAACCAGGTGACCGGATCGTCGTCGAACGCCTTCTCCAGCTCGTAGCCGGGTTCCTCGGCCGGACGGTTGACCACCAGCAGGCTGTCGGAGGGCAGCGCGCGGCCCAGTGCCGGGGCGGCCGGGAAGGCATCGTCGGCGGCTGCGGCGGTGGCGGGCAGATCCAGCTGCAGCGCAAGCGCCTGGCGGATGTCGACCGGCGCGGTGCGCACATGCAGGGTGCCGCGGCGTTCGGCCGCGTCGTAATACCAGCCCTCGCCCGCTGCCTGCCAGGCGGCCAGGTCTGCCAGCCTCGGCAGCGCACGACCGTCCAGCGTGACCGCGGCCGGTCGCTGACGGCTGAGCACGCGCAGCGCATAGCGGCGCTGCGGCAACTGGCCGGCATAGCGCCCCTGCACCGGATCGATGCGCACCTGCACCGGCCCGCTGCCCTGCGCCGGGGCCTGCACCGTGATCGCCTGCGTGCTCGACTCCCCCGTTTCATAGCGACGGGTGGCACCGTCGTCCTCGTACAGCGTGTACTGCGAGGTGCCCTGTGGATACAGATCGAAGGTCACTTCATCGAGTGGCTTCTGCCCGTCGTAGAGCATCTCCGGGTACATCGGAATGATCGCGCCGGCACGCACGAACACCGGGATGGTGGCCAGATCGACCGGGCGGTCCAGCGAACGGCCCTGCGCACCGGCCAGCAGCTGGCGGCCATCCCAGTAGTCGATCCAGCGACCCGGCGGCAGGTGGATGTCGCGGCGCCAGCCACGACTGGCCGCCTGGCTTCGGTAGACAGGCGCGATCAGCAGCTCACGGCCGAGCAGGAACTGGTATTTGTGCGCTTCGGTGTAGGCCTGCGGGTCCTCGGGGTAGTCCCACATCAGCGCGCGCAGCAGCGGGGCGCCGGTGGTCGCCGCATCGTGCGCCAGCCCGTACATGTACGGGGTCATGCGCATTTTCAGCTTGAGGTAGTCGCGGTTGACGCTGCGGTAGGGCTCATCGAACCACCACGGATGCTTGCGCGCGTTGCCCGACCAGCCGGACATGCCCATCAGCACCGGCGTGAAGCTCTTCCACTGCAGGTCGCGGGTGAAGGTTTCGGCGCTGCCGCCGAAGATCGCATCGACGTCGCCGCTGGCGTAGGCCATGCCGGACAGGCCCGAGCCGATCAGGGTCGGGATGTGCCAGCGGATGTAGTCCCAGCTGCTGCTCTGGTCGCCGGTCCAGGCCACGGCATAACGCTGGATGCCGCCCCAGCCCATCACCGTCCACAGGAACGGGCGGGAGTCGGAATTGTGCAGGATGCCGTTGAACGCGGACTGGTTGGCGTCCATTGCGAACTGGTAGCCCTTGCCGGTCCAGGCCACGTCCAGCTTCTGCACGCGGCTGCCGGCGGTGCCCACTTCCCAGGCGATCTTGTCGACACCGTTTTCGGTCCACAGGCCGGTCCTGAAGCCGTATTTCGCCAGGCCCTGCACGGTTTCGGGCAGCTTCGTGTAGCCGCAGCCGTAACCATCATTGGGCAGGATCCAGCCGCCGGGCATGTCGTGCTCGCGGTACTGCCGGGCCACGCTGTCCACCACGTCCGGCGTGGTGCCGGTCGGGCCGTCGCTCCAGCCGTCGGGCACGCTGCCGGGCTTCCTGCGGTTGTCGCCGTCGTTGTAGCAGTCGGCATCGCCATACGAAAACGCCCAGCGCGGCAGCAGCGCGGCGCGGCCGGTCAGCGCGGTGTAGCGGTCCAGCAGCGTGTGCAGGTCAGGCCCGACGAAGTAGTACGCGTCGAAGCGGTCTTCGCGGTGCAGCAGGGTGGCCTGGTCGGCCTGGCGCAGGTCGTAGGTGCCATCGCTCCAGGTGTTGCGCAGCATGCCCCAGCCACGCGCGCTGAGCAGCATCGGCGCCGGGTTGGGCCGGTCGCCCTCTTCCCAGCCCCCGGAGTAGGACACCTCCAGCTCGCGCCCCTTGAACTCGAAGCGCCCGTTCTGCTGGCCGCCGCCGTAGAAGTGCTCGCCGGCTTCGCTGGAGAGCACCTGCACGCTCTGTGCGGTGTCCAGGTCCAGCGGCTGCAGCTCGCGCCATAGCGCCACGTCGCGATCGCCGTCACGTCGATCCAGCGCCAGCCGCAGCGGCTGCCGCTGGATATGCAGCACCAGGGCGTCGGTGCGGATGCGCACTTCGTTGCCATCTTCTTCCAGCTTGAAGGCGACGTTCGCGGCCGGTTGCGGCACCACGATCGGTGCGGCCTTGTCGCCCGCCGGGCGCAGCGTGCCGTTGCGACCGGCCTGCACGCGCAGCAGATCCGTGCGCAGCAGGTCCACGCGCAGCGTCGCGCCGGTATCGGTGCGGATCTCCCAGCCGGGGCTGCCGTCCCGGGCGGGGGCGGCGGCGATCGTACGCAGATTGCCCAGCGGCTCGGCGATGGCCGGCGCGGTGGCCAGCGCCAAGGCAGCGACCACAGCCACCGACAGACCGGCATGACGTATACGGGTTTCCACCTTGCCCCCAAGCCCGCGTTCGGCGGGTATCCGAAACCATTGCGGCCGACTCTAGGGCAGGGCCTCGAAAGATGTCAATAAATTGCAAAGAAAAATGAAGGATATTTTCTCATAAACGAAAGATGATGCAAAGCAACACTTTCCAAACAACACCTGAATACTGGGTTTGTATCGCCTGAAACCTTGATGCAGTGCGCCATCTGCGCCAAGTTTCAACCGATTCCGATCGAAAATTGTGACGAACCCTGCTTTTCTTTTTCTTTCGATATTTGACATTTCGAAAGAAAGCGCAGAAGGTGCGGTCGCCCAACAGGAATTGCGAATGGACGCTTCTCTGCTCCCTGACTTGCCCGCCTGGCAGCGCCTCGGCGGCGCCCACACGGCGGAAGAAATCGCCCAGCAGCCCGGCCTGTGGGCCGCGCTGGCCGATCTGCTCGATCGCCGCCAGACCGACATCGATGCCTTCCTTGGCGAACGCCTGGGCCATGCCGATCAGCGGGTGATCTTCACCGGCGCCGGCAGCTCGGGTTTCATCGCCGAGATGGTGGCCGACCAGCTCAACGCGCAGTGGCCGGCGGAGATCCGCGCGATCCATACCACCAGCCTGCTCACCCATCCGGCGCTGTACCTGCGCCGCGACCGCCCGACACTGCTGGTGTCGTTCGGGCGCAGCGGTTCCAGCCCGGAAAGCGTAGCGGTGGTGGACCTGGTGCGCGGCCAGGTGGACGAGGCGCGCTTTCTGGACATCACCTGCAACGCCGATGGCGAACTGGCCCGGCGCGGCCAGGGCCGCAGCGACACCCTGTCGCTGCTGATGCCGCCGGCCAGTTGCGACCGTGCATTTGCCATGACCAGCAGCCTGACCTGCATGCTGCTGGCCGCCCTCAGTGCGTTCGATCGCGCGCCGTGGCCGCAGCGGCTGCAGCGCCTGCAGCAGCTGTCCGCGCACGGCGGACAGGCCCTGCACGCGTGGGACGCCGCTGTGGGAGCACTGGCACAGGCACCGTATACCCGTGTGATCTACCTCGGCAGCGGCCCGCTGGAAGCCACCGCGCGCGAAGCCGCGCTGAAGGTGCTCGAACTCACCGCCGGGCGCGTGCTGGCCCTGGCCAACACACCGCTGGGGTTCCGCCACGGTCCCAAGTCCACGCTCAACGCCGACACGCTGGTGGTGATGCTGCGCAGCGCACAGCCGTTGTCGCGCCGTTACGAGCAGGACCTGCTGAACGAGCTGCGCCGCGACGGCATTGCCGGCCGGGTGATCTCGATCGGACCGGACGGCGACGACCGCGCCGAGGGCGACTTCGTGCTCGACGTCGCCGACCTGCCCGATCCGTGGCTGGCGCCCCTGTGGCTGCTGGTGCCGCAGTGTTACGCGCTGCAACGTTCCGCCGCGCTCGGCCTGACCCCGGACAATCCGTTCCCGGACGGCACCGTGAACCGGGTCGTGCAGGGCGTGACCATCCACTCCCACGGCTGAGCACGCATGCACACCTGGTACGGCATCGACATCGGGGGCACCAAGATCGAACTGGTGGCGTGCGACGCCGCGCTGGCCGTGCAGCACCGCCAGCGCGTGGCCACGCCGACCCAGGATTACCCTGCGTTCCTGCAGGCGGTGGACGACCTGGTCACGGCCGCCGATGCGGCGCTCGGCCGGCCCGGCGTGGCCGTCGGCATCGGCCTGCCCGGCGTGCGCGACCGCGACAGCGGCCGCCAGCTCAGTGCCAACGTGCCGGGCCTGACCGGACGCACCGTTGGCGTGGACCTGCAGGCGCGCCTGCAGCGGCCGCTGGTGCTCGGCAACGACCTGCAGTGCTTCGCGCTGTCCGAAGCACATGACGGCGCCGCCGCGGGCTACCGCAGCATGTTCGGGGTGATCCTCGGCACCGGCGCGGGCGGTGGCTACTGCCTGGACGGGCATCTGGTCGCCGGCAGCAACGGCATTGCCGGCGAGTGGGGCCACTGGAGCCTCCCGGCCACGCTGCAGCATCGCCATGACCTCCCACTGCTGGACTGCGGCTGCGGCCTGCGTGGCTGCCTGGAGCGGTACGTCTCCGGCAGCGGCTTGGCGATGATCCATGCGCGCTGCGGCGGGGACGACCTCGACGCCAGCGCGGTGGTCGCGTCCGCGCAGACCGGCGATGCCGTCGCGCAGAAGGCGCTGGCGATCCACCGCGACCTGCTCGGTTACAGCTTCGCCAGCCTGATCCTGGCACTGGATCCGCACGTGATCGTGCTGGGCGGCGGGCTGTCGAAGCTGGAGCAGCTCTATCGGGACCTGCCCGCCGCCATTGCCCCGTACCTGTTCACCGGGGTGCGCGTGCCCCCGATCCTGCCGCCGGCCTTCGGCGATGCCGGCGGCGCGCGTGGCGCGGCCCTGCTCGCCCGCCAGCACCACCCTTCCCCCTGAATACCGCCTCCGGAGTTGCCATGTCCGCCGTCCAATCGCTGATCGCCGCCCACCGCCAGGGCCACCCCGTCGGGCTGTACAGCGTTTGCTGCAGCAACGAACAGGTGCTGCTGGCCGCGATGCAGGTCGCGCAGCGCCACGACACCCTGCTGCTGATCGAAGCGACCTCCAACCAGGTCGACCAGTTCGGTGGCTACACCGGGATGACCCCGCCGCAGTACCGCGATTACGTGCTTGCCCTGGCCGCCCGCGCAGGCTTCCCCGCCGCGCGCCTGATCCTCGGCGGCGACCACCTCGGCCCGAATGCCTGGCAGAAGGGCCCGGCCGAGACCGCGATGGCCCATGCCCGCGCGCTGATTGCCGCGTACGTGGCGGCCGGCTTCCACAAGATCCATCTGGACTGCAGCATGTCCTGCGCCGATGACCCGGTGCCGCTGCCGGACGCGATCGTGGCGGCGCGCTCGGCCGAGCTGGCGCGCATCGCCGAGCGCACCGCAGCCGAGCACGGCCTGCCACCGCCCGTCTACGTGATCGGCACCGAAGTGCCGGTCCCCGGCGGCGAAGCGTCGCTGGCCGGCGGCCTGCAGGTCACCACGCCGGCCGCGGCGGCCACCACGCTGGCGATTCACCGCGAGGCCTTCGCCGCGCCGGACCTGCTGCCGGCATGGGAGCGGGTGATCGCGATGGTGGTGCAGCCAGGCGTGGATTTCGACCACAGCAGCGTGCACTACTACGATCCGGCCGCCGCCGCGGACCTGTCGGCCTTCGTCGAGCAGCAGCCGCGCATCGTGTTTGAAGCCCACTCCACCGACTACCAGACCGAGGCGGGATTGCACGCGCTGGTGCGCGACCACTTCGCCATCCTCAAAGTCGGCCCGGCTGCCACCTATGCGTTCCGCGAGGCCGTGTTCGCACTGGCGATGATCGAGGACGCACTGCTGCCGCCCGCACAGCGTTCGAACCTGATCGAGGTGCTCGACCGCTGCATGGTCGACAAGCCCGCCAGCTGGCGCAGCTACTACCACGGCGACGAACACGAACTGCGCCTGCTGCGCGCGTATTCGCTGAGCGACCGCAGCCGCTACTACTGGGGAGAACCGGCGGTCCAGGCCGCGCTGGACACGCTGGTGGCCAACCTGACCGCACACGTGCCGCCGCAGACCCTGCTCAGCCAGTTCCTGCCGGAACAGCAGAAGGCGATCGAAGCCGGCGCCCTGCGCGCCGAGCCGCTGGCGCTGATCCAGCACAAGGTTGCGTTGCGTCTGGCCGAGTACGCCCGGGCCTGCAATCGCAACAAGGCGCTTTCGGAACGGTAAGCTTCGGCTTTCCTTTCCGGACGGAACCGCCCCCATGCGAAACACACGCCAGCGCCGCCAACAGATCCTGCAGTTGCTGGTCGACCACGGCAACGTGCAGGTCAGCGAGCTGGTGGGCCGCTTTGGCGTGTCGGCGGTGACCATCCGTGCCGACCTGACCCACATCGAATCGCAGGGGTTGGCCACGCGCACGCATGGCGGTGCCACGCTGGTGCGCACGCCGCCGCAGGAGCAGGACATCCACGAGAAGGATGCGCTCAACCTGCCGCTGAAGGACAGCATCGGCGTACACGCCGCGCGGCTGGTCAAACCGGGCGACAACATCATCATCGACTCCGGCTCGACCACCATGACGCTGGCGCGCCACCTGCGCGGGCACCGCGACGTCACGGTGATGACCAACGGACTGAACATCGCCTGGGAGCTGGCCAATGCGCCGGGCGTGGAGCTGCTGCTGACCGGCGGACTGCTGCGCAAGCAGTCGCTGTCGCTGCAGGGCAGCCAGGCCGAGGCCAGTCTGAACACCTACAGTTTCGACACCCTGTTCCTCGGTGTGGATGGCCTGGACCTGCAGTTCGGCCTGACCACCCACCACGAGGCCGAAGCCAGCCTCAACCACCGCATGGTCGAGCGCGCGCGCCGCATCGTGGTGCTGACCGACGCCTCCAAGTTCGGCCGCGTCAGCCTGCACCGCATCGCGCGGCTGGACCAGGTCCACACCATCATCACCGACGCCAGCATCGACAGCGAGTACCTGGACGGGCTGCAGCGGCTGGGCGTCGAAGTGATCATCGCCGAGTCGCCCCCTTGACCGACCCCCGCACCCTGCACGGCCGCATGCTCACCGACACCGGTTGGGTGCGTGGCGACCTCCACATCGACCAGCGTGTACGCGCCATCGACACCGCGCACCGCGATCCGCGCGATGACGACGAGGTTCCGCTGATCCTGCCCGGCTTCATCGACCTGCACGTGCATGGCGGCGCCGGTGTGGACATCATGCAGGGCGGCGACAGCGCCTGCACCGTCGCGCGGGCGCATGCCCGCCACGGCACCACGGCGATGCTGGGCACCACCATGACCGCGCACGAGGACGACATCGTGCAGGCGCTGCAGGGCCTGGCCGGTGCGATCGGCACGCGGGCACCGGGCATGGCACGGGTCCTGGGCGTGCATCTGGAGGGCCCCTTCATCAGTGCCGAGCGGCTCGGCGCGCAACCGCCCCTGGTGGTCGAAGCCACGCTGCAGGACGTGCGCCGCCTGCATGCGATTGCCCCCATCCACGTGCTCACCCTCGCCCCGGAGATCGGCCAGCATCTCGCGCTGATTCCTGCGCTGAACGCGCTCGGCATCCGCGTGCAGCTCGGCCACAGTGCCGGCAGCTATGCCGATGGCGTGGCCGCACTGGAGGCGGGCGCGGCCGGCTTCACCCATCTGTTCAACGGCATGACCGGCGTGGACCACTATCAGCCCGGCATCGCCACCGCCGCCCTGGCGCATGCGCAGTACGCCGAGCTGATCCCCGACCTGCAGCACGTGCATCCCGGCGCGATCCGTACCGCGCTGCGCGCGATTCCGCGCCTGTATTGCGTGACCGACGCCACGGCGGCCACCGGCATGCCCGACGGCGAGTACGCGCTGGGCGTACAGCGCGTGCACAAGTGCCTGGGCTGCGTGCGACTGTCCACCGGTTCGCTGGCCGGCAGTGCGCTGACGATGGACCAGGCGCTGCGCAATCTGGTGTCACTGGGGCTGGACCTTGCCGACGCCTCCAACCGGGTATCGCGCTACCCGGCCGACTATCTCGGCCTCACCGATCGTGGCCGCATCGCCGTCGGCGCCTGGGCCGACCTGGTGATCCTCGACCGCGACCTGCGCGTGCGCGCCGTGACGGTGGAAGGCCAAGACATCGCGCTCGACTGAGCGCCGACCCCGCGCCGTCGCGGCGCATGCAACGCAGGACAGGACCGGCCCGATGAACGACGTTTCCGCAGCCCAGCCCGTGTACGCCGACGCCCCGCGCTGGCCGATACGCTATCTGTTGTTCATCGGCGGCATGGGCGGCCTGCTCTACGGCATCGACATCGGCATCATCGCCGGCGCCCTGCCGTATCTGGAAGCCACCGCAACCGCGAGCTGGCACCTGACCACCCAGCAGCTGGGCTTCGTGGTAGCCGCCGTGCTGCTGGGCAGCGTGCTGTCCTCGCTGTTCGCCGGCATGGTCGCCGACCTGATCGGGCGGCGCGGGGCGATGTTCCTGGCCGGCCTGCTGTTCACCGCCAGCATTCCGGTGATGGCGCTGTCGGACGGGTATGCAGCGCTGCTGATGGGCCGCCTGCTGCAGGGCATCAGCGGCGGCCTGATCGGCGTGGTGGTGCCGCTGTACCTGGCCGAGGTGCTCAGCCCGGAGCGACGCGGGCGCGGCGCGGCGATGTTCCAGCTGCTGCTGACCGTCGGCCTGGTGCTGGCGGCGGTGATCGGCCTGTACCACGCGCATTCGGTGGACGCAGCGGCCGCGGCCGTGCGCCACCTGCCAGGCGAGGAACAGCAGCGGCTGCTGTTCGATGTCAAGGACCATGCCTGGCGCACCATCTTCTGGAGCTGCCTGCTGCCCGGGCTGGTGTTCACCGCCGGCGTGCTGCTGATCAGCGAATCGCCGCGCTGGCTGGTACGCCGCGGGCGTGTCGACGCGGCGCGGCGCGCGCTGCAGCGTACCGTTGCCGCCGCCGAGGTCGAACCGACCCTGCAGCGCATGCAGGCCCCGGAGGCCGTGCGCAGCCGTGGCACCGGCGCGCGCGACCCGCTGCTGAGCCGCCGTTACGTGTGGCCGTTCGTGCTGGCCTGCCTGGTGCTGGCCTTCACCCAGGCCACCGGCATCAACTCGGTGCTGGCCTACGCGGTGAACATCCTCAACCAGGCCGGCCTGCCCGGCGCGGTGGCCAACTGGGCCGACGTGGCGATCAAACTGCTCAACGCGGTGATGACCGTGGTCGCCCTCGTGCTGGTGGACCGCAAGGGCCGCAAGTTCCTGCTGATGCTGGGCAGCGGCGGCATCACCGTGGCGCTGCTGGCCGCCGCACTGCTGTTCGTGCAGAGCGAACGCGGCCGCCTGGATGTGCAGCCGCTGCTGCAGCAGCAGGTGGCAGGCAGTACCTTGTCGCTGCCGCTGGATGCCGCACAGTGGCAGCGCCTGGAGGGCGGCGCCGCTGCTGGCCCGCAGCAGCTCACCGTGTCCTACGCCTACGGCGGCTTCAGCAACGTGCGCGCGCTGCGCAGCGACAACCCGATCGATGCGACGCTGGAGATCCGTCGCAACGACGCGGTGTCGGACGACAGTGTGATCGGCGCGTTCTTCCGCCGGCTTCACCTCAATCCGTTCCCGGACCCCGCCCAGGCCGCGCAGGCACCGCTGGTGATCGAACGCGCCATGATCGGCCCGGTGCCCTCGCCCACCCACGGCTGGCTGGTCGCCAGCTGCATCCTGCTGTTTGTGGCGTTCTTCGCGGTGGGCCCCGGCGTGTGTGTGTGGCTGGCTCTGTCCGAGCTGATGCCGACCCGCATCCGCTCCAACGGCATGAGCATCGCGCTGTTGATCAACCAGTTCGTGTCCACGGTGATCGCGGCCATCTTCCTGCCCACCGTCGGCCACCACGGCTATGCCAGCATGTTCTTCTTCTGGGCCGGCTGCACCCTGCTGTACTTCCTGATCGCCGCCTTCTGGCTACCGGAAACCAAGGGCAAGTCGCTGGAACAGATCGAGGCCAACTTCCGCTGATCGCAGCACGTCGCCACACCCGGTCAGGGTGTGGCCGGCGTGCCGGTCATGCGTTCCACCAGGCGTGCGGCATCGTCCGGCGCCAGGCCGGTGGTCTGCATGTACTTGCCGAACGGCGCGCTCACATGCGCCACGCTGACGATGTCACCGTCCACGCTCACCGCCATCACGCGTCCGACCAGGCGCTCGGACGCGCGCTGGATGCGCGGTTCGGCCGCGTCGGTGAAAGTGTAGTAAAGCGTGGCCAGGCCATTGGGTCCGACCTCCTGGCGCACACTGGCAATGGCCGACGCGGTGATGACCGGCGGTCCAACCAGATGGATGGGGGTGCCATCCAGCGTCCGCGCGGGCACGCTGCCCGCCTGCGCCACGGTATCGGCCTCGCGCATTTCAATGCGCACCCCGCTGCGTGGCGGGGCGCCCGGCCGGGTGAACGTCCCGTCGGACGACGGCGCTTGGCTGCACCCCGACATCACCAGCGCGCCCAACAACAGCCCCCAACGCCATCCCTTGCGCATCGCCATTCCCTCGAGGTTGTTGGCGCATTGTGGCCCGGATGCAGGCTCAGCGCAGCCGTCGCAAGCGGAAGGCCACCACGATCTGCAGCACGCCGTAGATCAGGCTGCCGATGCCGATCCACAGCGTGGTGACAGCCACGCCCGCGATGGGATTGGCCACCATGAGCGCGCCCAGCACGATGGCCAGCAGCCCGCTGAGGATCAGCAGCCACTCGCCCCGGATGTGCCTGCGCACGCGGATGGCGAACACGATGCGGTACAGCCCGGCCACGATCAGCCAGACCGCCAGCAGCAGGATCAGCACACTGGCGGTGGCCAGCGGATTGAGCACCGCCAGCACGCCGAAGCCGAGCGATACCACCGCATAGAGCAGCAGCCAGCCACGCGGCACGCCGCTGTTGCCGAACACCGCGAACAGGCTGATCAGGCCCTCCACCAGCGCCATCACGCCTATCGCCCATGCCAGCGCGGTCGCGGCCGACAGGGGCTGCAGGATCGCGATCAGTCCGAACACCACGGCCACCACGCCGTACAGCAGCACGATCCACCAGCTGCGGCCCACCAGCGACAGCACCGGCGAAAGAGGGGTAGTCATCGGCAGCGCACTCCGTGTGAAGGGTGAATGGGCATCTTAGCGCCGGGTCATGAAAGCCCTGCTCACGGCACGCGTGCGCATACCCAGACCCGCAGCTGCGTGCCGCCGGCGCCCTGCAGCGCGCTGGCGGCCGCATCCAGCGTGGCGCCGGTGGTCATTACGTCGTCAACGAGGGTCAACCGTGCCGGCGCGGGCCCGGTCACGCCGAAGGCGTTCCGCAGATTGCGGCGGCGGGCATCGGCCTCCAGGTCCGATTGCGGGGCGGTCAGGCGGGTGCGCTGCACGCCCTGCCACAGCGGCAGATCCAACGCGCGCGCCAGCGGTCGCGCCAGTTCCAGCGCCTGGTCGTAGCCGCGTGCGCGCAACCGCTGCCGATGCAGCGGCACCGGCGCCAGCGGGCCGTCCACGAACGCCGGTACACGCTGCAGCATCAGCTGCGACAGCAGCCTGCCGGCCGCCAGGTCATGGTGGAACTTGAAACGGCGCAGCAGTCCATCCACCGGGGCGGCGTACAAAAACGTAGCGGCAGCGCCATGCTGGCGCGGGGGCGTGCGCAGGCAGGCGCCGCAGCGCGCGGTGCATTCGCCGTCCGGCAAGGGCAGCGCGCACAGCGGGCAGGCAGCATCGTTCCAGGGCAGGCCGGCATGGCAGGCCGCGCAGAGATCCAGCCCATCCGCACCGGGCGCCTCGCACAGCAGGCAGCGCAGGGGCAGGAGCTGATGGCCCAGCCACGCCCATGCTCCGTAAACTTTTCTAATGTCCATGTAGTTGACAGTTGCCGGTCCGCTCACCAGACTGCCGCCCTTTCGTTCCACTATCTGTCAGGACTTGCCCATGCCTTCCGTCATCCGCCACGACTGGCACCGCGACGAACTGCTGGCCCTGTTCGCCCTGCCGCTGCCCGCGTTGCTGCACCAGGCCGCCAGCGTGCACCACGCGCACTTTGATCCGGCTGAAGTCCAGGTCTCCACGCTGCTCTCGGTCAAGACCGGCGGCTGCCCGGAAGACTGCGCCTACTGCCCGCAGGCGCAGCGTTACAGCACGGGGGTGGATGCGCAGAAGCTGATGGCCACCGAGGACGTGGTTGCCAGGGCCCGGCAGGCCAAAGCCGCCGGCGCCTCGCGCTTCTGCATGGGCGCCGCGTGGCGCTCGCCCAAGGCGCGCGACATTCCCAAGGTGGCGGCGATGATCCGCGAGGTGAAGGCGCTGGGCCTGGAGACCTGCGCCACCCTGGGCATGCTCAGCGGCGACCAGGCGGCCGCCCTGCGCGACGCCGGGCTGGACTATTACAACCACAATCTGGACACCGCGCCGGACTTCTATGATTCGATCATCCACACGCGCCAGTACCAGGACCGCCTGGACACGCTGGAGCACGTGCGCGAGGCCGGGCTGAAGACCTGCTGCGGCGGCATTGTCGGCATGGGCGAATCCCGCGAGCACCGCGCCGGCCTGCTGCTGGCGCTGGCCAACCTGCCGGCGCACCCGGACTCGGTGCCGATCAACCGGCTGGTGCAGGTGGCCGGCACGCCGCTGCATGGCACCGCCGAACTGGACCCGTTCGAGTTCGTGCGGATGATTGCCGTGGCCCGCATCGCCATGCCGCGCGCGATGGTGCGGCTGTCGGCCGGGCGCGAGGCGATGAGCGATGAGCTGCAGGCGCTGTGTTTCCTGGCCGGAGCCAACTCGATCTTCTACGGCGAGAAACTGCTGACCACCGGCAATCCCGATACTGAGCGCGACCTGGCCCTGTTCGAGCGGCTGGGCCTGCGCCCGATGCCGGTCCGGGTGGACGCCGCCGACCACGATCGCCCGGGCACGGTCCACGCCGGGATCACCACGTCCGGCGGCTGCGGGCGGGCCGCCTGATCCGGCCGATCGGCCGCCCGGCCGGGCCAGGCAGCGCCAGGCCCGGCAACCGGGTACGCTACGGATCTTCCCAGCCGCCCATGCCCACCACGCTCATGGCCCGTCCCGACCTGCACGACCGCATCCAGGCCCAGCGCAAGCTCCGCGACGCCCAGGGACGCATCCGCGTGCGTCGCACGGTGACCCGGCGCGACGGCGTGCGGCTGGAGATCGATGGCCAGTGGCTCACCGGCTTCTGCAGCAACGACTACCTGGGCCTGTCCCAGCAGTTCGGCGTGGTCAGCGCGCTGCAGGACGCCGCTGCGCGCGAGGGTGCCGGCGCCACCGCCTCGCACCTGGTCTGTGGCCACCACGCACTGCATGACGCGCTCGAACGCGAGATGGCCGAGTGGCTGGGCTACCCGCGCGCGCTGCTGTTTGGCAGCGGTTTCGCCGCCAACCTGGCCGTGCAGCAGGCGCTGCTCAGCGAAGAAGACGATGTCTGCGTGCAGGACCGGTTGAACCATGCCAGCCTGCTCGATGCGACGCGCCTGGCCGGCTGCCGCCTGCGCCGCTACCCGCATCTGGATGCCGAAGGCGCGATGCGCCAGCTCAAACATGCGCCGGAAGGCGCGGCGATGCTGGCCACCGATGGCGTGTTCAGCATGGATGGCGACCTTGCCCCGCTGCGCTCCCTCTCGCTGGTGGCACGGATGCAGGGCGCAATGCTGTACGTGGACGATGCGCACGGCGTGGGCGTGATCGGTCAACACGGCCGCGGCTGCGTGGCCGAGGCCGGGTTGGGCGTGGACGATGTGCCGCTGCAGCTGGCCACGTTCGGCAAGGCGCTGGGCGGCAGCGGTGCGGTGGTGCTCGGCGACGAGGCGATGATCCAGCACCTGGCCGAAACCGCGCGTCCTTATATCTACACCACGGCCGTCCCGCCGGCGCAGGCGGCCGCCACGCTGGCCGCGGTGAAGCTGGCCCGTCGTGACGACTGGCGCCGCGAGAAGCTGGCCGAACTGGTGGGCGTGTTCCGCGCCGGCGCGCGCCAGCACGGGCTGGACCTGATGGCCTCCGATACGCCGATCCAGCCGTTGCTGTGCGGTGCCGAGGCCACCGTGATGGCGATGTCGGCCGCCTTGGAGACCTCCGGTTTCCTGGTCACCGCGATCCGCCCGCCGACGGTGCCCGAAGGCAAGGCGCGGCTGCGCGTGACGTTGTCGGCACTGCACACCCCGGCCCAGGTGCGCGCGCTGATCGACGCCATCGCCCATGCACGCGACAGCGTTCTGCACCAGCAGGCCCTGTCGGCATGAGGCAGAGGCGGTAAGCATGCAGATCGAGGTGGTGGGACAGGGACCGGCACTGGTGCTGATCCACGGCTGGGCCCTTCATGGCGGCGTGTTCGCGCCGCTGGTCGAGCGGCTCGCCGACCGCTTCCAGCTGCATCTGGTCGACCTTCCCGGCCACGGCGCCAGCCGCGACGACGCCACGCCCCTGCGGCTGCCCTACGTGGTCAACGCGATCGCTGCCGCCACGCCGCCGGCAGTGTGGTGCGGATGGTCGCTCGGCGGTCTGTTCGCGCTGCATGCGGCGGCCACGCTGCCGCAGGTGCGCGCGCTGGTGATGATCGCCGCGACGCCGTGCTTCGTGCGCGCGGTGGACTGGCCCGACGCCGTCGAGGCGAGCGTGTTCGAACAGTTCGGCCAGGACCTGGCCCGCGACTATCGTGGCACCCTGGAACGCTTCCTGGCCCTGGATGCAATGGGCTCCGAGCATGCCAAGCAGGAACTGCGCACGCTGCGCGAGATGCTGGTGGCACGTGGCGAACCCGCGCCGCACGCGCTGAACGACGGCCTGCGGCTGCTGGAAGCCAGTGACCTGCGCGGCGCCCTGCCGACCCTGCGCACGCCCAGCCTGTGGCTGGCCGGGCAACGCGACCGGCTGGTGGCGGCGCGCACGATGCAGGCAGCGGCCGCGCTGACGCCGGCGGCAGAGATGCACACCATCGCCCACGGCGGCCATGCCCCGTTCCTGGGCCATGCAGACGAGGTTGCCCGCCACCTGCAACACTTTGTTTCCGGCCTGGGCTGAGCCATCACCGCCACGCATCGCCGAAAATGCCTTTCCGCCCTTTCCCGCGAGACTGACGATGGATCTTGGAATAGCCGGCCGCTGGGCCCTGGTCTGCGCCGCGAGCAAAGGCCTCGGGCTGGGCTGCGCGCGGGCCCTGGTGCGCGAAGGCGTCAACGTGGTGATCGCCGCGCGCGGTGAGGCTGCGCTGGAACGGGCGCGTCTGGAACTGCTGGCCCTGCCCGGCGCACGCCAGGTGGTGGCCGTGGTCGCCGACATCACCACACCCGAAGGTCGCCAGGCCGCGTTGGCGGCCTGCCCGCAGGTGGACATCCTGGTCAACAACGCCGGCGGACCGCCCGCCGGCGATTTCCGCCAGTTCGCCCGCGAGGACTGGCTGGCCGCGCTGGACGCCAACATGCTGGCGCCCATCGACCTGATCCGCCTGACCGTGGATGGCATGATCGAGCGCGGCTTCGGGCGCATCGTCAACATCACCTCCTCCTCGGTGAAGGCGCCCATCGACGTGCTGGGCCTGTCCAACGGTGCCCGCTCGGGGCTGACCGGTGTCGTGGCCGGCATCGCGCGCCGCACCGTCGCCCACGGCGTCACGATCAACAACCTGCTGCCAGGCCAGTTCGACACCGATCGCCTGCGCGGCAACTTCGCCTACCTGGCACAGCAGCAGGGCATCGATGCCGGCCAGCTGGCCGACCGCAAGCGTACCCATATTCCCGCCGGACGCTTCGGCAGCGCCGACGAGTTCGGCGCCACCTGCGCCTTCCTGTGCAGCGCGCATGCCGGCTACATCACCGGGCAGAACCTGCTCATCGATGGCGGTGCCTACCCCGGCACCTTCTGACTTCCGTCCCACCCCCGATTATGCAGTGAGCCTTCCATGACGTCCAGTTTCGATCACCACCACGTCCGCCGCGCGTTCTCGCGTGCCGCCAGCCGCTACGACGCCGCCGCAGCGTTGCAGCGCGAGGTGGCCAAGCGCCTGCTGGAATCGCTGGATTACCTGGGCGAGCGCCAGCCTCAGGTGGTGCTGGACATCGGCAGCGGGACCGGCCATGCCAGCGCGACGATGAAGAAGCGCTGGCCCAAGGCGCAGGTGATTGCACTGGATCTGGCCGAGCCGATGCTGCGCGAAGCGAAGAAGCAGGCGGGTTGGTGGAAGCCGTTCGCACGCGTCTGCGCCGATGCGCAGGCGCTGCCGCTGCAGGACCAGAGCGTGGACCTGATCTACAGCAACCTGTGCCTGCAGTGGGTGGACGATCTGCCGGCGGTATTCGCCGGGTTCCGCCGCGTACTCAAGCCTGGTGGACTGCTGGTGTGCTCCACGTTCGGCCCGGAGACCCTGATCGAGCTGCGCGACGCGTTCGCGCAGGCCGATGCGGTGCCGCATGTCAGCCGGTTCGCGCCCATTGCCCAGTTCGGCGATGCGCTGATGATGGCCGGTTTCCGCGATCCGGTGCTGGACCGCGATCTGTTCACCCTGACCTATGACGACCTGCCCGCGCTGATGCGCGAACTGCAGGCGATCGGCGCCACCAACGCACGCCACGACCGCCGCCACACCTTGACCGGGCGGGGCCGCTTCGATGCCGCCCGCGCCGCCTATGAGCCGCTGCGGCGCGAGGATGGCAAGCTGCCCAGCAGCTGGGAAGTGATCTACGCCCATGCCTGGGCACCCGACCCGGGCGCGCCGATCCGCGAGCGCGGGCACGACATCGCCAGCGTGCCGGTGTCGGCGATCCCGATCCGCCGCAGGCCCACTTGACCGCAGGCTCGGCCCCACCGGCGCGGGTGCGCGTTACGACGGGAACAGGTCGCGGTGGAAGAAATAGATTTCCTGCGCCAGGAAGCGCCAGCTGGTGTGGAAGCTGCGGAAACGGGTGCTCGGCGTGGAGGACGCCAGCGCATCAATGCCCAGTTCCTTGCACAGCCGCAGCGCGCGCGCCATGTGCAGCGGATCGCTGACGATGATGACCCGGTGCAGCTTGCGTTGCTGCATCAGGCGGCGGGCCTCGATCAGGTTCTGGCGGGTGGTCCGCGAGGCGGTTTCGATCAGGATCACCTCGTCCGGCACCCCCTGCTTGAGCGCATAGCGGCGTGCCACCTGCGACTCGGAGAAGCGCGCGCCGCTGCCGCCGTAGCCGCCGGTGAAGATCAGCAGTGGCGCGTACCCCTTCTGGTACAGGTCCAGGCCGTGGCGGATGCGCTCTTCAAACACCGGTGACGGCTTGGCGTCGTACGCCGCCGCACCCAGCACGATGATGGCGTCGGCCTGCGCGGCCTGGTCACGCTCACCGATCCAGACGATCCAGGCCGTCACCCCAAGCAGCCAGGCCACCAGCAGGATGCACAGGCGCCACAGCCAGCCCAGGATGCCCACCCGGCCCACCCGGCCACGGCGGCTCATGCCGCGCTCCACGGCAGGGCGTCAAGATCCACATTGCCGCCGGACAGCACCACGCCCACCCGTTGCCCGGCAAAGCGTTCCGGTGCGCCCAGAATGGCCGCCAGGGCGATCGCCGACGACGGCTCCACCACCTGCTTGAGCACCTGCCAGATCAGCCGCATCGCCGCCACGGTGTCGGCGTCACGCACCGTGAGCACCGACGCCGCAGGCTGCAGCAGCGCGAAGTTGGGCTGGCCCAGGGTGCCGCGCAGGCCGTCGCAGACGGTGTCCGGGGTGATGTCCACGCGGCGTTCGCCGGCGGCCAGCGAACGCGCGGTGTCGGCCGCCCCCTCGGGTTCGGCCAGCACCAGCCGCGCGGTGGGCGCCAGCGCCTGCATGGCCAGCACGGTGCCCGCCGCCAGGCCACCGCCGCCCACCGGCACCACCAGGGTGTCGAACGGACCGTGGCCGTGCAGCAGTTCCAGCGCGGCAGTGCCCTGCCCGGCGATCACGTGGCTGTGGGTATAGGGATGCACCAGCGTGCCGCCCGTCTCGGCCTGCACCTGCGCGCACATTGCTTCACGGGCGGCGATGGAGGCCTCGCAGCGCCACAGGGTGGCCCCGTGGCGGACGATGTTGGCCAGCTTGGCGGCCACCGCACCCTCGGGCACCACCACATGGCAGGCGATCCCGCGCGTACGGGCCGCCAGCGCCAGCGCGGCGCCGTGGTTGCCCGATGAATGGGTGACCACGCCACGCGCCGCCTGTGCGTCGTCCATCGCCCAGACCGCATTGCAGGCGCCACGGAACTTGAAGGCCCCCCCGCGCTGCAGGTGCTCGCCCTTGAACGCCAGCTCGGCACCGCTCATCGCATCCAGCGTGCGCGACCGCAGCACCGGGGTCACACGGGCATGTGGGGCAATGCGCGCGGCGGCGGCCAGCACGTCGTCGACACAGGGCAAGGGTGAATCGCTCATGACGCAAGATTAACGTATGGCCCCGGTTGGCATCGCCTCCCCCGTACATGCCAACATGGCGGCCATTCATCCGGATCGGGCGGGATTAAGGGCCGATTCAATGCCGCAGGCCGAAGCTGGCCTCATACCCTTGGGGGGACCCGATCATGAAGATGCGCCTGATCCTTGCCGGTGGCCTGATGTTGGCCCTGTCCGGCTGCGCGACCTACGACTATGTCGGCGGTGGCGCCGGCAGTGGCTACTACCACGGTGCACCGTCGGTGGAATACCGCTACCCGGCCGGTTATCCGTACGGCTATGGCAGCGGCTACTACGGTGGCGGCTACGGCTATTACGGCTACGGCGGCGGCTACGGCTACCCCGTGTACCGGCCGTATCCGAACTACCGCCCGCCGCACAACCACCGCCCGCCGCCGCGTCCCGACCACGGCAATGGCCCGCGGCCGGACCGCCCGCCGCGCCCGGATCGGCCGCGCCCGGACAACAACGGTGGCTCCCCCTGGCGCAACATGGACTCGCTGGGTCGTCCCCCGCAGCAGCGGCCCGCGCCGCAGCAGCGCCCGTCGATGCCGGCCCAGGCCCGTCCGGCGCAGGCGCCGCGTCCTGCGGGGCAAAGAATGAACGGTTCCCCGTGGCGAACGCTCAACAATGCGAACCAGCGCACAAATGAGCGCTGAGCTGACTTGATTTTCACGCACCGGGCGGTTCAATCTAGCCGGGTGGTGACGGTCGCCGTCGCAAAGTGACAAAAGCGACACAACGCGTCACATCAAGCTCTACGTCGATATCCGACAGGAACATCTGGATCCCCCCTGTTCCGGCCCTGTCGGATGTCGGCACCCAAAACGCAGAAGGCCCCGCTCGCGCGGGGCCTTCTGTCTTTCGGGGAGACCGGCGCTGGGCCGCAGGCTGAAAAAAACAGGGCCGGCAGTCCCCCGACTACCGGCCCCTTCGCTTCCCCAGCGTGCGCGTAGACCAGCCCCTGTTCCAATTCCGGTCTGTCGTGCCAGTGGCGCGTGCCACGATGGGTGCTATTGGGTTATCTGCAGATTGCGTGCCAACTTGAGGGTAATTTTTCGACCCGGGCCCGATTGGCGCTAAAATCGCCACCCCTCCCCCTCCCCGGGGGGGAATCCAAGGCCCTTCGGCCCCGTCCCCCCGAGCCCCATCGCCATGTCCGATTCCTTCCATCATCACGACGTCATCGTCATCGGCGGCGGCCATGCCGGCACTGAGGCCGCGCTGGCGGCCGCGCGCAGCGGGGCCCGCACCCTGCTGCTGACCCACAATGTGGAAACCATCGGTGCGATGAGCTGCAACCCGGCCATTGGCGGCATCGGCAAGGGTCACCTGGTCAAAGAGATCGACGCCCTCGGCGGGGCGATGGCGCATGCCGCCGACCGCGCCGGCATCCAGTGGCGCACCCTCAACGCCTCCAAAGGCCCTGCCGTGCGCGCCACGCGCTGCCAGGCCGACCGCAACCTGTACCGCATGGCAGTGCGCCGGATGGTCGAAGCGCAGCCGAACCTGACCGTGTTCCAGGCGGCCGTGGACGACCTGGTGATCGAGGGCGATGCGGTCCGCGGCGCCATCACCCAGACCGGCCTGCGCTTCCATGCCAAGGCGGTGGTGCTGACCGCCGGCACCTTCCTGGCCGGCAAGATCCACGTGGGTCAGACCCAGTACGCCGCCGGCCGCATGGGCGATCCGCCGGCCACCACCCTGGCCGCGCGCCTGCGCGAACGCCCGTTCGTGGTGGACCGGCTCAAGACCGGCACCCCGCCGCGCATCGACGGCCGTTCGCTGGACTATTCGGTGATGGCCGAACAGCCTGGCGACACCCCGCGTCCGGTGATGTCCTTCCTGGGCGATGCAGCCGATCACCCGGCCCAGGTCAGCTGCTGGATCACCCACACCAGCGAGCGCACCCACGAGATCATCCGCAGCGCACTGCACCGCTCGCCGCTGTACAGCGGCCAGATCGAGGGCATCGGCCCGCGCTACTGCCCCTCCATCGAGGACAAAGTGGTGCGCTTTGCCGAAAAGGCCAGCCACCAGATCTTCGTCGAGCCCGAAGGGCTGGATGTGGTGGAGATCTATCCCAACGGCATCTCCACCTCGCTGCCGTTCGACGTGCAGCTGGACCTGGTGCGCAGCATCGCCGGCTTCGAGAACGCGCACATCACCCGGCCCGGCTACGCGATCGAGTACGACTTCTTCGATCCGCGCGGCCTGAACAACACCCTGGAAACCAAGAGCGTGTCCGGCCTGTTCTTCGCCGGCCAGATCAACGGCACCACCGGCTACGAGGAGGCAGCCGCGCAGGGCCTGCTCGCCGGCCTCAACGCCGCGCGCGCCTGCCGCGACGAAGCGGGCTGGTGCCCGCGCCGCGACGAAGCCTACCTGGGCGTGCTGGTGGATGATCTGATCACCCACGGCACGACCGAGCCGTACCGCATGTTCACCAGCCGCGCCGAGTACCGCCTGCAGCTGCGCGAAGACAACGCCGACGTGCGCCTGACCGGCATCGGCCGCGAACTGGGCGTGGTGGACGACCGCCGCTGGGCGGCGTTCCAGGCCAAACAGGAGGCCGTGGCCCGCGAGTCGGCACGCCTGCGGGCGCTGTGGGCAACCCCGGGCAATGCGCTGGGCCGCGAGGTTGAAACCACCCTGGGCGTGGCAGTCAGCCGCGAGACCAACGTGCTCGACCTGATCAAGCGCCCCGAACTGGATTACGCCACGCTCATGCAGGTGCCCTCGCTCGGCCCGGCCGTGGACGACCCCAAAGTGGCCGAGCAGGTCGAGATCGGGGTGAAGTACGCCGGCTACCTGGACCGCCAGCGCGAGGAGATCGAGCGCCAGCAGCGCCACGAAAACACCGCGATCGCCAGCGATTTCGACTATGCCGGCGTGCGTGGGCTGTCGGCCGAGGTGCAGCAGAAGCTCGAGCGCGTGCGCCCGCAGACCATCGGCCAGGCCCAGCGCATCCCCGGCATGACCCCGGCGGCCATCTCGCTGCTGCTGGTGCACCTGGAGCGCGCACGCCGCAGCCGCGTGGCGTGATGCACCACCGGCGTGCACACGCCGGGAGCGGAAAGGCCACGCGGTATCATGCCGATGCACCCACCGTGGCGTGCGATTGCCTGGAGACCATGTGAGCCCGATCCGCCCCTTCCTCGACACACTGCCGGTGCTCGGCGAGCGCTGCTACATCGACCCGGCCTGCACCCTGATCGGCGATGTCGTGCTGGGCGATGACGTCTCGGTGTGGCCGGGCACGGTGATCCGGGGCGACGTCAATTACGTGCGCATCGGCGCGCGCAGCAACATCCAGGACGGCACGATCATCCATGTCAGCCACCACAGTCCGTTCAACATGGGGGGCTACCCGACGCTGATCGGCGAAGGTGTCACGGTCGGCCACGGCACCATCATCCATGCCTGCACCATCGGCGACTACAGCCTCATCGGCATGGGCGCGTGCATTCTCGACGGCGCCGAAGTGAAGCCCCACGGCTTCCTGGGTGCCGGTGCGGTGCTCGGGCCGGGCAAGGTGGTCGGCGAGGGCGAGCTGTGGCTCGGCAATCCGGCCCGCCTGGCACGCCCGCTGCGCGACAAAGAGATCGAGGCGCTGCACTACTCGGCCGATCACTACGTGCGGTTGAAGGACAAGTATCTGGCCTGATCGCGACGCACGCTGTCGGCTTGCGTTCGCTGTCCTGGCCATCGCTGGGCATCGGCGGTCGCGCACGGTAAAGTCCTCAGCCGACCAGGACGCAGTCGAGAACCGCATGCCCGTGCAGGCAGCCGACCGGAGAGGATTCCGGCATTTCGCCTTCCACCACTGTCGAGCCATGCCCCACCGGTGCGCGCGCCGATGAGCGTACCGATGCTGGACACCTACCGTGAAGTGATCACGCCCGAAGGCGTGCCGCTGCACCTGCCGGCCGCCGGCCCGTTGCCGCGCGCGCTGGCCTGGGCCATCGACTTCGCCATCCGCTTCGGCGCGTTGTCGGTGATGAGCGTTCCACTGGCCTTCCTTGGCGACTTCGGCCAGGGCCTGTACCTCGGGCTGCTGTTTTTGATGTTCTGGGCCTACACCATCGTGCAGGAAGCGCTGTGGGGCCAGACCATCGGCAAGCGCGCGATG
This sequence comes from Stenotrophomonas nematodicola, assembly GCF_009467805.1. Lineage (GTDB taxonomy): Bacteria > Pseudomonadota > Gammaproteobacteria > Xanthomonadales > Xanthomonadaceae > Stenotrophomonas > Stenotrophomonas nematodicola. The sequence continues at coordinate 197,614 of NZ_WIAY01000004.1, forward strand.
GGCCTGCGCGTGGTCGCGCAGGACGGCGCACCGGTGGGCTGGATGGCCGCCATCACCCGCAATCTCCTGCGCACCGTGGACATGCTGCCGTTCGGCTACGCGCTGGGCCTGCTGTCATGCCTGTTCGACGCGCATGGCCGGCGGCTGGGCGACATGGTGGCGCGCACTGTGGTGATCCACATCGGCGCGCCGGCAGATGGCGGGACCCTGGCCATCGACAGCGTGCTGCCGCCGCCGCAGCCGCTGCAGCCGGCCGAACAGGCTGCCTTGATCGCCTTCGCTGAACGCGCACCGCGCCTGCCCGGCCCGCGCCAGCAGGAACTGGCCGGGCTGCTCACGCCATTGAGCGGCGGCCACGGCCAGGTGGGCGTGCTGCGCCTGTATGCGATGGCCAACTGGCTGCTGGGTCGCCGATGAAGCAGGAACAGTTCGTCGCCCGGTATCAGCCCGAATGGCAGGCGCTGGAGCGCTGGCTGGCGATCCGCGGCCGCGATCCGCGCCGGGCGCGGCGTACCCCCGACCCTGATGGCCTGGACGATGCGGACATGCCGCAGCGCTACCGTCGCCTCTGTCAGCAGTTGGCACTGGCGCGCAGGCGCGGCTACAGCCCGCAGCTGGTGGCGCGCCTGCAGTCGCTCATGCAGCAGGGCCACGGCGTGCTCTACCGCACGCCCGCACCACGCTGGCGACGTGCGGTGGAATTCCTGTTCGCCGACTTCCCGCAGCTGGTACGCAGCCAGGCCCGTGCGATGTGGGTGGCCACCGCCGTATTCGTGATCCCGCTGGTGGGCACCTTCGCGGCGCTGCAATGGCACCCCGAGCTGATCCATCTGCTGATGGGCAACGACGAGATCGCCCGCATGGAGCGCATGTACGACCCGTCATCGCCACACCTGGGGCGCGACAGCGGTACGGACTGGATGATGTTCGGCTACTACATCATGAACAACATCAGCATCGGTCTGCGCACCTTCGCCAGCGGCCTGCTGGCCGGCGTCGGCACCCTGCTGGTGCTGCTGTTCAATGGCCTGACCATCGGCGCGGTCGCCGGCCACCTGCAGCAGGTCGGCCACGGTGATCCCTTCTGGCGCTTCGTGGTCGGCCACGGCGCGTTCGAACTCACCGCGATCGTCATCGCCGGTGGCGCCGGTCTGCAGCTGGGCATGAAACTGCTGGCGCCCGGCCGCCGACGGCGCATCGACGCGCTGGTCGAGGGTGGCGTGATCGGTGCCCGGCTCTGCCTGGGCGTGGCGGCGATGCTGCTCGTGGCCGCCTTCATCGAGGCGTTCTGGTCATCCATCGCCGACGTGCCGGCCTGGGGCAAGTACAGCGTGGCCGCGGTGTTGTGGACGCTGGTGCTGCTGTGGCTCTGGCGTGGCGGACGCGGAGGTGCGCGTGCGGATTGACCAGCTCAACGTGGTCCTGCGTGCGCGCTCGGGCTGGGAGGCGATGGAACTGGGCACGGCGTTGGTGCGCCGGCATGCCGTGGCGATCTGGACGCCCTGGCTGTTGCTGGCGCTGCCGGTGTTCGTGGCGCTCAACACCCTGGCCTGGTGGGCCGATGCCTTCGCGCTGGCGTGGCTGGCGATGTGGTGGCTCAAGCCCCTGTTCGAGCGCGTGGCACTGTACGTGATCTCCCGCGGCGTGTTCGGCGAAACACCCGGAACGCTCGATACGCTGCGCGCACAGCGGCACTGGGGCTGGCAGGGCTTCTGGGGTTACCTGGGCTGGCGCCGGCCGAGTCCGATGCGCACGGTGATGCTGCCGGTCAACCTGCTTGAAGGCGCCGACCCGGTGCATCGCCGCGACCGACGCCGCGCAATCCTCAATGGCACGCTCGGCCACAGCCTGATGCTGACCCTGGTGGCGATGACGTTCGAGGTGGTTCTGGTGGTCGGCGCGATCGCCGGGGTGTTCATGCTGGTGCCGTTCGAACAGCTGCCCGATTCGTGGCGTGCGGCATGGGCGATGGTGGGTGAAGACACGCCAGCCTGGGCGAAACTCTGCTTCAACCTGCTGTGCTGGGCAGCCGCCACGCTGATCGGCCCGTTCCATGTGGGCGCCGGCTTCGGGCTGTATCTCAACCGCCGCACCGAGATGGAAGCGTGGGATGTGGAGATCGCCTTCCGACGTCTGCGCGAACGCCTGCGCCAGGCCGCGCCGCTGCTGATGCTGGCGCTGGTGCTTGCCTGGCCGGCCAGCGTGCTGCATGCCCAGCAGGCACCCCCCGCCGACACGGTCGACGACACCGCGCCCGATACGGACACCACCGGCGGCGATGCCGACGTACAGGAGGCGCAGATCCGCGAGCGCATCCAGAAGCGCCGTGAGGGCGGGCAGACCCCGCCGCGCGACGCACCATCGATCTTCGGCAACGATCCGGTGGACACCGCCGGCTTCCGCCAGGCCGTGGAGCGCGCCTACGAGGACCCGCTGCAGCATCCGACCCGCACCGTCACCGAATGGCGGCGCATTCCCGACGACGCTGCGGACAAAAAGAAGAAGAAGAAGGAACTGGATGCCCGTCCGACCGAACGCAGCGCGCGCACGAAAACGGCGGCACAGTGGTCGGCGCAGATCGCCGAATGGGGTCTGTGGGCGTTCGTGGGCGTGCTGGTGGTGATTCTGCTGTTGACTACACGACGCTGGCTGCCGTGGCTGCGCGGCAGCGGCCGTCGGCGGCGCGAGAAGGAGGCAACGCCCGTGCAGGAGGACGCGATCACCCTGCCCGACGTGGTGCCGCCGGATGTGGCAACGCGCGCGCGCGCACTGTGGCAGCAGGGACGGCCGCGCCAGGCCCTGGCGCTGCTGTACCGGGCCAGCGTGGAGAGCATGAGCGAGCGTGCGCAGGTCAGCCTGCCGCCCGGCGCCACCGAAGCGCAGTGCCTGCGCGCGGCCCGACGCATGCCCGACGAAGGCGACCGCACAGCGTTCGCCCGCGTCGTGCGGGTCTGGCAGTACGCGGCGTACGCCGGCCGCCTGCCCGATGACGCCGAGTTCGATGCGCTCGCCGGCAGCCTGCGCGAGCAGTTCCGGTGGCAGGCATGAGGACGCGTCTGCGCTGGCTGCTGGCGGTGGCCCTGCTGCTGGTCGTGGCAGTGCCGCTGACCATCCTGTTCCTGCGCACGCATGAGCGCGTGACCCGCGTGGAGACGCTGCCGCCGCAGGGCGAAGCCCGCTACAACCCGCTGTACGTGCTCGGCCAGGCGCTGCGCGCCGACGGCCTGGAGGCGAATGCGCGACCGCGACTGGACCTGACGGCGATGGCACTGCAGCCGCACGACACCGTGGTGCTGCTGCAGGACAGTGCCGCGCTGCCGCCGACCACGGCGCGCGCCCTGCTGGACTGGGTGGAGCGCGGCGGTCACCTGATCGTCCGCACGACCCCGCTCACCGCCGACGACGCGGCGGACGACACAGCGGACAATGGCCCGCTGCTGGATATGCTCGGCGTCGACGGGACGTCGCGACGCAACGCGTGCGCGCCATTCCATGTGGCCGACGATGTCAACCACGTCGAGTTCTGCGACAGCCGACGCTTCGACGTCGATCCACCGACCGGCATCCGGGTGGCACAGGCGTGGCGCGATGAGGAGCACGGCCACGTGTTCGTCCGGCTGCGCCGTGCCGCCGGCACCGTGGATGTGCTCGCCGACCTGAACTTCATGAAGAACAGCGCGGCACCGGGCGTGGACGGCCTCCACGACAAGGCCCATCGCGATCTTGCCCGCTACGTGCTCGCGCCCAACTACGGCAAGGGCACGGTATGGCTGGTATATGGCACGCGCCCGCCCTCGCTGTGGCAGCGCGTGTTCCATGATGGCTGGCCGGTGTGGGTGCCGTTGCTGCTGGCGCTGCTGGGCTGGCTGTGGCTGCGCGCGCAACGCATGGGCAGCCTGCTGCCCTCGCCTGCAGTCGAACGCCGCTCGCTGCTCGAACATGTCCGCGCCAGCGGCGAGCACCTGCTCCGCTACGGCAAGGCACCGCTGCTGTACGACGCCGTGCGGCAGGCCTTCCTCAACCGCCTGCGCCGACGTGCACCGACCGCCGCGGCGCTGGGGGGCGACGCCCGGATCCACGCCATCGCCACCCTGCTGCAGTGGTCGCACGACCGCGTCCGCATTGCCCTGCAGCCGCCCGCTGCCCACGACGTCGCCGGCCTGCGCGACCGCATCCGCCTGCTGATCCAGATGAGAAACCTGCTATGACCGATCCCATCGCTTCCACGCCACCGTCTCTCGATGCCTCACCTGCCTCCGTGTCCGGCACGTCGCTGATCGACCGCGTCGACGCCGTGCGCGAGGCGGTCGGCCGCGCGTTCATCGGCCAGTCCGACGTGCTCGACCAGATCCTGATCGCGTTGCTGGCCGGCGGCCACGTGCTGATCGAAGGCGTACCGGGCCTGGGCAAGACCCTGCTGGTACGCGCGCTGGCCCAGGCACTGGAGCTGGATTACGGACGCGTGCAGTTCACCCCGGACCTGATGCCCAGCGACGTCAGCGGCCATGCGGTGTACGACCCGAAGACCGAGAGCTTCAAGATCCGCCGCGGCCCGGTGTTCACCAACCTGCTGCTGGCCGATGAAATCAACCGCGCGCCGGCAAAGACCCAGTCGGCCCTGCTGGAAGTGATGCAGGAAGGCCAGGTCACCATCGAGGGCAAGGCGTTCACGCTGTCGCCGCCGTTCCTGGCCCTGGCCACGCAGAACCCGGTGGAGCAGGAGGGCACCTATCCCCTGCCCGAGGCGCAGCTGGACCGCTTTCTGCTCAAGGTGATCATCGACTACCCGGCGCTGGAAGACGAGAAGCGCATGGTCGATGCGATCACCACCGGCCGCAGCGCTGGCGACTTCGATCTGTCGCAGGTGCCCCGCGTGCTCGGCGCGGCCGATGTGGTGGAACTGCAGCGGGCCACCGCAGCGATCACCGTGGACCCCGAAGTGATCGACTATGCGGTGCGCATCGTTGCCGCCACGCGCCAATGGCCGGGCATCGCGCTGGGTGCAGGGCCGCGCGGCAGCATCGCGCTGGTGCGTGCCGCGCGTGCACAGGCAGTGCTGTCCGGTCGCGATTTCGTCACCCCCGATGATGTCCGCGACATCACCAAGCCCGCCCTGCGCCACCGCATCGCGCTGGCCCCCGAACTGCAGATCGAAGGCCAGTCCGCCGACGACGCGCTGGGCGCGCTGCTGGCCAAGGTGGAAGCGCCGCGCAAATGAGGCCGGCCCCGCCGCTGCTGGCACTGCTGTGCGGCTGGGGCCTGTGCGGGCTGCCGGTCGCGTTCGGGCTGTGGCCCGTGCGCGTCTGGTGGATGCTCGCCGCCGGCATCGCCGGGCTCGCGCTGATCGACCTGGTGCGCCTGTGGCGGCAGCCCTCTCCGAGCGTGCAGCGCGCACTGCCCGAAGCGCTGGCGCTGAACGTGGACCGCAGCGTCACGCTGCGGCTGGAATCGAGCCTGCGCCAGCGCGTGGACGTGTTCGATCTGGTTCCTGGCGCGTGGGCCGTGAAGGGCCTGCCGCGCGCGTTGTCGCTCAAGCCGATGGTGGCCAGCAGCGTGGACTACACGCTGACCCCGACGGCGCGCGGCCGCTTCCTGTTCGACGGCGTACACCTGCGCGTGCACGCGCCGTGGCGTCTGTGGCGGCAACGGCGCACCCTGCCGTCAACGCTGGCGGTGAGGGTGTACCCCAACTTTGTGCCGTTGACCCGCTTCGCGCTGTTCAGCGCCGAACAGGCCTCGCGACTGGTCGGGGCGCACCTGAAGCGCCGCCGTGGTGAAGGCACCGATTTCCACCAGATGCGCGAGTACCGCGTCGGCGACAGCCTGCGGCAGATCGACTGGAAGGCGACTTCGCGCGCGCGCAAGCTGATCTCGCGCGAGTACCAGGACGAGAAGAACCAGCAGATGGTGCTGATGATCGATACCGGTCGTCGCATGATGGCCAGCGAGGGCGGTCTGTCGCACTTCGATCATGTCCTCAACGCGGCGCTGGTGGTGTCCTACCTGGCGCTGCGCCAGGGCGACGGCGTAGGGCTGCTCGCCAGCGGCGGCGACCAGCGCTGGGTCGCGCCGCAACGCGGCATGGGCGCGATCGATACGCTGCTGCGCGCCAGCCACGACCTGCAGGCACGCCCGGTAGCGACCGACTATCTGGCCGCGGCCACCGAGCTGAGCCTGCGCCAGCGCCGCCGCTCGCTGGTGATGCTGGTCACCAACGTGCGCGATGAAGACATCGAAGACCTGCTGGCGGCCGTGCGCCTGCTGCAGCGCCAGCACCTGGTGTGCGTGGCCAGCCTGCGCGAGCGGGAACTGGATGATGCGCTCGCCGAGCCGGTGGAGAGCATGGAGGACGCCATCCGGGCCGGCGCCATCGCGCGCTACCTGCAACAGCGCAATGAAGCGCATGAGGCGCTGCGCAGCCATCGGGTGATGGTGCTGGATGTGACTGCGGATGCGCTGCCTGGCGCACTGGTGGAGCGGTATCTGGCGGTCAAGCGCGACGGGTTGCTCTAGGGCGGTCGGTACCTAGCGGATGGCGTTGGCCTTGGCGATCAGGCGCGCGGTGGCTTTCTGCAGCAGCGCGCGGTTGCGGGCCAGCTTCATCCAGTGCGGCAGGCGCGAGAACATCGAGCCATTGGTGACACCGGCGCGCTCGCGCAGCACGGCACCGGCATAGTCGTGCAACGCCTGCAGATGCGCCTGGTTGTAGGCCCAGAGCAGCCCGGCGCGGGTGCGCTCGACCAGCAGCAGCGGCATGCCGAAGTACGGGTCATTCGATTCGGCATCGCGCACCGGCTGCACGCTCACACTGACATCGCTGCTGCGCCCGCATTGGGCGCAGGCAACCGGAAGCGCCTCCAGGGGCGGGGAGGCCACCGCGCGATGCGCCTGCGCGTGCAGCCATTGGTGCCCGCAGTAGCCGCAGGGCCGCCGCCCGCTGTAGCGCACCGGCCCCACCCACGTCCCGGCGCCACAGCAGCCGCAGCCGCAGGCGTTTCCTTCTTCGAGCACCAGACTGCAGGACAGGCAGCGGAAGCCGGCCGTCCTGGATCCCCTGACCACCCAGCCGGGCGCGGCACACCGGTGGCAGCGCACGGCGATGCGGTCGGCGTAGCGCCACAAGCCATGCCCGTCGTCCAGGTGGCGCCCCGCCACTGGCCCGGGGCGCAGGCTGCGGTTGCGCGCCACCGCCATCAGACGAAGATGCGGGTTGGCGCTTCGTCGATGATCGCGTGCGGGACGAAGCGGGCGCTGTCGCGGGTGATGCGGCTGTTGTCTTCGCGGATGCCCATGCCACAGGCCTGGTCGCCCACGATCCAGCTGCCAACCAGCGGATAGCCACCCTCGAACGCAGTGAGCGGATGGGCGGCCTGGCGGATCGCCGGGCCGGTGTACGGGCCTTCGCTTTCCTGCCAGCTGCCATCGGCCAGGTGCATGGCCACGTTGGCGCCTTCGCGCGAGAACAGCGGCTTGCGCACCCAGCCGGCCGGCAGTGCGCTGCCGTCGTCGAAGTCGGCGGCCAGCAGGTTGGGGTGGCCGCGATGGCGCTCCCACAGCAACGGCAGCACGCCCTTGTTGCTGAGGATCGCCTTCCACGCCGGTTCCAGCAGCTGCACGCCCGAGCCGGGCAGCGCCTGGCCGAACGATTCGGTCATCAGGTCTTCCAGCGGGTACAGCTTGAACAGGCTGCCGATCACCGTGTCGTCCAGCGCGGTGAAGCGGCCGTCCTCGGACAGGCCGATGTCCTCGATCGCGATGGACTCGCCACGCAGCCCGGCCTGGGCCGCACAGTCGCGCAGGTAGGCCACCGTGCCCTGGTCTTCGACCGAGGCACCCACGGCACTGAAGTACAGCGGCGGCGGCAGCTGCGCCGACAGCGCGGCGAAGCGCTCGACCAGCGCCTCGTGGATGGCGTTGAACTGATCGGCGTGCGGCGGCAGACGGTTCTGGTTGCGCTGGTCTTCCAGCCATTGCCACTGGAAGAACGACGCCTCGAACAGCGAGGTCGGGGTGTCGTAATTGAGCTCGTAGAGCTTGGCCGGACCGGTGCCGTCGTACGCGAAGTCGAGCCGACCGTACAGGTGCGGCTCGCGCCGACGCCAGCTGTCGGCGATCCAGTCGCGGAACGCCGGCGGGATCGCCAGCTGTTCCATCAACTGCTGGCTGCCCACCACGTCCTCGACCAGGTCCATCGCCATCGCATGCAGCTCGGCGCTGGGGTCTTCGATGTCCTGCTCGATCTGGCGCAGGGTGAAGGCGTAGTACGCGCTCTCATCCCAGTACGGCAGGCCATCGATGGTGTGGAAGGCGAACCCCGACTCCTCGGCCCGGGCGCGCCATTGGCTGCGCTCGGCAATACGGACGCGCTGCATCGATCAGCCGCCGACGCTGCTGCGGTTGCTGCTGGTGCTGCCGAAGCCGCCACGGCTGGCGGTCACCGCGCGGTTCGGGGTGGCGCTGACCGGGGCCAGGCCCGCCTTGCCGGCACCGATGCCGCTGGCGGTATTCAGCCCGCCGCTGCCGCCCGGGGCCGGACGCGCCCAGCCCTTGGCCTTGTCCTGGTAGGCCGGGGCCGCCGAGGGCTGCTGCGCCAGACCGGCGCCGCGGTTGCTGAGCATCTGCGACATGAAGAAGCCCATCATCATCGGGCCGATGAACGAGTGGCCGGTCGAGGTCTTCTGTTCCACGCACTGCTCGGCGTTGTAGTCGGCCTCGCAGGCCTCGCGCGAGGCGTACTTCGGCGCGGCGTCGGCCGACTGCTTCTGTGCCTCGGCAAAAGCCGCGCGGCAGCTGGACGGGTCGCCGGTGGCGTCGGTGCAGGCCTGCACCGAGGTGTACAACCCTTCCTGCACCTGGACGGCCTCGTCCTTCTGGCAGGCGGTGAACAGCAGCGGCGCGGCGCTCATCAGCAGCAGCGCGGTGGTCCTGGAACGTTTCATGGCGTCATGCCCCCTCGTGCGGTTATCCGCTCCATGATGCCTCATCGCCGCGAACAACCGAAATCGGCAAAGCCGAAAAGATGAACGGCATTTCAGGATGCAGCCTATCGGAGCGGTCGCCTGCCGGGGGCAGGTGGTTGCAAACGCAACCGCAATTTTTGGGCAGAATCGAGGCGAAACGCGCCCCCACCGCCCGCCAGATCCTGCCAGCCCCCATGCCTGAATACCGCTCCCGCACGTCCACCGCCGGCCGCAACATGGCCGGGGCCCGCGCCCTGTGGCGCGCCACCGGCATGACCGATGGCGACTTCCACAAGCCGATCATCGCCATCGCCAACTCGTTCACCCAGTTCGTGCCCGGGCACGTCCACCTGAAGGATCTCGGCCAGCTGGTGGCGCGCGAGATCGAGCAGGTAGGCGGCGTGGCCAAGGAGTTCAATACGATCGCGGTGGACGATGGCATCGCGATGGGCCACGACGGCATGCTGTACTCGCTGCCCAGCCGCGAGATCATCGCCGACTCGGTGGAGTACATGGTCAACGCGCACTGCGCCGATGCGCTGGTGTGCATCTCCAACTGCGACAAGATCACCCCCGGCATGCTGATGGCCGCGCTGCGCCTGGACATCCCGGTGGTGTTCGTCTCCGGCGGGCCGATGGAAGCCGGCAAGACGCGGCTGTCCGAGCACAAGCTGGACCTGGTGGATGCGATGGTGATCGCAGCCGATGAAAGCGCCAGCGACGAGAAGGTGGCCGAGTACGAGCGCAGCGCCTGCCCCACCTGCGGCTCGTGCTCGGGCATGTTCACCGCCAACTCGATGAACTGCCTGACCGAAGCGCTGGGCCTGTCGCTGCCGGGCAACGGCTCGACCCTGGCCACGCATGCCGACCGCGAGCAGCTGTTCCGCCGCGCCGGGCGCCTGATCGTGGAACTGTGCCACCGCTGGTACGGCGGCGAGGATGCGCGCGCGCTGCCGCGCGGCATCGCCACGCGTGCCGCGTTCGAGAACGCGATGACGCTGGACATCGCGATGGGCGGCTCGACCAACACCATCCTGCATCTGCTGGCCGCAGCGCAGGAGGCGGAGGTGGACTTCGATCTGCATGCCATCGATGCGCTGTCGCGGCGCGTGCCGCAGCTGTGCAAGGTCGCGCCGAACACGCCGAAGTACCACATGGAAGACGTGCATCGCGCCGGCGGCGTGTACGGCATCCTCGGCGAACTCGCCCGCGGCGGACTGCTGCATACCGACGTACCCACCGTACACAGCCGCACGCTGGCCGAGGCGATCGCACGCTGGGATGTCGCCGTGAGCGACGATGCGACGGTCCACGACTTCTTCCGCGCCGGTCCCGCCGGCATCCCGACCCAGGTCGCCTTCAGCCAGGCCACGCGCTGGCCGACACTGGACGTGGACCGTGCCGAAGGCTGCATCCGCGATGTCGCCAATGCCTACTCCGCCGAAGGCGGGCTGGCGGTGCTGCGCGGCAACCTGGCCGTGGATGGCTGCGTGGTGAAGACCGCCGGCGTGGATGAATCCATCCACGTGTTCGAAGGCACCGCGCGCGTGTTCGAAAGCCAGGACGACGCCGTGCGCGGCATCCTCGCCGATGAAGTGATGGCCGGCGACGTGGTGGTGATCCGCTACGAAGGCCCACGCGGTGGCCCGGGCATGCAGGAGATGCTGTACCCGACCAGCTACCTGAAATCCAAGGGGCTGGGCAAGCAGTGCGCCCTGCTCACCGACGGCCGCTTCTCCGGCGGCACCTCGGGCCTGTCCATCGGGCATGCCTCACCGGAAGCAGCCTCGGGCGGCACCATCGGCCTGGTCCGCGACGGCGACCGCATCCGCATCGACATCCCCGCACGGCGCATCGATCTGCGGGTGGATGACGCCACGCTGGCGGCACGCCGCGCCGAACAGGACGCGCTGGGCTGGAAACCGCGCGAGGCGCGCCCGCGCAAGGTCACCGGCGCGCTGAAGGCGTATGCGCTGCTGGCCACCAGTGCCGACAAGGGCGCGGTGCGGGATCTGGCGAAGCTGGAGGACTGAGCCCGGCTGCGTCGAGAAGGTCCGCCCGGCCCTGACCCCCGCCCGCGCGACGCTCGCCGCCTTGCCTGCGCCGCCGGACCGGTGCGCGCGAAGCGCCGCGTGTTACCCGATCACCCGCTTGAACGGCGGCAGCGCGTCGATGATGCGCTTGCCGTATCGACGGGTCAGCAGCCGCGAGTCGAGGATGATCACGCGGCCGGTGTCGGTCGAGGTACGGATCAGGCGGCCGGCGAACTGGGTCAACGTGCGCAGCGCGTGGGGGATGGCGATCAGGTTGAAGGCGTTCAGCCCGCGGCTTTCGAACCACTCGCCGAGCGTGGAGGTCTGCGGGTCGGTCGGCACCGCGAACGGTACCTGGGTGATCACCACGGTGGTGCACGCCTCGCCGGGCAGATCCAGGCCTTCGCCGAACGAGTTCAGGCCGAACAGCACCGAACCCTCGCCCGCCGCCGTGCGCCGCAGGTGCTCATCGATCATCTTCTGCTTGGCGCTTTCGCCCTGCACCAGCACCCGCTTGCGCTCGGCGGCCGGCATCAGCTCGGCGACCTTCTCCATCTTCCAGCGCGAGGTGAACAGCACGATGCTGCCCTTGCCCCAATCCAGTTCGCTGACCAGGTATTTGGCCACCTCTTTGGGGTGGCGCTCGCGGTCGTCGGGCGTCACCGGGAATGCCGGCACGATCAGCTCGGCCTGGTTGGGCAGGTCGAATGGCGAGGCCAGCGACACCATCTCCGCCTCGGCGGGGATGCCGTTGTCGATCGCCAGCGCCTGGAAGTCGCCACCGCCGGTGAGGGTAGCGGAGGTCATCACCACCGAATCCACCTCGTCCCACAGCAGCTTGCGCAGTACGTTGGCCGCCGACACCGGCGAGCCGTGCAGGATCAGGTCGCCGTCGCGCGACAGCGTGACCCAGCGTGCGGTCGGTGGCTGGCCGTCCTTGTCCTCGCGGCGCCAAGCCGCCCACAGGTTGTGCTGCTGCTCGATCATTTCCAACGCCATGCCCAGCGTGCGCTGCAGGCGCTCGCGCGCGGCATCCTCTGGCTTGCCCTTGGCCACCTGCGCATGCGCGGCATGGGCCCAGTTGAACAGCGCGCGGGTGTCGTCGGCGAGCGCCTCGATGTCGGCCATCCAGATGTCCGGCAGGCGTCCGTTCGGGGCACGCCACATCGGCTCCTGCGCCGACGGATCAGGTTGCCAGCTGCGTCCGACCACATCGCGGAAGGCCTTGAGCTGCTTGCTGACGCGCGCCGCCACCTCGATCGCTTCGTTGGGCAGCAGATTGCCCAGCTTGTCCTTGTCCACGGCGCGGTAGGCCGCCGCGATCACGATCTGCAGCCGGCCGGTGCGCTTGGCCATCTCGTCCATCGCCAGGCTGGCCGCGCCCTGATCGATGGCGACATTGCCGATGTGATGGCCTTCGTCGAGCACCAGCAGCATGTCGCCGGGCGGGGCGATCAGCGGCTGGCCGTTGTCGCTGTCGCCGATCGACAGCGCCGACAGCAGCAGCGCGTGATTGGTGACCACGATCTGCGCCTCACGCACCGTGTTGCGCGAGCGCAGCACCGCGCACTGCGCCGAGTACGCGCACTTGCGCCCGGCACAGCCCGACGCCGGCGTGGTGATGCGCGAGCGCAGGGTGTTGCTGATCGATTCCGGCGCGTTGTCCAGGTCACCGTTCCAGCGACCTTCGAGGAAGGCCTTGCTCAGCGACTGCGCCAGATCCATCTCGATCGGTGCCAGCGGGCGATCGAACAGCGGCTGCTCGTCCTCGAACATGCCTTCCTGCGCGCCATCGCCATGCGCCTCAGCGGCGTTGCGCGTGCACAGGTAGCGGGTGCGTCCCTTGGCCAGCGCCACGGTGGCTTCAATGCCTGTGGCCTTGAGGAAATTGGGAATGTCGCGCTCGAACAGCTGCGACTGCAGCGCCACGGTGCCGGTGCTGATCACCAGCTTCTTCTTCGTGGCCAGTGCGATCGGCACGCCGGCGGTCAGGTAGCCCAGCGACTTGCCCACGCCGGTGGGCGCTTCGACCACGCCAACGCCGCCGCTGTGCGACAGCGCACGCGAGACCACGCCGATCATCTGGCTCTGCGAACGCCGGGTGCTGAAGCCGGGGGTATTGGCCTGCAGCTTGGCGTAGGCATCGCGGATGACGGTTTTGAGCTCGTCGTTCAGCGCGCGCGGGGCTTCAACTTTTTCGGTCACGCCGGGAGGGTCCTGCCTGAATCACGGCCGGTATTTTCTCATGCCCAGGGCATGGCCGTGGCCGGCATTGGTTCAGTTCCGCGACGCGGCGCACGCCGGCACAGCCGGCGGCGCCACGCACGCAGGGTCAGCCGGCCGTGCCGCGCTGGCGCAGGGCGCGGGTCATCGCCCAGACCACCAGCACCAGGCCGAATGCCTCGGCCAGCGACAGGCCGAAGTGGGCGACGCCCAGCCACAGGCTGAGCGACTGCAGGTTCTCGTATTGGTTCTGCTGTATCCACCACACCGGCAGCAGCGACACCACCATGCCGAGGATGCAGGTGGCCGCCAGGATGCCCAGCCCGGACAGCGCCGCGGTGCGGACCGCGCCGCGCGGGCTGTCCACCACCCACACCAGGGCCACGCCCAGCGCGATCAGGATCGGCAGGCGTACGCCCACCAGACTCAGCATCGTCATCAACATCCCGGTATCCATGTCCGGTCAGTCCTGCCCGGCCAGCGGCGCCAGCGTGGTGCGCAGCTCGGCATACACGGCGTCGGTCTGCGGGCGCACCTCGTGCCACTGCTGGAAGCTGGCCGCGGCCTGCTCCACCAGCATGCCCAGGCCATCGACGGTGTTGCGGCACTGCGCCGCACGCGCCCAGGCCAGGAAGGCGATGGCCGCGTCGCCGTAATTGAGGTCAACCGCGGTGGTCATGCTGTTGACCAGCGACAGCGGCAGCTCGAACTTCGCCTCGCGGTCGCGGCCGGCCGAGGTGGCGTTGACGATCAGCTCGAAGTCGCCCAGGTCGCGCAGGTCGTCCCAGTAGCGGCTCAGCGCGCGCCCCGGTTCGCCGATGGCATCGACCAGCGCGTCGGCGCGCTCGGTGGTGCGGTTCACCACCACCAGCTCGCGGATGCCGGCATCGAGCAGGGCCGGCGCCACGCTGCGCGCCGAGCCGCCGGCACCGAGCAGCAGCACGCGGCGGCCGCGCAGGTCCAGCTCATGGCGTTCGGTGAGGTCGCGGACCAGGCCGACGCCGTCGGTGGTGTCGCCGTGCCAGTAATCGCCCTTGCGCAGCAGCGTGTTGACCGAGCCGGCCAGCTTGGCCCGCGAGGTGAAGGTCTGGCACAGCGCGAACGCCGCTTCCTTGAGCGGAGCGGTGATGTTGGCGCCCACACCGCCATCGGCGGCGAATGCCTCCAGCGCGGCGGTGAACCCTGCCGGCGACGCCTCGATGGCGCGGTAGTCCAGCGCGATGCCTTCCTGGCGCGCGAAGGCGGCATGGATGTGCGGCGACTGCGAATGGGCGATGGGCTGGCCGAATACGGCGTAACGGGCGGTCATGGGTGTCTTAAACTCCGGGCCTGGATTGGAACGCAAACCCCAACGGAAGCGACGATGCGCACTCCCCTGTCACTGCTCGCGCTGAGCCTGAGTTTACTCTTCGTACCGGGTGCGATGGCGCTTTCCGAGTTCGGCATCGAAGGCATGGGCGTGGTTTCGACCAAGGCCAACGAGGCCCAGGCCACCGTCGCGCCGGACGGGCAGCGCATCGTATGGGCGTCGGACCGCAGCGGCGGCGCCGGGGGCTGGGACCTCTGGCAGGCCGTGCTGCGCGACGGGCGCTGGCAGGACCCCACCCCGCTGGCGCTCAACACCGGCAGCGATGAAATCGATCCCTACTTCAGCCACGACGGGCGCTGGCTGTACTTCGCCTCCAACCGGCCCGGCGGGCGCGGCGGCGTCGATCTGTACACCGTGGCGGTACAGGCCAACGGCGGTTTCGGGCCGGTGATGGCGCTGCCGGTCACGATCAACACCCGGGCCAACGAGCGTCGCCCGGCACTGCGCCCGGATGGGCAGGCCCTGTTGTTCGCGCGCGATGGCGCCGGCACCCGCGGCGGGTTCGATCTGTTCCAGGCGGCGGTGCAGGGCAGCGGTTTCGCTGCGGTGACCGCGTTGCCAGCCCCGCTCAATGGCCCAGCCGACGAACTGGGTGGCGAATGGCTGGGCAACGACGGTGCGCTGGCCATCACCCGCGTGGCCGACGGCCAGTCGCAGGTGTGGCTGGTGGGCTGCGATCACCGCCAGGCCGCGGTGCCGCTGACGCTCTCGTTCAACACCGCCGAGGGCCAGACCGGCGCGCCGGTGGTGGATGCGTCCAAGCCATCCGAGCTGGTGCTGGCGGGTCAGGCGCGGGCGCCCCGGGCGGGCGGAGTGGATCTGTATCGGATCCGGACACCGTCGGTAGCCGGGTGCCGGTGAGGGGCGGAGCAGCCGACCTGCGGCCGGCCCACGCTGCCGCTAGGGCTGCTGCAACAGGTCTGCACGCAGCCGTTCGTACTCGGCTTCACTGATCTCGCCGTTGTCCTTGCGCTGGTTCAACGCGGCCAGTCGTGCCTGCAGGGCCGGTGAAAGCTGCGCTTCGCGGGCCACGCGCGCGGCGGCCGATGGCTGCTCGGGCGCCCGTCGGGCGGCTCGACGCACGCCGCCGATCACCAGGCCGATCACCACCGCGAAGGCGAGTACGCCCGTGCCCCAGGTGATCCACTGCACCCACCCCATCGTCTGCATCATCGTCGTCCTGTTCGCGTGTCGACGCGTATTGTCAGCGTTCGCGCAGCCAACGCGCCACCTGCGGGGCGAAATAGGTCAGCACGCCATCGGCGCCGGCCCGCTTGAAGCCGATCAGCGATTCGAGCACGCAGGCGCGCTCGTCCAGCCAGCCGTTGGCGAAGGCGGCCTTCATCATCGCGTACTCGCCACTGACCTGGTAAGCGAAGGTCGGCACGCCGAACTGCTGCTTCACCCGGCGCACCAGATCCAGGTACGGCATGCCCGGCTTGACCATCACCATGTCCGCCCCCTCCTCCAGGTCCAGCGCGATCTCGCGCATCGCCTCGTCGCCGTTGGCGGGGTCCATCTGGTAGGTCTTCTTGTCGGCCTTGCCGAGGCTGGCCGAGCTGCCCACCGCATCACGGAACGGGCCATAGAACGCCGAGGCGTATTTGGCCGAGTAGGCCATGATGCGCACGTTGACATGATTGTCGGCATCCAGCGCGCGGCGGATGGCGCCGATGCGGCCGTCCATCATGTCCGACGGAGACACGATGTCCACGCCAGCGGCCGCATGCGACAGCGACTGCCTGACCAGCGCCTCGACGGTGATGTCGTTGAGCACGTAGCCGTTGCCGTCGATGATGCCGTCCTGGCCGTGGGTGGTGTACGGGTCCAGCGCGATGTCGGTCATCACGCCCAGCTCCGGGAAGCGCGATTTCAGTGCACGGATGGCGCGCTGGGCCAGGCCGTTGTCGTCCCACGCGGCGGCCGCATCCAGCGACTTGCCGGCCGGGTCGATCACCGGGAACAGATCGATCACCGGAATGCCCAGTTCCAGCGCCTCTTCGGCGACCTTGAGCAGTTCGTCGATGGACAGACGCTCCACGCCCGGCATCGAGGCCACCGGCGCGCGGCCATCCAGTTCGTGCACGAACACCGGGTAGATCAGGTCGTCGGTGGTCAGCGTGTTCTCGCGCATCAGCCGGCGCGAGAATTCGTCGTGACGCATGCGGCGGGGGCGATAGTCGGGGTGGGCCATGAAGTGCTCCGGGGGCGGGATGCGGGGTTACTGCAGCAGGTACTGCCGCGGTTGCAGCGGCTCGGGCAGCGGCTGCACCCCGAGGCTGTCGAGCAGGTCGATTTCAATGGTGCGCACCAGCGCATCCAGTGGCAGGTCGTTGGGCTCCAGCCCGAACGGCTCTTCCATCTCCTCGCCGAGCTGATCCAGACCGAAGAAGGCATAGGCCAGCACCGCCGACACCACCGGCGTGGCCCAGCCCAGCGAACTGGCCAGGCCGAAGGGCAGCAGCACGCAGAACATCCACGCGCAGCGATGCAGCAGCAATGTGTAGGCGAATGGCAGCGGCGTGGACAGAATGCGCTCGCAACCGGCCTGGACGCTCGACATCGCGTGCAGGCGGGTCTCGAAGCGGGCGTAGAGGATCGGGTCCAGACGGCCGGCACGCAGCGGCTCGGCCAAGTCGGCGGCGATCATCGCCAGCAGTTGATCGGGGGCGTTCAGGCGCTCGCCGAAACGCGTCTGGTCGGCCTCGGCTACCCAAGGCAACGCGGCCAACGCGACGTCGCGCCCGCGCAGTCTGGCGGCCAGGGCGTGTGCGAAACCAATGCCCAGGCGGCAGATGCGATCGCGGCGCGGCGCGTCGTCGGCCAGCAGCGCGGTGCACAGTCGCGCCAGGCTGCGCGATTCATAGACCAGCTGGCCCCACAGCTTGCGCCCTTCCCACCACCGCTCGAAACAGGCGTTGTTGCGGAAGCTGAGGAAGATCGACAGCACCAGGCCAAGCAGGGTGAACGGGGCCACCGAGACGCGTTCGATGCCCGGCGGATGCCACACCTCGGCCAGGGTGGCCGCGGCCACCGCCAGCAACAGGATGGTCAGCACCTTGGGCGCCACCGCCGGAACGATGGAGCCGCGCAGGATGTACAGCAGTTGCCAGCCGTGGGGACGAGGGCGAATGATCATCGGTGCAGGAAAAGCGCCCGGACGGGCGTAGCGCCGCCGGCAGCAGCCAGGGCGGCAGCGGGCATTCTACGCCGATGCGCGCCGGGGCCCATGACGGTGCGACCGTCTGTCGCACCGCCGCAGGCGACGCGGACCCGGCTCAGACGATGCCGCCGCCCAGCCCCAGCCGCAGGATCGCCACCACCACCACGATGCCGTTCAGGACCAGCCCGGCCCAGGCCCGGCCGCGCTTGCTTGGATGCGTGAACAGGATGCCGATGGCGGCGATGATCGCCCCCACCGCGGCGAAGGGAATCAGGAACCAGTTGCCCCAGCCCAACAGCGGAATCAGCGCCAGGATCATCCACAGCAGCGCCAGGATGCCCCACAACAGACTGATCAATCCCATGCCGCGATTCCTTGTGATGGTTGCCTGGCCCACCATAGCCTAAAGCCCGGCCTGCGCGCGCGTGGGCCGCACCGACCAGGGAACCGTTGCGACGGCGTCACCCCGACGGTGCTAGCGTGCGGGTCACGAGGTTGGCACCGATTCAGTTGCCAGCCCGGATGATCGCGCCACAGGCCGACCGGCCCATACCATCAGGGGTGATGCCATGAACATCCGATCCATCGCACTGCTGGGCCTGCTGCTGTCCGTGGCCGGCTGCGCCAGTACGTCCAAGGTGATGCTGGGCCAGGCGCGCGCGCCGGTCGACCCGGCCACCGTGCAGATCTATTCGACGCCACCGGCCGGGTCGGTCGAGATCGCCCAGCTGGAGTCGTCCAGCGCGGTCGGTTTCGGTACGCAGGGCCAGACCGACGCGGCCGTGATGCGACTCAAGCGCGAAGCGGCCGCGCTCGGCGCCAACGGCGTGATCCTGATGGGCGTGGGCTCCAGCGGCTCGCCGGTAGGCATGTCCGTGGGTGCGGGCAGCTACGGCTCGCACGTGGGCGGCGGCGTGGGTATCGGCATTCCGACCACGCAGAAGCGCGCGGCCGGCGTGGCCATCTGGGTACCCAATCCGCCGCCGGCGGCCCGCCTGCCGGCGCAGACGATCACACCGCAGAAGTGATGCGCCCCCGGGGATGCCGGCCAGCGGCCGGCCTCGCCCGCAGGGTCATTGGCGGTGCTTGGGCACGAACACCTCATTGACCGCGTCGGTGAGCTGGTCCGGCGGCAGCAGGCCCTGGTCGAGCAGGAAGTTGTTGAACGCCAGCCGGTCGAAGCGGTTGCCCAGCGCCAGCTCGGTCTGCATGCGCAGCTCCAGGATCCGTGTGTAACCGTAGAAATAGCTGCCGGCCTGGCCGGGCGCGCGCACGGTATAGCGGTCCAGTTCCTGGGTGGCCATCGCCTTGGACAGCCCCACCTCGTCGATCAACACGCGTTCGGCGTTGGCGCGATCGGTGAGCCCCAGGTTGAGCATCGGATCGAGCATCGCGCGTGCGGCGCGCAGCAGGCGGAACTGCAGGGCGATCAGCTGCCCGTCCAGCGGTTCATACGGCACCATCTCCGCTTCGGCATACAGCGCCCAGCCTTCGACATTGACCGAGTTGAACGCGAACATGGTGCGCGCCAGCGAAATGCCGCGCTCGACCATCGCGGTGAACTGCAGTTCGTGGCCCGGGCGGCCTTCATGCGCGCTCAGCGTCCATGCGGCCGAGCCGAAGTTGAAGTCGTCGTACTGCGCCGCCTTGTCGCCGGCGGCGGGATTGCCCAGCGGCAGCACGAAGGTGCCCTGCTGACCGGTGTTGCCGACCAGCGGTGCGGGCAGGAAGTGCGGCGCCGGCGAAGCGGCGCTCTCGGCCGCCGACCCCAGCCGCATCTGCATCGGCCGCTGCGGCACATCGACAATCTTCTCGCGGCGGATGATCGGGTCGATGGCATCGATCACGCCACGGTAATGGTGCTCCAGCTGGTCATCGGCGATCTTGTCGCCCTTCAGCGCGCGCACCACCGCGACCGGGTCGGTCGGGTCGGTCACCTTCAGGCCCTTGGCCTGCACCACCAGCGGCGCCAGCTGGCGCATCGCCGAACGGGTTTCCATGAACTCCAGCTGCGCGCGCTGCACCAGCAGCGCCGGCGCGATGTCGATGCCCACGCGCTTGAGCTGGAAGGCGTACAACGGCGCCGGCAGGCGGGTATCCGTGCGGGCCTTGGGCAGCACCTCGCTGCGGGTCCAGTCGCGGTACTCGCGCAGCTGCGTGGCGATGGTCTTCAACGCCTCATCGGCACCCGCCACGTTGTACTTGCCGAACAGCTGCTCGATGCCGCTGATGTAGGTGTCCACGTTGGCCAGCGACTGCTCGACCTCGATCTTCGTCGGCTGCAGCAGGGACGTGTCGGCCAGGCGCTCTTCATAGCGCTGCCGCGACAGCGTGGTGACCGGCTGGCTGCCCGGCACCAGGCCGGCGTAGCGCTTCAGGCGGTCCAGCGCCTTGGCGCGGCGCTCGGCGGGAACCTGATCGGACAGCAGCAGGTTGAGGCCGCTGAACACCGTCTGCGGCGTGTCCGTCCACGGCAGCAGATATTTCTCGTTGAGTTCGCTGCCCTCGATGTTCTGGGTGGCCGCGGCGATCATGATCGCCAGGTCCTGGCGCACGTTGGGATCGCGTTCGGTGGCCAGCTTGCCCTGCAGCTCGGCGCGCGCCTTGGCCATTGCCGCGCGGTAGCGCGCGCCGTTGTCCGGACCGAAGTCGGCCACCTTGTCGTCGTACCCCGGCACGCCGAAGAAGCCGGTCTCCTCGGGCTGGAACGGGCCCTGGGCATCGAGCAGGATCTGCGCGAGCGTATTGCTGCGGACCACCCAGGCCGGGCTGGCGGGTGCCTTGCCGGCGGCCGGCGCGGCGGCCAGCGCCGGCGGCGCGGCCAAGGCGGCGGGAACGGAGAGGGCCAGCGCAACGGCAAGGACGAGCGGCTTCATGCGGGAACTCCAGCGAAGAGATGCCTGCGACCCTACGCACTCAGGGCACGGGCGGCAATCGGCCGGAGGTCATGCGCCGCTCAGGCCTCCAGCGCCTGCCGCGGGACCGAGGGCGGATGCGCCGGCGCGGGCGGGCAGTCGCCCTGCGCCCGGCAGTCGGCCAGCTCGCAGCGGGTCACCGCCTCGGCGTCATCCAGCGCCGTCAGGTCGATGGTGTGGGTGTCGCCGGTCAGCACGTACATCACCGGGTAGTCCCACTGCGCCTGCTGGCGGCGCCCGGCCAGGAACAGGTCGCCGTGCGCCTGGGGGCCGCGCACCTTCAGCACCAGGTCGGCCCGGCCGCTGCCGTCGCTGCCCTGCTGCAGCGTGCCCACCGGCAGGTAGCCGTCGTCGATCGGCTCCCCCAGCACCTGCACCAGCTCGATGCTGCACCGCGCGCGGCGCATCGCCTCCACGTACGGCTCGCTGCCCCGGCTCCACTGCGACCAGCGGTCCAGTGCGAACCCGATCGCCAGCACGGCACCCAGCGCCACCAGCAGAACCAGCGCGGGCATGGCCCAGCGCCAGTGGCGCGCCCACCAGCTGCGTCGTGCGATGGCGGGGGGAATCGGGGGCGACGGTGTCATCGGCGTACTCCTTGTCGAGCCGGTGGCGGGGCAACGCGATCAGGGCGCCAGGCAGCGCCCCAGGAAATCCTCGGCCAGGCGGTAGCGGTGCAGCGCGTTGCTGCCCGACAACCCATGCTTGGCGCCCGGATAGGTCATCAGCTCGAACGGCTGGCCCCGCTTCTGCAGCGCGCTCATCAGCACCGTGGCGTTGGTGAACAGCACGTTGTCGTCGGCCATGCCGTGGATCAACAGCAGGCGCGAGCGCAGGCCGTCGATGTGCGACAGCACGCGGGCCTCCTCGTAACCCTTGGCGTTGTTGCCGGGCAGGTTCATGTAACGCTCGGTGTAGTGGGTGTCGTACAGGCCCCAGTCGGTGACCGGTGCGCCCGCCACGCCGCAGGCGTACGTGTCGGATGCCTTGGCCAGCAGCATCAGAGTCATGTAGCCGCCGTTGGACCAGCCCTGCACACCGATGCGCGCCGGGTCCACCCAGGGCTGCTGCTTCAGCCAGGCCACGCCGCGCAGCTGATCGTCCACTTCCACCGTACCCTGCACGCCGTACAGCGCGCCGCCGAAATCACGGCCGCGGCGCGGGGTGCCGCGGTTGTCCAGCGAGAACACCACATAGCCCTGCTGGGCCAGGTACTGGTTGAACAGGTGGTCGCCGCGCCCGGGCCAGCTGTCGGTGACGGTCTGGCTGGCCGGTCCACCGTACACGTACACCACCACCGGGTAGCGCTTGGCCGGGTCGAAGCCGGTCGGCTTGATCAGGCTGTAGTGCAGCGCGGTGCGGTTGTCGGCGGCGGTGAGCGTGCCGAACTCGACCGGGCGCTGTGCATCCAGATAGCGCGCGTAGGGATGGGCCGGATCGGACAGGTCGTTCTCGACCAGGGTGGCGATTTTCTCGCCGTTGGCGCGGAACAGCGCGATCTGCGGCGGTGTGGTGGTGCTGGACCAGCTGTCCACGTAGACGCTGGCGTTGCGCGCGAAACTGGCGCTGTGCATGCCGGGAGCCTGCGACAGGCGCTGCAGTGCACCGCCCTGCAGCGGCACGGCATAGATCTGGCTCTCGCGGGCGGAGTCGATGCCGGCACGGAAATAGACTTTGCCGGCCTCCTCGTCCACGGCCAGCAGTTCATCGACCGGCCACGGGCCGCTGGTCAGCGCGGTGACCGTCCTGCCATCCTCGGACACGCGATACAGGTGTTCAAAGCCACTGCGTTCAGAGGACCACAGGAACCCGCCCTGCTTGAGGAAGCGCAGGTCATTGTGCAGCGGTACCCAGGTGCGCGAGGTTTCGGTGACCAGCGTGTGCTGGCGGCCGGAGGCCAGGTCGGCCTGGATCAGCTCCAGGGTCTTCTGGTCGCGCGACTGGCGCTGGAAGGTGAGACGCTGCGGATCGCGCCAGTCCACGCGGGCCAGGTAGATGTCCGGGTTGCGCCCCAGGTCGATCCAGCGCGGCGCGGCACCGGCCTGCGGTGCGATCACGGCCAGCGTCACGGTGACATTGTGGTCGCCGGCGGCCGGGTAGCGCTGCTCGATCATCTCGGTACGGTCGGCATACATCTCGTAGCGCTTCTGCACCGGCACCGGGCTTTCGTCGATGCGTGCGAAGGCGATCGCCGAATCGTCCGGCGCCCACCAGTAACCGGTGTGGCGATCCATCTCTTCATCGGCGACGAACTCGGCCACGCCATTGCCGATGGTGTCGCTGCCATCGCGGGTGAGCTGGATCTGCCGGCCGCTGGCCAGGTCGATCACCCACAGATTGCGCGCGCGCACGAAGCTGACGAAACCGCCCTTGGGTGAGAGCTTGGCGTCGGTGGCGAAGCCCTCGCCGTGGGTGAGCTGGCGCACGGCGGCCTGGCCCTGCTTGCCCAGGTCGTACAGGTAGAGTTCGCCGCCGAGTGGGAACAGCAGCGTGCGCGCGTCCGGCGACCACTGGTAATCGACAATGCCGGTCATCGCGGCGATGCGCTGACGCTCGCGGCGGGCCTTCTCGGCGTCGCTCAGGGTCTCGGCACCGGGCAGCACCACCTTGGAATCCACCAGCAGGCGGGTCTGTCCGCTGGCGATGTCGTAGGCCCACAGGTCCAGCTGATTGCGGTCGGCCTCCTTGCCGCGCAGGAAGCTGACGCGCGACCCGTCCGGGGCCACTTTGGGCTTCATCAGGGTCGGGCCGGACAGCGGCAGCGGACCGGTGATGGCCTCCAGCGTGAGTTTTTCGGCGTGAGCGAGCGAGGTCGTGGCGAGCATCAGGGCGAGCGAAGCAAACAGGTGGCGCATGGAGGGTTCCGGCAGCGTCTGGGCGACTCCCCACCGCGCGCACGCGGCAGGGAACGCCTCATCCTAACCAAGCCGGCGCGGGAAGGCAGCATGACCTTGGACCCGCGCGCGCCGCGACCCGGCCTCAACGCGGGCCGAACAAGTGCCTGCGTTCTTCCTCGCCCAGCGGTTTGCCGGCATCGGGATTGACCTGCGCACGCAGCGCGAAGGCACGCCGGGTGGCCGGACGCGCGGCGATGGCGTCGTGCCAGCGCTTCAGGTGGGGGAAGGCGGCGAAGTCCACCGGCAGCGTGTCGTAGGCGCCGATCCAGGGGTAGCTGGCCATGTCGGCGATGCTGTAGCTGTCCCCGCCCAGGTAGGCGCTGGCCGCCAGGCGCTTGTCCATCACCCCATGCAGGCGGCGCACCTCGTTGTTGTAGCGTTCGATCGCGTAGGGAATGCGCTCGGGGGCGTACACATTGAAATGCCCCATCTGCCCGCTCATCGGCCCCAGCCCGGCCATCTGCCAGAACAGCCATTCCAGTACCGCCACGCGGCCCCGGCTGTCGGCCGGCAAAAAGCGGCCGGTCTTCTCGGCCAGGTACAGCAGGATGGCACCGGACTCGAACACGCTCTGCGGCGCACCGCCGTCCGTCGGCTCGTGGTCGACCAGGGCCGGCATCTTGTTGTTCGGTGAAATGGTCAGGAAATCGGGTTTGAACTGGTCGCCGGCGCCGATGTTGACGGGTTTGATCTGGTACGGCAGGCCGGTTTCTTCCAGCATCAGCGTGACTTTGTGGCCATTGGGGGTGGGCCAGTAGTACAGGTCGATCATGTCGTGGGCTCGGCGAAGGCGAAGGCCGAGTGTAGTGCGTGAGTTGGGTTGGCAGGGTCAATCCGGCCCGGTACGCTGCCGCCTCTCCCGCAACGCAGCATTCCAGCATGTCTCCCTCCCCGCCCCGCCGCCTCAGCCCCATGTCGTCCCTGATCTTCGCCTCGCGCTGGCTGCAGCTGCCGCTGTACCTGGGGCTGATCCTGGCCCAGTGCGTCTACGTATTCCTGTTCGGGAAGGAACTGTGGCACCTCATCCACGACGCCAACAGCCTGGGCGAGCAGCAGATCATGCTGATCGTGCTCGGTCTGATCGACGTGGTGATGATCTCCAACCTGCTGGTGATGGTGATCGTGGGTGGCTACGAGACCTTCGTGTCACGCCTGGGCCTGGAAGGCCATCCCGACCAGCCGGAGTGGCTGAGCCATGTCAACGCCAGCGTGCTCAAGGTCAAGCTGGCGCTGTCGATCATCGGCATTTCCTCGATCCACCTGCTCAAGACCTTCATTGCCGCCGGTGCCCTGGACGGTCTGCCGCTGTGCCCGCCGGAACTGATGAACGTGGCCGCTTCCAACATCGGTGCCAGCAAGTGCAGCTCGATGACCAGCGCCGGCGTGCTCTGGCAGACCATCATCCACTGCGTGTTCATCCTCTCGGCGATCGGCATCGCCTGGACCGACAAGCTGATGTCCGGTTCGTCGTCCAAGGCCCACGCGCACTGACGTTGCGCCCCCCGGCCGGCATCGGCGACGATGCCGGCTGGTCCCACCGGCCTGGCCCCTGCGCCGCCCCGGTGATGCTAGATTGCACACCTGCAGCAGCGCCGTGGACGCCGGGAAACGTCCAGGGGCGTCGGCCGGCCTGACCGCTTCAGGTCTTACGTACCGTCGTATTCAAGGGGAAGTTGGATGTCGCACGTCACCACGTTTGCCAAAACGCGCCTGCTCGCGCCGGTCACCCTGCTGCTGGCGCTGGCCGCCTGCTCCGGCAAGGACGAACCGAAACCCGCCGATGCACCGGCCACGCCCGCCGCCACCGGCACCGCAGCGGCACCGGCCGCGCCGGCCGTGTCGGCCAAGGTGCAGTCGCTGGGCACCGAAGAGCTGCGCGAACTGGCCAGCAAGGCGCTGCGCGAGAACCGCATGTATGCCCCGGCGGGCGACAACGCGATGGAGTACTACCTGGCGCTGCGCGACAAGACCCCGGACGATGCATCGGTGAAGAGCGCGCTGACCGACCTGCTGCCGTACACGCTGATCGCGGCCGAACAGAACCTCACCCGCGAAGACTTCAACGAAGCCCAGCGCCTGGTCGCGCTGATCGAGAAGGTCGACGCCACCGCACCGGCGCTGCCGCGTCTGAAGCAGGGCATCACCGGCGGCATGCAGACTGCGCTCAAGCGGACGCAGGAAGAGACCGACAAGGTCAAGAAGGACGCCGAAACCCGCGCCAAGCAGTTGGTGGAGCAGCAGCGCCAGGCCCAGCAGCAGGCCAGCGAAGCCGAAGCAGCACGCCAGATTGCCGCCCAGCAGGAAGCTGCCCGTCGCGATACCGACCGCCAGGACGCCGAACGCCAGGCCACCGCACGGCGCGAGGCCGAACAGCGCCAGCAGCAGGCCGCCGCCCAGCAGGCCGCCGCCGCACGGGCCACCCCGGCCGCTGCGCCGAGCCTGCGTCCGGTCAGCACCCCGGCACCGCGCTACCCGGCCGACGCACTGCGCTCGGGCACCTCGGGCGAAGTCCTGGTGGAAATCACCGTCGGTACCGACGGCTCGGTGACCAACGCCCGCGTGCTCCGTGCCAACCCGGCGCGCGTGTTCGATCGCGAGGCACTCAACGCCGTGAAGCGCTGGAAGTTTGAACCCGTCGGCGCCCCGGTCACCACCCGCCGCACCCTGGCATTCGCCCCGGAAGGCGGTTGATCGGCACGCAGCACCCCTGAAGAAGCCCGGCACCCGCCGGGCTTCTTCGTTCCAGCGCCTGCCGCATGCCCTGCGCCGATCGGCGCGAGCCGCCTTGCCTTCACCGCCACAGCATCCGCTCCCGATGCCGCTGCAGCGCCCGTGCGTAGATCGCCGGATCGCTGGCGAACTCGGCCATGAAGCGTGGTTCCGGCAGTGCATAGGGATCATCCGGTGCAATGGCGCACTCGGCCTCCAGCTCGGGCGGAAACACCGGCGCACGGCAGGTCTTGAAGGTGATCCAGCGGCTGAGCGTCAACGCGCCGTAGATGGGAAACATCAGCGTATAGCGCAGCGGAAACAGCGTGGTGCCCATCATCAGGCACACCAGCATCCAGCAGTTGCGCAGCGTGCTCTTTGGCGAGAGGGTGATCACGCGGTCCAGTGGATCGTCGAAACAGTGTTCCGGGCCGTCCTTCATGTAGCGGCAGATCAACGCCCACTGCTCGCGGATATCGTCGTCATGGTTCCAGAAGTGGCCAATGGTGAAGGTCTGCTGCACCTGGCGGTGGCGGTCGAGCAGATGGCAGCGCAGATCCCGCAGGCTGGGGTCCTGGCCGCCACGACCGATGTGGAAGAACGCGTACGGCGAGCCCCAGGGTACGACGACCACGCCATCGGGACCGTTGTGACGGAAGAAATAGATCCTGCGGGTGACGCGGTTGAAGCGAACCGGGTAGTGGGTGTACTGGAAAACATCGCACCGGAAGTGAACTGTCCAGATGAGCGCCTGCGCACCGAACACAGCCAAAGCAACGATGCCCACGGGAATCGCCTCTTGCATCAATCCGCCAGACATCCCGTGGGCTTTGACCACAAGGGCGGATAGTCCAAAGATGTTTATGGACGAGACCACCATGGCGCACAAAGTCGCCGCCATTCCCTTGATTTTGAACGTCCTGTCGACAAACTCCATGAACGTTGAGTTGAATCGAACCAGGCCTAGGGAGTCATCTGGTGTGAGAGTGCCCGTCTCGATCTGAGGCAACTCGCACTGCAGCTCCTCCGGACTCAATGCACGGCGATACTTGAAAGCGGGATACCAGCCAGTCAACACGTCAATGGACCATCGTCTGGCGTGAGGGAACTGAACACATTCACCGCCACAACATGCGCTCCCGATGCCGCTGCAGCGCTCGTGCGTAGATGGTCGGATCGCTGGCGAACTCGGCCATGAAGCGTGGTTCCGGCAATGCATGTGGATCATCCGGGGCAGCGGCGCATTCGGCCTCCAGCTCCGGCGGAAACACCGGTGCGCGGCAGGTCTTGAAGGTGAGCCAGCGGCTGAGCGTCAATGCGCCGTAGATGGGAAACATCAGCGTATAGCGCAGCGGAAACAGCGTGGTGCCCATCATCAGACACACCAGCATCCAGCAGTTGCGCAGCGTGCCCTTTGGCGAGAGGGTGATCACGCGGTCCAGTGGATCGTCGAAACAGTGTTCCGGGCCGTCCTTCATGTAGCGGCAGATCAACGCCCATTGCTCGCGGATATCGTCGTCATGGTTCCAGAAGTGGCCAATGGTGAAGGTCTGCTGCACCTGGCGGTGGCGGTCGAGCAGATGGCAACGGAGATCACGCAGATTGGGGTCCTGCCCGCCTCGGCCGATGTGGAAAAACGCATACGGCGAGCCCCAAGGAACGACGACCACGCCACCCGGTCTGTTGTGGCGGAAGAAGTAGATCTTGCGGGTGATGCGGTTGAAGCGGACCGGGTAGTGGGTGTACTGGAAGAGGTCTTTGCGAAGGTGAAGATTCCATAGGAGGGCGACGCACGTCGCGAGCCCCAGCGTGAACATAGCCAGTGCTGCCCAGTCACCATAGTCACTCACTCGCCCATCCATATGCGCAATGAAGTAGATGTAGACACACGCCAGGAATACCTCTCCCGCCATTAACAAAAGCGTTGACGCCATGCCCTTTACTTTGAAGGAACGATCAACGAACTCAAGATAGGTCGAATTGAAGGAGATCATTCCAAACGCATCGTCCGGAACATGCGATCCTGGCGAGTCTTTCAGAAGCAGAGATTCTTCTTCGCTAGGGAGCAGCGAACGCTCCATCGTGAATGCTGGATACCACCCGGTCATCATGCCAGTGCACCGCTATCCTTCTCATACGGTCTGCATTTATTCCCTTCTGCGCAATGGCGCTCGTCCCTCAATCTTGGCCGGCACTCAAGTGTGCTACCGCAGGAGCATCTGCAGTCAGGCTGAGCCCGGCGCTTGGCCAGCCATACGTCCGGCATGAAGGAAGCGTGCACATTCACCGCCACAGCATCCGCTCCCGATGCCGCTGCAGCGCCCGTGCGTAGATGGCCGGATCGCTGGCGAACTCTGCCATGAAGCGTGGTTCCGGCAGTGCATAGGGATCATCCGGTGCAATGGCGCACTCGGCCTCCAGCTCGGGCGGAAACACCGGCGCACGGCAGGTCTTGAAGGTGAGCCAACGGCTGAGCGTCAACGCGCCGTAGATGGGAAACACCAGCGTATAGCGCAGCGGAAACAGCGTGGTGCCCATCATCAGGCACACCAGCATCCAGCAGTTACGCAGCGTGCCCCTCGGCGACAAGGTGATCACCCGGTCCAGCGGATCGTCGAAACAGTGTTCCGGTCCGTCCTTCATGTAGCGGCAGATCAGCGCCCATTGCTCGCGGATGTCGTCGTCATGGTTCCAGAAGTGACCAATGGTGAAGGTCTGCTGCACCTGGCGGTGGCGGTCGAGCAGATGGCAGCGCAGGTCGCGCAGATTGGGGTCCTGTCCGCCTCGGCCGATGTGGAAGAACGCATGCGGCGATCCCCAAGGCATGACGACCACGCCACCTGGACCGTTGTGGCGGAAGAAGTAGACCTTGCGGGTGACGCGGTTAAAGCGAACCGGGTAGTGAGTGTACTGAAAGAGGTCTTTTCGGAGGTGGACATGCCAGAAGTAGAACGGAAAGCCAAGCGCCGGCACGGATAACACAGCGATTCCAATCAGAGAACTGATGACGTCATCTTCCATACCCAATGATGTGATGGCGACCTGCACCAGCACAGCAATCATGAAGATGGATCCGGCAGCAGACATAGCCGTGGCTGCCATCCCCTTGATCTTGAAAGTTCGATCGACAAACTCAAGGTACGTTGAGTTCAGCCTCGTCATTCCAACCGCGTCGTCAGGACAGAATTCGCCATGATCGAATTGATGAAGTTCAAACGCCAACTCGATCTGCTCAAGTGTCCTGGCGTAGCTGAAGACGGGATACCAGCCCGTCAGCACGTCAATGCACCATCGTCTGGCGTGAGGGAACTGAACACATTCACCGCCACAACATGCGCTCCCGATGCCGCTGCAGCGCTCGTGCGTAGATGGCCGGATCGCTGGCGAACTCTGCCATGAAGCGTGGTTCCGGCAAGGCGTGCGGATCATCCTCTGCAAAGGCGCACTCGGCCTCCAGCTCGGGCGGAAACACCGGCGGACGGCAGGTCTTGAAGGTGATCCAGCGGCTGAGCGTCAACGCGCCGTAGATGGGAAACATCAGCGTATAGCGCAGCGGAAACAGCGTGGTGCCCATCATCAGGCACACCAGCATCCAGCAGTTGCGCAGCGTGCCCTTTGGCGAGAGGGTGATCACGCGGTCCAGTGGATCGTCGAAGCAATGCTCTGGCCCATCCTGCATGTAGCGGCAGATCAGCGCCCACTGCTCGCGGATGTCGTCGTCGTGGTTCCAGAAGTGGCCGACCGTGAAGGTCTGCTGCACCTGGCGGTGGCGGTCGAGCAGATGGCAGCGGAGATCGCGCAGATTGGGGTCCTGTCTGCCTCGGCCGATGTGGAAGAACGCATGCGGCGATCCCCAAGGCATGACGACCACGCCACCGGGACCGTTGTGGCGGAAGAAGTAGACCTTGCGGGTGACGCGGTTGAAGCGAACCGGGTAGTGGGTGTACTGGAAGAGATCCCTCTTCAAGTGCAGTGTCCAGAAGATGGCCATAGCACCGAGCACAACCGCTGCAACGATGGCTACGGGGATAGCTTCTGCAATCAATCCACCCGGCATCTTGTGGGCCTTGACTAGAAGAGCCGACAACCCGAAGAGTAGCAACGACGAGATGACTATCGCTGACAGAGTAGCCACCATCCCCTTGGATTTGAACGTCCTGTCGACAAACTCCATGAACGTTGAGTTGAATCGAACCAGGCCCAAGGCGTCGTCCGGTGAAAGATTGCGCGTATCGTTCTGGGGTAGCTCCCGTGCCAGTTCATCCGGACTCAATGCGCGGTGATACTTGAAAGTGGGATTCCAGCCAGTCAACACGTCAATGGACCATCGTCTGGCGTGAGGGAACTGAACACATTCAACGCCACAACATGCGCTCCCGATGCCGCTGCAGCGCCCGTGCGTAGATGGCCGGATCGCTGGCAAACTCGGCCATGAAGCGCGGTTCCGGCAATGCATAGGGATCACCCGGTGCAATGGCGCACTCGGCCTCCAGCTCAGGCGGAAACACCGGCGCACGGCAGGTCTTGAAGGTGAGCCAGCGGCTGAGCGTCAACGCGCCGTAGATGGGAAACATCAGCGTATAGCGCAGCGGAAACAGCGTGGTGCCCATCATCAGGCACACCAGCATCCAGCAGTTGCGCAGCGTGCCCTTTGGCGAGAGGGTGATCACGCGGTCCAGTGGGTCGTCGAAACAGTGTTCCGGGCCGTCCTTCATGTAGCGGCAGATCAGCGCCCACTGCTCGCGGATATCGTCGTCATGGTTCCAGAAGTGGCCAATGGTGAAGGTCTGCTGCACCTGGCGGTGACGGTCGAGCAGATGGCAGCGCAGATCCCGCAGGCTGGGGTCCTGGCCGCCACGACCGATGTGGAAGAACGCATACGGCGAGCCCCAGGGTACGACGACCACGCCACCGGGACCGTTGTGGCAGAAGAAATAGATCTTGCGGGTGATGCGGTTGAAGCGGACCGGGTAGTGGGTGTACTGGAAGAGGTCCTTTCTCAGGTGCAATGTCCAGAACAGCCACCACCCACCCATGCCAGCAGCGAAAGGGAACAGCAACGAGAGAAGGCTCTCCGTCATCTCTTCATGCATGGTGACCACAAGGTCGGCAACGGCCACCAAACCCACGAAAATACCCAGCGACACGACCAGCTGAATAAGCGTCGGGGCCATTCCTTTTATTTTGAACGTGCGATCAACAAATTCGATGAATACGGAGTTGAATTTGACCAAGCCGAAAGCATCGTCAGGTGTGGCTCGCTCCATTCCTGAAGGATTGAGCTCCGCCAGAGCTTCATCGTTGGAGATGCTCCGACCGCATTTGAACGGAGGCTGCCATCCACTAAGCACCTTGATCTCCCCTCAATGCTCCAAGCGCGGCATTCTGCGATTCCAGATCAGCAAATCGCCCTGACTCGTTACCTCCGAAATGCATGGTCTTATCCAACCAGCGCTGTACTCCGTCAGGTTTGAACCACGCAACCACCACGGTGGTGATGGCAACCACAATCAGCAGAATGATTGCGACCGGTACTCCATAACCGGACATCATCAGTGCAGAAGTCAACGCGCCCAAGAATCCTAACCCCATCATGCTGATTCCATACGCCCTATTGAGTTCCGCGTCCCTGTAGCCATCTGCGAACGTGAGTGCACCCAACACCACACCCGCCACCCCACTCAACCAACGCCCGCTGGCCTTCACCACTGCCGCCTTCGTGTCGGCCCTGAACATCCACCGGCCCATTGGCTCGGCCAGCTTCTGCGAGAACCACGGCAGCTTGGTGCCGACCTCGCCCATGACCATCGCTGCATCACCCAGCAGCGCCGCCACACCCGCGCTGAAGTTGGCCGCGAGCAGCCCGCGCGTGCCGGCCGAGGCGGTGGCCAACTGTTTGTGGAGCTGCCCCAGGCTGGCCGACGCCAGCACCAGGCCGGCCATGCCGTAACCGAGCGAGGTGCTGCCCAGGTTGGACAGGCTGGCGCGCATCGCGTCGTGCAGGTCCAGCACGGTCAGGGTGCGCATCAGCTCGGCTTGGCGCCCCGGGCCGGTGATGACGGCCTTGGCGTTGAGCGCCTTGAACAGCGTCAGCTGATCGGCGTCCACCAGCGCGACCATGCCAAACCGGAACCTGCCATCGCGGATATCGACGTCGGTGGTCTCAATCACTTCGGCCGCTGCCGCCGCGGCCTGCTGCGCACTGTTCAGACCGGCGCGCGCCGCCAGTTGCATCGCCAGCGCCTTGCGGGCCCGTTTGGGCGTGGTGTGCCCGACCAGATCGACCAGCTCGGTCCCGGGCGAAGCCGCCTGTGCCAGCGCCGTGAGCAGCCCCACCTGCCAGCGGGCGGGTAGCTTGCCGACATCATGGGCGATCATGCTGCCGATCTCGTTGCCGATGATGCGCGATATCGGGCCGGAGATCTGCTCCACCAGCCGGGCCATGCCTTGGAACATGCCGCCGAGCTTGGCGGCCGTTTCGGCGTCCAGCAGGCTCTTGAGGGCGTTGGACACTCCATTGGCGGCCACCAGCCAGTCGCGCGCGCCCGGTGCGGTGGAGGTACTGGCCAAGGTGTCCTTCCACACCGCGATCAAGGTGTCCTGATTCCACATCTGGGCGCGCAGCACGATCGCGTCGGGGTCGAGCGGATCGCCGTGGGTGAGGCAGTCCAGCACGTACCGGAAGACCTTGCCGCGCGCAGTCGCATCCCGCAGCAGCGTGGTCACCACTTCCTGGTAGAGGACGCCACTGGTGGTGTTGGCGCTGTCGAAATGGCCCGTCATATGGAGTCTGAAGGGCGTGGCGGACAGCCAGGCGATGTAGGCGTCATCGAGTGCCGCGATGTTCTGTTCGTAGAACCTCTGCTGCTCCACGGCGTAGGTCTGCGTGAGCCACCGCGCGTGTCCGTCGTCGTCGCGAAGGTGCCTGCCGTACTTCTTCCACGATGCCTGGCCAAGCGCGACAACCTCCGCCTCGTCCTGGACCGCGAACACGTCGTCGGTCCAGGCAGGCAGGGGTCGGGCCAGCTGATCCGACGCGGTGCTGCCGCCCAGTACGGTTACCACGCCCCTGCCCAGCCGCGCGTTGCGACCGCGCCGGTGCGCTTCATCTTCGAGCGCGCCCTGGCGGATCGCCGCCTGCAGCGCGGAGATCGCGGCGGCCGACTGGCGCTTTTCCTGCCGCTCGGGCTCGTTCTCCCATTCCAGTATCCGGGCGATGGCGAGCTGATTGAGGTCGGCGATGATGCCGACCGGGTCGTCCAGCGCCACCAGCGCGGGGGCCACGGCCAGCGGATGCCCGGGGGTCACCTGGCGCGCCGCCAGACGAGCCTGCGCGCTCAGCAGATCGATCTGCGCGCGCCCGTAGTGAATGGGCTCGCACAGGCTGTGCTCAAATGCCTGGACGCCGGGCAGCACGGTGACGGTCGGCAGGTTGGTCAGGTCCGGCGTGTGCGGGACCGGCCGGTCGGCCACCGCGGCGTGGAACTCGGCCACCTGGTCCAGTGTCTGGTACAGGGCAGCCACGTGCGGCTGGGCCGCGGTCGACGCCGCCCACTGGCCGACATCGATACGTCGCATGGTGCGGGCCCGATAGGTCGCATCCCGGTGCCGCCGCCACACCCGTGGCGTCCACGGTGCGGTGCTGAACGCCAGCCACAGCGCGGCGCCGAAGGCGGCATCCGGGACAACGATGCACTTGGCGAACAACGTGCTGCCATGCCGCGAGCAGCGCGCCGGGGCGTCATCGCTCTGCGGCGGCGGGTGAGCGTCGCGGATGTCGAACGCGGACAGGTCACCGTGCTCGTTGACCTGCCACGCCAGCCATTCGTCGCGTGCTTCGTTGTAGGCATAGACGTAGCCGCTGCGCAGCAGACGCAGCGTGTAGTGCGCGTCACCGGCCGGCAACGCGATCTCCTGCACACCGGCCCCGAACGGCGCCACCAGGGCTGGTGCGGGCCGGCGGACCTCCTGATCGGCGCGTGCCACCGCGTAGCGCGCCAGCAGGATGGGAAAGCCGAAAGTGATGCAGTTCGGGCAGTAGGCGGGGTCGTTCACCGGGTCTGTCATGCGGCCGTCCCGAGGGTGGCGCGACGTTCGTACTGGCACGCCATGACATAGGACATGCCCCGCCCCCGGACGTGGGCCAGACGCCTGCTCACCTCCGGACGCTGCTGGAAGCCGCTGCCGTGGCGCAGACGCTGGCAGGCATACCGCCGCAGGTCGGCCGGGTCGCCCAGGCCCGCCGCGCGCGCCTCCTGGATGCCATCCAGGAGCGCACGCAGCGCGCCCTCCCCCGCGCCTTCGCCAGCGTCGGCCAGATCACGCAGGCAGCGGTTGAGCACGCCCACCTCGGCCAGATCCTGCCACTGGCCCGGTTGCAGCAGCACGCGTGGCGTGGGCGGCACCGCCGGTCGCGCATGTGCGCGCCAAGTGACGCTCACCGGCTCGTGCCAGAGCCACGTTGCCACCGGCCCCATGACGCAGGCCATCTGTGCCGGCGTCAGCAACCAGCGCAGGTGGCGGAACACGCCGGGATCGTGCAGGCGCAGCCATCCCGGCCCGACGCCGGGTTGCACGAGCCGCATCACGCGCTGCAGGTGACTACGCACGGCGGGAGCGTCGTCGCAGGTCAGCAGCGCGCAGAACAGCGGGCGGCCGTACTCGCGCAGATGCGCGTCAGCCTGATCGAGCAGTTGCAGCCGACGGTCCCGCGCGAGCGCCTCCAGCGTGACCAGCAGCGGCGGATGGCGCACACGACCTGCCAGCCGTTCCGGCTGAAGTACGTGGGTGGGAAGGTCGGCGAACTCGGACGGTGCGACGTGGCGTGGATCGATCAGCGCGTGGGTCTGCGCGAGGAACACGCGGTGCCACAGCGCGATGGGAGCTGCGGCGGGAGAATCCAGGTCCATGAAAGAGCGATGTCGATGGCGTCCTCCAAGGCTAGGAACGGCACGTCCGGGAGAATAGAGCCAGAACCGACATCCGCTCGAGGACGTCACACTTCAATCATTGCGATATTGAGACAAGTGCGCGACTCAGATCGACGCCGCCTATTGCAAGCGTAACCGGACCACCGCTGTGGGCCGACCGGCACGTACAGAACATGATTGCGGGCGGTGCGATGGCGTTGCCGCCATCGCACCGCGCCCTTCACGGTCAGCCCGAAATCGCCAACCGCTCCTGGTGGTAGCGGCGCACGGCCGCAAACCAGAGCACAGCCGCCAGGCCAAATCCGGCCGCCAGGTACACGCCCCACATCTGCGCACTGATGCTTTCCTGGCGGATGATCTTGAGCAGCATCTGGTTCTGCGCCAGGAACGGCACGGCGAACTGCCACAGCTCGCTCTTCAGCGGGTACACCATCAACGCATAGCTGGGCAGCATCGGCAGCAGCATCAGCCAGGTCATGTGGCTCTGCGCTTCCTTCATGCTCTTGGCCGCTGCCGAGAGGAAGGTCAGCAGCGAGGTGCCGATGAACAGCATCGGCGTCATGATCAGCAGCATCTGCACCATCGGCAGAAAGCCCATGTTGAGCTGGCGCCCGGGCCCGGTGGTGGACAGTTGCGCGCTGAGCTTGAACGCGAGCAGCGTGAGCAGCAGCGAGGCCATGCCCACCGCGCAGGCGGCGGTGATCTTGCCGCTGACGATGGCGCTGCGCGATGCCGGCGTGGCCAGCAACGGCTCCAGCGACTGCCGCTCGCGCTCACCAGCGGTGGTGTCCATCACCAGGTAGGCACCGCCCAGGAATGACGTGATGATCAGCAGCAGCGGCAGCAGCACCGACAGCAGGAGACCACGCTTGGCTTCGGCTGTAGCCATGTCCTGGGTGGCGATGTCCAGCGGTCGTGCGACTTGGGCATCGATACCACGGGCAAGCAGACGCAACGCGCCCACCTGCTGGCTGTACCCGCCCAATGCGGCTTCCAGCCGCGAGCTGGGAATGTCGGCACTGCGACGCGTGCTGTCCTTGACGATCTCCACCAGCGCCGGGCGGCCTTCCTGCCAGTCCTTGGCGAATCCGGGCGAGATGCGCAGGGCGACGTCGATCTTCTGGTCGCGGATGGCGGTGGTGAGGTCGTCCGGTGCGGCCACCGTGTTGAGTCCCTGGGACGCCAGGAATCGCACCAGATTCGGGGCATGTTCGGCACCGATCGTGGCGATCTCCAGCGGTTTGTCGATCTGCGATTTGACCCGGCTTTCGGCCAGTTTGCCCATGCCCAGGAACAGCAGCGGGTACAGCAGCGGTCCCAGCAGCAGGGTCAGCGCAAGCGTGCGACGGTCGCGCGAGAGGTCGCGCAGTTCCTTGCGCATCACGATCCACAACGTAGCAAACGAACTCATGCGTGCAACCCCTCTTCCGAACCGATCGCCTTGACGAAGGCATCTTCCAGGTTGGTTTCCCCGGTCTGTGCGCGCAGCTCATCGGCGCTGCCGGCCGCCATGACCGTCCCCTTGGCGATGATCACAATGTGATCGCAGAGCGCGGCCACCTCCTGCATGATGTGGCTGGAGAAGATCACGCAGCGGCCCTCTTCGCGCAGGCCGCGCAGGAATCCGCGCAGTGCCCGGGTGGTCATCACATCCAGCCCGTTGGTGGGTTCGTCGAGGATGACGTTGCGGGGGTCGTGTACCAGCGCGCGTGCGATGGCGGTCTTGGTGCGCTGGCCCTGCGAGAAACCGTCGGTCTGACGGTCCAGAATGTCTTCCATGTCCAGCGCCTGCGACAGCACCCTGGTGCGGTCGCGGATCTGCGCGGCACTCATGCCGTGCAGCTGGCCGAAGTAGGCGATGTTCTCGCGGGCGGTCAGACGCTTGTAGACACCGCGCGCATCGGGCAGCACGCCCAGCTGGCGGCGCACGGCCACCGGGTCCTTGGCCGCATCGATGCCATCGACCATCACCCGGCCCTGGTCCGGCGTCATCAGCGTGTACAGCATGCGCATGGTGGTGGTCTTGCCGGCGCCGTTGGGGCCGAGCAGGCCGGTAATGCGGCCATCCGCGGCGTGGAAACCGACGTTCTCGACGGCCTTGATCAGCCCGGTCTTGGTCTTGAAGGCTTTGTGCAGGTTGTCGGCGACGATCATGGTTCCCATCCGTTGAACGAGGTGAAGGCCGGCACCGGGCTCAGGGTGTCCAGGCAGCTGGCGTCGAGTGCCTTGGCATCAGCGCTGTCCACGAACTGGCCGAGCAGGCGTGGCATGCAGCCGGCGTTGATGGTGCCGTGGCCCTGGCCCTTGGCGAGCAGGTGACGGCCGTTGGGCAGTTGCTTGAGCACCTGCTCGGCGTAGCGCGGCGGCGTGACCGGATCGAACTGGCCCGACAGCAGCAGCACCGGCAGCGACGAGGCGAACGGCGCTGTGAAGTCCTTCGGGCGGGTGCCCACGTTCCACACCGGGCAGGCCGCGAAGAACATCCGCGACACCTCCGGGCCCAGCAGGCGATCGGCAGCCGCCGGTTCCTGGTAGCGGTCGGCGTCTTCGGCACAGATCACCGACCACTGCATGCCGCGGTTCATCTGCACGCCGAGGCTGCGCCCGGCCAGCCGGCTGAGCGACATCAGCGGCGCGTAGCGGCCATGCCCCGCCTCGTCCAGCACCACCGGCAGCAGCGATGACAGCTCGGGCATGTACGAGAAGGCGAAAGCCAGGCCGGTGACGGTGTCGGCGGTCAGCACGTCGGTCTTGACCTCGGCAGTGCCCGGATCGCGGTACTCCACCTCGACCGGCGCCTTGGCGAGGGTGGTCATCACGTTGCGCAGCTGGGTCCGGGTATCCACCGGGAAACGCCTGGCGCAGGCAGCGTCCTTGCGGCACTGGGCCGACTGCAGCGCGATGGCATCTTCGAAGGTATTGGCGAAGTCCCCGCCGACCACCAGGTCGTTGGGCGCCACGCCGTCGATCACCACGGTGCGGGTGTGCTGCGGGTAGCGCGCGGCGTAATGCTGCGCGACGCGGGTGCCGTAGGAACCACCGACCAGGTTGACCTTGTCCACGCCCAGCGCGGCGCGCACGGCGTCGAGATCGCCGATGGCCTCGGTGGTGGTGTAGAAGCGCGTGTCGGCACGGTCCTTCAGTGATGCGGCACAGCGCTGCGCGTAGTCGGCGATCAGGGCCGGCGTGGGCGCTGCCGTTTCGTCCAGCGGCAGCTCCTTGCCGTCCGCGCCCAGGCACGTCAGCGGGTTGGACTTGCCCGTGCCGCGCTGGTCGATCAGGAAGATGTCACGCTGCTTGCGTACCTCGCGCAGGGCCTGGTTGATCGGTGCGGCCACTTCGGTGGCGGCCTGGCCGGGGCCACCGGCGAGGAAGAACACCGGATCGGTCTTGCCGGCGCCCTGGTTGGCCACTTCCAGCCAGGCGATGTGCACGCCGATCCTGCGGCCGTCCGGTGCCGCCGGATTCTCCGGCACCTGCAACGTCGCGCACTGGGCTTCGACATTGGCACTGGCCTGCGCGCTGGTCAGCGTGCAGGGCTTGAACGCCAGCGTGCCGTAAGTACGGCTGGCGCCGGTGCCGCCCGACGCGCTTTCCGGTGCGGGCGCATTGCAGCCGGCGCACAAGGCCACGGCCAGCGCCCCGGCCAGCCTCAACTGTTTCCTGGACATCTTCCTTGCTTCCCCTTGTTGAAAGTCATGCCACCACGACGAACCCGCGCGGCGGATGTGACCCAACTTACACGGACGCCGCGCCGGCGGCGACGGCCACAGGGCATGCCTCCCCGTCGGCCCGGGCGCCAACGGCCCGGTCGCGGCCCTCGGCCTTGGCCTGGTAGAGCGCGGCGTCGGCGGCAGCCAGCAGCCCGGCCAGATCGCCCTGGCCGGGGTCGGCCGCCACCCCGATGCTGGCGGTGACCGGCACTGCCGTGCTGCCCACCGAGGCGGGCGCCGCCTGCAGCCGGTCGCGCAGGCGATTGGCCCACGCCAGCGCCTGCTGGGGGGTGGCATCGGGCAGCAGCAGCACGAACTCCTCGCCGCCGTAACGTCCCAGCAGATGCGGTCGGTCTGCCACGGCGGTGGCCAGCACACCGGCGACGTTGCGCAGGACCCGGTCGCCGGCCAGATGGCCCCAGCGGTCATTGACCTGTTTGAAGTGGTCCACATCCAGCAGCAGCAACGCCAGCGGCCGCTGCTGCTGCCGGCATGCCGCCTGCAGCGCGCTGCCATCGGCCAGCACCGCGCTGCGGTTGAGCAGACCGGTCAGCCCGTCGGTGCGCGCCAGCCGGCGCAGATCGACCAGCATCCGCTCGACCAGCAGCAGGACCAGCGCGAAACAGCGGGCCAACTCCAGCATCACGCCCGCGATGTAGGTCAGGAACATCGGC
This sequence comes from Stenotrophomonas nematodicola, assembly GCF_009467805.1. Taxonomy (GTDB): domain Bacteria; phylum Pseudomonadota; class Gammaproteobacteria; order Xanthomonadales; family Xanthomonadaceae; genus Stenotrophomonas; species Stenotrophomonas nematodicola. The sequence continues at coordinate 237,200 of NZ_WIAY01000004.1, forward strand.
GAGCCGGTGCGCAGGATGTCCTCGCCCGCGTCGGGCGCCACCGGCAGGAACAGCCGGACCAGATACACCGCTCCTTCGGTGGCGAACACGGCCGCAGCCAGGCGGCAACTGGTGCGCTGGGCGTCGGGCGCGCGGCGCAGCAGCAGCCAGGCCATCCAGCCGTTGAGGAGCACGGCGAACAGGCTGAACACGTCCAGCCGGATGGCCAGGCTGGGGAACGGGATGAGGAAAACGGCGATGCCGGCCATGAACAGGGCGGCCAGGGCCAGCGGCTGCCAGAGCGGCAACCGGTAGTCGAGATGGCGGGCCACGCCGCACAGCATCAGCACGCCGGAAGCGGCGATGGTCGCGTTGCCGAGCAGGATCGCCGGCACCTGTGGCAGTTGGGCGCGCAGCCCCAACAAGGTAACGCTCACGGCCAGCAGCCACAGGCTCAGCGTCCACAGACGCAGCACCGGCTGGCCGCGCAGCACCACCAGCATCAGCGAAAACCCGATCGCGATGCCCACGCACAGCAGGTACCCGATGATGGCGACGGTAGGGAAATCCAGGGACATGCAGCCTCGCGCGCCAGAGCGGCGCGCGCATCTTAGCGTGAACCCGCTCGGACCCGGTGTTACTTGCTGCTGACGTACTTCTCGCGGCGTACCTGCGGGGTCGGCAGGCCGGCTTCCTTCAATGCCTCGAAAGTGGCATCAACCATGTCCGGGTTGCCGCACAGGTAGGCGATGTCGGTGGCCGGGTTGGGCGCGAACTCGGCCAGGTGCTGCTGGACATAGCCGTGGCGGACGTCCGGGTGCGGATGCTCCGGCAGCTCGCGCGACAGGCACGGCACGTAGCGGAAGCCGGGGTGCGCGGCGGCAAACGCGTAGAAGTCGTCGCTGTAGAGCAGCTCGGTCGGGGTCCGCGCGCCCTGCAGCAGCACCACCTCCACGCTGCGCTCGCGCATGGCGGTGGCCAGCAGGGGCAGCATCGAGCGGTACGGGGTGACCCCGGTGCCGGTGGCGATCAGCAGGTAGCGGGCGTTGTGGTCACCCGGCATCAGGCAGAACCGCCCGAACGGACCGCTGGCGGTGACATGGCCGCCGATGTCCAGGCCCTCGAAGAGGGCCGTGGCGGCCCCGCCGGGGACGAAACTGACGGCGATGTCGACCGCATCGCCGGCGCCCAGGGCATGGTCGTGGATGGTCGCCAGCGAATAGCTGCGCTTGGTGGCGGTGCCATCGGCGTACTCGAAGTGGACCTGGATGAACTGGCCGGGCTGGAAATCCAGCGGCTGGCCGTCATCACGCAGGAACTGGTAGTGGCCGACGGTGGGCGCCAGCATCCGCCGGTCGACCAATTTGAGAGGAAATTGAACAGGCACGTGTTCGGGACAGTGTGTAGCCGGGGCAAGCCCTCGGGGCCTTCTATAATAGCCGCTCCCCGCCCCTATCCAGCGCCGCCCCTGGGCGCGAAGGCAAGAGCTTGGCTTCCCAGAACACTCCCGCGTCCCCGACCGCCCCCGCCCTGCGGGTGCGCGACCTCCGCAAAACGTACGACAACGGCACCCAGGCGCTGAAAGGCGTTTCGCTGGACGTCGCCCCGGGCGACTTCTTCGCGCTGCTGGGCCCCAACGGCGCCGGCAAATCGACCCTGATCGGCATCATCAGCTCGCTGGTGAACCTCAGCGAAGGCCAGGTCGAGGTGTTCGGCAGCGATCTGGTGCGCGCGCGCAGCGCCACCATGCGGCTGATCGGCCTGGTTCCCCAGGAGATCAACTTCAACCTGTTCGAGAAGCCCTTCGACATCCTGGTGAACTACGCCGGTTTCTACGGCGTGGCCCGTGCCGAGGCCGAGAAGATGGCCGAGGAAGAGCTCAAGCGTGCCCACCTGTGGGAGAAGGCGCAGGTAATGAGCCGTACGCTGTCCGGCGGCATGAAGCGCCGGCTGATGATCGCCCGCGCGATGATGACGCGCCCGCGCCTGCTGATCCTGGATGAGCCGACCGCCGGCGTGGACATCGAGATCCGCCGCGACATGTGGCGTGTGCTCAAGGAGATCAATGCCGCCGGCACCACCATCATCCTCACCACGCACTACCTGGAAGAAGCCGAGCACCTGTGCCGCAACCTGGCCATCATCAACCACGGCCGGATCGTCACCCAGGGCCCGATGCGCGAGCTGCTCGCCAAGCTGGACGTGGAGGGCTTCCTGTTCGATATCGACGGCACGCTGCCCGCGCAGCTTCCGGTGATCGAGGGCGCCACCCTGATCGCCACCGACGGCCACACGCTGGACGTGGACATGCCGCGCGCGATGGACCTGAACCGGGTGTTTGAAGCGTTGAACGCCGCCGGTATCCGGGTGCGCTCGATGCGGACCAAGAGCAACCGCCTGGAGGAGCTGTTCGTGCGCCTCACCGGCAACCAGGAGAACGCAGCATGAGCAGCACCCCCACGCCCGTCCTGACCGACGGCCAGCGCAACCGCATCGCGCTGATGACCATCGTGCGCCGCGAAGTGGCGCGCATCCTGCGCATCTGGGGCCAGACCCTGGTGCCGCCGGCGATCACCATGACCCTGTACTTCCTGATCTTCGGCGGCCTGATCGGCTCGCGCGTGGGCGAGATGGGCGGCTACAGCTACATGCAGTTCATCGTGCCGGGCCTGGTGATGATGAGCGTGATCCAGAACAGCTACGGCAACATCAGCTCCTCATTCTTCGGTGCCAAGTTCGGCCGCCACGTGGAAGAACTGCTGGTCAGCCCGATGCCGAACTGGGTGATCCTGTGGGGCTACGTGTCCGGTGCGGTCCTGCGCGGCCTGATGGTCGGCATCATCGTGCTGATCATCGCCATGTTCTTCACCCCGGTGCGCATCCCGCATCCGCTGGTGACGCTGACCACCGTGCTGCTGGGTGCGACGATCTTCTCGCTGGCCGGCTTCATCAATGCCGTGTACGCCAAGAAGTTCGACGACGTGGCGATCGTGCCGACCTTCATCCTGACCCCGCTGACCTACCTGGGCGGCGTGTTCTACTCGGTGAAGCTGCTGCCGACGTGGGCCGAGGCGGCCACCCATGCCAACCCGATCTTCTACATGGTCAACGCCTTCCGCTATGGCCTGCTGGGCACCAGCGACGTACCGCTGTGGGTGGCCTACGCGCTGATGATCGGCTTCGTGGTGGTCCTGACCGCCCTGGCGCTGTGGCTGCTGCGTCGTGGCGTCGGCATGCGCAGTTGAGTAGCGCCGGCCGCTGGCCGGCTCCCCAAAAGAACAAGGAACAGTGACGATGCGCATTCTGGTGTTGGGCGCCGGTGGTACCGGCGGTTACTTCGGGGGCCGGCTGGCCCAGGCCGGGGTGGACGTGACCTTCCTGGTGCGCCCGGCGCGCGCGGCGCAGTTGGACCGCGACGGCCTGGTGATCCGCAGCCCGCTCGGCGATGCGGCGTTCCCGGTGCGGCACGTCACTGCCGAGGCGCTGCCCGCGCTGGCTGCGGCGCAGCCGTTCGATCTGGTGCTGCTCAGCTGCAAGGCCTACGACCTGGACAGTTCGATCGAGGCGATTGCACCGGCGATGTCCTCGCGTACCACGGTGCTGCCGATCCTCAACGGACTGCGCCACTACGCCGCGCTGGATGCCCGCTTCGGGCGCGATGCGGTGCTGGGCGGGCTGTGCTTCATCAGCGCGACCAAGGCCGCCGATGGGGCGGTCCTGCACCTGGCACCCCCGGCCAAGCTCACGTTCGGCGAGCGCGACGGCACCGGCAGCAGCGCGCGCGTGCTCGCCCTCGCGGCCGCCTGCGTGCAGGCCAACGTGGATCACGTGGCCAGTGATGCCATCGGTCAGGAGCAGTGGATCAAGTACACGTTCCTGACCACGTTGGCGGCGTCCACCTGCCTGATGCGCGCCGATGTCGGCACGATCGTAGCCACCGATGATGGCGCCGCGATCGTGCGCGGCATGTACGACGAGTGCCTGGCCGTGGCCGACGCGGCCGGAGAGCCGATCCCGGACAAGGCCCGCGACGCAGCGCTGGGGGCCATCACCCAGGCCGGGTCGACGCTGAAGGCCTCGATGCTGCGTGATCTGGAGGCCGGCCAGCAGGTGGAGGCCGGGCAGATCGTGGGCGACATGCTCGCCCGCGCGCGCGCCGCCGGGCAGTCGGCACCGCTGCTGGCGGTGGCGTACGCGCACCTGCAGGCCTACCAGCGCCTGCGCGACGCCTGAGCATGTACACCGCCGGGCCGGCGCGCGTGCTGGTGCTGGGCATGGGCTACAGCGGGCGGCACCTGGCCGCCCTGCTGCAGTCCAAGGGCATCGCCTGCAGCGGCACCGTGCGCGACCCCGGCACGGCCCCCGATGACGGGCTGACGCGGTATCGGCTGGCCGACGGTGTCCCGGTCGATGAGGCGCTGCACGCGGCAATCCGGCGCGCGGACGCGATCGTATGCAGTGTGCCGCCGGCGGATGCGGGCGACCCGGCGCTGCGCGTGCTCGCCGATGCACTGCACGACAGTCCCGCGCTGCGCTGGGTGGGCTACCTGTCCTCGACGGCGGTCTACGCCGACCGCGACGGGGACTGGGTTGACGAACACACCTGTGCCGATGCGGACAACGACACCGCCGTCCGGCGATTGCGCGCCGAGCAGCAGTGGCGCGCGTTCGCACAGGCACGCGGCATCACCTCGGCGGTGTTCCGCCTGCCCGCCCTGTACGGCCGTGGGCGCAACGCACTGGTGCAGCTGGCACAGGGCAAGGCGCGGCACGTGGTACGGCCCGGGCTGGTATTCAACCGGCTGCATGTGGAGGATCTGGCCGGTGCGGTGCTGGCGGCGATGCAGCGGCCGCATGGCCACGCGCTGTATCTGCCCGCCGACGATGCACCGGCCCCGCCGCAGGACGTGCTCGCGCATGCCGCGCTGCTGAGTGGCCTGGCGCTGCCCGCCGCGCAGGCCTGGGATGACCCGGCCATCCCCGCCTCGCTGCGACGCTTCTATGCCAGCAATAAACGCATCGACAGCCGCGGCACACGCGCGGCCCTTCAGTGGCGCCCCCGCTTCGCGACCTACCGCGAGGGTCTGGCCGACGCCTGGGCAAACGGCGACGGCCACCGGTAGCTCACGGCCATTGCGCCTCAGGCCACGTCAGGCAACCGGAAGAACGCGCGCGTGGCCGCCGTCGCATGGGCGGCCGTGGTCTCCGCCGCTTCGCCCCGATCACGCGCCAGCTCTTCGACAATGTGCGACAGGAACATCGGCTCGTTGCGGCGGTCCTTGGGCATCGGCTTGAGCGAGCGCGGCAGCAGGTACGGCGCGTCGGTTTCGATCATCAGGCGGTTGGCCGGGATGTGCTTCACCAGCTCGCGCAGGTGGCCGCCACGACGTTCATCGCACAACCAGCCGGTGATGCCGATGTACCAGTCCTGGTCCAGGTAGTCGAACAGTTCCTGGCGCTCGCCGGTGAAGCAGTGCACCACCGCCGCGCCCAGTCGGCCGTCGAAGTTCTTCATCTGCGCCATGAAATCGGTGTGCGCATCGCGCTGGTGCAGAAACAGCGGCTTGCGCGCCCCATCGGCAGCGACCACGTCGGCAGCCAACTGCAACTGGCGCTCGAAGGCACGGTGCTGGGCCGGGCGCGGGGCGAAGTCACGGAAGTAATCCAGGCCGCACTCGCCCACCGCCACCACCTCGGCATGCGCATGCAGCGCGCGCATCTCCGCATCGCATTCGTCGGTGTACTCCACCGCGTGGTGCGGGTGTACGCCCGCGGTGGCATACAGGACGCCGGGATGCTGACGTGCCAGTTCCAGCGCCATCGGCGAGTGCTCGCGGCTGGCACCGGTGATCACCATCTGCACCACCCCGGCCTCGCGGGCGCGCGCCAGCACGGCGTCGCGGTCGCGGTCGAAGGAGTCGTGGGTGAGGTTGGCGCCGATATCGATCAGGTGCATGGGGCTGCTGCGGGACGGGAAACCCCGTCATTGTAGCGGCTTGCCCGGCGCGCTCACGTCTGCACCAGGTCGTGGCGCTCCCCGTGGGCGGGAAGGCTAGACGATAGGCACGGCAGGCACAGCAGCGCATGGCGGCACAGAGTGGCTCGGCGGTGCGCGCTCAGTCGGCCGGCGCGGGTGCCAGCAGAATCTCCGCCAATTCGCGCGACAGCCCCGCCAGCCGCACCTGGCCGCCATGCGGCTGCACCGTGATGAAGGGCGCGGCACCGCGAACGAAGCGGTCGTTGCCAGGCGTCGACGTCGGGCCAGCCGTACCCGGCAGCTGCAGATACCACACCTGCGCGCAGATGGCTTCCAGCACGGGCTCCGGTTCGGGATAGAGGCCACCGCGCCCGCTGACCTTCGCCGTGCGCAGCAGGGTCAGCAGATGGGCCAGAAGATCGCGGCGCCGCTCACCGGGCACGTCCAGGGCGTCGGCAAATGCCTCGGGCGCGGTGCTCATCGCCATCAGCGCGGCACTGGCGCGCGATGCCGGCACTACCGTGGCGTCCACGGACCGGCCCGCATCCACCTGCGCCTGCCAGAGGGCGTCACTGGCTGCGCTCAGGTAGGGCTGCATGTCCTGCGCGAAGCGCTGCTGCCAGACGTCGAACTGGCGCTGCGCGGCGGTCCGGTCCCATTCCGGCAGCGGACAGCGCGCGGGCCGGTCATGGCGCTCCCAGTGCGTTGGCAGGCCAAGCGAGGCGCAGGCCATGCACACCATCCCACCAGTTGCGTCCTGCACGAAACGCAGGTGGCGAGCGCTGTCGTTTCCGCAGCGGTCGGCGTCATCGAGCAGCAACTGGAATCCATCGGCCTGCCGGCACAAGTCCAGGAGATTCCTGCGGCGGTCCAGGGTGCTGCCTGTCAGCGCGTTGGTCATGATGTAGGCGACGTCGTCGCCCAGCTGCACGCTGGGATACACCGCCTCGCGCAGCGTGCCGTCGGCCACCGCGCGCCGGATCGCGGCGTCATCGCTCAACCCCGCCGGCAAATAGCGCGCCTGGATCTGGGCACGCACCAGCATGGCCCAGTGATTGCCATCATACGGCGCGTCCAGCGGAGCGCCGGCATCCACCGGTTCCGAGGCCATCGTCGTGAACGATGCGGCTGCACACCAGACCAGCACCCACAGCACGCGCGCAGCACCAGACATCCAGATCTACCGTGGTTCCAGGGCGGCACAGGGAACCACGCCGGCCGCGCGCTGGCAATGCGCAGCGTTGCGGACGCCGTATCCTACGCCGATGAGCACCCCGATTTTCCCGATTACCGCACTGCTGCCGCAGGTCCTGAACGAACTGGAGGCGCGCACGCGCCTGGTGCTGGAAGCGCCGCCCGGCGCGGGCAAGACCACCCAGGTGCCGCTGGCGCTGCTGGACGCGCCGTGGCTGCAGGGCCGGAAGATCATCATGCTCGAGCCGCGCCGGGTGGCCGCGCGCAGTGCCGCGCAGTTCATGGCGCGCCAGCGCGGCGAAGAGGTCGGTGGAACGGTGGGCTACCGCATCCGGTTCGAGAACAAGGTGTCCGCACGCACCCGGGTGGAGGTGGTCACCGAAGGCATCCTGACCCGCATGCTGCAGGACGATCCGATGCTGGAGGGGGTCGGCGCGGTGCTGTTCGACGAGTTTCATGAGCGCCACCTCGCCGCCGACCTCGGTCTGGCCCTGGCGCTGGATGTGCAGGCGCAGCTGCGTGAGGACCTGCGCATCGTCGTGATGTCGGCCACGCTGGATGGCGAGCGGCTGGCACAGTTCCTCGACGCGCCGCGCCTGAGCAGCGAGGGACGCAGCTACCCGGTGGCGATCAGCCATTTCCCCGCCCGCCGCGACGAGGCCCTGGAGGCGCAGGCCCGGCGCGCGGTGGAACAGGCGCTGGCCACCCACCCGGGCGACGTGCTGGTGTTCCTGCCCGGCCAACGCGAAATCACACGCACCCAGGCCGCGCTCGAACAGGTGCTGCCCGCCGATATCCAGGTGCTGCCCTTGCACGGCGAGCTGCCGGTGGAACAGCAGAGCCGCGTGCTGCAGCCCGATCCGCACGGTCAACGCCGCGTGGTGCTGGCGACCAATGTGGCCGAATCGTCGGTGACCCTCCCCGGCGTGCGCGTGGTGATCGACGCCGGTCTGGCGCGCGAACCGCGCTACGACCCCAACAGCGGCTTCGCGCGGCTGGACGTGGTCAGCATCGCGCAGGCTTCGGCCGATCAGCGCGCCGGCCGCGCCGGACGTGTGGCGGAGGGATGGGCCTGGCGGCTGTGGCCGCAGTCACAGCGATTGGACGCGCAGCGGCGACCGGAGATCGCCCAGGTCGAGCTGGCTTCACTGGCGCTGGAGCTGGCGGCCTGGGGCAGCGACGACCTTCGCTTCGTCGATACACCACCGGTCGGCGCGCTGGCCGCCGCGCGCGAGCTGCTGCAGCGGCTGGGCGCGATCAGCGACAGCGGCGCACTCACCGCGCCCGGCCGGCGCATGCTGGCGCTGGGCACGCATCCGCGCCTGGCAGCCATGCTGTTGGCCGCCGGCAACGGCGAGGAGCAGGCACTGGCCTGCGACCTGGCCGCGCTGGTGGAAGCGCGCGACCCGCTGCGCCAGGGCGGCGATGCACTGGCCGCACGCTGGCGTGCGCTGGCTGCCTTCCGCCAGGGGCGCGCACCGCACGACGCCAACCGCGGCGCGCTGGCCGCCATCGACGCGGCCGGCAAGCAATGGCGGCGGCGGCTGCGCTGCGACACATCGCCCCCCACCTCGGTCGAGGCACACCGCCTCGGCGATCTGCTGGCGCATGCATTCCCCGACCGCATCGCGGCGCGTCACCCGACCGATCCGCTGCGCTACCTGCTCGCCAACGGCCGCAGTGCCCGCCTGTTCGATCCCAGCGACCTGCGCGGCGAACCGTGGCTGGTAGCGGTGGAACTGCGCTACGAAGCGCGCGACGCGCTGCTGCTGCGTGCTGCGCCGGTCGATGAGAACCGCCTGCGCCGGGACTTCCCCGAGCGGTTCAGGCAGGAAGACGTGGTGCGCTGGGACGCCGAGAAGCGGGCACTGGTGGCCCGCCGCGAAACCCGCTTCGACCGCATCGTGCTCGACAGCCGTTCAGCCGGCCGCGTGGATCCGGCGCTGGCCGCGCAGGCCCTGACCGAGGCGGTGGCCGAACTCGGCCTGGCGGCGTTGCCGTGGACCGACGGCCTGCGCCAGTGGCAGGCACGCGTGCTGGGCCTGCGCAGCTGGATGCCGGCGCTGGAGCTGCCCGACGTGTCCGACGCCGCCCTGATGGCTACGTTGCCGCGCTGGCTGACGCCCGCCTTCGCGGGCCGGACCCGGCTGGACGCGCTGGACGAAGCCACCCTCGGCGAAGCCCTGAAGTCGGCACTGCCGTGGGCCCAGCGCCAGCTGGTTGATCGCCACGCGCCGGTGCGCATGTCCGTGCCATCGGGCATGGAGCGCGCGATCCACTACGCCGTCGACGCCGACGGCAGCACCCCACAGGCACCGGTGCTGGCGGTGAAACTGCAGGAGCTGTTCGGCCTGGCCGACACGCCGCGGATTGCCGACAACCGCGTCGCACTGACCCTGCACCTGCTGTCGCCCGGTGGCCGGCCGCTGCAGGTGACCCAGGACCTGCGCAACTTCTGGGCCACTACCTACGCAGAGGTGAAGAAGGAGATGAAAGGGCGCTACCCCAGGCATCCGTGGCCGGACGACCCGTGGACGGCCACCGCGACGCATCGGGCCAAACCGCGCGGCACGTGACGCCGGGCGTAACGCGCCGTGCGCATTCATGGCTGCCGGCTGACCGGCGCTCCGGGTGCGGCGACATCGCCGCACGCAAGCCGCTACAGTCGTGATCCGGTTGTGCGGAGCGGATAACACGCCCTACACGGCCCACGCGCGACACTGGACAGGAACCGAGGCAAAGGACCCCCCATGAGCAGATTGACCGTGATTACCGACCGCGCCCTCGAGCGCGCCCTGGACCTGGCAAGCAGTGCCGGCGACGGCCTCAAACATGCCGGTACCAACCTGCGCCACTTCGGTCCGCAGGCCACCGACTGGATCAAGACCGGCGCCGCACTGGGCGCGGTCAAGACCGGTAGCAGGGTGGCCGCGAAGGTGGTGCGCCGCAATCCGGCCGTAACCATCGCCGCCGCCGCCGTCGGTGTCGGCCTGCTGGGCTACGCGCTGTACCGCAAGCAGCAGAAGAAGAAGCTCGCCAACGGCGGCGTGGTCGACGGCCAGGCGCAGCGCATCAGCGCACGCAACCGCCGCAACGACACCGTGGTCGACGAGCACAGCGATATCGGCAGCGATGCCTGATCGCGCTGCGGCATCTGCGTGACATGGAAACCGCCGGCATTGCCGGCGGTTTTTTTCTGGATCCTCGCCCAGCGGATGTCAATCGATCCGCCGCCACTGCCCGGGTTGCAGGCCGTCCAGCGCGTGTGCGCCCATCGCCACCCGTACCAGCCGCAGCGTGGGCAGACCCACCGCAGCAGTCATCCGCCGCACCTGGCGGTTCCGCCCTTCGCGCAGGGTGATCGCCAGCCACGCATCGGGCACCGTTTTGCGGAACCGTACCGGCGGTGTGCGGGGCCACAGCGACGGCGGTGGTTCCAGGCGTTCCACGCCGGCCGGCAAGGTGGGCCCGTCGTTGAGCTGCACGCCCGCGCGCAGCGCCTGCAGCTGCGCATCGGTGGCGGTGCCTTCGACCTGCACCCAGTAGGTTTTGTCCGCCTTGTGGCGCGGATCGGTGAGGGCATGCGCCAGACCGCCATCGTCGGTGAGCAGCAGGAGGCCTTCGCTGTCGTAGTCCAGGCGACCGGCGGCATACACGTCCGGCGGCAGCCCGAATCCGGCCAGCGTCGCGCGCGGCGGCTGGCTGCGGTCGGTGAACTGGCACAGGACGTTGAACGGTTTGTTGAAGGCGATCAGCATGGCGGAGACGACAACGGGGGACGGAACATTGTCCCATCCCCCGGGGCCGTGCGACGCGCGGCCGCCCCGGCCCGTTACCTGGCGGGTTTGACGAAGCGAAGGGTCATGCGGTCGCTCTCGCCGATGGCCTGATACTTCGCATCGTCGGCGGCCTCATGGTTGTTGGACGGGGGCAGCGTCCACACCCCGTTGGGATGGTCCTTGGTGTCGCGCGGGTTGGCATTGATCTCGCTGCTGCCGGCCAGCGTGAAGCCGGCGGCCTCGGCCATCGCGATCACCTGCTTCTGCCCGACGTAGCCGCTCTTGTCATCGGCCGGCACATCGGCCGTGGCGCGGTGTTCAACCACGCCCAGCACGCCACCGGGCTTGAGCACGCTGTAGAAGCCCTTGAACATGCCTTCGGCCTGGTTCGCACTGCGCCAGTTGTGCACATTGCGGAAGGTGAGCACCACATCGGCCGAATCGGGCGCGCCGAACTGCGGCGCGGTCGGATCGTAGGCCACCACGCGGGTCTTGCCGTACAGCGCGGCGTTGGCGGCAAACTTCTTTTCCAGGCCATCACGGCTGCGCTGCTGGTAATCGCGGCCACGGCCTTCGGCGACCGCCATCGGATCGACCACCGCCGCCACGTAAGTGCCGTTGTCGCGCAGCAGCGGGGCCAGGATCTCCGAGTACCAGCCGCCCCCCGGGGTGATCTCGATGACGGTCTTGCCCGGTGCCACGCCGAAGAACGACAGCGTCTGCGCCGGATGGCGCCACGGATCGCGCTTGACGTTGGCCGGGTCGCGCCAGCTTCCCTGCACGGCGGTCTGCACGGCGGGGGTGATCGCGATCTGCGCATTGGGGCCGGCTGGCTTGGTTGCCAGCGCCGGTGCGGACAGCAGCAGCGCGGACAGGGTGAACAGGCAGGCAGTGGTCAGCGAACGGGTTTTCATCGGCGGTTTCCTGGCGGCGGGTTGCGGCGAGACTAGCAGCCACGGCGCCCCAGGTGTTCACAAAACGTTAGTGCGATGCAGCACGACGGAACACTGTTTTGTGCCTGCTGCCGCAACGCGGTCATCGGCATCGACTTATCCTGTCGCTCTGGCTTTCAGAAGGATGACATCGCCCATGACTGCACTGCGGGACCTCGGCCGCTCCGGCCTCTCCGTCCACCCCATCGCCTTCGGCGGCAACGTGTTCGGCTGGAGCGCCGACGAGAAGACCTCATTCGATCTGCTGGACGCTTTCGTCGATGCCGGCTTCAATCTGGTTGATACCGCCGACGCTTACTCGGCGTGGGTGCCGGGCAATGCCGGCGGCGAATCGGAATCCATCCTCGGCCGTTGGTTCAAGCGCAGCGGCAAGCGCGATCAGGTGGTGCTGGCCACCAAGGTGGCCAAGTGGGCCGAGCGGCCGGGCCTGTCCGCGGACAACATCGCCGCGGCGGTGGAGGATTCGCTCCGTCGGCTGCAGACCGATGTGATCGATCTCTACCAGGCACACGAAGACGACCAATCCACGCCGCTGGAGACCACCCTGGCCGCGTTCGGCCGGCTGATCGACCAGGGCAAGGTGCGCGCCATCGGCGCCTCCAACTACAGCGCGTCGCGGCTGCGCGATGCGCTGGCCGTGTCGGCCGACTACGCGCTGCCGCGCTATGAAACGCTGCAGCCCGAGTACAACCTGTATGACCGGGGCGGCTATGAAGCCGAGCTGGAACCGCTGGTCCGCGAGCAGCAGATCGGCGTGATCAGCTATTACTCGCTGGCCAGTGGCTTTCTCAGCGGCAAGTACCGGCGTGCCGACGATGCGGCAAAGAGCAGCGCACGCGGCCGCAGCGTGGTCGACAGGTACCTCAATCCGCGTGGCCTGCGCATTCTCACCGCGCTGGACGACATCGCCGGCACGCACGGTGCCAGCCCATCGCAGGTGGCGCTTGCATGGCTGATCGCACGGCCGGGCATCACCGCGCCGATCGTCAGTGCCACCAGCGTCGAACAACTCAAGGACGTGCTGGCAGCCGCACAGGTGACGCTATCCGCGCAGGATATCGCGCAGCTCGACGCGGCCAGCGCCGAGGACTGAAGCGCGCCGTGGTGCCGTGACCAGACAGCCGCCGCGAGGCGGCTGTTTCTTTTTCCGACACGCGCCCGCAGTACCCGTGAATCTCCGGGTTAATAAAACAGGTTCAATAACCGCTTGCGCGCAGATTCAAACCCGGGTAATGTTCGCGCCCATCGCCGCAGCGTGCGGCATCCCATCCCTTCAACCGAGCCCGTCATGCACCGTTGTTTCCCCGCCATCGCCGACCGACTGCCAAGCGCGACCCACGCGCTGCGTCCGTGCGATGCCGCGGGCAAGGCACTGACGCTGGCCATCGACTGATCTTCCTGCACGGAGATCGGTCCCCGATCTCCGAGGCATGCCAACGCCCTCGGATGCTGCATCCGGGGGCGTTTTCGTTTGCGTTGGCATCGCTTCAACACAGGATCACCATGCCGTATTCCCCCATCGTCCACACCCGGGCAAGGACTGCCTGACCACACGGACGTGTTGCCGAGAGGCGCGAGAGCGCTGTGCCCTGGTGTGGGGCACGGGCGACGGGTGATTATGTGCATGACATATTGATATCGGCTTGTCCGATATTGATGCATCGGTTTGTTCGATTATCTCAACGGTGCAGGCTTTCGCCTGCCTGGTGCGCGCGACCGTGTCGTGGCGTATGCCGGGATGATCGACACCGGTGCGACATCGGCCTGCTGGTGCGGGCAGCGGCGAAGGCCGCGCAGGTCGGTTCGATTCCGGCATGTCATTGGATGGCTCATCGGTAGAGCCGCAGGTTCGCCCTGCGTGTTGCGGGTTCGAATCCCGCTCCAGACCCTTGCAATCGGGCGCAGGCCCACTCGGGATCCCCCGCCCTGTCGCGGCACCGCATTGCATCGCGGTGCCGCGGCCGGGCAACGCTTCCGCCGCCGGGCCAGCGCCCTGGACGCGCAACGACCCGACGCTCCGCCATGCCAACCGTGGTGGCGTGCGTCGCGGCACGACGCCGACAGCGCCCTGGCGCCGCGTCGCCGGCGTCGCGGGGCTCCCACCTTCTTCCGCCCCACGGGGCACCCCGCGCGTCGTGGCCGGTATCCGGGTGGCGGGCGGTCACCGCACCGGATGCCACCACCAGAGCCCACAGGAGAATGCCCATGTTCTGGACCAGGAAGGTCGTGATCGGCGAAAGCGAGCGCGGCCTGGTGTATCGCAACCGTCAGTTCGAGGCCGTGCTCGGCCCCGGTACCCACCGCTGGTTCGATCCGCGCGGCGAGCGTGAGGTCGTGCTGCACGACATCCGCACACCGCGCTACGCCGGCACCGATGCCGACCTGCTGATGGCCCGTCACGACGCGGATCTGCAGCAGTCGTTCGTGCTGGCCGACGTCGGCCCGCGCGAAATCGGCCTGGTGTACGCCCAGGAGCGCCTGTGCGACGTGTTGCCGCCGGACACACGCCAGCTTTACTGGCGTGGGCTGGTCCCGGTACGGGTGGAGACCGTGGCGCTGGAGACGGTACCGGTGGTGCCGGCGGACATCGTGCTGCGGCTGCGCCAGATCGGCCTGCTGTCGCGTTACACGGTGACTACCCATGTGCCGGAACAGCACGCCGCGCTGGTGTTCATCGATGGCCAGCTGGCGCGTACGCTGGGCCCCGGCCCCGTGTCGTTCTGGAACCTGCAGAGCAGCGTGGTGGTGGATGTAGTGGATCTGCGCCTGCAGGCCGTCGAGGTGGGCGGCCAGGAGCTGCTGACGCGCGACAAGGTCTCGCTGCGCGTGAACCTGTCGGCCAGCACGCGTGTGGTCGACCCGGTGGCCGCACGGACCGGGGTAGCCAAGGTAGGCGAGCAGGTCTATCGCGAACTGCAGTTCGCATTGCGCCAGGCTGTATCGGCGCGTTCGCTGGACGAGCTGCTGGCCGACAAGGCCGCACTGGACGCCGACATCCTGGTGCGCGTGCGTGCGCAGGTGGCGGGCCTGGGCACCGACGTGCTCGGCGTCGGCGTCAAGGACGTGATCCTGCCCGGCGACATGCGCGAGATCTTCAATGCCGTGGTGCAGGCCGAGAAGGAAGCGCAGGCCAATGTGGTACGCCGACGCGAGGAGGCCAACGCCACCCGTTCGCTGCTCAACACCGCCAGGCTGATCGAGGACAGCCCGGTACTGATGCGGCTCAAGGAGCTGGAGGCGCTGGAAAAGGTCACCGCCAAGATCGACAAGCTCACCGTGTTCGGCGGCCTGGATGGCGTGCTGAAGCAGCTGGTGACGATGAAGCCAAAGGAATGATCCATGAACATGCAACACACATTCGAGTATCTGCACGCCGAAGGCGGCACCACCCCGATCAAGGGCTGGGTACGCGGCGTACCGGTGGACGCATTGGCCCGCGAACAACTGGCCAACATTGCCGCACTACCGTTCGTTGGCCCGTGGGTGGCGGTGATGCCCGACGTGCACGTGGGCAAGGGCGCCACGGTGGGGTCGGTGATCCCGACGCGCGGCGCGATCATCCCCGCTGCTGTCGGCGTGGACATCGGCTGCGGCATGGCGGCGGTGCGCACCACCCTGCGCGCCAAGGACCTGCCCGACAACCTGGCCCAGCTGCGCAGCAGCATCGAGCGCAGCGTGCCGGTCGGCAACGGCCGTGGCGGTGAACACCGCCGGTTGCCCGACAGTATCCGCACCCGGATCGAACGCTCCGGTCTGGTGACGCGGCTGGACGCGATCAAGCAGCGTCATCGGCGCATCCGCACCGACAAGCTGGAGAACCAGATCGGCACGCTGGGCGGCGGCAACCACTTCATCGAGATCTGCCTGGATGAAACCGGCGCGGTGTGGGTGATGCTGCATAGTGGCTCACGTGGCACCGGCAACCTGATCGGCACGTACTTCATCGAACAGGCGCGTGAGCAGCTGGCCCGGCGGGTGCTTGGCTTCCACCTGCCGGACCGGGACCTGGCGTTCTTCATGGAGGGCGAAGCGCTGTTCGACGACTACGTCGAGGCGGTATCGTGGGCGCAGGACTACGCCCGCGAGAACCGCGAGGCGATGATGGCGCGGGTGCTGGCCGAGATGCGCCACCGGTTGCCGACGTTCCAGCTGGAGGCGTTGGCGGTGAACTGTCACCACAACTACGTGCAGCGCGAGACCCACGGCGGCGAACCCCTGCTGATCACCCGCAAGGGCGCAGTAAGTGCACGTGCAGGTGAGCTGGGAATCATTCCCGGCAGCATGGGCGACTGCAGCTACATCGTGCGCGGCAAGGGCAACGCGGAGAGCTTCCACAGCTGCAGCCACGGTGCCGGACGCGTACTGAGCCGGACGGCCGCGCGGCAGCAGATCACGCTGGCGCAGCACCGCGAGGCGACCGCCCATGTGGAATGCCGCAAGGACGCGGCGGTCATCGACGAATCGCCGGCCGCCTACAAGTCGATCGAGGCGGTGATGGCAGCGCAGCGCGACCTGGTGGAGGTGGTGCACACCCTGCGCCAGGTGGTGTGCATCAAGGGATGACCGCGCTGTCCTCGGCCACCAGTGCGTGATGAAGGCTGATACCCGCGCGCACCCCTTCGGCATTGGCCAGGGTGATGTTGCCGACCACGGTGGCATCACCCGCCGCGTACACGCCGGGCACCGTGGTCTGCTTCTGCGCATCCACCCGTACCAGCACGCCGACGGGGCTCTCATCCAGCGCGCAGCCGAGCTGCTCGACCAGCGGTGAGCCCATGTGCTGACGGGCGGTCACGAACAGCGCGCGCAGATCGATGCGGCGGCCGTCGGCGAGCACGGCTGCGCTGAGCTGCGGGGCCTCGCCGTCCAGCCCCACGACCTGCGTATGCTCGACAGTAACGCCACGTCGCTGCAACCGGGCCGCGTCGTCCTCGTCCAGCGTCATGCCGTGCGCGAACAAGGTCACCTGGCCCCACTCGGCGAGCAGCCCGGCCATCGTGCTGGACATCGGATGCCCGCCCAGCAGGCCGATCGCCCCGCCGCCGATCTCGTAGCCGTGGCAGTACGGGCAATGCAGAACGCTGTGGCCCCAGCGCTCGGCCAGCCCGGGCAGTGCGGGCAGTTCGTCGCGGATACCGGTGGCCAGCAGCAGCTTGCGCGCAGCCCAGGTCTCGCCACCGGTGGTATGGACGGCGAAGCCATCGGCGGTGCGCGAGGCGCTGTCCACCGTGTCGCTGAGCCAGCGCACGGTCGGGTAGTCCAGCAGTTGCACCTTGGCCCGGCGCAGCAGCTCGCTGCCGGCGATGCCATCCAGGCCAAGCACACCGTGCGAGTGGGCGGCGAAGCGGTTGCGCGGCAGGCCGCCGTCGATCACCAGCACCTCGCGGCGGGCACGCGCGAGCATCAGCGCGGCGGACAGACCGGCAAAACTGCCACCGATGATCACGGCATCAAACGTCATGGGAACCTCCAGCAGCATGGTGGGCCAGGTGGCGGGCGAAGGCCGCGCCGAGGGTGTCCAGGGTGGTGGCGCGCAGGCGCGTTTCGAGCAGCGCCTGGGCTTGCCGGTAACTGTCGTCCAGCGCCGCGTTCACCACCTGCTGGACCGGGCAGCCGCGGCCGCCTTCACGCGCACCGGTGTGCAGCAGCGGGGGCGCGCCGACGGCGACATAGACGTCGTGCAGGGTGATGCTGGCCGGGTCGCACGCCAGTTGGCTGCCGCCGCCGTGACCGCGCACGTTGCTGACCAGCCCCCCCTTCTGCAGCGCCGCCAGCAGACGCCGGATCACCACGGGGTGGGTCGGCAGGCAGGTGGCGAGTTGTTCGGAGGTACGTGGGCCGTCCTGACCGACCAGGTGGGCCATCACGTGCAGGGCGTCGGAGAACTGGTTGCTGGATTTCATGTAACTACGATAGTTACATATTTGCGGGCTGTCCAGTGGCGCTGTTCCATTCATCACTTCGACAGAGACGTCACAAAGAATTCACATCCTTGAATGGAACGGTAAGCGTGACGGACCTCCCACTTCAGAAGGTCCCGACACGCTCCGATACCGCATCGCCCTTCCCTACTTCCTGACGTCCATGTCCATGTTGTCCGCCGCACCCGCGCGTGCCCTGAGCCTGCAGTTCAAGTTGCTGGGCGCACTGTCGCTTGGCCTGTTCATCGTTGTGGTGTGCGCCCTGGCCGGACTCGGCTCGGCCTGGTTGAACCTGTCCACCGAGGTACCCGCCGAGGTCGCCCGCAATGCACGCGCCGACACGCTGCAACGCGAGTTCCGCCTGCAGGTGCAGGAATGGAAGAACGTGCTGATCCGCGGCAGCGACGCGGCCCTGCGCGAACGCCATCTGGCCGCCTTCGATGCCCAAGGCCGCAAGGCACAGGCCCTGGCGCAGGCGCTGGCCGGCGCCGACGATGCGGACACCGCACGCCTGGCCGGCACGTTCCTGGCCCAGCACACCGCCCTGCAGCAGGCCTACCACGGCGCTCTGGAGGCGTTTGCCGCCAGCGGCTACAGCCCGCTGGACGGCGATGCGCTGGTGCGCGGCAAGGACCGCGCGCCCGGGGCCACCCTGGATGCGCTGGGTGAGCGCACCGCCGTGGTGGCCGAGCGCGCGGTGCAGGCGCGCTCGGAACAGGCCCGGCGCACGCTCGTGGTATGCGCGGCGCTGACCGCGCTGGCGGCACTGGTGTTGATGGGGATACTGGCGATCTGGCTGCGTCGTGCGGTGATCGCACCGGTGCTGGCGGTGGAAGCGGCCGCGCGTGCGGTGGCACGTGGCGATCTGGAGCACACCGTGCAGGTCCGCAGCGGCGATGAGATCGGCCGTCTTGGCCAGGCCATGAGCGCGGTCACCCGCACCCTGAAAGACGTGCTGGCCGCCCAGGCCACGATGGCCGCGCGCCATGACGCCGGCCAGATCAGCTATCGCATGGACGATGCCGCCTTCCCCGGCGGCTATGGGCAGATGGTGCGCGACGTCAACGCGCTGGTCGATGCGCATATCCGGGTCAAGCTGCGTGCGATCGAGATCATGGGGCGCTATGCCGTGGGCGACCTGGCGCTGGACATGGAACGGCTGCCCGGCGAAAAGGCGGTGATCACCCAGGCGCTGGACACGGCCAAGGCCAATCTCGGCGCGATCAACGCCGAGATCAAGCGCCTGGCCCGCGCGGCGGCGGCGGGCGACTTCAGCCAACGCGGTGATGAAGCGCGCTATGCGCACGATTTCCGCGAGATGGTGGCCGGCCTCAACCAGCTGATGCAGACCACCGAACAGGATCTGGGCCAGGTGTCGGCGGTGCTGCAGGCGATCGCGCGCGGCGATCTTGGCGCCCGCATGCAGGGCGACTTCCACGGGGTGTTCGCACGCATGCGCGACGACGTGGCGCGCACCAGTGGCCAGCTCACCGGCATCGTCGGCGACATCAAGCAGGCCGCACAGGCGATCCAGACCGCAGCCAGTGAGATCGCCGCCGGCAACAGCGATCTGTCGCAGCGCACCGAACAGCAGGCCGCGAACCTGGAGGAAACCGCCGCGTCGATGGAAGAGCTGACCTCGACCGTGCGCCAGAACGCCGAGCACGCCCGCCAGGCCAACCAGCTCGCCATCGGTGCACACGCAGTGGCCACGCAGGGCGGTGAGGTGGTCGGGCAGGTGGTACTCACGATGGGGGCCATCGAAGCCTCGTCGCGCCGCATCGCCGACATCATCAGCGTCATTGACGGGATCGCCTTCCAGACCAACATCCTGGCGCTCAATGCCGCCGTCGAAGCCGCGCGCGCCGGCGACCAGGGCCGCGGCTTTGCGGTGGTGGCCAGCGAAGTGCGCACGCTGGCGCAACGGTCGGCCGCCGCCGCCAAGGAGATCAAGGGTCTGATCGATGCCTCCGTCGGGGACGTGGCGACCGGAGCCGCCCTGGTGCGCCAGGCGGGCCAGACCATGCAGGAGATCGTGGGCGGCGTGCAACGGGTGACCGACATCATGGCCGAGATTTCCGCGGCCTCGCAGGAGCAGTCGGCCGGCATCGAGCAGGTCAACCAGACCGTGGTGCACATGGACGAAGCGACGCAGCAGAACGCAGCCCTGGTGGAGGAAGCGTCGGCGGCCGCACGCAGCATGGAAGAGCAAGCAATCGTGCTGAACGCGGCGGTGGACGTGTTCGTGCTGGACACCCGACGGGCGGCCGGCCCGGGCGTGCCGCAGGCGGCGTAACGGGTGGCGCGTGCCGGCCCGCGGCCGGCACTACACGTAGGGGGGGCCGACCATCGCGGCGGCGAGGTGGTCGAGGAAGGAGCTGATCCGCGCCGACACGGCGGTGTTGCGGTAGTACACCGCGTGGATGGGCTGGCGCACCTCCACCGTGAGCGTGGGCAGCACCTGCACCAGCGTCCCGTCCGCACGGTCGCGATGGGTCATGAAGTCGGACAGGCAGACGATGCCCACGCCTTCCAGCGCCAGCCGGCGCAGGGTTTCGCCACTGGATACCGCCACTGCCGGCCTTACATGCAGCAGCGCGTCGGTATCGCCCGGCAACGGCCAATGGTTGAGCGAATCCGGTTCGTTGAAGCCCAGCAGCGTGTGCGCCTGCAGGTCGGCCACGCGGGCCGGTGTGCCGTGCTGCTGCAGGTACGCCGGGCTGGCCAGCACCCGCAACCGGCTGTGCGCCAGCGGACGCGCATGCAGCGTGGAATCGGCCAGCGGTCCGATCCGTAGGGCGACATCGGTGCGGCGTTCCAGCAGGTCGATGTAGCGTTCGCTGCTGTTGAGTTCCAGTGCCACCTCCGGGTAGCGCGCGCGATAGCTGGCAACCAGCGGGGCGATCACGTGCAGCACGAAGGGCATCGCCGCATCCACCCGCAACCGCCCGGCCGGCCGCTCGCGGCGCGCGGCGATCTGCTCTTCGGCCGCCTCCACCGAGGCGACGATGGCGCGGGCCTGGGCCAGGAACGCCTCGCCTTCCTCGGTGAGCTGCAGGCGGCGGGTGGTCCGGGTCAGCAGGGTGGTACCGAGCTTCTCTTCCAACCGTCCCAGCGCGCGGCTGACCCCGGAGGGCGTCTGCGCCAGCTGTTCGGCCGCGGCGGTGATCGAACCGCTGTCGATCACCGCGATGAAGGCCTGCATTTCGTCGAGGGTGGTTTTCATCGGACGGGCACTCAACGGACGAGGCCCATTATTGACCATGAGGCAATAGTCATTGGCGTGAAGACCGCTTTTTCGGCACGAGTGCGGCGCGCAGACTGCGCAGCCTCTCTTCCCACCGGTAATCGACCATGTCCCGTGGCATCCCCCTCGCCCTGCTGGCGCTTACGCTTGGCGCGTATGCCATCGGCACCACCGAATTCGTCATCGTCGGGCTGATCCCGACCATCGCCGCCGACCTCGGCGTCTCCCTGCCCTCGGCCGGCCTGCTGGTCTCCCTGTACGCCCTGGGCGTGGCGATTGGCGCCCCGGTGCTGACCGCACTCACCGGCCGGGTGCCGCGCAAAACCCTGCTGGTGGCGCTGATGGTGCTGTTCACCCTGGGCAATGTGATCGCCTGGATGGCGCCCGGCTATGGGTCGCTGATCGTGGCGCGCGTGCTCACCGGCCTGGCCCACGGCGTGTTCTTCTCGATCGGCTCGATCATCGCCACGTCGGTGGTGCCCAAGGAAAAGGCCGCCAGTGCGATCGCGATCATGTTCACCGGCCTCACCGTCGCCCTGGTCACCGGCGTGCCGCTGGGCACCTTCATCGGCCAGCATCTGGGTTGGCGCGCCACCTTCCTGGCCGTGGCGGCGCTGGGCGTGATCGCCCTGATCGGCAGCCTGCTGTTCGTGCCGCGCAACCTGCAGCGCAGCGCACCGGCCACGTTCGGCCAGCAGCTGTCGGTGCTGGCCCAGCCGCGCCTGCTGCTGGTGTATGCGATCACCGCGCTGGGCTACGGCGGCACCTTCCTGTCGTTCACGTACCTGGCCTCGATCCTGCAGGACGTCACCGGCTTCTCGGCCAATGCGGTCAGCGGCGTGCTGCTGGTGTACGGCGTGTCGGTGGCGATCGGCAACCTGTGGGGCGGCCGCCTGGCCGACCGCCGCGGGCCGATTCCGGCGCTGAAGCTGATCTTCGCTCTGCTGGCCGCCGTGCTGTTCATGCTGACCTTCACCGCCTACAACACCTGGCTGGTGCTGCTGACCGTGCTGGCGCTGGGTGCGGTGGCTTTCGGCAACGTGCCGGGGCTGCAGGTGTACGTGGTCAAGCAGGCGCAGCGCTTCGCCCCCCAGGCGGCTGACGTCGCCTCGGGCCTGAACATCGCCGCCTTCAACGTCGGTATCGCGCTCGGTGCCTCGCTGGGCGGCCTGGTGGTCGATCACATCGGCCTCATGCACACCCCGTGGCTGGGTGCGTTGGTGGTGATGGGTGCCTTCGGGCTGACCGCGCTGAGCGGCCGGCTGGACCGCCGCGACGGTGTCGCCGACCGTGCCGACGGCATCGCCGTCACCGCACATTGATCGCTCGCGCAGCGGACCTGCCGTCTGCTGCGCATCATTCAACGGTGCACGGCGTAGCCTGCATCGCATCCGCACGAAGGAGTTTCCATGAGCATTCCCGCATTCGGCCTCGGCACGTTCCGCCTGAAGGGCCAGACCGTCATCGACTCGGTCCGCAACGCGCTCGACGTGGGCTACCGCGCCATCGATACCGCGCAGATCTACGACAACGAAGCCGAGGTGGGCCAGGCCATCGCCGACGCCGGCCTGGCCCGCGACGAGCTGTTCCTCACCACCAAGATCTGGATCGCCAACGTCGCCCACGACACCTTGCTGGAAAGCCTGCGCGAAAGCCTGCGCAAGCTGCGCACCGACCACGTCGAGCTGACGCTGATCCATTGGCCCTCGCCCAAGGACGCCGTGCCGATGGCCGAGTACCTGGGCGCGCTGGCCGAGGCGAAGGCGCTGGGCCTGACCCGGCAGATCGGCATCTCCAACTTCACCATCGCGCAGACCCGCCAGGCGATCGGGATTCTCGGTGCCGACGCCATCGCCACCAACCAGATCGAAGTGCATCCCTACCTGCAGAACCGCGCGTTGATCGCGTTCCTGAAGGATCAGGGGATCCATGTCACCGCCTACATGAGCCTGGCCTACGGCGAGGTGCTGAAGGACCCGGTGATCCAGGCCATCGCCGACCGCCACCAGGCCACCCCGGCCCAGGTCGCGCTGGCCTGGGCACTGCAGCAGGGCTACGCGGTGATCCCCTCCTCCACCAGGCGTGAGAACCTGGCCAGCAACCTGCTGGCGGCGGACCTGCACCTGGGCGAGGCGGACATGGCGCAGATCGCGACGCTGGACCGTGGCCAGCGCCTGGCCAACCCCGACGGGATCGCGCCGGACTGGGATTGACCGGCAGCGCCTAGCGGAGCAACCAGCCGCGCAGCGCGTCGCTCACCTCATCCGGCTGCTCCATTGGCGCCAGGTGCCCGCAGGCGGGTACCACCACCAGGGTGGAGCCTGGCACCAGGGCGTGCATCTCCTCACTGATGGCCAGCGGCGTGATGCGGTCGTTGGCACCGCACACGATCAGCAGCGGATCGCGGTAGCGGGCCAGCACGTCGTGACCATCGACGCGATCCAGCGCGCTTTGACGCAGGAACACCGCCGCCCCCAGCCGGGCGGTCATGTCGCGCACGCGCTGCACCAGTACATAGTCGTCCAGCCGCGAGGCATCGATGTAGCTGCGCATCAGTGTGTCGCCGAAGCCGTGGAAAGTGCCGGGCAGGCGCACGCTGGCGCGCTGCGACCGGCGCTGGGCAGCGCGTTCCGGCGAATCGGCATGGATCGAGGCATCGATCAACGCCAGCCGCAGCACACGCTCCGGCGCAGTCCGCAGGATCTGCTGGGCCACGAAGCCGCCCAGCGAGAACCCGGCCAGGGCGAAGCGGTCCGGCGCCTGCGCCAGGACGTCGTCCACGACCGCCTGCATCGTCTCGCCGCGGGTCTGGTCGCCCACCGTGCAGTCGGCGATGTCGGACAGCGCGGCGATCTGCCCGCGCCAGAGTTCAGCGTCGTTGAGCAGGCCTGGGAGCAGCAGCAGGGGGATGCGGTCCGTCATCCGGACATTGTCGCTGCTGCCTGTTGGCAGACCAAGGGTGGCGTGGCAGTGAGCCAGCACTTCACCGGCCATTTTTCTTACAGCCGATGGAGGTGTCTCCCTACATCATTATCAGAGATCCCCGACGTCCGGCGCACCGCGCGCTATTGCGAACATGGCCCCCAACATCGCGTGGGCAGCAGGGGTGCCTGCTCATCGCGCCGGATCGCCGCCACAGGGGACCTGCATGAACCGTCTCACTTTCACGCTCGCCAGCGGGCTGCTCGGTATTGGGCTGTGTACCGCAAGCCACGCCCAGAACTATCTGGAAGAAGTGTCCGACTACGCGCAGAAGGTGCAGGCACGACGCACCGCCGCGCTGGACGCCAGTGAGGCATTTGGGGAGCAGATCTCCTACCTGGATGGCGGAACGCGGTTCTCGGCCACCGATATCTCCATTCCCGGCAACAACGCCTTGAAGGTGGAGCTCACCCGCAGCCGGCAGATCGATGAGCGCTACTTCATTTCCGGCTCGCGCCTGTTCGATTTCGGGTCGCTCTACGACTGGCAGCTGGAGGCCCCGTTCCTGGAGGGCACCTTCACCAGTCACGGCTGGACGATGGCGGCCGAGGGCAACCCCTCGCGCAATGCCCGGTGCAGCCTGCAACAGGCGCCCTACAGCGCCATTCTGGGTGACTTCTACATCGAGAAGATGTGGTCGGGCTACAACCTGCATCTGCCCGGACAACCCGCACGGCTGATGCTGAAGGCGGCCGCAGCCATTCCGATGCCGGCAGATGGTCAGACCTATCCGTGGGCCGCCGATGGGGACATCCGCATCCGCTGCCTGCCCCAGCTCAAGAATGGTGCGCCCGGTGAAGGGTTCCTTGCCGTCATGCCGGATGGAACGCGTTACTACTTCGACACGATGATCACCCGGCAGATGCCGAATTTCCGCCTGCGCACATATCACACCGTCCCCCAGTACAAGGTGTACCTGGCCGCATCGCGTGTCGAGGACCAGCAGGGCAACTGGGTCACGTACACCTACGTCAACGACAACCTTGCCTCCATACAGTCCAACGACGGCCGCAGGATCGACCTGGCCTACCAGAATGGACGCATGGTCAGCGCCACGACCGCAGGGCGCACGTGGCAGTACCAGTATCGCGAACCGACCAGCACGACCGATGGCGGCCTGGCGGCAGTGATCCTTCCCGATGCCACCCGTTGGAGCTACGACTGGGTGGGCAGCGTTCGACCGGCCTGGATGGCACCGCCACAGGAGGGAACCACGCCCTGCGATACCATCATCGGCGAGGTTACCGGGCCCTACGCCTACACCGTCACGCATCCCGGCGGCGCCCGCGCCACGTTCTCGTTCGCATACAAAACCATCTTCCGCTCCACGCTGGATGCCTGCTACTCGCCGGTGCAGCCCAACTACTACTCCGTCTGGTCGCTGACCGATCGAGTGGTCACCGGCGCCGGGCTCGGTGAAATGCGCACACAGCTGTCGATCACCGGCGGATACCCCTCCACACCGCTCCGCTGGTCGACGGTGACCCACCCCGATGGCTCGACCACCCGCTACGGGTTCGGCCACACGTTCCTCGTCGATGAAGGCAAGATCATTGAACGCCAGACCGCCGGGAGCGATGGCGTTGTACTGGAAAGCACCAGCTCGCGGTATCTGAGCTCGCCGCCGGCCGGAGCGCACTACCCGGCGCGTGTTGGAAACAGCCTGCATTTCATGCAGTACGCAGACGGTCTGGTCCAGCCGCTTGCCGAGCGCCTCACTGTGCGGGAGAGCACGCAGTACCGGCGCGCCAGCGACGGGTGGGACGCGTTTGCGAGGCCGACGCTGACCACCCAAAGCGGCCCCTCGGGCGTGATGCGCGAGCGACGGCAATACCTGGACAACCCGGCCCGTTGGATCCTCGGTGCGGTGGCATCGACACACAACGAGGATTCCGGGCAGGTCGTGTCTGCGGCGACGTATGACGATCTGCTGCGTCCGCTGGAGAAGTTCAGCTTTGGACTGCTGCAGGTGAGCTTCACCTACAACGGCGATGGCACGGTGGCAACCGCCACCGATCCCACCGGCCGCATGACCCGGCTTCAGCAGTGGAAGCGTGGCATTCCGCAGCACGTGATCAACCCCGACGGGACCACACGCGGCGCCACCGTCGACGACAACGGCTGGGTGGGCGCCGCGCGGGACGAGAACAATCTCCAGACCAGCTACGCCTACGACTCGATGGGCAGGCTCTCCATGATCACCCTCCCGGCCGATGTCGGCACGGCCTGGAATGCCACCTCCATGACCTTCTCGCGCCTGCCAACAGCCGAGCTGGGCATACCGGCCGGCCATTGGAAGGAAACCGAAGCGACAGGCAACCGGCGCAAGGTGACCTACTACGACGCGTTGCTGAGGCCGGTCCTGGAAGAGGAATACGACGCTGCAGACAGGGCGGGAACCCTGTCCCAGATCCTACGGCGGTACGACCATGCCAATCGGCTGATCTACGAATCGTATCCCGGTCGCTATCGCTGAGGTATGGAGACCCCAATGCGCGCACATGCCCTCCTCCGTTTCCTCCTGCTGCTGACGGCACTCACCGCCTCCAACGCCGCCGCGCAGGCAACCATCAACCTGACCGGGCCGGCCACGACGACGTACGTCGCGCCTGCAAACTTCGATCTCCAGGTGAGCTATTCGGTGTCCTCCGGGCCCAAGGCGGAGTTCATCGAGAACACCGTGATCACCCAGAACGGGGTGACCATCAGTGTCATCCCGCAGGGGACCATCCCTGTACGTGGGCTTCCGCCCGGTCGCTATGAGTACATGTACCGCGTGATCGCCACCCGGATTCTGCCCGATGGCGACATGACCCACCGTCCGATGTCCAGCGGCCCCGTCGTCATCACAGTCAACAATCCACCGGAGCCGATCGATGCCGCCGCGCCGGGCACGATTTCTTCGGTCGGACCTCCGGTAACCGGGCGGCCCATGACAATGTCCATCCAGATGATAAACACCGGCGAAACAACCTGGCGCGCCGGAAGCTACTTCCTCGATTTCGTGAACGGAGGTGACAGCTACGTCTGGGACTTCACCCCGCAGGGCATTTCCCACGACGTGGCCCCCGGCCAGTCGTATACCTTCCAGTTCAACATCACCGCAAAGATTTTCAATACGCACGGATTCAACTACTACTTCCAGTTCCAGATGCGCCGGAACACGGTCGCCTTCGGCCTGCCAACGCAGGTGTTCTCCGTATACATCATCAATCCGATCAACGCCTCACAGTTTGATTCGCAGGAGGTACCCACAACGATGGAGGTGGGCAAGTCCTATCCCGTCACCATCCGGATGCGGAACACCGGCGACTATGTGTGGAGCGCCAGCCAGGCGTATTCGCTCGGCGCGCAGAACCCGCATGACAACACCCTGTGGGGTACCCACCGGATACAGACGGCAGACGTGCCCTTGGGCGCGATCGGAGAGTTCAAGGCGACCGTGGTCGCACCGGCGCAGCCGGGCGTCTACAACTTCCAGTGGCGCATGGTGCGCGATGGCGTGGAATGGTTCGGCGTGCTCACGCCAAACGTCGCCATCACGGTGAGCGAACCGCCCCCGCCTCCGCCTCCGCCGCTGCGGGGAACCACCTACACCTACGATGCGCTGGGCAGGTTGACCGGTACCTCTGCGGACAGTGAACAGGGCCCGCTGGTCACCGCCCAGATCTATCTGGCGGGAAACCGGGTCCAGCGTTCCGATGCACGCAACAACGTGACAACGACGACCTACCAGGCCTATTCGGATCCGGCGACAGATCGGGAAACGCTGATCGAAGAACCCGAGTCCCGCATTACCCGGATTGATCGCACCCCCTACGGCGTCATTACCCGCATCGCGCGGGATTCAAGAAACGGCGCTCCGCTTCAGCGCCATTACGTGTACGACGCCCACTATCGCCTCTGCAAAAGCATTGAACCCGAGACCGGGGCGACCGCTGTCGGCCTGGATGCAGCCGGGCGCATCCTGTGGACCGCCAGCGGGCTGGCGCTTCCTTCAACAAGCAGCTGTGATCAACAGGCTGCCGCAGGCTCCCCGCGCGCGATCACCCGCTCTTATGATGCGAACGGTCGGCTGTCGGCGATCGTGTCGCCGGATGGACTGGGCAACCAGAACATCGCGTACACCCCTGACGGGCTGATCAACACTATTTCCTCCAGTAACGGCGGTGGTATCTCGGCGGTATCGACCTTTACCTACAACAGCCGCCGGTCGCTGGCATCGGAGACGTCGAGCATCAGCAACGAGTCGGATTGGACCATGTCGTATACCTACGATGCCAATGGCTCCCTGGCCGGTTATACCCTTCCGTCCGGTCTCCACATCGACCACCATCCCGATGCGCTCGGCAGGTCGCGGGCCATTACCGACAGCGCCGGACGGACACTTGTCTCGGGGGTCAAGCGTGGTGCGACCGGAACCGTCGCAGAGTTCATCTACGGAAACGGCATTCGCCATCAGCGAACCTTGAATGAGCGATTGTTGCCCAGCCAGGTGAGCGACGCCGGCGTCATGCGGCTCGCCTATGCGTACGACAAGGGCGGCAATGTCAGCTCCATGATGGATCTGGACGGACAGAGCGGCCTCAATCGCCAGATGAGCTATGACGGTGTGGATCGGATACTGAACGTCGTGTCGCCTGAGGCCGGGGTCAACCAGTCATTCTCCTACGATGACTTCGACAACCTCACGCGCCTGACGACCGCAGGAGCCACGCCGTTCAACTACTACTACGATGCCTCGAATCGTCTGACCAACATCCGGACCGACGAGGGCGCGACCATCATTGGCCTTGCGTACGATGCGCAGGGCAACATGATCAACAAGAACGGGCGGACCTTCACGTTCGATGCGAACAACCGGCTCATCGCGTCGGCCGGTTCGACCACCTATGCCTACGACGCCGCGGGCAGGCGAGTCCAGCGCCGGGCAGCGGATGGCCAGGACACGAACCGGTACTTCTATACCCGTTCCGGAAAGCTTGCCGTCCAGTTCGAGTCGAAGGCGCTTCGCCACACTTCGCATGTCTACCTGGATGGCATTGCGGTTGCCGCGATCGAGACCGCCCAGGACGGCACTGCCTCGATCAAATACGTCCACAACGACATCCTCGGAAGTCCCATTGCCTACAGCTCTGCCCAGGGAACCGTGCTCCAGCGTCTCCAGTACACCACCTTCGGCATGTCGGCCGGGGTAAGCGATGGCAAGCCCGGCTTCACCGGTCATGTGGAGGACGCAGATTCAGGCACGGTGTACATGCAACAGCGCTATTACGATCCGCAGATCGCACTGTTCCTGTCGCCGGACCCCGTGCCGACCTTCATGAACCCGGTCGCCATGCTCAACAGGTACCGCTACGCCGACAGCAACCCCTACCGCTACCATGATCCGGATGGACGCTGCACCGGGTCTCACCTGGCCAACAAGGATGGGACCTGCATGAGCACCGGCGAGTTCACCACGATGGCCACCACAGTGAATGGCGGCGGCAACGCGGCGCGGGGCGCAACGCAGACCGGCGGCAGGGCGCGGGTCGGGTGGCCGGTGGGACG
The DNA here is from genome assembly GCF_009467805.1 of Stenotrophomonas nematodicola. Classification (GTDB taxonomy): domain Bacteria; phylum Pseudomonadota; class Gammaproteobacteria; order Xanthomonadales; family Xanthomonadaceae; genus Stenotrophomonas; species Stenotrophomonas nematodicola. The sequence continues at coordinate 266,785 of NZ_WIAY01000004.1, forward strand.
CAATGACCCGGAATGGACGCGGGATCCGAAGCTGCGGGAAGAGACCGAGCGCGCCTGGGAGGATTCCAGGCCGAATGCGCCCGAAGTGCGCTCGGGAAGGCCGGGCTCCACCAAACGCGAGAACGGCGGCTGGGTGGTCCTGACCATTGGCGAGCGTCAGCCCTGGCTCTATCGACTGCCTGCCGGCAGCCGTGACAGGATGAGTCAGGAATCCACGATCAAGCCGGACCCGTTCCTCTGCGGCTGTACGGTGCTTGGCTTCTTCCACACGCATCCCAATACGCGCGCGGAGGGGTATGATCCGTTCGGCAACCCGGGCGACGCCACGTTCATGCAGCAGATGGGCGTACCGGGTCTGATCCGAAGCCACGAGGGCTATGAATTCATACCTGTTCGGAGGGGCGAGTGATGTCCAGAGTACCGACGTTCGCGCTGTGCCTTTGTCTTGCTGTCATATCCCCTGCGTGCAACGCCTCGGACAAGGATGCGCTGCAGACACTGCCTGATATGGTGAAGGCCAATGTGCTGGAGGCACAGAAATACCCGGAGTGCGTACGCGTCGTGAACGCGTACGTCCGGCGTACGCGGTCGTGGACACCGGCGGATTATCTGGTGTCCGTCTCACCGCCGTTGGCCGGTGGCCGCGGCTTTGCCGTCCTGCATCAGGACGATCTTGCAGATCCACTGGGCAGGAATGAACGCAAGTCGTTCAGTGTGGAGCTGGACACCACGTGCAGCAAGGTGATCGAGGAGTTCCAGTTCCAGTAGAGGCGGCCGTTTCAACGCTGCCGGGCGGTGCTCACACCGGTACCTGGGGCACCTGTACATCCTGCACCGGCAGCGTCACCACCATCACCGTCGAGTCGTCCGGGTCCAGCCGGGTCTTGAAGCCCAGGCTCTGGCACATCGCCAACATGGTGCTGTTCTCGCGCAGCACCTGGCCTTCGACGACGTTCAGGCCCAGCCACTGGGCGTACTCGATCATGATCGTCATCAGCCGCCAGCCGATGCCGTGGCCCTTGAGATCGGAACGGATCAGGATGCCGTACTCGCCGCGGTCGTAATCGGCATCGGCGTGCAGGCGCACTGCGCCGAGCATGTCGCCGCTGCGCGGGTCGATGGCGACCAGGGCAATCGAGCGCGCGTAGTCGAGCTGGGTCAGGCGCGCGATGAACTCATGGCTGAAGTGCTTGACCGACTGGAAGAAGCGCAGGCGCAGGTCGTCGTCGGTGACGCGGGCGAAGAACGCGCGGAACAGCGCGTCGTCTTCGGGACGCACCGGACGCACGAACGCGGGTGCCCCATCGGACAGGGTGATCGTGCGTTCCCACTCCTTGGGATACGGGAACACGGCAAAGCGCGGGTGGCCGCGGCCCTTGTGCAGTTTGCGCGAGGGGGCAATCGCCACGCGCGCGTCCAGCGCGATCACGCCATCGCGGTCGGCCAGCAGCGGATTGATGTCCAGCGTGCGGATCTCGGGGATGTCGGCGGCCAGCTGCGCCAGCTTGACCAGCACCAGTGCCACGGCGCGTTCATCGGCGGCGGGTACGTCGCGGTACGCCTTGAGGATGCGCGACACCCGGGTGCGGCCGATCAGTTCGTGCGACAGGCGCAGATCCAGCGGCGGCAGCGCCAGCGCCTTGTCGTCGATCACCTCGACGGCGGTACCGCCGCGGCCGAACACCACCACCGGACCGAAGGTGGGGTCGTCGGCGATGCCGGCGATCAGCTCGCGCGCCTTCGGGCGCACGATGGTGGGCTGTACCAGCACGCCGTCGATGCGCGCCTCGGGGCGCAGGCGATGGGCGCGCTCCAGGATCGAGGTGGCGGCAGCATGCACCGACTGCAGGGTGCCCAGGTTCAGGCGCACGCCGTCCACATCGGATTTGTGCGGGATGTCGGCCGAGAACACCTTCACGGCCACGGTGGCGCCCTGCTCCAGCAGCGGTTGGGCCAGGTCCATCGCCTCGTGCGCGTCGCGCGCCTGCATCACCGGTGCGGAGGGGATGCCGTAGGCGGTGAGCAGCTGGTGGGTGGCGATCGGATCGAGCCACTGCTGCCCGGCGGCGAGCGCGGTGTCGACCAGCGCCCGCGCCGCCGCCGTGTCCACCACGAAATCCTCGGGCAGGCTGGGCGGGGTTTCCATCAGCGCGGCCTGCGCGTCGCGGTAGCGCACCAGGTGCTGGAAGCCTCGCACGGCGTCTGCTTCGGTGGGATAGGTGGGCACCCGCGCGGCATTGAGCGTGGCGGTCGCACGGTCGTCGTTGCCCAGCCAGACCGCGAACACGGGCTTGTCGCGGTGGTGGCGGGGGCGCAGCCCCAGGGTACGGGTGAGCGCCTGCGCGGCATCGGCCGAGGAGGTGAAGGCGGTGGGCACGTTGACCACCAGCAGCGCGTCGTTGCCGGTGTCGGACATCAGCGCCTCGATGGCGGCCGCGTAACGCTCGCCATCGGCGTCGACCACGATGTCCACCGGATTGCCGCGCGACCAGCCTTCGGGCAGCACGGCATCGAGCTGGGCGACGGTGGCCGGGGACAGCTCGGCCAGGCTGCCGCGCAGCGCCAGCAGCTGGTCCACCGCCAGCCGCCCTACCCCGCCGCCGTTGCTGAGGATGGCCAGCCGACGGCCGGGGAAGGTGCCGAGCCGGCCGAGGGTTTCGGCGGCGGTGAACAGTTCGTCCAACGCGCTCACCCGAAGCAGCCCGGCGCGACTGAAAGCGGCCCCGTACACGGCATCGGTGCTGGCCAGTGCCTGCACATGGGTGTCGGCATCGGGGTCGATGCGGATGTGGCGGCCGGACTTCACCACCACCACCGGTTTGGCACGCGCGGCCGCGCGCGCGGCCGACATGAACTTGCGGGCGTCGCGGATGTGTTCGACGTAGAGCAGGATGGCGCGGGTGCGGTAGTCGGTGGCGAAGTAATCAAGCAGATCGCCGAAGTCGACATCCAGGGTATCGCCGAGCGAGACCACGGCCGAGAAACCGACCGAGCGTGCCACGCCCCACTCCACCAGTGCCGCGGCGATGGCACTGGACTCGGAGATCAGCGCCAGATCGCCGGCCTGCGGAAAGTGGGCGGCGATGCTGGCATTGAGGCGCGCATGCGGCGCGATCACGCCCAGGCAGTGGGGCCCGAGGATACGCAGGCCCTTGGCGCGCGCAGCCGCTTCGACCTGCGCGGCGAGCGAGCCGGGGCCCTGGCCGAGGTTGGCGGTAAGAATGATGGCGGCGGCCACGCCGCGTGCGGCGGCCGTGGCCACCACCTGCGGCACGATGCTGGCCGGCGCGGTGATGACGACCAGTTCCGGTACCCAGTCGAGGTCCTTGAGCCGCTTGACGGTGCGGATGCCGTCGATCTCGCCGTAGCGCGGATTGATCCAGGCGACCTTGCCGGGAAACCCGGTGGCGCGCAGGTTGCGCATGACGGCACGGCCGGCGGACCGCTCGCGCGGGCTGCCGCCGATCACGGCGACCGACTGCGGGCGGAACACGGATTGCAGGTGGTAGGTGCTCATGGGGTCGAACTGTCACCGGGACACGTGGCTACACGGTACACGCGTGCCGGCGATGTGGGGATGATCTGGCGCAATGACAGGCGCCGGGCGTGGCCCGGCGCCTGCCTGTCGCTGCGGTTACAGCAGCGTTCCGCTCAGGATCATCGCGGCGATGCTGAAATAGATCACCAGGCCGGTCACATCGACCAGCGTGGCCACAAATGGCGCCGATGCGCTGGCCGGGTCGAAACCGAGCCGCTTGAGGATGAAGGGCAGCATCGAGCCGGACAGCGAGCCGAAGGTGACGATGCCGACCAGCGCCGCACCGATGGTCAGCGCCAGCAGCGCCCAGTGCTCGCCGTAGTCGTGCAGGCCCAGCAGCTGCCAGCTCACAATGCGGATGATGGCCAGCACGCCAAGGATGGCACCCAGGGTGACACCCGTGGGGATCTCGCGCAGCGCAACCCGCCACCAGTCGCGCAGGCGCAGTTCGCGCAGGGCCAGGCTGCGGATCAGCAGCGAGGTGGCCTGCGAGCCGGAGTTGCCGCCGGAGCTCATGATCAGTGGAATGAACAGGGTCAGCACCACGGCGCGGGCCAGCTCGTCTTCGTAGTGCTGCATCGCGCTGGCGGTGAGCATTTCGCCGAGGAACAGCACGCTGAGCCAGCCGGCACGCTTGCGCAGCATTTCGAAGAAGCCGATCTGCATGTACGGCTTTTCCAGCGCTTCCATGCCGCCGAACTTGTGCGCGTCTTCGGTGGACTCCTCGATCAGCGCGTCCAGAATGTCATCCACGGTGACGATGCCCAGCACGTGGCGCTGCGCATCCACCACGGGGATGGCGAGCAGGTCGTGACGGCGGATCAGCTGTGCCACTTCCTCCTGGTCGAGCATGGCGTCCACGCTCACTGGGGGATTGACCTGCGCCACGTCGAGAATGGGTTCATCGGGGAGGCCGGTGATCAGCCGGCGCATGGTCACCACCTGCACCAGGACGCGGGTCTGCGGGTCCAGCACGTAGATGGCGTAGACGGTCTCGCGGGTGCGCTCGACTTGGCGGATGTGCTGCAGGGTGCGGCCCACGGTCCAGTCCGAGGGCACGCTGACGAACTCGGTGGTCATCAATGCGCCGGCGGTGTGCGCGGGGTAGCTCAGCAGCTGCTGGATCGACTGGCGCGCCTCCGGTGCCAGCAGCGGGATCAGCCGGGCGCGGTCATCGGCGTCCAGCTCATGGACGATGTCAGTCGCGCGGTCGTCGGCCATCAGCCCGAGCAGCGCGGCGGCACGGGCCACCGGCATCGCGGCGACCAGATCGCCGCCGCGGTTGAGCTCGGGCTGTTCAAGCATCTTCACCGCACGCGGCAACGGCAACGCCGCCAGCGTGTCGGCGGCGCGCGACAGCTCCAGAGTGTTGAGGAATTCCACCGCATCGGCGGTGTTGAAGGCATCGAGGGGCGCGCTCAGGGAGGCGGCATCAGCCACCGGGCGCAGCAGGTCTTTCTGGTTCATCGTATTCGCCTGTCGGGGTCGCATTGCGCAACGCCAACGCTGGCGAACCGACCCGTGTCAGGCGGTAGCCATCGCTGGCGTCGAGCAAGGTCGACTTCTACTGTCGCTGGACATGGGTTGGGGACTCCGGATGGGTGTACTGCCGACGGCGCGGACGCGCCAGCAGCGGCGGGCAGTCTGGACCTCCCCGGCGGCGAGGTCAACCCGGCGCCGGCGGGCCGTTGCGGCGGGATTGTCGTTGCCGTCGCGCGCGCGTCGCATAATGGCCGCACGGCCGGCGGCCGCGGGGCTCGATCCACCGGGGCCTCGATCCACCGGGGCAAGTTCCCCTGAACCACGCGGGTCATCAATGTCATGAGCAGGTCCTCCCATGCATAGCGGCGCGCTCGAGCTGGCCCTGGTCCTGCTGCTGGCTGCGGTGATTGCCGTGCCGGTGTTCAAAAAGCTGGGGCTGGGTGCCGTGCTCGGCTACCTCGCCGCCGGTGTCGTGCTCGGCCCGGACGGGCTGGGCTTCGTGCAGGACGCCGACCGCATCCTGGGCGCGGCCGAGATCGGCGTGGTGATGCTGCTGTTCGTGATCGGCCTGGAGCTGTCCCCGGCGCGGCTGAAGGTGATGCGGCGCTCGGTGTTCGGGGCCGGTGCCCTGCAGGTTGCGCTGAGCGCGCTGGTGCTCGGCGGCCTGCTGCTGCTCGACCACTTCCACTGGAAGAGCGCGTTGATCGTGGGGATTGCGCTGGCGCTGTCGTCCACCGCGGTGGGCCTGCAGCTGCTGTCCGAGCACAAAGCGATCAACAGCGACTACGGCCGCCTGGGCTTTGCGATCCTGCTGTTCCAGGACCTCATCGCCATTCCGCTGCTGGCCGCCATTCCGCTGCTCGGCGGCGCGCGCAACGACACCCTGCAGTGGAACGACGTGGCCGTGGCGCTCGGTGCGCTGGCGGTGGTGATCCTGTGCGGGCGTCCGGTGCTGCGCCGGCTGTTCAACATCATCGCGCGCACGCGCAGCCCGGAAGTGTTCACCGCGATGGCGCTGCTGGTCGTGCTGGGCACGGCGTGGTTCATGCAGGAAGCCGGGCTGAGCCCCAGCCTGGGTGCCTTCCTGGCCGGCGTGCTGCTGTCCGACTCGGAGTTCCGGCATGAACTGGAATCGCAGATCGAACCGTTCAAGGGACTGCTGCTGGGCCTGTTCTTCATCGCCGTGGGCATGGGTATCGACCTGGACCGCATCGTCGCCGAACCGGCGATGATCGCTGCCGGCGTGGCCATCCTGCTGGTGGTGAAGTTCGGCCTGCTGCTCATCATCGGCAAGCTTGCCAAGCTGCGTACGCGGCACGCGGTACTGCTGGGCAGTGTGCTGTGGCTGGGCGGCGAGTTCGCCTTCGTGGTGTTCAACGAAGCGCAGCGCGCGCACCTGCTGGGCAGCGCCAACCATGATCGGCTGGTCGCGATCGTGGGCCTGTCGATGGCAATCACGCCGCTGCTGATGATCGCCCTGCTGCGCCTGCTCGGGCGCGACGATGCCCCCAAGGCGAGCGCGCGTCCGGCCGATACGGTGGATACCGAAGGCAGCCAGCCGCAGGTGATGATCGCCGGCATGGGCCGCTTCGGCCAGGTGGTGGCGCGCCTGCTGACCGCGCAGAAGATCCCGTTCGTGGCACTGGAATCCAACCCCGACACGGTCTCGGACCTGCGCCGGTTCGGCAACAAGCTCTACTACGGCGATCCGACCCGGCCGGAGATGCTGCGCGCGGCCGGCGGCGAGTTCATCCGCGTCTACGTGGTGACCCTGGACGATCCGGACGCGAACATGCGCGCCACGCGCCTGATCCGGCGCATGTATCCCAATGCCGTGGTGCTGGTGCGCGCACGCAACCGCCAGCATGCGTGGCGGTTGATGGACATGTCCGCCGAACCGTTCCGCGAGGTGTTCGGCACCAGCCTGGAGCTGAGCGAGCGCATGCTGATTGCACTGGGCATTCCGGCCGATACCGCGCGCAGCCACGTGCAGCGGTTCCGCGAGCACGACGAGAAACTGCTGCGCGACCAGTACCTGGTCTACGACGACGAAGCGGCGGTCATCCAGACCTCGCGCGATGCGCGCGCGGACCTGATGCACCTGTTCGAAGCGGATGCCGGACGCGACCGCACGCCCGACAACGACCGACGCGGGTAAACGCCCGCGTCGGGGTCAGCCGTTGTCGCGCAGGAAGCGGGCCATCGACGACACGCCCGGCACCAGCGGTTCGAACTCGCCGGCCACATCGATGAAGCCACGCATCACCGCGATTTCGCGCGGGCTGCGGTTGAGCGCGTCGCGCACGTCCGGATCGGCACCTGCACGCAGCAACCGCTGCACGAGCAATGGCAGGCCATGCAGCGCGGCCAGGTGCAGCGGGCCAAATCCACGCGGATCGCGCACGTCCAGCGAGACGTCCTCATCGAGCAGGCGCTCGACGGCAGCCAGTACCACCTGCTCGTCGCAGGCAGTACCCGGTTCGGCGCGGGCGCCGAGCAACAGCAGCAGCGGCGTCACCGAGCCGGCCGCGGCCTGGTCCGGTTCGGCACCGGCCAGCAGCAGCGTATCCAGCAGCGCCAGCAGGCGCGAACGGTCGCGCGCACCGAAGCCGTACAGGGCCGCGCAATGCAGCGGCCCGAGTTGCTGGGCATCACCGGCATGCACGTTGGCACCGGCCGTGAGCAGCCGCGCAACGATATCCGGCAGGCCCAGCGCCGAGGCCAGCATCAGCACGGTCACTCCGCCCGGCAGGCGGTATTCCAGTTCGGCCCCGGCATCGAGCAGCGCCGAGACGATTTCGATCTGACGCATGCTGACCGCCGCCGACAACGGCGTCGCACCGCTCGCGGCTGCGTGCTGCGGATTGGCGCCACGGGCCAGCAGCAGGTCGACCACCGCCAGGTGGCCACCGCCGGACGCGCGCAGCAGCGCGGTGCAGCCCTGCGCGTCAACCGCGTCCACGGCGAAGCCCAGGTCGATCAGGCGGCGAACGGCATCGGCATCGCCGGCCATCGCCGCTGCGGGCAGATCACCATCGCGCAGCGCGCGGCGCGGCAGCGGCCACACGCGCCAGTCCAGCCAGTCGGCCAGATCGCGGCGACCGATGGACAAGGCCACACCGAGCGGCGTCTGGCCGTCGGCGGCCCGCGCTTCCGGCGAGGCGCCCTGCTGCACCAGCAGCTTGATCGACCCTTCGCGGGCCAGCGCGGTCGCCAGGTGCAGGGCGGTCATGCCGTGGCTGTCACGGGCTTCGCGGTCCACGCCCAGTGCCAGCAGCGCCTGCTGCAGCCGCAACCAGCCCAGCCGCACCGCGAGCGACAGCGGCGGGTCACCGGCCGGTGACGCGGCGAAGGGATCGGCACCGCGTTCCAGCAGTTCCAGCGCGAGCTGCTCCAGCCCGCGCGACGCATGGTCATGCTGTGCGCAGGCGCTGAGCAGGCGCGCCAGGCCGCCACGACCGGCCGGCGACAGGCCGTGGCGCAGCAGCACCTGCAACGCCGGCACGGCATCGATGCCGCGTGCGAGCAGCGCGAACATGGGGGTGTCGCCGCAGGCGTCGAGCACCTCCGGGGCGGCGCCGTGCTGGAGCAGCCAATCCACGGCATGCGGGTCCAGTGCCAGCTCGCCATCGTGCAGCAGGGCGCCCAGTTCGTCGGCACCGCACAGGCGCGCCAGCGCCGGCATGCCCTCGACGTTGCCGAAACCGAGCGCTTCGCGCAGCAGATCCAGCGGGGGGCGGTCCGGCAGTGCGTTCGCGGTGGGATCGGCATCGCCGCCGCTGGTCAGGCCATCGCTGACCGCAGCCGGGAGGGGATAGGACGGATCCAGCAACGACACGATCGCCCAGCGGCCGGCACCCGCAGCGATGTCGACCGCGCGCCGGCCCTGCGGATCGGCCGCGTCGGCCGGAATGCCGAGGTCCAGCAGGCGGCGGACCAGCAGCGGCGACACGGTGTCGGCCATGCAGGCCAGCAGCACCGCATTGCGGCCTTCGCCGTCCACGGCGTTGAGGTCGGGATGGTGCGGCAGCAGGTGTTCGACCACGGCGGCACGGCCGCCACGGGCGGCCTCCAGCCACGGCGTCCGCGCAAGGGCGTCGCGCGCTTCCAGGTTCGCGCCGGCGGCGAGCAGCACATCGATGATGTCCACGTGGCCGGCCAGTGCCGCTTCGTGCAGCGCGCTGCGCCGCTGGCGGTCACGCGCGTCGGCCCGGGCCTTGTGCTTGAGCAGCAGCTGCACACCGGCCGGATCGTCTTCCTCGGTGCCGGCTGCCGCCAGCAGAACGGGGGTGCCGTCGGCCGGTTCGGTCTTGGCACCACGCTCCAGCAGGAAGCGCGCCAGCCGCCAGTTGCCGACCTGGCAGGCCACCGCGAGCGGGGACCAGCCATCCAGATTGAGCGCATCCACCTCGGCGGCCGCGTCGCGCAGCAGCGCGGCCACGCCCGGATCGGAACTGCGTGCAGCGTGGTGAAGGGGGGTATTGCCGTCGCTGTCGGCCGCGCGCGAATCGGCGCCGTTGGCCAGCAGGGTCATCACAGCTTCCGGCCGCCCGTGCCAGCTGTCGCGGGTGGCGGCCAGCAGCGGCGTCATGCCGCGCGGCGAGGCGTTGATGTCCACGCCGCGGGCGATCAGTTCGCGCAGCAGGCGCAGGTCGGGCAGCACCGCCGCCAGCACGGCCAGGCTGCGCTGGTCGCGCCATTGCGGATCGGGCAGGCCGTGGGGGTCCGCGCCGGCCTGCAGCAGTTGCAGGGCGCGATCCACCCGACCGCTGCGCGCGGCCTCATACAGTGCCGGCAGGCGTTCATGTTGTCCGAGCGGTTCCAGCGGACGTGGCGGCTGCGCGCTGTCGGCCAGCAGGTCGGCATCGGTGCGGGCATCCGGCGAGCGCGATACCGCGTCGGACAGGGCGTCGGCGGGCTGCACGGTCTGCAGCAGGAGATGGGCCAGCGGCGACAGCAGCAGCGTGGCCACGGCCAGCGGCCAGCGCAGGCCGTCAGGCACCAGGCCCGGCCAGGCGGGCAGGACGACCAGGGCGCACACCGCCACGACCACGGCCGCCACGCCCAAGCCGCGCCATGCCGTGAGGTCGCGGTTGGCCAAAGTCTGCCAGTGGCGCGCCAGGCTGCCATCGCAGCGTTCGATATCGTTCCACACCGGCCAGGTGCGCCAGACACCGAGCAGGGCGGCACTGACCGCTACGCTCAGCCCCAGCACCGCGCCGAGGCTGCCGCTGTCATGCAGTGCGGCGAGCGGCCAGGCGACCAGCGCGGCGAGCAGCAGCGGACCCGGCAGCCACAGGGCGAGGAGCGCGGGAAGATCGCGGCGCACCAGTATCGGCAGTGCAGGCACGGCGCGCGTGCGGCGCCACCAGGACACGCCGAGGGCGAACGCCGGCTGTGCCAGGGCGGCCGCCAGCGCGCCAGGCACGCCCCCAAGCACCGCCGCCAGCGCCAGCAGGCCGCCGACGGCGATCGCGATGGCAGCGGCGCGGGAGGGCCGAAGGTCAGTCATCGCGGGTCATCGCGGCGCGGTACCCGCACCGGCGCGACCGGCGGGGGCGGCATCTGCAGATGGAAGCCGCGCTCGGCCAGATTCGCGCGCACCTGCGCGGCGTCGGCCAGGGCAAGACGACGGTCGGGAGTAAGGGCAACTTCCAGGACGAACGCGAACGGCGCCAGCGTGGCCTTCAGTGCGTCAGGAACGGCGCTGAAGTCATCGCGGACGGCGAGGTAGACGTAGGTGTCCTGCTTGCGTTGGCTTTTATATACGTAGGCTTGCATGCCCGCGGGGCTTTGCCCTGGGAGTGAGTGGGATGATTGTGGATGAAACCGCGCAAGGGCGAAAGCTGCGGCGATGCGCCGACGGCGGTTTTCCGGCGCGCGGCAGATTCAGGTTCATCAATGTCGCGGACCCGTTCAGTTCCGGATCGCACCCCGTACCATGCCTGGGCCGGGCGGCGGTGCCGTGAAAGGAGCGCACGCTATCATGCCCGTCTTGGCACTGGCAGCTTTGACACTCTGGAATGAGCAGCGCTCTCGACAACGCATCCCCGCCGGCGCACGCGCTCATTCCGCCCGGCCCCGCGCTGTTCGATGCACGCTATGCGCCGGCTGCCGCCCGCGACGATGCTCTGTCCGATCCGCACACCCTGGTCGTGTTCGGCTTCGGTACCTCGCCGATGCCGGCGGACGACCCCCGCTGGCTGCAGGTACCGCTGGCCGCGCATGGCCCTGCCCGCATCGAGATCTGGCGCAGCGCCGACCCGGTCCAGTACGGCTGCGCCGGTACGATACGCTGGTCGCGCAACGGGACGGTGCAGTTCGGCGTGCTGGAGATCGACGAAGTGGACGGCGATATCGCTGCTGCTGCCGAGCAGGCCTACGCGCGGATGAGCGGCTTTCTGGCGCAGGGGGAGTACCCGCACCTGCTGCGCACGTGGAACTACCTCGACGCCGTAACGGAAGGCGACGGCGATCAGGAGCGCTACCGCCGCTTCTGCGTGGGCCGCGTTCGGGGTCTGCAGACGCTGGACGAAGCCGCTCTGCCCGCCGCCACCTGCATCGGCCGCGTCGACGGCGTGCGCCGGCTGCAGGTGTACTGGCTGTCCGCCCGCGAACCCGGTGTGCCGCTCGAGAATCCCCGCCAGGTCAGTGCGTTCCGCTACCCGCGCCAGTACGGGCCACAGGCGCCGAGCTTCGCGCGGGCCCTGCTGCCGCCGCTGGCGACCGGCCTGCCGCTGCTGCAGTCCGGCACGGCGGCGATCATCGGGCATGCCTCGCAGCACACCGGCGCGCTGGCGGAACAGCTGGCTGAGACGCTGACCAACCTGCAAAGCCTGGTGGATGCCGCACGTGGCCAGCGGCCGGCATTGTCGCCGACGCTGGGCAGCGCCTCGCTGCTGAAGGTCTACGTGCGCAATGCCGGCGACCTGGACGCGGTGGCTGCGCAACTGGCCGCCCTGCCGGCAGCGCCTGCGTTCGTGGTGCTCCACGCCGAGGTGTGCCGGGCCGAACTGCTGGTCGAGATCGAAGGCCTGCACCGGTAGCGCCACGCGCGCGGCGCGGCCACCCGGTCAGTGATAGCCAGCGTCTGCGGTCACCTTGCCGCGGAACACCCGGTACGACCACGCGGTGTAGCCCAGGATCACCGGCAGCAGCACCACCAGCCCGACCAGACTGAAGCCCAGCGAGGACGCCGGCGCGGCCGCCTGCCACAAGGTCATGCTAGGCGGCAGCAGGTACGGCCACATGCCCAGCACCAGTCCGATGAAGCCCAGCACGAACAGCCCCAGCGTCAGCAGGAACGGCGGCAGGTCGCGGCGCGGGTGCATCGCGCTGCGCCACAGCGCCACCGCCACGGCCAGCGTGAGCAGCGGCACGGGCGACAGCCACCAGAAGTTGCCATCGCTGAACCAGCGCGCCATCAGTCGCGAATCCAGGAACGGCAGCCACGCACTGACCAGCCCCATGAACACGATCACCGCCACGACCAGCGGCCGGGTCAGCGTGCGCGCGAAGGCCTGCTCGCGGCCCTCGGTCTTGAGGATCAGCCAGGTGCTGCCCAGCAGCGCGTACCCGAACACCACCGCCGCCCCGGTCAGCATCGAGAACGGGCTGAACCAGCCGAACGCGCCGCCGACATAGCGCCCGTCCACCACCTGCAGGCCCTGCACCAGGGCGCCAAGGATCACCCCTTGGGCGAAGGCCGCCAACAACGAGCCCAGCCCGAAGGCCACGCTCCACAGGCGGCGCGAACGATGCGCCTTGAACCGGAACTCGAACGCCACCCCGCGGAACACCAGCGCCACCACCAGCAGCAGCACCGGCAGGTACAGTGCCGACAGCATCGCCGCGTAGGCCTTGGGGAAGGCGGCCATCAGCCCCGCCCCACCCAGCACCAGCCAGGTCTCGTTGCCGTCCCAGATCGGTGCGGCAGTATTCATCATCACATCGAGCTGTTCCTCGTCCTCGGCCATCGGCGCCAGGATGCCGATGCCCAACACAAAGCCGTCCAGCACCACATACATCAGCACGCCAAAGCCAATCACCGCGAACCACGCGACCGGCAGCCACGTTGTCATCTCCATGTCAGCGCTCCTCCAGCGGTTCGTCGGCGGCCGACAGCGGCCGTGCCGGGGTATGGCTGCCGGCGTCCAGCGCAGGTGCCGGATCATGCGGCTTGGGCCCGGTGCGGATGATCTTGACCAGATACCAGATGCCCCAGCCGAACACGAAGGCGTAGCCCACCACATAAACCCCCAACGACAGCGCCGTCATCCACAGGCTCTGCGGCCCGACCGCGTCGGCGGTACGCAGCACGCCATACACCACCCAGGGTTGGCGGCCCATCTCGGTCACAAACCATCCCGAGAGCAGCGCGATGAAGCCGCTCGGCAGCATCCAGTTCCAGCCACGGATCAACCAGCGCGACTGCAGCAACCGCCCTCGCCACCACTGGAACGCCGACACCCAGGCCAGCACCAGCATCAACGTGCCCAGCCCGACCATGATCCGGAACGCGAAGAACACCGGCACCACCGGCGGACGCTCGCTGGCCGGCACCGAGGTGAGCGGGTCAAAGGTGCCGTCCATCGAGTGGGTGAGAATCAGGCTGCCCAGGCGCGGAATGGCGATCTCGTAATCGTTGCGCTCCGCCTTTTCATTGGGCAGGGCGAACACCACCAGCGGCACGCCCTTGCCCTCGCCTTCGGCGTGCCAGTGCGCTTCCATCGCCGCGATCTTCATCGGCTGGTGCTTGAGCGTATTCAGGCCATGCATGTCGCCAACGAATATCTGCACCGGCACGGTCAGCGCGGCAAACGCCACCGCTGCCAGCAGCATGGTGCGGCCGGCCTCCACGTGGGTGCCCTTGCGCAAATACCACGCCCCCACCCCGCCAATCACGAAGCAGGTGGTGATGAACGACCCCAGCGCCATGTGTGCCAGGCGGTACGGGAAGGAGGGGTTGAACACCACCTGCCACCAGTCCTGCGGGTGCACGATCCCGTCGATCAGCGCATACCCGGCCGGCGTCTGCAGCCAGCTGTTGGACGACAGGATCCAGAACGTGGAGAACAGCGTGCCCAGCGCCACCATGCAGGTTGAGAAAAAGTGCAGGCGCGGCGACACCCGGCCCCAGCCGAACATCATCACGCCCAGGAAGCTGGCTTCCAGGAAGAAGGCGGTGAGCACCTCATAGGTAAGCAGCGGGCCGATCACGCTGCCGGCCACCTCGCTCAGCCGCGGCCAGTTCGTGCCGAACTGGAAGGCCATCACGATGCCGCTGACCACGCCCATGCCGAAGGACACGGCGAAGATCTTCTGCCAGAAAAAGTACAGCTCGCGCCACACCGGGTTGCGGGTGCGCAGCCAACGCCATTCCACGAACGCCAGCCAACTGGCCGTACCGATGGTGAAGGCCGGGAACAGCACATGGAAACTGATGACGAACCCGAACTGGATCCGCGACAACAACAACGCGTCCACCTGACGCCTCCGCCTGCACTCTGGAATCCGCACCATTCTGGGCCGGTATTCGTTAAAGGCACATGCGACCCGGTGACGCGCTGCTTCACTTTGTCGCAGGTGGAGGCGGGTTCAGGATGGGTGACCCGTTCAGGGTGAGGGGTCGGCAAGCTTGATGACCGATGCCCGTAGCTTCCTGGCAATCTCCGGTCCGTAGTCTTCGGCCACCGTAAGGGCTGGGACCGGCGCGCCGGGCAGGCCCGCGCGGCGAATGATGCGCGGCCACCAGGTGGGCCAGCACAGCAGCAGCGAGATCCAATGGCAGAGGCTGTGCAACAGCAGCAACGGGGACAGGAGCAAGGCCAAGGTCAGCACAAGGCCCTTGTCACCGGTACGCCAAGAGGGGAGGAGGAAGCTCAAGGTGGAGCGCACGGAATCCCAGGGCCAGGGGAATGTGGCACGCAAGCGCTTGGGCTGCGGCACGGCGTCTGGGCCTTCTTCCATATAGCGACGGATGTATTCACCGAGCGCCTCGGCGCTGCCTTGATCGTCAAGCAGGCCACCGAGCATGCAGATCTCGTCGAACCCGGCGCCGGTGCGATCCCCTGACCACCCCATGATCAGCGTTCCATCGCCGGTGCGGGAGCCTGGATCGCCGCCCGTCATCTCCATGATGGCGTCATCCCATGGGAGAGTGACCGTTCCACCCGCGCAGGCAGGTCTGTTGATGTGTACCTGACGCGTGACGCGGTTGAAGCGAACGATGATCCGTCGCTGTACAAACAGCTCCAATCGCACCCAGCGCCAGCAGAACCTGAAGAAGACAATGTTCGCCGCCGCCCACATCAACATGATGATGGGCGTTGTTACGTAGTTTTCGGGGGCCAGCGGTCTGCCCAGATAGCCGATTCCGGATATCATTTTTTCTGCGCCGGGAACTATCATTCCCAGAAGAAACTGGCCCTGCAGCACGTACATGAGGCCCAGGAATACGAAAGTCACGACGCCTCTCCTGTCTTCCTGCCATGCGCCCTGAACATCCATGAAGCGTTTGTTCACGGCGAACACCGCGGACTCGTCGTCCGGCTCTCTGTTGATTCGTTGGCGTATCCCAGCACCATCATCAATGGATGCGCCCGACTGCGCACCCTCTCGATCGCTGTCTCCTCCGCCCAGCTTTGCTTTCCAAAAGATCATTTCAATGAGATACATCGGAATCAGCCTCCCCGTTTCGCAAGCTGCACAAGAGCAATGAGTTCATCAGTTTTATCTCGATAGCCTTTCGATAACCGACCTGACCTAAATACGCTTCGGTCGCACCAAGTCTCAAAATCATCTGGACTCATCGCGATGATCAAGAGGCTCACGGCTGCAGCTGCCCAGCCCAGTCGAGCCCCCCACAAGCGGAGCATGAGCATCACCACCTCGTTGGCCAGTAGGCGGGTGGCAATGCGGCTCGATACATCTAGTAGGCTGCGAAATAGTGCGATTCGTGCGCGCTTGAAAGTGACACGAAGGAATGGCGCCGACCCTGCGAAACTGATCGTTGCCCCTACTACAGATGCCGTTCCCCCTATGAATGCTCGAGCGCTGTACGCAATTGACAGGGGGCCACGTTCTGCCTTTTGGTTCTGAAATGCTGAGTCTGCATCCAGCACTGCCCCAACCACGCCAGCAGTCGCAACCAAGAACCCCCCATAAAGCCCCAACCTGCCACCCCACACTTCGCTGTACGAAGCGACTTGGGATGCCGGCTTGAAGTTTCCTTTGATCCAGGTGGATCCTTCTTCCAGGATCACCAGCACACCTCCACTCAAGGTCAATCCCGAGGCGATGAGCTCTGCGCCCTGGCGTGCGGTCGGGGCGTCGCCGAGCAGGTTGCGCCCTTTGATCATGAGATTGAGAGACTCGAAGAGTGTGGCGAGCATCAGCGCCCGCCCTTGATACACGCCACCTTCCCGCCCCTTGGCCATCTCACGATCAAGACCCATACGGACATAGCGGCTGAACTGCCCCAGCCAGTAGGACGTGGTGACGGAGTCCACCGAGCACGCGTGGAACTCCGCAACCGGGTAGTTCCGGGCGTAGTCTCCCAACCGCAGCTGCAGGGCCCGGATCATGAGATTCATCTGGACCTTGTCCGCTGCTGCAGGCAGTGATGTCTTGTAGAGCACGCGTCCCCATTGGGCGTACCAGCTCATCACCGTGCCGAGCAGGCTGCGCTTGAACCACGCGACCTGTCCGGCGTTCTCACAGGCACGCAGGGCAGCGTTCGCCTTGTCGAACATGTCCAGCACCCGGATGACCGCCTCATTCCCCGTCGCCGCGATGCCCCATACGTCCGTAGCTGGCGAGTAGGTGTTGGCTTCCTCCAGCGCACCAACCAGTTCCTGGGCCAAGGGCAGGTAGTTCAGCGCGTAGACGCGCCACGCCAGGTTCCCTTCTTCGATTCCCTGGGTTGCAGGGTTGACCACTGCGATCTCCAGTGACACTGCTCGGGGATGATCAGTACCTGAAATAGCTGTCGCCAAGCGCAGGAGGGTCACCAGGCTTTCTTAGCTTCTTGACGTCTGCCCTGAGATTGACCCATTTGACATCGCTCCAGCCAATCGCCGTGAACACGGCCTCCGCCATTCTGGTGTAGGGCGTGAATCTCCGCCCCAGACTGTAGCCAATCCAACCGAAAAATCCGAAGCCCGTCAGCGATCCCAGCGCAATAACGCGGAGTTGCTTTGCCTCGCTATCACCCATGGGCAATAACGTGATGCAGATGAAGGCAAGGGCGACGAAGATCGCCAGTACGCTGACAGAAAACGAGTATCGAAACACCCGCCACCAGTGCGCATGACGCCCTGCACTCACATGGGGATAAAGAGTGATGATTCGATCCGCCTCGTTCATTACCGCAAGTGCGACGAAGCCGCCCCCAGCAACATGATTGCCAACGACCGTGAGCTGATCGCCTTCCTTGAACGGCCATCTCCATAGCAACCCCTCAACTGGCTGACCTGAAAGCTCGAAACTCACCTTGGCCACAGGCTCTTCCATCTCTTCCATTGAGGACGCCGCCATGTGGGCAGCCGCGCCGCTCAATCCCATAGCGGCGGCAATGACGCCCGTAGCGGCCATGCCTTCGCGGTCGCCTGTGCGGCCGAGCGTATTTACCAGTACGACTTCAACCGTTGCGTTACCTGCCTCTCCATGGATAACCTCCAATGAGCCGAGATTTGCCTTATGCATCAGACACGGACTCGGCTGCCGCGGATGGCTTGACCAGCTTCATTACCGACGCCCGCAACTTCTGCGCAATCTCCGGGCCGTAGTCTTCGGCCACCGTAAGGGCTGGGACCGGCGCTCCGGGCAGGCCCGCGCGGCGAATGATGCGCGGCCACCAGGTGGGCCAGCACAGCAGCAGCGAGATCCAATGGCAGAGGCTGTGCAACAGCAGCAACGGGGACAGGAGCAAGGCCAAGGTCAGCACAAGGCCCTTGTCGCCGTTACGCCAAGAGGGGAGCAGGAAGCTCAAGGTGGAGCGCACGGAATCCCAGGGCCAGGGGAATGTGGCACGCAAGCGCTTGGGCTGCGGCACGGCATCGGGGCCTTCTTCCATGTAGCGGCGGATGTATTCACCGAGGGCTTCGGCGCTGCCTTTATCCTGAAGGAGGCCGCCGAGCATGCACACCTCATCGAACCCGGCACCGGTGCGATCGCCTTGCCATCCCATGACCAGCGTTCCATCTCCTGTACGAGAGCCTGGATCGCCGCCTGTCATCTCCATGACCGTAGCATCCCACGGGAGAGTGATAATCCCACCTGCGTAGGATGGCCTATTGATGTGCACTTGCCGGGTGACACGGTTGAAGCGAGCGATGATGCGCTGTTGCGTGAAAACTTCAAGTCTGATCCAACGGAGACAATACTTGAATAGAGCAAAATTCGCGCCCGCCCACATTAAGACATGCAACAGGATTGCCACATGGTCGTGCCATGCAATCCGTTCTCCAGTCTCGTCAACGCCCAACCCCATGACTTCCATGCCAGGCTTGACCACTTCGAAAAGAAGCTGCGCCTGTAGAACGTACATGACCCCTAGAAAAAGACAGGTAACTACCCCCCTTCTATCTTCCTGCCAAGCGCCCTGCACATCCATGAGCCGATCAGATACTGAGAATATCGCGTACTCGTCAGCTGGTTCACGTTGAATTCTGCTCTCCACACCAATGCACGCCTGCTGGATGGGAGAGCTATCGAGTTCTTCCGTAGCCCGAGGGGCGCTTGTTTTTGCTTTCCAGAACAGCATCTCCAACAGATACATATGACTCAGTCACCTCGATTCAGAAGTTGCACGATTGCGACCAGCTCTTCTTCCCGATCTCGGTACCCCTTTGATGAAGCGTCCTTCCGAAAGATGCTTTTCTCACACCATTGTTCAAACTCATCCGGACTCAGGAGAGTGATCATGACCGTGGCAGCTACACCAGCCCAACCTAACCGAGCACCCCAAACTCGGAGCATCACCATTAGATCTTTGTTTGCCAACAGAGATGCCGCCAATCCACCCGTGCCCCTGATCAGTCCTCGAATGAAGTTGCTGCCTGTTCGCTTGTAGAGGGTGCGTATGAATGGAGCTGAGCCAGCGAAACTGATGGTTGCGCCAATCCCTACAACTGCCCCTGCAACGAAGGCTCTGGCTCCGTACGCAGTGGCCAGCCACCGCCTTCTGCGTCGAGAGCTCTCAGCCATCGCGCTCACGTCCAGCACTGCGCTGATCACACCGGCGATACCAACCAGAAAACCCCCATAAAGGCCCAACCGCCCGCCCCATACCCCGCTATACGAAGCGACTTGGGATCCCGCCTTGAAGTTCCCTTTGATCCAGGTAGACCCTTCTTCAAGGATTGCCAGCACGCCCCCACTCAGGGTCAATCCAGAGGCGATGAGCTCCGCGCCCTGGCGTGCTGTTGGGGCGTCGCCGAGCAGGTTGCGCCCTTTGATCATGAGATTGAGAGACTCGAAGAGCGTGGCGAGCATCAGCGCCCGTCCTTGATACACGCCACCTTCGCGCCCCTTGGCCATCTCACGATCAAGGCCCACACGGACAAAGCGGCTGAACTGCCCACGCCAGTAGGACGTTTTGACGGTGTCCGCCGAGCGGGCATGGAACTCCGCAACCGGGTAGTTCCGGGCGTAGTCTCCCATCCGCAGCGGCAGGGCGCGGGTCATGAGATTCATCTGGAACTTGTCGGCCGCCGCAGGCAGTGATGTCTTGTACAGCACACGCCCCCATTGGGCGTACCAGCTCATCACCGTGCCGAGCAGGCTGCGTTTGAACCACGCAACCTGTCCGGCATTTTCGCAGGCACGCAGGGCAGCGTTGGCCTTGTCGAACATGTCCAACGCCCGGATGACCGCCTCATTGCCCGCCGCCACGATGCCCCATACGTCCGTAGCCGACGCATCGGTTTGGGCGGCGTCCAGCGCACCGACCAGCTCCTGGGCCAAGGGCAGGTGGTTCAACGCGTAGACCCGCCACGCCAGGTTCCCTTCTTCGATGCCTTGGCTCGCAGGGTCGACCAGCGCCAGCGTCTTCCACCAGTCGTCCAGGACGAGGCGCGACTCGTCATCCGCCTCCATGCCCGTCATCGCGATGCCGACCTGTACGGCGAATGCCCACCCGCGGACCAGGTCATGCTGGTCATAGCTGCGCAGCGCCAGCGTTAGCATCGGGCTGCACAGCCACGCAAGATGATCCGGGGCCCGCTCGCGCATCTTCTGTTCGCAGGGTGCAGCGATCGCCTTGAACTCTTCAAGGATGCTGGTCTGGGTGCCGTCCAGTTGCGCCTCGGCGCGGTCGAACCGTTCCTTCGCCAGTCGTTCCGCCCGTTCAACCACCCTGCGCCGGAGACCGAAGGGATCAGCGTCGCGCGTGATCGTGACGATCTCCAGCATCGGCCCTGGATCGATCATGCCACCACGTACTTCGGCTGTCTTCAGATCCTCTTCAATCTTGTCGTAGGGTGCGTTGGCGCGGTCGGCAGCATCGTCGCGCGCGAGCCGGATCCGCTTGGATAGCACTCCCTCGCGAATCTGGGCGTATTGATGGGCGGCCAGATACTTCCACGCGTTGTCACGGCCATGCGCGTCCCGATGCCGCATCCAGGGTTCGACCCCTTCCATTGCACGATTGCGCCATGCATTGAGCTCCTGCGTGATGCCGATGGCATCCTGCAGCGCGATCCCGACGCCGCCCGACGCGTGCAGCGCGGTGGCCGCCTCACGCAGGGCCGGCAGCGATCGCTGAAGCGCGGACTGATAGACCGCCCCGCCCCTCAAGGCATCGAATCGTGGCGGCATTGGCGGATCCAGTGGATCGCACAGCGCTGGAAAGGCCTGTTCGTCGAGCGCAGCCACGATGGGCGTCTGCAGCGCGGCCAGCGCGGCGATCTCGCCGATGGCGAGGTACTCAAGCACGAACGCACGTATCGTCATGGGCGACAGTGCGAACTCCTGACTTCCCTGCTGCGCTACCCATTGCTGGGGGCTGAAGGCCTGCAGCACGCCCTGTGCCGCCATCATCTCTGCCTGTTCGACCAGCTCGGCTTCTTTGTTGCTGGATAGGGGATCCGGGGTGAACAGCCAATAGGACATCGCGACCTCTTCAGGTGCATCGATGGCGACCATCAGCGCGTTCGCCGACGCGGCCATGCGGGCACAGGCGATGGCAGACGTTTTGCGATCCGGTGGCTCACCTCGGAAGCGCATCAAGCGCCCGCTCGGGCGTACGTAATAACTGTCCAGCTGGGTAAGCCCGTGGCGCTTGAGTACGACGTATAAATAACCCTCGCGCATCATCCGCAAGGCATATCGGGCCGTTCGCAGCTCCGGCAGGGCAGCACCGGTCGATGGACGCAGCGCCGGCACCATGCCCAGAATCGATGCGTCATCGCTGCAGAATGCGGAGTAGCGGAACGGGTGCACCAGCAGACCAGTCTTGTCGCAGTTGCGGCAGTTGCCCTGTACGCAGGGCGACACCGTCTTCAGCGCTGCGCCGACGATCCTGTTGTCCATTGCATGCATGTCAGCACGACCCCGCAGCAATCGTCAGCGAGGACTGGATGCGTTGAAGTTCGTTGGGCCCGAGTGCGGCGAGGGCACGTGCCAATGCTGCTTCCGATGCGGGCGTGCGTGCGAGCAACCTGCGCACCTCCGGCGAGCGATGGAAGTCGCACCCCAGTACCAGCGCATGCGCAAGAAGGATCACCCTGTCCAGCAGGTTGTTCCTGCCGGCGTCGCGGAGGATGGAATCGGCGAAGCGGTGTGCCTCCCCCAGATCGACGCCCGTGGTGCCGATCTCGCAAAGTGCCCGAAGGGTTTCGTTCACCAGCGTCACGCGCTCATGGTTGAATGGCACGGGCAATGCGGCCGCTGCCGCTGCGTCATCGAGAAGGCGGAACGCCAACCACGCCAGGTCGCCGTTGAAATCGAGTGATGCCAAGGCCTGTTCGGATCGCGCGATGGCGCCCTGCTGGTGCTGGGACATTGCGTGCGGCCAGTGCAGAATCGAGCGGGCGTCGAACATTTCCGCGGCATTTCGCGAGCCCAGCCTCTGCTCGTGGCTGAGCAGCTGCCGGATCAACGAGGCGCTTGGGTCAACAGGCAGAGGGGATACAATCCAGGCGACCACCTGGGAACGCTGCTGATGGAGCCGGGCATTCCTGAACCGTTCGACGGATGTCTGCAGGAGGTCCTCAGCCGTGGCATCGAGCGTCATGAGCAGCAAGACAGAGGCGCCGTGCCCCGCTACCTTGATCCCGACCTGCGGCCTCTCTTTCGCGTCGGCGAAGCAGTCATCCAGTCCACGCCGGGTATCCAGAAGTACATGAAGATGCTTCTGGCCGCGGGACGCACGGCGGAGCAGATAGCACACGTCGGCGACAGCGCGTTGCGCCTGCAGGCCGTACCTGTACTCCGTATCGGCGACATCAGACATCGGCGTTGTCCTTGGCATCACAGCCCCCCAGCTGGCCGTCGGCGAGGTCCATGTCGACCGTTTCCTGGTCCGGATCCGTCCACTCGCGCTGGCTGGCCTTGAACTCCACCTTGCCCGGCGCGCCCAGTTCGATGTTGTCGCCCTCGATGCGCAGGTACGCACCGGCCGCAGTGGCCAGCACATGCTTGGCCGGTGCCGACACCAGCACGTCCGCTTCGGTACTGGCGATCTTGACTGCGGTCTTGGCCGCCAGCTGCGCCAGATTCTTGTGCACGCGGGCGCTGACCTTGCCCTGCGCGGCGTGCAGCGCGATGCCGCGTTCGGTGTTGGGACTGTCCGCCTTGGCCTCGTTGCCGGCGGTGTAGAGCACCAGCCCGCCGGACACCGCCAGGGTGAGCGAGCCCTGGCTCAGCCAGTTCAACGCCACCCCGCTGGCCAGCGTGGTCTGCGTGCCGCTGACCCACACCTGGTCGGCCGGCGTCAGGCTCATCACCCCGGCCACGCCGCTGCCCATCAGCGTCGGCGCATCCCAACCCGGCGCTTCGCCGTCACCGCCCTGGATGCTGCCGGCCGGGCCACCGCTCTGGATGCCGCCCAGCTTTTCCTGCAACTGCAGCAGCGTCTGGTGCGCCGGCAGCTCGCTCGGCTCCTGCGGCAGCATCGCCTGCTGGTTGTGGGCCGATTCGTTGAGCGTGGCCACCAGCTCGGTGCTTTCCTGCAGCTGCGCCATCGCCTGATTGGCCGCCAGCTGCGGTTCGCCGCCTTCGGTGCTGAGCAGCAGGCCCTTGCCCGCGCGCAGCGCGCCGAACGCCTGGCTGGACAGCTCGGCGCCGAAGCCGCGCTCGGCCTCGCGCACGTTGTCCTCTCCGCCCTTGAGGTGGCCCAGGGTCAGCGTGGTCGCATGCTGGGTGGTGGACAGCTGCGCGCGGCCCTGCCCGGGGGTGTCGTCCAGGCGCAGCTGCTGGTAGCCGCCCGCGCCGCCCTGGCTGTCGGCCAGCGCCTGGCTCTTGAAGCCGGTGAACACCGCGCCGTGGTCGTTGCCCTCGAACCACGCGGCCGCGTTGCCGGTGGCCTGCGCGCCGCCGCTGGCGACCTGGTTGTGCGAGGCATCGTTCTGGCCGCGGCCGTTGTAGACCGCACCCACCACTACCGGGCGGTCGATGTCGCCCTCCAGGAACGCCACCAGCACTTCCTGGCCGCGCCGCGGCAGCACCACCCCGCCCCAGTTGTCGCCGGCCCACGGGGTCATCACCCGCACCCAGGTCCAGGCACCGCCGTTGGCCGGGGCATTGTCGTCGCCGCCCGGGTGCGCCTGGCCGGTGCTGGACGCACCGCCGCGCTGCCACGGGAACTGCACCTTGATGCGATGGTCGCGGTCGGACTGCAGCGGCTCGCCGTCGCTGACCACGATGGCGCTGAGCGTGCCGGTGATCGACGGGCGCGGATGCAGGCGCACGCCGTGGCCGTCCTCGGTCTGCGGGCGATAGACCACGTCAGCCGGAATCACCACGAAGCGGTTGTCGTAGAAGGTGGAGGTCACCACCTGCGCGGGTGCGGCGGCGGCCAGCCCGGCCAGTGCGACCGGCAGCGCCAGCGGCGCCTGCGCGACCGGGCCGAGCTGCTGCTCGAGCGCATCGAGGATGTCCGCCTCGAGATTGTTGCGGGCCTGGTGCTGCACCGACAGGCACAGGAAGCTCGTGCCGGCGTCCACACCCGGATGCTGGCCCAGCTGGAACTGCGCGCCCGGTCCCAGCTGGCGCCAGCTGCCCTGCCCCTCGATGGTGTGCGCGCGCACGCGCAGCGCATCCAGGTGCTGCTGCGCGCGGCGCTGGCCGCGGGCGCTGTCCTGCCAGCCGTACGGGCCGCTGGTGTCGATGTCCTCGCCGATACCCGACACCCCCGCCGGCGCCTCGGCACGCGCGTGGCGCAGAGTGGCGGAGCGGTGATCCCAACTGCGGCGTGACACGGCAGCCGGACACCAGCGCCGTGCCACGCGCCAGTGCCGCACGCTGTCGCTGCGCTCGGTGGCATCGCGGCGGTGGAAGCGCACGGTGCCCAGTCGAGGAACGTCGCCGTGGTGATCGGCCAGCACCAGCGTGTGTGCGCCCAGGCGGGCGTTGCCCGGGTCGCCGGCATGCTCGAACCAGTAGTAGATGCCCTCCTCGGCCAGCAGCCGCTGCAGGAAGCCCAGGTCCGACTCCTGGTACTGCGTGGTCAGGCTGCGCCTGGCGTACTGGCTGCGGTCGGCCAGCGCCCAGCGCCAGGCCGGCACCAGACCGGTGTAGTCGGCGAAGATGTCCTCGACGATCTCCACCACGCTGCGGTCATGGAACACGTAGCTGTCCACGCGCTGGGCCAGAAACGCCAGCCACGGCTGCAGGCGCAGCCGATAGCGCGCCAGGCCGCCGTTGCTGCCGAGCCGTTCAACGGCGGTGACGTGCCCGTGGAACGCGCGTGGCGCGCCGGTGGTCTGCATCTGCAGCAGCGCAGGGGTGCCGTACAACTGTTCCAGCGGCAGATCGGCCTCCAGCGACAGCACCAGGACGTCCAGCACGAAACCCGCACCATCGACCTGCTCGATGCCGCTGAACGCCTCGACCGCCCCCAGCCGCGCTCCCAACAGCGTGTCCAGCCGCAGGTGGCGCCGCTCCTGCGTGGCGGCCGCCAGTGCCGCCCGCAGCGCGTATATCCCTTCCATGACCGATCCACTCCTTGTTGGCACGGAGGCTCCAGGCCGCCCGATGGCCGGGCGGGAGTACCCCGCACCGTGCGTCACCGCGTGAATTCTGGGCGGAGGCAGCGGAGTGCCACCATAGGAAAAGTTTGAATAAGCGATTGATGTTTCTATGAAATTTCGAAGATTGATCAACGCGGACTTCGCTCGACGCACGAACGGTGATGGCCAGCGCCGCATCCCCCATCCGCTCCTCCGCGTGGACCCCTGCGCACGCGCGACTTTTCCGATCCTGTCCCCATGACCTGTGGCCCCTTCGGCGGGCCTTGACGGCTGCTACGCTTGCCGGGTTTTCCTCTACGGTGCCGCCCGCAATGCCCAGAACGCTGCCCTTGTCCCTGCTGCTGCTCGCCGCCCTCGGCGGAGCCGCCCACGCCGCGCCGACGCCGATCACCATCGAGCAGGCAATGGCCGACCCGGACTGGATCGGCCCGCCGGTCGAGAGCGCGTGGTGGTCCTGGAACAGCCAGCAGGTCGAGTACCAGCTCAAGCGCACAGGCAGCCCGGTCCGCGATACCTTCCGCCAGCCGATCGGCGGTGGCGTGGCGGTGCAGGTCAGCGACGACCAGCGCGGCACGCTGGACGTGGACAGTCCGGTGTACGACAGCGCGCGCCAGCGATCGGTGTTCGTGCGCAACGGCGATGTGTTCCTCCGCGACCTGCGCAGCGGCGCGCTGACCCAGCTGACCCGCAGCACCGAGAAATCCGCTGCGGTGGCGTTCGCCCGCGACGGCGGGGTGATCTGGCGCACCGGCCAGAACTGGTTCCACTGGACCGCCGCCGGGAGCGTGCAGCAGGTGGCCAGCCTGAAGGCCGAGAAGAATCCCGATGACGCGCCCAAGGCCGATGTGCTGCGCGACCAGCAGCTGCGCACCCTGGCCACGCTGCGCAACGACCGCGCGCAGCGCGAGGCGCTCAAGCAGCAGGAAGCGAGCTGGCGCCGCGCCGACAGCACCCGCGCCCCGGGTCCGGTGTACCTGGGCGCCGATGTGGAGATCGTCGACAGCGTGCTGTCGCCGGATGCCCGCACGCTGATCGTGGTGACCAAGCCGAAGAGCTTCGATGAAGGCCGCGGCGGCAAGATGCCCAAGTACGTGACCGAATCGGGCTATGAGGAATTCGAGGACACCCGCACCCGCGTGGGCCGCAACGATCCGGAGCCGCACGCGCTGTGGCTGGTCGATGCCGTGGCCGGCACGGTCAAGCCGCTGTCGCTGGACGGTCTGCCCGGCATCGGCACCGATCCGCTGGCCGCGCTGCGCAAGGCCGCCGGCAAGGACGCATTGAAGGGCAACCGTCCGCTGGAGGTGCTGGCCGGCCCGGGCAGCCCCGGCATCCGCTGGAGCGCCGATGGTCAGCAGGCGGCCATCATGCTGCGCGCCAACGACAACAAGGACCGCTGGATCGTCAGCGTCTCGGCGGCCAGCGCCAGGCTGGAGAATCGCCACCGGCTGACCGACAGCGCGTGGATCAACTGGGGCTTCAACGACTTCGGCTGGTCCAGCGACAACCGCACGCTGTGGCTGCTGTCGGAGGAATCGGGGTATTCACACCTGTACACCCAGCAGGGTACGGCCAAGCCACAGGCGCTGACCCGCGGCTCGTGGGAAACCTCGATGCCGGTGCCCAGCGCCGATGGCCGCGGTTTCTACTTCCTGTGCAACCAGCAGTCGCCCGGCGACTACGAAGTGTGTGCGGTGGACACCGCCAGCCGGCAGGTGCGTGAGCTGACCTCGCTCAACGGTGTGGAAGACTTCTCGCTGTCCCCGGACGGCCAGCAGCTGCTGGTGCGCTACTCCGGTGCGTACCTGCCGGCGCAGGTGGCGGTGGTCCCCACCGCCGGTGGCCAGGCCAGGCTGCTGACCGACACCCGTACGGCCGCCTTCAAGGCGCGCGAGTGGATCCAGCCCAAGCTGGTGCAGGTGCCGTCCAAGCACGGTGCCGGCGTGGTCTGGGCCAAGTACTACGGTCCGGAAACCCCCGAGCCGGGCAAGCAGTATCCGATCGCCATGTTCGTGCACGGCGCCGGCTACCTGCAGAACGTGCACCAGCGCTACCCGGCCTACTTCCGCGAGCAGATGTTCCACAACCTGCTGGTGCAGAAGGGCTACATCGTGCTGGACATGGATTACCGCGGCAGCGAAGGCTACGGCCGCAACTGGCGCACGGCGATCTACCGCAACATGGGCCACCCGGAGCTGGAAGACTACAAGGACGGCCTGGACTGGCTGGTGGACACCAAGCAGGGTGACCGCGCGCATGCCGGCATCTACGGCGGCTCCTATGGCGGCTTCATGACCTTCATGGCGCTGTTCCGCTCGCCGGGCACATTCAAGGCCGGTGCCGCGTTGCGCCCGGTGGTCGACTGGCACCAGTACAACCACGGCTACACCGCCAACATCCTCAACACGCCGGACATCGATCCGGAGGCGTACCGCACGTCGTCGCCGATCGAGTACGCCGATGGCCTGCAGGACCACCTGCTGATCGCCCACGGGATGATGGATGACAACGTGTTCTTCCAGGACTCGGTGAATCTGACCCAGAAGCTGATCGAGCTGCACAAGGACAACTGGACGATCGCGCCGTACCCGCTGGAACGCCACGGCTACGTGCGTCCGGATTCCTGGCTGGACCAGTACAAGCGCATCCTCAAGCTGTTCGAGGAGAACCTGAAGTGAGCCACGACGCGGCGCCGATCGAGATCGTCGCCGCGGTCATCCGCGACACCACCGGCCGCGTGCTGGTGGTGCGCAAGCACGGCTCGGACACGTTCATCCAGCCCGGTGGCAAACCCGAGCCGGGTGAGGCGCCGCTGGACGCCCTCGCCCGCGAGCTGCACGAGGAACTGGGCGTGCGGCTGGACGCCGGCAGCGCCTTGCCGCTGGGGGCGTTCGAAGCCTGGGCGGTGAACGAGCCGGGCCGCCGGGTTCGCGCCCACGCCTGGCAGGTGCGGGTGGCGGGAACGCCGCAGGCACGCGCCGAAATCGCGGAGCTGGCGTGGATTGCAGGCGTACCGCCGCACAATTGCCGCTTGGCACCGTTGAGCGCAGACCATATCCTGCCCGCGGCCGCACGTGCGGTGGCCGCGATCTGACATCGCGGTCTGGTCACCCAGGACACCGGATGTCATTGCCTCCTCCCCATTTACCGCTACGTACACCGCGCGCCGACGACTTCATCGCGCCGATGGCCAAGGCCTCGCTCCTGGTGTGCGCCGCCTCCAGCCTGTGGTTCGCCGTGCAGATGCTCGCGCTGCCGCTGCTGCTGACCGACGCCACGAGGATGGCGTTGTGGGAGAGCGACTGGTGGACCCTGCTGCCTGAGCCGGTAAAGCTGGGCATTGCGCATGCCCAGGCGTTGACCGCGGCGGCCCTGCTGCTCAGCCTGTTCGGCGTGGCTGCCTGCTGGGGGCTGCTGCGTTTCCAGCGCTGGGCCCTGGTGGGTTTCACCTTCCTGCTGGTGCTGACCGCGCTGCTCAATTTCGTGGTGCCGTGGCTGATGGACCTGTTTCTGCAGAACATGCAGGCCGCACTGGCCACCACCGTGCAGACCCCGGATATCCAGGCGCTGCGTGCGTCCCTGCGCGTGCAGCGCGCGATCTGGACCGGCCTGCTCGCGCTGGCGGCGATCGTGTTCTTCGTGCTGCACCTGTGGCTGGTGCAGCGGCTGTGGCGCGCCGACGTGCGCGCGCGGTTCTTTCCGTGATCCGGCGACTGCGGTGGGGGACGGGCGCGCTGGCGTGCCTGCTGGCCGGCAGCGCGCTGGCCGACGCGCAGCACATCCCGTGCGGCCGCTATGTGGTCGGCGAGGACGGACCGGCGCTGGAGGTGGTGGGCAGGGGTACGGTGGTCTACCCCTTCCCTCCCGACGACCCGACCTACTTCCGCCTGGAGCCGGACGGCGCGCACTGGCGCCTGACCGGGCTCGGCGATGGGCGACAGTACCGGATCGACTACGACGCAACCGAGCAGACCCTGGTCAACGATGGCCAGCGCTATCGGCTGCGCGCAGCGGCCACCTGCCCCGACTGGACCGCGCCCGCCGAGGACGCAGCGCCGCTTCCCGTGACTCCGGTCGGCAGTGCCGGCCCGGTCCCCTGATCCTTTTTTTTCGTACAGGTACCTCCCATGTCCTTGATTCGTGTACTGGCCACGCTGGCCGGTCTGGCAGCGCCGGTGGCGCTGCTGTCGGCGGCCCCGGCGTCCGCCCCGCCCATCACGCTGCAATGCGGTACCTACCAGGCGGACGACAACCCCACCCGGATCGTCATTGAAAGCCCCAACCAGGGCTACCGCCAGATGCCCGGGAGTGCCCGCGAGCCGTATCTGCTGCGGCGCCTGGGGAAGCAACTGAAGATGGCCGACCCCGATGCCGGGGTGGTGCTGGAGGCGGACATCACCGATGGCGGCCGCAGCCTCGAAGCCGGTTACCTCACGTACCGGCTCAGCGAGCCGGCGCGCTGCAAGCCGCCTGTGCAGTTCCCGGAGAACAGTTGCCGTGCCAGCATCGGTACCTGCCTGGACGACATCCGCATGGCCGACCGCGACGTGCTGCGCCCGTGGTGCGCGGAGGGCGTGCCGGCGGCCTGCAAGGCGCTGCTGTCCAGTTACGAAACCGAGGCGCGCGAAGCCGTCACGCGCGAGGACATCGGCGAGGAGGATCCGGACCTGCAGGAACCGGCATCGTGCAAGCCCGACAGCGGCCAGTACGATGCCGAGGCCTGCAAGGAAGCGGCCAGCATGGCGATGGCCAAGGCATTCGCCAGCATCCTGCTGAGCAGCCAGAAGCCGGCCCCGCTGCCGGCGGCCGCGCTGGACGACGTGACCGCGCTGTGTCGCGCCTACCCGGCCGGCACGTTCTGCCAGGACGTGGCCCAGGCCCTGTGGACCGCCGGGCGCTGGCTGCCGGCCCGTGACGCGCTGCAACTGGCCTGCACCAAGGGCGGCAATCCGGACAGCTGCACCGCAGCTGCGCCGCTGCAGGGCCTGACGGCCGCCGACATGCGGCCGGTCGCCGCCACGTCCCTGCCCTGTGGCCAGTACACGGCCGCCACCGGGCTGATGGACAGCCTGGCCTTCGGCGATGGTGGGCTGGTGCAGATACCGCTCAGTGGCCAGCTGCGCGCACGCCTGGAGGACGGGCAGATCCGCATCCGCCACGACAAGGGTGACGACTTTGTGCTGCAGCCGCTCGCCAACGGCAGCCTGATCGGCGTGGACACCTGGAACCGCTACGCCTACTACACCCGCGAAGGCGCGGCCGGCCAGTGCGCCGCGTCGGTGGTGTTCGTCGAGGTGCCGCTGACCCAGGACTGCCCCACCGGCGGCAGCGAGCGCGGCGCGCAGGCCTGCTGCGATGCCGGCCGCCTGCAGGGCTGCAACGCGATGGGCCATCGCCTGGCGCTGGGCGATCGCTGGGCCGAGGCAGCCCCCTACTACCAGAAGATGTGCACCGCCGGTGTGCGCGAAGGCTGCGAGAACCTGGTCACGGTGTACGAGCACACCGGCGATGAGGCCATTCCCGAATCGATGCAGGCCCTGTGCGCCCGCGATGGCAAGGGCACCCATGTCGCCTGCGATGTGCACGCCACCCGCAACTGGGCGATGCTGCAGTTGTCAGGCAACCTGGAACGGATGGCCGACCGGCTGAGCCGCGAGGAGGACGAGGACACCGGATCGGACGACACCGCCGGTCCCGCGGCGGACGACGCGCCCGCATCGTCCAACCGCAACCGCAAGGGCGGCCGCTGAGCCCCCGGTGCCTGCGGCCTGCCGGCTGCAGGCACCTCGCGCGGCTGCGGTAAAGTACGCGCCATGAATGAATTCGAACGCGTACGCAGCTACCTGACCGACCTGCAGGACCGCATCTGCGCGGCCATCGAGGCCGCCGACGGCCGGGCGCGGTTCACCGAAGACCTCTGGCAGCGTGCCGAGGGCGGCGGTGGCCGTACCCGCATCCTGCGCGATGGCGCGGTGTTCGAGCAGGCCGGCATCGGCTTCTCCGACGTGTCCGGTACCCGCCTGCCGCCCTCGGCCTCGGCCAACCGGCCGGAACTGGCCGGCGCCTCGTGGCGGGCGACCGGGGTATCGCTGGTGTTCCACCCGCTCAATCCCTATTTGCCCACCACGCACGCCAACGTGCGCTACTTCCGCGCCGAGCGCGATGGCGAGGCGGTGGCGTCGTGGTTCGGCGGTGGTTTCGACCTGACCCCGTTCTATCCGTTCGACGAAGACGTGCAGCATTGGCACCGGGTGGCGCACGACCTGTGCGCACCGTTCGGCGACGAGCGCTACGCCGCGCACAAGCGCTGGTGCGACGAGTACTTCTTCCTGCGCCACCGCAATGAAACGCGCGGCGTCGGCGGCCTGTTCTTCGACGACCTGCATGGCGACTTCGAGCGCGATTTCGCCTACCTGCGTGCGGTCGGCGACGGCTTCCTGGATGCGTACCTGCCGCTGGTGGCGCGCCGCAAGACCACGCCCTACGGCGAACGCGAGCGCGAGTTCCAGCTGTACCGGCGCGGCCGCTACGTGGAATTCAACCTGGTCTACGACCGCGGCACGTTGTTCGGCCTGCAGAGCGGCGGTCGCAGCGAAAGCATCCTGATGAGCCTGCCGCCGCGCGCACGCTGGGAGTATGGCTTCCAGCCCGAGAGCGGCAGCGACGAGGCGCGGCTGGCCGATTACCTGGTGCCGCGCGACTGGGTGTGACGCGGCAACCCGAGGCTATGTCTTGTCCTTGGGCACGATGGTGATGTGGCCGTTGATCTCCAGCAGCGCCATCGCCACTTCGCTCACATCGCGACACCCCTGCTGACGCATGGCCGCGTTGAAATCGGCCTGGGTCACCAGTTCCCGTTTCAGCACCGAGGCCAGCAGTTTGCCGTCGCGTGCGATCAGCACCGGCTCGCCTTCGACCAGCGTTTCGATGCGACGGCTGCGCGTACTGAGCCAACCGACCGAATAGTTGATCAGGATCAGCGTCGCCGCCAGCAGCAGACCGCCGCCCAGCGAGGTGTCCTGCCCCAGCAGCGCGTTCTGCACCGCGTTGCCGAGCAGCACAATCAGCAGCACGTCGAACGGCGTGATCTGGCCCAGCGCGCGTTTACCGGACAGGCGCACCATGCCCAGCACCACCACGTAGACAACCACCGCGCGCAGGATGAATTCCCACCACGGCATGGCCAAGGCAAACAGATCGCTCATTGCACTCTCCCCGGAACGTGCCGGCAGGATGGGCCAGAGCGCGGGCTGCAGGCAATCGGCAGTTGCGACAGGGGGCCTCCCGGGGCGGCCGTGCGGCTGGCAACGGCCCAAATAAAAAGCCCCGCCGACCAGGGGGAGGTCAGCGGGGCCGGGGAACGGGCGCTTGGGGAGGAGCCCCCGTTCCGAGATCTGCTCCAGGGGATGGGAGAGATCCACAACAGGCGTTGCGCCTGTCGAGGTCTATAAAAGCACCTCGAACATTGATAGTTCGTGAAGGGGCCCAATTAATCCTCGCCGCGTCACGGAAACATTCATCGAAGAGTCAGATTACGGCCGCGTAATGAACAAGTTCATCCTTCTGCGGCCGAAAACCCCTCAGTGCGCCTCATCCCAGTTGTCGCCGACGCCCGCGTCCACCACCAGCGGCACGCGCAGTTCCGCCGCCGAGGACATCAGCGCCACGACCTGGGAACGCAAGGTTTCGAGGAAGCTGCTTTCGGTTTCGAAGACCAGTTCATCGTGTACCTGCAGGATCATCCGGGCCTGGCCGTCCTGGGTCTGCAGCCAGTCATCCACCCGCACCATCGCGCGCTTGATGATGTCCGCCGCCGTACCCTGCATCGGCGCATTGATCGCCGCCCGTTCAGCGCCGGCGCGCAGGCCCTGATTGCGGGCGTTGATGTCGTTCAGATACAGGCGGCGACCGAACAGGGTTTCCACGTAGCCCTGCTCGCGCGCCTGCTGGCGCATGCGCTCCATGAAATCGCGCACGCCCGGATAGCGGCTGAAATACAGCGCGACATAATCCTGGGCCTGGCCACGGTCGATGCCCAGATTGCGCGCCAGGCCGAACGCACTCATGCCGTACATCAGGCCGAAATTGATCGCCTTGGCCGCGCGGCGTTCATTGGGGGTGACCTCGTCGAGCGCACGCCCGAACACTTCGGCCGCCGTTGCGCGATGCACGTCCGCCCCCTGCTCGAACGCACGCACCAGGCCCGGGTCCTCGGACAGGTGGGCCATGATCCGCAGCTCGATCTGCGAGTAGTCGCAGGCCAGCAGCTTGCGCCCCGGCGGCGCGACGAATGCGCGGCGGATGCGGCGACCGTCGTCGGTGCGGATCGGGATGTTCTGCAGGTTCGGGTCGGAGGACGACAACCGCCCGGTGGCCGCACCGGACTGGTGGTAGCTGGTATGGACGCGCCCGGTATCGGGATTGACCATCTCCGGCAGCTTGTCGGTGTAGGTGCTGCGCAGCTTGGCCAGCCCGCGGTACTCCAGGATCACCCGCGGCAGCTCGTGCTGTTCGGCGATGGCCTCCAGCGCCTCTTCGTTGGTGCTTGGCTGGCCCTTGGGGGTCTTCACCAGGGCCGGCAGCTTGAGCTCGTCGAACAGCACGGCCTGCAACTGCTTGGGCGAATCCAGGTTGAAGGTGTGGCCGGCCAGCTCGGTGGCCTTCTGCTGGGCCGCCAGCATGCGCACGCCCAGGTCCTGGCTCTGCCGGCGCAGTTCGGCCATGTCGATGTGCACGCCATTGGCCTCGATGGTGGCCAGCACCGGCACCAGCGGCATTTCGATGTCGCGGTAGACGCTGTACAGCGCCGGCACCGCCAGCAGCTGCGGCTGCAGCGCGTGGTGCAGGCGCAGGGTGATGTCGGCATCTTCGGCGGCGTAGCGGCCGGCTTCATCCAGGCCCACCTGGGAGAACGGGATCTGCTTGGCGCCCTTGCCGGCGACGTCCTCGAACTTGATGGTGGTGTAGCCCAGATAGCGCATCGCCAGCGAATCCATGTCGTGGCGGGTGGCGGTAGAGTTCAGCACGAAGCTCTCGAGCATGGTGTCGTCGTGGTAACCGCGCACCTCGACGCCATGCCGGCGCAGCACGTGCAGATCGTACTTGCCGTGCTGTCCGACCTTCTTCTTGGCCGGGTTCTCCAGCACCGGGCGCAGCGCGGCCAGCACCTGCTCGCGCGGCAGCTGGGCCGGCGCGCCGGGATAGTCGTGGCCCACCGGAATATAGGCCGCCCGGCCGGGCTCGACCGCCAGGCTGATGCCGACCAGATTGGCGCGCATCGCATCGAGCGCGTCGGTTTCGGTGTCGAAGGCGATCAGGTCGGCTGCTTCCGCACGCGCCACCCAGGCGGTGAGCTGTTCGGTGGTGAGCACGGTTTCGTAGTCACCCGGGGCGGACAGCGCCGGGTCGATCGCGGCGTCCGCCTCGGCCGGCGTGCTGCGGGCGAAGCCGGCCGCCGTGCCGCGCAGGCTGACCGGGGCGTCGCTGGCGGCGGCCGGTGCCGGTACCGGCCCGCCCAGCTCCTTCAGCGCCTGGGTGAAGCCGTAGCGCAGGTACAGCTCGCTCAGGGTGGGCACGTCCGGCTCGCGCAGCGGCAGCGTCTGCGGCGTGACGTCCAGCGCCACGTCGGTGCGGATGGTGACCAGCTCGCGGTTGAGTGGCAGGCGCTCGAGCGCCGCGCGCAGGTTGTCGCCGATCTTGCCCTTCATGGTCGCCGCCGCGGCCATCACCCCCTCCAGGTGCTGGTACTCGGCCAGCCATTTGGCAGCGGTCTTGGGGCCGCACTTCTCCACCCCGGGCACGTTGTCGACCGCATCGCCCATCAGCGCCAGCAGGTCGACGATCTGGTCGGCGCGCACGCCAAATTTCTCCATCACCGCCGTGTCCGAGTCCATGCGGCTGCCGGTCATGGTGTTGACCAGTTCGATGCCCGGGCGGACCAGCTGGGCGAAGTCCTTGTCGCCGGTGGAGATGGTGACCTGCAGGCCGTCACGGTGGCCCTGCAGCGCCAGCGTGCCGATCACGTCGTCGGCTTCCACGCCGGGGATGCGCAGGATGCTCAGCCCGAGTGCTTCGACGATGCGGCACATCGGCTCGATCTGCGGGCGCAGGTCGTCGGGCATCGGCGGCCGGTTGGCCTTGTAGTCGGCATACAGGTCGTCGCGGAAGGTCTTGCCGGGCGCATCGACCACGAAGGCGACGAACTCTGGGCGCTCCTTCAGCGTGGCACGCAGCATGTTGACCACGCCGAACAGCGCGCCGGTGGGTTCACCGTGCGCATTGGTCAGCGGCGGGAGCGCGTGGAACGCGCGATACAGGTAACTGGACCCGTCAATCAGGACTAATCGGCTCATGCGACGATTCTACGCGCCCGGCCCGCGCGGTTCGCGGCACCGGGCTCACAACGCATGGGGCATAATCCGGACTCCCCTGTCCAAGGACCTACGGCCCATGAAGATCCTGTTGCTGGCTGCCCTGCTCGCACTGGCTGGCTGCGCTTCCACCGGCGGCGCGGGCGCTCCCCCGGTCGATGTCAGCGGCGCGGACATTTCCAGGCGCACCCTGGACAACGGCGATACCGTCGAGGAATACCGGGTCAGCGGCCAGCTCCGCATGGTCAAGGTAACGCCCTCGCGCGGCCCCGCGTACTACATGTACGACCGCAACGGGGATGGCCGCATGGACAACGACAAGGATGGCGTATCGCCGGTCTACTGGAAGCTCTACAGCTGGTGAGCACCTGCCCTGCCGCTGTCGCCCGCCCCGCCCGATGACCACGCCTGAACGCCGCCAACCGCCGGACCCCGCCCAGCTGCGGGCCGGCCTGACCCCGGAACAGCGGCAGGCGGTGGAGACGCTGGAGCATTTCGGCTGGGTGCTGCGCTTCGTCCGCCGCCCGCTGTTCCGCGACCCGATCCCGGTGCTGTTCGATCGCAGCGGTGAACGCTATGTCGTGCTGCAGCCGGACGGCAGCCTGGACGAATCGCAGACGCTCGCGCTGCGCCCGTAGTGCCGGCCGCTGGCCGGCACTACGCCTCAGCGGATGACCAGCACCGGTACGGTACTGCGCGCCAGCACTTCGGCGGTCTGGCTGCCGAGCAGCACCCGGGTGACGCCGCGACGGCCGTGCGAGGTCATTACGATCAGGTCGCTGCCACGCTCGGTGGCGGTGTCGATGATGCCGTCGGCCGCGTAGCGGTCGAGCACATGCACGGTGTTCGCGCGCAGTCCCTGTGCATCGGCGGTCGCCTTGGCCGGGGCCAGCACCTTCTGCGCGGTCTCTTCGCGGTCGGCCTTGTACTCGGGGCTGTTCATATACCCCACGCTCCAGCCCATCGCGTCGTACATGCCCACCGCCCAGGGTTCGGACACGGTCACGATGTCGACCTCCGCATTGAGGTCCTTGGCCAGCTCCAGGCCTTTGAGCAGCCCCTTCTCGGCCAGCTCCGAACCATCGGTGGCAATCAGGATTCGCTTGTACATGACAGGGCTCCAGGGAGGGGCAATGGAAGGGACACCATTGCACACCCGGTGTGGAGATCATGCCTTGAGCAGGATCAATCCCCGTGCGGGCGCGCCACCACGCGCGCCGGATTGCCGACCACGGTGGCCCCGGCAGGAACGTCGCGGGTCACCACGCTGCCGGCGCCAACCACGGCGTCATCACCGATCTCCACGCCAGGCAGCAGGATGGCACCGCCCCCGATCCACACATTGCGCCCGATCCGTACCGGCCGTGCCGATTCCAGCCCGGCGGCGCGCTGCTGCGGATCGCGTGGATGGTCGGCGGCGTAGATCTGCACGGCCGGCCCGATCTGGGTGCCATCGCCGATGCGGACCTCGGCCACGTCGAGGATCACGCAGTTGTAGTTGAGGAACACATCGCGGCCCAGATGGATGTGGCTGCCATAGTCACAGTGGAACGGCGGACGGATCACCGCGCCCTCGCCGACCGCGCCCAGACGCTCGCGCAGCAGCTCGCGACGTACCGCCGGCGAGGCCGCCAGGGCCGCGTTGTAGCGCACCATCCACGCTTTGGCTGCCGCCATGTCGGCCTGCAGCACCGGGTCGCCCGGCCGATAGGGTTGGCCGGACAGCATCTTGTCCTTCTCAGTCAGGGGCATGGCAGTTCCTCAGGGTAGACAGCCGATGATGCACTGCCCGGCCACGTTCCGGGGATGCCGCCGTCAGGCCGCGTGCCGTGCGCGCGGCCACCCCCCCGGCCGCGCCGCCAGAACGGCGGCGACCGCGACCGCCGCCGCCGTCGCCCAGAAGGGCCACGTCGCCAGCGCGGCACACAACCCGGTGGGCTGCGCCTCACAGCGCAGGCGTACCAGGTCCAGGCCACCGCCGCCCTCCAGGCAGGCATAGGCATGCTGGAACAGGGCCAGCACCGGTGCACCCCAGTCGGCCGACAGCGTCAGCGCGACCAGGACGGCAAGCAGGTACGGGATTCCCTTGTTCATATGCGCGCTCCCAGCGGACAGCGCCAGACTCTGGGCGCGCGCCGGGACCCGGGCAAGCGGCACGCGACGAAGCGCGTGAAATCCGGGATGAGCCGGGGGCGGGGGCGGATGAAGCGGGGGGGGTTGGGATGATGAAAGGGGGGAACGCGCCGGTCAGGCGATCCGCACCACGCGCGCGCCCTGGCACAGCGGATAGCTGGCGAGCAGATCGGCAATGCGGTCGCGCAGTGTGTCGAAGCTGGCGCCGTACAGATACAGCGCTGTTTCGCTCGGCCCCTGCCACCAGCTGCAGATTTCACCGTGGCCGTCGATGCGCTCGACGATCTGGTCGAACACATAGTTCGAATCGCACTGCTCGTAGACCTCGTCCGGCAGATTCACGCCATCCAGGTACAGCCCCAGGCCTTCGGTGATGCCAAACGGCAGATCGTCCTCACCGTCACGCTGGATCAGCGACCCCTTCGGCGCGCCGAGCTGCTCGAGCAGTTCGATCACCTGCGGCAGTGCGGCGGCGTCGTGCAGCTGGATCTCCAGGTCGCCGTACTCGACCTCCCCGTCCTCGGACAGCGCCGTGCCGCCGCCCAGGATTTCGCCGATGCCGACGCCCTCGAGCATCGCATCGAGCGGATCTTCGAACAGCTGCAGCCGATGCTCGGGCTGGAGCCGGGCATTCAGCTTGACGTTGATGTGCAGCGGCGAATCGGTCATGGGGGCGATCTACGCAAAAAGAGCCCCATTGTAGTGCCGGCCACTGGACGGCTGCTCAGCGCAGAAGCGGCGGCACCTTGCGCTCCAGCAGTTCCACCCGTGCCGGCTGCATGAAGTCGTAATCGTCGGGAATATCCAGGCACACCACCCGCTTGCCCCCCAGCCATGACCGCAACCGGCTGGACAGACGGCTGCGGTGCGCGCGCTCCATCACCACGTCAGATCGGCCCACTGCAGCAGTTCCGGACTGACCGGCACGTCGGCATCCGGCTTGAGACCGGCCGATGCGGTCTCGATGCCGGGCCAATCGGCAAACACCTGCTCAGCTGTCGGGCTGCGCAGGCGGTTCTGGCTGCAGATGAAGAGAATGTGGCGCGTCATCCGTGGCGCGCCCTCCTTACAGCACCGTCAGGTTGGCGTACGCCATCACCAGCCACTTGCTGCCGGCCTCGGCAAATTCCACCTGCACGCGTGCGTGCTGGCCGCTGCCTTCGTAGTCGGTGACCATGCCTTCGCCAAAGCGGGCGTGGGAAACCATCGCGCCCAGCTTGAGCGGCGGCGCTTCCAGCGCGGCGTGGCCCATCACACGGTTGGCACCGAGCGAGGCGCTGCGCGAGACCTGCACCTTGGGGCGCACTTCGTTGAGCAGCTCGCGCGGGATCTCGCGCAGAAAGCGCGAGGGCACGTTGTAGTTGTCCTGGCCGTGGATGCGCCGCGATTCGGCGTAGCTGAGCACCAGCTTCTGACGCGCGCGGGTGATGCCCACGTAGGCCAGGCGGCGCTCTTCTTCCAGCCGGCCGCTTTCTTCCAGCGAACGTGCGCTCGGGAACAGGCCGTCTTCCATGCCGGCCAGGAACACGATGGGGAACTCCAGGCCCTTGGCCGAGTGCAGGGTCATCAGCTGCACGCCCTCCTCGCCCGCCTGCGCCTGGCCTTCGCCGGCCTCCAGCGAGGCGTAGGACAGGAAGGCAACCAGCTCGCTCATCGTTTCGCCGGTTTCTTCGATGTCGTCCTCGCGGCGCACGAAGCGCGAGGCCACCGACACC
The DNA here is from genome assembly GCF_009467805.1 of Stenotrophomonas nematodicola. GTDB lineage: Bacteria > Pseudomonadota > Gammaproteobacteria > Xanthomonadales > Xanthomonadaceae > Stenotrophomonas > Stenotrophomonas nematodicola. The sequence goes on from NZ_WIAY01000004.1 coordinate 306,215, forward strand.
AGTTCGTCCAGGTTGTCCGCACGCGACTCCGAATCCAGCGCGTTGCGGCTTTCCTTTGACCAGTGCTCGCGCAGGCCCGAGCGCACCAGCACGTGGTCGATGCGTTCAGCCAGGGTCATCTCGCCGGCTTCACCGTGCAACTGGTTGACCAGGGTCAGGAACCCGGCCAACGCGTTGCGCGCGCGCGCAGCCAGGGCGTCGCCCTGCGTGGTCAGCATGGTGGCTTCCCACAGTGAGATTGCCTGGGTGCGCGCCAGCCGGCGCACTTCGTCCAGGGTGCGGTCGCCGATGCCACGCGTGGGCGTGTTGACCGCCCGTTCGAATGCGGCGTCATCGTTGCGGTTGGTCATCAACCGCAGGTAGGCCAGCGCATCCTTGATTTCGGCGCGCTCGAAGAAGCGCATGCCACCGTACACCCGGTACGGCACCTGCTCGGACAGCAGCGCTTCTTCGAACGCGCGCGACTGCGCGTTGCTGCGATAGAGCACGGCGGCATCGCCGTAGCTGCCACCATCGCGCACCCACTGCCGCGCGCGCTCGACCACGTAACGCGCCTCGTCCATTTCGTTGTAGGCGGCGTACAGATCGATCGGCTCGCCATCGCCGCTGTCGGTCCACAGCTCCTTGCCGATCCGGTCCGGGTTGTGCGCGATCACCGCATTGGCTGCGCCGAGGATGTTGGCGCTGGACCGGTAGTTCTGCTCCAGGCGCACGGTCTGCGCGCCGGGGAAGTCCTTCAGGAAGCGCTGTACGTTCTCGACCTTGGCACCGCGCCAGCCGTAGATGGCCTGGTCGTCGTCGCCGACCACGAACACGTGGCCGCTGTCGCCGGCCAGCACGCGCACGAAGGCGTACTGGATGGCATTGGTGTCCTGGAACTCGTCGACGAGGATCTCGCGGAAGCGCGAGCGGTAGTGGGCCAACAGTGCCGGGTTGTCGCGCAGCAGTTCATGTGCGCGCAGCAGCAGCTCGGCGAAGTCGACGAGCCCGGCACGGTCGCAGCGCTCCTGGTAGGCGGCGTAGGCCTGGCGCATGGTTTCCAGCCAGGCGTCATGCGGCTCGGGCTGGATGTGCTGCGGCCGACGGCCTTCGTCCTTCTGCTCGTTGATCCACCAGGCGATCTGCTTGGGCGGGAACTTGCCGTCGTCGATCTCCAGCTGCTGCACGACCCGCTTGACCAGGCGCAGCTGGTCGTCCGAATCGAGCACCTGGAAGCTGTCGGGCAGCTTGGCGTCCTGGTAGTGCAGCCGCAGCAGGCGGTGCGCCAGGCCGTGGAAGGTACCGATCCACGCGCCGCGGCTGCCCTGCGGCAGCTGCAGGTCGATGCGGTGACGCATCTCACCGGCAGCCTTGTTGGTGAAGGTCACCGCAAAAATGCCGTGGGTCGGCACGCCGCAGACTTCATTGAGCCAGGCGATGCGGTGGATAAGCACGCGGGTCTTGCCGGAACCGGCACCGGCAAGCACCAGATGGTGGCCGGGCGGCGCGGACACAGCTTCGCGCTGGGCGGGGTTGAGCCCGTCGAGCAAGTGGGAGACATCCATGCCCCATTTTACCCCGTGCAGCGTGCGGCGACCGCCACCGCCTGCAACCGGTTCAGCCCAGCGCGGCGCGTGCCGCCTGCTGGGCCTGGCCGCGCAGTTCGGGAATGGCCAGGCTTTCCCAGAGTGTGCCGATGCGCAGGCTGCCGACCACCTGCACCCCGGCCTGGGGTTGGCCCGCCGCATCCAGCAACTGCCCCCGCTCCACCGAGGTATCCACCCCCAGGCCGTGCGGACCCGGGCGTGCGTGGCCATCGGCGAGCAACTGCCGCACCAGCGGATTGCGCATGGCGGTGGCGCGGGTTTCCACGCCGGTGGCGTTGATCAGTGCGTCCACGTTCAATGGCGGCAGCACGCCGGCGGCATCGTGTGCGTGCACCTGCAGGGAGCCGTCCAGCACCCGCACGGCGTCCAGGCGGGCCCGATGGCGCTGCAGCTGGCCGGACTGCTCCAGTGCGGCGACCTGCGCCTCCACCGGCTCGGCGATGCGATGGCGATGCACATCCCAGTACCGCACCACGTGGCGCAGGAAACGGCGCTGGTCGACCGCATCCAGCCCCTGCCACAACGCCTGGCCCAGCGGGCGGATGCGGTCCATCACCGCCTGCCAGGGCAGCCCCTGGCTGACGGCACTGCGGGCGTGCACGCGCAGCGCGCGCAGCGCCTGGCGCAGCGGCATGCCCGGCAGCGGCTGCGGATCGAAGGTCGCCGCGCCGCCGTGCGCATGCGGCAACGGCAGCAGGGCATGGCGCGACAGCACATGGATGCGCCCGCGGTGACCGGCGTTGGCCAGCGCGACCACGCTGTCGGCCATGCTCAGGCCGGAACCGATGATGGCCACGTCGCCGGCGCCGGCCAGCAGGCGCACACCGTCGTAATCCCACGCATCGACCACCTTTCCCGGGGGCAGCGCCTCGGCGCCGGGCACCGGCAGCGGCCGCATGCTGTTGCCACAGGCCAGCACCACCTGGCGCGCCTGCCAGTGATCGCCGTTGGCCAGCGACAGCCGCTGTACGGCGTTGCCCGGATGCAGGCCAAGGACGGCCTCATGCACGACCTGCAGCCGGGCCGGGCTGTCGGCCTGTGCCTGCTCCAGGCGCGCCTGCAGGTAGGCGGCGTACATGCGCCGCGGCACGTATGCTGCCGCCAGTGCGTCACGGTCCAGGGTCGGGAACGCCTCGATCTGCAGGAGATATGCCAGGAAGTCATCGGCGGCGTCGGGCAGGCCGCTCATCCTGCCGACCGGCACGTTGAGCAGATGGTCCGGCCATGCCGTGGCGTAGGCGATGCCCTGGGCCAGCACCGAGGCCGGCTCGAACAGGACGATCTGGGCAGCGCCGGTGGCGGAGCGCAGCGCGTGCAGCGCGACCAGCACGCCGGCCGCACCACCGCCGACGATGGCCAGGTCGCACTGGCGGGAAGTTTCGGTGGCAGTCATGCAGCGATTGTAGGCGATGCGCGCGACCGCCTCTGTCGGACGCCGCCGCAGCGCTACATCAGCGCGTCGGCCAGCCGGGCGATGCCTTCGCGGCTGCGTCGCCATGCCGGCCGGCCGCGCCAGGTTTTCAGGTCGAGCTGGCGCGACTGCAGCAGGTAGTCGTTCTCGATGCGCAGCAGCTGCGCCACGATGCCGGCGTCGTAGCAGAGCATGCCGATCTCGGCGTTGAGGGCGAACGAGCGGATGTCCAGGTTGATCGAGCCGACCAGCGCGATGTCCTCGTCCACGGTCAGGTGCTTGGCATGCAGGAAACTGGGCTCGTACAGGGCGATGCGCACACCGCAGCGCAGCAGTTCGTCGTAGTACGCCTCCTGCGCCCAGGCGGTCAGCCGCTGGTTGCTGCTGGCCGACAGGATCAGCTGCACCTGCACGCCGGACAGCGCGGCGATGCGCAGTGCACTGAGGGTGGCCTCGTCCGGCACGAAGTACGGCGTGACCAGCACGATGCGCCGGCGGGCCAGGTGGATCAACGCATTGACCGCGTCGCGCGCGTTGCTGAAGGGATAGGCCGGGCCGCTGGGCAGCAGTTGGGTGGCCACGTCGGCCGAGCACACCGGCACGGCGGTCAACACGTCCAGGCGCTGGCCGGTTTCCATGTACCAGTCGCTGGCAAATACCGCTTCCAGATGGGCCACGGCCGGACCGCGCACCCGCGCCACCAGTTCCCTGTTGGGGAAACCGGGCACGAACTGCGGCTGGGCCAGGTTCTGCGAACCGATGTAGCCGACCCGGTTGTCGATCACCGCGATCTTGCGATGGTTGCGCAGGTCCATGCGGCCGCTGCGCCGCCAGCGCAGCCCACCGGGCAGCATCGCGCGCACGTCCACGCCGAGCGCCTGCAGCCGATGGCGGTAGCGGCGCAGGCCGCGCTTGGCGCCCACCGCATCGAGCAGCAGCCGGCAATGCACGCCGCGGGCGGCGGCGCGCTGCAGCGCCTGCACGATCGCTTCGCCGACCGCATCGTCGAACATCAGGTAGTACAACAGGTGCACGCGGTCGCGGGCCTGGTCGATATCGGCGATGAGCGCCTGCAGGGAGGCGTCGTAGTCGCTGAGCAGTTCAACCGCGTTGCCGTGGATGGGCATGAAGTCGCCCTGGCGCTCGATCAGCGGCACGATCTCGGCGGTGGCCGTGTCCGGCAGCGGCGTCCAGCGCAGCGGCGGTTGCAGGGCCTGTTCCTCGCGGATGACCTGGGAGGCTTCGGCCTGTCGCTGCACGCGCTGCCGCGACAGCCACGGATGGCCGAACAGCAGATACAGGGGCAACCCCAGCAACGGCACGAAGCCGACCAGCAGCAGCCAGCTGCGCGCCGCCCCCGGGGTGGTGCGGGTGGGAATCCAGAACAGCGCGGCCAGCCGGATCAGCCAGTCCAGCATCAACAACCAGGAACCCAGCATCCACTCGAACAGCATCGCGTCGCCCGTCGGGGGTGGAACCGCATTCTGCCACGGCTGCCGTGTGCGGCCGTGGTGGCCGGCCGCCCAACAAAAAACCCGCCTCTCGGCGGGTTCTTCGCGGGACATCAACCAATCCGGTGACGGATTACTTGATCTTGCCTTCCTTGTACAGGACGTGCTTGCGCACGACCGGATCGTACTTCAGGAATTCCATCTTCCCGGGGGTGTTCTTCTTGTTCTTGTCCGTCGTGTAGAAGTGGCCAGTGTTGGCCGTCGAAATCAGACGGATCTTGTCGCGCTTGCCTGCCATGATCGTTTACTCCTCAGACCTTTTCGCCGCGCGCACGCAGCTCAGCCAGAACGGAATCAATGCCGTTCTTGTCGATGGTGCGCAGGGCATGCGCGGAAACACGAAGCTTGACCCAGCGGTTCTCGCTGGCAACCCAGAAGCGGCGCTCGTGCAGGTTGGGCAGGAAACGACGACGGGTCTTGTTGTTGGCGTGCGAGACGTTGTTACCCGTCTGCACTCGCTTGCCGGAAACTTGGCATACGCGGGACATTGCGCACCTCGATGAAAGTAAGTGTCGGCCCATAGCCCGGGCGACGGCGGCCTCGACGGTTTCCCGCCACACGTCATGAGAATCAAAGGGTTACGCTGTCGAGGGCCGACCGGATGACGTGTTCCCGGCCGCCGATCCAAAGGTTTTTGGACACAGCGAGCCGCGCATTATGCCAGCGCGCGCCCTGTGATGCAAGGCGCCGGCGGCTCAGGTCAGCACGGCGCGGCGCGGGCGGCCGCTGGTCAGCGGGGTGCCGGCGATCGCCTCGCCCGAGGCGGGTACGGCCCGCTCCCGGCCCCAGGCGCGGATGTTCTCGATCTGCTCCGGCGCGGTCCGCGACAGCGGCACCACGTTCTGGAAGCTGCGCCGGAACAGGTCATCGGTGACCACCGCATCGCCCTTCAGGTAGGCCTCCTTGACCACCTCGCGCACGGCCGACTCCAGGTCCGAGCCGGCAAAGCCCTCGGACAGCTCGACCAGCTCGTCGAGCAGCGCCGGGGCCAGCTCGCGCTGTTGGAGGCCGCGCCGGGCATAGATCCCGATGATGTCGCGGCGTTCCGGCGCGGTCGGCAGGTCGACGAAGAACAGTTCGTCGAAGCGGCCACGGCGCAGCAGCTCCGGCGGCAGCTTGGAGACATCGTTGGCGGTGGCCACCACGAACACCCGGGTGCGGGCTTCCTGCAGCCAGTACAGGAACTGGCCGACCAGCCGGGTCGAGGTCCCGCCATCGCCGCCGCCGGTCGCGCCGGCCAGGCCCTTCTCGATCTCGTCGATCCACAGCACGCACGGCGCCACGTGATCGGCGGTGGCCAGGGCTTCCTTCAGCCGGCCCTCGCTCTGCCCGAGGTACTGGCCGTGGATCGTGGACAGGTCCAGCCGGTACAGCGGCAACTGCCAGTCCTGCGCGATGGCCTTGGCCGACAGCGATTTGCCGCAGCCGGGCACGCCCACCAGCAGCACGCCGCGCGGCGGGCGGATGCCGCGTTCGCGCAGGTCGGCGGTCAGCAGCGGGCGCTCGCGGGCCAGCCAGTCCTTGAGCCCGCCCAGGCCGCCGACGCTGAGGTCGCCGCCGCGCACGGGCACGCGCTCGATGCCGGAAATGTCGGCGAAGATGCGGTCCTTGGCGTGCATCAGCTCCACCAGGTCGTTCTTGTCGATCCGGCCGTTCACCAGCAGCGTAGCGATGATGTTTTCCGCTTCCAGGCGCGAGATGCCGGCAAGGATCGCGGCCGCCTGGCGGATGTCGGCATCGTCCCAGGCGATCTGGAACTGGCTGCGATACGGGTCGATCTGCTCATGGATGATCGCCGCCATCTCGTCTTCGGTGGGCGGCGACAGCACCAGCGACATGCCCAGCCGCTGCAGCTGGCCGAAGATCGGCTTGCTGGTGACCACCACCAGCGAACCGCCGTGGTCGGCGGCCAGCATCGCCACGTCGATCAGCTGCCGCGCCGAGGGCGTGTCGTCCTCCAGGTCGGACACTTCGGTGAGCACGAAACTCAGGTTCTGGCGCTGGGCCATCTGCTGGCTGGCGAAGTCGACCGCGCCGACCACCGACCTGTCCTCGTTGACGATACGGCCGGTGGACAGCTCACGCGTGCCCTGCGACAGGGTGTGCACGTAAAACGGGGCATTCAGCGCGCCGGCAACGTCGCGCAGGATGTCCAGCACCCGGGCCCGCTCGGTGCTGCGGATGGAGATGAAGGGCACGCGCGCCTTCAGGTAGCGGGTCAGCGTGGCGTGGAACTCGCGGGTATCGCTCATGGCGTCAGATCATCAGGGTACGGCGGCGCGCCGGCAGTGCCGGCGGTTCCGCGGAAAGGGCGCCGGGCATCGGGGCAGGCGCCACGGCATCGGTAGCGGCAGGCCGGTAGTGGCACAGGCTGTTGTGGCGCAGCGCGCGCAGCGAACGCTCGCAGCGGGCGCGTTGCGCGCCCTCCTCCAGCCCGCGCTGCATGTCCGCGGCGATGCGTTCCAGCTCGGCGCGCAGGTGCGCACGCAGCGGTTCGGGCAGCGTGGCCAGGGTGGCAAGCTGGTAGAGCACGGCGAAGTGGCGGCGCGCATCGAGCAGCGCGCGCACCAGGGTGACCTCGTCGCTGCGCAGGCCGAGGTCACGGGTCAGGCGTGCGCCGCAGCGCTGCAGGCGGCGGTCGAGCAGCGCGCAGACACGCTGGCTGAACAGCGTGGCCACGCCGGGCGTCCAGTCCACCTGGCCGGCCGCCATCGCCGCCAGGGCCTCGGCATCATGCTGGCCATCGTCAAAGGCATCCAGCACCTGGCTCCATTGCGCGTAGGTGCGGGGAACCGGCAGGGTCATCCGGCCGTAGCGCGCTTGCGCCGCACGAAGCCGGTGGCCGGGAGCAGGTCCCAGCCCGGCAGGGCGCCAGCCAGGGCGTCCGGAGCGACGGACACGGCCGGTGCACGCTCGACCGGCAACGGCGACAGGGGCGGTACTTCGGCCGGCAACGGCGGCGGCGTGACAGTGGCATCCAGCAGGGATCGGGTCATGGCGGGCCTCAGGCGGTGGCGGCAAGAATGCGGCGGGTGTTGTCGTGGCCGCCCAGGGTGAACTGGTCGGGCGTGATCGATTCCAGCAGCGCGGTCACCGACGCGGACTGCGCATCGCGCGCGGCCAGGTCGCGGCGTACTTCGACCACTTCGGCAACGCAGGCCTTCAACGCCTGCTGGCTCTGCTCGCGCAGCGCGGCGAAATCGGCGCGCACCTTGGTGCGCTGCTTGTCCAGATTGCGGTAGGCCATGTACACCCACAGCAGCATCACCGCCGCGATCACCATGCCCACGATGTTGCCCAGGGCCAGCAGCATCAGCAGGATGCCCAGGCCCATCACCAGCCAGTGGTGGATGCCCAGCTTGACCGAGGCCAGTGCCTCGGCCAGACGGCCGTCGATGTGCTGGCCCAGCGCGGCTTCCAGGTCGGCCTGGTTGCCGCCGTCGGTGGTGCTGCCTTCCCAGCCATCCAGGTGCAGCTGCACCTGCGTTGGCACCGCCAGGCGGATGCTGGCGGTGAGGTCGTGGTGCGCCTCCAGGATCCAGGCGCGCGACTGCGCGGTGGCAAAGCGCTGGGTGGCGCGCGAGGCGTGCGAGGTTTCCGGATGCATCGCCGCGTTGGTCAGCAGCTGGGTGAAGCTGATGCGGTGCTCCAGCGCGGGATCCTGCAGCTGGAAGCGCGACGTGGCGGCAGCGCGGTCACCGTTCTCTTCGATGATCAGGCGGCACAGCTCCTCATCGCGACGCAGCGGCAGTTCCTCCACATCGAAATGGGAGACCAGCTTGGTCAGCAGTGCATCGACATCGGCGGCCAGGCCGGCAGTCGCGCGGACCTCGCCACTGAACACGGCCTGGAAATGCTGGGCGACCGCGCCGTGCGTGGCGGTGGCATTGAGCGAGGCCTGCAGGGCCGGCCAGGTGGGGCTGTACTGCTGCAGATGCGGGTAGCGGGCGCTGTCGTCGCCGTGCGGCGTCTTCGAGCGCAGCGCGTCGATCCACTGGCTGCGCTGGCTCTCGATGAAGCCGGCGCGCTGGGACAGCTCCTCGATCCAGTCGCTGGTGCGCGCCACGCAGGTCAGCGCGGTTTCCACACCAAACACACCGGCGGCGATCGCATCGATGAGCACCACGGTCTGGCGGTCCAGTTCCACCGGGTTCTGCATGCCCAGGTAGCGGTCCATCCACTGCTGCGATGCGGCCAGGCGACCGGCGCGGCGGCTGACCAGCGCGAACAGCAGGCTGGTCTTCTCATCGTCGCGGCGGATCGCTTCGGCCAGCGCGCGCTCGGCCAGGTCCTTGTGGTCGTTGAGCCAGGCGGCCAGGGCCACCAGCGCCGGCGCAAGCCAGTACCCCGGTGCGGCCAGCATCAGGTTCTCGCTGGCGGCACGGATGGTGTCCTGGCGGACCAGCGAAATGTCGGCGGCCTGCAGGATGCCGGTGGTCTGGCGACGCACCTCGCCGTAGTGGCCGAAGCGGGTTTCCAGTTCCTGGCGGATCTTGACCTGGCGGGTCTCGGCGAGCGACAGCTCCTTGGCCTTGACGTCGGCGGCGACAAAATCCATGAACGCCTTTTCCAGGCGTGCCAGTTCGCTGCGGGTTGCGCCGACGTCGTGCTGGACCGCATCGACCTGCGCGTTCAGCGAGTCCAGATCGCGGCCGAGGGTGCGCAGGCTGCTGTTGATGGCGGACAGGTCCGCCATATGGATGATGCGTTGGGTACTCATGCCGTTCCTTCAATGATCGCGGTCTGCCCGGACTCGCTCACCGCGACCATCCGGGTGGCGTACACCTCGATGAAGGCATACGACGGATGCGTGGCCAGGACGCGGGCCCGTTCGAGCGTTAGCGGCAGCGGGTGACCTTTCTTGAAATGCTCGGTGATGCGCCCGCCGAGGTCCAGGGTGTGCACTTCGTAGGGGTGCCCCAGGTAGCAACGCCCGACAATGCCCAGCAGGCGCTCCTGGATCTCGATCGTGCCCAGTTCCTGATCGATCTGCGCGAGCAGCGCATCCAGTGCCTGGCGGTCGTGCACGTGGCCGCCGGCATCGAGTTTGGCCATCGCCTGCAGGTAGGCCGGCGAGCGCTTCTGGCGCAGGCGGGTGTCCAGCGATGCGGAGGCCAGCCCGCTAGAGGCCTGCGACCGCGTCGTGGTCAGGGTCGGGGTGGTGGTGGCGGGGGTGCCCAACAGTAGATTGCGCGCCATGTCGCTGCGTCCTGCATTGCCGCGGCCGCGGCGTAACGACGCAGAAAGGTACCAGAGTCGGGCGTGCTCCGCGCGCCACATGGCGCGCGGAGCACGGGCTCACGCCGGCGACGCGTCGCGACGATGAAGCCAGCGGTAAAGCACCGGCAGCACCAGCAGGGTCAGCAGCGTGGACGACACGATGCCGCCGATCACCACCGTCGCCAGCGGGCGCTGCACTTCCGAACCGGCACCGACATTGAAGGCCATCGGCACGAAGCCCAGCGATGCCACCAGCGCGGTCATCAGCACCGGGCGCAGACGGCCCAGCGCGCCGTCGCGCACGGCCTGCGCGAGCGGCAGCCCTCCTTCGCGAAGGCTGCGCACGAAGCTGATCATCACCAGGCCGTTGAGCACCGCCACGCCGGACAGCGCGATGAAGCCGACGCCGGCCGAGATCGACAGCGGAATGCCCCGCGCGGCAAGCGCCAGCACACCGCCGGTCAGCGCCAGCGGTACGCCGCTGAAGACGATGGCCGCGTCCTTGATCGACCCGAAGGCCCAGAACAGCAGCGCGAAGATGATGACCAGCGTGAGCGGCACCACGATCGCCAGGCGCCGGCTGGCCGAGATCAACTGCTCGAAGCTGCCGCCATACTCGATCCAGTACCCGTTGGGCACCTGCACCTCGCGGCCGATGGTCTGCTGCAGCTCGCCGACGAAGCCGCCCAGATCGCGGTCGCGCACATTGGCGGTGATCACGATGCGGCGCTTGCCGTTCTCGCGGTTGATCTGGTTCGGGCCCTCACTGTTGGCCAGCGTGGCCAGTTCACGCAGCGGCACGGTGCGCGCGCCGTTGGTGCCACTGGCGGCGCGGCTGGACTCATCGGCATCACCGCCGGACAGTGCGCTTTCCAGCGATACCGGCAGGTCCGCCAGGGCGGCCGGGTCCTGGCGCAGGGCTTCGGGCAACCGCACCACGATGTCGAAGCGGCGGTCGCCTTCGAACAACTGCCCGGCCACCTGCCCGCCCACCGCCGTGGCGACGGTGGACTGCACCTGGCCCGGGTTGAGCCCGTAGCCGGCCAGCGCGGTGCGGTCGGGGGTCACGGTGAGCAGCGGCAGGCCGCTGGTCTCTTCGACCCGCACATCGGCCGCGCCCGGTACCTTGCCGGCCACCGCCGCGATGCGTCTGCCCACCGCCAGCAGCGTCTCCAGGTCATCGCCGAACAGCATCACCGCCACGTCCGCACGGACGCCGGAGATCAGCTCGTTGGTGCGCATCTGGATGGGCTGGGTGAACTCGTAGTTGTTGCCGGGCAACTGCTCGACCGCGGCCTCCAGCTCGCCCAGCAGCGTCGCGCGCGGCTTGCGCGGGTCCGGCCAGTCCTTGCGCGGTTTCATCATGATGAAAGTATCGGCCACCGACGGCGGCATCGGGTCGGAGGCGACCTCCGGCGTACCGATCTTGGAGAACACCTTGCTTACCTCGGGAAACTGCACCAGCCGGTTTTCGATGTGCTTCTGCATGTCGATGGACTGGGTCAGGCTGGTGCCGGGAATGCGCATGGCATGCATGGCCACATCGCCTTCGTCCAGGTTCGGCACGAACTCGCTGCCCAGCCGGGTGGCGAGCAGCCCGCAACCGACCACCAGCACCAGTGCACCGGCCACCATCCAGCGCCCGCGACGCAGCGAGAACGCCAGCAGCGGCTCGTAACGGCGACGCACCCACGCCATCAGGCGGTTTTCCTTCTCCTGCACGCGCCCGCCCAGGAACAGAGCGATCGCGGCCGGCACGAAGGTCAGTGCCAGCACCATCGCGCCGGTCAGGGCCAGGACCACCGTGATCGCCATCGGGTGGAACATTTTTCCTTCCACGCCGGACAGCGCGAAGATCGGCAGGTACACCGCGGTGATGATGCCCAGTCCGAACAGGCTGGGGCGGATCACCTCGGCCGTCGCGCTGGCGGTTTCCTGGAAACGCTCCTGGCGGGTCATGTCACGACCGAGCGCGTGCTGGCGTTCGCCGAAGCGGCGCAGGCAGTTCTCGATGATGATCACCGCACCGTCGACGATCAGGCCGAAATCCAGCGCGCCCAGGCTCATCAGGTTGGCCGAGATCCCGCCGCGCGCCATCCCGGTGAGGGTGAACAGCATCGCCAACGGAATCACCGCGGCGGTGATCAGCGCCGCGCGGAAATTGCCGAGCAGCAGGAACAGCACCACGATCACCAGCAGCGCGCCCTCGACCAGATTCCTGGCCACGGTGGCGATAGTACGGTCCACCAGCGCCGTGCGGTCATAGCTGGCCGTGACAGTGACACCCTCGGGCAGGCTGCGCTGGGCCTGCTGCAGGCGCGCGGCGGCCGCCTGGGCCACGTCGCGGCTGTTGGCGCCAATCAGCATCACCACCGTGCCCATCACCACTTCGTGGCCGTTCTGGGTCGCCGCACCGCTGCGCAGTTCCGGACCGTCCTTGACCTCGGCCACGTCATGCACATGGATCGGCACGCCTTCGCGCCGTGCCAGCACGATGTTGCCGATCTCCTCCAGGTTGGCCACCTGGCCGGGGATGCGCACCAGGAACTGCTGGCCGTTGCGTTCGATGTAGCCGGCGCCGACGTTCTGGTTGTTGGCCTCCACCGCCTCGGCGACGTCTTCCAGGGTGAAGCCCAGCGCACGCAGCCGGGCCGGGTCCGGCGTGATGTGGACCTGGCGCTGGAAGCCCCCGATGGTGTTGACCTCGGTCACGCCCGGCACGTTGCGCAACTGCGGCCGGATCACCCAGTCCTGCAGGGTGCGCAGGTCGGTGGCGGTGTACGGCGTGCCATCGGCCTTGCGCGCCTTGGGATCGGCGTCGATGGTGTACATGAAGATCTCGCCCAGACCGGTGGCGATCGGGCCGAGCTGCGGGTCCAGCCCTGTCGGAATCTGCGATTTGACCTGCTGCAGGCGCTCGGCCACCTGTTGCCGGGCGAAGTAGATGTCGGTGCCGTCCTCGAACACCACGGTCACCTGCGACAGGCCGTAGCGCGACAGCGAGCGGGCCTGCTCCATCCGCGGCAGACCGGCCATCACCGTCTCCACCGGATAGGTGATGCGCTGTTCGGTCTCCAGCGGTGAATACCCCGGTGCGGCGGTGTTGATCTGCACCTGGACATTGGTGATGTCCGGCGTGGCGTCGATCGGCAGCTGGGTGAAACTCCAGATGCCCACTGCGACCAGCACCGTGGTCAGGCTCATCATCAGCCAGCGATGGGCGATGGACATGCCAATGATGCGCTCAAGCATGACGGCAACCTCCGCGGACGGGCGGCAGCAGAACGGGATCAATGTTCATGCGACGCCCCCGCCTTGCCGATGTCGGCCTTGACCACGTAGCTCTGCTCCACCACGACGTCCTCGCCGGGCGTCAGGCCCGACAGGACTTCGACCTGCGTGGCGTCGCGCGCGCCGAGCGTGACCGGGCGGGCGGTGTAAGTGTCGGCGGTGCGCACGAACACCACGTCCTTGCCGTCCATGCTCTGCAGCGCCGACAGCGGCACTATCTGCGCGGCCGGCGTGGTCGCCACCACGATGCGCGCCTTGACCGCCGCACCAGGCCGCCACAGACCGTCGTCGTTGCGCAGCGTGGCGCGCGCCACGGTACTTTGGCTGGCGGTGGCGGTGCCGGGCAGCACGCGTTCGAGCGTGGTGGCCTGGCTCACGCCATCGGTCATGCGCGACACCGTGACCGGCACGCCGGCGGTGATGTGCTGGGTGTCGTTGCCGAAGATGTGCAGGTCCACCCACAGCGTGGACAGATCGCCGATCTCGAACAGCGGCGTGCCCTCCCCGGCCACGCCGCCCACCTGCGCCTGGCGTGCCAGCACCACACCGGCGATCGGCGCGCTGACGGTGTAGGTGGTCAGGCTGAGGTTGCTTTCAATGCTGGCCAGCACCTGCCCGGCCGCCACGCGGTCGCCGACGTTGGCGCGCAGCGAACGGATCGGGCCGGGGAAACGCGCCGTCACCTGCGCCACGCGCCCATCGACGGGGGTCAGCAGGCCCTGCACATCATGTTCGTCGGCGATGGTGCCGGCGACCACGGGCGCCACACGGATGCCGGCCTGCCCGGCCATCGCCGCCGTGATCGTGGTGCTCTCCGGTGCGTCATGGTCGTCCTCGCCCTCCTCGTGGCCAGGCTCGCCGTGGCCCGGGGCTGCGTCGGCCGGGGTGTCCTTGCCACAGCCGGTCAGGGCCAACAGGGCCAGCAGCAGGCTGGCGGCCAGGGCGGTGCGGGATGCGGAAAGGGTCATGGGCGGTCCTCCGTGGACACCGTGGAATGTGCCGGGGCATCGGCGGTAGCGACCATGCTCTGGCCGGTGAGTCGCTGGATTTCGATCAGCGCGGTCTGTGCGGTGATCGCGGCAGCGAGCTGGCGCTGCCGCGCCTCGATGCGAAGGGCCTGCAGTTGCGCCCACTCCATGTAGCTGATGGCACCGGCACGCCACGCCTTTTCGGCCGCGTTCTCGGCGCGCGTGAGGCGCGGCAGCACGTCGCTGGCCATGCGCGTGACTTCCAGCCGCGCGGTCAGGTAACGGCCGTGCGCCTCGGCCAGGGTGGCGTAGAGCTGGAGTTCGCGCGCCTCGCGCTCGACGCTGCTCAAGGCCAGTTCGGCCTCGGCCGCACGGATGTCCGGTTCGGCGCGGCGCACGCTGCCCAGCGGCAGGCTGACGCCGGCCACCAGCGAGGTATCGCGCGTGTCGCGGCTGTTGCGCATGCCGACCTGCCAGCTCATGTCCGGCCGCGCCTGGGTCCGGGCCAGGGTCAGCTGCGCCTCGCGCAGGCGACGCTCGCCGGCCAGCACGGCCAGTTCGGGGGTGCGCTGCAGTTCCTCGGCCAGTGCGGCGAAGGCCTGCAGGGCTGGCAACCGCATCGGATCGCCGGTGACGACCTCGAAGCCGGGGTCGCGCGCGCGCCACAGCGCGGACAACGCCGCGCGCGCGGACTGGTCCATCTGCCTGGCACGGTCGCGGTCCAGTTCAGCCTGGGCCAGCATCGACTGCGCGGTGAGCAGCACCGATTCCGGCGACGCGCCGGCCTGCAGCCGCAGGCGGGCCGCGGCAACCGCGCGGCGGCGCTGTTCGATGTCGGTCGTGGCGATGGCCAGTTGCTGGCGCGCCTCGGTGACCGCCAGGTAGCGGCGGGCCACCTCGGCCATCAGGTCCAGCCGCGCGGTTTCGCGTTGCGGTGCGAGTGCGTCGATGTTGGCCTGGGCCACCGCACGACGGGCGTCCAGTTTGCCGCCGCGTTCGAGCACACCGGCCAGCGTAACGGTCAGTTCGGCGGCCTGCAGGCCGCTGGCGTCGCCGCTGCCGAACGCGTTCTCCAGATCCACGCCGAGCGTCAGCGGGGGACGCAGTGCCGCCGCATCACGGCGCGCTTCCCAGAGCGGGCGCTGCGCATCGACCAGGCGCAGATCGGGATGGTAGCGGGCGACGCGGGCGATCGCGTCGTCCAGGGTCAATGCGGTGGGGGGTGACGCTACAGCCGGCGCCGTGCCCTGTGCGGACACGCACGGCACGAACGCAAAGGCAGCCAAGGCTGCCAGACGCATCCACATGGGGATTCTCCAGAAAGCGGTTCAGATGTCGGACGGCGGCACGGAGCCGCGTGGCATCAGGCCGCTATCGGAGGACGCAGCAGGCTCTCGGGCGGCTGGGTACGCAGCTGCGCGGTCAGGCTGGACGGCAGTGCGTGAGGCGGCGCGGACGGCAGCGTCCACGGCAGCGACGCCATCGGCAGCACGCCGCCGTGGCCGTGACAATGGCCACAATGGACCAGGGTGTGCAGCAGATCGCTGCCGTCGTGATCGGGGCCTTCGGCGTCGGCATCATCGGCCAGGTGCGCGGCATCGGCATGCAGGCTGATGTGGATGTCGGCCAGCGCCGACGCCGTGGCGCTGCCGAACACGCCCAGTCCCACCGCAACCAGCATCAGCAGGCGCAGCAGCAGGGACGGACGCGGGCGGGCACGGCGGAACATGGCCGCAGGGTAGCGGTCCGCTTGCCCGTTACACAATCGCAGTGCGCTGCGAAGGTTCACGTTGACGGGGCCTGCTGCGTGCCTGCAGGCCCCGTCTGTCTCAGGTCGCGGCCTTGCGCTGGGCGATGTAGGCCTGGATCTGCCGTTCCAGCACCGGCAGCGGCACCGAGCCCTGCTTGAGCACGGCGTCGTGGAAGGACTTCACGTCGAAGCGATCGCCCAGTTCCTGCTCGGCCTGCGCCCGCAGGCGCACGATCGCGATCTCGCCCAGCTTGTAGCTCAGCGCCTGGCCCGGCCAGGAGATGTAGCGATCCACCTCGGTGGTCACCTCGTGCTCGCTCAGCGCGGTGTGGTCGCGCAGGTAGGCGATGGCCTGCTCACGGCTCCAGCCCTTGTGGTGCACGCCGGTGTCGATCACCAGGCGCGCGGCACGCCACATTTCGTAGGTCAGGCGCCCGAAATCCTCGTACGGGGTTTCGTAGATGCCCATCTCCACGCCCAGCTTCTCGCAGTACAGGCCCCAGCCTTCGCCGTAGGCGGAGATGTAGGCCGTGCGGCGGAACTCGGGCTGCTCGCCCTGTTCGGCGGCGAGCGCGCCCTGCAGTGCATGGCCCGGATCGGATTCGTGCAGGGTCAGCGCCGGCAGGTTGTACAACGGGCGCGCCGGCAGGTTGTAGGTGTTGAGCCAGTAGGTGCCCATGCCGCCGCGGCCGGCGGTCCAGAATGGGGCAATGTCCGGCGGCACCGGCACGATGGTGAAGCGCGCGCGCGGCAGGGTCATGTACTTGCCGATCACGCCATCCACGCGCTTGGAGATCCAGGCGGCGCGGTGCAGCAGTTCGTCCGGGGTCTTGGCGTAGAACTGCGGGTCGGTGCGCAGGAAGGTGAGGAACTCGGCGAAGCTGCCCTTGAACTGCACCTGCTGGATGATGCCGTTCATCTCGCTCTGGATGCGTGCCACTTCCTTCAGGCCGATTTCGTGGATCTGCTGCGGGGTGAGGTCCAGCGTGGTGTATTCGTGGATCTGCTGCTTGTAGTAGGCCTTGCCGTCGGGCATGGCTTCGGCGGCCAGGGTGGTGCGCGCCTGCGGCACGTACTCGGTGACGAAGAACGTGCGCAGCTTGGCGAACGCCGGCACCACAGCGCCGCCAATGGCCTGCCGCGCCTGTTCCTGCAGTTGCGCCTGCTCGGCGGCCGGGATGCTGGCCGGCAGCTTCTTGAACGGGGCGTACAGCGGCGACTGGGTGGGGTCCTTCAGCTCGGACACGGTGGCGATGGACACTTCGCGGCCGTCGAGCACCGCACGCGGCACGCTGAAGCCGCGCTTGAGGCCGGCACGCATGTTGTCGGTCTGCTGGTCGAAGTAGCGCGGCACGTCGTTGAGCCGCGCGATGTAGTTGCGGAAGTCCTGCGCGGTCTTCATTTCGCGGCGCGCCATGAACGACAGGTTGGACCAGAACGAGGAGTCGGCGTTGAACGGCATTTCATAGCCGCGCAGGCGCACGTCGGCCGCCAGGTTGAAGACCTGGTCGCGGTAGATGGCGTAATTGATCTGGTTGTCGGGCGAGAGCGTCGCGGGGTCGATCCGGTCGAGCTGGGCCAGCACCGCGTCCCACACCTTCAGCCGCGCCTGCTGGGCAGCGGCGCCGACGTCGGGCATGCGGGTGGCATTGGCCGGACCGTCACCGTCTTCGCTGGCCTCGCCGCCGCCGTCCTGGCGCCACGTCCATTCCTTTTCGTAGATGGCACGGAACTGCGCATCGGCGGCATGCTCGGTGGCCAGGCTGGCAGGTGCGGCGGCCGGGGCGGCCGGCGGGGCGGCAAAGGCGGCGGCGGCAGGAAGCGCCAGGGCAAGCAGCAGGGCGGTGACGAGCGGCGATTTCACGATCAGCGGTTCCCGATGGACGGCAAACCCCGATCATGGCACTCCCGCAGGGGCCGGTGCATGGATCAAAGGTCCTGCCGCACCGCCGCAGGAACGGGGATCGACCGCGGGTCGCGGCCAACCAACGGCCGGCTCCCCCGTCAGGTCAATGCTGCGCCTTGTCCCGCTTCCAGCCGCGGTGCTGGATGTCCAGCTTGAGGCTGTACAGGGCGGTGAAGGCCGGGAACAGGTTCTGCAGCACGCCAACCGAATCCTGCTTGGCCGAGAACAGGAAATAGCTCAGCGTCATCAGGCTGCCGACCACGCTCATGTACCAGAACAGGCGTGGAATCACCGGCTTGCCCGCACGCCGGGAGGCGATGAACTGCACCAGCCAGCGGCCGCCGAACATCAGCGCGCCCGTATAGCCGATCAGCTTCCAGCCGGTCACGTGCAGGCCGGTCCAGTACAGCCAGGTCAACGGCTGGTCGAGCCCGTGCAGTTCCATCAGCGCTCTTCCACGGCGGTGCGCTTGCTGCGCGTGATCAGCCAGGCCACGCCACGCAGATCGCGGATGCCGACCAAGGCACGGCCCAGGTTGTTGTACTTGGAGACACCGGCGGTGCGGTGGCGATGGTTGACCGGCACGCTGACCGTCTTCCAGCCGGCGCGCTGCATCAGCGCTGGCAGATAGCGGTGCATGTGGTCGAAATACGGCAGGTCCAGGAAGGCCTCACGCTCGAACAGCTTGATGCCACAGCCGGTATCGGGGGTGTTGTCGCGCAGCATGCGCGCACGGATCGCGTTGGCCCACTTGCTGGCCCAGCGCTTGCTGCCGCTGTCCTGGCGGTTGACCCGCCAGCCGGCGAACAGCTTCACCTGCGGCGCGGCCGTGTCACGGGCGGCCAGCAGCCCGGGGATGTCGGCCGGGTCGTTCTGGCCGTCGCCGTCCAGCGTGGCGATCCACGGCGCACGGGCGTGCTTGACGCCGGTGCGGACCGCCGTGCTCTGGCCGCTCTGGCTGACGTGGTGCAGTACCCGCAGTTCCGGGTTGTCGGCCTTCAGGCCCTGCAGCACCGCCAGGGTGTCGTCGCGGGAGTGATCGTCGACGTAGACGATCTCGAAGTCGATCCGGCCGCGCAGCGCGGCGGTGATCTCGTCGATCAGGGGGGTGACGTTGTCGCGTTCATTGAAGACCGGGACGACGACCGACAGCTGGGGTTGGCTCATGGTCGGGCTCTGCGAAGGGCCAGGATCGAAAAAGAGCGCGCATTGTCCGCACGCAAGGTTATCTGAAGATGAATTGGGGCGCGTGTGTCAGGCGTGATCGCCGAAATAGTCGCGGCACCAGGCCACCACCGGCGGCAGGCCGCGCTCGATGGGCGTGGCCGGTTCATAGCCGAAGGCGTCATGTACGCGCGTGGTATCGGCCATCGTGCGCACCATATCGCCAGGCTGCAGGGGCTTGTAGACCTTGTGCGCCGGACGCCCGGCCGCCGCCTCGATGACACCGATGAAGTGCTCCAGCTCGACCGGTGTGTGATTGCCCAGGTTGAAGACACGGTGCGGAACCTCCTCCCCGGACGGATGCGCCAGCGCGCCGAGGATACCGGCCACGATGTCGGAGACATGTGTGAAGTCGCGCTGCATTTTTCCGTCGTTGAACACGTCGATCGGGCGGCCCGCCAGCACCGCGCGCGAGAACAGCAGCGGCGCCATGTCCGGGCGGCCCCACGGGCCGTACACGGTGAAGAAGCGCAGACCGGTGGCACGCAGACCGTACAGATGGGCGTAAGTGTGTGCCATCAGCTCATTGGCCGCCTTGGTGGCGGCATACAGCGAACGCGGCTGGTCGATGCGCTGGTCCTCGGAGAACGGCGGCGTTGCCGAATCGCCGTACACCGAGCTGCTGGAGGCATACACCAGGTGCGCCACGCCGCGGTGGCGGCACAGTTCGAGCATGTTGACGAAGCCGACCAGGTTGCTGTCAACGTAGGCGTGCGGATTCTCCAGCGAATAGCGCACCCCCGCCTGGGCGGCGAGGTGGATCACCCGGGTCGGCTTCACCTCGTCGAACAGCGCGGCCAGGCCGTCGCGGTCCGTGAGGTCCAGGACGCGGATATCCGCATCCGGGCACAGTGCGGCCACGCGATCGCGCTTGATCTGCGGGTCGTAGTAGTCGTTGTAGTTGTCCAGGCCGACCACCGCGTGGCCCGCATCGAGCAGGGCACGGACGGTGTTGGCGCCGATGAAGCCGGCAGCGCCGGTGACAAGAAGGGTCATGGAGAGGCGTCCCGGAAAGTTCACTGCGCCTATTGTGCTACGCCGCGCTCACCGCAGGGTCAACGGCGCTTCCTTTGCCAGCGTGGCCTTGCGTTCCTTGCTGAAGTCCCACCAGGGTCGCGGTGCCTCGCCCTGCATGAAGCGCACGATGGACAGAAAGACATCGATCACGCAGGGGTCGTGCACGACCCCGGTGCGCAGGCACAACTGCGCGTACATGTCATAGGCGTCGCGGCCGCGGACATGCGCGGGCATGCGGATGCCGATCAGACGCAGATCCTTCTCGCAGGCCGGCCCGACGTTCGGCAGGTCGGTCAGACGCAACAGATGATTGCGGTCGACCTTGGTGGGATTCATTGCAGGGGGGACATCCTCTGGCGCAGGTCGGGACTCAGCCCTTCTGTGCGCGGAGTCGTTCGAGCACGCCATCCAGCGTGTCCAGGTCGGTGTAATGGATGATCAGCTTGCCCTTGCCGCCACGGCCGTGGTTGATCGCCACGCGGGCGCCCAGCGATTCGGACAGTTCGGTTTCCAGCGATGCGATGTCGGCCTGCGGCGCACTGGCGGCCGGCTTCCTGCGCAGCGCACCGGGCACCTTGCCCGCCGCGAACTGCTGCGCGCGGTGTTCCACTTCGCGCACTGACCAGCCTTCATCGGCGGCTTCCTGGGCCAGCTTGCTGGCCAGTTCCGGCGCCAGCGTCAGCAGCGCGCGGGCGTGGCCCATTTCCAGCCGGCGGGTTTCCAGCAGCAGGCGGATGGCGATCGGCAGTTCAAGCAGGCGCA
This sequence comes from Stenotrophomonas nematodicola, assembly GCF_009467805.1. Classification (GTDB taxonomy): domain Bacteria; phylum Pseudomonadota; class Gammaproteobacteria; order Xanthomonadales; family Xanthomonadaceae; genus Stenotrophomonas; species Stenotrophomonas nematodicola. The sequence goes on from NZ_WIAY01000004.1 coordinate 326,861, forward strand.
GCAGGTTGGACACCGCCGCCCGCGACCGGCCCACGGCCTGCGCGGCCTCGGCGTGGGTCAGGGCGAACTCGGTGATCAGCCGCTGCAGTGCTTCGGCTTCTTCGAGCGGATTGAGGTCTTCGCGCTGGATGTTCTCGATCAGCGCCATCGCGATGACGGTGCGGTCTTCCAGCTCACGCACCACCACGGGCACTTCGTCCAGGCCGGCCAACTGCGAGGCGCGCCAGCGACGTTCGCCGGCCACGATCTCGAAGCTGTCCGCACCGAGCTGGCGCACCAGGATCGGCTGGATCACGCCCTGCGAGCGGATCGAGTCGGCCAGTTCGCCCAGCTTGGTCTCGTCCATGTCGCGGCGCGGCTGGTACTTGCCGGGCTGCAGCTGCCCCACCGGCAGCTTGCGCAGGATCTCACCGGGCTGCGGCTCGATCACTGCGGCCGCCTGCACCTGCGTCACCGCCCCCTTCGGGCCCAGCAGGGCGTCGAGGCCACGGCCGAGGCCGCGTTTCTTGCCGAGGGCGGGCTTGGTGCTCATCAGGCAGTCTCCAGGGCCTTGTCGGCCTTATTGCGTTGTTGGTGGCGGCGGATGATCTCGCCGGCCAGGCCGAGGTAGGCGACGCCACCGCGCGAGGCACGGTCGTACCCGACGATGCTCTGGCCGTGGCTGGGCGCTTCGGCCAGGCGTACGTTGCGCGGCACGATGGTGCGGAACACACGATCACCGAAATGCTCGGTCAACTCGGCCGACACCGCATTGGCCAGGTTGTTGCGCACGTCGAACATGGTGCGCAGCACGCCCTCGATCTCCAGTGCCGGGTTGAGGTTGGCACGCAGCGCTTCAATGGTTTCCACCAGCGCGCTCAGGCCTTCCAGCGCGTAGTACTCGCACTGCATCGGCACGATCACCGAATCGGCGGCAGCCAACGCGTTCAGGGTCAGCAGCGACAGCGCCGGCGGGCAGTCGATCAGGATGTAGTCGTATTCGTCCCGGACCGGGGCCAGCGCGCGCTTGAGGCGCTGCTCGCGCTCGCCCTGGTCCATCAGCTGGATCTCGGCGGCGGTCAGGTCGATGTTGCCCGGCAGCAGGTCGAAGCCTTCCGGCGTGGTGACCCGGACGTCGGCAGCGGTGGCTTCGCCGAGCAGCAGATCGCAGGTGGACGCAGCGACTTCACGCTTGTCCACGCCGCTGCCCATGGTCGCATTTCCCTGGGAATCGAGGTCGACCAGGAGCACGCGCTTGGGTGCAGCAGCCAGGGAGGCGGCCAGATTGACGGCGGTCGTGGTCTTGCCGACGCCACCTTTCTGGTTGGCGATGGCGATGATGCGGGCCATGCGGGTGAGCCTCATCGGCAGGGAGTGGGACTGGTCATTATGCGTATATGGGGCGTGTCATGCACTGTGAGATGCGCCGCGCCGGGCGCCCGAACGTCCCGGTGCGCGTGTTCGACGCACCCCGGGAAGGGCGGAGCGGCAACGGGGGCGGGCGCTGGCGCCGATGGAGCGGCGGGCGGCAGGCCACCCGGCCACGGTCACGCGTGCGGGCTCAGGGGCCGGCCACGACCACCAGATGCCGCTCGCCGGTCAGGCCCGGCACGTGCAGCGGCAGGACCTGTTCGACCGTCCAGCCGGCCGGCAGCTGGGCGATCTCGTCATGCGGGTACACGCCCTTCATGGCCAGCAGCCGGCCGCCGGGGCGCAGCAGATGGCCGCCGACATCGATGATGCCGGCCAGAGTGTCCATCGCGCGGGCGGTCAGCGCGTCATAGGCACCGGGTTCGGCCAGGGCTTCGGCGCGCGACTCGGCGACGCGGGCATTGCCCAGGCCAAGCTGGCGCACCGCTTCGCGCATGAAGCGGGCTTTCTTGCCGTTGCTTTCGACCAGGGTCACCTGCAGCTGCGGGCGCGCGATGGCCAGCGGGATGCCGGGCAGCCCGGGTCCGGTGCCCAGGTCGGCCAGGGTGCCGCGCTCCAGGTGCGGCTGCATCGCCAGCGAGTCGAGCAGGTGGCGGGTGACCATCTCCAGCGGGTCGCGGATGGCGGTCAGGTTGTAGGTGCGGTTCCAGCGGTCGAGCAGGGCCAGGTAGGTCAGCAGGGGCGGCGCCAGGGCGGCATCCAGCTCCATTGCGGCCAGGCCGCGCGCGAGCGCATCGGCCACGCCGGCCGGAAGGGTATGTTCGGTCATGGAGGGATTATCGCAGGTCGGCCGCATGGGCGACCGCGTCAACCAGCGTCCCCGCGGGCCTCACAGCGCGTGAAACGCCAGCGCCGCGCGGAAATCGGCGGCGGCCTGCCATTCGTGAAGGTGCCAGCGCGCGGGGTCACCGAGCTCGGGATCGCACCAGGCCAGATGCAGGGCGCCGTTGGCGTCCGGGGCCAGCTGCAGGCGGTGCAGGCCAAATGAGATGCCCTGCCCCTGCGCCTTGAGGATGGCTTCCTTGACGCACCACACGCGGAAGAACCACGGCGCGCGGGCGTCTTCCTCCAGGCCCAGCAGCCACGCCACCTCGGCCGGATGGAAGAAGCGCTCGATGATCTCGCGCATGCGCGGGCGCGGGCGCAGGGGCTCCAGGTCCACGCCCAGGCGCACCCCTTCGCCCAGCGCGACCAGCAGCAGGCCGTGGCTGTGGCTCCAGCCGGTGCCCAGGTGGGCCAGCGGCCCATGCAGTTCCGGGCGGCCGCGCGAGTCGCGGTGCAGCGGCAGGCGGTCCGGGTCACCGCCCAGCTGCTGGGCCAGCAGCACCCGCGCCTGCGGCTCGCCACGGGTGCCGGGCACGTGCGGCAGCCGCCACACAGTGACCGGACCGAACCGCCACGGACCGTCCAGTGTGACCGGCAGGCTCATGGCTGTGCCAGGTGAGCAGGGCTGCACGACAACTTCACGGGCGTTGCCGTCAACTGGGCCGGTCGCACACGCAAACCGGGAGTCAACGCTATGGGCATCATCATCTGGCTGATCGTCGGCGGCATCGTGGGGTGGCTGGCCAGCATCATCATGAAGCGGGACGCGCAGCAGGGCATCATCCTCAACATCGTGGTTGGCATCGTCGGTGCACTGCTGGCCGGTTGGTTGTTCGGCGGTGGCATCAACGAAGCCATCACCCTCCGTACGTTCCTGTTCTCGCTGATCGGTGCGGTGATCCTGCTTGCGATCGTCAATCTGTTTACCCGAAAAAGCGTCCGTTAGCAGGTACCCACGTCGGGTGGGTATGCACGTCCCAACAAGGCCCGGCACCGCCGGGCCTTGTTGCATGGCCGGGATCAGCCCAGCTGTACCCAGGCCGGCGCATGGTCGCTGGGGCGGTCCCAGGTCCGCGGTTCGCGATCAATGCCCGACGCCAGCGCGCGCGCCTTGAGCGCGTCGGTGACCAGGGTCAGGTCGATACGCAGGCCCAGGTTGCGGCGGAAGCCGGCGGCGCGGTAATCCCACCAGCTGAACACGCCTTCCTCTTCGTTGTGCAGGCGGAAGGCGTCATGCAGGCCAAGCTGCAGCAGCTTGTTCAGCGCGCCACGCTCGGCGGTGGAGGTGAGAATGTGGTTCTCGTTCCACACCAGCGGATCGTGCACGTCGCGGGCGTCCGGGGCGATGTTGAAGTCGCCCATCACCACCAGCTCAGGGTAGCGCTGCAGTTCGTCGGCCACCCAGGCGTGTACCGCCTCGAGCCAGCGCAGCTTGTAGGCGTACTTGTCGGTGCCCACGTCCTGGCCGTTGACCACGTACAGGTTGATGATGCGCACGCCGTTGACGGTGCCGGCGATCGCGCGCTTCTGCTCGTCCTCGAAGCCGGGAATGCCGATCTGCACGTCCTGCGCCGGCTCGCGCGAGAGCAGCGCGACACCGTTGTAGGTCTTCTGCCCGGCAAACACGCTGCGGTAGCCCAGCCCGGCCAGCACCGCGTCGGGGAACTTGTGGTCCTCCATCTTGGTTTCCTGGATGCCGACCACGTCCGGTGAGAACGTGGTGAGCCATTGTTCCAGGTGCGGCAGGCGCACATTGAGTGAGTTGACGTTCCAGGAGGCGATTTTCATGGCGCCATTCTACCCGGGTACTGCCGGCTGCCGGCCGCCGGCCGGCATCAGCGCACCAGCGCCCTGAGCATGCCGGCGATCTTCGCGTACGGCGGCTTGAGCAGATCGCTGGCCGCCCAGCGCGACTGCCACAGGACCGGCAGCTGCTTGCTCATCGCATCGAAACCGGCGCGGGCGTGGTACGCCCCCATGCCGCTGGGCCCGACACCGCCAAACGGCAGGCCGTTGATGGCGAAGTGCAGGAGCGTGTCGTTGACGGTGACGCCGCCGGCCACGATCTGGTCGAGCACCCGCTCGACCGTGTCGCGCTGCTGGCTGAAGACGTACAGCGCCAGCGGCCGGTCGCGCGCCTGCACCCCGGCCAGCGCCGCGTCCAGATCCGGATAGGCGCACACCGGCAGGATCGGGCCGAAGATCTCCTCCTGCATCAGGTCCAGGTCGGCCGGCGGATCGAGCACGATGGTCGGCACGATCAGGCGCTCGCGCTCGGCCCGTGCCGGATCGACACTGGCCAGTTCGATCACCGGCACGCCGCGGGCGCGGGCCTGTTCCAGATACCCACGCAGGCGCTGGTACTGGCCGGCATGGATGATCCGGGTGTAATCGGAGGGATCGCTGAAATCGCCGTAACGCGCGCGCACCTGCGTCTGCAGCTGCTGCACCAGCTCACGCTGGCGGCGACCGTCGATGAGGATGTAATCCGGCGCTATGCAGGTCTGGCCGGCATTGAACCACTTGCCGGTGGCCAGCCGCGCGGCGGCCTTGTCCAGCGGGTAATCGCTGCACAGGATCGCCGGCGACTTGCCCCCCAGTTCCAGGGTCAGCGGGGTCAGATGCTGCGCGGCGGCAGCCATGACCTTGCGACCGACGGCGGTGGAACCGGTGAAGACCAGATGGTCCAGCGGCGAGCCAGCCAGCGCAGACGCCAGTTCCGCGTCGCCCTGTACCACCGCCACACGGTGGGCCGGAAACACCTGGGCCAGCAGGTCCTGCAGGAACGCGCTGGTGCGCGGCGTGTGCTCGGAGGGTTTGAGGATGACGTGGTTACCCGCCGCGATGGCGGTGGCCAATGGAATCAGCGCCAGGTTCACCGGGTAGTTCCACGGCGAGATCACCCCGACCACGCCCAGCGGCACCGGACGGGTCTGCGCGCGCGCCGGCCAGAAGCGCCAGCCCACGCCGACCCGGCGCGGGCGCATCCAGCCGCGCAGGTGCCGCAGCAGGTGGTCGATCTCGTTGAGCACGGTCATGCCATCGGCGATCAGCGACTCATGGGTGGAGCGGTGGCCGAAGTCGGCCGAGATCGCCTCGGCCATCTGCGGCAGCCGGGCCTTCAGGGCAGCACGCAGGCGCTGCAGGTCGTCCCGGCGCTGGTCCAGCGACGGACGATTGGCCTGCCAGGCGCTGCGCAGGACGTTCAGGAGCGCCGGAAGCACGGCGGGATCGGTATGGGTATCGCTCATGCCGCGACTATAGCGGCAGCCTGCGTGACGGCGGAGCGCTGTGCGCGGTTGCCGGCCAGCGGCCGGTCCTGCCGGGAAACGGACAGGGCCGCGATTCGCATCGCGGCCCTGTCCTCACGCCGTGGGGCTCACCGTTACTTGGTGATGTCCACGCCGCGGGTTTCCTTCAGGAACAACCCGCCCACCACGACCGTCATCAGCGCGATGATGATCGGATACCACAGGCCGTAGTACAGGTTGCCGGTACCGGCCACCAGCGCGAACGAAATTGCCGGCAGGAAACCACCGAACCAGCCGTTGCCGATGTGATACGGCAGCGACATCGAGGTGTAGCGGATGCGGGTCGGGAACAGCTCGACCAGGTAGGCGGCGATCGGGCCGTACACCATCGTCACGTACAGCACCAGAATCCACAGCATCAGGATGGTGCCGGGGATGTTGATGCGGGCGTTGTCGGCCTTGGCCGGGTAACCGGCCGAGGTCAGCGCGGTCTTCAGTTCCGCACCGAACGCATCGGCCTTGGCCTTGCCGTCTTCCTTGGTCAGGCCGGCGGCCTCGTAGGAGGCGACGCTGGCGCTGCCGACGTTGATCACGGCCAGCGAACCGGCTGCGGCAGGTTGCACTTCATACGGCACGCCGGCCTTGGTCAGTGCGGCCGTGGCGATGTCGCAGGAGCTGGTGAACTTGCGCACCGCCACCGGATCGAACTGGAACGAGCAGGTGTTCGGATCGGCCACGACCAGCGCCGGCGAGGTTGCACGGGCTTCTTCCACGGCCGGGTTGGCGAAGTGGGTCAGGCCCTTGAACACCGGGATGTAGGTGACAGCCGCCAGCAGGCAGCCGGCCAGGATGATCTTCTTGCGGCCGATGCGATCGGACAGCCAGCCGAAGAAGATGAAGAACGGCGTGCCCAGTGCCAGCGCCGCGGCGATCAGCAGGTAGGAGGTGGTGGCTTCAACCTTGAGCATGCTGCTCAGGAAGAACAGCGCATAGAACTGGCCGCCGTACCAGACCACGGCCTGGCCGGCCGCGGCGCCGAGCAGCACCAGCAGCATCAGCTTCAGGTTGCCGCCCTTGAGGCTGTCGCGGAACGGGGTCTTGGAGCCCTTGCCTTCGGCCTTCATCTGCTGGAACAGCGGCGATTCGCTGAGCTGCAGGCGGATCCACACCGAGATGCCCAGCAGCACGATCGACACCAGGAACGGAATGCGCCAGCCCCAGGCTTCGAACGCTTCGTTGCCCAGGAAGTAGCGGCAGGCCAGGATGATCAGCAGCGACATGAACAGGCCCAGCGTCGCGGTGCACTGGATGAAGCTGGTGTACAGGCCGCGCTTGTCCACCGGTGCATGCTCGGCCACATAGGTTGCCGCACCGCCATACTCACCGCCCATCGCCAGGCCCTGGGCCAGGCGCAGGACGATCAGGATCACCGGAGCGGCAAAGCCGATCGAGGCGTAGTTGGGCAGCACGCCGACCAGGAAGGTCGAGATGCCCATGATCAGGATCGTGACCAGGAAGGTGTACTTGCGGCCGATGCGGTCGCCGAGGCTGCCGAAAAACGCCGCGCCGAACGGACGCACGAAGAAGCCGGCCGCGAAGGCCAGCAGCGCGAAGATCATGCCGGTGGTTTCGTTGACGCCGCTGAAGAACTGCTTGGCGATGATCGCCGCCAGCGAGCCGTACAGGAAGAAGTCATACCACTCGAAAACGGTGCCAAGGCTGGACGCGAAGATGACCTTCTTGTGGCCTTGGGTAAGTTCAGCTTTTGCAGGTACAGGTGTAGTGGACATTGGACGATTCCCCTCGGTAGTGCCGACTGTTCGTCGGCAATCGTTCTAGTTCTTCCGGCAGGTGCCGACCATCGGTCGGCACGCTCATTCAGAAGCTGTACTTCGTGGTGAACTGCAGGCGGTTGATGTCGCCCTTGCGGCCATCCTCGATCTCGCGGACGCCGTACATGTACTCGGCGCCGATATCGACCTTCGGCATCGGCGTGTAGAACACGTTGCCGCGGATGCTCTGCACGCTCTTGGTCACCAGGGGACCGAGCGAGCCGCTGTTGTCGTAGTCGCTGCGCGCATAGATCAGGTTGGTACGCAGCTTGGGGCTGAAGGCGTGGCGCCAGCCGACGTAGCCGGCCAGCACGCCGGTCGGGTCGAGCTCGTCACGGGCGATGTCGTAGGCGGTATCGGCCGTCACGCCCAGACCCACGTAGCGGGCGATGCCTTCGCCGCCACTGAGCTGGTAATGCAGGGTGTCGCTGTCGCCCATCACCCACTTGCCGCCCAGGGTCAGGCCGCCTCCGATCTTGTCGGCGTCGGCACGGGTGGCCTGGTTGTCGACCTTGAGCTGACGCACGATGCCGCCCACGCCAAAGGTGCCCCAGTCGCCTTTCCAGCCGTAGCGCAGGGTCAGGTCCGGCAGCGCGCCGCGGTCGGCGTTGCTGGCCGCGTTGGTCCACGCACCGGTGACCGGGTTGCGGGTACCGGTCAGCACGGTGGTTTCAGGGTTTTCCAGCGCGACGCTGAAGCCGCCCCGGGTGTAGCGGATCTGTGCCTGGCGCACGAACAGCACACCATCGGTCGGGCCGACGAAGTCGACGGCTTCCGGCAGCGAGGCGGCGTCCATGAAGTTGGACCAGGTCTGGCCGGCCATCCAGTTGTTCCAGTACATGTACGCGTGACGCAGGGTCACACCGTAGGTATTGGTCGCGGTCTGGTTGCCCAGCGAGTTGCCGAAGAAGTCCATCTCGAAGAACGCGCCGGACTTGTTGCCCTTGTCCGACACGTTGTCGATGCCCAGGTTGAAACGCGAGAACTTGGCGTGGGCGTTGAAGTCCACGTCGGACCGCTGGCCGCTGCCGCCGGCACCGGCCACCGGGGTCTGGCCCGGCAGATACAGCGCGCGGCCCGTGGCATCGTCGGCGAGCTGGCCGTCGCCGGTCTGGGTGGCCAGGAAATCGGCCTTGATGAAGCCGCCGATCTTGACGGTGGTGCCCGGCGCGGCGCCCGGGGTGATGGTGGTGACCTGGATCGGCTGCTTGCCTGCCGGCACGGTGGCCGTGGCCGGCTGCTGGGCCTGAAGGGTGCGGACCGCAGTGACATCGGTCTGCGCCTGGCTGATCTGGGTCTGCTGCTGCTGCGAGGTGGACAGCAGCAGCTGCACCTGGCGTTCGAGCTCGGCAACGCGGGCTTCCAGCTGCTTCTCTTTGGCGGTTTCGGCAAACGCCATGCCAGGCGCCACCAATGCGACCAGCAGGCAGGTCGCCAACGGCGTGCGCATGGTCTTCAACATACGGGTACTCATGTTGCCCTCTCTCCCGGGTGGCAAAGTGATCGCCGCGTGTGGGGTCACGGTCGAGCCGAGCGTGCGTCAGCCTGACGCACCCCGGTATTAGCCATTGGTAGTAGCCGCGACGTCGGCGCGGGCACCTGGAGGCCGCAGGAGGGCAGCAAGGTGCCGCAGGCAACCGGGTGGGTACCGGCTGTCTGTCGGTACGCCGACCGCCGCTGGTACGACCAAGGTCTAACCGTCCCGATAACGCGAAGGCGGATGGATGCGGCAAACTGAGGGGGATGAATCGCGGGTTATGCTGCGATCGCACAACCCAAGTCCTAGTGCAAGTGAGGGTGTCATGGCCGATATTTACCCCGTCAAGGCGGAGTTCGCCGCCAAGGCGCGCATTGACAAGAACACCTACCAGCAGCTCTACCGCGCGTCGGTGGAGAATCCCGACGCGTTCTGGGGCAAGGCCGCAGAACGCCTGGACTGGTATACCAAGCCGTCGACGATCCGGAACGTGAGCTATCAGCTCGACGATTTCCGCATCAAGTGGTTCGAGGACGGCGAACTCAACGCCAGCGTCAACTGCCTGGACCGGCAACTGGCCACGCGCGGCGACAAGGTCGCGCTGCTGTTCGAGCCGGACAGCCCCGATGCGCCCGCCCAGGGCGTGACCTACCGCGAGCTGTACGAGCGCACCTGCCGCCTCGGCAATGCCCTGCGCAACCTGGGCGTCAGGAAGGGCGACCGGGTCACCATCTACCTGCCGATGATCGTCGATGCCGCCGTGGCCATGCTGGCCTGCGCACGCATCGGCGCGATCCACTCGGTGGTGTTCGGTGGCTTTGCACCCAACTCGATCGCCGACCGCGTGATCGACTGCGGCAGCAAGCTGATCATCACCGCCGATGAAGGCCTGCGCGGTGGCAGGAAGATTCCGCTGAAGGCCAACGTCGACGCCGCCTTGAAGCTGCCCGGCACCACCACCGTGGAAACGGTGCTGGTGGTCCGCCACACCGGCGGCGCGGTGGACATGCAGGCGCCGCGCGACCGCTGGTTCCACGATGTGGTGGACCCGCAGCCGGCCACCTGCGAACCGGAGCGGATGAACGCCGAAGACCCGCTGTTCATCCTCTACACCTCCGGTTCCACCGGCAAGCCGAAGGGCGTGCTGCACACCACCGGCGGTTACCTGCTGTACGCGGCCTATACCCACGAAGCAGTGTTCGACCTGCGCGAGGACGACATCTACTGGTGCACCGCCGACGTCGGCTGGGTCACCGGCCACAGCTACATCGTGTACGGACCGCTGGCCAACGGCGCGACCTCGCTGATGTTCGAAGGCGTGCCGAACTACCCCACCACCTCGCGCTTCTGGGAAGTGATCGACAAGCACCAGGTCACCCTCTTCTACACCGCACCGACCGCGATCCGCGCGTTGATGCGCGAAGGCGAGGCACCGGTCAAGCGCACCTCGCGCGCCTCGCTGCGCCTGCTCGGCAGCGTCGGCGAGCCGATCAATCCGGAAGCCTGGCGCTGGTACTACGAGGTGGTCGGCGACAGCCGCTGCCCGATCGTGGACACCTGGTGGCAGACCGAAACCGGCGGCATCCTGATTTCGCCGCTGGCCGGCGCGATCGATCTCAAGCCCGGTTCAGCCACCCTGCCCTTCTTCGGCGTGCAGCCGGCCCTGGTCAACGCAGAAGGCGAGATCCAGGAAGGTGCCGCCGAAGGCAACCTGATCATCCGTGATTCCTGGCCGGGGCAGATGCGCAGCGTCTATGGCGACCACCAGCGCTTCATCGACACCTACTTCCGCACCTACCCGGGCAGCTACTTCACCGGCGACGGCTGCCGCCGCGACGAAGATGGCTACTACTGGATCACCGGCCGCGTGGACGATGTGATCAATGTATCCGGCCACCGCATCGGCACCGCCGAAGTGGAGAGCGCGCTGGTCTCGCACCCGAAGGTGGCCGAAGCGGCCGTGGTGGGCTTCCCGCACGATATCAAGGGCCAGGGCATCTATGCCTATGTGACCCTGATCGCCGACGAGACGCCCAGCGATGAACTGCACAAGGAGCTGGTCGCCTGGGTGCGCAAGGAGATCGGGCCGATCGCCGCGCCTGATCACCTGCAATGGGCACCAGGTCTGCCGAAGACACGCTCGGGCAAGATCATGCGCCGCATCCTGCGCAAGATCGCCGAGAACGCGCCCGACCAGCTCGGCGACACCTCGACCCTGGCCGATCCGTCGGTGGTGGCGTCGCTGGTGGAAGAACGCAAAGTGAAATAAGGGCCGCAGGCAGACCGTGGCAGCCCCCGGTTCCGGGGGCTGCCAGCCCGCTACACGCATTCCGTTCCCTCGCGTTACTCCTCCGCCACATGGCCCCCACCATGACCACCCTCCTGATTGCCGATGACCACCCGTTGTTCCGCGAAGCCCTTCGCGGGGCCGTGCAACGCGTGATTCCCGGCGTGCAGCTGTACGAAGCGGACAGCGTGGAAGCGCTGTACCTGCTCGCCGACCAGCACACCGATGCCGACCTGGTCCTTATGGATCTCAACATGCCAGGTGCACAGGGCTTCAACGCGCTCGTGCACATGCGCGCCCTGCACCCGCAGCTCCCGGTGGTGGTGGTGTCCGCACGCGAGGAACCCACGGTGATGCGTCGCGCGCTCGACCACGGCGCGTTCGGGTTCATTCCCAAGTCCGCCGACTCGGACACCATCGGCCACGCCCTGGGCACCATTCTCGATGGTGAGACCTGGGCGCCGCCGGAGGCGCACAACGTGCCGCCCACCGAGCGCGAGGAACGCGAGATCGGCCAGCGCCTGCGCGAACTCACCCCGCAGCAGTTCCGTGTGCTGCAGATGCTCGGCGTGGGCCGGCTCAACAAGCAGATCGCCTACGACCTCAACGTATCCGAAGCAACGATCAAGGCGCATGTCACCGCGATCCTGCGCAAGCTGGGCGTGACCAACCGCACGCAGGCGGTGTTGATGGCCGGCAAGCTGGCCATCGACGAAGAGCCGATCGTATTGCCGCCGGAAGAGGATTGAATCGCGGGGAGCAGGAGCAGCTGACCGACAGTCGGCGCACCCCGCTCTGCCCCTGACGCCTTGCGTTATAGCCAGAGCTATAAAACCCAGCGCTGCCTGCGCAATTGGCCGTGGATGCGCCACGCGGCGATGCCGGTGCTAAGCTTCGCGTCCCCTTGGGGAGTAGCCTGTTTCCTGCGATAGGAAACGCCCGTATCAACATACTCGGCCAGTGCGCCGTGGTGCGGGCAGCCATCTTGGTTGGCGAGACCAGCGGTCCGCGTGCGCAACGACAGGTTGGGCGCGAACGCGGTCCGTTGCTCGCAATCGCCCGACCTGCCGTGTACGTCCCCATGTCACCCCTTTCGATCCTGCTGATCGGCTTTGCCATGTCCACCGATGCCTTCGCCGCGGCGATCGGCAAGGGCGCCGCCATGCGCAAGCCGCGCCTCCCCGATGCCCTGCGCGCCGGCCTCATCTTCGGTGTCATCGAAGCGATCACCCCGGTGATCGGCTGGCTGCTCGGCCGCGCGGCGCTCCAGTACGTGGAGGCGTTCGATCACTGGATCGCGTTCGGCCTGCTCGGTGCGCTGGGCGTGCACATGATCATCAACGGCATCCGCCCGGACAGCGACGACGGACAGGACGATCCGGACAGGCACCACGGCTTCTGGCGGCTGGCCCTGACCGGCCTGGCCACAAGCATCGATGCGATGGCGGTCGGCATCGGCCTGGCCTTCCTGGACGTGAACATCGGCGTGATGGCGCTGGTGATCGGCCTGTGCACCTTCAGCATGGTCACCGCCGGCATCATGCTCGGCCGCGTGCTGGGCAACATGGTCGGCAAGCGCGCGGAGATCATCGGCGGCCTGATCCTGATCATCATCGGCGCCACCATCCTGTACGAACACCTCAGCGGCGCGATGGCCTGACCCGGCGCCGCTCACCCGCGGCTACATGTCGCCGCGGGTGTCGTGGAACGCCGCCAGGAAGGCACGCAGCGACGCCGGCTTGATCGGCTTGGTCAGCAACCGGTAACCCCGTTCGCGGGCCATGCGCTTGAGCTCGTCGCGCCCGTCGGCGGTCAGCAACGCGCCGGGAATCGCCCGGCCGGCCTTGTCGCGCATCGCCACCAGAGTGTCCAGTCCATCCAGGCGGTCGTGCAGGTGGTAATCCACCAGCATCACGTCCGGGCGCTCGGCCACCTTCTCCAGCGCCTGATCCACGGTGCTGGCGGTGATCACCTCGACCTGCCAGCGCCCCAGCAGCGCGCGCATGCCGTCCAGGATCTCCTGGTCGTTGTCCACGCACAGCACGCGCATGCCCGCCAGCGAGTCGGTCCGGGTAGACGGGCTGGCAACCGGCAGGGCCACCGCCGAGGTGGGCAGGTCCGGCGCATCCACCCGCGGCAACAGGATGGAGAACATGCTGCCGCTGCCGACCCGGCTGCGCGCGTTGAGGCGGTGGTCGAGCAGGCGGGAGATGCGCTGGCAGATCGACAGGCCCAGCCCCAACCCCTGCTCGCCCCAGTCGAACGGCTGCTGGTAGCGGTGGAACTCGTCGAAAATCTGCTGCATGTGATGCTCGGGAATGCCCGGACCGGTATCCCACACCTGCAGCTCCACTTCCTGCCCGCGCTGACGCACCGCCAGCACGATCCGCCCCTGCCGGGTATAGCGCAGCGCATTGGCCAGGAAGTTCTGCAGCACCCGGCGCAGCAGCCGGCGGTCGCTGCGCACCCAGGCCGGGCGCGCGAACAGATCCAGACGCAGGCCGCGGCCGGCGGCCACCGGCGAGTACTGGGCGGCCAGCTCGCGCATCAACAGGCTGACATCGAAATCACCGATCAGCGGGTGCAGGCCACCGGCATCCAGCCGCGATACGTCCAGCAGGCCATCCAGCAGCTCTTCGGCCGCGCGCAGCGAGGCATCGACGCGTTCGGCCAGATGGCGCTGCTCCTCGTTGTTCTGGTGGCTGTCGCGCAGCGCCGAGGCGAACAGCCGCGCGGCATTGAGCGGCTGCAGCACGTCATGGCTGATCGCGGCCAGGAAGCGGGTCTTGGACTGCTGCGCCACCTCGGCCTCGTGCGAGCGCTCGGCCACGCGCTGTTCCAGCGTTTCATTGGCTTCCAGCAGGGCTTTTTCGGCGTGCTTGTAATCGGTGATGTCGTTGTAGCTGGTGACATAGCCGCCGCCGGGCAGCGCCTGGCCGCGCATTTCGATCACCTTGCCATCGCTGCGGGTCCGCTCGAACACATGCGGTGAGCCGGCGCGCATGTAGCCGATGCGGCGGTTGATCTGCACGTCGATGTCGCCCTCGCCCAGCTCGCCGCGCTCGGCGTTGTAGCGGATCAGGTCGGCAACCGGGCGGCCCACGTACAGCATGCCGTCGGGGTAGCCGAACATCTGCTGGTAGCGCCGGTTCCACGCGGTCAGCCGCATGTCCGGATCGACCACGCTGACCCCGGCACTGATGTTCTCCAGGGTCGTGGAGAGGATCTCGCGGTTGAAGCGCAGCTCCTGCCCGGCTTCATCGAGCACCGCCACCACTTCGCCCAGGTCCATGCCCGAACCCCGCAGCAGGCTGGTCAGCAGCAGGCGTGCCGAGGCCGCACCGATCGAGGCAGCCAGCAACCGCTCGGTGAACTGCACCCACGCGCGGTCGGCTGGCGCGGAGGCCTGCAGCTCGCGGCCCATTGACTGTGCCTGCTCAAAGAACGAGCGACGCGCATGGCGGTCGCCGACCACCCGCGAGGCCAGCGCCAGCAGATCGCCGACGTGCACGTTGCCGGGCCACGCACCGGCCACCGAGGGCCGCTGCGCATAGGGGTCCAGGAACGGCGCGGCACGCAGGCGCTCGTCCACACCGGGGCGCCAGCGCACTGATACCAGCACCATCGCCGCCACGTTGACCAGCAACGACCAGAACGTGCCGTGCGTGAGCGGGTCCCAGCCACTCATGCCAAACAGATGCTGCGGCTGCAGCCAGCCGATCCCGAACGGGCCCTGCACCAGCCACGTCGCCTCCATCCAGCCGGCGTGGGTCAGCGCCGGCAGCAGCAGCGTGTACGCCCAGGTGCCGAAGCCCAGCAGCATGCCGATCTCCACGCCCTTGCGGCTGGCACCGCGCCAGTACAGCCCGCCGATCAGCCCCGGAGCGAACTGCGCCACTGCGGCGAATGCCATCAGCCCGTACGAGGCAAGGGTGCTGTCATTGCTGCTGCCGCGGTAATAGCTGTAGGCCGCCAGCGCCAGCAGCAGAATCGCGGTACGCCGGATCCACAGCACCCGCGAAGCCACATCGGCCGCTTCCTGGTGATCGCCGCTGCGGCGCAGCAGCACCGGCATCACCAGATCGTTGCTGACCATCGTGGCCAGTGCGATCGACGCCACGATGACCATGCCGGTGGCGGCGGAGAAGCCGCCCACGTAGGCCACCAGCGCCAGGAACTTGCGCCCTTCGGCCAGCGGCAGGGCCAGTACCATGCTGTCATCGGCCACGCTGCCGCCGGTGCCGAACAGGGTCACCCCGGCGGTGGCGATCGGGATCACCATCGCCGAGATCACCACCAGGTAGGCGCCGAACATCCAGCGCGCGCGGCGGATGTCGCGCACGTCGCCGCACTCGACCACCGCCACGTGGAACTGTCGCGGCAGGCAGATGATCGCCAGGAAGCTCAGCAGCGTCTGCGAGATGAAGCCGACCGGCGGCAGGCCGCTGAACAGGGTATGCGCAGACTCGATCACCGCGTCGGTGCGGTCGTTGAGCCACAGGTAGGCGAACAGACCCAGCGCGACCATCGCGATCAGCTTGATCATCGACTCCAGCGCGATCGCCAGCATCATCCCGTGGTGGTGCTCGGTGGCGTCCACCTGGCGGGTGCCGAACAGCGTGGCGAACAGCGCCATCAGCAGCGCCACGTACAACGCCGGATCAGTGAAGAAACCGGTGGGGCCGACGTTGCCGGTGAGCACCTGCAGGCTCATCGCGACCGCTTTGTACTGAAGCGCGAGGTACGGCACGATGCCGATCAGTGCGATCACCGCCACCAGTGCGGCCAGGCGCCGCGAGCGGCCGAACCGTGACGAGATGAAGTCGGCGATGGAGACCACGTTCTGGCTGCGCGCGATCAGCGCCAGGCGCTCGATGATGCGCCAGCCGAATACCCACAGCAGCAGCGGGCCCAGGTAGATCGGCAGGTAGCCGATGCCATTGCGTACCGCCGTGCCCACCGCGCCGTAGAAGGTCCACGACGAGCAGTACACCGCCAGTGCCAGGCTGTAGACCACCGGCCGCAGCCAGGGACGGTCCGGATACATCGGGCGACGGTCGCCCCACCATGCCACGCCGAACAGCAGCGCGGCGTAGGCCACCGAGACCAGCAGCAGGATCCAGCTGGAGACCACAGGATTGTTTCCGCGGGAGCAGCCCGCAGTGTAGCGGCTGCACGGCCCCGGACGCGCCCCGGATCAGCCCTGTGCCGCCGCCCGTGGGCGCGTCGGCAGCCGGATGCACACCTGCGTGCCGCGTCCCCTGGCGCTCTCCACGTCGATGTGCCCACCCGCTGCCTGCACCAGGCTCGCCGTCACCGCCAGACCAAGTCCGGTGCCCTGGCCCATCGGTTTGGTGGTGAAGAACGGCTCCAGGCACCGGGCGCGCACCTCCTCGCTCATGCCGTGGCCGCTGTCGCTGGCCCGCAGGACCACCTCGTCCACGCGCGACGGCTGCGTCACGGTCAGGCTGAAGTGCCCACCCTCCGGCATGGCCTGGTTGGCATTGACCGCCAGGCTGATCAGGATCGACTCCAACTGGGCCGGATCGAAGTGGATGAGGCACTGCACCTGGCCGCTGTCCACCTCGCACCGCACGCCGGGGTGGAAGACCTGCTGCAGCATCGGTGCCATGTCCGAAACCACCGTGGCCACATCCAGCAGGCAAGGCCGGCTGTCTTCGAGCCGGCTGAAATCCAGCAGCCGCCTGCTGACCGCAGTCGCCCGCCGCACCGCGGAATCACCGCCCTGCAGGGCGGCCTGCAGCTCACTGCCCTGACTGCGCCGCGCTTTGGCGATGTAGCTCTGGATCAATGCCAGCAGGTGATTGAAATCATGCGCGATGCCACTGGCGAGGCGGCCGACGTTCTCCATCTTCATCGCATGCACCAGCTGGCCGCGCGAGCGCTCCTTCTCCTGCATCTCCAACTGCAGCTGATCCCGCTTGCGGGCCAGATCGCGGCCGTGGTCGCGTGCCACCTGCAGGCTTTCGCGCAGGCCGGTGACGCTGTGGTGCAGCAGCCAGGCGGCCAGCAGCGTGCCGAAGACGCAGACCGCCAGGTCGTTCACGGCCGCCAGCAGCCGATCGGGGTGGAACATCACGCTGGACGCGTCCACCCACGCACCCACCACGATCAACAGGCTGATCCAGGCGGCCACCCCCGCCAGCGGGCGCCGCCCGAGCACGGCCGAGACCAGCATGACCGGCATCAGCAGCACCAGTTGCAGCCGCAACTGTGCGGCCAGGCCCCAATAGACATAGGCCGCCGTCAGCAGGAGCAGCTGGCCACAGACAAACACGGCAGCCGCACGCAGCGACCGCCCGGCCCGCTGCTCCCACAGGCACAGCCCGCACAGCAGCGCGTGCAGCGTGGCGATGACCGGGACCATCGGGTCCAGACCCACTCCCATCCGCAGGGCGGTCCAGCCGGCCATCAGCAGATGGAACAGGCCCACCAGGCACAGCAGGCCCCGCAGCATGGTCTCGGTACGCCGCCCAAGCGACTGTGGCGCGGTGGCAGGGCGCGGACCGGTCCGGGCGGTCGATGCGGTAGTGGACATGCGCGGCAGGCTCCAGGCCGGTGCGACGGCGACCGGCGGCAAGGAGGGTATAGTAGCCACGCACAAGCTGGCAGTACCGTCGCGGGCGCTCCGCATCGCCGCCGGCCTGCACTCGACCGGGAAGTCGTCGCTCCTATGCCCAAGTTGTCACGTGTCCGTCGCGGCGTGTCCGCGCTCGTCTGCCTGTTGTCGGTCGCTGCGCCCTGCGCACTGGCGCAGCATCCGATCAACAGCGCACCGCTGGTCGCCCAGGTCCAGCAATGCCATGCCCTGCTGACCAGCGCGCCACGGACATCGCTGCAGATGGCGCGTGCGCTGCTCGCATCGCCGTCGCTGCCGACCTCGATCGAGATCGGTGCCCTGGCGTGTCTGGGCGTGGCATTGCGCTCGCAGGGCCAGCTCGACCAGGCCGCAGACCTGCCGGCGCGGCTGCAGGCCGCGGCTGCCCGCCCCGATGCGAATCCCGAAGACCGGCTCCGCGCCCAGTCGATGGCCGCGCACCTGCTGTTGTGGCGCGGCGATCATGCACAGGCACTGGAGCTGACCAATCTGTTCCTGGAAGAAGCCGTCCGCCAACGGGACGTGCAGGGGCAGATCGGTGCGCTGATGCAGATCGCCATGATCCGCGGTGATGCGATGGGCGACCCGCAGGGCGCACTGACCTATCTGCAGAAAGCCACCGCCCTGAACCAGCACATGCGACGGCCGCCCAACCCGGGCGATCTGATCCTGTACTACAACTACGGCTTTGCGCTGCTGCAGATGCATCGGCATGAAGAGGCCTCCACCGCGTTCACCCGTGCCGAAGCCATCGGCACGCGCCTGGGCGGCCAGGAGCTCTTTCTGCACCGCATCGTCAGCCATCGTGCCGAGATCCAGCGACTGGCCGGGCAGTTGCCCGAGGCCGAGGCGAAGTTCCGCAGCGTGCTGGACTGGCAGGCCGTGCAGGACCCGCAGGGCCACATCGTCACGTTGCAGCGGCTGGCGCGGCTGACCCTCGACCGGGCAGGGGCCGAGGCCGCGTTGCCGCTGGCGGAGCAGGCCCAGGCCGCGGCGGAGCGGGGTCGCTTCACCGACGAGGTCCGCGCCGGCCTGGATCTGCTCGGCGACATCCACACCCTGCGGGGCGAACGCGCCCTGGCCTTGCGGTACGCGCGCGAGGCCCGCGACATCGACCGCGCGCGCAGCAAGGGCGACACCCTCAACCAGCTCGCCCGGCTGCAGGCCACCGCGGAGCGCAGCATCGACCCGGCCGAGGTCAATGCAATGCAGGACCTGGGCCGCGTGCGCGTGCTGCGCAACAGCGCGCTGGTGGCGCTGCTGGTGGTGGTGGCCGTCGCCACCGTCATCGTGCTGCGCATGCGCCGGCAGCGGCGCCGCCTCACGCTGCTGAGCAGCACCGACAGGGTGACCGGGCTGGTCAACCGCCGGGAAGCCGAGCGCCTGCTCGCCGCGGACCGGGCCAGGAGCGGTACCGAGCAGCGCAGCGTGGTGATGCTGGTGGAACTGGATGCGTTCAAGGCGCTCAACGAACGGCATGGCGAGGCCGCCGGCGACGCCGTGCTGCGCGCGGTGGGCCGGTGCCTGCGCCAGCACTGCGACAGCCATGACCGGATCGCGCGATGGAGCGGCGCCACTTTCCTGGTTGCGCGGCATGACACCGCCGCGCCGGCTGCGCAGGCGTTGGCCAGCCATCTGCGCGCGGCGATCGAGCGGCTGGTGGTGGACACGGGCCCCGGCCAGCACCTGACCCTGACCGCCAGCATCGGTATGGCACCCCTGCCCCTCTTCGCCGGTGCGTCGGACGCGCTTGACGACAGCCTGCGCGCGGCCGACCGGGCGCTGCAGAGCGCGCGCCGCAGCGGCCACAACGCCTGGGCCATGCTGTGGGGCGAGGACGCCGGCCGCGACGTCGATCTGTACAGCCTGCTGCACGACCCCGCACGGGCCATGACCTGCGGCTGGCTGTCGCTGGCCGGAAGCCGACCGATGGCCTGGCTTCCGCCGCGCCCGGGGCCGGTCCGTTCGCCCGTGGATCAGGACGTACAGACCGGCACTTGATGTCCGGACCGACCGGTCAGCGCGTTACCTCGAACCGCACCTCGACCCGCCGGTTCGGCAGCAGGCATTCCAGCAGCGCCGCGCGTGGGCGCACGCCATCGCACTGCTGCACCTGCTGGGTATCGCCCCGGTACTCGTAGCGGATGCGGGCCGGATCAATGCCGCGGCCGACCAGCAGTTCGCGTACCGTGCGTGCCCGCCGTTCGGAGAGCGACTGGTTGGCGTCGAAGCCGCGGCCCTGCATGCGATCGGCATGGCCAACCAGGGTGATGCCCTGCAATTGCAGGCCTTCGTCGGCGATCCGGGCCAGCGCGCGGTCCACGCTTTCCAGGGAGTAGGTGCGGATGTCACGGTACGCATCGCGGTCGAACTCGAACAGCACATTGGCGACCAGCGGCCCCGGTGCGGCGGCGATGGCCGGCACGGCGCCGCACTGGCGGGCCAGCGCTTCTGCTTCGTTGACCAGTTCCTCGGCAATCTGGATGTACGGCTTGGAGTGCCGCCACTGCTGCTGGTTGAACTCGTTGCCGGCATGCACCAGCTCGACCTCGCCACAGGCGACCTGCTGCTGGGCGCAACTGAAGCCCGGCGCACCGTGCAGCACCCGCAGGCGTTGCCACAGGTCATCGCGCAGGTACTTGGCCTTGTTCACCAGCGGGGTGTCGATGGGCAGCGGCGAGACGCCCTGCTCCATGCCCACGATCAGCTTCTCCGACTCGGTGAGCGCCTGCTGCGGGAACGCGCTGCGGTCGTTGCGGCTGTACTCGTGGAATGACACGTCCAGCCAGCACTGCGCCTTGGACAGGTGGTAATCGCGGATCGGGCGGCCCCCATCGTTGAGCGCCTGGATCCGGCCCTGGGTCGCCTCGTAGGCGCCGTGATCGGCATGGATCGCCTCGTCGGTGATGCGTTTCTGCTGCGGCAGCAGCTGTGTCTGCTGTGCACCGGCGGGCGCGACAACGCTGGCGAGCAGCGCGGCGGCGAGCAGCGAGGGGACAGCACGGTTCATCGGGGAAAGAGTGGTCATCAGGGCATCCTCAGCGTGCCGGGTCGCGGTAGCGGACGGGGTCCGGCCGGAAAAGGTCTTCATCGAACTTGAAGCGCAGGCGCAGGAACACGCCCTGCTGGGTGTACTCGTACCCGTTGAGGTCGCGGTCGCCGTCGAAGCCGGTCCAGTTGTAGCCGGCCGACAGCCACAGGTTCTGCCGCAGCAGGCGGCCGACCTCCATGCCGTAGGCGTACTGGTTGGCGCCGGCCTGCCCGCGGAAGGTGGAGGCAAGCACGCCGATGTCCCAGTTCTCGGTGATGTCGTACACCACCCGCCCGGACAGCAACACGGCCCGGAAGCGGCTGTTGACGCGCGCACTGTCGGTGTAGGCGAACTGGTCCTGCTGCCACTTGCCTGCCACGCGGCCGGTCAGCCACCACGGCCGCGACGGGTGCCAGTCAGCATGGGCCGAGACGATGTGCGCGCGGGTGCGCACGTCCTGGCTGGTGCCATCAACGGTGTTGCCGTCGGACAGGGTCAGGCCGCTTTCATCGCGTTCGAGCTTGTATTCGTAGCGCGCCAGCGCGTTGATCCGGTTGCGGTCGGTATCGCGGTAGGCGACGCCGAGCTGGAAGCGGTCCTGCAGCACATCGCCGCGGGCATCGTAGCGTGTGCTGAGCAGGTAGTTGCGGGCCAGCAGGGTCCAGTCACGGCTGAGCTTGCGGGCAAGCATGAACTGCAGCAGCGTGGTGTTGAAGGCCTCGTTGGTGGCCGTGTCGGGCACGTCCTCGGAGATGCGGTGCTCGGCCCGGATCGCGCCGCGCCACAGCGGATTGGCGCTGTAGTCCAGGGCCAGCGCCAGGCCGGTGCTGTCACCGGTGCTGCCGTCGATCACCTTGACGTGCTCGGCCGAACTGGCCAGGCGCAGGCCTTCGCGGATGTCCCAGGTGTTGCGGATGCCCGAGGCAGCCTGTACATCGCGGCCACTGATCGAATCGCGCAGGCGGTACTCGCTGAAGGTCTGGGTATCGCGCAGATAGCTGCTGTCGATACCGAACACCAGTGCGTCGGCCTCGCGGTCGGTGGTGGTGATGCCGTACGCGCTGGTCAGGCCGGTCTGCTTCTCGTAGCGGCCATACACCCGGCTGCGCTCGAACACCTGGTAGTCCAGGCCCGCGGCCAGACGCCGGCGATCTTCGCCACTGACGCTGTGCTCCACTTCCGCGCCCGCGCTGAGGCGGTCATTGAGGCGATAGCCCAGGCCAAACCGCGCACTGTCCGATTCGAGCTCGGTGCCCACCGGCAGGTCGCTGGTGATCGGGCTGCCGGTGCTGCTGCCGTTGATGACCATCAGGCCGGTCAGCGGGTCCAGCGCCTGCTGCCCGTACCCCAGCGCGCCACCGCCGGAACCGGTCGCAAACCCGCCGGTCAGGCCGCCGGCATTGCCGAACGGCACACCGGACGACCACGGCGAGGTCACGCCGATGGTCTCGCGGATGCTGCGCACGCCCAGGTCCACGGTCAGGCGGTCGGTGGCGCCGATGCGCACGCCGGCGCCACCCGCGTCGCGCTTGCCGCCGTCCGGATTGCGGTCCTCGCTGCGCAGGCCTTCCACATACAGTTCCAGCCGCGGGCCGACCCGGTAGGCAACGCGCGCGTTGTACTCGCCACGGCCGCCATACAGCGGGGCCGCCGGGTTGTTGAACGCCGGATCGGTGCGGGCGGCAAACAGGCGCGCGTCCAGCTTGTCGGCACGGTGCGCGAACTCCACACGCCAGGCATCGCCTTCAACCTCGCCGCTGATGTCCTTCAGGCCCTGCGAGGTGATCTGGTTGATCGAATTGGTGTTGACCTCGCTGCGGGTCCGGGCGAACTCGGCCACCAGCAGCGTGTTGGCCCCGAACCGGTAGCTCGCGTTGGCGCTGCCCATCTTGAACTCGGCATACGGGTTGCGGTCCTCGACCGCCGCCGCGCCGACTTCGAGCTGGTCGGTCAGTTTGACCTGCGCATCGGCGCCGACCACCCAGAACTTTTCGGTGCCCTGGTCCAGCTCATAGGTGATGCGCAGCGAGACCGGGTTGAGGTCGCTGTCGAAGGCCGGCAGGAACTGATTGAGCAGGATGCGGCCGGAGAACGGCTCGAAGCTGTAGTCGACCAGCCGCGCCAGCGAGCGCACCGAGGTGATGCGCGTGGGCTGGTTGCGGTCGCGCACGATCACTTCCACGCGTTCGCTGCCTTCCAGCACGGCGTTGTTGCGCAGTGCGTAGGGCCCACTGCCCTGGCTGCGGAACTCCTCGATCACCTGGCGCAGCGAATCCTGCATCGCAAACACATTGCTGCGCACGCGCTCGCTTTCGAAGTGCCAGCCCAGGCCGGTGGCGGTCCGGTTGTAGGTACCCAGGCTGCGCTGCGGAATCGCGCCGCTGCCACCGATACCGGTGGCCGTGGCAAGGGTGTCGCCGGTCTGGAAGTCGCCGTACAGCAGGTAGCTGCGCCGGTTGTCGATGCGCACGTACAGGCGCTCGGCCGAGCGCGCATCGAAGCCACGCAGCGACGAATCGCCATAGACCGGATAGAACTCTTCAGGCTGGATATCGCGCAGCAGGCGGCCGCGGGTGTCCTTGTCCGAATCGTAGGCGGCGGTCAGCAGGTACTCGCCCTTGATGCGCCCCTTGACGAAGAACGCGGTACGCGCGGCCGCATTGGCCTTGCCGTTGTTGAACTGGCGCTCCCAGCGGCGGATGTCGCGGTCGAACGCGTCGTGGTGCTCCACCGGGGAGATCAGACCGGCATTGCTGCGCCGGCGGAAGTTGACCACGCCCTCGATCAGGCCGGTTGCCAGCAGCTCACGCATTTCCGGCAGGAAGCCGATGGTGCCCTGTGCGGTCTCGGCGCCGGCGGTGATGCGCAGCACCACGTCCTGCGGGTCGTGCGGCGCGAGCAGGTCGAACTCGGCCACGCCGTCCACTACCTGCAGCTGGATGCCGGGGGTGACCTTGTCGGCGTCGAGCGCGCCCGGTCCGAGTTCGTCGGTGCGCGAGCCCGGCAGGCGGATGCGGCCACCGCTGGTCTCGATCGTGGCGTAGGTGGTGCCGGCCAGCGCGCGGCCGGCGGCATCGAGCAGCTGCACGCGCACGTGCACCGCACTCTGGCCATCGGCCGGTACGCCATCCCGGTCCAGCTCGACCAGGATGCGGTCGAGCGTACCGGGCACGGCGCTGTCCAGTGCGCGCGGCGCGGCATCGGTGCTGGCAGGGCTGCGCGGGTACAGGGTGCTGGCATCGCCGAGAACCGGCGTGAAGCGGCCAGCGCTGCCCACGCTCTGCGCCATCGCAGGTACGGCGGCCAGGGCGCAGGCCAGCAGGCTCAGGCGCGGCAGACGGTACAACGGGTGGGCGCGGCTCATGGCTGCACCTCCGTCGAAGCGCCGGCAGCGGGCGGGTTGGCTCTGGGATGCACGATCGGTCTCTGGTTGGCCGAGTCGGTCGCCTGTTGCGGCGCCCGCGCGGGTTTGCTGTCAAAGCGCAGCGGCGCCTGCCCGGCTTCGGTCTCCGGCGCACGTACCTCACCCTGGGTGCGCCGGGCCTTGACCTGCTCCAGCACCGGGTTGGCACAGCTGCCCTCGATGAAGTCGGCGCGGTGCAGTTCGCCGTTCTTGAGATCCAGGAACAGGCTGTCGGCATCGCCCAGGTTGCGGTTGCTGCTGGTGGTCAGGCGCGCGCCGACCGGCAACGTGCTGGCATCCACCTTCAGCGTGTGGCTCTGCGGCGGCAGGCCGCAGTAGCTGTACTTGCCTTCGGAGTCGCTGATCACCCAGGTGCCGTCGGAGAAGTACAGCCGCACGCCCGGGATGCCCAGTTCTTCGCGGTCCTGCACATGGTTGTTGTTGCAGTCCATGAACACCTTGCCCAGCACGCAGGCCTGGTCGGTGAACACGCCACCGGTGACCCGCACGCGGTATTCGGCGCGGTTGGACGGGAGCGCACCGGGCAGCGGGGTGATGCTGCCGGTATCGATGCAGCCGCCGCTGAAGGCACAGCCGAACGCCTGGGCACGGTTGATGCCGTCGCCCTGCTGCGCACCCACGCCCACCCGCACGCGGTAGGTCAGGACGATCTGCCCGCCGACCGCGATCGGGCCGACATCGAAGCCCAGCAGCGGGCCCGGCTTGCCGGAGGGATCGGTCACGGCGCGGCCATCGGCACGTGCGGTGCCGTCGATGTAGGTGAAGCCGCGCGGCAGACGATCGATCACGTTGACCGTGCGCAGCGCGCTGCCCGCGGTCTGGCGGATGGTGATCGTGTACTGCACGGTGTCGCCGATCTCGGCGGTCTGGCGGTCGCCGTTCTTGCTGATGGCCAAGCCCGTTGCCACCGCAGTGTCCAGCGGCAGGTGGTTGTTGATGATCGCGGCGGTATCCGAGCCGGCGAACAGGCCCAGGTAGTACTGGGTCGGCAGGCCGACCGCACCGGTCGGCGCGAGACGGTTCGGCTGCACCTCATGGTTGGCACCCGCGCCGCCTGCCGGCGACAGCGAGCCACTCTGCGGCGGGATCAACGTGGACACGAACTGGTAGCTGCCCGGCGGCGTGACGGTGAGCTTGAATTCGCAACGGGCCGGCGCGGCCGGACCGAACGCGAACTGGTAGAAGCCCTCGCTGCCCACCGTCATCGAGATCGCACTGCCCTCGAGGCGATAGCCACCGCTGCCGGCATTGAGCACCGCGGTGCGCGGGTCGTAACCGGTGCACACGCCCACCGGGCTCAGGGTCACGATGGAGCCCGGGACCGGGTCACGGGTGGTGGCGTCGTAGACCACGCCCGACGGGTCCACCGGCAGGCTCTGCTGCGGCAGGTGCTGGCCGGGGCGGAGCACGACTTCCAGCTGGCTGATGCCATTGTCGTTGACCCGGCAGGCACTGACCCCGGCGCGCGCGATGGCGGTCGCCGCGTCGCAGGCTTCCAGGACCCCGGACAGGGACTCGCGGGTGACCGGATTGGGCCACAGGATGTTGGAGGTCGGATCGCGGAAGCGGATGTTCCAGGTCACGCCCGGCACCACATCGGCGAAGCGGTAGCTGCCGTCGGCACCGGTGGTGGTGGTCTTCACCACCTGCCCGGTGATCGGATCGACCAGTTCGACGCCCCACGACGGCAGGCGCTGGTCGCCCCCGTCGAGCAGCTGGTCATCGCTGCCGATGTCGTACCACACGGTCCCGCCGACCGACGCGGCCAGCTGCACGGCATTCGGCACGCGGCAGGCGTTGAACTGGATCGCCTCCACGCACGCGGGCAGCTGGGTCACGTCGCCATCGAACGCCGAGCGCTCGGCGGGGGTCGGCGCGCGGAACTCGTTTTCGCCACCGCCCTCAACCAGCACGGCGTTGTGCACGGTGCCGGCCTCGGCGGCGGCGGCACCGACCAGCGCCTGCACCGCGATGGTGTCCGGCGAGGTGGCACCGGCGGCCAGTACCTGCTGGCTGCGGCAGGTGAAGCGCGTGTCGCCCACCGCGCCGGTGCAGACCCAACCGGTACCGGTCGGGGCAGCGGCGAGGGTCAGGCCGGCAGGCAGGCGGTCGTGCACGACATATTCGCCGCGCGACGGCTGCTGTCCGCCATTGCGCACCTGGAGGGTGTACGCGGCGATGTTGTTGACGGTGAAGCGCGGGCTGGCGGCCGACTTGCTGACCAGCATGTCCGGTGAATCACCAATCTCGCCGAAGTTGTTGTCCAGCGAATCGCCGCCCAGCGGCAGCACGATCTGGCCGATGGTCGACGGTACGGTCTCGCGGCCGCTGGCCACGCCGGTGACCACGCCACCCACGGTGCCGGCACGGGTGATGCCATTGAGGGTCTGCGGCGGCTGGGTCGGCTCGGTCACCGTATAGGTGCCCGGGCGCAGGCCGTCGAAACGGTAGCGACCGTCGGCATCGGTGGTCAGCGTGATCGAGACCGGCTGGCCCAGATCGTCGGTGCCGGTCAGCACCACGGTGACGTTGGCGATGCCGCCCTCACCCGGATCGACCAGCCCGTTGTCGTTGCTGTCGTTGTAGACGCGCCCGGCGATGCTGCCGGTCGGAATCTCGCCAAAGTTGTTCTGGACCGACTGCTGGTTGACCCCCAGCACCAGGCCGGTGATGGTCGACGGCGTCGTGCCCGGCGCGGTCGCCGTGCCACCGGTGCTGCCGGCCACGGTACGGCCATCGCGGGTGCCTGTCGGCTGCTCCGGTTCGGTCACGGTGTAGGTGCCCGGCGGCAGGTCGCCGAAGCTGTAGTTGCCATCGGCATCGGTCACGGTGTCGCGGCTGATCGGATTGCCGACCAGGTCGGTGCCGGTCAGGGTGATGACGACGTTGGCCAGGCCGGTTTCACCCGGATCGACGACGCCATCGTTGTTGCGGTCGATCCAGACCTTGCCGCTGATCCCGCTGTTGAGCGGAATCTCGCCAAACAGGTTGTCCACCGAGGCGCTGCCCGGCGTGGACAGATCGATCGTGCCGATCCGGCTGGGCACCGTGGTCACCGGCGTGGCGGTCCCGCTGCTGACGCCATCGATGGTGCCGGCAGTGGTGATGCCGTTGCTGGTGCCGGTGGGCTGCTGCGGTTCAACCAGCGTATAGATGCCCGGGCGCAGGTCGGCAAAGGCGAAGCGGCCATCCGCATCGGTCTGCACGGTGCGCTGCACGCTGGCGCCGGTATCGTCGGTACCGGTCAGCTCGATGGTCACGCCCTCGATGCCGGTTTCGGCCGCACCCTGCTGCGCGCCGTTGTTGTCGGCGTCGAAGAACACCGTGCCGGACACGGACACGGCCAGCACTTCACCGAAGTTGTTGGCGAGCGACGCCTTGCCGGCCGGCAGCACGATCGCGCTGATGGCACTGGGCACGCTTGCCACGGGGGTGGCGGTACCGGCCGGGGTGCCGTCGATGGTGCCGGCGCGGGTGATGCCGTTGATCGTGGCGGCGCCATTGAACACCGGCTGCGCCACCTGCTGGGTCACCGTATAGGTGCCCGCCAGCAGATCGGCGAAGCGGTAGCGGCCGTCGGCATCGGTGGTGATGGCGGCAAGCGGCTGGCCCAGCGCATCGACCGTGCCGGCCGGCAGCTGTACTTGCACATTGGGCAGGCCCGGTTCGCCGGCATCCTGCACGCCATTGTTGTTGCGGTCCAGGTACACGGTGCCGGACAGACTGCCGGCGCGCTCACCGAAGTCGTTGCCGGTCGAGCCGGCCACCGGCAGGTTGACGATGTTGATCACGTTGCCGGGGGTCTGGCGACCCTCGGCCAGCCCGGTCGGCTGGGTCTCGGTGATGCGGTAGTCCTGCCCGGCCACGGCGCCGGGATAGCTGTAATGCCCATCGGCGTTGGTCAGCAGGGTTTCGCTGGTGTCGTCGCCGGTGCCGAACACACCGTCCGGGCCTGCGCCCACAATGACCACCTGCACGCCGGGAATGCCGACGTCGCCGGCGTTGTTCTGGCCGTCATCGTTGCGGTCCAGGTACACCGTGCCACTGATGGGCGCGTTGGCCAGCTCGCCGAACAGGTAACCGGTGGCGTCCTGGCCGGCGTCGATACCGATGCCGGAGATCACGTTGGGCACGGCGGTGCTGCCCGGCGTGGTGGCCGTGCCGGCGGTGTGCTTGCCGTCCAGATACGCGGCCGGCTGGGTTTCGGTCAGCGTGTAGCCGGTGCCGGCCTGGGCCGGCAGCAGATCGTTGAAGCGGTAGGCGCCCGTGGCGTCGGTGGTCGCGGTCAGGCTGACCGGATTGCCGAGCACGTCGGTGCCGGTGAGGGTCACGATCACGTTGGCGATCGGGTTCTCGCCGCTGTCGCGGACGCCGTTGTTGTTGCCGGCGGCCACGTTGGAGAAATCCTCGTAGACAAGGCCGGCCAAGGAACCGAGCTTCTCGCCGAAATCGTTGCCGCTGGAGCCGGTCAACGGCAGCGTGGCGATGTCGATCCGGTTGCCCGGGTTCTCCGTCGCGTTGGCATACCCCTGCGGCTGCGTTTCGGTGATGCGGTAGTGCTGGCCGACGACCAGAGTGTCGAAGGTGTAACGGCCCTGCGCGTCGGTCTGCACGCTGACCGGCGGCAGATCGTCGGCGGTGCCGTAGACGCCGTCCGGGCCGGCGCCGGTCAGGGTGATGGTCACGTCCTGCAGGCCGCCGTTGGGCTGCGAGCCGCGGTCGCCGGCATCGCCGGCGTCGAAGTCGCCATTGCCATTACGGTCCAGATAGACATGGCCGGAGATGGCGGTGACCGCGTCTTCGCCGAAGTTGAACACGGTGCCATCGTCGCCGTTGGACAGATCGATGCCGGCGATGCGATCGGTGCTGGCGGCATCGCCGCCGGCACCGGTCGCCACGCTGCAGCTGGCGCATGCCACGCCGCCGATCAGGCCAGGATTGATCGCACTCGGACGGTTGCGGTAGCTGCCGTCCGGCAGCACTTCGCGCAGCGTGTAGATCTGCGGGTCCAGCCCCAGGAAGCTGTAGCTGCCATCGTTGCCGGTGGTACGGGTGGCCACGACAGTGCCGGTGGCATCGAGCAGTTCGAGGGTGGCATTGGCGATCGGGGCGTCGCCGGCGTCGCGCACGTTGCTGTAGTTGCCGTCCACATAGACGAAGCCGGACAGCGAGGGACGCCGCACTTCCGGGAAGTCGTAGCGCACCGCATCCACCCCCGCGCCCAGCGCGATGGTGGTGTAGACCGAGTCGGCGCTGCCGGGCGGCGTCACCGCCGCGAACACACCCCCGGCCGACGGCGCCAGCGGACCGCTGGACGGCGGGGCGACCGGGCCGTTGGCGTAGGTCGGCGGCTGGGTCTGGGTCAGGGTATACCCCTGGGCGCCTGCCGGGGCCAGGTTCTCGAAGCGATAGGCGCCCTGCGCATCGGTGGTGGCATCGAGTGCAACGGCATTGCCGTAGGCATCCTCACCGCTGAGGTGGACGCGCACGCCGGAGATCAGCGGCTCGCCGCTTTGCAGGGTGCCCCCGTTGGCACCGGCGCGGTCGCGGTCCTGGAACACCACGCCGGCCAGCGAGGAACGGAGCACGGTGTGGGTGGTGGTGTCGTCGTTGTTGCCCGGGTCCGGATCAAGCTGGTCGCTGGTGGCCTTGGCACTGTTGATGCCGGTGCCGTTGGCCGGAAGCGTGGTCCAGCGCGCGGGAATCAGCACGCGCACCTGCCCGTCCAGCGCCAGATCGCCCATCCGGCAGGTGACGGTGCGGCCCACCAGCAGGCAGTTGCCCAGGCCGGTGGTCTGCACGCCCGGGTCCGCGGTGGCACCGCGCTTCTGCCAGGTGATGGCCGCCGCGCCGCCGAGCACCTCAAGCCCATCCGGCAGGGTATCGGTGACAACCACGCCGTCGCCGTTGAGCGGGTTGGTCCCGGTGCGGTCGCGCGACAGACTGTGGCCGGGGCCGTAATTGACCACGTCCAGCACGAACCAGAACGGCTGGTGCAGGCTGACCGTGCCCGCCGCCGCCGGCAGGGGCTGGCTGGGATCGGCACTCGGGGCGAGCACTACGCTGGACTTGCGGATGGACAGGTCCGAGCGCGTGCGGATGCTGGTTTCCTGGGTGGCAGTGTTGTTGCTGGTATCGCTCTCGGCTTCGGCCGAGCGCGCGGTGACCGAGTTCTTCAGCGTTTCGCCGGTGGCCGGCGGGGCGGTCATGTACTGATAGATCAGGTACAGGTAGCTGGTCTGGTTGTTGGTGATGACGCCTTCGTCGGTGGTGGTGACACCGGCGCTGGGCAGGGTGCAGGAAATGGTCTGCGGCCCGGTGCTGGGATTGGTGCTGCCAGCGGCCACCGAGCAGCGGGTGCCGACCGGTTCCAATGCACCCTGCGGGCCAGCGGCGGTGCCGGTGCGGCTGCCGACCAGGCTCACGCTGGCGCCCGGCGGCGGGGTGATGGTGTCGTCGATCATGGCGCGCGTGGCCAATGACGGGCCCGCGTTGCGCACGCTGATCTGGTAGTAGATGTAGTTGTTGACCTCCATCCCGGCGCGCGAGTCGAAGCCCAGCGGGTCCACCGCGCCGATGAAGTTCTGGTCGATCTTGTTGACGATCAGATCGACGCGACCGGCATCGAACGGCAAGGTCGCGTCCTTGCTGTCGTCGTCGGTGCGGTTGTTGTAATCGTAGGTCCGGCCGTTGGCGTCGGTGCCACTGGACGGGTCCGGCGTACCGTCACCATCGAGGTCGAAGTGGAAACTGCCGGTATTGGTGAACTGGCGGCCGGTGTTGCCACTGTTGACGTTCGGGCGGATCTCCACCGTCATCGTTTCGGTGGAGTTGTTGGCCATGTCCTTCGGCGTGCAGGTCAGGCGCAGCGTGGCCGGCGCACTGCCGGTGTTGAACCAGGAGGTGCCACCGGGCGCCGGTGCGGAGCTGATAGACGGGTCATGTGTGGTCACCGTGCAGGCCTTGCTCGCCGCGTCCGAACCGGTACGCAGCGCGGAGAGCAGTACGAAACCGGCATCGTTGGCAGGCAGCGTGAACAGATCGCTGAAGACCACGCCACGCGCCGTCGACGGACCCCGGTTCTGGTAGGTGATGCGGTACGAGGTGTTGACGCCGGCACGCCCCGGCGTGCCCGAGGTGATGTCCTTGCGGGTGGTGGCGACATTGGCCACCGCATCGATCTGGACCCAGTCCGAGGCGGTGTTGTTGCTCTGGTCGATCTCGCCCAGCGCGCCGGGAATGGCCGGATTGATGCGCACACCGGCCGTGTTGCAGAAGCGGCCCGGCAGCAGCGGCTGCCCGCCGCAGACGCCGGCCGGCTGGCCCTGGCTGTCGAACAGCCCGCGATTGACGGTGAAACGCACGGTCGCGGTCTCGTTGCGGCCCAGTACGCTGGTTCCGGCATCGCACACCCACGCGCTGCCGCTCAGGCGGCAGTTCCAGCCCGCCGGGCTGGCGTTGCCGGTCACCGTGGTCACGCCGGTGACGAAGCCCGGAATCGGGTCGTTCACCACCACGCCGGGGGTGGCTTCGCCGTCATTGTGGATCAGCAGCGTGTAGGTCACCGAATCATCGCTGTTGCGGATGATGTTGTCGGCGTCGCCCGGCCCGTTGGTCTGCTTGGTGATCGACAGATCGGCACGGTCGTCGGTGGCGCGGCTCTCGCCGCCGGCACAGTCGTTGGTGTCGTTCGGATCGCGGTTGATGCCGCCGGCGGTCACCGGCTCGAGCGAGCCGCCGCTGCCGCCGGTGCAGGCGTCATTGCGCAGCGCACCGGCGGTGCGCGCCAGCGTCTGCAGCGCCAGAGCGGGCGCGCTGGCATTGACGGCCACCGGATAACCGGTGACCAGGGTGCAGGCCACCGTCTGCGCCTGGCCGACGGCCCACGCACGATTGACGCTGCAGCTCCAGCGCCCGATCACCACCGAGGTACCGGGGAGGATCGGCTGCCCGCTGGCATCGACCCACTGCTCGCCGGCCGCGAGCGTGTCCACCACCTGCAGGTCGCCGGTGACCGCCCGTGGCCCCAGGTTCTGCACGCCAAGCGTGGACGTCATCATGCTGTCGCTGCGCACACCGGTGCCGTTCCACACCGGGACCAGCAAGGGCGAGCGGGACTTGCTCATGCGCAGGTCGGCGCCATCGGGAATGATGGTCAGGCCGACGGTGCCACTGTTGTTGGCCGGCACGGGGTCCGGCGTGGTTGCGCTGATGTTCGCGGTGTTGCTGACCACCCCACTGCTGTTGGTGCCGGTCGAAGGCACCTGTGCGGTGATGGTGATGATCGCCTGCGCACCCGGCGCGAAGCTGCCGGCCAGGCTGCAGGTACGGACGCTCGCCCCGGCATTGCTGGTGCAGGTCCAGCCGGCCGGTGCCACGCCACCGGTGATCACGAAACCTTCCGGCATCGCGTCGGTCACGACCACGCCGGTGGCGGCGCTGGGGCCGTCATTGCGCGCGGTCAGGGTGTACGTCACCAC
Organism: Stenotrophomonas nematodicola; assembly: GCF_009467805.1. GTDB lineage: Bacteria > Pseudomonadota > Gammaproteobacteria > Xanthomonadales > Xanthomonadaceae > Stenotrophomonas > Stenotrophomonas nematodicola. The sequence continues at coordinate 359,497 of NZ_WIAY01000004.1, forward strand.
CGAACCGGCCGCCGCCGGCGCCGGCGATACCGACTTGGACATCGCCAGATCCGCACCGGCGGTGACCGCCGTGGTGACGCGCGCGGCATTGTTGTCCGGCACCGCATCGGGCACGGACCCGGCGTTGACCACCGCGGCGTTGACGATGTTGCCGGTGCCGACATTGACCTTGCCGCGGAACTGGTAGCTGGCGCTCGCACCCACGGCCAGGGTGCCGTTGTAGGTGCCGTTCTGCGCGCTGAAGCTCCAGTCCGCGCCGTTGGGAGTGCCGACCAGCGTCACGTTCGGCGGCAGCGTGTCCACCACCCGGAAACCGGTGGTGACGCTGGGGCCGTTGTTCCTGACGGTGAGGGTATAGGTCACCTCGCCGCCGCCGATCACCGGATCAGGGCTGGCGGTCTTGCTCAGTTCCAGGTCGGCCGCGGCCTGGATGGTCGTGGTCTGGTTGGAACGGTTGTTGCCGACGTTGGTGTCACCGGCGAAGAACGGATCGTTGGCCTGCAGCGCCACGATCGGCGTGGTGGCCGGCGGCAACGCGGCGGCGAAGCCGATGGCCGCATGCAGGGTGATCGTCGCCGGCTGGGTCTGCACGGTGGTGACCGGCAGCTTGAACTGGTACGGCGCACCGGAGGCGCTCAGGGTCGGGTTGGTACACACCACGCGGGTGATGCCGGCGCTGCCGGGCGATGCGCTGCAGCCGGCCGGCGCGGGGCTGCCCAGCGCCGTGCCGACCGGGAGGTCGATCAGCGTCACGCTGCCGGCAGCGGTGTCATTGGCGCCGTTCTCGACTTTGACGTTGTAGATCACGGTGGTGCCAGCCGGTACCGGGTCGTAGCCGGTATCGGAGAAATCGGTGACCTGCAGATCGATCGCCCACGCAGACAATGGCAGGGCCAGCATCAGGGTCGCCAGGACGGCGCGCCAGCGGCCCATGCGGGCTGATGTGGCTGCGCGCTCGAACGGCGTCACCGCCGCGCAGATGGCTGCGCGATCGCTATGGCTGGACATGCGTTGTTCCCCTGTTCCGGTCTCTGCTGCTTTCAGAGGGAACCCGGCCGGAAGCGGCGATGACCGCAGGCTGGCACGATGCTCCCGTGACGTACGGCGACCTGGGCGCGCGCGACTGTCGTCATGGGCACGCTCAAGCGGGGCGCATTGTGCTGTTGCACCATCGGCAAGTCAGTGCCGTCCGCTCACGCTGGCTCACACTGCCTCACACGCGGGGGTGCCCGATCTCAGGCGGTCAGCAGATAGCCTTGTCCACGCAGGGCGCGGATGGGCAGTTCCAGCCCGGTGGCGCTGCGCACGCGGGCACGCAGCCGGTGTACGAGCACATCGAGCCGGTGCGGATCGAAATCCCAGGGCGTGTCGGTGATGCGCTCGATCAGGCGATCACGGGTAACCGGCTCACCGGACGCCTCGAACAGCAACTGCAGCACGCCCCGCTCCATCGCGGTCAACGCGAGGGTCTGCCGGGCCGGCGACTGCAGCGTCCAGCCATCGGACGACAGTTGCCAGGCCTGCTGCGCGTCCATGATCGGCGGCATGACAGGGCGGGGCGCAGACAGGCGGCGGCGCAGACTGAGCAGCCCGGCAGCCAGTACATCCAGATCCAGCGGCTTGACCAGGTAGACGTCGGCTCCCTGGGTCAGTCCATGCGCCATGTCGTGCGCACTGCCGCGACCGGTCAGCATGACAATGCCGATATCGCCGGCCTGGCGCAGATGGCTGGCCACCGCATAGCCGTCTTCGCCGGGCAGGCCGACATCGAGCACGACGATGTCGCAGCGATCGTGCAGCAGCGCGCGATAGAGCGCCTCGGCACTGCCGAGTCCACGGGCCTGTGCACCGCGCCACTGCAGGTCGTCGAGCATCAGGTCGAGCAGTTCCGGATCGTCCTCGACCACCCAGACAGTCAACCCGTCCAGTTCCTTCTGCGCCGCCGGCAGCGGTGCGCCGCCGCGGTTGTCCTGGTCTGCCGTCACGTGGCCGCTTGCCTTGCCTTCACCGGCCTGCAGTCTAGCTGCCGTCTGGAAACGCGCCAAATGCGACAAAAGTAGCGGCCGACATGTCGCCGGTCACGACGCGGGATCGTGACCGGCGAGGTGCCTCATTCCGCCGGCACGTCCATTTCCTTCAGCAGCTCGGGTGCCGGATAGACCTTGGCCAGCAGCCAGCGCAGGTAGCGCATGTCCACGTGCACAGCGCGCTTGTAGCGCGGATCGAACCACCAGCTGGCGCTGACCGACTCCCAATTGCTGTCGAAGTTCAGGCCGATCAGTTCGCCCCGGGCGTTGAGCACCGGCGAGCCCGAATTGCCGCCCGTGGTATCCAGATTGGTCAGGAAGTTGACCGTCTGGGTTTTCAGCACCGGATCGGCCGTGCTCCCGAAATCGCCCTTGGCGATCGCGGCCAGCAGCGGCTTGGGCGCATCGAACGGGTAGGCGTTGGTGTTCTTCTCCACGATGCCGGCAACGGTGGTCACCGGATCGAAATGCACCGCATCACGCGGCGACAGCGCCTCGACCTTGCCGTAGCTGATGCGCAGGGTGCGGTTGGCGTCCGGATACACCGCGCGGCCCTGCTTGGCACGCCACGCGAACAACGCCTGCATGTAGGCCGGGCGCAGGCGCAGCTGCTCGCCCGCACGGGTCTTGCTCTGGTCGTCCAGGCGCAGCTGGGCCGCCACCAGCGGGCCGGCCAGGTCGATCAGCGGGTCACGTGCCAGCGCTTTGCCGTCCTTGGCTGCTGCCAGGCGCGACAGTCGCTCGGCTTCGTCACCGAGCCGGGTGCCGGCATACAGGCCGTCCAGCGCCTTGGCCAGCGCCGCCGGGGTGCGTCCGAAGGCGGCGTCGAATTCCGGTACGCGCTGCGCATCCGGCAACTGCTGGTAGCGGCTCAGCAGCGCGGTCAGCAGCGCCTTCTCGACGGCCGGATCGTAGCGCCGCTGAACCTGCTTGAGCACGCCTTCAATCATCGCCAGGTCGCGCTGCTGGTAGCCGCTCTCGCGCTCGGCATCGGGCTTGGCCGATTCGACCCGCAGGCGTTCGAGCATCAGTGCCGAACGCAGCAGCTGGCTCTGGCTGGCCACCAGGTCCAGCAGCAGATCGCGCTCGCCGAACGAGGCGCCCTGCGACAGCGAGCCCAGCAGCGCATCGATGTCGCCGCGGTAGGTTGCATCGGTGGCGGCCAGCATCGCCGTCTCGTCGGCGGCACGCTGCGCCTTGGCATCGCTGCGCAGCAGGCCTTCCAGCTCACCGGCGGCGCGCTTGCGGTTGTTCTTCAACGACTGCAGCTGCGAGGCATAGCGGGTACGCGCCTGCGCATTCTGCGCGCTGGCCGCCTCGATGGTGTCGATCATCTGCTGGTACACCGCCACGCGGCGCGGCAGCACCGCGTCGATCTGGCTGGCGAACTCGGCCGCCGTGCGGTGGCGGTAGGTAATGCCCGGATAGCCGGCCAGCATTGCGTAGTCACCGGTCTTCGGGCCGTCGATCGCCATTTTCAGGTGCGCCGGCGGCTGGTACGGCACGTTGTCCACGCTGTACGGCGCCGGCTTGCCGTCCTTGCCCACGTACGCGCGCAGCAGGGTGAAGTCGCCGGTGTGGCGCGGCCACATGAAATTGTCGATCTCATCGCCGTAGTTGCCGATCGCGCGCGGCGGCGCGTAGACCAGGCGCACGTCGCTCAGTTCGAGCTGGCGGATGCGGTAGAAGTCGGTGCCGTAGTACATGTCGGCCACGCTGCAGCGCACGTTGCCGGCCTGCTCGCACTCGGCCACCAGGCGCTTGGTGGCGCGGTCCACGGCATGGAAGTAGGCCCGGCCGGTCTTGCCGCGCGCCTCGCGCAGCACCTCGTCGGTGACCTTGTCGAAGCCGGTGGTGACCAGCACCCGGAAGTCCGGGTTGGCCGGACGCTCGTCGCTGCGCCCCTTGGCGATGAAGCCGTCGTTGATCAGGTTGTGCTCGGGGGAGCTGTTGTACTGGATCACGCCCATCGCGACATGGTGATTGGTGAGCAGCAGACCGTCGCCGGACACGAACGAACCGGTACCCCCGCCGGCACGCACCACCGCACTCAACGGCGGCGCGGTGACGTTGGCCAGGTCGGCCGGATTGCCCTTGAAGCCGGCCGCCTTCAGCGGCTTGGCCAGATCCGGCAGCTGGGTCGGCATCCACATGCCTTCATCGGCATGGGCGCCGGCGGCGAGGGTCAGGCCGAGGGCCAGGGCGGCGGTAAGAGGCTTGCGTGGCGACATGGACACATCCGGTACGTCAGAACAGCCCGGGACCATAGCCGCTGCGCCGGGCGGGGGCAACGGCCGATGGTTGGGTCGCGCCGCGCAGCGCGCGGCACGACCCCTATTTTTCCCGGCGCCAGTTCAGCGAGCCGCGGTTTTCCACGGTGCTCGATTCCAGTTCCAGATCGAAGCCGCGACGCAGCAGGTACTTCAGCGTCAGCACCGAACCGCTGCCCACCAGCGACACGCCGTAGCCGATGTACAGCTTGGGCGAGATGTACTTGCCCACGCCGATCACTGAACCGCCCAGCGCGCGCGACTGGCTCACCCCGGCATCGTCCAGGCCGAGCTTGGCGCCCAGCTGCGCGGCCAGCAGGCCGCTGCCGGCCGACAACGCCGCCGAGGCCGCGTTGACCTGCTGGGCCTGGTCGCTGCTGGCACCGGTGAGGCTGCGACCCAGCACCAGGTAGGCCAGCGCTTCGGACTGCGACATCGCCGGTTCCGACCACACATCCACGCGCGGCGACTGCGCGCGGCCGGTGACGTCGATGCCGGCGGTGACATCGCCCACCCGGCGCTCGGCGCGGATGTTGATGCGCGGGTCGGAGACCGCGTTGTAGTTCCAGTTCAGATTGCCGCGGGTGATGGTCAGGTCCTGGCCGTAGGCCTTGTACCGGCCACTCACTTCCAGCCCACCGTTGGCCGTCATCTCGCGGCCGGGACGCGACCACACCTGCATCTTGCCGCCGAGCGCGCCCTTCAGCCCGAACCCGCTCATCTTGACCTTGTCGCCCAGGCTGACGGTCAGGTCCATATCCAGCGGCGAGGTCGGCGTTTCCTCCGGATCGACCGGATCCAGCACCACCACGTCCTCCGACACCGAGGTGCCGCGATCCAGGCGTTCCAGATCCAGGTCGGCCTCGGGCACATGCACGCTGCCGCGCAGCTGCATGGCGGTACCGGCCAGGGTGAAGTCGAGGTCCGGGTTGGCCACCACGCGCAGCTCGGGGGTATTGGCCAGCAGCACGTTCTCGCCGTGAATGTGCAGCTGCAGTGGCTGGGCATCGCCGAACCACGACAGCCCACCGTCCACGTACAGGGTGCCCTTGCCCGAATTGGCCTGCGCGGTGATCTTGGCCGAGCCGTCCGGCTGGGCGGTGAAGCTGCCCTTGCCCTCGGCGAACGTCAGGCCGAGCGCCGGGAACTCGCCATTGAAGTTGCTCAGCGTAGCCTCGCCCCCCAGCGACGGCGTGCCGCGCGTCCCGCGCAGGCTGACGTGGCCTTCGATCAGCCCGGTGGGGCGCACGATGTCCGGCGAGAACAGCTCCAGCCAGTACAGACGCGACATGTTGAGGTACAGCTCGCCGTTGAGCGGCGCACCGGCATCCCAGCCGGTCTGCACCTTGGCATCCACGAAGCCGTTGCCCTGGAAGCCCACACCCAGCTTGGCGTTGATCTGCGCGGGCGTCATGTCCACGTTGACCGAGAACTGGTCGTAACGCACCAGTTCGCCACGGGCGTTGTCGCCCAGACGGATGCCGCCTTCCAGCGACGCGACCTTGACCGCACCTTCCCAGGCGTTGCCACGTGGCCGGATGCTGGCATCCAGGGTCAATTCGCCGCGCAGGTAGATGCGGCGCCCCGACTGCGGCGGCAGCCACGGCTGCACCAGGGCCAGCGGCAGCGCATCGCCGCGCACCTGCAGGCCGTCGCGTGGCCAGTTGGCGCTGGCGCACAAGGCGCCGCCGGTGGCCGCGCCCAGGCAGGTGTCGCTGAGGGTGAACGCACTGCCCTGCACGCTGAAGGTGGACGGACCGCGCAGAGTCCAGGCATCGCCCTTGACCGGCGCGATGCGCAGCGAGGACAGATCGCCGCGCCAGGTCTGGCCCTGCTGGCGTACCCCGCCCTGCAGCGCCACCGCGCCCAGTTCATTGCGGGTCTGCGCGTCCACACGCAGGTTGGAGAGACTGCCGCGCGCATCCACGTTCAGCGTGTCCAGCAGCATGCCCACCTGCACCTTGCTGCCCTGCAGCGCCAACGTGCCGCTGTCGCCCTGCCACGGCAGGCGTCCCTTGATGCTGATCGCCTCGGCGCTCCAGTCGTCCCAGCGCAGCCCGCTGCCGACCAGGTCGGCGCTGATGTCCGGCGCGGTGCGCGGCCCCTTCACCAGCACATGGCCACGCAGGCTGCCGCTGCTGCCCGGCAGCAGGTCGTCAAGCTGTACCGGTTCCAGCCGCGCGTCGATATCCAGACGATCGCCGACCGAGCCCTTGGCGGTGAGGCGGCTGTTGCCCAGCGCCAGCGCCACGTTGCCTTCGCCCTGTGTACCGCGCAGCGCGAACTGCCCTTTGGCATCCAGCGCGCGCTTGCGCAGCGTGCCCTTGATGCCCGGCACGTCCACGGTGGCTTCGTAGCTGCCGGGGGTACCGGCGGGGCTGTTGGCCGGCGGCGGCACCTGGCGCCCCTTGGACGCCAGCGCACCGGACAGGCGACCGTCCCAACCGGGCACGAAGTACCCCGGGTCGAAATCGGCGAGCTTCACAGCGGCATCCCAGTCCAGCTGCGGTGCCCAGGCCACGCGGCCGGTGACATCCAGCGCGCCGCCCGGGGTGCTGGCCTGCAGCTGTTTGATCAGCGCGGCCTGGTCGTTGCCGCGTATGTCGAACTGCAGGTCGGCGTTCTGCTTCTCGCGTTCCACCGAGGCCTTGCCTACCGCCGCCCATGCCTTCAGCGTGCCGGCAAGGCCCATCCGCGCCTCGGTCAGCGTCACCGGTACCGGGGCTGCCGCATCCGGTGCGGACGGGTCCGCGGCCGGTACGAAGGTCAGGTCATTGGCGACGATCGAGAAGCGCAGGCTGGCGTTCTCCCTGTCGGTGAAATCGGCGGTGCCTTCCAGCCGTGCCTGGCCGCCGAAGCCCTTGAGCTGCAGCGGTGCCACGGTCAGCACCTGATCGGCCAGGCCGACCTTGGACGGGGCCAGTTCCAGCGCGATGTCGCCCTGCTTGAAGGTGCCGCGCAGATTGGCCTGGCCGCCCTTGCCGTCGGCCTGCACGTCCAGCGCCATCGGCGTGCTGGCGCTGGCGTCCATGCCCGGCACCAGCAGCGCCAGGTCCAGCTCGCGGCTGCGTGCGCTGGCCTTCCACACCGGGTCGGTGCGGCCATCGAACACCAGGCTGGCCTGCAGCGGTGCCGGCGCGTTGCCGGCGATGGCCACTTCCATATGCCCCAGGTCGCCCCGCGCCACCAGCCCCAGACGCGCCGGCGTACGCCCGCGCGGCGCCGGCATCAGCGCGCCGATGGTGATGTCGGTGTCGTAGTCGCTGCGCGGCAGGTAATGGCCATCGACACGGAAATCGCCCATGTCGCTGTCCACCTTCAGTTGGGTGGCGCGGAACTCACCGTTGGCGATTTCGATTCCGCCGCGCACCTTGGCGATATCGATCAGCGGCTGCTGCGCCTGGGTGATGCGGAACCCGTCGATGATGATCGTGTCGGCCTGCATCGCCAGCGGCATCTCGATCTGCGGCAGCGAGCCCGGCCACGACGGCAGCTCGAACGGCTCGTCGCTCTTGGCCAGGTTCAGCGTGGCGTTCTTGATCTGCAGCGCGTCCAGCTGGAGTTTGCGCCCCAGCAGCGGCCGGATGTCCGGGTCCAGGTAGGCGCGCTCGGCGGTGAAATGGATGTCGTCGTAGCGGAACACCAGATCGTGCAGCACCAGCGGTCCGGCGACCGGGCCTTCGACCCTGCTCCAGGTCAGCGAGGCCCCCACCGGCAGCCGCGCCTTCACCTGGGCCAGCAGCACGTCGCGGCCGGCCACGGTCTGCAGCAGCCAATACAGCAGCAGCAGGGCCAGCAGCACCAGACCCAGTACGGTGAACCCGGACCAGGCCCAGAACCGGCGCTTGCGGTAGAAACGCACCCGCGGCGGTGGCGTGGTGGGCGCAGAAGGCGTCGGCGTACTCACAGGTCCGCTCCGATGTTCAGATACAGCTGGAACTGCGAATCGGGGTTGTTCAGGCCGTGCGCGATGTCCACGCGCACCGGCCCCACCGGTGATTTCCAGCGCACGCCGAAGCCCACGCCGGTATGCAGATCGATGGTGTTGTCGAACGCGCTGCCGGTGTCGACGAACACGGCCGCCCCCCACGGCCCACCTTTGAAGTAATGCTCGTACTCGGCCGAGCCGATCACCAGGTTCTTCGCGCCCAGCGCGTACTTGTCCGGGGCCGGCGTGCGCGGGCCCACTTCACGGAAGGCGTAGCCGCGGATGCTGCGGTCGCCACCGGCGAAGAAGCGCAGGCTCGGCGGCATGGCCACCAGGTCACTGGTCCAGGTGGTGCCACCTTCGCCGCGCAGGATCAGGCGGTCGCTGTCACCGAGCGGCACGTACCAGCGCAGCCGGACATTGGCCTGCACGAAACTGGTGTCCGAGCCGGCGCCCTCGATGCCGCCGCGCAGGGTCGCGCTGCCGCTGATGCCCCGGCGCGGGAACAGTTCATCGTCCACATTGACGTAGTCGGCCACCAGCTGCGGATACACCAGGGTGGAGGTGTTGTAGACCGCATCGGTGAACTCGGTACCCGACGCGTACCGCCAGCGCTCGCGCAGCGCGTTGACCGAGGCGATCGCAGTCCAGTGTTCGTTGATTTCACCGCTGCGTCCGGCGCTCAGCTTGAAGTTGCGCAGGTCGATGTAATCGGTCTGCTCGTCGTAGGCGCTGGCGGTGAAGGCATACCAGCCGTCAAGCCAGTTGAACGCGGGAATGCGGTAGCTGGTCAGCAGGCTCTTGCGCTTCTGCGCATAGTCCAGCTGGGTGTTCATCTTGTGGCCGCGGTTGTTGAGGAAACGCCGCTCGACGCCACCGCGCACACCGGCACCGCTCTCACTGCCGTAGCTCAGGCCGGCGGTGTAGATGGTGCGCTTGGCCCGGGTCAGGTTGACGTCCACCGGCACATCCCCGTTCCCGTCGGCCTGGTCCGGGCGCGGCTGGATGTCGATCACGCTGAAGTAGTCCAGCTTGGTCAGCGACTCGCGCAGCCGGTCCAGTTTGCCTTCATGGAAGTAGCTGCCCTTGTCCCAGTACACCAGCGGATCGAACAGCTTGTCGACGAAGTAGTCCTGGTGGAAGCGGATGTCGCCCATGTTGTAGCGGCGGCCGCTGTCCCAGGTCAGGTCGATGTCGGCCGCGTTCTCGGCGCGGGTGATCTGCACCTGGCGCTGGGTGTAGTCCGCATCGAAGTAGCCGCGCTCGGCCAGGCGGCGGGTCACGACGATCTTGCTGGCCTCGTAGGTGGTGTGCTCGAAACGCTGGCCCTTGCGTGGCTTGAACTTCTCCAGGTCTTCCTGCAGGTACTGGTCGTACTGCGCCGGTCCGGTGATGTCGATGTGCTCGCGCCGCACCAGGGTCGGCGGACCCTTGTCCACGTGGATCACCACCCGCAGGGTTTCGCCCTCGCGCGGGCTGTCGACCTTGATCACCGGGTTGTAGTAGCCGAACGGCTCCAGCGCTTCGCGGGTCTGGCGCTCGGCCTGGGACAGCAGGTACTCCAGGCGCGACTCGCCCTGGACCTTGCCGATGGTGTCGTACAGGGACAGCGAGACCTCGATGTTCTCGATCATCTCGGCGTCGTCGCCCTTGTCCAGTCCCTTGATGTCCACTTTCTGGATGGTCCCGCGCGCGTGTGCCACCGAGGCGGTGGCCAGCGTCAGGAACATCAGTGGCAGAGCGATTTTCGTTGGCTGCATGCGGACAGCATAACGGGCCATCGCGGGCATGCGAAATCGGCGGGGGTGTTTCAGAACGACGGTGAAGGACCCGTTAAAGTCACGCAGAAAGTCGCCTTTGTCATGCACCGCAGGATCGATACCTGCACGTCCTCGGACAGAAGCGTCCGCGACCGCACGCGCCCGTCCGCCACACACGACGAAGGCGCGAACAGCAGGAGCCGTCGCGCCTTCGGGATGGCTGCGGGGCGCAATGCCCCGTGGCCTCAGCTGGACAGGTGCTCGATCGCCGCCACGCTGCCCAGGCGATCGCCCAGACGCTTGAGCAGGGCCAGGCGGTTGGCACGCAGCGCGGGGTCCTCGGCGTTGACCATCACCGCATCGAAGAACGCATCCACCTGCGGACGCAGGCGGGCCAGGCGGTTGAGCACGCTGACATAGTCCTTCTGGTGCAGGCTGGCGTTGGTTTCCTCGATGGCCGCTTCCACCGCTTCGGCCAGTGCGCTCTCGGCCGGTTCGGCCAGCAGCGCGCGGTCGACCATGCCCGGGATGTCGCCCTCGGCCTTGCGCAGGATGTTGCGGATGCGCTTGTTGGCGGCGGCCAGCGCCTCGGCTTCCGGCAGCGCGGCGAACGTGCCGATGGCATCGATGCGGCGGTCGAAGTCGTACAGCGAGGCCGGCTTCAGGTCGGCCACCGCGTTGAAGTGCGTGGCCGGCACGCCCTTGTCGGCGTAGTAGCCCTTCAGGCGGTCGAGGATGAACAGGTGCAGGTCCGACGCCAACTGCCGCGCGTCAACCTCTTCAGACGGCTTGCTGGCGCCCACGGTGCGGATGCCTTCCTGCTCGGCCGCCTGGTTTGCACGCGCCGTCCTGAGCGCGGTACCGACGCTGATCGAGTGATTGACACCGTCCAGTGCACGCTGCAGCAAAGCGTTCAGATCCAGGTCGAACCCGCTCTCGATCACCGTCCGCGCCAGCCCCAGCGCGTTGCGGCGCAGGGCGAACGGATCCTTGTTGCCGGTCGGCTTCAGGCCGGCGGCGAAACCACCCGCCAGGGTGTCGGCACGCTCGGCAATCGCCAGCACCTTGCCCAGCGGCGACAGCGCGATATCGTCGCCACCGAAGCGCGGCTGGTAGGCCTCGTCGATGGCCAGCGCCACCTCCGGCGACTCACCGCCGGCCAGCGCATAGTGGCGGCCGGCGATGCCCTGCAGCTCGGGGAATTCGTTGACCATGCGCGACTGCAGGTCGTTCTTGGCCAGCACCGCAGCGCGTTTGGCCAGCACCGGATCCACGCCCACCTGCGGCGCGATCGCCTCGGCCAGCGCGACCACGCGCAGCACCTTGTCGGCCACCGAGCCCAGCCTGGCCTGGTAGGTCACCGTCTTCAGGCCCTCGCCCATCGACGTCAGGCCCTGCTTGAGGTCTTCATCGAAGAAGAACTTGGCATCGGAGAAGCGCGGGCGGATCACCCGCTCGTAGCCCTTGGCCACTTCGGCCACGTCCCTGGACTCGATATTGGCGATGCCGATGAATTTCTCGGTCAGCCTGCCGCCGGCATCGAGCACCGGGAAGAACTTCTGATTGATCTCCATCGTTTCGATCAGCGCTTCCTGCGGCACCGCCAGGAATTCGCGCTCGAAACTGCACAGCACCGCCGCCGGCCATTCGACCAGGTTGACCACCTGCTCCAGGTTGTCGTCTGTGATCCGCGCCTGGCCACCGGCCTGCGTCGCGGCGGCATTGACCGCCTCGACGATGCGGGTACGGCGCGCGTCGGGGTCGACCAGCACGAAGGCCGCCTGCAGCGAGCCGACGTAGTCGTCCGGCGACGTCAGCCATACGGTCTTGTCGTGCATGAAACGGTGGCCGCGGCTCATGCGGTCGGCCTTCAGGCCGAGCACCTCGGCCTCGACGATGTCGCCGCCGTGCAGCAGCACCAGCCAATGCACCGGGCGGGCGAAGCCGTAGGCGTGGCTGCCCCAGCGCATCGGCTTGGGAATCGGCATCGCCGCGATCGCCTCGCGCAGAATCTCCGGCAACAGCGTGGCGGTGCGCGCGCCCGGGGTGGTGGAGCGGTGCACGAAGCGCTCGCCCTTGGCATCGCTGGTGCGCTCCAGCGCGGTCCAGTCGATCCCGGCCTTGGCGGCGAAGCCCTGCAGTGCCTTGGTCGGCTGGCCGTCGGCATCCAGCGCGATGTTCAGATACGGGCCAAGCACTTCACTGTGCTGTTCGGGCTGCTCCACGGCCACGCCGGGCAGCAGCACCGCCAGGCGGCGCGGGGTCGACAGCGGCTTGGCATCGCCACGCTCGACGGCGACGCCGCGCCTGGTCAGGCCGTCCACAACACCCTCGAAGAAAGCCTGGGCCAGACCCGGCAGCGCCTTGACCGGCAGCTCTTCGGTACCCAGTTCGATCAGCAGCGGCAGCATCGTGCTCATGCCTGCACCTCCTTGGCAGCCACGGCTTCGAGGCGCTTGGCCTCGTACAGCCTGGCCACGGCCTGGGCCAGCGCGCGCACGCGCAGGATGTAGCGCTGGCGCTCGGTCACGCTGATCGCACGGCGTGCATCCAGCAGGTTGAAGGCATGGCTGGCCTTGCACACCTGCTCATAGGCCGGCAGCGGCAGGCCAACCTCGACCAGCGTCTGCGCTTCCTTCTCGCAGGCGTCGAAGCGATGGAACATCTCCTCCACGTCGGCGTACTCGAAGTTGTAGGTGCTCTGCTCGATCTCGTTCTGCAGGTACACATCACCGTAGGTCACCGGCGTGCCATCCGGGCCGTAGGTCCACACCAGGTCGTAGACGTTGTCGCAGTTCTGCAGGTACATGCACAGGCGCTCGAGGCCGTAGGTGATCTCGCCGAGCACCGGCTTGCACTCCAGGCCACCGGCCTGCTGGAAGTAGGTGAACTGGGTGACTTCCATGCCGTTGAGCCAGACTTCCCAGCCCAGGCCCCAGGCACCGAGGGTCGGCGATTCCCAGTTGTCCTCGACAAACCGCAGGTCGTGCACCAGCGGATCGATGCCCAGCGCCTTGAGCGAATCCAGGTACAGCTGCTGGATGTTGTCCGGGCTCGGCTTCATCGCCACCTGGTACTGGTAGTAGCGCTGCAGGCGGTTGGGGTTCTCGCCGTAGCGGCCGTCGGTGGGACGGCGCGAAGGCTGCACGTACGCGGCATTCCAGCTTTCCGGACCGATCGAGCGCAGGAACGTGGCCGGGTGGAAGGTGCCGGCACCGACCTCCAGGTCCAGCGGCTGGATCAGCACGCAGCCCTGCTGCGCCCAATACTGGTTGAGGGTCTGGATCAGGCCCTGGAAAGTGATCGGAACGTTGGAAGTCGCGGACATGCGGCGGATTCTTGCCTGCAGGAGGGGTGCGCTAGTATAGCGACGACCACGCGGACACCGCCCCGGCACGCCATCGGGCCGGACCGGCCGGCACGTCCGGCCGGCGGCACAGACCGCGTTGGCGCGTTCATGGACCGGTCCGGGGGGATACCGGCCACCCCATCACCGCGTGCACCGCACGCCATAAGGACCTCGGCAGTGGATCAGCGCCCACCGGTTTCATTCGTCCCCGGCCCGGACGCCACCGCCCCGCTGCTGCCGGGCCGGCTTGGCTTCGACCAGGTTGCCGCGGCACTGGTCGCCGACGGCCTGGTGGCCGACAGCGATCTGGAGCGCATCCGCTTCTCCGCCCAGGGGGCACGCAATGCCAGTGAAGTCCATCCGCTGGTGCTGCTGGCCAATCTCAAGCTGGCCGCGGCCGGCGGCGGCGAGCTGGGCCTGGAGCGCCTCACCGAATGGCTGGCCACGCGCACCGGCACGCGCTACCTGCGGGTCGATCCGACCCGGGTCGATGTGTCCTCGGTGACCGCCCTGGTCTCCCATGCCTACGCACGCCGGCACCGCTTCCTGCCGCTGGCGGTGGACACCGAACGGGTGCTGGTGGCCACCAGTGAGCCACTGGCGCAGGAATGGCTGCGCGACCTCCAGCACCTCACCCGGCGCCGGATCGAGCTGGCGATGGTCAACCCGCTGGACCTGCACCGCTACACGATGGAGTTCTACGGCGTGACCCGCTCGGTGCGCGGCGCGCGCGGCGATGTCCGCGGCGAGTCCAGCGGCACCCTGCCCAGCTTCGAGCAGTTGGTGGAGCTGGGCCGTGCCGGCGACGTCAATGCCGACGACCAGCACATCGTGCACATCGTCGACTGGCTGCTGCAGTACGCCTACGAACAGCGCGCCTCGGACATCCACCTGGAACCGCGCCGCGACATGGGGCGCATGCGCTTCCGCATCGATGGCGTGCTGCACAAGGTGTTCGAGGTGCCGCCGGCGGTGATGACCGCCGTGGTCAGCCGTATCAAGGTCCTCGGTCGCATGGACCTGGCCGAGCGCCGCCGCCCCCAGGACGGGCGCATCAAGACGCGGTCGCCAGGCGGACGCGAAGTGGAAATGCGCCTGTCGACCATGCCCACCGCGTTCGGCGAGAAGTGTGTGATGCGCATCTTCGATCCCGATGCGGCCTTCAAGAGCATCGACCAGCTCGGCTTCAGCCCGCAGGAGGCCGCCGGCTGGACCGCCCTGGTCGAGCGCCCGCACGGGATCGTGCTGGTCACCGGCCCCACCGGCTCGGGCAAGACCACAACCCTGTACTCCACGCTCAAGCGGCTGGCCACGCCGGACGTCAACGTCTGCACGGTGGAAGACCCGATCGAGATGATCGCTCCCGAGTTCAACCAGATGCAGGTGCAGACCAACATCGACCTGGACTTCGCCAGCGGCGTGCGCACCCTGCTGCGGCAGGACCCGGACATCATCATGATCGGCGAGATCCGCGATCTGGAGACCGCGCAGATGGCCGTCCAGGCCTCGCTCACCGGCCACCTGGTGCTGTCCACGCTGCACACCAACGACGCCGCCTCGGCCATCACGCGCCTGCTCGATCTGGGCGTGCCGCACTACCTGCTGGCCTCCACCGTCAACGGCATCCTCGCCCAGCGCCTGGTGCGCACGCTGTGCCCCAGCTGCAAGGTGCCGCACGTCCTCGGCGCCGAGCAATGGGCCGTGCTGGCTGATGCCGATGAAGCATTACCTCAGACCCCCACGCCATATGCACCGGTAGGTTGCATTGAGTGCCGCCGCACCGGTTACCTCGGCCGCGTCGGCCTGTATGAGCTGCTGCCATTGGGTTCGCGGCTGCGCAGGATGATCCGCGCGGACATGGATATGGCCGCTTTCAACCGCGCCGCGCGTGCTGAAGGCGTGCGAACCCTGCGCCGCGCGGGGCTTGAAAAGGTGGCGGCAGGGCTGACTACAATCGAGGAAGTCCTGTCCGTACTGCCACCCCCGGATGAATCCAGCTCCCTTCCTGATCATTGAAACCGGCCAGCCCGTCGCCTCGCTGCGACGCTACGGGCGCTTTCCGCACTGGATCCGCGTCGCCGCCGGGCTGGACGCCGACGAGACCGTGGTCGTGGACGTCGAGCATGGCGAGGCGCTGCCGGCGCACCAGCAGTTCGCCGGGGTGATCGTCACCGGGTCGGCCGCGTACGTCACCGACCATGCCGACTGGAGCGAACGCAGCGCCGACTGGCTGCGCACCGCCGTCCACGCCGGGCGCCCGGTGTTCGGCATCTGCTACGGCCACCAGCTGCTGGCCCATGCGCTGGGCGGCGAGGTGGCCTACAACCCGGCCGGGCGCGAGTCGGGCACGATCGAGCTGGCGCTGGACCCCACCGCCGACAGCGATCCGCTGTTCGCCGGCCTGCCCACCCGCTTCCCGGCCCACGCCACCCATCTGCAGACGGTACTGCGCGTTCCCGACGGCGCAGCGGTGCTGGCCCGGTCGGCGCAGGACAACTGCCATGCCTTCCGCTGGGGCCGGCAGGCGTGGGGCGTGCAGTTCCATCCGGAGTTCGCCACCCACCACATGCGCGGCTACGTGCGCGCCCGTGCCGAGTGCATCCGCCAGCACGGCGGCTGCGCGCGCAGCGTCGCCCGCGCGGTCAGCGCCGCGCCGCTGGCCCGCCAGCTGCTGCGCCGCTTCGTCCGCCAGGCACGCCTGGCCTGAGCTGCTCGCGTCCCGGCATCATGCCTGCGCGGGCTTCAGGTCACGCGCGCGGAAAACAGGGATAATCGGGATTCACCGGGCGCCCGCGCCCCTCCCCCCAGTTTTCGGAATGGTATGAGCGAGATTCGCAAGCTGCCGGCCTCTGCCGGCGCGGAATGGCTGCTGTCCGGTTTCTCCCTGCTGCGCAGAGCGCCGCTGGCCCTTGGCCTGCTCGGCGTGATCTGGGCGGTGGTCGCCCTGCTGGTGATGTCGCTGGCGGTAGTCAGCCCGGCGCTGAGCACGCTGGCACAGCTGCTCATGGCGCTGGCCGGCCCGCTGTTCTTCGGCGGCCTGGTGTGGGCCGTTCGCGAGGTCGACCTTGGCCGCAGCGCGCAGCCGGCGCACCTGCTGCAGGGCCTGTACGAAGGCCGTGCGCTGAACCTGCTGGCCTCGCTGCTGCCGCAGCTGGTGGCCGGCCTGTTCCTCGGCGCATTGCTGCTGATGCTGATCGGCAGCAACGGCCTGCAGCACCTCAGCGAGGTGATGGAGCAGCTCAACACGATCAGCCAGTCCGGCGCGCAGCCGGACCCCGCCCAGATCGAGGCGCTGGCCGCCAGCCTGCCGGCCGGCCGCATCCTGTTGTGGCTGGCCCTTGTGGTCGCCACCTTCCTGGCGATGGCACTGGCCCTGTTCACGCTGCCGCCGCAGGTCATGTTCGAACACCGCAACGGCCTGCAGGCGCTGCGCTTGAGCCTGCGCGCCTGCCTGCACAACGTGCCGGCGATGCTGGTGTTCTTCCTGCTCTCGTTCGTGGCCGTGTTCGCCATCTACTTCGCGGTGATGCTGGTGGCGCTGATCGCCCAGCTCATCGGCGGCACCTTCCTGGCGCTGTTCGTGGCCCAGCTGCTGCTGATGGGCGTGGTCATGCCGGTGTTCGCCGGGGCCATCTACACCGCGTGGAAGCAGATGTTCGGCCAGGGCACGGAGCCGCCGCCGATGCCGGGCCCGAACAACATGTTCGCCGCCTGATACAGAAAACCCCGGCCTGCGCCGGGGTTTTTTTGTCGGGCCTGTCACCCGGCACCGCCGCGCTGGCGTGCGCACCACGCAGTGGGGGAGGAACCTTGCCGTCGCTACTGCGGCGATGCGCCCGGCGCCGGGCGCGGCACCAGCCAGCGCGCGGCATGGATGCCCAGCTCATAGAGCAGGCACATCGGGATGGCCAGCATCAACTGCGACACCACGTCCGGGGGCGTCAGCACCGCGGCCAGCACGAAGATACCCACCACCGCGTACCCGCGGCCTTCCTTGAACTGCTGCGGGCTGATCCAGCCCAGCAGCGTCAGGATCACCATCGCCACCGGCAGTTCGAAACTGCTGCCGAACGCAAAGAAGATCGCCAGCACGAAGTCCAGGTACGCATTGGCGTCCGGGGTAATCGCGATGACCTCCGGCCGGAAGGTGGTCAGGAAGTGGAAGACCGCCGGCAACACCAGGAAATAGGCGAACGCACAGCCGAGATAGAACAGCAGCACCGACGACACCAGCAACGGCACGGCCAGCCGCTTCTCGCGCGCATACAGGCCCGGCGCCACGAAGGCCCACAACTGGTACAGCAGCCACGGCACCGCCACGAACACCGCCACGAAGAAGGTCAGCTTCAGCGGCGCGAAAAACGCGCCGGCCGGGTTGGTCGCGATCATCGATTGCCCGAGCGGCAACTTGGAGATCAGCGGTTCGGCCAGCCACGTGTAGATCTTCTGGCTGAAGGGCATCAGCCCCAGCAGCACCACGCCCAGCCCGAGCAGGGCACGGACCAGGCGCGCGCGCAGTTCGATCAGGTGGTCGACCAGCGAACTTTCAGGAGAGCTCGTCTCGCTCATCGCGGTGCCTCCGGCGGCGAAGGCGCGTCCGCGCGCGGCGCGCTGCCATCAATGCCCGGGGGCGAGGCCGCATCGTGCCTCGCGTGCGTCACCCCGGCCGGATCAACGGCGTCCACGTCCTGCCCTGTCGCGTGCTGGGCCATGCTGGCCGGCGAACCCGGTACCGGCCCGGTCATCAACGGTGCGGCGGCCTCATCGGCAACGGCCTGCCCCTGCTGCCGGGCATGGCCACGCAGCTGCTCGGCTTCGCGCCGGACCGCCTCGCCGCTGGCGCGCAGTTGCGCTTCGGTGTCCTGCACCGAGGACTGCACATCGTGGAACTGCCGCTTGATCTCTTCGGCGTGCAGTTCGCGCTCCAGCTCCTGCTTGACCGAGTCCCACTGGTTGCGCGCACGCCGCACCCACAGCCCGGCAAAGCGCGCGGCCTTGGGCAGGCGTTCGGGACCGAGCACGACCAGGGCCACTACCGCGATGACCAGCAGTTCACTGAAACCGATATCGAACACACCGACCGCCCGGGATCAGCGCGGGTCGCGGTCGTGCTCGGCCTGCGACGACTTGGCCGCGTCCTGCTGCGAGCGCGACGCATCGCCGAGCTGCGCGGCCGGCTTGTCGTCGTCGTGCATGCCCTTCTTGAATTCCTTGACGGCGCTGCCAAGGTCCTTGGCGCCGCTGGTCAGTTTCTTGGTGCCGAACACCAGCAGAACGATGACCAGCACGACCAACCAATGCCAGATGCTGAAACTGCCCATGAGCTGCTCGCGTTACGTAGTGATCAGACGGTTGAGCATAGCGCACCGGTGGTAAGCCGGCGCGCGTGACGAAAGTCAGTTGCCGTCCAGCGATTCAGTCCGGACTTCGCCTTCGCCGATCGGCTGGAAGCCCTGCTGGGGCGCGGGTTGCGCCGGCACGGCCTGCAGCGGCGCCGTGGTGGCACCGGCAGCAGGCGCGGGCGCGGCCCGTTCAGCCACGGCCGGGGCAGCGGAACGCGGCGCCGGGGCAGGCGCGGCACCGGCCGTGCCGCGCTTCTCGCGGGCTGAATAGGTGGCTTCTTCCAGACGGTCACGGAAGGCCACCACGTCGATCGACGGCGGCTCACCCACGCGGCCTTCAAAGACCATGCGCGGGGTGGTGTTGCTGCCGTAGGCGTCCAGGTTGGCGGCATCGTCGATCTGCAGCACGGCGCCATCCAGCGCCACGCCGGCGAACAGGCCACGCGCACGCGACCAGGACCAGATCTCGGCCTTCAGCTGGCCATCGGTGGCGGCGGCCGCGTTGCGCCCGACCGGACCGGCCGCGACACCGGCATCGGCGCCCAGGGTGAACTTGCCGTTGACGAGATTGTCCAGGCTGCGGTCGTTGCGGAACACCAGCACCACGTCCGAGGACTGCACGCCGGCCTGGAAGCCGATGCTGCCGCCGGTGAGCTTGACGAACACCGGGTTGGACCAGCTGCCATCGGGCATCTTCACCGACATCAGACCGTGGCCACGGCGACCACCGATGACCAGACCGGCCTTGATCGTGTCGGGAATGACCACGACCGCGCGGCCTTCATCCAGCAGCTTGTCGGGAATACCCTGCTCGGGAATGTCCTGGATTTCGTTGAGGACGCGCACCGCGTTGCGCGCACGCTGGTCCTCCTGTGGACCGGCCAGTGCCTGGGTCGACAACAGGCTGGCGGAGATCAGCAGTACTAGGCTCAGGCGGCGCATGGTGGGCTCCAGAAGTCGGGACACAGGAAGATAGAGCAAGTAACTGAAAGTAGAAGGTTTGCCATGAATCAGCAATGAGCGTCCCGGTCGAGAATACACGCCCTCGATGGGCACAATAGTGTCTATCGACCCCGACAATCGCGTAGACCTGCGAGAATAGCCCCCATGCTCGACGCACCCGACACCGCCGTGCTGGCGGTCAACCTAGGCACCCCCGAAACGCCCACCGCTCCGGCGGTCCGTCGTTACCTGGCCGAATTCCTCAGCGATCCGCGCGTGGTCGCGATCCCGCCGTTGCTGTGGAAGCCCTTGCTGTACGGGCTCATCCTGCCGTTGCGCAGCGGCCGCTCGGCGGCCAAGTACGCCCTGGTCTGGTTGCCTGACGGCTCGCCGCTGATGGTCCATACCCGGCGCCTGGCCGAGGCCATGCAGGCATTGATGCCCAACCTGCGGGTGCGCTACGCGATGCGTTATGGCGCACCGGCGCTGACGGCCGAGCTGGACCGGCTGGCCGCCGAGGGCATGCGTCGGATCGTGGTGCTGCCGCTGTATCCGCAATATTCGACCACCACCACCGCCTCGATCGAGGACCAGGTGCGCGACTGGCAGCCGCGGCACCCGGGCGTGACCGTCACCCTGGTGCGCGACTACGCCGTCGATCCGGACTGGGT
Organism: Stenotrophomonas nematodicola; assembly: GCF_009467805.1. Lineage (GTDB taxonomy): Bacteria > Pseudomonadota > Gammaproteobacteria > Xanthomonadales > Xanthomonadaceae > Stenotrophomonas > Stenotrophomonas nematodicola. The sequence continues at coordinate 379,786 of NZ_WIAY01000004.1, forward strand.
CGCCGCCGTCGCCGCCAGCATCCGCCAGTGGTGGGCGCAGCACGGCCGCGGCGAGAAGCTGGTGTTCTCCTTCCACGGCATCCCGCAGCGTCTGGCCGACGCGGGCGATCCGTACCCGCAGCGCTGCGAAGCCAGTGCGCAGGCGATCGCGCAGGCGCTGGAGCTGGGTGCCGATGACTGGCAATTGACCTACCAGTCGCGCTTCGGCCGCGAGAAGTGGCTGCAGCCGTACGCCGAACCCACGCTGTGGGCGATGGCTGAACGGGGCACGCGCCGCATCGATGTGGTGTGCCCCGGGTTTGCGACCGATTGCCTGGAAACACTGGAGGAAGTGGCCCTGGGGTTCACCGAAACCGTTGCGGCGCGCGGCGCCACCATGCGCTACATCCCCTGCCTCAACGATGCGCCCGAGCACGCCCTGGCGTTGTCGCGGCTGAGCATCGCCGCACTGGCATGAGCCTGCAGCCGTTCTCGATCGACGTCGCCGGCAGCGCGGTGGCGGGCCTGCGCGCGTCCGCGCCGCACGGCGCCCGCGTGCTGGCGCTGCATGGCTGGCTCGACAACGCGGCCAGCTTCGTCCCGCTGGCCGCCGAGCTGCCCGGCCTGGACCTGGTGGCGATCGATCTGCCCGGACACGGCCACAGCGCGCACCTGCCCCCCGGCACGCAATACAACACGCCCGGCGCGATCTGCCATGTGCTGGATGTTGCCGACGCGCTCGGCTGGGACCGCTTCTCCCTGATCGGCCATTCGATGGGTGCCGGCATCGCCAGCCTCACCGCGGCCGCCGCGCCCGAGCGGATCGAACGCCTGGTCGCGATCGAAGCGCTCGGCGGTCTGCGTGGGCCGGAGAATGAGACCGCGCAGCGCCTGCGCGACCATGTGCGTGCCGCCCGCGCCCTGCCGGGCAGGAACCTGCGCGTGTTCCCTGACCTGAGCACGCCCATCCGTGCCCGGATGATGACCAACCAGCTCAGCGAGCCCTGCGCGCGGCTGCTGGTGGAACGCGGCGTCAAGGCCGTGGACGGCGGCTACAGCTGGTGCAGCGATCCCCGCCTGATGCTGCCCACGGCGATGCGCCTGAGCGAAGCCCAGATCGACGATCTGTTGGCCGCCATTGAATGCCCCACCCAGGTGATCTACGCCACGCCGGCGCAGTCCTACTACCCCGAGCCCCTGCGCAGCCAACGCATTGCACTGCTGCGCGATGGCCGCCTCGCGGTATTCCCCGGTACCCACCACCTGCACATGGAGCATCCGCGACAGGTCGGTGAGGTAGTCCGCGGCTTCCTGGCCGCCTGACCCCCGACACGTGCTGCCGCGCACATGCGGCGGCGTACTGCGACACCGTGTCGCACTCAATTTTTCCGGCGATCGACCGATACCGTAGGGGCAGGTGGGAGGAGTCCACCTGTGCCGTCGCATGCTCCGCCACCGCGAAGCCGCGCATCACCCACGGTTTCCAGGACCCTCATCGCCATGCCGTACTGGCCGTGCCATCGCCCACAGGACCGGGCCATGACGGGGGTGAGCGCCACCGCCGCCGCCGCGAGTGCGCCCTGCGTCCCCCATCGTCCCGCTTTCATTGCCGTGTCCCCTGCCCCTGCAGTGTGCGACGCGGCGTCTGCCTGTCCGCACGCGCCGTCGCGGCCCCCTGCTTCCTGCTGATTCCGGAGTCGTCATGTCTGCCCTTCCCAACACCCCTTCCCGCCCGCCGGATCGTGCGCGCAGGCTTCCCCTCACCATCGACACCGCGGCGCTGCTGGCCGCCGCCGCGCTGCTGGCAACCGCCCTGGCGATGGCGTTCTGGCACCGTCAGCCCGCGCCGTCGCTGGCCGCGGCCGTCGGCGCGGCCCTGGTGTGCGCGATGGCGCTGCGCCAGCGCCGACAGACCCGTGCGGCTGCACTGGATGCACGGCGCGCCGCCGGGGCCGCTGACGACCTTGCCCGGCACCGCGCACGCGACGATGCCGCACACCGCGAGAACGCGCAGATCCGCCAGGCGCTGGATGTGTCACGGACCGCGATGATGATCGCCGACAACGACCACGTGATCCGCTACGTCAACCAGTCCGTGGTCACCCTGCTGCGCAACCAGCAGAGCAGCCTGCGCGAAGCCTTCCCCGATTTCGACGCCGATCATCTGATCGGCAGCAGCATTCATCGCTTCCACGTTGACCCCGATCGCATCCGCGGCATCCTCAACACCCTCAGCAAGGCCCATCACGGGCGTGTGCGGATCGGACCGGTGCACTTCGCCCAGGTTGTCACCCCGGTATTCGACGCACGTGGCCAGCGTCTCGGCTTTGCCGTGGAATGGCACGACCGCACCCAGGAGCTCCTGCTGGAGAACGCCGTGGCCGGCATCGTGGCCGCCGCCACCAAGGGCGACCTCGATCAGCGCCTGCCCGCCAGCAACAGCGGCGTCAGCTTCCTCGACAGTCTGACCGGTGGCATCAACCACCTGCTCGACAGCGTGGGCGGCACCGTCGGCGAGATCCGTCGTGTGCTCTCCGCGCTTGCCGAAGGCGACCTGGACCAGCGCATGCAGGGCGAGTTCGACGGTTCGTTCGCCGCCATGCAGCGCGATGCCAACGCGACCGCCGCCCAGCTCACCGCAATGGTCGAGCGGATCAAGCAGTGCACTGCGTCAATCTCGCTGGCCGCCAGCGAGATCGCCAGCGGCAACAGCGATCTCTCCGAGCGTACCGAGCGACAGGCCGCGCATCTGGAGGAGACCGCCGCGTCGATGGAGGAGCTGACCTCGACCGTGCGCCAGAATGCCGAGCACGCCCGCCAGGCCAGCGCGTTGGCACAGGGGGCACACGACGTCGCCAGCCGTGGCAGCGACGTGGTCGGCCGCGTGGTCACCACGATGGACACCATCCAGGGCGCGTCCACCCGCATCGCCGACATCACCCGCGTGATCGACGGGATCGCCTTCCAGACCAACATCCTCGCCCTCAATGCCGCCGTTGAAGCCGCCCGCGCCGGCGAGCAGGGCCGCGGCTTCGCGGTGGTGGCCAGCGAAGTGCGCATCCTCGCGCAACGCTCGGCCGATGCGGCCAAGGAGATCAAGCACCTGATCGAGGACGCCGCCACCCATGTTGCCGACGGCGCCCGCCTCGTGCAGGACGCCGGCCGGACCATGCAGGAGATCGTCAGCAGCGTGGGCGGAGTGAGCGGCATCATGGTCGAGATCTCCTCGGCATCGCAGGAACAGGCCGCCGGCATCGACCAGGTCAACCAGACCGTCGCCCAGATGGACGACGCCACCCAGCAGAACGCCGCGCTCGTCGAAGAAGCCAGCGCTGCAGCGCGTCTGCTGGAGAGCCAGGCCCGGGAACTGACCGACGCGGTTGCCGTGTTCCGCCACCAGGCGCAGACCGACACCGCACCGCAGGGAATGCGCAGCGCGGCGTGAACCGCGCACTGCGATGAGACGAGGAAACGGCGCCACGGGCGCCGTTTTTTTTTGGGCAAGGGCGAGCGTTGAGCGCCCCCTTGATGTCCAGCAGGTGCCGACCGCCGGTGGGCACGGTCCGTCACCGCACGCAGCGCCCGCCGCTGCACGCCGTCGCCCCACCAGCGGCCAGTGGCGACCTGGGATCTGAGCGCATGGGCCGCGATCGGGGGTACCGCGTCCCGATGTGGACCGGCGTCCGGTAGGTGCCGACCACGGGTCGCACCGTCCATCACCGCACGTTGCGCCCGCCGCTGCGCGCCGTCGCCCCACCAGCGGCCGGTGGCGACCTGGGATCTGAGCGCATGGGCTGGGATCCGGTACTGCATCCCGATGTGGACCGGCGTCCGGTAGGTGCCGACCACAGGTTGCACCGTCCATCACCGCGTGCAGCACCTGGGCCGCGATCCGGGGGTGCCGCGTTCGGATGTGGATCGGCGGCGTACGGTCGATGTCCACCGTAGGGGAGCGATGCATCACCGCCGCAGGCAACGCACAAAGAAAAAACCCCGCTGCGTGAGCAGCGGGGTTTTTGGGGTGTAAACCCTGGCGATGACCTACTCTCGCATGGCTTAGGCCACACTACCATCGGCGCAGCTGCGTTTCACTTCCGAGTTCGGGATG
>NZ_WIAY01000005.1 GCF_009467805.1 Stenotrophomonas nematodicola
CGAGGCCTCACTGAAGCCATGTTGGCGGCACAGATCCTTGATCGGCATGCCGGCCTCCGCCTCGCGCAGGAAGCCGATGATCTGTTCTTCGGAAAAGCGCTTCTTCACGTCCAATCTCCTTGTCGTTGAGGATTGGACTCCAAACCGTCGTGCTACTCAATCTCGGGCGGACGTCGGGCGGATGCATCTCGACCTTCAAACAAACTCTGCCATCCATTGACGAATCGTCCCAGGAAGCCTCATTGATTGAACTGCTTGGCCCCAGTGCTCTCGCCTGTCAGCTGAGAATTCGCGTAGCCCTCTGAAGAATATCGACCGGCTCAAAGAGCGTTCGTCCAGCACAATGAGCACCGCCGAACTTGCAGCCCAGTCGATTTCGTATCTCCAGAAGCGCCCAATCGTGCATCAAAACCCCACTTCGTCTTGAGGGGAAGATGCGCTTCCGGCGGCTCCGGAGCGACATGCTTCCCATTGATGCCCAAACGATCGCCAGGTCAGCAAACCTTCCGCCCTACCCCAACCCACCCTCACGCAACCGATAACTCCGGTGCACGATGCCCTCCGGCAGTTCGTCGTGGGTGATCATCAACAGGCTGCGCTGCCCCAGCGCGGCCACCATGTCGTGCAGCAGTGCCTGCGCGGTATCCACGTCCAGGCCTTCGGTGGGCTCGTCCAGCAGCAGGATCGGTGCCTCGCGCAGCAGCGCGCGGGCCAGCGCCAGACGGCGTGCCTGGCCGGCCGACATCGTGGCCCCGTTCTCGCCGACCCAGGCGGACAATCCCCCCAGTTGTTCGGCCCATGTCTGCAGGCGCACGTCTGCCAGCACCTGCCACAGCCGCGCGTCGCTGGCCTCGGGGTCGCCCAGACGCAGATTGTCGGCGACGGTGCCGGCGAACACCGGTGCGTTCTGCGGCAGCCAGGCGATCTGGCGGTGCCATTGATCCTGCGCGACGTGGCGGATGTCGATGCCGCCATAGCGCACGTAGCCGCCATCGGGGTCCCACAGCCGCAGCAGCAGTGACGACAGGGTGGTCTTGCCGCTGCCGCTGTCGCCGCGGATGGCGATGCGCTCGCCGGGGCGAAGCTGCAGCTGTACTTCGTCGAGCAGTGCGCGCGACTGGCCCGGCCAACGGAAGCTGACGCGCTCGAATGCCAGGGTGGCCGGCTCAAGCGGAATCGCGACCGGGTCGGCCGGCTCGTCCACGCCCGGCGGCTGGTCGACGATGGTATCCAGGCGCACCGCTGCCACGCGGCCGGACAGCCAGGACTGCCAGGCCAGGCCGATGCCGGCCCAGAGTTCGAGCAGCGCCACCGTGAGAAACACCAGCGCGGCCGCGAGTGCGGCGTCGATGGCACCGGTCTCGAAGCCGTGCAAGGCCAGCCACAGCATGGCCACCAGGCCGCCGGCCGCGCACAGGCCGTGCAGCGCGGTGCCACTGAGCAGGCGCCAGCGGCGGCGGCGGTCGCGGGAGCGCAGCTGCTTGGCGGCGACCAGCACGCGCAGGTTCCAGTGCTCGCGTGCCTGCAGGGCGGTCAGGTCGGCCGCGCCTTCCAGGCCTTCAAACGCCTGGGTGCGCAGCTGGGCCCGGTGCAGCGCGCGATCGCGCTCCTGCCCGGCAACGCCACGCACGGTCAGCCACGGCACGCCGATGCCGACCAGCAGCGTCAGCACCGCCAGCAGCACGGCCGCCGGCGGGTAGATGATGCCGGCCGAGAGCACGCCCACCAGCGAGATGCCGCCGAGTGCGAGCAGCGGCCCGATCGCGCGCACCAGCAGGCCGTCGACTTCGCCGATGTCCGACATCAGTCGCGCCAGCAGCTCACCGGTGCGGATGCCGGCCAGACGCGCCGGCGCCAGCGGCAGCGCGCGGCGGAAGAACCACACGCGCAGGTCGCGTGCGATGCGCAGGGTGACGTCGTGGCCGACCAGCTTTTCAAAGTAGCGCGAGACGATGCGCGCCATCGTCAGGCCGCGGATGCCGGCCGAGGGCGAGAAGAAGTTGAAGCCGCTGCCCAGCCCGGCGGCACCGGCGAGCGCGGCGGCGGTGAGGAAACCACCGGACAGCCCCAGCAGTGCCGTGCCGGCCAGCATCGTGGTCCACAGCAGCAGGACGGTGAGCAGCAGGCGGGCACGATGGCGGGCGAACACGCCGCGCAGGGTGTCGATGCGGGGCGCGCTCATGCCGGCAGCTCCGAGGCGTGCCGGGCGCCACCGGCGGTCAGGGTCAGCCGCGTGTCGGCCCAGCGCATGGCGGCCTCGCTGTGGGTGGCGATGACCACGCTGCGGCCGCGCGCAAACGCGGCCAGGGTGCGCAGCAGGTCGGCTTCGGTCTCCGGATCGAGGAACGCGGTAGGCTCATCAAGCAGCAGCAGCTGCGGGTCGCGCAGCAGCAGGCGGGCCAGGCCGATACGCCGTGCCTCGCCACCGGACAGGCCAAAGCCACGCTCGCCGATCACGGTGTCCAGGCCCTGCGGCAGGGCGGCGGCGAAGCGCATCACCTGCGCCGCCTCGGCGACCGCACGCAGGTGCGCATCGGTGGCGCCGGGGTCGGCCAGGCGCAGGTTGTCGGCGATGCTGCCGTGGAACAGGTACGGGCGCTGGCCGGCGTAGCCGATCTCCAGGCCCGGCCGCAGCACGATGCTGCCCGACTGCGGCGGCAGCCAGCCGGCCAGCGCTTCGAGCAGGGTGCTCTTGCCACTGCCACTGGGCCCGACCAGCGCCACGCGCTGGCCCGCCTCGATGTGGAACGACAGGTGCTGCACCACGTCGTGCTGGGCGCCCAGCGGGCGCAGGCTGAGATCGCGCACCACCACCGGCGGCGCGTGCGCTTCCAGCAGCTCCGGCGTGCGCGCGGTGGCGGCCGGCGCGTCGGCCGTGACGTCTTCCGGCAGCTCGCCGAGCAGGCGCTCCACCTCGGCGGCCGCGGCCAGTGCGTTGGCGCGGTCGTGGTAGTGCGCGGCCAGCCGCCGCAGCGGCGCGTAGAACTCCGGCGCCAGCAGCAGGCAGAACACGCCGATGCCCAACGTGGGCACCTGCGCATGCAGCGACATCAGGCCCAGATAACTCAGACCGAGATACAGCGCGACCATCGCCACGCTGACCGACGCGAAGAACTCCAGCACGGTGGAGGACAGGAAGGCGATGCGCAGGACCTTCATGGTGCGCTCGCGCACGCCTTCGGCGGCGGCCTCGACCCCGGCCAGCTCGGCCTCGCCGCGGCCATACAGGCGCAGCAGGCCCAGGCCCTTGATGCGGTCGGCGAAATGGCCACTCATCCGTGCCAGCTCGCCCAGCTGCGCGCGGCCGGCGGCTTCGGCGCCCCACCCCACCAGCATCATGAAGAACGGCACCAGCGGCGCGGTGAACACCAGGATCAACGCCACCACCCAGTCGGCCCAGGCCACGGCCAGGGCGATCAGCAGCGGTACCACCACCACTTCGATGCGGACCGGCTGATAGCCGGCGTAGTAACTCTCGATGGCATCGGCATGGGCCAGCATCAGCTCGCCCATCTCGCCGGTGCGCTGCTGCCGCAGCCACAACGGGCCGCGCCCGAGCAGCCGCCGGTAGACCCGCTCGCGCAGTGCCAGGCGCGCCGCGTCGGCCACATCGCCGGCGGCCGCCTGGGTGGCGGTGCCGAGCGCGGCCCGTACCGCCAGCAGCCCCAGCAGCCCCAGCAGGACCGGGGTGGCCTCGGCCAGCGGCCGGTGGTCGACCAGTACGGCCTGGATCAGCCAGGCGATGGCGGCGGCCTGGCCGATCAGCAGCGCCCCGGACAGGCAGATGCACAGGGCGGCCAGCCGCTGCTGGCGGCGGGCGGCCCCGCCCAGCCCGCCCAGCCAGCGCAGGCGCTGCCGGCGCAGGGCGGCGGTCTCAACAACGGTGGCGTCAGGGGGTATGCTCAAAACGGTTCACTGGCGGCCACAAGGAGGTTCCGTCGATTGTAGAGGGTGCTGGCACGTCGCTCGTGCGGCAAGCGGTCGCAGGCTCGGCCAGGGTGCATACCATTCCTTCGCGAGATCGTTTGTACATTGATCTAAATCAAGGCTAATTGAAGTTGTCGGTCACAGAATTCACCCCGTAGACCCCCCTTCCCGCCACCTGTAACGGCAAAACCCAACGAGGTAGCCAGGCCATGATTGATCAGACAGTCGTAGAACTGTCGCGGCTGCAATTCGCTCTGACCGCGATGTACCACTTCCTTTTCGTACCGCTCACGCTTGGCCTGTCCTTCATGGTGGCCATCATGGAAAGCGTGTACGTCATGACCCGCAAGCAGGTCTGGCGCCAGATGACCCTGTTCTGGGGCACGCTGTTCGGCATCAACTTCGCCATCGGCGTTGCCACCGGCATCGTGATGGAATTCCAGTTCGGCATGAACTGGTCGTACTACAGCCACTACGTCGGCGATATCTTCGGCGCCCCGCTGGCGATCGAAGGCCTGATGGCGTTCTTCCTGGAAGCGACCTTCATCGGTCTGTTCTTCTTCGGCTGGAAGCGCCTGACCCCGGTCAAGCACCTCACCGTGACCTGGCTGATGGCCCTGGGTACCAACCTGTCGGCGGTGTGGATTCTGATCGCCAACGGCTGGATGCAGAACCCGACGGGCGCGATCTTCAATCCGGAAACCATGCGCATGGAGGTGGTGGATTTCGCCGCCGTGCTGTTCAACCCGGTGGCGCAGGCCAAGTTCGTGCATACGGTCAGCGCCGGCTACGTGACCGGTGCGGTGTTCGTGATGTCGATCAGCGCGCTGTACCTGCTGCGCAACAAGCACAGGGACATGGCGCGCCGCTCCTTCGCAGTGGCCGCGGCCTTCGGCCTGCTGTCCTCGCTGTCGGTGGTGGTGCTGGGTGACGAGAGCGGTTACGCCGCCAGCGAGCACCAGAAGATGAAGCTGGCGGCCATTGAAGCGATGTGGGAAACCGAGCGTGCGCCGGCCGACTTCACCGCCTTCGGCATTCCCAACCAGCAGACCCAGCAGAACGATTACGCGGTGAAGATCCCGTACCTGATGGGCCTGATCGCCACGCGTTCGTTCAACCAGCCGATTCCGGGCATCCTGGAGCTGGTCGAGCGTGCGGAACACCGCGTCCGCGGTGGCCAGCTGGCCTACGGTGCGCTGGAGCGCGTGCGCAAGGACAAGAACGACGTCGAAGCGCGCGAAATGTTCGATCGCCACTGGCAGGATCTGGGCCACGGCCTGCTGCTCAAGCGCTATCGCGAGGACATCCTCAACGCCACCCCCGAGGAGATTTCGAAGGCGGCGATGGACACCGTGCCGCGGGTCGCCCCGCTGTTCTGGACCTTCCGCATCATGGCCGGGCTGGGCTTCTACCTGATCGCGTTCTTCGCGGTGGCCTTCTACTTCTCCTGCCGCCACAACTTCCAGGACAAGCGCTGGTTCCTCAAGCTCGCCCTGTGGACGCTGCCGGCACCGTGGATTGCAATCGAATGCGGTTGGTTCGTGGCCGAGTACGGCCGCCAGCCGTGGGCGGTGGACGGCGTGCTGCCGACCTTCTATGCCGCCTCGGGCCTGGCCCTGCATGAAATCCTGACCACGCTGGCGGTGTTTACCGCGCTGTACACGGTGCTGCTGGTGATCGAAGTGAAGCTGATGCTGAAGGCGATCCGCAAGGGCCCGGACGACATCCTGCCGTCGCTGCAGGCTGCAGCCACGTCCCTTTCCCCCAATGCCGCTGCGCCGACCCACGGTCAGGCGTAAGGCAGGAGAACCCAGATGGAATTCATTGGACTCGATTACACCACGCTCCGCGTGATCTGGTGGCTGCTGCTCGGCATTCTGCTGATCGCCTGGGCGGTGATGGACGGTTTCGACCTCGGCGTTGGCACCCTGCTCCCGTTCGTGGCCAGGACCGACGACGAACGCCGGCTGGTGATCAACACCGTCGGCCCGGTGTGGGAAGGCAACCAGGTGTGGCTGGTGCTCGGTGGCGGTGCGATCTTCGCCGCGTGGCCGCCGCTGTACGCGGTCAGCTTCTCCGGCTTCTACCTGGCGGTGTTCCTGATGCTGTTCGGGCTGATCCTGCGCCCGGTCGCCTTCAAGTACCGCAGCAAGATGCCCAGCAAGCGCTGGCGTGGGAACTGGGACCGTGCGCTGTTCGTCGGCGGCCTGCTGCCGGCATTGATCGCCGGCGTGGCGGTGGGCAATGTGCTGGTTGGCGTGCCGTTCCACTTCGATGACAGCATGCGCATCTTCTACACCGGCACCCTGATCGGCCTGCTCAACCCGTTCGCGCTGCTGGCCGGTCTGGTGAGCGTGGCGATGGTGGTCGCGCACGGTGCCGCAATGCTGGTGCTCAAGACCGACGGCCCGGTGGCCGAGCGCTCTGCCCGCTACGGCAGCGTCGCGGCGGTGCTGACGTTCGTGCTGTTTGCACTGGCCGGTGTGTGGGTGGCCTTCGGCCTGCCGGGCTACCAGATCACCTCCCAGGTGGTCACCGATGGCCCGACCAACCCGCTGCTCAAGACCGCTGAACTGGGCAGCCTGGCCGGTGGCTGGATGCGCAACTACAGCAGCATGCCCGCCACCGTGCTGTTCCCGATCCTCGGCCTGATCGGTGCACTGGCCAGCGCGGTCCTGCTGCGGGCCCGTCGCGGCGGCCTGGCGTTCATCGCGTCGGGCGCCTCGATCGCCGGCATCATCCTGACCGTGGGCTTTGCGATCTTCCCGTTCCTGCTGCCCTCCTCCAGCCAGCCGGGCTCCAGCCTGACCGTCTGGGACAGCTCCTCCAGCCACCTGACCCTGGGGATCATGCTGATCGCCACGGCCATCTTCCTGCCGATCATCATCGCCTACACCTCCTGGGTCTACCGCGTGATGAAGGGCAAGACCACGACTGAAGAAATGGGCGACAACCCCAACGCTTACTGACGCGCCCCGGTGGCGCTCTAGGAGACCTACAATGTGGTACTTCGCTTGGATTCTTGGTGCAGGGCTGGCTTCGGTCGTGGCCATCCTCAACGGCATGTGGTTCGAAGCCCGCGAGCAGAGCCGTACGGATAACGAAGAAGGCTAAAAAAAGGTTGCCGGCGCGGTCTTCACACCGTATCCTTGTCGGCTCCTTCGGGGTGTAGCTCAGTCTGGTAGAGCGCTACGTTCGGGACGTAGAGGTCGCAGGTTCGAATCCTGTCTCCCCGACCACTCCGGTGGTCGCATTGAAGCCTGGAAGCGTCAATTCCAGGCTTTTCTGTAAGAGCCGTGGCAACACGGCACCGAAGGCATTTCACGGTCCCCCTTGCCGCCGAAGGGTGGGATCGATACAATAGGCGGCTCCTTACGGGGTGTAGCTCAGTCTGGTAGAGCGCTACGTTCGGGACGTAGAGGTCGCAGGTTCGAATCCTGTCTCCCCGACCAGTTGATGGTCACATTGAAGCCTGGAAGACATCCGTCCTCCGGGCTTTTTTGTGTCCCTCTGTCTGGGGTTGCCGCCCAGCGGCCGCCCCCTCCTTGGCGGCGGTCGGCCCACCGGGTGGGCACGACCGGTTCATGGGTGGCGGGTACAATGCCCGCCACCGGGATGCGCGCACTCTGCCGCATCCCTGCCATCGCACTCCCGCAGTCTCCGGCACTCTGCCGGTGTCTGCGCTTCCGCACATCCGGCCCCCACCGTGATCGCGCCACCTGCAAGAGATCCACGCCATGCCCCATACCCCTTCCCATGACACGTCCCTGCTGCAGGGGCGCGTGCTCGCCTTCACCGCGATCCTGCTGGCCGCGCTGAACCTGCGCACCGCCGTCACCTCGGTCACGCCGCTGCTGGATGTGCTCGGCCAGACCTTTGGCTTCGGCACCACCATGACCGGCGTGCTCGGCATGCTGCCGACCGCCTCGTTCGCGCTGTTCGGCGTCACCACGCCGATGCTGGCACGCCGCATCGGCCTGGAGCGCACCGCGCTGCTGGCGATGGCCCTGGCCGCCGTGGGCCTGCTGCTGCGCTCGCTGGCCGGTGGCGTGGGCAGCCTGCTGTTCGGGTCGGTGGTCGCCCTGGCCGGCATGGGCATCGGCAATGTGGTGGTGCCGCCGCTGGTGAAGCGCTACTTCGCCAACCGCGTCGGCACTGTCAGCACGCTCTACATCACCGTGCTGCAGATCGGCACCATGATGCCGGCGCTGCTCGCCGTGCCCCTGGCCGAACAGGCCGGCTGGCGCGTGTCGCTGGGCATCTGGGCGCTGCTGGCCGTGGCCGCCGCCCTGCCCTGGCTGCTGCTGGCGCGCAGCCGCCCGCACCCGGATCCGCTGGCCCCGACCAGCGATCCCGGTGCCCAGCCGCACGGCAAGGTCTGGAAGACGCCGCTGGGCTGGGGCATGACGCTGATGTTCGGCATGACCTCGCTGATGACCTACTCGATGTTCACCTGGCTGCCGCGCATCGTGGTGGAAGCCGGCGCCACGCCGCGTTTCGGCGGCATCATGGTGGCCATCTTCGCCGCACTCGGCCTGCTGCCCTCGCTGACCATGCCGGCGCTGGCCGTGCGCCTGCGCAACCCCTTCCCGCTGGTCCTGATCGGCTTCACCGCCTTCCTGATCGCCTTCGCCGGGCTGCTGTTCGCGCCGATGAAGGCGCCGTGGCTGTGGGCGGTGCTGCTGGGTATTGGTCCGTCCACCTTCCCGCTGGCGCTGACCCTGATCAACCTGCGCACCCGCACGCCGGCCGGCTCGGCCGCGCTGTCCGGGTTCATGCAGGGCGTCGGCTACGCGTTCAGCTGCCTCGGCCCGTTCCTGTTCGGCTGGCTGCATGCGGTCAGCGGTGGCTGGCACCTGCCCTTCGGCTTCCTGGCGCTGTGCGCGCTGGTGCTGCTCACGGCGTCGTGGATTGCCTGCAAGCCGCAGAAGCTGGAAGACCAGTGGTGAGACACCGGGCGCGGTAACCGCGCCCTACGCCCGCGTCTGGCCGTCGCCACGCACCACGAAACGCTCCACTGTCAGCGCCTCCAGCCCCATCGGGCCGTAGGCGTGCAGGCGCGTGGTGGAGATGCCGATCTCCGCGCCGAGGCCGAGTTCGCCGCCATCGGAGAACCGCGACGAAGCGTTGACCATCACCACCGCCGAGCGCAGTGCGTGGACGAAGCGGTCGGCGGCAGCGGGGTCGTCGGTGGCGATCACTTCGGTATGGTCCGAACTATACTGCTGGATATGCGCCAGCGCCTGGTCGAGATCGTCGACCACGCGCACGGCCAGGATCAGGTCCAGGTACTCGGCGGCGTAATCGTCCTCGGTGGCCGGTGCGGCATCGGCCAGCCACTGGCGGGCGCGGTCGTCGGCACGCAGCGCGACACCGCGCTCGCGCAGCGCCGCATCGGCCAGCGGCAGGAAGGTGCCGGCGACATCGGCATGCACCAGCAGCGTCTCCAGTGAATTGCAGGCCGACGGCCGGCTGCACTTGCCATCCACCAGCAGCGCCACGGCGCGCTGCAGATCGGCGGCACGGTCCACGTACAGATGACAGACGCCCTTGTAGTGCTTGATCACCGGCACCCGCGCATGCTCGGCCACGAAACGGATCAGGCCTTCGCCGCCGCGCGGAATCGCCAGGTCCACCAGGTCGTTGAGCTGCAGCAGCGCCAGCATGGTCTCGCGGCGCAGGTCCTCGACCAGGGTCAGGGCCGCGTCGGGCACCCCCGCCTCGCGCAGCGCGCGCTTGAGGGCGGCGGCAATCGCCGTATTGGAGTGGATCGCCTCGGAACCACCACGCAGAATCACGCCATTGCCCGCCTTGATGCACAGCGCGGCCGCATCGGCGGTGACGTTCGGGCGTGCCTCGTAGATCATCGCGATCACCCCCAGCGGCACGCGCACCTTCTGCACGCGGATACCGTTGGGGCGCACGTCGTCGCGGGTGACCACGCCGACCGGGTCCGGCAGTGCGGCCACCTCGCGCAGTGCGGCGGCGATACCGGCCAGCCGACGCGGGTCCAGCGCGAGGCGGTCCAGCATCGCACTGCCGACGCCCTTCTCCGTCGCCGCCGCGAGGTCGCGCGCATTGGCGGCCAGAATCCCCTCGGCATCGGTTTCCAGCGCTGCCGCCATTGCCTCAAGCAGGGCCGCCTTGGCCGGCGAAGACAACTGCGCCAGCTGCTGCGCGGCATCCCGGCACTGCGTGGCCAGGGATCGGATATCGGTCATGGCAGGGGTCTCGGTCGAAGGCATCACAGCAGCACCAGGTCGTCGCGGTGGATCACGTTGCCCCCGTAGTTGTAGCCCAGCACGCGCTCGATGTCGCGCGAGTGGTGGCCGGCCACGCGGCGGATATCACTGGCCGAGTACTGGCTGACGCCGCGCGCCAGGCGCAGCTCGCCGGTCCCGGTGCGCAGCCGCACCTCGACCATGTCGCCGCGGCGGAAGTCGCCCTCGGCACCGAGCACGCCACCGGGCAGCAGCGATGCGCCCTTGTCGCGCAGCGCGGCGGCGGCGCCGTCATCGACCAGGATCGCGCCCGGCTCCAACGGCGCATGGCGCAGCCAGTACTTGCGTGCGGCAACCCGGGTCTGGCCGGGATGGATGCGCGTGCCGAACAGCCGGCCCTGCGCCAGTGCACGTACCACGTCGCTGTCGCGGCCGTTGAACAGACAGGTCTCGATACCGACACGGCCGGCCTTGGCCGCCGCTTCCAGCTTGGTATGCATGCCGCCGGTGCCAGCCCCGCTGCCGGCACCGCCGGCCATCGCCAGCACCTGCGGGGTCAGTTCGGGGACGTCGTGGATCGGGTGCGCCTGCGGATCGCGGCGCGGGTCGGCGCTGTACAGGCCGTCGATGTCGGTGGCGATGAACAATACGTCGGCATCGATCAGCGCTGCCACGGTGGCGGCGAGATTGTCGTTGTCGCCCAGCTTGAGCTCGTCCACCGACACGGTGTCGTTCTCGTTCACCACGGGCAAGGCACCCAGGCGCAGCAGTTCGTTGAGGGTGGCGCGTGCATTGAGATAGCGGCGGCGGTTGCGCAGGTCGTCGTGGGTGAGCAGCACCTGCGCCACCGGGCGTTCGAAGAAGCGCTGCCACAGCCCGATCAACTGCGCCTGGCCAAGCGCGGCCAGCGCCTGGCGCGCCGCCATCGCGGCACCGGCTTCCAGTGCGCGCGGCACGATGGCGCGCCCGGCCGCGACCGCGCCGGATGACACGATCACCACTTCGCGCCCGGCCAGCACATGCGCGGACACGAACTGGGCAAGGCCCAGCGCATGGCGCGGCGAAAGGCCACCCCCGTCGGCGGCCAGGAGGCTGCTGCCGACCTTGAGCACCGCGCGCTTCCACGCGGGCACCGGCTGCTCGGGAAACGGTGATTGCACGCGGGTCGGAGTCATCGCGACGTACGCCTCATCGGGTGGACCATTCGTGGACCGTGGCCGTGGCGCTGCCCTCTGCCATCAACGGGTCGGCGTCGACAATGGCCTGCGCGGCGGCGCGATCGGTCAGGTTCTGCAGAACGTAGGCGCCGCCGGTCTTGTCGGTGAAGCCACCGGTAAGCAGCAGCTGGTCATTGGCGCGCAGCGTATCGAGGAAGCGCGCGTGCGCCACGCCCACCTCGTCGCGGAACGCGGGCGTGCGGGTGACCAGTACCAGGTAGCAGATCTTCATGTCAGTCTCCCAAGAAAAACGGCGGCCTCGCGGCCGCCGTCGTGATTACACCAGCGCGGCCCAGCGGGCGCGCAGTTCGTCCAGCCGCAGGTCGGCAGCCGCGCCGGGCGACACGCGCGCGGCCAGGCTGCCTTCGGGCGTGCGGCCCTGGCCAGCGGTGTCCGAGGCGGCCGCGGCGGCCTTGTAGGCCTCGCGGAACGGCACGCCGGCAACCGCGGCTTCAACGGCGACATCGGTGGCGTACATGCCCGAGTCGATCGCCGCGCGCAGCTTGTCCTCGCGCCATTCCAGGTTGGCCAGCAGCGCCGGCAGCAGGTCCAGCGCGGCCAGGCCGCGGCCGAAACCGTGGAAGATGGCGCCCTTGCTGCTCTGCAGATCGCGGTGGTAACCGGACGGCAGCGACAGCAGCTGTTCGATCTCGGTGCGTGCGGCCGCCACGCTGGCGTGGGTGGCGCGCATCAGCTCGATCACGTCCGGGTTGCGCTTGTTGGGCATGATCGAACTGCCGGTGGTGTACTGCGCCGGCAGCGCGACGAAACCGAACTCGCCGCTGGTGAACAGCGACAGGTCCCACGCGATGCGGCGCAGGTCCAGGGTGGCCCCGCCGAGCGCTTCCAGTGCGGCCAGTTCAAACTTGCCGCGCGAGAGCTGCGCGTAGATCGGCGACACCTGCATGCGCGCGAAGCCGAGCGCGGCGGTGGTGTGCGCGCGGTCCAGCGGCAGGTTGACGCCGTAGCCGGCGGCGGTGCCGAGCGGGTTGGCGTCGATGAGGGCGAAGGTGTCGTGGGCGCGGATGGCGTTGTCGATGAAGGCTTCGGCCCAGCCGGCCCACCACATGCCCGCCGAGGACACCACGGCGCGCTGGATATGGGTGTAGCCCGGCACCGGCAGGTCCTTCTCGGCCTCGGCACGGTCCAGTGCGACCTTGGCCACTTCGCGGCTCACCGTGGCCACGTGCAGCAGCTTGTCCTTCAACCACAGGCGCGTGGCGACCAGGATCTGGTCGTTGCGGCTGCGCCCGGTGTGGATCTTGCGGCCGGCATCGCCCAGGCGCTCGGTCAGGCGCGCTTCGATCGCCGAGTGGCAGTCCTCGAAGCGCTCGTCGAGCACGAAGGCGCCGCTGCGGAAATCGTCGGCCAGCACGTCCAGTTCGCGCTGCAGGCCGGTGCGCTCATCGCCAGACAGGATGCCGATGTTCTCCAGCCCCTGGGCGTGCGCTTTGCTGGCGGCCACGTCGTACAGGAAAAACTCGCGATCCAGGATCACGTCGTCGCCGGCCAGGAAGGTCTGGATGCTGGCGTCCACCGCCACGCCGGGCTTCTGCCACAGAAGGTCTGCCATGTCTTGCTCCAATCAATGCGGAATTGCGCTGAGTTCGTCCAGGCCAAGCGCGAGGTTGAGGTTCTGCATGGCCTGGCTGGCCGCGCCCTTGAGCAGGTTGTCCAGGGTCGCCACCACCACCACGCGCTTGCCGCCCGGGGCCACATCGAAGCCGCCGATCTGCACGCCATGCCGGCCGGCGATGCGGCTCACCCACGGCGCCTCGTCGATCACCTCGATCAGCGGCTCGTTGGCGTAGTAGGCCTGGTAGGCGGCCACGACCTCCTCACGGGTGTGGACGCGGTCCAGCCACAGGTTGACGGTCATGGTGATGCCACGGAAATGCGGTGCCACGTGCGGCATGAATTCCACCGGCACACGCAGGTGCGCGGACACTTCGCGCTCGTGGATGTGGTTGGTGAGCGAATACGGCATCAGGTTGTCGTGCAGCAGCGCCGGGTTGTTCTTGTCCGACGGCGTGGTGCCCGCGCCGGAGTAACCCGAGACACCAAAGCACTGCGGCGGGCCGGCCAGGTGCTTGAGCAGCGGGCTGATCGCCAGCTGCATCGCGGTGGCGTAACAGCCGGGGTTGCTGATGTGCTTCTGGCCCAGGTAGTCGCCACGGGTCAGTTCCGGCAGACCGTAGTACCAGTGCTCGTTGAAGCGGTAGTCGGCCGACAGGTCCACGATCACCGTGTCAGGACGCGCAGCGGTGAGGGCGGCCACGAACGGCGCGGACAGGCCGTTGGGCAGCGCCAGGATCACCGCGTCCATGCCCTTGGCAGCGACCGCGTCGGCATCCAGGTTCTCATACAGGAGCGGTGCTCCGTCCTGCTGCGTCAGGTGGGGAACCGGTTGCCCGGCCAGCTCGCGCGAGGACACAAAGCCCAGCTGCAGGTTCGGGTGCGCGGCAATCAGCGTGATCAGCTCGGCACCGGTGTGGCCACGGGCGCCGACGATGCCGACGGTGAAGGGGGTGGAGGTACTCATGCGTGTGCGTCCAGGCGGTGCTGCAGGTGGCGCTTCACGCCCTGCCACTCCGCGTCGATGATGGAGAAGATGACGGTGTCGCGCGGCGTGCCGTCCGCGTGGCGCTTGTGGTTGCGCAACACGCCGTCCTGCTTGGCGCCCAGGCGCGCAATGGCGGTGCGCGAGGCGAAGTTGAACCAGCTGGTCTCAAACACCACGCTCAGGCACTGCAGACGCTCGAAGGCATGGGTGAGCAGCATCAGCTTGGCCTCGGTGTTGACCCCGGTGCGCTGCGCGGCCTGCCCGTACCAGGTGTAGCCGATGCTGAGGCGCGGCACCTCTTCTTCCAAGCGGTAGTAACGGGTGGTACCGACGATCTCGTCGTCCGCGTTGAACACCACGAACGGCAGCACCTTGCCCTCGGCCTGCGCCTGCAGCGCGGCCTGGACGTAGCCGGTCATGGTCCTGGCCGAGGGCACCTGGGTGTACCAGAGCTGCGACAGGGCGCCGTCGCCCAGCGCGCCGCGCAGGCCATCGATGTGGGACATCTGCAGCGGCTCCAGCCGCGCGTGCGTGCCGGCCAGGGTGGGAACCCGGGTCCAATCGGCGTGATTCATCGGTTCAGCCCTCCAGGCTCGGTGTACGCACCGCGCAATGATCGACGTAGGTCTTGATCCGCTCGAAGCCGTCGGCGCCGAACCAGAACACCTTCCAGGCGCCCTGCTTGTAGCACCCGTCGGATTCGGCGTAGTAGAAGTGGTTGATCGGGTTGCCGTGGCGCGAGCGCCAGAACAGCTGCGGGGTTTCTTCCAGCATCACGTTCCATACCGCGCGCCCCAGCCCCTCGCCCTGCGCGTCGTCGAGCACCGCGAACTTGTCCAGGTACACGCCTTCGGCCTCGTCGGTGAGGATCACCGCGGCGCGGTAGTTCTCGCTGACGTACGCGCGCAGCAGGCGGGTCTTGTCGAAGTAGTCCGGCACCAGGGTGCGGCCGAAGCTGGATTCGATCAGGCCCTTCAGGCGCGGCAGGTCCAGTTCGCTCCAGGCGGTGGCGCGCAGCACCTTTTCGCCCTTGCGCACCAGCGTGCCCGAGCCCTTGTGGGTGAACAGTTCCTTGGCCAGGTCCGAGGGGCGGGTGATGGACACCGACGACTCCAGCGGCAGGCGGTCCAGCAGGTCCTTGATCTGTTCGATCTTCACGCGCATGCCGCCGTGGATCCACGGCTGCTGCATCAACTGGTCGTATTCGGTGGACAGGTTGATCGAGTCGATCACCCTGCCCTCTTCATCCAGCAGGCCACCGGTACCGGTGAGGAAGATGATCTTGTACGGCTGCAGTTCCTGCACCAGCTCGTTGGCGGCGAAGTCGGCGTTGACGTTGAGGATCTGCCCGCAGCGGGTTTCGCCCAGGCTGGTGATGACCGGGATCGACCCGGCACGCAGGCTCGCTTCGATCGGGGCCAGGTTGACCTTCTTCACCTCGCCGACCAGCCCGTAGGTGGCCTGGTCCAGGTACTCGGCCTCGAACACGCCACCGGTGATCGAGGTTGCACGCGCGCCGTTCTGCTGCAGCGCTTCGACCAGCTGCAGGTTGGACGCCTGGAACACCCGGCGCACGATGGCCAGGCCTTCCGGCGAGGTCACGCGCAGGCCGTTGACCGTTTCCTTGACGATCCCGGCGGCCGACAGCTCGGCATCCAGCTGCGGACCGGCGCCGTGCAGCACGATCGGGGTCAGCCCGACTTCCTGCAGGAACGACAGCGAGGAGGTCAACGCGTCCAGGTCGTCGCGCAGCACGGCGCCGCCGACCTTGACCACGGCAAAGCGCTTGGCGTCCAGCTGCGAGAAGCGCTTGAGGTACTGGCTGATCTCCTTCGCGCTGGCCATGCTCGAGAGCAGGCGCACGATGGTCTGGCGGGTCTGGCGGTGGGGCTGGAGGGAAGAAGGCATTTCAGTATCGTCACAGGCGGCCGCAGCCGCGATGGAGGGTCCGTCAGTGGCAGGCCACGACGGCGTCGTTCGATCAGGCGCCGTGCGCGATGATCCGGTGCACGGCATCGGTGTAACGCTGCAGCTGCTCCAGCGTCACGAACTCGTCGGCGGTGTGGGCCTGGGCGATGTCGCCCGGACCGTACACCATCGTGGTGTAACCGGCCGCCGAGAACAGCGAGGCTTCGGTCCAGAAGTCCACCGCGTTGCCGATCGGGATATCCAGTGCGTCGGCCACGTCACGCGCGGCCAGGCGGCGGTTTTCCGCTTCGGCGATGTCGCCGGCCGGCAGGCTCGGGCCACGGAAGGTTTCGGTGAACAGCGCCGCGGCCGGTTCGGCGAAACCAGCGAAGGTGGCCAGCAGCGCGTCGATGTCCATCGACGGCAGCGGACGGAAGCCGAACCGTAGTTCAGCCGCCGGCGCGATCATGTTGGCCTTGATGCCGCCCTCGACCCGGCCGATGTTGAAGCGCAGGCCGGTGAGCCCGCCGAAGCGCGCATGCGACAGCGATTCCACGTGGTCCAGCGCGCGGTTGCCCCAGCGCATCGCCTGGTGCAGCGCGCTGGCGGCCGCATCCTGCTTGCCCGAGGCATGCCCGGCGCGTCCGGCGAAGTTCATCAGCACCGAGCTGATGCCGCGATGGGCGAGCACCGCTTCGCTCATGGTCGGCTCGGCCACCAGCACCGCGTCATATGCAATGCCACGGGCCAGGAACGCGGCGATGCAGCGCGGATCGTTGGCTTCCTCGTCGCTGGAGAACAGGAACGCGGCATCGCCATCGCTGGCATTGGCCGCAGCCACCAAGGCTGCCGCCGCGCCCTTGATGTCACACACGCCCAGACCGATGACGCGGTCGTCGGTACGCCGCATCACATGCGGGTCGGTGGTCCAGTGCGGCGAATCGGGCACGGTATCCAGATGCACGTTGAACAGGTACTTCGGGGTGCCCCGCACCGCGTACAGGCTGACCGCACCGTCACCGTGATCGATCACCTCGACGTTGAACCCGGGCAGGTTCGCGCGCAGGTAGTCGAAGATGCCGCCGGTGGTGATCGCACGCGGCGGATTGCGGGTGTCGAAGGACACCAGTGCCTGCAGGTGGTTGAGCGTGTGTTCCAACATCAGTCCGGGAATCCATCAGGGTGGGCAGTGCCGGCCGCGGGCCGCCACTACGGGTGGCGCGGCGCCGGGCAGAGCCCGGCGCTACGTGGATCGCTCAGCGGTTCACCTGCGCGTACAGCGTGGAGCTCATGCCGAACAGCTTGATGAAGCCTTCCGCCTCCTCCACGCCCCAGTCGGCCGACTGGGCGTACGTGGCGCCCTTGGTGTTGAGCAGGTGCGGCGAGCGCACGGCCACCGCATCGACGCGGCCACCGCGGGTTTCCAGCACCACTTCGCCGTTGACCTTGGCCTGCGAGGACTTCAGGAACGCCTCGATATCGGTCTTCAGCGGGTCGTGGTAGAAGCCTTCGTACACCAGCTCCACCCACTTGCGCGCCACGTCCGGCTTGAAGCGGTTCTGCTGCTTGGTCAGCACGGCATCTTCCAGCGCGCGGTGCGCGGCCAGCAGCGAGACCAGGCCCGGCGCTTCGAACACGATGCGGCCCTTCAGGCCGATCACGGTGTCGCCGGTGTACACGCCACGGCCCACGCCGTACGGGGCGAACAGCTTGTTGAGCTTGGCCAGGATCTGCTCGCCCGCCATCGCCTCGCCGTCCAGGGCGACAGCCTCGCCTTCGACGAACTTCAGCGTCACGGTCAGCGCCTCGGCCGGCCACTCGCTGCGCGGTGCGCACCAGCCGCGGGCGCCTTCGCCCGGGGCTTCCCAACGGTCGATCTCGCCACCGGACATGGTCAGGCCGAGCAGGTTTTCGTTGATGGTGTAGGCCTGCTGCTTGGCGCGCACGCCGAAACCGCGCTCTTCCAGGTACTTCTGCTCGTAGGCGCGGGTCTGGGTGTGTTCCTTCTGGATTTCGCGGATCGGCGCGACGATCTGGTAGTCGCCCAGCGCCTTCACGGCCAGGTCGAAGCGGACCTGGTCGTTGCCCATGCCGGTGCAGCCGTGGGCGATGATGTTGGTGCCCAGCTCGGCGGCGCGCTTGAGCGCGGCATCCACGATCAGGTAGCGGTCGGACACCAGCAGCGGGTACTGGCCCTGGTAGCCTTCGCCGGCCCACACGAACGGCTTGACGAAGCCGCTCCAGATTGCCGGACCGCCATCGACGGTGACGTGGCTGGTGACGCCCAGCTCGGCGGCGCGCTTCTCGATGAAATCACGCTCTTCGTCATCCACGCCGCCGGTGTCGGCGAACACGGTGTGCACGTTGTAGCCGCGCTCCTGCAGGTAAGGCACGCAGAAGCTGGTGTCGAGTCCGCCGGAGAAGGCCAGGACGATGTCTTTCTTGCTCATGGGGGTCTGATCTCGTAGCGCCGGACACGGCCCGGCGGTGGGCAAAGGGGGAATCAACAGAATCTCAGCGGCCGATCAGGGCCGACATGATCGCCTTCTGTACGTGCAGGCGGTTCTCGGCCTCGTTGATGGCGATGCACTGCGCCGAGTCCATCACCGCGTCGGTGGCCTTGACGTTGCGGCGCAGCGGCAGGCAGTGACTGAACACGCCGTTGTTGGTCAGGGCCATCTTGGCTTCGTCGACGATGAAGTGCTTGTACTGGTCGCGGATCGGCTTTTCCGGCTCCCAGTTGCCGAAGAACGGCAGCGCGCCCCAGCTCTTGGCGTAGACCACGTCGGCACCGGTGTAGGCGCTGGCGATGTCATGGCTGACCTGCAGGGAACCGCCGCTCTCGGCCACGTTCTGCTCGGCCCAGCCCATGTAGCGCTCGTCCAGGATGTAATCCGGGGTCGGGCACAGCAGGGTCACGTCCATGCCCATGCGGGTGGCGATGGTCAGCGCCGAGTTGGCCACCGCGGTGTTGAGCGGCTTGGGGTGGTAGGTCCAGGTCAGCACGAACTTCTTGCCGCGCAGGTCCTGGGTGCCGAAATGTTCCTGCAGCGCCATCACGTGGGCCAGCTCCTGGCACGGGTGGGTGATGGTCTCCATGTTGATCACCGGCACCGGCGAGTATTTCGCGAAGCTCCGGAGCACTTCGTCCTCACGGTCCTTGCTCCAGTCGACGAACTTCGGGAATGCGCGCACGCCGATCAGGTCGACGTAGCGGCCCAGCACCTTGGCCACTTCGGCGATGTGCTCTTCCGTGTCGCCATCCATCACCGAGCCGAGGTTGAACTCGATCGGCCATGCATCCTTGCCCGGCTGCAGCACGATCGCGTGGCCCCCCAGCTGGAAGGCACCCAGCTCGAAGCTGGTGCGGGTGCGCATGGACGGATTGAAGAACACCAGGGCAATCGACTTGCCCTTGAGCTCGTCGCCCAGCTTGTTGCGCTTGAACAACGCGGCCTGGGTCAGCAGGGCATCCAGGTCGGTGCGGCTCCAGTCCTGGGTGTTCAGGAAGTGCTTCAGGGACATCGATCGATCCTTTGCGGCGGGATTCAGGGGGTCGGAAAAACGTACAGATGAAACTTTTCAGATCGCAGAAACGAAAAAACCCAGCACGGGGGCTGGGTTTTCCGAACAGACAGCACGAAGCTCCGGTTACCCAGCGAAAATGTGGGGTTCCGGTCGGCGGGCACGCGACGTCATGCCCGTAGCCATACGGGCGGCGCTGGTGTCGTGCTGGAAGTCGGTGAGTTTCATGGCCGCCCATCTTTGCACGCGCCCGGGGCGGGTGCAAGGCCTGAATGGAACATGCAGATCAGCGTAGCGAACGAGGCGGCTTCCGGGCCGGTCACGGATTGGCCGGCCCGCCCTGCTCGGCCGCCACCCACGGGGTGATGGACACGCGGATCTTCAGGCGGTTGCCGGGATCGTCGGGGAGGCGGGAGCGGTACTTGGTGCCCTTGTAGACGTAATCCACGTCATAGGCGATGGGCCGGCGGAATTCCCGGCCGACCGGGATGATCCGGCAGTCGCGGGTCAGCAGCGGGCCGTTGTTGGCCGGCGGCGCCTCGACCACGGGCATTTCCTCCTCGCTGCCGTCTTCACGGCGGAAGATCGAGCGCACCGAGTCCATGAAGCGGCCAAAGCGGCCCTTTTCTTCCTGCGGTTCTTCGCCGGTCACGTTGACCGGGGCCAGGGTCCGGGTGGACACCGGCTCGCAGTGTTCTTCCGTGCGGGTGGCCCGCAGCGTCTGGAACACGGGCTCGACGTTGAGCACCTGCGCGTAGTCGAACTTCACGTTCTCGACGATCACCACCCGGTTGCGGGCCTCACCGTCCTGGGCGCGCACCCCGAAGGCGGCACTTGCGAGCAGACAGGCCAGCGTCAACAACGAAGCGGATTTCATTGGCAACAGGTAAGAGGACAAGGGGGATAGTTTAGGCAGTGCCAGGCACAAGGGGCTGAACATTACCCTTCCGTAACGTTTCTGCCCATAGGCAGGCCGCGCCCGCCCCCCGGCCAGGGACGCCATGCCGGCCCTGCGGGGCCGCCGGACGGCCCGGCGCTGGGCGCCGTTGTGATCTAAAATCGACCGCTTGCCCCCCACCCATCCCCCACCACGGCCACCATGACCCTGCGACTGCACAACACCCTGACACGCCAGCTCGAAACGTTCCAACCGCTCGATCCGGCCTGTCCGACCCTGTATGTCTGCGGTCCCACGGTCTACAACTATGTCCACATCGGCAACGCCCGTGGCCCGGTGGTGTTCGGGGTGCTGGCCGATCTGCTGCGACGCCGTTTCGGCGCCCTGCGCTACGCGCGGAACATCACCGACGTGGACGACAAGATCAACACGGCCGCGCGGGACCAGAATGTGCCGATTTCGGCAATCACCGATCGTTTCGCCGCCGCGTACCGTGAGGACATGGCCGCACTTGGCGTGGTTCCGCCGGACATCGAGCCGGAAGCCACTGCGCACATCCCGCAGATCATTGAAATGATCGAACAGCTGATCGAGGCCGGGCATGCCTACGCCGCCGAAGGCCATGTGCTGTTCGCCGTGGGAACCTATGCCGATTACGGCAAACTCTCACGGCGCGATCCCGACGAGATGCTCGCCGGCGCGCGCGTGGACGTGGCCCCGTACAAGCGCGACCCGGGCGACTTCGTCCTGTGGAAGCCGTCCTCCGAGGACCTGCCCGGCTGGGCATCCCCCTGGGGCCGCGGCCGTCCGGGCTGGCACATCGAGTGCTCGGCGATGGCCGCCGCGCACCTGGGCCCGACCATCGACATCCACGCCGGCGGCGTCGACCTGCAGTTCCCGCACCACGAGAACGAGATCGCGCAGAGCGAGTGCGCGCACGGCGGGCAGACCTTCGCCCGCTTCTGGCTGCACAACGGCATGCTCAACTTCGGCGGCGCCAAGATGAGCAAGTCGATCGGCAACATCGAACGCGTGCACGATCTGGTCCGCGCGCATGCGCCCGAGGCGCTGCGGTATGCGCTGCTGTCGGCCCACTACCGGCAGCCGCTGGACTGGTCCGATGCGTTGATCGAGCAGTCCGCACGCACGCTGGATGGCCTGTACGGCGCACTTCGCGAGGTCGAGGCGGTAGCGGCCACGGCACGCATTCCCGAGGCGATCGAAGCGGTGCTCGACGAGGATCTCAACACGCCGCGCGCCTTGGCGTTGCTGTCGGAACTGGCCAGGAAGCTGCGCCACGCCTCGGCCTCGGCCGGCGGCCCGGACCATCCGCGCGAGGGCGCCACGCTGGCCGAACTGGTCGACCTGAAGAGCCAGTTGCTCGGCGCCGGCAAGGCGCTGGGGCTGCTGCAGCAGGCCCCGTCCGCGTGGTTCGGCAGCCAGGCCACCGACAGCGACGAGGGCGCGCGCATCCAGGCGCTGATCGATGAGCGCACGGCCGCCAAGCAGGCGCGCGATTTCGCCCGCGCCGATTCGATCCGCGATGCGCTGGCGGCCGAAGGTATCGCCCTGGAAGACACCGCGCAGGGCGTGCGCTGGGTGCGCAAGCGCTGAGGGCCCGCCCAGCCACTGACCTGCCCGGCCCCGGCGTCGGGCGCCCTGACACAGTCCCGGCCACGGATGGCCGGGTGCTTCCCCCGAACCATCACGGCCCGACCACGGAAGGCGCATACCGGCCCGGAGTCCCCCATGACCACCGTTTCCCCGTTCCCGCTCGAACCCACCGCCGCCGACGCGCAGGCGGCCATCGCCGATGAGTTCGCCTTTTTTGGCGACTGGTCCGAACGCTACCAGTACCTGATCGACCTGGGGCGCAAGCTGCCGGCCTTCCCTGAGGAGTGGAAGACCGAGCAGCACCGTCTGCTCGGCTGCCAGTCGATGGTGTGGATCGTGCCGGAAGGCAATGCGCAGTCGCTGCGCTTCCACGCCATCAGCGATTCGGCGATCGTGTCCGGGCTGATCTACCTGGCGCTGCGGGTGTACTCGGGCCGGTCGGCCGAGGAAATCCTGGCCACCGAGCCGACCTACATCCAGGACATCGGCCTGTCGCGCCATCTGTCGCCGACGCGCAGCAACGGCGTGGCGGCCATGCTGGCCTTCATCCGCGATACCGCACAGTCGCAGTCCGCGCAGTCGTGAGTGCCGACGCCCCGTCCGACACAGGCGACAGCGCGCTCAGCCTGTTGTCCCGCCCCGGCTTCTCGCTGCTGCTGGCCTATCGCATCTGCGCGATGCTGTCCTACCAGATCGTGGCGGTCACGGTCGGGTGGCACATCTATGAAGTAACCCGCAATCCGTTCTCGCTGGGATTGGTCGGACTGGCCGAGGTGCTGCCATTCTTCTGCGTGGCACCGTTCGCCGGCTATCTGGTCGATCACCTGCCGCGCCGCCGGCTGGGCATGGTGGCAGCCAGCGGGCTGGTGCTGACGGCGGTGGTGCTGACCGCGGTGGCGCAGGGCTGGCTGCCGTTCCACGGGGTGTGGCCGATCTATGCGGCGATCGCGATGACGGGGATGGTGCGCGCGTTTCTGTCGCCGATCTACAACGCGCTGTTCGCGCGGGTGCTCGAGCGCCAGCAGTACGCGCGCGGCGCGGGTCTGGGGGCGGTAGTGTTCCAGGCCGGCATGGTGGCCGGGCCGGCGCTGGGCGGGCTGCTGGTCGCCTGGGGCGGCAAGGGCGTGGCCTACGGCGTGGCGGTAGGCGTGGCGGCGGTCGCGGTGGGCTGTCTGGCCGTGCTGCGCGTGTCCGAGCCGGTGCACAGCGGTCCGGCCGCACCGATCTTCAAGAGCATCGCCGAGGGCGGCCGCTTCGTGCTGGGCAACCGGATCATGGTCGGGGCGATGGCGCTGGACATGTTCTCGGTGCTGCTCGGCGGCGTGGTGGCGATGCTGCCGGCGTTCCTGCACGAGATCCTGCACCACGGTCCGGAGGGCCTGGGCATCCTGCGCGCGGCGCCGGCACTGGGCTCGGTGTGCGTGGGGCTGTGGCTGGCCCGCCGGCCGCTGCAGCGCAACGCCGGCCGCGTGCTGCTGTTCGCGGTGGCCGGGTTCGGGCTGTGCGTGATCGGGTTCGGGCTGTCGCACAGCTTCTGGCTGTCGGCGGTGATCCTGCTGTTCTACGGTGCCTTCGACGGCGTGTCGGTGGTGATCCGTTCGACCATCCTGCAGTTGGCCACGCCGGAAGAAATGCGTGGACGGGTATCGTCGATCAACGGCATCTTCATCAGTTCGTCCAACGAGCTGGGCGCGTTCTATGCGGGCACGATGGCCAAGCTGCTCGGTCTGGTGCCGGCGGTGGTGCTGGGTGGTTTCGCGGTGCTGAGCGTGGCCGGCATTACTGCCTGGAAGAACCCCACCCTGCGCCGCCTGAACCTGCGCGACCTGCACTGACCGGGAGCGGCCTGCCAGGACGGTCGGCCGCCGGCGGTGGCAGGTACCGACCGTTGGTCGGCTGCCTGTGCAGCAGAGCGCCGAAATTCCGCGGATCAAAAAAAACCCGGCCGAGGCCGGGTTTTTGATTGCGTCGCGACCGATCGGCGATCAGTCGCCCTGCTGCTTCTGCAGGTGCTCCCAACGCTCCTGGGCGTCGATGGTGCGCTCTGCAGTCAGACGCGCTTCCAGACGATCCAGGCCGATCTCTTCGCCGGTGTCCACGCAGTAGCCGTAGTCACCGTCTTCCAGGCGCTTCAGGGTGCTGTTGATCTTGCCGATCAGCTTGCGGTAACGATCACGGGTACGCAGTTCCAGCGAGTTCTCGGTCTCGCGGGTGGCACGCTCGGCCTCATCGCCGATATCACGCACTTCCTCCTGCAGATTCGCGATGGTCTGCTTGGATTCCTCGACCAGATCATTGCGCCAGTGCTGCAGGCGCTGGCGGAAATACTCCAGCTGCAGCGGATTCATGTATTCCTCTTCCGCGCTCGGCTTGTAACCGTCGGGCAGGATCGGACGACCGGTGGCTTCGTCAGTCTTGTATTCCACCACCTTCACCTTGGTGCGCGGGGCCGGGGCGGCCGAACGCGCTGCCACGGCAACGGCGACCTTGCCGACCGGACGGGACACGGGCTTGGGGGCGGACTCGGACTTGGCGGGGGTTTTTGCAGGCGATTTCGAAACGGGCACGGGATTCTTGTTTTGCGGGGCTTTCGAGGCGGGGGACGCTGCTACCGGCGCCGGCGCAGGCGCCGGAGGGGTGGCAGGCGTGACCGCGGACTTGGCCGGGACAGACTTGGCCGGCGCCGGCGATGCCGGCTTCGGTGCGGACTTGACTACAGGTGCTGCGGCCGGCTTGGCGGCCGGCTTGGTTGCCACGGGCTTGCTGGCGATCTTGCTTGCCTTCACCGGCTTGGCCGGCGGCTGTTTGGCCGCGACCTTCTTCACCGGTGCAGGCTTGGCGGCCGGCTTGACAGCCACCGGCTTCACCGTCTTCTTTGCCACGGTCTTGCTGGCGGCGGCCTTCTTCACCGGCGCCTTGGCGACCGGCTTGGCCACAGCCGTCTTCCCGGCCGTGGCCTTCTTGGGCGCCGCCTTGGCGGGCGCGACCTTCTTCGCGGCTGCCTTCTTGACCACGGGCGCCTTGGTGGCGGTCTTCTTGGCCGCCTTGGCCGGGGTCTTGCCGGTGGATTTCGTTGCGGGTGCCGTCCTGGCCGCCGGTTGTTTGGATGCAGGCTTGCCGGCCGGCTTGGCGGCCGGCTTCTTGGCAACGGACTTGGCCGCCAACTTCGTTACAACAGGCTTGGCGGTTTTCTTGGCGGCCTTGACGGCCTTCTTTGCAGTTTTTTTAGCAGCCACGAAACGCTCTTCCTTGGATTCCCCGGGGCCCGGGAAAGCGGGCCTTTATAGCCTACCCGACCAGCAGCAGCAACCACACCGCCTACTCCGTTCAGCCCCGGAGTCGCAAGGGGTGAAGCCGGCCTGCCCGCTGGGCGGACCGGCTCGCGCAGTTCGGCACCTGACCCGGTGATGCCACCGGGGCGGCCCGCCACGCGCGTGGGCGTGAGCGGGTCCAACGCCCCATCCTGCGACAAATGCGGCCTTCATGCCAACTGCTCTAAGATGGCGGGGTGATCTCGCGCCTGCTCATTGCCCTGCTGCGCTTCTACAAGCGCTTCATCAGCCCGCTGCTGGGGCCGCGCTGCCGCTTCGTGCCCAGTTGTTCTGAATACGCCATGCAAGCCATCGCCCTGCATGGCCCCGCGCGCGGCAGCTGGCTCGCCGCCCGCCGGCTCGGTCGCTGCC
Source organism: Stenotrophomonas nematodicola (assembly GCF_009467805.1). Classification (GTDB taxonomy): domain Bacteria; phylum Pseudomonadota; class Gammaproteobacteria; order Xanthomonadales; family Xanthomonadaceae; genus Stenotrophomonas; species Stenotrophomonas nematodicola. The sequence goes on from NZ_WIAY01000005.1 coordinate 25,557, forward strand.
ATCCCTTCCATCCCGGTGGCGTGGACGAGGTGCCGCCGCGCGCCCCGCACGCCGCTTGCCGCTGCACAGGAAAACACTGAAATGTCCTCCACGCTCATCGTCAACGCCCGCCTGGTCAACGAAGGTCGCATCACCGACGGCGACCTGCGCATCGAAAACGGCCGCATCGCGCAGATCGGCACCGGCCTGGAGGCGCGCCCGGGCGAGACCGTGGTCGACGCCGCCGGGCGCTGGCTGCTGCCGGGCATGATCGATGACCAAGTGCACTTCCGCGAACCGGGCCTGACCCACAAGGGTGATATCGCCACGGAATCGGCGGCGGCCGTGGCCGGTGGCCTGACCAGCTTCATGGACATGCCCAACACCAATCCGCCGACGCTCAATGCAGCGGTCCTGCAGGCCAAATACGACGCTGCCGCCGGCCGCGCACGCGCCAACTACGGCTTCTACATGGGCGCCAGCAACGACAACCTGGCCGACATCAAGGTGGTGGACCCGAAGCAATCGCCGGGCATCAAGGTGTTCATGGGCGCCTCCACCGGGAACATGCTGGTGGACAACCCGGAGACGCTGGACGCGATCTTCAAGTACGCCCCCACGCCGATCATCACGCACTGCGAAGACACCCCGATGATCGACGCCAAGGCGAAGGAATACGCCGAGAAATACGGCGACGCGCTGAGCGCGGAACAGCACCCGGATATCCGCTCGCGCGAGGCCTGCCTGAAGTCGTCGGAGCTGGCGGTGGCGCTGGCGAAGAAGCACGGCACCCGCCTGCACGTGCTGCACATCTCCACCGCCGATGAGCTGAAGCTGTTCGAGAAGGGTCCACTGATCCGCGCCGACGGCAGCCGCAAGCAGATCACGGCCGAAACCTGCATCCACTTCCTGCGCTTCGACCGCAGCGATTACGCGCGGCTGGGCAATCTGATCAAGTGCAACCCGGCAATCAAGGACGCCAGCGACCGCGAGGCCCTGACCCGCGCGGTGGCCGAGGACGTCATTGACGTACTGGCCACCGACCATGCCCCGCACACCTGGGAAGAGAAGCAGAAGCCGTATGCGCAGGCGCCGTCCGGCCTGCCGCTGGTGCAGTACGCGCTGGTGGCCGCGCTGGAGCTGGTGCACGAAGGCAAGCTGGAGATCACCCAGGTGGTGCAGAAGTTCGCGCACGCCCCGGCGCAGCTGTTCGACGTGAGCCAGCGCGGCTATCTGCGCGAGGGCTATTTCGCCGATCTGGTGCTGGTCGAAGACGTGCCGTTCACGGTGAAGCGCGAGGACGTGCTGTCCAAGTGCGGCTGGTCGCCGTTCGAGGGCATGACCTTCCGCTCGCGCATCGCCTCGACCTGGGTCAACGGCCAGCTTGCGTGGGACGGCGAGCGGCTGGTCGGGTCGCCGAACGGCCAGCGCATGAGCTTCGACCGCTGATGCGGGCGCGTCTGCTGGGCTGGAGCCTGCTTCTGGCGGGCGGGGCGACGCTGGGCGCCCTGCTGTTGCCCGTGGGCGCCCAGGCGCAGGCCGACACCCGCGTGGTGTTCCCGGCCAGCGCCTCGCAGGGTGCGATGGTGATCGGAAAGGTGCCCGCCGGCAGCTCGGTGCAGTACGGCGGCCGCACGCTGCGGGTAAGCGGCTACGGCAGTGTCGTGTTTGGCATCGGCCGCGACGAGAAGGGCCCACTGCAGGTGCAGGTGCGACGCCCGGACGGCGCCACCGAGACGGCCAGCATCGCGGTGACGCCGCGCGACTGGCCGGTGGAGCGCGTCAACGGCGTCCCTCCCAAGACGGTCAACCCGCCGCCGGCGATTGCCGAGCGGATCAAACGCGAGCAGGCCCAGGTCACTGCTGCCCGCGCCCGCGACGACGACCGGACCGATTTCGCGCAGGCGTTCATCTGGCCGGTGCAGGGACGCATCAGCGGTCGCTTCGGCAACGCACGCGTCTACAACGGGCAACCCGGCGCCGGGCATTCGGGCATGGATATCGCGGTGCCGACCGGCACGCCGGTGAAAGCACCGGCCGCTGGCGTGGTCACGTTTGCCGGGCCGGACCTGTACCTCACCGGTGGCACCCTGCTGCTTGATCACGGCTATGGGGTGAGCTCGAACTTCCTGCACCTGTCGCGCATCGACGTGAAGGTCGGCGACCGGGTCGAACAGGGCCAGGTGATCGCCGCAGTCGGCGCCACCGGTCGTGCGACCGGGCCGCACCTGCACTGGGGCATGAACTGGTTCGATACCCGCATCGATCCGCTGCTGGTGCTGGAGCGGCGCTGACGAAGGCGTACCGACCCACGGTCGGTACCCACCCTGCCCCAGCGATCAGCCGCGGGCTGCCCACCAGGTGCGCAGCAGCGTACGCAGCGGCGTTGCCTTGAGTTCGCGCCCCTGCACCCAGGCCTGCTGGCGCGTGCGTGCCAGCGAGGCATACAGGCGGCGCGGGCGCGGCCCGGCCACGCGCGCGGGCCAGTCGCGCAGCAGTTGCTGCCCCCAGCGCTGCGCCACGTCCTGCTCGCCCTGCGCCAGCAATGCGCGTGGCACGGCGGCGACGCCGGCCTCGTGCAGTCGCTGCGCCAGGGTCTGCAGCACCACCGGCGTGGTGGTGTCACCGCGGACAGCCGCCTCGAAAATCACCGCCTCCACTGCGGCCACCGCAGCGGCGTAGGCGCGCAGCGCGGCGAGCGCCTGCGCCGGGTCCACCGGCACGGCACGCGCGTCGATGAGGTCCGGCAGGGTCTGGGCCAGTTCCGCCCACGGCGCGCGCAACGGTTCCAGTACACGGCCCAGCGGATGCCTGGAGCGCTGGGCGGCCCAGCTGCGCAGCTCTTCGCCCCACCACGCCAGCTTGGCGTCGGCCGGGGTCGGGTCGCCGCCGATATTGAGGATGTCGTCGAACTCCTGCAGCAGCGCGAACCACGCCACCACGCGGAGGCGCTGTGCCTCCGGCACGAAAGGTTCGGCTACCGACCATTCCGGCCAGCGGGTTCGCCACTTGTCCAGGAAGCTGTCCAGGGCGCTGGAAGTTGTCACGGGAAGTCCTTCAAATGCTGTGCGGACCCACGGTCCGCACTTGCCTGGGGAAATGTGCCGACCCACGGTTGGCACCTGCCGGAGTGGGTCATCGGCCGGTCGTCCGGTCTACCCGCGCGCGGGCGGCCAGGCGTCGGGGCGCTGCAGCTGCGCGGGGTGTTCGGCCATGCGTTCGGCGCCCCACGCGTGCGGGTCGTCGGCGTCCAGGCGGTAGCCCCACAGCGCGGCCACCGAGGCCATGCCGGCGGCGTTGGCAGCGACGATATCGCGCTCGTCGTCGCCGACGTAGATGCAGGTGGCCGGGGCCATCGCCATACGTTCGGCCGCCGCCAGCAGCGGCAACGGATGCGGTTTGCGCTGGGCCAGCGTGTCGCCGCCGATCAGCACGGCACAGCGCTGTTCCCACCCCAGTTGCGGCACGATCAGCCGCGCCAGGTATTCCGGCTTGTTGGTGACGATGCCCCAGCGGCAGCCGGCCGCCTCCAGCGCGTCGAGCATGCCGGCCACGCCGTCGAACAGCACGGCATGGCGGCCGATCAGGCCTTCATAGCGCTCCAGGAATTCGGGCACGAGCGCGTCACGCTCGGCCTGCCCCAGCTCCGGGAACGCGACCGATACCATCGCCCGGGAGCCCTTGGACACCACCGGGCGAAGGACGTCAAGGCTGATCGGAGCACGGCCGCGCGCGCCGAGCATCGCATTGGCGGTGGCCAGCATGTCCGGGGCGCTGTCCAGCAGTGTGCCGTCCAGATCGAACAGCACCGCCTGCGGGAACATGCCCGCGTGACCTGCGGACTCAGACACCGGCAGCATCGTCCGGCTTCACGGCATAGGCCAGGTAGTTGATGTCGGTGCGGCTGCTCAGACGCGCGCGGTTGCGCCACGGCTCATAGGCCATGCCGCTGACATCGCGCAGGGTGAAGTCGGCCTCGCGCAGCCACTTGCCGAGTTCGGCCGGCTTGATGAAGTCCTGGTAATGGTGCGTGCCCTTGGGCAGCAGCCGCGCTACGTACTCGGCACCGACGATGGCCACCGCAAACGCGGCCGGGGTGCGGTTGACGGTGGACAGGAACAGCTGGCCGCCGGGCTTGAGCAGGCGGTGGCAGGCGGCGATGATCGCGCCCGGGTCGGGGACGTGCTCCAGCATTTCCATGCAGGTGACCACATCGAAGCTGCCCGGCTGTTCGGCGGCCAGGTCCTCGGCGGCCTGCAGGCGGTAGTCCACCGTGACGCCAGACTCCAGGCTGTGCAGCCGCGCGACCTTGACCAGTTCCGGGGCCAGGTCGATCGCGGTGACCTCGGCGCCTTCCTTGGCCAGTGCTTCGCTGAGCAGGCCACCGCCGCAGCCGATGTCCAGCACCCGTGCGCCACGCAGCGGTACGCGGCTGGCCACGTACTGCAGGCGCACCGGGTTCAGGGCGTGCAGCGGCTTCTGCGGGCCGTCCGCATCCCACCAGCGGTTGGCGAGTGCGGCGAACTTGTCCAGTTCGGCCTGATCGAAATTGGTGGAAGCGTGGGGGGCGTTCATGGGGATCCTTGGTGCATCAAGCACGGATGTGGCGGATGCGCTCGCGCCACTGGCGCGCGTTGGCGACGATCGCCGCCGTGTCCATGCCAACCAGTTCGCGCTGGACCAGCTTGGGCTGGCCGGCAATCCAGACATCACTGACCTGGTGGCGGCCGGCGGCGTAGACAAGCTGCGAGAGCACATGGTGGAGCGGCTGGGTTTCCAGCGCGGACAGGTCCACGCAGACCAGGTCGGCCTGCTTGCCCACCTCGATCGACCCGATGCGGTCGCCAAAGCCCAGCGCGCGTGCACCGCCCAGGGTGGCCGCGCGCAGCGTGGTGGCCGCGTCCAGCGCGGTGGCATCGTTGGCCACGGCCTTGGCGAGGATCGCCGCGGTGCGGTTCTCGCTGAACATGTCCAGATCGTTGTTGCTGGCGCAACCGTCGGTGCCGATCGCCAGGTTCACGCCGGCGCGCTGCAGGGCGCAGGCCGGACAGAACCCGGAGGCCAGCTTGAGGTTGGATTCGGGGCAATGCACCACGCTGACGCCACGCTCGGCGCACAGGTGGATCTCGGCCTCGGTGAGCTGGGTCATGTGCACCGCGATCAGGCGGTCGTTGACCAGGCCCAGGCGGTCCAGGCGCGCCAGCGGGCGCTGGCCGTGCAGCTTGATTGAATCGCTGATTTCCTGCGCGGTTTCATGCGTGTGCAGGTGGACCTGCATGTCCAGCTGGTCGGACAGCATGCGCACGCGCTCGAAATTGGCGTCGTTGACGGTGTACGGCGCGTGCGGCGCGAACGAGGTGCCGATCAGCGGATCGTTGCGCCACTGGTCGTGCAGCTCGCCGGCCTTGGCGAAGTACTCGTCGTCGGTCTTTGCCCAGGCAGTAGGGAAATCGATGATCACCGCGCCAACCAGGGCGCGGAAACCATGCTGCTTGTAGACGGCCGCCTGGACGTCGGAGAAGAAGTAGTTTTCGTTGGCGCAGGTGGTGCCGCCACGCAGCATCTCGGCGATCGCCAGCGTGGTGCCGTCGGCCACGAACTCCGGCCCGATCACCGCCGCTTCCACCGGCCAGATGTGCTGCTGCAGCCACACCATCAGCGGCAGGTCGTCGGCGACGCCGCGCAGCAGGGTCATCGGGTTGTGGGTGTGCGCGTTGACCAGGCCCGGCATCAGCGCCGCGTCCGGGCGTGACACGGTCTGCATCGGCGCGAAGCGCGCACGCGCCTCGGCACGCGGCAGGATCGCGATGATCTCGCTGCCACGGATGGCCACGGCATGGTCTTCCAGCACCACCGCATGCGGCTCGATCGGGACCACGTAACCGGCTTCGATCAGCAGGTCACAGGCTTCGGGAATGCGTGCGGTGTCGGTCATGCGGGCTCGCTGAGGCAGGGGGGATGCAGCGGAGGGGCGGCGGTGTGCCGGCGACACGCCGGGGACATGCCGTCTGTAGAGCCGGCCGTTGGTCGGCTGCCGTTCGCGACGCGCGTTCAGACCCCGCCACCAGCAGCCGACCAACGGTCGGCTCTACCCGTATCCGATCGTTGGTCGTGGGCAACAGCCGACCAGCGGTCGGCTCTGCCGTCATCCGACCGTGGGGCGGATTACTTGCCGGCGCGTGCGGAGTATTCACCCGAGCGGGTGTCGACCTTGATGATTTCATCCTGGTTGACGAACAGCGGCACGCGGACCACGGCGCCGGTTTCCAGGGTGGCCGGCTTGCCGCCACCGCCCGAGGTGTCGCCACGGACGCCCGGATCGGTTTCGGTGATCTTCAGTTCGACGAAGTTCGGCGGCTGGACGAAGATCGGCTCGCCATTCCACAGGGTGACGATGCAGGATTCCTCACCCTTGAGCCACTTGTCCGCGCCGCCCATGCCGGCCTTGGTGGCCTGGACCTGCTCGAACGACTCCGGGTCCATGAAGTGCCAGTACTCGCCGTCGGTGTACATGTAGTTCATGTTGGTGTCGACGACGTCGGCCTTTTCCACGTCATCGGTGGCCTTCATGGTCATTTCGACCACGCGGCCCGACTTGATGAAGCGGTACTTCATGCGGGTGAAGGCCTGGCCCTTGCCCGGCTTGACGTACTCGGTCTCGGTGATGACCGCCGGTTCATTGTTGACCAGGATCTTCATCCCGTTCTTGACATCGTTCATGCCAACAGTGGCCATGCTGAAACTCCTGAATGGGCAAACGCCGCGCAGGCGCGGCGAGCCGGATAGAATGGAAAACCCACCGGCACCGGTGGGGTGACTCGTTTTTCTGACCGACATGATAACCGCAGGCCCCCATTCCATGCAGCTTTCCGCCACGCCCCTGCCCACCCCCGTGCGCTGGCAACAGCTCTGGCGCGAGGCGGTCCGCGACCCGCGGCAGCTGCTGGCGCAGCTTGACCTCGACCCGGCCGGGCTGCCCCTTTCGGCCGAGGCGGCCAGCCAGTTCGCGCTGCGCGTGCCGCAGGGCTTCATCGCCCGGATGCGCCCGGGCGACCGCCACGACCCGCTGCTGCGGCAGGTGCTGCCGGTCACCGATGAAATGCAGGTAGTACCGGGCTTCAGCCTGGATGCGGTGGGCGACGGGCTGGCCAGAAAGGCCACCGGGGTGATCCAGAAGTACCGCGGCCGGGCCCTGCTGGTGACCACCGGCAGCTGTGCGATCAACTGCCGCTACTGCTTCCGCCGCCACTTCGACTACGGCACCGAGAATGCCGCCAGAGAGGGCTGGCGCGAGGCGGTGGACGCCATCGCGCAGGACCCGGACATCGACGAGGTGATCCTGTCCGGCGGCGACCCGCTGTCACTGGCCACCCACAAGCTGGAAGAGCTGACCCAGGCCCTGGCGCGGATTCCGCACCTGCGCCGTCTGCGCATCCACAGCCGGCTGCCGGTGGTGCTGCCCGAACGGGTGGACGACGCCCTGGTGCAGTGGATCGCCGCCCTGCCCTGGCCGGTGGCATTTGTGATCCATGCCAACCATGCCAACGAGTTCGACGCCGCCGTGGACACGGCGATGGCCCGCCTGCGCGGCGCCGGCGCCACCCTGCTCAACCAGGCGGTGCTGCTGCGCGGGGTCAACGACTCCCTGCAGGCGCTGCAGGACCTGAGCGAACGCAGCTTCGCCGCCGGCGTGCTGCCGTACTACCTGTACCAGGTGGACCGGGTCGAAGGCGTGGCCCACTTCGAGGTACCGGACGACACCGCCAAGGCACTGCACGCCCAGCTCACCGCACGCCTGTCCGGCTACCTGGTCCCCAAACTGGTCCGCGAGATCGCCGGCGATTCCAGCAAACGCCCCGTCTAGGGGCGTGGGCGGGAATAAGGGGCATCGGCGGACAGGTGATGACTACTGGTCATCACGACGTCCACGTTACCGGCCCGCCTCGATCATCTGCACCACCTCGGTCGCGCTGACCGGGTGGCTCAGCCAGTAGCCCTGGCCCAGGTCGCAACCGCGCTGGCACAGCAGGTCGAACTGCACTTCCTGCTCGATGCCTTCGGCCACCACGGTGATGCCCAGCGCGTGGGCCATCGCGATGATCGCCGTGGTCAGCGCCAGGTCGTCCGGATCGCGCTGCATGTCGGCAACGAAACTCTTGTCGATCTTGACCCCGTCCACCGGCACCTGGCGCAGGTGGCTGAGCCCGGAGAAGCCGGTGCCGAAGTCGTCCAGCCACACCTTCACGCCGGTGCGGTGGAGCTTGTCCAGCAGTGCGGCGGCCAGCATCTCGTCGCCGATCACCGCCGTTTCGGTCAGTTCCAGATGCAGGCGCGAGGCGGGCAGGCCGGTATCGCGCAGGCAGTCGGCGACCAGGGTGGGCAGCTCGCCACCGCGCAGCTGGCGCGGCGACACGTTGACCGACACGAACAGGCCGTCACTGTCGGCACCGTGTGGCCACTGCACCGCCTCCATGCAGGCCGCGCGCAGCACCTTGGGACCGATTACTTCGATCAGGCCGCTCTGCTCGGCCACTTCAATGAACACCGACGGCGGGATCGTGCCCAGCGTCGGGTGCTGCCAGCGCAGCAGGACTTCGACGCCCACCATGCGGCGGTCGCGGGTGCGGAAGATCGGCTGGTACACCAGCCGCAGCTCGCCGCGTTCCCAGGCGCCACGCAACTCCTGCTCCATGTGCACGCGCCGCTCGACCGCGTGGTCCATGGCACGGCTGTAATAGCGATAGCAGTTCTTGCCGGCCATCTTGGCCTGGTACATCGCGATGTCGCCATTCTTCAGCAGCGTGGTCGCGTCGGCGGCATCGTCGGGGAACAGGGTCACACCGATGGAGGTACCCAGGAACAGCTCCCTGCCCTGCACCACCAGCGGCTTGCCCAGCTCGCGCACCAGGATCTCGGCCAGGTGGCGCGCGGTGGCCGCGACGTCGCCATCGCCGATCAGGATCACGAACTCATCGCCACCAAAGCGCGCCAGCAGGGCCTCGTCGCCACCGGCCTGCGTCACCGCCGCGCTGATGCGCTGGGCGAACTGCAGCAGGGCCTCGTCGCCGGCCTCATGGCCGAGGGTGTCATTGACGCGCTTGAAGTCGTCGATGTCGGCAAACAGCAGCCCGAGCCGATGACCGGAGGCGCGCGCGGCCATCAGGCGGTGATCCAGCGCTTCGCGGAACGCCAGGCGGTTGGTCAGGCCGGTCAAGGCATCGGTATAGGCCATGTGCCGGACCTCGCGGTCGTGCCGGGCGATGGCCTCGCTCATCCGCCCGAACGCACGCACCAGCTCGCCGACCTCGTCCCTGCGCGAGCTTTCGCGCAGCTGCACCTGGTAGTCGCCCGCTTCGATCTGGCGCGCGGCGGCGGCCAGCCCGCGGATCGGGGTGACCAGGGTGCGCTGCACGTAGATGATCACCACCACGCCGATCCCCACCAGCAGACCCAGCATCAGCAGCAGCCAGCCGAGGTGCCGCTTGCCCACCTGCTGCAGGCGGTCGCCGAGGGTCTGGTTGGCGCGTTGCTCCATCGCCTGCACGTCGTCCAGCGCCATGCCCACGCGGACACCGCCGATGCGCTGGTTGCCGATCATGATCGGCATCGCGTTGTCCAGCACCTTGGGCGACTCCTGCACCACCAGCTGGCGGGCGCCCTTGGCCCCTTCGGCCAGCGGGTCGGTCATGGCACGGCCGAAGCCCAGCACCTCCACCGATCCGTCATGGATCAGGCGGCCATCGGCGTCGAACACCAGCACATAACGCACCACCTGCTGCCGCGAGGTGTTGCGCACCAGCGCGCCGACCTGCTCCAGGTCGTTGTAGTAAAGCGGATTGGCCAGCGCATCGGAGAGCTCGCGCGCCAGAGCCTCGCCACGACTGCGTACGCTGCGGTCGAACAGACCGTGGATCACGCTGCCACTGAGGTGCTTGACCTCATCCTGCATGGTGGCCTGGCGCCCCAGCACGACCGCCACGATCGCCACCACCACCAGCATGGCACCGCTCATCGCCAGCACGAAACGTGCCTGCATTCCGGAACCCAACGGCCTCATTCCACTTCCATCCGCACGCGTGCCCAACCCTGTTTCAATTCATCCAGCCGGTGCTGCATCTGCGCATCCACCCGATGGAACCCGGACGTACCAAAGAACTTTTCCAGCGCATCCTGCGCGTGTGGATCCGATGCTGCATCCAGCAGCACCTGCTGCAGGCGGTCACGCACCTGCGGGTCCAGACCGGCGCGCACCATTTCCACGCCGCGCGGATACGGCTCGGTACGGTGGATGACCCGGAAATCGCGCCGGAAGACCGGTGGAACGCGCTTGTCGTCCCCCCAGTCCACGCTGCTGACCGCCCCGGCATCGACCAGCCCCTTGTGCACCAGGGTGGCGATGTTCAGCTCGGACCGCGCGAACACGTAACCCACCGTATCGGGCGCGGCCGTGTCGTTTGCCGAGTGCAGTATCTCCGGGGTCATGCCGTGTTCGAGCAGGGTCATCACCGGGACCAGGTACGCACTGGTGGACGCCACGTTCTGCAGGGCCACGGTGCGCCCGGTCAGGTCTTCCAGGGTGCGGACCGGGCTGTCCCGGCGCACGAAGAACACGGTGTGGTACTCGCGCACCCCGCTGCGCTCGGTCAGCAGCAACGGCTGTGCGCCGCTGCGCATGCCCAGCGCGACGGCGGTGCCGGAGGTCTCTGTCACCCAGTCCACGCGGCCGCGACGCAGGTAGCTGCCCATGCGCTGCGAGTCGCTGGCCATCAGAATGCGGCCTTCGGTGATGCCCACATCCCGCATGCGCGGCACGACGTAGTCCAGCAGGGGCTGCAGCTGCGCATAGTGTGACTTGGGATCATCGCTTATCCGTCCCAGCACCAGTACGTTGGACGGCCCCGCCGATGCCGGACCGACCGCCAGAGCGATGGCCAGACACAGCAGTCCCCCCTGCAGCAGCCATCGCAGTACTGACACGCGTCATTGCTCCCCCGAGATATCGAAACAGCGTACCCGAAAAAGTGAGAACTGCGTCAGATCATTGAGGCTTGCCTGCGGCCAGGCGTGCCATCCGCTGCGCATCGGACAGGATGCCGCGCAGCAGGCGCACTTCCTGTTCGCTCAGTTCGGTGCGCAGGAACAGGCGGCGCAGTTTGCGCATCGCCGATTCGGGCGCGCGGCCCTTGTGGAAGTCGATGTCGTCCAGGGTGTCGCCGAGCTGGCCGAACAGGCCCTCGACCTGGGCATGGCTGGCCGGCTCCTCGCGGAAGCCCGGCTCGGCCGGCGCGGCGGCGCTGACGCCCCCCAGGCTGGCCATCCTCAGCTCATAGGCCAGCACCTGCACGGCGGCCGCCAGGTTCAGGGAACTGAAGTCGGGGTTGGAGGGAATATGCACGGCCAGGTGGCAGAGCTGCAGCTCTTCGTTGGTCAGGCCGGTACGCTCGCGGCCGAATACAAAGGCCACTTCGGCCGGCTCGGCGGCCTTGGCCAGGGCGCGCTGCGCGGCAACGCCCGGCAGCAGCTCCTCCAATTGGACCCGGCGCGCACGTGCGGTGCAGCCGAGCACCAGCCGGCAATCGGCCACGGCGTCGGCCAAGGTGGCGACCACCGGGGCGTCGCCGAGGACGTCCTCGGCGCCGGCCGAGCGCCGGAAGGCCTCTTCGTTGAGGGGCTTTTCAGGGGCCACCAGCACCAGGCGGCCCAGGCCCATAGTCTTCATGGCGCGCGCGGCGGCCCCCATGTTGCCGGGGTGCTGGGTGCCGACGAGGACGAATCGGATGCGGGACGGAGCGGTTTCAATGGACATGAACAGGCCAGACGCGAGCAGGACAGCCACAAATGGTAAACTGTGCGACCGGCCTCTGCGCCGGGACCGCTCTTTTCCCCCGCCAAACCCCATCTCTGCCTTTACGGGAGCTTTTCGCCATGCAGAAACCCGCCGTCACCGTCATGGTCAAGGCCGCCCGCCTCGCCGGCAACGTCCTGTTGCGCAACATCAACAAGCTCGAGGCGTTGAACGTCGTGCAGAAGGGGCGCATGGACTATGCCAGTGAAGTCGATGCGGACGCGGAAAAGGTCATCGTCAAGGAACTCAAGCGCGCCTATCCCGAGTACGGGATCATGGGCGAGGAAGGTGGCGTGCAGGGCGTCAACCGTTACATGTGGGTCATCGACCCGCTGGACGGCACCAGCAACTACCTGCGCGGCTTCCCGCACTACTGTGTGTCCATCGCCCTGGTCGAGAACGGCGAGCCGATCGACGCGGTGATCTTCGACCCGCTCCGCAATGAACTGTTCACCGCCAGCCGCGGCGCCGGCGCGGTCTTCAACGACCGCCGCATCCGCGTGGCCGACCGCAAGGACCTGGCCGGCGCGATGATCCACACCGGTTTCGCCCCGCGCGAGCGCGCGCGCAGCAGCGCCCAGCTGAAAGCCGTGGATGCGCTGCTGGTGCACGCCGAGGACATCCGCCGCACCGGTTCGGCGGCGCTGGACCTGGCCTACGTGGCCTGTGGCCGTGCCGATGCGTACTTCGAAGCCGGTGTGAAGGCCTGGGACATCGCCGCCGGCGTTCTGCTGGTCCGCGAGGCCGGCGGCCGGGTCTGCGACTTCAAGGGTGCCACCCCGGCCCGCATGGACAGCCGTGGTCCGGAGACCCAGCAGATCGTGGCCGGCAACGTGAAGAACACCGAGATCCTGCAGAAGGTGCTGGTGAACACGGGCTACGCTGCCGAGTTCGACGCGAAGTTCTGATCGACTGCACCGGCACCCGCCCGGAAACGGCGCCCTCTGGGCGCCGTTTTTGTTTGGGCGTACCTGAAAGACGCGACCCGCCCAGCATCCTCGATCCTCGGCTGGGCAGGACGGCGTGGTCAGTGGGTCGGTGGCGGAACACGGGTGGGCCCCGTAGGGACCCGTCGGTCGTCTCCCGCTGCGACGCAAACGAAACGCCCGGCCAGGGCCGGGCGTTTCGGGGGGCAGTGCCGTCCGGGATCAGGCGACGGTGCTGTTGGCGGCCTTCAGGGCAGCGATGCGCTCGTCCAGCGGCGGGTGGCTCATGAACAGCTTGCGGGCCGTGGAGCCGGCGATGCCGAAGGCCGCGATCTGGGTCGGCAGGGTGCTCTGGCCGTGGTTGAGCTTGAGGCGTTCCAGCGCGGCGATCATCTTCTGACGGCCGGCCAGGTTGGCACCGCCGGCGTCGGCGCGGAATTCGCGGTGGCGCGAGAACCACATCGAGATCATCGTGGCGAACAGGCCGAACACCATCTCCAGCACGAACACGATGATGTAGTAGGCGAAGCCACGGCCGCCGCCTTCGCGGTTGCCCGACAGCGCGCTGTCGATGACACCACCGACCACGCGGGCCAGCACGATCACGAAGGTGTTCAGCACGCCCTGCAGCAGCGCCATCGTGATCATGTCGCCATTGGCCACGTGCGCGATTTCGTGGCCCAGCACGGCCTCGGCCTCGTCTTCGCTCATGTTGTGCAGCAGGCCGGTGGACACCGCCACCAGGGCCTTGTTGCGGTTGGCGCCAGTGGCGAACGCGTTGATCTCCGGGCCGTCGTAGACCGCCACTTCCGGCATGCCGATGCCGGCGGCACGGGCTTGGCGTTCCACCGTGGCCAGCAGCCAGCGCTCGGTCGGGTTGCGCGGCTCGGTGATCACCACCGCGCCGGTGGAGCGCTTGGCCATCCACTTGGACAGCAGCAGCGAAATGAACGAACCGCCGAAGCCGAAGATGGCCGCCATCACCAGCAGGCCGCTCATCTGGTTGGGGTTGACCCCCAGCACCGACATCACGATACCGGCCAGGATCAGCACCGCGAGGTTGGTCAGAAGAAAGAGGGCAATGCGACTGAACATGGGAAAGGGACGCTTTGAAGAGGGATTTGACTGCAAATCTGCGGTGCCTTCATGTTGAATTCAAGTCGGAAACTGACCGACGATTCATAGTTCATGTCCATGACTCCCTACGTCGGGCGTTTCGCCCCCTCCCCCACCGGCCCGCTGCACCCCGGCTCCGTGCTTGCCGCGCTGGGCAGCTGGCTGCTCGCGCGGCACGCCGGCGGGCAATGGCTGGTACGGGTGGAGGATGTCGACCCGCCGCGCACCGTGCCCGGAGCCGTTGCCGGGCAACTGGCCACGCTGGCCGCCTTCGGACTGCACAGCGATGGCCCGGTCCTGCACCAGAGTCAGCGGGACGCTGCCTACCAGGCCGCGCTCGCGCAGCTGCTGGACGCCGGCCTGGCCTTCGCCTGCCATTGCAGCCGCCGCGATCTGGCCGACCAGGGCGGCATCCACCATCACTGCGTCCCACGTCCTCCGCGCGCCCAGCCGGCCATCCGCCTGCGTGTCGCACCCGGCACGGTGGTGAGCTTCAACGACGGCCTGCGCGGCCCGATCCGCCAGGACGTGCATGCCGACGTCGGCGACGTGGTGCTGCGCCGCGCCGATGGCTACTGGGCCTACCAGCTGGCAGTGGTGGTCGATGACGGCGCGCAGGGCATCACCGATATCGTGCGCGGGGCCGACCTGCTCGATTCCACCCCGCGCCAGATCCTGCTGCAGCAGGCGCTCGGCCTGCCCACCCCGCGCTACCTGCACCTGCCGCTGCTGCTCGATGCCGATGGCCGCAAGCTGTCCAAATCCACGGCCGCCGCGCCGGTGGATGCCGTCAACCCGCTGCCGGCCCTGCGCCAGGCCTGGGCCGCGCTGGGCCAGGACCCGGGAGCGCTGGCGACGGTCGATGAGGCCGGCGACGCCCTGCGCGCCGCCCGCGCAGCGTTCGACCCGCGCCGCCTGTCACCGGTCGACATTCCGCTCCGCCCCGCCGCGCCGTGACCGCCCCCTTTTTTTTGCGGTTGTTGCAGAATCCCCTTCCCCCCTATTGCTGGCCCTGCCGTTCGGAGTAGCTGCTCATGACATCTCGCGTCGCACTGGTCACCGGTGGCACCGGCGGCATCGGCACCGCCATCTGCCAGCGCCTGGCCGACCAGGGCCATCGGGTCGCCACCAACTACCGCGACCAGGCCAAGGCCGACGCCTGGCGGGAGATGATGCTGGCGCGCGGCTGCGACGTGGCGCTCTTCCGTGGCGACGTCTCCAACCCGGACACGGCCGAGGCGATGGTGCAGTCGGTCGAGGCCGCGCTGGGC
Source organism: Stenotrophomonas nematodicola (assembly GCF_009467805.1). Taxonomy (GTDB): domain Bacteria; phylum Pseudomonadota; class Gammaproteobacteria; order Xanthomonadales; family Xanthomonadaceae; genus Stenotrophomonas; species Stenotrophomonas nematodicola. Next base: position 40,694 of record NZ_WIAY01000005.1, read on the forward strand.
CCGGTGGAGATCCTCATCAACAACGCCGGCATCACCCGCGACACCACCTTCCACCGCATGCGCGCCGAGCAGTGGCACGACGTCATCAACACCAACCTCAACTCGGTGTTCAACGTCACCCGCCCGGTGATCGAAGGCATGCGTCGCCGGGGCTGGGGCCGGGTCATCCAGATCAGTTCGATCAACGGTCTGAAGGGCCAGTACGGCCAGGCGAACTACGCCGCCGCGAAGGCCGGCATGCACGGGTTCACCATCTCGCTGGCGCGCGAGAATGCCGGCTTCGGCATCACCGTCAACACCATCTCGCCCGGCTATGTGGCCACCGACATGGTGATGGCGGTACCGGACGAAGTGCGCGCCAAGATCATCGCCGACATTCCGACCGGCCGCCTCGGCAAGCCCGAGGAAATCGCCTATGCGGTGGCCTTCCTGGTGGCCGAGGAAGCGGCCTGGATCACCGGTTCGAACCTGGACATCAACGGCGGCCACCATATGGGCTGGTGAGTGCGCCGCCGGGCACCGCCCGGCGCACGCGCCAATGCTGCACCCCTCGAAATTCCATGCTGCGCAACATGAATCGGCCCGGATACCCCGCCGCATGGGCCTTCCGGCGGTTGCATAGGCTGCTGCACTGCGCCATGCTGCGCGCCTACTGTGACGAGTGATTGCTTCATGGCTGCGACCCGCATTATCAAGAAGTATCCCAACCGCCGTCTCTACGACACTGAAATTTCGAGCTACATCACCATCGAAGACGTCCGCCAGCTGATCCTGGATGGCGAGGACTTCGAAGTCCGCGACGCCAAGAGCGGCGACGATCTGACCCGTTCGGTGCTGCTGCAGATCATCGCCGACCAGGAACAGGACGGCGAACCGATGCTGTCCACCCAGCTGCTGAGCCAGTTGATCCGCTTCTACGGCGATTCGCTGCAGGGCTTCATGGGCAATTACCTGGAGCGCAGCATGCAGGTGTTCCTGGACCAGCAGCAGCAGTTCCGCCAGCAGATGGGCAACCTGCTCGGCCAGACGCCGTGGGCGATGATGAACCAGCTGACCGAGCGCAACCTGGAGCTGTGGCAGGACTTCCAGCGCAACATGGGCACCGGCTTCGGCGGGCGTCCGGGTGGCACCGGTACCGGCCCCGCGGCGGGCGGCGGCACCGCCGGCGGCGCACGCAAGCCCGATGCACCGTCCACCCCGGGCACCGGCAAGACGCGCCGCTGATCCACCGCGCGTCCGGCTCCGCAACGACAAACGGCGCAGCCCTCGGGCCGCGCCGTTTTCGCAGGTGCTGCGCGCAGACTCAGCGCTTGGGCTTGGCGCAGCCCGTGCAGATCCGCTCCACCGTGTAGCCTTTGGCGCGCAGCTTCTCGACCACGCCGTCGTTGCCCAGCAGGTGCAGCGTGCCCACCACCACCAGCGTACCGCCCTGCCCGGCCTGCAGGTGCTGCTGCAGCTTGGGCACCCAAGCGTCATTGCGGTCGGTATTGATGCGCTTGTACAACTGCGGGTACTGGCCGCGCATCTGCGTGGCCATCGAATTCCACAGCAGCTTGTCGTCGCCGCGGCGCCAGGCATCGTGCAGCTTGCGCCCGTCCTCGTCACCCTTGTCGGCCTGTTCCAGCGCCTCGGCGACCATCTGCTGCTGCTCCTGCGCCGACATCCCCGACAACACTGCGATCTGGGTGTCGATGTCTTCCAGGCCGGCGGTGGCTTTGCCCGAGGCAGCTGCCTGGGTCATGAAGTGGCGGTCCAGACCGAGCTTCGGGTCCAGGCCCATCTTGGTGAACTGACTGAGGGTGATGGTCAGCCCGACGAACCACGGCTTCATGCCCTGCAGCTGCGCCAGCGGCAGGTTGTTGTCGCGCGCATAGGCCTGCAGCCGCGTCCAGGTGGGCGCATCGAGGTCGCGCTTGAGCTCGCTGCCATCGGTACGCACCGCCGCCTGCACCATCTTCTGTGCCAGCTGCGGCGACTCCATGTCCTGCGGCGACAGCTCGAACACCACGCGCTGCGCGTCGGCGAACGCGCGGTCCACGTCCGCCGAGAGCGGGTAGTCGCCGGGGCGCAGCAGGTGGAAGGAGCCCAGCAGATAGACACGGCTGTCGCCGGGGCCGGTGACCTTCCACAACAGCGGCACCGGGGCGGCCGCCTTTGCCGCCGGTTTTGCAGCCGGGGCGGCAGCGCGGGCCTGCGCGGGCATGCCGAACGACAGGCCGGCGGCGATCAGCAACGGGAACAGGCAACGGGACAACATGCGCATGGGTTCAACCCTCTCCTTCGGGTGCGTGATAAGCCTTCTCACCGGCGTCAACGCGCAGATCGAGGCGGTTTTCAGGGGGTGTCAGCGGACAGGTGGCGAACGGTGTGAACGCGCACGGCGGGTTGTAGGCGTGGTTGAAATCCAGCACGACCCGGCCTTGGGCATCGGGCGCGTCCGTGTCCAGGTAGCGACCCGCCGGGTAACTGCCGTGGCCGCTGGTGCGGTCACCGAAGATCACAAACAGCGGCCCCCCCGGTTCTCCGATGGCCTCCAGCCGGTAGGTGGCGCCATCGCGCTCGAACTCCAACGCGCCGGCGTTGGGCATGGCGGTGGTCAGGCCGGTGATGTCCACGATCGACAGCGTTTTACCCGCCGGGTGCGGAACGAAGCGGGCCTGCACCTTCCATGACGGGCCGCCGGGCCAGTACAGCAGGCCGGTGAAGCCGGTGCGCGAGGCAGCATCGGCATGTTTGACCCGCAGCGCGAAACGCTCGCCCCGATGGATCAGGCTCAGGTGGCCCTTGCCGCCATCGAAGGCGATCACGGTCGGGGTTGCATCACGATCGCTGAAGAAGCGGATGCGCCCGTGCACCGGTGCCCCGTCCACGGTGAGCGCCACGCCACGTTCGGGCGTGAACCAGACCTGGTCCCCCGTGCGCGCCACCATGCCCAGCTTGTCCGGCCCCACGGCAAGGCGGATGCCACTGCCCGGACCACGGCCGATGTAATGCGCCTTGTGCTCCAGCCAGTGCAGGCCGACCAGGGTGGTCCAGCCATCGGCGGCCACCAGGTCGGTGTAACGCTGCTGGCGCCACTGCTGCTGCTCGGCCGCGAAGGCTGGATCGGTCGCCATCGCCACCGGCGCATCCGCCGCCTTGTCCCCGCAGCCTCCGAACACGATCACCATGCAGGCCAGTGCGACCTGCCTTCCCCACTTCCCCATGTCTGTCCCCTTCAACGTCCGCGCAGGAACCAGCGGTCGATTTCCGCCAGCGAAAAACGGGCCCAGGTCGGCCGGCCGTGGTTGCACTGGCCGGAACGCTCGGTGATTTCCATGTCGCGCAGCAGCGCGTTCATTTCCGGCACCGTGAGCCGTCGGTTGGCGCGCACGGCACCGTGACAGGCCATCGTCGACAGGAGTTCGTCGCGTGCGCTGGCGATGCGCCGGCTCTGGCCGTGCTCACGCAGGTCGGTGAGCACATCGCGCAGCAGGCCTTCGGGTTCGGCGTTGGCCAGCAGCGCCGGAATGCTGCGCACATGCAGCGAGCCCGGTCCCGACCGGGTGATCTCAAAGCCCAGCGCCACCAGCGTGTCCGCCTCGCGCTCGGCGGTATCGGCATCGCGCTCGCCCACCGCCAGGGTGATCGGCACCAGCAGCGGTTGCGCGTGCAGCCCGATGCCGTCGTGCGCGGTCTTCAGCCGCTCGTAGCCGATGCGCTCATGGGCGGCGTGCATGTCCACCACGATCAGGCCTTCGGCGTTCTCGGCCAGGATGTAGATGCCGTGCAGCTGCGCGATGGCGTACCCCAACGGCGGCACGCCGCTGTCGGCGGAGGTCGCCGGCAGCCCGGACTGGCCCGGCACCGGCATCGACGCGGGTGCGGCGTCATCGTCGGCGCGCGGCTGCGCATACAGCGCGGCATAGGCCGAGGGCGCGTCGGCCACGCGCAGGCCCAACGGCGACTGTTGCGGCCGCCATTGGCCGCCCCCCATCCCGCCACCACCGCCCGCCCCGCCGGCCAACGCGTAACCGCCGGTCGCTGCAGCGCCGCTCTGTCCTGCCTGCATCTCCATCGGCGCGGCGATGCCTGCACCTGCCTCGATGCCGACGGCGGTCATGCCGGCCCGGGTCTCGGCCAGCGCGTCCTTCAGGGTGCGGTAGACGAAATCGTGGATGAGGCGCGAATCGCGGAAACGCACCTCGTGCTTGGCCGGGTGCACATTGACGTCAACGCGGGTCGGGTCCAGCTCCAGGAACAGCACGTAGGCCGGCTGCCGACCGTGGAACAGCACGTCGCCATAGGCCATCTTCACCGCATGGGCGACGCTGCGGTCACGCACCGACCGGCCATTGACGTACAGGTACTGCTGATCGGTACTGGCCCGCGAGTAATGCGGCTGCGCGATCCAGCCGTGCAGGCGCAGGCCGGCACCGCTGTGGTCCACGCGCAGCGCCTGGGCCGCGAAGTCGTCGCCGAGCGTCTCGCCCAGGCGCGCATCGGAATACAGGTCGCCGGGCTTGTAGCGTCGCGACGGTTTGCCGTTGTGTGAAACACGCAGCTCCACGTCCGGGCGGGCCAGCGCCAACGACCGCAACCATTCTTCGATATGGCCCAGTTCGGTGCGTTCGGCGCGCAGGAACTTGCGTCGGGCGGGCACGTTGTAGAACAGCTCACGCACTTCTACCGTGGTACCGGGTGCATGCGCGCGCGGGGTGACCTCCCCGAGTTTGCCGCCCTCGATCTGCAACGCCGAGCCGTGTGCGTCACCGGGGCGTCGCGAGGACAGGGTGAAGCGGCTGACCGAGGCGATCGACGGCAAGGCTTCGCCACGGAAACCCAGCGTGGCCACCGCTTCGAGATCGTCCAGGCTGGCGATCTTGCTGGTGGCGTGCCGGGAGACGGCCAGCGGCAGCTCTTCGGGAGCGATGCCACCGCCGTCGTCGCGGATCCGGATCAGGCGCACGCCACCTTCTTCCAGGTCGATGTCCACGCGTGTGGCGCCGGCATCGAGCGCGTTTTCCACCAGTTCCTTGACCACCGAGGCCGGTCGTTCGACGACCTCGCCTGCAGCGATCTGATTGATGAGGATGTCGGGAAGTTGGCGGATGGTCATGCGTGAATGATAGCGGCATCCGTGCAGCCGGCCAGAGGCCGGCTCTACGGGTGAATCGAAACCCGCCATACGGGCAAATAAAAACCTGCCTTTGGCGCTGAGGTCAGCCGGCCAGAGGCCGGCTCTACGGGCAAATAAAAACCCGCCTTTGGCGCTGAGGTCAGCCGGCCAGAGGCCGGCTCTACGGGCAAATAAAAACCCGCCTTTGGCGCTGAGGTCAGCCGGCCAGAGGCCGGCTCTACGGGCAAATAAAAACCCGCCTTTGGCGGGTTTTTATTTGCTTCCCCCGGCGACAGTGCCGGCGGCGTCGATTTCGGCCTGGGCGCGTGCGGCGTACAGGGTGCCGGGCGGAGGCTGGCGGCTGAAGAAGGTGTGCACGCCGTCGAGCACGGCCCCGGCGATCTGGCGCTGGTAGGCCGGATCGATCAGGCGCCGTTCCTCGTCCGGGTTGGAGATGAAGGCCGTTTCCACCAGCATCGCCGGCATGTCGGAGGTGCGCAGCACCGCGAAGTTGGCGCGCTCGATGTTCGGCTTGTGGTTCTTGCCGATCCGCTTCAACCCGCCCAGCACGTGCCCGGCCGCGTCTTCGGAGGCTTTCATGTAACCGCTCTGGGCCAGGTCCAGCAACACGTTCGCCAGGGTGCCCTCGGTCTGCTGCAGGCGCACGCCACCGACCAGATCGGCGGCGTTTTCCTTGTCCGCCAGCCAGCGGGCGCGCTGCGAGGACGCGCCTTTGGTGGACAGCACGTACACCGACGACCCGGTGGCCGCGCGGTTCTCGGCCGCGTCGGCATGGATCGAGATGAAGATGTCGGCCTTGGCGGCGCGGGCCTTCTGCGCACGCATCGGCAACGGGATGAACACATCGGTGTCGCGGGTCAGGAACGCCTTCAGGCCCGGCGTGGCATTGACCTGCCGCGCCAGTTCGCGCGCGACGGCCAGGGTGATGTCCTTTTCGCGCTTGCCTGTCGGGCCGACCGCGCCGGGGTCCTGCCCACCGTGACCAGGATCGATGGCGACCACCAGGGTGCGCATGCCCGGACGCATCTTCATCCGCGACGCATCGCTGGGCATCGCCGGACGCGGGGCCTCGGCTGCGGTCGTGGAGGCCGGTACCGGCGCGGGAGCCGGCGCTGCCACCACGGCTGCAGTGGGCTGGCCTGCGAGGATCGCTGCCGGCGAGGCAGAGTTGCTGGCGGCGTTGGCGCTGCCCGCGGCGGCCACGTTGGCCGTAGCCGTGGTCGGGGCGGGGGTCGGCAGCGGCGCAGCCGCAGTAGCGCTGGCCTGCTGTCGCACCGAGGCGGTCAGCAGCGCGGTCGCGCGGGCGGCATCGTTGCGCGCCTGGGCGCTGTCTGCCGGCGTCGGTGCAGGCGTCTGCGCGACTGCCGTCGGCGCAGCCGAGGAGGCCGGCGTGGCGGTCGATGCGGGAACGGTCGCGGTCGGCGCCGCGCTGGCCGGTGTGCTGGCCACGTTCGTGCCGCCATCGCCCGGCCATTCGATCACCAGCGTCGACTCATTGCCCTGCCTGCGCATCTGCGGCCTGAACGGCGCCACCGACTCGGCCAGGTCGAACACCACCCGGAACGTGCCGGGAACCGGCTGGCCGGTGCGCACGGCCGTCACCACGCCCTTCGGCGTGGGCAGCCTGAGGTTGCGGATGGCCGTGGAGTCGGGGAAATCGACCACCAGGCGGTTCGGGCCGGCCAGGGTGAGGGTCTTGTAGCCGCCGCTGCCGGACAGCGCGATTTCCGCGCGGGTGCCGGTGGCGCCCGTGTCCAGCGCCACCTGGCGGATCTCGCCCGCCCACGCCACGGCGCTCGCCAGACAGAGTCCGACGACGGCGCAGAGGGCAGTGAGTGGTTTCCCCATTGGCATGGGTCAGGATTCAATCACCGCGCTGAATGAAATGCAACTCCTTTTCCCTTAATAATCCGTAACCTGCCGGATTTTCCTAGTGTCAGCCGACAGAAAGGGCCTGCAAGTCACCCCCTTGGGGAAGGCGATCGAGCCATTCACGGCCCGCGGCGCTGTCCGCGCGGAGCCGCACGCGACGCCCCTGCCCCTCGATCTCCAGCGCCACCACCAGGTCGGTGGGCGGCAGGGCGCCAGCGCCCCGTTCCGGCCATTCGACCAGCCACAGCGACGCGCTGCCCTCGTCGAGCCCGAGGAAATCCAGCTCTCCGGCGTGGCCGATACGGTAGAGGTCCAGATGCCAGGCCTCGTGCCCATCGGCCAGCGGATACCGCTCCACCAGCGTGTACGTCGGGCTGCGGATCGGGCCCTGTACCCCCAGCGCGCGCAGCAGCGCGCGGGCGAGCGTCGACTTGCCGGCCCCCAGGTCGCCCTGCAGCTGCACCACGGCCTGCGCCGGGCGGGTGGCCGCGAGCCACTGCCCGAGCAGGTCGGTGTCGGCGGGTTCGGCGAGGAAAAACGTGATCATGCGGGGCGGTCCGGATTGACGAAGCGGCGCAGCGGCGCCAGAAGATCGGTGGGCAGCAGGCCACGCTGGCCTTCGGCGGCGGCGGCGTCGCCGGCCAGGGCATGCAGCAGCGCGCCGGTGCTGGCCGCGTCGAACGCTCCCAACCCCTGCGCGCGCAGTGCCGCGATCACGCCGGTCAGCAGGTCTCCCATGCCTCCGACGGCCATGCCGGGATTGCCGGCGGCAATCACCCGCGGGCGGGCGTGCGGCGCGGCGACCAGCGTGCCGGCCCCCTTCAGCACCACCACGGTCTGGTAGCGCTGGGCGAGCGCCTGTACGGCGGCGAAGCGGTCGCCCTGCACCTCGGCGGTGCTGCAGCCGAGCAGCCGCGCGGCTTCGCCCGGGTGCGGGGTCAGCACGGCATCGGGCAGCGGCTGCGGTGACTGCGCCAGCAGATTCAAGGCATCCGCATCGACCACCAGCGGACGGCCGGCGCCAAGCACCTGCCGCCACAGTTCGTGGGCCCAGTCGTCCTGACCCAGTCCCGGGCCGATCGCAATCACGCCGGACTGCGGCAGCAACGCGGACAGATCCTGGGCGTCCTCAACCGCGTGCACCATCGCTTCGGGCAGGCGCGACAGCAGCGCGGTGACATGCGCCTGGCGGGTGGCCACACGGACCAGTCCGGCGCCACTGCGCAGGGCCGCCTCGCTGGACAGCATCACCGCGCCACCGCTGCCAAGGTTGCCGCCCACGCACAGGACCTGCCCGGATTCGCCCTTGTGGGTGTTGGCGCGACGGGGCGCCAGCAGCGCGCGCACGCGTTCGTGGTGCCAGCGCGACGCCGATGCGACCACGTCCCGGGCGCTGCCCTCGGGCAGCTGCAGCGGTGCCAGTCGGCGCTCGCCGACATGTTCCAGCGCATCGCCGGTGTACAGGCCCTGGTGGCACACAATGAACTGCAGGGTCACAGCAGCCCGCACGGCTACGCCCGGCACCGCGCCGGTGCGCGCATCCACGCCGCTGGGCACATCCAGTGCCAGCACCGGGGCCGTCTCCTGGTTGAGTGCGGCGATGCGTGCCGCGGCGGCCGCCTCCGGCGCGCGATCCAGTCCGATCCCGAACAGTGCGTCCACCCAGACATCCATCGCGGGCAGCGGCCCGTCGCCGGCCAGCACATCCCCCCCCTGCGCCAGGAAGGCCGCCTGTGCGCGCTGGGCCAGCGCCGTGGCCGGTGCGTCGCCAGGCAGGTGCAGCACCTGCACGTGGCGGCCGGACTGCCGCGCCAGCGCCGCCAGCACGTAGCCGTCGCCACCGTTGTTGCCGCGCCCGGCCAGCACGCCGATGCGCTGGGCCTGCGGCCAGTGCTCCAGCAGGCATTGCCAGGCGGCCAGACCGGCCTGGTCCATCAGCGAAGCGCCACCGTCGCCCAGCAGCGCACTGGCCTGGGCATCGATGCGGCGGGCGGCAGGGGTGTCGAAGAGTTCAGCGAGTTCAAGCATGACGGGATTCTATACTTGCCCCCTGATGTCCGCCGTCCCCGCCCCTGTCCCGCTCGACCCCGCCCTGGCCGCCCACCGGCTGCGCGCCCTTGCGCGGGCGCACGGATTCCAGCGCTGCGGGGTGGCCGGCATCGAGCTGGGCGAGGATGAGGCGCACCTCGCCGACTGGCTCGGCAAAGGCCTGTACGGAACCATGCAGTGGATGGCCCGCCACGGCACGCTGCGCGCGCGCCCCGCCGAATTGCTGCCCGGCACCGTGCGGGTGATCTCGGTGGGCATGGACTATGGCCACAAGGACGATGCCCAGGCCTGGGACACCCTGCACGATGGCGACCGCGCCTACGTGGCGCGCTACGCGCTGGGCCGCGACTACCACAAGCTGATGCGCAACCGGCTGCAGAAGTTCGCCGATGCCCTCGCCGCCGAGATCGGTCCGTTCGGCTACCGGGTGTTCGTCGATTCGGCGCCGGTGCTGGAGCGCGCGCTGGCGCGCAATGCCGGGCTGGGCTGGATCGGCAAGCACACCTGCCTGATCGACCGCCAGGGCGGCTCGTGGTTCTTCCTCGGCGAGATCTACGTCGATCTGCCGCTGCCGGTGGACACGCCCGCGACTGCGCACTGCGGCACCTGCACGCGCTGCATCGATGTGTGTCCCACCCAGGCGATCATCGCGCCGCAGCGCCTGGATGCGCGGCGCTGCATCTCCTACCTGACCATCGAGCACGAGGGTGCCATTCCCGAGCCGATGCGCCCGCTGATGGGCAACCGCATCTACGGGTGCGACGACTGCCAGCTGGTGTGCCCCTGGAACAAATTCGCCCGGCGTACCGACGAGCCCGATTTCCGCGCCCGCAACGATCTGGACACCGCCTCGCTGGCGCAGCTGTTCGCCTGGGAGGAAGACGAGTTCCTGCGGCGTACCGAAGGCAGCCCCATCCGCCGCAGCGGCCACGAGCGCTGGCTGCGCAACATCGCCGTGGCGCTCGGCAACGCGCCCACCCATGCCGACACCCTCGCCGCGCTGCACGCGCGTCGCGCGCATCCGTCAGCCATCGTGCGTGAACACGTGGAATGGGCGCTGCAGCAGCACGCCGGGCGCGACGCCGCGGGATGAAGCACGCGCGCCAACGTGCGACCATGCCTCCCCGTTCGTACCGTTCTATCCCCTCATGGACCGCAGCGCGCAGATCCTCACGCCCAGCCAGCTCAACATCCTGGCCCGCGACCTGCTGGAAGGCGCTTTCCCGCTGATCTGGGTGGAAGCCGAACTCGGCAGCGTCACCCGCCCGGCGTCCGGCCACATGTACGTCACGCTCAAGGATGCGCGCGCGCAGATCCGCGCCGCGCTGTTCAAGCCGAAGAGCCAGTGGCTGAAGTTCATCCCGCGCGAAGGCATGCGCGTGCTGGCCCGCGGCCGGTTGACCCTGTACGAAGCGCGCGGCGAGTACCAGCTGGTGCTGGACCACATGGAGGAAGCCGGCGAAGGCGCCCTGCGCCGCGCGTACGAACAGCTCAAGGCGCGCCTGGAAGCCGAAGGCCTGTTCGCGCCCGAGCGCAAGCGCGCCCTGCCCGCCCACGTGCGCCGTCTGGCGGTGATCACCTCGCCCACCGGCGCAGCCGTACGCGACGTGCTGAGCGTGCTGGAACGGCGCTTCCCGCTGCTGGAAGTGGACCTGCTGCCAAGCCTGGTGCAGGGCGACAGTGCCGCCGCGCAGATCACCGCGCTGCTGCGCGGCGCCGACACCAGCGGCCGCTACGACGTGATCCTGCTCACCCGCGGTGGCGGCTCGCTGGAGGATCTGTGGGCGTTCAACGACGAGCAGCTGGCCCGTGCCATCGCCGCCTGCACCACCCCGGTGGTCTCGGCGGTCGGTCACGAAACCGACTTCAGCCTGGCCGATTTCGCCGCCGACCTGCGCGCGCCCACCCCCTCCGTCGCCGCCGAACTGCTGGTGCCCGACCAGCGCGACCTGGCGCTGCACCTGCGTCGCCTGGACGCGCGCCTGGCGCAACTGCAACGCCATGCGCTGGGCCAGGCCATGCAACGCACCGACCGCGCCCTGCTGCGCCTCAACGCGCAGAGCCCGCAGGCCCGCCTGCAGCTGCTGCGGCGGCGCCAGCAGGACGCGGCACGGCACCTGGTCGCCCTGTGGCAGCAGTTGCATGAGCGCCGCCTGGCGCGGCTTCGCCATGCCGCGGCGGTGCTGCGCAACGGTCACCCGCAGCGTCGCCTGGATGCACTACGGGAACGGCTGCAGCGTCTGCAGCCACGTGCCGATGGCGCCATCGCGCGTCACCTGCAACGTGATGGCCTGCGCCTGCGTGCCCTCGCCCGTTCAATGGAAGCGGTCAGCCCGCTGGCCACGGTGGCACGCGGTTACGCCATCCTGACCCGCGAGGACGATGGCAGCCTGGTGCGGTCCCCGCTGCAGGTCCGTCCCGGCGACACGCTCACCGCGCGCGTGCAGGACGGGGCGATCCAGGTCGTGGTGAAAGACCCCGCCCGCTGAGGCACCGTGCCGGCGATGCGTGCCGGCAGTGGCCAGGTCAGCCCGCGCTCTCGCAGAAGCGCTTGCGGTACTCCATCGCCTTGGGCATCAGCGCCTGCAGGTTCTGGATGCGCGTGCCTGGGTTGGGATGGGTGGAGGAGAACTCCGGCGGTGCCTGCCCGCTGCTCTGGCCCATCCGCTCCCACAGTGGAATCGCTTCGCGCGGGTCGAAGCAGGCGGCGGCCGCCAGCATCAGGCCCACTTCGTCGGCCTGGGTCTCGTGGCTGCGTGCATACGGCAGCAGGTAGCCGTAGCCCATCGCCGACATCACCATCTGTTGCTGCTGCGGGTCCATGCCGCTGGCCGCGCCGGCCATCTGTCCGATCTGGGTCAGCTTCTGCTGGGCCATGCGCTGTGCCCCGTGACGCAGCAGCGCGTGGGCAATCTCGTGCCCCATCACCACCGCCATCGCATCGGTGGTGCGCGCCACCGGGATCAATCCGGTGTACACCGCCATCTTGCCGCCCGGCAGGCAGAACGCATTGGCCTGATCGGACTGGATGACGTTCACCTCCCACTCGAAGTCGCGGGAGAAATGCGCCGGCTTGAGCCCATGCTCCTCGGCAAGCGCGGTTTCCACCACGTCGACCTTGTTGATCAGGCGCTGGGCGATCGCACGCACATCCCGGGACACCTGCAGGTTCGGATCGACCGGGCGCTCCTGCGCCAGGATCTGCTGGTAGGCCTGCAGCCCCAGCGCCTTCTCCTGAGTGGCATCGAGCGAGCTGTCGATCAGCACGCTTTCCCCGGTATAGGGGTCCACCGCACGGTTGGAGAACCAGTAGAAGGCGGCGTAGCCGGCGAACGCCAGCAGCACCCACCAGCGGATGTTGCCGAACAATCCCGGTCGCCGGGCCCGGCCCTGCTGCTGACCGCCAAATGGATCGTTGCGCATGCTCGTGGTTCCTGGTGGGTCCGGGGCACGCCGCCCCGCGCCCGCCCATCCTAGATCGCTCAGATGCCGCGCACCAGCCGGAAGCCGATGCGGGCGCTGGTGGTGTCCGAGTCCTGCGACTGCCGCCAGGCCGCGCGGGTCTGCTCGGGCGCGTTGGCCCAGTTGCCGCCGCGGATCACGCGCTGGCGGCAGCCCGGGTTGAACCAGGCCACGCCGTCGGACGGCGCGCGCCGATAGCTGGCATGCCAGCAGTCGGCAACCCACTCGCTGAGATTGCCAGCGATGTCGTGAACGCCCCAGGCGTTGGGTTCGAAGGTCGCCACGGGCGCCGGTCCCCAATATCCGTCGCCATAGCCGACAAAGGCGTTGTACCAGCGGCGCCCGGACGGCGAAACGTCCTTGCCACCGGTGAAGTTGCCCGCGCGCGGCGGCGGCGTGCCAGCGTCGCCCCAGGGGTAGCGACCACTGCTGCCCGCGCGCAGCACGTACTCGAACTCGGCTTCGCTCGGCAGCCGGTAGGAACGGCCGGTCTGCTCGGACAGCCAGGCGGCGTAGTGCTCGGCATCACGCACACTCACATGCATCACCGGCAGGGTGGCGATTGCCGGGGCGCCGCTGTAGTCCGACTGCCAGTCCACGCCGCTGCGGCGCATGAAGTTGCCGCTGCGCTCGTCATACACGATCGAATGGCCGCGCCGGGTCGCGCGCGGGCGCGCCTTGGTCGCCTCCACATAGCGGCGGAAGTCGGCGACCGTCACCTCGGTGATCGACAGGGCAAAGCCGCGCTCGAACCGCACATAGTGGGAGGGCTTTTCGGCATCGGTGGCGCCAGGCTCGCTGTCGCCCGCGCCCATCTGGAAGCCGCCATGCGGCACGACGATCATCTGCGGGCCGCGCCCGCCGTCACGCAGCGCATCGCTGAACACTTGGCGCGGCCGGAAGCTGCCGTAATGGGTGACCAGTTCGATCCGCTCACGCAACTGCACCACCACCGGGTCGCCCGGCAGGGCGATCCGCAGCGCATCCTCCAGCTTCTGCCGCGCCGGCTTGAGCCCCTGCGGCGTGGCCAGGTCGCGCAGACCTTCATCGCGCAGGCGGACCAGCGTCTCGGCGCGGATGCGCTCGATCCGTTCAAACGCGTCGGCAATGGTGATCGACGAATCGCGCACCTTGGCCGCTTCGGCCAGCCAGGTGCCGGCGGTGCTGAAATCGGTGGCGCGCGCGGCGTCCTCGGCGCGCCGGATCAAGGCGCTTTCCGCTGCCGCCAGCCCTTGGCGTGCCCGCGCGTTGTCCGGGTCCAGGGCCAGGGCCTCACGGAAGTTGGGAATCGCGCCATCGCCATCTTCACCGATGCGCCCGGCACGCAGGTCATCCTCGCCGGCCCGGTTGTAGGCGAGCACCCGCTGCGCCTTCTCAACGCGCGTCTGCAACTGGCGCACCTTGGGGTCCTCCGGAGCCAAGGTCAGCAGCACCAGCGCCATGTCACCGGCCTCGGCCAGCGCCTCGCGCTGCTTCAGCGGCCGGGCCAGCAGGGCGGTCGCCTCGTCCAGCAGGCGGTGTCGCGCACGCGTCAGCCCGGCCTGCGCCTGGCGATCGCCGGGATTGTGCTGCAACAGGCCCAGCCAGATCGGAATCGCATCGGCGGACGTGGCGTACAGCCGCCCCTGCTCGAATGCCTGCGTCGCCTCGCGATGCGCCTTGGCCACGCCCTGCGCGTCAATCACGACCGGCGGCGGCTCCCAGCGCTGCACGGTTTCGGCCGCGTCCTCGCCCCCGATGGTGACCTGCGCCGCCACCGGTCCACGCACGGCAGGCGCCGGCCCGGTTCCCGCCGCAGGCGGCGTGGCAGCCGGCGGCGTCGAGGGCGAGCAGCCGCTGGCCATCCCCAGCGTCAGGGCCAGCAACAACGGCAATGTGCCGGACGATCGCAAATTCGGTTCCCTGCCGCCTGATGGTTCAGGGCCTCATCATACTGGCGCGGCCGTGCAGGGGTGCATCGCGCTATCCTCCCCACCCTGAGCAGACCCTGCAGTCGATGGAACCCCACGTGGCTTACTGGATCAAAACCCCGGCGGAACTGGACGAGCGCTACCGCCAGCGCCCCACCCGCATCGGCCTGGATACCGAATTCATCCGCGAGCGCACTTACTGGCCGCAACTGGCCCTGGTGCAGATGGCGGTCGGTGATGACATCCTGCTGATCGATCCGCTGATCCCCGGCATGACCGAAGCGCTGGCCCCCTGGCTGACCGACACGTCGATCCTCAAGATCATGCACAGCGCCAGCGAAGATCTGGTCACCTTCAAAGTGGCCTGCGGGGTGCTGCCGCGGCCGCTGTTCGACACCCAGATCGGTGCGGCACTGGCCGGCATCGGCGGCGGCATGGGTTACCAGAAGCTGGTCAACGCGATCACCGGCGTCACCCTGGCCAAGGGCGAGACCCGGTCGGACTGGATGCGGCGCCCGCTCTCCGACGCGCAGCTGGAATACGCCGCCGATGACGTGGAGTACCTGTTCGCGCTGCACGACGCGATCGACGCCCGGCTGGGCGAACTCGATCGTCGCCAGTGGCTGCAGGACGATGCCGAGCGCCTGCTCGCCAGCGTCGAGCACGACGAAGAGCGCTGGCCGCATGTGGCCATGCGCTCGGCGCAGTTCATGGATACGCCCGCGCAGATGCGCCTGCTGCGGCTGCTGCGCTGGCGCGATGTGCAGGCACGCGTCAGCGACAAGCCGCGCAGCTGGATTCTCGACAACGAACTGGCCGCTGTACTCGCGCGCACGCCGCCGGCCGATGTCGATGCGCTCGGCGCCCTGATGGAGGGCTTCCCCAAGGCGCCGCGCAAGCTGGCCGCACAGGTCTGGCAGGCGCTGGTCACGCCGTTGGATGACGAGGCCGAGGCACCGTTGGCACTGCCGGCCAACGACACCAACAAGCAGGCGCTCAAGCGCCTGCAGGATGCGGTCGCCGCACGCACGGCCGAGCTGGGCCTGCCCGACGGCGTGCTGGCCTCGCGCAAGCATCTGGAAAGCTATCTGGAGAGCCGCCAGTGGCCTGCTGCATTGGCCGGCTGGCGCCAGGCGCAGCTGGAACCGGCGCTGGCTCCGCTGCTGCCGGCAGGCTGACCCCTCTACACGTCTGCGTGTCGGCATGGGCCACGCAGACTGCCCCGCTGCAGGCTGAACAGACGTCGCGCGGCCGTGACCGCAGACATATGGGAACACGCCGAGGTGCGTGCAAGAGTGGCTTCACCGCCACCCCTGCAAGGATTCCCATGCAATCGATCCGGACACGATGGACCGTGGTTCCCAGTGGCACGCGAGGCCTGCGCGCGTTGCTGGCACTGGGGCTGATCCTGGCGATCGGCAGCGCCGGTGCTGCCGACACGCTCGATGCGCGCATCACCACCGCCATGCAGGGCACCGCCACCCCCGCGATGGGCGTGCTGGTGATCCGCGATGGCAAAGTCGCCGACCAGGCGGTCAGCGGTGTGCGCCGCAGCGACGCCAAGACCGTAGCCACCCGCGACGACCAGTGGATGATCGGCTCCACCGGCAAACCGATCACCGTGGCGGTGATCGCGCGCCTGGTCGAACAGGGCGTGCTGACGTGGGATGCCCCGTTGTCGACGATGCTGCCGGAACTGTCGGCGCAGATGCGCCCGGAGTACCGCAATGTCACTCTGGTACAGCTGCTGTCGCACCGCGCCGGCCTGCCGGAAAACCTGACCGATGCGGCCGCACTGGATGCCTTCTTCACCGACGCCCGGCCGCTGCCGGTGCAGCGTGAGGCGTATATCAAGGCTGCGTTGGCCGACGCGCCGGTGCATGCGCCGGGCACCGAGTTCGCCTACAGCAACAGCGGCTTCCTGATTGCCGCGGTGATTGCCGAGCACGCCACCGGCAAGGATGTGGAAACGCTGATGCAGCGCGAAGTGTTTGATCCGCTGGGCATGACGGGCGCCGGCTTCGGCCCGACGCGCGGCAACCAGCCGCTGGGCCACCGCGCCGGCAAGCCGGTGACCACCGCACCGCGCAAGGCCGATGACGGCGTGCCGCCGATCTACACCGCCGCCGGCAACCTGCACATGCGCCTGCAGGACCTGGCGCTGTTCGCGATCGACCAGCTTGCCGGCAGCCAGGGCAAGGGTACGCTGCTGACCCCGGCGTCCTACGCACTGATGCAGACCGCGCAGCCGGGTAGCGGATCGGGCCTGGACTGGGGCGTGCAGCCGTCCATCGCCGGGCGCCAGGGGCCCGTGCTCGTGCACGGCGGCTCGGATGGCAACTGGCTGGCGTGGGTGGTGCTGTTCCCCGGCCAGAACAATGCCGTGATCGCCATCGCCAATGCGGCTGAAGACATGGGCGCGGACAAGGCCACGATGGGCGTACTGGGTGGCCTGTTCGCCGAACTGGCACCGCCGCTGGCCGCGCCCGCCGCAAGGTAGAACGGCGTGGGCCGCGGTCCGTGACCCAACGCGGCGGCGATCGACGCACACCGGAAACGACAACGCCCTGCTTGGGCAGGGCGTTGTCGAGGCGTGCGACAGGCGACGTCGGCACCGCAGCTGCGCGGCGCCGATGCCCGTCCATTACCAGTTCATGTTGAGCGAAACACCCACGGTGCGCGGTTCGTTGTACACCGCCGCCATGTAGTTTTCGATCACACCCTTGAGGTTCTTCTCATTGGTGATGTTGCGTGCGAACAACGCCACTTCCCAGGCGCCATAGTTGCCCGAGTAGCCCAGCTTCAGGCCACCTTCGAAGCTGCCCTTGGAGTTGAACTCGGCCGAGTCGTACAGCACGAAGCTGGTGTAACCCTGTCTGTTCCAGTCGGTGGACACGAAGAACACATCGCTGTCGTTGACCGGCACGTCATAACGCGCGGCCAGGTTGATGTTGTACTTGGGCGCGTTCGGCAGCGGGTTGCCGTTGATCTGGGCGAAGGTGTTCGCGCCAACCTTGATGGTCGGATCGTTCACCGTACACACCACGGCACCATTGAGGGCGCACACCTGCGCATACACGCGGTCGTCCTGGATCTCGCTGTGCAGCAGGCTGACGCCGGCGCTCAGGCTCAGGTTCGGCACCGGGCGCAGTTCCATGTCTGCTTCCAGGCCGTAAGCCTTGGCCTTGTCGGCGTTGAACAGCACGCCGTTGCCGTCCGAGTCGTTGCCGTTGAGCTGGATGTCGTTGACCACGTAGGTGAACGCGGCGGCGTTCACGCGCAGGCGGTTGTCCCACAGGCTGCTCTTGATGCCCGCTTCCCAGGACAGGATGGTTTCCGAGTCCGCGGTGGTGAAGTCGGCATTGAACACGGCCGAGCGGCCCTGGATGGTCGGGCCACGGAAGCCGCGCGCCACGCGCGCATACACGCTCAGCTGCGGGTTGAACGCGTACATCGCGCTGACATCCCAGCTCGGCGTGGTATCGGACATCTCCACGTCGGTGCGACCCTTGTAGGTCACCACGCCGGCGGCGGTATCGGCGGTCTTCAGCAGGCGGGTGTGCTTCTCGTCGCGGGTCTGGCGCAGGCCGGCGGTGAGCGTGAACCTGTCGGTGACGTCATAGCTGATCTGGCCGAAACCGGCCCACGAGGTATTGACGTTGCGCAGGCGCACCCAGTTGTTCGGATTGCGCGCATTGCCCTGCAGGAACCAGGCGCGCTGGTAGAAATCGGTGGTGTCACGGCCATCGAAGTAGAACGCGCCTACCTGCCACTTCAGGCGGTTGTCGTCACCGTTGGCCAAGCGGATTTCCTGGGTCCACTGGTCCAGATCGCGGATCTGGCCCATCGACTGGCCGTAGCCGTTCGGCACGCCGTTGACCGGATAGTTCACCGCCGCGCCGCCGTCGGTATCACCACGGCTGTAGCCGGAAGTGGTTTCGTAGGCGGTGATCGAGGTCAGCGACACGTTGCCGAAATCGTAGACCGCCTTGATCGAGCCGCCGTAGGTCTTGTAGGCCTGCGGGTTGTTGCCGGCTTCGTCATAGGCGACCTTGTCGCGCGGCACGTCGGTCTTGTTGGAGCCCTTGGTCAGCGCGCTGCGCAGGAACAGGGTGGAGGTGCCGTCGTAATCGCGCGCATGCGCCGAGGCCAGCAGCGAGAAGGCATCGCTGGGTTGCAGCAGCAGCTGCGCACGCACGTTGCGGTCGTCGAAGCCGCCCATCGCATTCTTCTTCGGCGAGACCGTGCCATCGGCGCTCGGGCCGGTGTAGGTGTTGTCCACGTAATCGTCGCGGTGCTGATACAGCGCCGAGACACGGAACGAGGCAATGTCGTTGATCGGACCGCCGAAGCCGCCGTCCACCGCCACGCTGCCGTAAGTGCCATAGCTGGCCTGCACGCGACCGCTGTAGTCCTGGCTCGGCTTGATGCTGTCGAACTTGACGATGCCGGCGGTGGTGTTGCGGCCGAACAGCGTGCCCTGCGGACCGCGCAGCACTTCGACCTGGTCCACGTCATAGACCGGATTGGACTTGAGCACCACGTGCTCGAGCACCACGTCGTCCTGGATGATCGACACCGGCTGCGAGGCGCCCAGGTAGAAATCGATGTTGCCCAGGCCGCGGATGTAGAAGCGCGGGAAGATGCGGCCGGTGGTGGTTTCGGCATAGAAGCTCGGCACCTTGCCCGACAGCGCCAGCAGCGTGTCGTCGCCACCGGCGGTGTAGTCGCGCATGCGCTCGCCCTGCACTACGCCGACCGACACCGGCACCTCCTGCAGATTGCGCTCGCGGTGATCGGCGGTCACGGTGATCGCGTCGAGGGAGGTCGGGCTCGCGTCCTGGGCCGAGGCGGCGCCGGCCAGGCCAAGCAGCGAGGCGGTGGCGCAGGCCAGCGCCAGGGCATGACGGCGCGGCAGCGGTCCGGTTACAGCAACACGGCGCGAAGAATGACGCAGGGACACGGAGGTGGTGCGATTGACAGGCATGCAGGGGTCTCGGGCAGTACTGAACTGGGTGGCGTGCGACGCACGCAGGAAAACAACGACAGCACCGCTGGTTGCGCAGCGATGCGGCACGATATTGCGCGGATGTTGCAGGTTGTTTTCAGGGCGATGCGGGGGACGGCCGTCCATCCCCGACCCTGATCGGTTGGCTGCTGCCAGGATGCGTGGCGCGGATTATGCCCGGCACGCGCCCGGTCCGGAAGGTCAGACCGTGGCCGCAGACGCCCGTGCCGCCCAGGACCGGCCCCCTTTGCAGCCCTGACGTGGCAGCGCTACACTAGGCCTGTCGCGTGGTTCACCGGCTCGGCCAGTACCATGCGGTTCGCACCATCCGTGGGGCCATAGCTCAGCTGGGAGAGCGCGTCGTTCGCAATGACGAGGTCGGGAGTTCGATCCTCCCTGGCTCCACCACTATTCAACAGAAAACCCCGGGAACATGGTTCCCGGGGTTTTTTTTGCGTCCTGCGCAATGCCGCCGGCGGATTACTCCGGCGCCTGGTCCTGCCGCGTCGGGCGCCGTGTGTTGGCGTCGTGCACCTGTTGATCGTGCTGGCCCGGCCGCTGCTTGGCGGTTTCGTCCTGCTTGCGATCCTGCTGGCTTTCCTGGATGCCCTGCTGGTCATCCTTTCGCGGTTGCTGCGTGCTGCTCATGGTCGATGCTCACGGTGGCAGGCCCGGCAGGGCCCGATGGCACCAGCGTGGCGGTTCGGCCGTGACGCGCATGTCACCGCAGGCGCGGCAACCGGATCGACGCCGGTTGCCGCACGCCGGCTTACTGCGCGTGAAGCACGTCCAGCACGTCGCCGGTGGCAGGATCGACCTTGAGTCGCACCTGGTTGGTCACCACGCCGCCGAAGGCATTGGTACCGCGGAAGGTGGTGTCCACCAGCACGAAGGTCTCGGTGGGATCGACCCTGACGCGATGACGCGTGCTCACGTGCTTGTAGGAATCCGGATTCTCCATCGTGGATTTGATGAACGCATCCACCTTGTAGCTGGACCCGTCCCACGCGCTGAACTGGCTGCGCACCTTGAAGTAATCGTAGCGTGACTTGTCGGCCACGAACCTGGCGGGGTCGTGCTTGAAATCGTTCAGGCACCAGCCCAGCACATCGCCTGCCTTGAGCTGGCCATCCTTGCTGCCGATGTAGTCGCCCAGGCACAGGTAGAACGCCTCGCGCGACGCCTCGTCCACGCCATTCATGGCCGCATAGCTTTCGGCGAAGGTGCGCGCCTTGGCAGGACCGGTCTCGGCGATCTCCTTCAACGTCTTGTCCTTGGAGGCCTCGAACGCGCGGCCGGCCTTGCGTGCGTCACGCTCGGCATCCTGCTGCGCCCGTTCGGCCTGGCGCTCCTTGACCTGCTCGGCCTGGGCCGGGGTCAGCTCGACAGGTTCCATTGGTTTGATCAGGCCAGCGATCGCCATCACGATCAACGCGGCCATGAACGCCGCCAGCGCCGCGACCAGGCCCGCGCCGTGGCGGACCGGTACGGACTTGCCTGCCAGCACTTTCCCGGCGATCAGGTACCACGCCGTTGCGCCCAGGCCCAGCGCCACGATGAACATCACAAATCCCATGCTTTCCCCCCGCTCCTTGAGTAATTCGCGGGATTTTCGCATGGTCAGCGCGCGCGGCATAGCAATGCGAGCACCCCAACACCCGACCGCCGGCGCTGCCGCCCCGCGCGGGGATGCGGCGGACCAGCATTCCGTCGATGCCATGCTGGCCACCCGCCGCGCGTCTTGCGCGACGGACATCGACACATCCGGCAACACCACAGCATTGCAGTGGCGCATCATGGCGCCATGACCCCCGTCACCCCCCATCTCCACCGCCACCTGCGCCGCTACCTGCTGCTCGCGCTGATGTCGGCCACCACCGTGTTCGGACTGGCATGCTGGGCCGTGCTGACCACCGAGCCGGGCTGTCTGCTGGCGCAGGGCCACTGGTCTTCCGGTGCGCGGCAGTGCTACACCCGCCTGTGCCTGCTGCAGGGCGATTGCGGCCAGATGGCATCGCCGATCACGCACTGCGGACGCGTGCAACCCGGCGACAGCCGCCGGCACGTGTACTTCGAACTGGGCAACCCGTTGCGGGACGCCGGCACCACCGCCTGGTGGACAGCCGACAAAGTCGGCGGCGGCGAGATCCGCGCGCGCTTTGAGAACGACCGGCTGGTCAACCTGGCCTGTCCGGTGCAGCCCTGAGCGACGCGCGTCGCTAGCCCGGCGCATCCGTGCCCTGCCGCGCCCGGCGCCATTGCAGCGGGGTCATGCCGGTTTCGATCCGGAACATGTAATTGAACGCCGATGCCGACGCGTAGCCGAGTTCATGCGCGATGGTGGTCGGCGAGCGCCCCTGCACCAGCCCCTCCATCGCGCGCAGCAGGCGCAGGCGCGCCCGCCATGCACGCACGTTCATGCCGGTCTCTCGTTGGAAGTGACGCGCAAGCGTGCGCGCGGAGATCCCCATCCGCAGCGCCCAGGTCGGCAGGTCGCGCGTATCACCGGGATGGTCGTACAACCGCTGGCACCACCGTTGCAGGCGCGCGTCCTGCGGCCAGGGCAGGTGCCGCACGTGGCGCGTCTGGCGTGGGAGCTGCGTGCAGATCACCGCGCACAGTGCGCTGTAGCAGGCCGCGTCTTGCGCGGGGTCGGTGCGGCCAAGTTCGACGATCAATTCGCGCAGCAGCGGTGACGCATCCACTACCACACAGTGATCGGGCATGCCCGGGGCCGCGTCATCGGCAACATACAGGTTGCGGAACGCGGCGGTACTCAAGGCACCGGTGTGATGCACCGTCGAGGTGGGTACCCACAGCGCCTGCTGCGGTGAGATCACGTAACGCGCATGCGCGGCGGTGACCTGCAGCACGCCTTCGGTCGCGAACACGAGCTGGTTCCAGCCGTGCGCATGCGGGGGGAAGCGCTCCCCGGCGGCCAGCTGCTGGCTGCGTGCCACCACCGGCCAGGCCAGCCGACGCAGCGGCGGCACCGCCACGTCGCGCCACGGCGCCGACCGGGCGGGCAGTGAGAGTCGTTTCATCGACATAATGCGTCATTCTATCGAAAGACAGCCGGCGCGATGTCGCCGAGGATGGGGCTGCCGCCGCCCGCCCCCTCAACCACCATGACCCTGCCCTCCCCGCCGTCCCCGTCGTCGCTGCACCCCTGGCAGGTGATCGGCGCCGGCATCTGCGCCCTGGTACTCACCGTGGGTCTGGCCCGCTTCGCCTACACGCCGCTGTTGCCGCTGATGCGCGCCGATGCCGGGCTGAGCGCCGCGCAGGGCGGCTGGCTGGCAACGTTCAACTACCTGGGCTACCTGCTCGGCACCCTGCTGGTGGCGCGCGTCGGCGACCCGCAGCGCCGGTTCCGCTTCTACCGGGCCGGCCTGCTGCTCGCGGTGGCCGCCACGGCGCTCATGGGCTGCACCACCCGGCCGTGGCTCTGGAGCGTGCTGCGCTTCATCGCCGGCATGTCCAGTACCGCCGGCCTGCTGCTGGCCTCCGGGCTGGTGTTGAACTGGCTGCTGGCGCAGCGCCGACGACCGCGGCTTGGCCTGCATTTCGCCGGGCTCGGACTGGGTATCGCGGTGTCCGGCCTGGCGACCGCGCTCCTGGCCGGGCACGCCGGTTCGAGCGGACAATGGGTCTGGCTGGGGCTGCTCGGCGTGGTCTTCCTGGTGCCGGCGTGGCGCTGGATGCCGGCACCCGCCGCGCCGTCGGCGGCACACCTGGCCAGCGCGCCGCCACCGCCATCACGGCGCTGGCGCGTGCTCCTGGTCGCTGCCTACTTCTGCGCCGGCTTCGGCTTCGCCATTGGCGCGACCTTCATCGTCGCCATACTCGAACAGACCGCCGTCTTCAGCGGGCATGGCAGTGCGGTATGGGTGCTGGTCGGTCTGGCGGCGGTGCCGTCGACGTTCCTGTGGGATCGGCTGGCTGCGCGCGTGGGCATGATCCGTGCGCTGTGGGTCGCCTTCGCGCTGCAGGCCCTGTCGTTCGTGCTGCCGCTGCTCGACGACGGCCTCGCTGCGGGCGTCGGCAGCGCGTTGCTGTTTGGGATCACCTTCGCCGGCATCGTCAGCCTCACGCTTACCGTGGTGGGCCGCCACTATCCGCAGAACCCTGCTGCGGCGATGGCCACGCTCACGCTGAGCTACGGCGTGGCGCAGATCATCGCGCCGGCGGTGGCCGGCATGCTCGCCCGCGACAGCGGTTCCTACCGCGCGTCGCTGCTGCTGGCGACGATCCTCATGGCAATCGGCATCGTGCTGCTGGCCGGCATGCGCGAGGCCGCGCGGCACCCTCAGCAGCAAATGTGAAATTTTTTTGATGAAAGGCTTGCCGAACCTCTCAGACCTCCGTATTATTCGCGTCCTCGCCAGCGGCAACGCAGCGATGAAGTGGCCGAGTAGCTCAGTTGGTAGAGCAGGGGATTGAAAATCCCCGTGTCGGCGGTTCGATTCCGTCCTCGGCCACCACTATTTGAAAAGACCTGCAGAAATGCAGGTCTTTTTTTTTGCCTCATGCCGTTCGCGGCATCCGCTGGCGGGCGCTAACTCACCTTCTTGGCAACAGTCATGCCGAGCAGGAACAGCACGACGGCGATGATGATGCCGGCCCAGAACAGGAACTTGGCGATGCCGATGGCTGCCCCGCCGATGCCGGCGAAACCGAGGGCACCGGCGATGAGGCCGATGACCAGAAAAATGATGGCCCACTTGATCATGCTGTTTTCCCCTGTCGGGATACCGTTGGAGCATTCAAGCTAGTCATCGCGCCGTCCCGTCGTCGTGAACACATCGCAGCGCATGCGTGAAAACACGGCGCCTTCCGTGCGTCCGCCTGTCGCCGATGCCCCGGCACGCCACACCGCGATGACGAAACTTTTACACCGGCGCGGCCGCCGCCTCCTAAGCTCGAGCGTCCACCGAGGAGTCCTCCCATGCGTCTGCGTCCTGCCCTGCTTGCCCTCGGCATGCTTCTGTCGGCCACCGTCGCCAGCGCCGCCGCGCCGGTGCGTTCGGTCCCTGCCCTGGACATGGGACGCTATGCCGGCCAGTGGCACGAGATCGCCCATCTGCCGGTGTCGTTCCAGAAGAAGTGCGTGGGCGACATCACCGCCACCTATGCGCTGCGCGCAGACGGTCGCATCAGCGTGCACAACGCGTGCCGCACCGGGGACGGCGGACATATCGCGGCCGAGGGCGTGGCGCGTCCGGTGCCGGATGAGCCTGGCCAGCTGCAGGTGCGCTTCGTACCGGACTGGCTGGCCTGGGTGCCGCTGGTGTGGGCCGACTACTGGGTGATCGCGCTGGACCCGGACTACCAGTGGGCGGTCGTGGGCGATCCGGACCGGAAGTACCTGTGGATCCTGTCGCGCTCGCCGAGCATGGACAAGGCGCAGTTCGCCGACCTCAAGGCCCGGGCCGAGGCGATGGGTTACGACCTGGGCCCATTGCGGGTCATGGCGCCGCTGGACTGAGCGGCGCGACGCGTCCCCCTACCTGAACGACACCGTCTCCGCCTACCCTTGCGGGGAGGCCGCCGCGCGGCCGCACAACCACCATACGCCGTAGTATGCTTTCACCCACGCAGCACCCTGCACGAGGATTGCGCCCATGTTCCACCGCTTCCGTACCGCCGCGATGATCGCCCTGGTGGCCGGCACCACCCTGGCCCTGGCCGCCTGCAACACCGGCGTGGTCAAACGCGTCTCGCCGCCGGCAGCGAGCCTGCAGCAGTTGACCGTGCGCGCCGACGGGGGCTGGGATGTCGCCCTGCGGCTGCAGAATTTCAGCTCGATGCCCATGACCTTCGATGCCGTCGCGCTGTCCCTGAAGGTGGACGACGAAGACGCGGGCACCCTGCAGACCACGCCTGCACTGTCGATCGGCGGCGAGTCCGCCGACGTCGTCACCCTGCGCCTGCAACCTTCCTCCGGCGCCCGCCTGGTAGTGGCCGACGCCCTGGCGGGCAACCGCACCCTGGCTTACAGGCTCACGGGCACCGTCAGTGCCACGCCGCAGGAAAAGAAGCAGCGCAGTTTCGAGATCGACCAACGCAGCACGCTCAACCAGGCCCCCGGCCTGCCCGGCGTGCTGCGCTGACCGGCGGCGTGTCCGCCTTCCCTTGCACCTGATCGAGACCTACCGATGAGCAGCTACACCGCCCCGCTTTCCGATATCCGTTTCGCCCTGCACGATGTCCTCAAGGTGGAATCGCTGTTTGCCCGCCTGGGCTTTGCCGATGCCACCACCGACGTGGTCGATGCCGTGTTGGAAGAAGCCGGCCGTTTCAGCACCACCGTGCTGGCACCGTTGAACAGCGTGGGCGATGAAATCGGCTGCGTGCTCGACCAGGCCACCGGCGAGGTCACCACCCCGCCCGGCTTCAAGCAGGCCTATGCGCAGTTCGTGGAGGGCGGCTGGACCGGCCTTACCGCCGCGCCCGAGCTGGGCGGCCAGGGCCTGCCGCACACGCTGGGCGTGCCGCTCAACGAAATGATCAATGCCGCCAACCTGGCGTGGGGCAACTTCCCGCTGCTCTCGCATGGCGCCATCGAAGCGCTCAAGCAGCACGGTGAAGCCTGGCAGCAGGAGGCCTTCCTGAAGCCGCTGATCGAAGGCCGCTGGACGGGCACCATGTGCCTGACCGAACCGCACTGCGGCACCGATCTGGGCCTGCTCAAGACCAAGGCCGAGCCGAACGCCGATGGCAGCTACGCGATCACCGGCACCAAAATCTTCATCACCGCCGGCGAGCACGACCTCACCGACAACATCGTGCACCTGGTGCTGGCCAAGCTCCCCGACGCCCCGGCCGGCGCCAAGGGCATCTCGCTGTTCGTCACCCCCAAGTTCAAGGTCGACCGCGACGGCAACGTGGGCGAACGCAATGCGCTGCGCTGCGGCTCGATCGAACACAAGATGGGCATCAAGGGCTCGGTCACCTGCGTCATGAACTTCGATGGCGCCCAGGGCTACCTGGTCGGCCAGCCGCACAAGGGCCTGCAGGCGATGTTCACCATGATGAACACCGCGCGCCTCGGTGTCGGCCTGCAGGGCATCGGCCTGTCCGAGCGCGCCTACCAGAACGCCCTGGCGTACGCGCGTGACCGTCTGCAGTCGCGCGCACTGAGCGGTGCCAAGTTCCCCGACAAGCCGGCCGATCCGATCCTGGTACATCCGGACGTCCGACGCATGCTGCTGACGGTCAAGTCCCTGGTCGAGGGCAGCCGCCTGCTCGCGCTGCACGCGGCCACGCTGGTCGATGTTGCCCACCACGCCGACGATGCCGCCGAGCGGGAACGCGCCGATACGCTGGTGAGCTTCCTGACCCCGATCTCCAAGGCCTGCCAGACCGAATGGGGGATCGAGAACACCTACAACGCCCTGCAGTGCTTCGGCGGCCACGGCTACATCCGCGAGCACGGCATGGAGCAGCTTGCCCGCGATGCGCGCATCACCACCCTGTACGAAGGCACCACCGGCATCCAGGCGCTGGACCTGATCGGGCGCAAGACCGCGTCCAGCCAGGGCGCGGGCCTGAAGCTGATGCTGGCCGAGATCGAGGCGTTCGCCAAGGCCAATGAGGGCGACGCGGCGCTGGCCGAGTTCATCACCCCGCTCCGCGCCAAGGCCGACGAGTGGGGCTCGCTGACCCTGGCCACCCTGCAGCGCGCGGCCGGCAACCCCGACGAGCTGGGCGCGGCCAGCTTCGACTACCTGTTCTACTCGGGCTACGTGGTGCTGGCCTACTGGTGGGCGCGCAGCGTCGCCGCCGCCGACGCCTCCGCCCAGAGCGAGGCGTTCAAGCAGGCCAAGCGCGAGACCGCGCGTTTCTACTTCGCCCGTGTGCTGCCGCGCACGCTCAGCCACGCGGCGGCCATCCAGGCCGGGGCGGAATCGCTGATGGCGATGGACGACGCGCGGTTCGGGGCCTGACTGTGCAGGGCCGGTGCCGACCGACCGTCGGCCCGGCCCGGCGCGCACCTCCGTTGCGCGCCTATACACAATTCGTAATGATTCGGGTATAAGCTGTTTTCCCGATGGAGACAGACACTACACGCTTGGGTCTGATCGATACCGGAGCCTCGTCCGCCCCGGTCGCCGAAGCATCGCCCATCGCCACGCTGCACCGGCCCGGCTCGGTCCGCCTGTTGTCGCTGGATGCCCACGGGCGGGTGCTGGACTGGATCACCTGGCAGGATGCGGCCTGCCTTTACGCCCGTGATGCCGTCGCCTGGACCCTCGGCGACCCCTGCGTGCACATCCACGGTGGCATCAGCCGCGATACCGGCCTGCGCAGCGGCATGGACCTGCACCCGATCATCGCCGCGCGCGGCCATGCGCGCTCGCGCGCGCTGGACCCCACCCCGAACCTGTCCAACCCGGCGCTGTTCGCGCGCGATTCGCACCTGTGCCTGTACTGCGGGCAGCAGTTCAATCGCCCGCAATTGACCCGCGACCACGTCATGCCGATTTCCAAGGGCGGCCTGGACGTCTGGGAGAACGTGGTCAGCGCCTGCTTCCACTGCAATTCGCGCAAGAGCAACCGGACCCCGCAGCAGGCCGGCATGCCCCTGCTGGCGGTGCCGTACCGGCCGAGCTGGATCGAGCACATGATCCTCTCCAACCGCAATATTCTGGCCGACCAGATGGCCTTCCTGCGCGCACAGCTGCCCAAGCGCTCCAAACTGGCGGCCTGAACCGCGGCAGACTGACGCAGGCACCCTCACCATTTGGTCACCGACGTGGCGGTTTGCTTGCCCCACCCCGGTTTGGGGGCGAAAATAGGCGCTTGAGAAGAAGCGCGATAAAAATGATCGATTCCGCACGCTATCCCCGCCTCGCGCGCATCCAGTCACCGGATGATCTGCGCAGGTTCGAAGAATCCGAACTGCCCGCCATTGCCGACGAGTTGCGCGCGTACCTGATCGAATCGGTCGGCAAGAGCGGCGGCCACTTCGGCGCAGGCCTGGGCGTGATCGAACTGACTGTCGCGCTTCACTATCTGTACCAGACGCCGGTCGACCAGCTGGTGTGGGACGTGGGGCACCAGACCTACCCGCACAAGATCCTGACCGGCCGCCGCGACCAGATCCACAGCGTCAAGCAGAAGGACGGCGTGGCGCCGTTCCCCAAGCGCGAAGAAAGCGAATTCGACACCTTCGGCGTCGGTCATTCCTCGACCTCGATCTCGGCCGCGCTCGGCATGGCCATCGCCCGCCAGCGCGAAGGCGACGACCGCAAGGTAGTGGCGGTGATCGGCGACGGCGCGATGACCGCCGGCATGGCCTATGAGGCGCTGAACCACGCCGGCGGCATGGAGACCGAGCCGAACCTGCTGGTGATCCTCAACGACAACAACATGTCGATCTCCGAGGCCGTCGGCGGACTGACCAAGATGCTCGGCCGCGCCACCGGCAGCCGCACGCTCAATGCGCTGCGCGAGGGTGGCAAGAAGATTCTCGGCGACAAGAAGAACAACCCCACCGCGCGCTTCGTCAAGCGCTGGGAAGAGCACTGGAAAGGCATGTTCGTGCCGTCCACGTTCTTCGAGGAAATGGGCTTCCACTACACCGGGCCGATCGACGGCCACGACATTCCGGCGCTGGTGGCCACGCTGAAGACGCTCCGGAGCCTCAAGGGTCTGAAGCTGCTGCACGTGATGACCACCAAGGGCAAGGGCTACGAACGCGCCGAAGGCGACCAGATCGGCTACCACGCCGTGGGTCCGTTCGATCCGGACAAGGGCCTGATCGCCAAGGGCGGCGCCAAGAAGCCGACCTATACCGACGTCTTCAGCGACTGGCTGTGCGATGCCGCCGCCGCCGAACCGCGCCTGCTCGGCATCACCCCGGCGATGCGCGAAGGGTCCGGCCTGGTGCGTTTCAGCAAGGAGTACCCGGAGCGCTACTTCGACGTGGCCATCGCCGAGCAGCATGCCGTCACCCTCGCCGCCGGCATGGCCACCCAGGGCGCCAAACCCGTCGTGGCGATCTACTCCACGTTCCTGCAGCGCGCGTACGACCAGCTGGTCCATGACGTGGCCGTCCAGCAGCTGGACGTGCTGTTCGCGATCGACCGCGCCGGCGTGGTCGGCCCGGATGGCGCCACGCACGCCGGCAACCTGGACCTGAGCTTCCTGCGCTGCGTGCCCCACATGGTGGTGATGGCGCCGTCGGACGAAGCCGAATGCCGCCAGATGCTGACCACCGGCCTGCGCTACCCCGGCCCGGCCGCTGTGCGCTACCCGCGCGGCAGCGGCACCGGCGTGGCGGCCGGGACCGACCTGTCCACACTGGAGATCGGCAAGGCCGAGGTACGCGTGCCCGGCAGTCGTGTTGCCCTGCTCGCATTCGGCAGCACCCTGCCGGCGGCCGAGGAAGTGGGCCGCGAACTCGGCCTGACGGTCGTCAACATGCGCTTCATCAAGCCGCTCGACCGCGACCTGCTGCTGGAGCTGGCGCAGCGCCATGACGGCTTTGTGACCCTCGAGGACAACGTCGTGGCCGGCGGCGCCGGCTCCGGCGTGGCCGAACTGCTCAATGCCGAGGACGTGCTGCGGCCGTTCCTGCACCTGGGCCTGCCCGACAGCTTCCAGCACCACGCCAGCCGCGAGGATCTGCTGGCCGAAGCCGGTATCGATGCCGCCGGCATCCGTGCCGCCGTGCTCAAGCGCTGGCCGACCCTGGCCACCCTCGGCCAGCCGCTCAGCGCGGCAGGCTGAGTCCCGCCGCGCGTGCCGGGCGTTGCCCGGTACCGCGCGCTCAGCCGTAGCTCACAGCTTCCACGCAGGCACCGCTGGCTTCCACACGCACCGCGCTGCGCTGGCCGGTATCGGCGTGGTGGAGGCGCGCCAACGCGTCGGCGAAATCAAAGGCGATGGCACTGTTGCGGAAACGCAGCCCGTCGGGCTTGTCCGGGTGGACCACGCGCCACAGGCGCTCGTCCAGTTGCAGGCGGATCAACATGCGTTGCTCTCTCCTTGAGGCGGCATATCGGGCCAGAGCGTGACCGCCGCCAGCGTGGCGCGGTCACTCTGGCGCGTCGGGGCCGCATTCGGCCCACGACGCGCACAGTAATCCATCGAAACTGTGATCTGTATCAGATTTTTCTGACGCCCGAGGCACGGGGCCCGGGTGGAATCAGTTGACCAGGAACTGGCCGCGGCAACCGCCGGTCACCCACACGCCATTGCGGTCCCAACCCCACGTCTGCCCCTCGATGCACGCCGTGCCCGAGGTCTGGCGTACCAGCCGCACATCGCGGCGGATAGTGACGTTGCAGCGGCGATCGCGACGGTCCTTGGAGTCGCAGCTGATGATCTCGCCACGGCCGCCGCCGTTGTTCCAGCCGCCGCCGCCATTCCAGTGGCCACCGCCATGCGAGGGACGCCCACGCTCGGCGATGAACTCCGCACGGCAGCCCCGGGTCACCCACACGCCATTGCGTGCCTGGCCCCAGGTCTCGCCTTCGATGCACGGCGAGCCGGAAATCTGCCGCACCAGCCGCGCGCGGCCGTCCAGCGGACACTGCTGGGTGCGGTTCTTGTTCGACTCGCAGCGCACCGGGCCACTGTTGTAGCCGTCGTCATAGCGTTCGTACTGCTGCGCGTGCGCGGTGGCGCCCAGCACCAGCATCGAAGGCAGCAACGCCCACAGCCATCGCTGCTTTCCCTGCCTCATCCCATTGCTCCTCATGCCTGCCTCGAAACCGTGTGTGGTGGTGGCGAACAGGATGTGGCAAAGCGGCCGTAGGCGACATAGGCCGGAAGTCGTCGATTTCATGCCCTATTTAGGTAACCGACGCCTGCCTGACTGACGCACGTGAGGTGCTGTCACGTCTGCCACTGCAGACCATCACCTCCAGCATGCGCTGCGGCGGCGGCGTGTGGAACAGCCGTCGATGGCGCAGACCCGGCGCGGCTGCAGCGCGATCAGCGGATCCGACGCTTCCCGGACCCGCATCGGCCACGTCCCCAGCGTATCCAGCGGACGCCGCGGGCACTGCGGCGGCTGGCGCTGGCACGGGGAACCCTCCGCCCGCGGGCGCGGTTACCCGTAACGCACCGCTTCCACTGCCGCGTCCTGCACTTCCACGCGCACGGCGCTGGCGCCGCCGGTACTGGCGTGATGCTCGCGCGCCATCGCATCGGCGAAATCAAACGCCACTGCACCATTCGGGAAATCGATGGCGTCCGGGCGCGACGGATGAACCACGCGCCATTGGCGCTCCTGGCATTGCACGGTGATCAACATGATGGGCATTCCTATCGTTTCCGTGGCGGGGGCACGCGGCGACCCTCCAGTTCCCTGGAACCGGTGGCACACGCGGGGGCATCGGGAGAGCGTCCAGCTCTCGGGAACCACGATAGATCGCCCCTTCCGTTTGGAACATCGGAATAGTCTGAATTTTCGACTCCGACCGGCCGGCGTGATCCGGCCAGCCGCTCAGTCCGGCGTGCCCAGGAACGCGAACGGTGCCGACGGCCGGAACTGCGGCAGCGCGTCGCCGGCGAACACATTGCGCTGGTCCGGTCCAAGGTCCAGCGTGAGAACCCTGCCGGTCGCCCGCGAGAAGTCGATCCTGTTGAGGTCCACCCAGAAGGTGTTCGGCGTCAGCGCGGATTCGAAGAAGTACAGCCGGCGCTTGTGGTCGGCCACGGTACGCCAGCGCGTGGATGAAATGTTCGGTTCGCCCGGCGTGGCGATGCCGTAGGGCACCGAGACGTTGCGGATCACGCTGAACACGCTGGCCAGCGCGACCACCGGGTCCTCGCTTTTGGGAATGGCGTTGACGTAGAACGACGCGCGCGCGAACCGGTCGGCCGATCGGTTCGTTCCCGGCAGCATCACCGTGCCACCGATCTGCTGCCAGTAGCTGTTGAGCGCCAGCTGCTGTTCGAACACCGGCGAGTTGGTCATCACCTGGTAGGCCCGGTCATGGTGGATGACCTGGCGGCCGCCGATGTACTCGACGATGGCACTGTCGCCGGTGGCATCGGACATGGACAGGTGCAGCGTGGCCAGCCGTGCTTCGCCGGGCACCGCATCGGTGACGATCGAGAACGGCTCGCGCTCCAGCGCGGCGACCGCCTCGGCCACGGTAGCGAAATTGTCGAGTACATACTGCGCCCACAGCGAGATCGCCAGGCCCGGCTTGCCGCTGCGCTGCTGCGGATACTCCGATTCGACCAGCCACAGCAGGTTCGCCGACAGGCCGGCCTCGTTGAGGCCGTCGGTGGTGGAGATGTCATAGCCGCTGGCAATCACGCTGCCGTAGCGCGAGGTCCAGCGGATCGAATTGCGCCCGGCCTGTCCCTCGCGTGCGATACCCTGCGGAAACACCCACAGGTTGGTGGCGACGTCGGTCTTCCAGTCCATCGAGCGGGCGGTGATCACGTCCTGGTTGTCGCCCAGATACACCAGGCGGGTGCAGGCCTGCGCCGGTGGCGGCACGCACGCGGCGGCAAGCGCAATCAGGGCCCAACGCACGGCGGAAACAGGCATCATGCGGATTCTCCCGGGGCAACGCGCGGGGCTGTGCGGATGCCAGCCTCCCTGCCGTGCCCGGGCCATCACACCCAAGCGGTGGTGATGGACAGGTGAACCCCAGGCGCATCGGCGCCAGGTGAGGACGCCGTCAGGATCGCGGGCCCGCAGGGCGTTACCCTGCGGCCATCGCCCCCCGGACACCGCCCCGATGAGGACTGCCCTGTCGCTTCTGTTGTCCTGCGGCCTGCTGGCCGCCTGCTCGCCCGCGGTGCCGTCAGCGCCGCCCTCGCCCCCTGTTGTCGGCGGCGACCGCGACAGCCACGGCTGCATCGGCTCGGCCGGCTATCGCTGGTGCGCGCGCAGCGGCCAGTGCGAGCGGCCGTGGGAGCTGGCCAAGGCACAAGGCCTGGACAACACGCCTGCGGCGATCGACGCCTACTGCGCCAGCCCGGCAGCGAAAACGCCGCAACCGCGCTGAGCGGTCACGGCCTACGGCTCAATCGCCCTTGTTCTTGCCGCTGAAGTCCAGCGGCTGGTCACT
Source organism: Stenotrophomonas nematodicola (assembly GCF_009467805.1). Classification (GTDB taxonomy): domain Bacteria; phylum Pseudomonadota; class Gammaproteobacteria; order Xanthomonadales; family Xanthomonadaceae; genus Stenotrophomonas; species Stenotrophomonas nematodicola. Next base: position 74,159 of record NZ_WIAY01000005.1, read on the forward strand.
GCCGCGCTTCTCGCTGGACCACACCTGGATGCTGTCGCGGCACCGGCTTTCGCGCCGGGCCACCTGGTCGGGCAGTTCCTTGACCAGCGGCGAGTCCTCGCACTGCGGCGGGCCGGCAACGTCATCGGTGGTCGCACAGGCTGACAGCGACAGCACGGCGGCAACGGCCGCAGTACGTACACACAGGGACAGATTCATGCAGCCTCGCCAGGAAAGGGGGAACCCGACCGATTCTTCGCCCCCACGCCGGGCGCTTCGCCTGCCATAGGTCATGGCAACGCGCTGTCCAGCGGCAGCCGCATGCGGAACCGCGCGCCGCCGGTGGCCGCCTCCACCACGGCGATGGTGCCGCCGTGGCGATGCACGATCTCGCGTGCCAGGTGCAGGCCCAGCCCGCTGCCGCTGCCGCTGGGACGCAGCCGGTGGAACGGTTCGAAGATCGATTCACGCTCGGCCAGCGGCACCCCGGGGCCGTCATCGCTGACACACAGCTCGGCGGCGGGGTCCAGCGCGATCTCGATGGTGCCGCGGCCGCCGCCATGCGCGATGGCGTTCTGCACCAGGCTGGCCACCACGCGGTGCAGCGCATGCGGGTCGCCACGGACCCACACCGGCTGCGACGGCGCGTCCACCGAGAACGCATAGCCGGCGTCGACCACCAGCGGCGCCACGTCGCCGGCCACGTCGCCGGTCAGTGCGGCCAGGTCCACCCGCTGCGACTGGCTGGCATGGTGGTCCAGGCGCTGCAGGTCCAACAGCTGTTCGGTGATGTTGCCCAGCCGGCTCAGGTCCAGCTGCAGGCGTGCGCGCTCGGCACCTGCGGGCAGGTTGGCGATGCGCGTGGCCAGAATCGCAATAGGCATGCGCAGTTCGTGCGCGGCGCCGGCCAGGAAACGGTCCTGCGCGTCGTAGCTTTCGCCGATCCGCCGCACGGCTGCGTTGAAGGCGTCCACCAGCGGGTAGATCTCGGCCGGCACCGCACGCGTGTCCAGCCCGGTGCCGCGCTCGGTGACCTGGATCGCGGCGGCCTGCGCGGCCACGCGGTTCACCCCGCGCAGCGAACGATGGATCACCCAGGGCGCGGCCACCAGCGTGATCACGATCAGCGGGCCGGCGATCCAGCCCCCGAGATAGCGCATCACCACCAGCATCTGCCGCCACAATCCGTGCTGCGGCATGCCGCCCATCATCACGTGCACGCGGTCGTCGCCATGCTCGCCCACCATCACCCGCACGGCGAGCTCATCGCCACGGGTGCGGGTGCGGACGTCGGTGGGTTCTATGTGCTGAAGCTGCTGCACCAGCGACCGGTAGACAGGCGGCACGGTACCGTGGGTCAAGCGCCGTCCCTGCTCATCGGCGGCCACGAACCAGAAGCCCGCCGGGCGATCACGGCTCACCGCATTCACCGCCACCCAGTCCACGCGCAGCGCGTCGTCGTGGACCTGGATCGCATCGGCCAGGGTCTGGCTCAGGTTCCAGTCGATGTAGGCCGCGCTGCGGTCGCCGTACGCCAGCACCAGCGCGCCCAGTGCGATGGCCACCATCGTGATCTGGATCAGGCAGATCTTCCAGGCCAGGCTGAAGGACAGCGAGCCGGGCTTGAGGAACTTCATGACGCCTCCTTCAACAGATAGCCGATGCCGCGCATCACGTGCACCTCCACGCGCGCATCGGCTTCGGCCAGTGCCTTGCGCAGCTTGGACACGTGCGCGTCCAGCGCGTTGGACTGGATCGCATCGTCGAAGCCGTACACCGCTTCGAGCAGCGCCGCGCGCGCCACCGTGCGTCCCTGGCGCAGCGCCAGCGCTTCAAGCACCAGCAACTGCCGTCGCGGCAGCGCGAGCAGTACACCGTCCACGCTGGCCTGGCGCGCCACGAAATCAAACTGCAGCCGCCCCAGCGCCAGTTCAGGCAATGCGATCTGCGAGGGCCGCCGCGAGATCGCACGGATGCGCGCCAGCAGCTCCTCGACCGCGAACGGCTTGGTCAGGTAATCGTCCGCACCGACGTCCAGCCCGGTCACCCGGTCGGCGACCGATCCGCGCGCGGTCAGCATGATCACCGGCAGGTTGGCGATCAGTCCGCGCGCCACCTGCACGAAGCCGGCACCGTCGCCATCGGGCAGTTGTCGGTCCAGCAGCAGGATCTGGTGCACGCCGGCGCGCAGCGCTTCGGCGGCCTGGGCCATGCTGCCCACCACGTCCACGACCATGCCGTGCCGGCCCAGGCTCACCTGGATGGCGCCGGCCATTTCCGGGTCGTCTTCGAGCAGGAGGATGCGCATGCGGGATACGGGGGGCGAGCGGGGGGCTCGATGGTACCGCGCGATCCAGCGCAACGTTCCGACAATGTAGGCCGTCCATCCTGTCCGCTGATCCTCCCCCCGCGACAGGTACATGCAGCTCCGTCTTCCCGCTCTCCCGCGTCATCCGGCCGCCACCCTGCTGGCACTGCTGCCCTTGGTGGCCGTTCCCGCCGCCCAGGCCGGGGACACCGCCCCGGCTCCCAAACGCACCAGCGTCGGAGTGGCCGTGGTGGCCCTGAAGTCGCCCTACGCCGGCTACGACACCGATACCATCCCCGCGCCGCTGATCAGCTATGAAGGCAGATCGTTCTACTTCCGCGGCGGCGCGGTGGGCTACCGCCTGGTCAATCAGGGTGGCACGGAGCTGTCGGCCACGCTGTCGCCGTACATGATGCGCTTCAAGCACCGCGACACCGACAACCCGCAGCTGCGTCAGCTCTCCAACCGCAGCCTGTCCGGCATGGCCGGTCTGGCCTGGCGCCACAGCGCCGACTGGGGCGTGGTGCAGGCCAGCGCCGAGGCCGAGGTCACCGGCCACGGCGGCGGCGTCGCTGCCGATGCGCGCTACAGCTACCCGCTGCCGGTGGGCAAGGTGCGGCTGATTCCGGGCGTGGGCGTCAACTACGCCAGCAGCAAACTCAACGATTACTACTTCGGTGTCAGCCAAGCCGAAGCGCTGCGCAGCGGCCTGGCCCGCTACGAGGCCGGCAGCGGCGCGTCGCCGTACATGGATGTCACCGTGGTGATGCCGCTGGGCACGCACTGGACCGGCACCGCCTCGCTGCGCCGCAGCCGGCTGTCCGATGCGGTGCGCGACAGCCCGATGACGCGCGGCGACCATATGGATTCGGCGGCCGTCTCCCTCAGTTACGGCTTCTGACCATGCCCGGGGGACCCGTACGTCGTATCACCGGACGCGCTCTGCAGATCGAGCCGGACCGCCGCGCCGTCATTGAATGGATTCTGTATTCCCCCGCCCGCCACGGAGTCGACCGATGAACCCGAGCAGCAAGATCACGCATGCGCCCCACCCGGGCGTACCCGTTCCCGCGACGGAGGCCAGCGCGGCCGCGGTGTTGCGCTTCGACGACGCCGTGCGCCAACGCATGGCCATCGACCCGATGGCCTACGGCCGCTTCTCGCGCGCCTACATCGCCACGCTGCTGGACGCGTCGCGCTCGGCGGCCACCGGCGCGCACACCCGCTGCGTTGAACCGGACTGGATCAGCGCCCGCCGTCGCTGGCTGCACGAGCGCCTGCAGCAGCATCCCGAAGAAGGCCGCGACCCACGCCTGATCGCGGCCCGCTACGCCGCCGACGGCGTATGGCTGCAAAGCGCCTGCACGGGACGGCCCGCCGCCGGCGACACCGACCGCGTCCTGCACGCCCTGATGGCAATGACGCGACCGGCACACTGAGCGAGGCGGCCGCATCGCCGCCGCGCCCTGCACATCCGCGCGCGGCCGGAGTGTGCATACTCCCGGCCGTGTCCGCCGCCGGCGGACGGTCCGTGGTTCCGCTGCCTGTCCGGGAGTTGTCGATGCGCCTGCCTGTTGCTGCATGCCTGCTGTTGTTCGCCGCCACCGCCCATGCCCAGGGCAGCGACGACACGCAACCGCCGTCGTTCGATCGTCCCGGCATCGGCTTCTCCACCGACACTGTGCCGCGTGGCGCGCTCGCGCTGGAACTGGGCCTGCCCAGCCTGGAACGTGATCGCGACGCCGACGGCGTGCTGAGCACGCAGTACAGCAGCGACATCACCCTGCGCATGGGCCTGGCCGAACGGCTGGAGCTGCAGGCCTTCGCCACGCCGTGGAACCGGCTGCAGCTGCGTCCGCGCGGCGGCCCCACCCACACCGAACGCGGTGCGGGCGATGCCGGCCTGGCGCTCAAATTCGCCCTGCCCACGGGATCGGACCGGCACAGTGTGGCCCTGCTCGCCAGCAGCACATTCGCCACCGGCGACCGCGACTTCTCCGAGGGCGGCACACAGTACGCGCTCGGGGCCAGCTACGAATACACCTTCAACGACCGGTGGAGCGGCGCGCTGTACGCCAACGCAGTGCGCGGCGCGGGCGCGGACGAATTCACCTGGTCGCCCAGCCTCAGCGTGGCGCTCACCGACACGGTCAGCAGCTATGTCGAACTGGGCTTCACCAACAGCGACGGCGACCCCTCCACCGCCATCGCCGGTGCCGGCGTGACCTGGATGCTGCGCCCGCGCGTGCAGCTGGATGCCTCGTTCGATGTCGGCCTGGACAACGCCAGCCCCGATCTGCAGGCCGGGCTGGGCGTGTCGTTCTACTTCGACTAGGCACGTTGGAACAGCGTCCAACGAAAAAGGGCCCGCACATCGCTGTGCAAGCCCTTGTTCTGATCGCCAACAATGGTCGGGACGGCCGGATTTGAACCGACGACCCTCTGCCCCCCAGGCAGATGCGCTACCAGGCTGCGCTACGCCCCGATGATGCTGGCAATGTCCCCGCCTTGCAGCGGGCCGACGAGTATAAACGATCCGATCGAAAAAGGGTTCAGCGGCGCAGCAATTGCAGCACTTCTTCCAATTCCATCCGCGTCTGCCTGATGATCTGGTTGCTCAGTGCCGATTCGTCGCGCGCGCCGGCGCCTTCCAGGCGCAGCCGCGCGCCGCCGATCGTGTAGCCCTGTTCGTAGAGCAGGCCGCGGATCTGGCGCACCATCAGCACGTCGTGGCGCTGGTAGTAGCGACGGTTGCCGCGCCGCTTGGCCGGCTCGAGACTGGGAAACTCGGTTTCCCAGTAGCGCAGCACGTGCGGTTTGACATCGCACAGCTCGCTGACCTCACCGATGGTGAAGTAGCGCTTGGCCGGTATCGGCGGAAGTTCGCGGTTACTGCCCGGATCCAGCATATGCCTCCACCCTTTCCTTGAGCTTCTGGCCCGGACGGAAGGTGACCACCGTGCGGGCGGAAATAGGAATTTCCTCGCCGGTCTTGGGATTGCGACCCGGGCGCTGGTTCTTGCGCCGCAGGTCGAAATTGCCGAAGCCGGAGAGCTTCACCTGACGTCCCTGTTCCAATGCCTCTCGCAACACATCGAAGAACGCGTCGACAAATTCCTTGGCTTCACGCTTGTTCAGACCGACTTCGTCGAACAGCTTTTCGGCCATCTCAGCCTTGGTCAATGCCATTGCCTGCTACCCCCATGCTTCCCGCTCAACCACGGATCCGGGCGTGGTGTTCACGCTCCATGACAGTGACCGCCTCGGCCACTACCGAATCCACGTCGCGGTCCGTCAGAGTGCGCGACTTGTCCTGCAAAATCAAGCCCATAGCGAGACTCTTGAAGCCTGGCTCGACCCCCTGCCCGACGTACCGGTCGAACAGGATGACTTCCCGCAGCAGCGGCCCGACGGCCCGGCGCAGGGTTGCCTCCAGGTCCGTCCAGGCGGCCGCTTCGGGCACCAGGAAGGCCAGGTCGCGGCGCACCGAGGGGTAACGCGACAGCTCGTTGGCACGCGGCAGGGCGCGGGCGGCCAACGCCGCCAGGTCCAGCTCGAAGGCGTACACGTCCACGTCGATGTCCAGCGCCTTGGCCAGGCGCGGGTGGACCTGGCCGATCCAGCCCAGGTTGACGCCGTCGCGCAGCACCTCGGCTGACCGTGCCGGGTGGCCGTAGGGGCGCTGCGACGGCTGGAAGGTCAGTACCGCGCCACTGGCGGCGGCCAGCGACTCCAGGTCGCCCTTGAGGTCGTGGAAGTCCACCTTGCGCGAAGCGATGCCCCACTGCTGGGTATCGGCGTCGCCACAGATGGCCGCAGCCACACGCTGGGTTTCCAGCGGTGCCGGCTGGCCCTCGCCGGCCTGGCGGTGGAACACGCGGCCCAGCTCGAACAGGCGCACGCGGCCCAGCTGGCGGGCGGCATTGCGCCCCAGCGTGGCGACCAGGCCCGGCAGCAGCGACGGGCGCATCACGGCCAGTTCGGCCGACAGCGGGTTGGCCAGCGGCACCAGCGCCTCGGCGAGCTGCCACTGCGCGAGCAGGTTGGCGTCGACGAAGGCGTAATTGATGGTTTCCTGCAGGTCGCGGGCCACCAGCTGCCGGCGGGTGCTGAGGTCGTCCAGTCGGGTCTCACTGGGCATCGCCACGCGCGAGGCACCGCCCGGCAGCGTGGTCGGGATGCGCTCGTAGCCGTGAATACGGGCCAGTTCCTCGATCAGGTCTTCTTCAATGGCGATGTCGAAGCGACGGCTCGGCGCGGTGACCTGCCAGCCCTCGGCCGCGGCGGTCACGTCCATGCCCAGCGCGCGCAGGATCCGCTCCACGTCGGCATCGGCGATCTGGATGCCCAGCACACGGGCGATGCGCGCGCGGCGCAGGGTGATGGCAGCGGTTGCCGGCAGGTCGCCGGCATTGACGGCTTCGGTCACCGGTGCCGGCGTGCCGCCGGCCAGGTCCAGGATCAGACGGGTAGCGTACTCGACCGCCGTACGCGGCAACGCCGGGTCCACGCCCCGCTCAAAGCGGTGTCCGGCATCGGTATGCAGGCCCAGCTTGCGGCCGCGGCCCATGATGGCGGCCGGCGCGAAGTGCGCCGCCTCCAGGAACACGGCAGTGGTGTCGTCGGTGACACGGGTATCGAAGCCGCCCATCAGGCCGGCCAGCGCGACCGGACGGTCCGCGTCGGTCACCACCAGGAAGCTGTCGTCCAGCGCGGCGTCGCGGCCGTCGAGCAGTTTCACGGATTCGCCGGCGCGCGAACGGCGCACGCCGATGCTGCCCTGCAGGGTGTCCAGGTCGTAGGCGTGCATCGGCTGGCCCAGTTCCAGCATCACGTACTGGGTGATGTCCACCAGCAGCGACACCGGCCGCACGCCGCTGCGGCGCAGGCGCTCGGCCATCCACAGCGGGGTTGCCGCGCGCGGGTTGACGCCTTCGATGACGCGGCCAACGAAACGCGGTGCCTCGGCGCCGGCCTGCAGCGCAATGGTCAGCTCACGGCTGCCCACGGCCGCGACCGGTGCGGCATCGAACGGCACCACTTCGCTGGCGCACGCGGCGGCCACGTCGAAGGCGATGCCGCGGATGCTGAAGCAGTCGGCGCGGTTGGGGGTCAGCTTGATCTCGATGCTGGCGTCGGGCAGGCCGAGGTACTCCACCAGCGACTGGCCGACCGGCGCATCGTCGGGCAGCTCGAACAGACCCGAGGCATCGCTGTCCAGGCCCAGTTCCCTGGCCGAGCACAGCATGCCGTTGGAGGCCACGCCGCGCAGCTGCGCCGGCTTGATCTTCAGCTCGCCGATCTGCGCACCAACCATCGCCAGCGGTGCAACCAGCCCGGCGCGCGCGTTCGGGGCACCGCAGACGATCTGCAGGTGCTCGCCCTGCCCTGCGTCGACCTGGCAGATCTGCAGGCGGTCGGCTTCCGGATGGCGTTCGGCGGACACGATCCGCGCCACTACCACATGTTGCAGGCCCTCGCCCAATGCATCGACCTCTTCCACTTCGAGGCCGATGGCGGTCAGCACCGCGCCGAGTTCATCGCGCGAAACGGTGGTCGGGACGTGGCTGCGCAGCCAGTTTTCAGAGAATTTCATGGTGTCACCCTGGTGGGCCGGCGCATGCGCCTGGCCGTAATTCAACAATCGTGGTGCCGGGCGCTGCCCGGCATGCCGTCATCAGGCGAATTGCTTCAGGAACCGCACATCGTTCTCGAAGAACGCGCGCAGGTCGTTGACCCCGTAGCGCAGCATCGCGAAACGCTCCACGCCCAGGCCGAACGCGAAGCCGGTGTAGCGCTCCGGATCGATGCCCACGTTGCGCAGCACGTTCGGGTGGACCATGCCGCAACCGAGCACTTCCAGCCAGCGGGTGCTGCCGTCGGGCTGCTGCCAGGCGATGTCCACTTCGGCGCCGGGTTCGACGAACGGGAAGTAGCTGGGGCGGAAGCGCATCTCGAAGTCGCGCTCGAAGAAGGCGCGCACGAACTCGGACAGCGTGCCCTTCAGGTCGGCGAAGGTGGAATGCTCGTCGACCAGCAGGCCTTCGACCTGGTGGAACATCGGCGAGTGGGTCTGGTCGCTGTCGCTGCGATAGACCTTGCCGGCGGCGATCATGCGCAGCGGCGGCGCGTGGTCGCCCATGTAGCGCACCTGCACACCGGAGGTATGCGTGCGCAGCAGGCGGCCATCGCCGAAATAGAAGGTGTCGTGCATCGCACGCGCCGGGTGGTGCGGCGGGAAGTTCAGGGCTTCGAAGTTGTGCCAGTCGTCTTCGATTTCCGGACCTTCGGACAGTTCATACCCGAGGCGGCCGAAGATCTCGGTGATGCGCTCCAGGGTACGGGTGACCGGATGCAGGCCACCACGTTCGTCGCGGCGCCCCGGCAGGGTGATGTCGATCGCTTCGGCGGCCAGGCGCGCGTCGAGCGCAGCGTCTTCCAGCACGGCCTTGCGTTCGCCCAGCGCGGTGGTCAGCGCGTCGCGGGCACGGTTGATCGCCTCACCGGCGGCCTTGCGCTCGTCGGCGGGCAGTGCGCCGAGCTGCTTGAGCTGGGCGGTGATGCTGCCGCTCTTGCCGAGCAGTGCCACGCGCAGGGCTTCCAGCGCGTCCGGGCTCTGGGCAGCAGCCACGTCGGCCAGCGCCTGGGTGGTCAGGGATTGGATGTCACTCATGGATAGCCGGAGCCTCGCGTCGGTATGCCATCGCGATGCGCGTCGGGCCGACCCCCGTCGCCACCGCTGTCGAGCGATGGCACCGGGAGGGCCATCGCCAACACAAAAAAGAATGGGGAAGGACTTGCGCCCTTCCCCATGCATTTGCCTTACCCACAGCCGTTGCGCGTGAACGGCAACGGCAGGGGAATGGACTTATGCCGCCAGTGCGCCCTTGGCCTTTTCGGCCAGTGCAGCAAAACCGGCTGCGTCGTGCACGGCGATGTCAGCCAGAACCTTGCGGTCTAGGGTGATGCCGGACTTGAGCAGGCCATTCATGAAACGGCTGTAGCTCAGGCCGTTGATGCGGGCAGCCGCGTTGATGCGGGTGATCCACAGCGAACGGAAATTGCGCTTCTTCTGCTTACGACCGATGTAGGCGTACTGCTGTGCCTTGATCACGGCCTGCTTGGCAACGCGGAAGACCTTGCGGCGAGCGTTGTAATAACCCTTCGCCAGGGTCAGGATTTTCTTGTGACGGCGACGCGCCTGTACGCCACGCTTTACTCGTGCCATGGGTCAGTCCTCAGAGGTAGGGAAGCATACGGTTCAAACGGCCTGCGTCTTCTGCACGAACATGGTTCGTCTGACGCAGATTGCGCTTCCGCTTGGTCGACTTCTTCGTGAGGATGTGGCTACGGTTGGCGTGGCCAGCCTTGAACTTGCCGGAGGCGGTCTTGCGGAAACGCTTGGCCGCCGCCCGGTTGGTCTTGATCTTGGGCATTGCAATGTCCTTGATGGTGTTTTGTCACTGACCAGGGCGGTGGCATTGCCACACTTTCCGTCCGTGCCCTTGCCTGCTTGTAAGCCCGGGATCCCCACTGGGAACCAGGCCGGTCCTGTTGCCGTTGAAAAGCGTGAAACCGTTCAAAACAGCACCCCCGCAATACGGGGCCGCCCATTATGCCCGCGCAGACAGACACTTGCAACCGATTGATTGAACGGGCGTTTGGCGCGGGTGCGCGAACCTGAAGGGTGTGGACACCGCGCAGGGGGCGGCATCCCGCCCTGTCTACACAGAGCGGCTGAAGGCGCCGTTGGCGCCCCCTGCCTTTCACGCGAACCGACTCTGCCGGCAGCGGCGGCGGGTTCAGCCGGGCATGGCCCGGCGTCCACCCACGCGGTCGGGCGCAGGCCCGACAGCCGGTTACTTCTTCTTCGGCGCGATCATCATCACCATCTGCCGGCCTTCCAGGCGCGGACGGGACTCAATCACGATGTCCTCACCCAGATCGGCTTCGATCCGGTTGGCCATTTCGCGACCCAGTTCCTGATGGCTCATTTCACGACCACGGAAGCGGATGTTGACCTTGATCTTGTCGCCCTCTTCCAGGAACCCGCGCATCTTGCGCAGCTTGATCTGGTAGTCGCCTTCATCGGTGACCGGGCGGAACTTCACTTCCTTGATCTCGACCTGCTTGGTCTTCTTCTTGGCCTCGTTGGCCTTCTTCTGCGCTTCGAACTTGAACTTGCCGAAGTCCATGATCTTGCACACCGGCGGATCAGCCTGCGGCTGAATCTCGACCAGGTCCAGACCTTCGTCTTCGGCCATCGACAGCGCTTCGTCACGCGTCAACACGCCAATCATTTCTCCGTCGCTGCCGATCACGCGTACGCGCGGCACCCGGATTTCCTGATTCTTGCGGTTCTGTTTGTTGTCAGGGGTACTGATATTGCAATCTCCCAGAGGAATCAAACCGGCCCTGAGCGGATCATCCGCAGGGCCGGGACTTTCTTACACGGACTGTTCTGCCTGCAACCGCTCGATGAAGGCCTGGACGGACATGCTGCCCAGATCTTCGCCAGAGCGCGTACGCACGGCCACGGCGCCATTTTCCTTCTCACGGTCGCCAACCACCAGCAGGTACGGGACCCGCTGCAGCGTATGCTCGCGAATCTTATAACCGATCTTCTCGTTGCGCAAATCGGCGTTTACCCGGAAGCCTTGATCTGCAAGGGTTTTCCGGACCTCGGACACGTATTCAGCCTGCGCATCGGTGATATTGGCCACCACCACCTGGATCGGGGCCAGCCAGGACGGGAAGGCACCGGCGTGGTGTTCGATCAGGATGCCGATGAAGCGCTCCATCGAGCCCACGATGGCCCGGTGCAGCATGACCGGGTGCTTCTTCTGGCTGTTTTCGTCCACGTACTCGGCGCCAAGGCGGCCGGGCATCATGAAATCGACCTGCATCGTGCCCAGCTGCCAGGTGCGGCCGATGGCGTCCTTGAGGTGGTACTCGATCTTCGGGCCATAGAAGGCGCCCTCACCCGGCAGTTCCTGCCATTCCACGCCGCAGCTGCCCAGCGCCGAGCGCAGCGCGCCCTCGGCCTTGTCCCAGGTGGCGTCATCACCGAGGCGCTTTTCCGGGCGCAGCGCGATCTTGATCTGGATGTCCTCGAAACCGAAGGTCGTGTACACCGCCAGCGCCTGCTGGTGGAACGCGGTCACTTCGGCTTCGATCTGCGACTCGGTGCAGAACACGTGGCCGTCGTCCTGGGTGAAACCACGCACGCGCAGGATGCCGTGCAGCGCGCCGGACGGCTCGTTGCGGTGGCACGACCCGAACTCGCCGTAGCGGATCGGCAGGTCGCGGTAGCTGTGCAGGCCCTGGTTGAACACCTGGATGTGACCCGGGCAGTTCATCGGCTTGACCGCGTACGTGCGCTTCTCCGACTCGGTGAAGAACATGTTTTCCTGGTAGTTGTCCCAGTGGCCGGACTTCTGCCACAGCGAGACATCCAGGATCTGCGGGCAGCGCACTTCGCCATAGCCGCTGTCGCGGTACACCTTGCGCATGTGCTGCTCGACCACCTGCCACAGCGCCCAGCCCTTGGGGTGCCAGAACACCAGGCCCGGCGCCTCTTCCTGCAGGTGGAACAGTTCCTGCTGCCTGCCGATGCGGCGGTGATCGCGCATCTCGGCTTCCTCGATGCGCTTGATATACGCCTCGAGCTGCTTCTTGTCGGCCCACGCGGTGCCGTAGATGCGCTGCAGCTGCTCGTTCTTGGCATCGCCGCGCCAGTACGCACCGGAAATGCGGGTCAGCTTGAAGGCCTTGAGGAAGCGCGTGTTCGGCACGTGCGGACCACGGCACATGTCCACGTATTCCTGGTGGTAGTACATGCCCATCGCCTGGATGTCATCGGACATGTCCTCGATCAGGCGCAGCTTGTAGTCCTCGCCACGCGCCTTGAAGATCTCGATGACCTCCGCACGCGGGGTCACCTTCTTGATCACGTCGTAGTCCTGCGCGATCAGCTCGCCCATGCGCTTTTCGATCGCGGCCATGTCCTCCGGCGTGAACGGGCGCTCGGCGTAGATGTCGTAGTAGAAGCCTTCGGCGATGACCGGGCCGATCACCATCTTGACGTCGGGGTAGAGCTGCTTGACCGCATGACCGACCAGGTGGGCACAGGAGTGGCGGATGATCTCCACCCCCTCCTCGTCCTTGGCGGTGATGATGCGCAGGCTGGCATCGTGGTCGATGACGTCGCTGGCATCGACCAGCACGCCATCCACCGAACCGGCGATGGTGGCCTTGGCCAGGCCGGCGCCGATCGACTGGGCGACGTCCATGACACTGACGGGGTTTTCGAACTCACGGCGGCTGCCGTCGGGGAGCGTGATGGCGATCATGAATAGGCTTTGGCTGGTGGGCCCGCCGCGCGGGCCGAAGGTACGGAATCAGGGGAATCGGCAATAAAAAAGCGCCACGAAGGCGCCTGCGTCAGGGGCCGTCGGGACGTTCAGCGGTGGGCGGTGGTAGTGCTCATGTCACACGCTAGACCGGCGCCGGGCGCGGGCCACCTTGTTGCCATCAGTAGAGATGGCTTGATCTTAAACCAATCCGGGTCGCGATGCCGCTCCGCCTGCCCGGGCAGCGCCTGAACGTGGCGCTGTGGCGCCCGGAAACCGCAATGATTACCATGCGCGGATCGCCGTGCCACGTCCGGCGACGCCTCCCCCCAAGGATCCGCCATGACACTCGCCGTCCGCCGGGCCCGGCCTGCCCGGCCCCGTCTTCCGCGCCAGGCCTGGCCCGCCCCGCCGTCGTACCCGTGACAGGTACCGACTTCGCTGCGGCGCTGTACTGCGTGCTCGGTGGCATCGCCTCGGCGTTCTCCGCGCTGGCCTTCTACGCCGCCTCGCCACATTGCCGCTGGCCGCGCCTGCGACGCGCCGGCCGACTCGGCCGCCACATCGGCCTGGTGGCGTTTGCGACCGGGCTGTGGCTGTGGATGGGGCAGCTCGGGCTGGCTGCCGGCCTGTGCGTGACCCTGGCCGGCTGGATGCTTGCCGCGATGGCGCTGCCCTACCTGGCCGCGTGGACGCGCCCGTACGCCGCGGAGCGCGGCTGATGTGGCCGCGCGCCTTCGCCGCGCTGCTGGCCGGTTTCCTGGTCGCCGCGGCGGCCACCGGCCTGGTGGCCTGGCTGCCGCCCGGCCCCTGGGAACGGGCCGTGGTGCCGAGCCTGATCGCTTTCGTCCCGCTGTGGATGCTGGCGGCGGTGTGGGCCTTCAGCTTCCGCACCGGCCTGCGTGCATGGACCGGAATGGGGGTGGCTGCCGCTCTCGGTTTCGCGCTGTTGTGGCTGCTGCGCAGCACCCAGTGGGTGCAATGACGGAGTCCCGATGAAGTTCAGCTCGTTTACGCTCCGTACGTTCACCACGCTCCACACCTGGGTCGGCCTGGTGGCTGGCTTCGCGCTGTTCGTGGCCTTCTATGCCGGTGCCATCACCGTGTTCCACCACGACCTGCCGCTGTGGCAGGCGCCGCATGCGATGGAGCAACCGGCACAGACCCTGGACGATGCCCAGCACCTGCTCGACGGCGTCCTCGCGCGGCACCCGGAGGCGCGCCGGCACATCGGCATGACCTTCCCCGGCGCGGAAACCCCGCAGACCGTGGCGTACTGGCAGGACGCCAAGGGCACCTGGCTGTTCGCCTGGGCCGACCACGTGGACGGCAGCCCCACGCCGCCCCAGGCCGGGCTGGCCGAGCTGGTCAATGAGCTGCACTACACCTTGGGCCTGCCGGTGGCCGGAATCTACCTGATGGGCGTGGTCAGCCTCCTGTATGGCGTAGCGCTGCTGTCGGGGCTGGTCATCCACCTGCCTCGACTGGCCGGCGACCTGTTCGCGCTGCGACCGGGCCGCAACCTCAAACAGATGTGGCAGGACGCGCACAACGTCATCGGTGTGCTCAGCCTGCCCTTCCACCTGCTGTTCGCGGTGACCGGCGCGCTGCTGTGCCTGATGTTCCTGCAGATGGCCGCGCTCAACCCGCTGGTCTACCAGGGCAAGCTGATGGCGGCGCTGCCGACGGCGATGGACACTGCCCCGATCCGTGCCGCCGCCGGCGAGCCGGTGCGACCGGGCAGCCTGGCCATGCTGCATGCGCGTGCGATCGCGGTGGCCACCGACCAGGGCCTGCCGCACTTCGAACCGGCATACCTGAAGCTGGCCAACGCCGGCGATGCCAACGCGGTCATCGAGATCACCGGCGAAGGCGGCGCCTCGCTCGGCCCGCTCGGCGCGGTGGCGATGGATGCCAACACCGGCCAAGTGCTGCACACGCAGTTGCCTGGCCGTCGCGATGCCAACCACGCCACGCTGGCCGCCGCGTACGCGCTGCACTTCGGCGAGTTCGGCAACGGCGCGGTGCCGTGGCTCTATTTCGCGCTCGGCCTGGGCGGCGCCTTCCTGTTCTATTCGGGCAACCTGCTGTGGATCGAATCGCGCCGCAAGCGTCGGCAGATCGAGCAGGGCCGCGCCCAGGTGAACATGGCACGGGCCACGGTCGGGATCTGCATCGGGCTGTGCGTGGCCATTTCGGCCGCGTTCGTCAGCGTCCAGCTGCTGGAACACCTGGCCCCGTCGTACGCGGACACCGGGATGCGCTGGACCTGCTTCCTGGTCTGGGGCGGCTGCGCCCTGTGGGCGGCCCTGCGGGCGCCGTCACGCGCCGCACAGGAGCTGCTCTGGGCGGCGGCGATGGTGACCGCACTGGTGCCGGTGGCCCACGGCGCCATGACCGGGCAATGGCTGTGGACCAGCGCGCTGCGCGGCTACTGGCCGTTGTTCTGGGTGGACGGTGTCGCCCTGGCAATGGCAGTGGGCTTTGCCGCGATGGCTCGCGCCACGCGACGCCGCGCCCACCACGGCGACCCCAACAGCGTGTGGGCCGATAACCGCAGGGCCACCGCGCGCGTCCCGTAGCCCATCACCGTTTGCTGCCGCGACCGTGTTTACCGTGCAGCGGTTCCTGCCCACCTGCGCAACGCCCATGACCGACCTGCACATCGACCGCCTCGACCATCTCGTACTGACCGTGGCCGACATTGATGCCACCTGCAGGTTCTACCAGCGCGTGCTGGGCATGCAGGTGGAAACCTTCGGCAGCGGGCGCACCGCACTGCGTTTTGGACTGCAGAAGATCAACCTGCACGCGCACGGGCGCGAGTTCGAACCGAAGGCCGCGCGCCCCACACCGGGGTCGGCAGACCTGTGCCTGATCACCTACGCCACGATCGATGAGATCCTCGCCCATCTGCACGCGCAGGACGTGCGCATCGAGGATGACCCGGTGCAGCGCACCGGGGCCACCGGGCCGATCCTGTCGGTGTACTTCCGCGATCCGGACGGCAACCTGATCGAGGTATCGCGCTACCTGGCGTGAGGCAGGAACGGCGCGGCCATCGCCTGCAGCAGGCTGCCCTGCGGGTCGTCGCCGGTCAGCTCCCAGGTGAACACGCCGCGCAGCTGGCGATCCCTGGCGAACTCGGCGCGCAGGCCGATCGAGGTCGGATCTTCATAACTGATGAACACGCGCTCGGCGGCGTTGTACAGCCACGGCGACTGCGCTACCGGGTGCCAATGCCGCTGCCACCCGGGCTGATCGAGGAACGCGGTCTTGATGTGGCGCCAGTCGCCCGCGTCGAACGGGGCGCTGTACGGCTGGTACAGGCCGTCGCCGCTCTGCGTGGTGACCTGGAAGCCGCGCCCGTAGAACGGCACGCCGAGCACCAGCTTGTCGGCCGGTACGCCGTGCTGCTGGTAGTAGGCCACCGCCCCCTCGACGCTGTTCCAGCGCCGCAGCGCCGGGTCCAGCGGATCGGCCGGCACCTCGCGCAGCGGCGCGTTGAACGTGGAGACTCTGGAGAAGCCGGTGCCCATGTCATAGCTCATCAGCGTGATGAAATCGAGCGCCTGCCCGAGCGCCTTGAGCTCGTAGCTCAGGGCGGGATCGTACGGACCGTCGGTCTGCACGCGGCCGGCCGGCAGCGCAGCGGTCAGCAGCCGGTGCAGACCGTGGCCGCCGTCGAGCGCGTCGAGCTGGCGGCGGAATTCCTGCACCAGCAGGGTCATGTTGCGCCGGTCTTCCGGGCGGTCGGTGATCTCCACCGGGCCACCGGACACGGGAAACTCCCAGTCGATATCGACGCCATCGAAGCTGCCGCGGTGCTGCTGGAAAAACAACGCCACGCAGGAGCGCACGAACTGCTGCCGGCGTTCGGCGGTGAGCGCCGCGTCGGAGAAGCCGCCGGCATTCCAGCCGCCGATGGAGATCAGGGTGTGCAGTGTCGGATGTGCTCGCTTGAGCGTGGCCAGCGCCTTGAAGTGCCCATCGGCCTGCGCATCGACCACGCAGCGACCGTCCTCGATGCGGGCGAATGCATAGAACAGATGGGTCAGCGTATCGGCCGGAATGGACGCCACCGGATAGCGCTCCGCAGAACCGCCGGGATAGTAGGCTCCGATCACCTTCGGCAATGGGTCGGCGGCGGAGGCGGCGATCGGCAGGCAGCCGGCGATGAGCACAGCAAGTACAGCCACGGTCTGGCGGAACATGGGATCTCCCGGGTCGAAGGCCGGGCCACGTTAGCAGACACCACGCGCGGAACAGCCCCCTTGAACGCGATGTCCGGCAATCCCGTCCGGCGGACAGACCGCACGCCCGCGCCCAGGTCAGCGCAAGGTCGGGACCGGACATGTCGACAGCGCACAATGCCATGCGATGGCATGCGCGACCGACGGGCGCAGCGGCTACAGTGCGCATGAATACCAACGATATGCCGACGCATGACCGACATCGCCGACACCACCGACACCTCACTTTCCACACCGGACAACGACACCCTCGCGGCGCTCGAAGCGGAGGCCTACGCCGCGTTCGACGCTGGCCACCTGCAGCGGGCCAGCGACCTGTTCGGTGAACTCAGCGGGCATGCCCCGCACGTGCCGTACCTGCATTACATGCGCGGCCTGGCGCACAAGTATCTGCGCGACTGGCCCGCCTCGCTGCAGCACAACCTGCGCGCACAGACCCTGCAGGACGCGTTCGACCAGGCCTCGGCCTGGAATGCAGGGATTGCCGCCACGGCATTGGGCGACTGGGCCGAAGCGCGCCGCCAGTGGGCGAAGTGCGGCATCAACGTACCGGACGGCGACGGTCCGATCGACACCGATTTCGGCATGATCTGCGTCCGGCTTGATCCGTGGGGCAGTGGTGAGACAGTGTTCGCGCGGCGCATCGACGTGGTGCGCGCGCGGGTGCTGAACGTGCCATTCGGCAGCAGCGGGCATCGCCTGTTCGATATCGTCCTGCACGATGGTGCCAAGACCGGCGAGCGCGCGTTGAACGGCGGCACGGTGCCAGTGTTCAACGCGCTGCAGACCCTGCAGGCATCGGACCACGCCACCTTCGTGGCGTTCATCCGGTGTCCGTCAGCGGACGACATGGCGGCACTGGAGGACGCCCGGCTGCCCGGTATCGGCTATGTCGAGGACTGGAGTGCGTCGGTCCGGTCGCTGTGCCTGCGCTGCAGCTACGGCGTGCCGCACGCGCGGGACGCCCCGGCACCTCATGATGAGCGAGCCGCTGGCAACGACGATTGGCAGGTGGAGCGCAGCCTGGGTATCGGTGCACAGGGCAAGGCCGCGGTCGAGCGCCTGCTCGCCGACTGGGTCGCTGCGGGGCCCGCGCGCGTGATCGATGCGATCGAACGCCGCGAAGGCACCCCCAGCGCGCCTGCCGAAGGGCAGGTGTGGTGGTGCGATCCCACCGAGGTGGAACACGCCGGGGAAGACGACCTGGTCTAGGCGCGTCGACAGCACAGCGGACATAACGAAAAAGCGGGCCGAAGCCCGCTTTTTCGTTGTGCGAAGGTGTGAGGACCTGCGGTCCTCACGTTCCGCGAACGCGTGCGCCGATTACTCGGCCGCCACGCCCTCGCCTTCTTCGACGGCCTTCATCGACAGGCGGATACGGCCCTGCTTGTCGACTTCCAGCACCTTGACCTTGACCACATCGCCTTCCTTCAGCTTGTCGCCGACCTTCTCGACGCGCTCGCTGGAAATCTGCGACACGTGGACCAGGCCGTCCTTGCCCGGCAGGATGGTGACGAACGCACCGAAGTCCATGATCTTGGCGACCTTGCCTTCGTAGATGCGGCCCGGCTCGACGTCCGAGGTGATCTGCTCGATGCGCGACTTGGCAGCCTGCGCCGCGATCGCGTTCACCGAGGCGATGACGATGGTGCCGTCGTCCTGGATGTCGATCTGGGTGCCGGTTTCCTTGGTGATGGCCTGGATGGTGGAACCCCCCTTGCCGATCACTTCGCGGATCTTGTCCGGGTGGATCTTGATGGTTAGCAGACGCGGCGCATAGTCCGACAGCTCCTGACGCGGTGCGGTCAGGCCGTGGGCCATTTCACCGAGGATGTGCAGACGGCCAGCCTTTGCCTGCTGTAGTGCCTGCTTCATGATCTCTTCGGTGATGCCTTCGATCTTGATGTCCATCTGCAGGGCGGAGATGCCCTCAGCGGTACCGGCCACCTTGAAGTCCATGTCGCCCAGGTGATCTTCGTCACCCAGGATGTCGGACAGGACGACGAAGCGCTCGCCTTCCTTGACCAGACCCATCGCGATACCCGCAACCGGCGACTTGACCGGCACGCCGGCGTCCATCAGGGCCAGCGAGGAACCGCAGACCGAAGCCATCGACGAGGAACCGTTGGATTCGGTGATTTCCGACACCACGCGAATGGTGTACGGGAAGGCTTCCAGCGACGGCATCACTGCCAGCACGCCGCGCTTGGCGAGGCGGCCGTGGCCGATTTCGCGACGCTTGGGGCCCATCATGCGGCCGGTCTCACCCACCGAGTACGGGGGGAAGTTGTAATGGAACAGGAAGTTGTCCTTGTACTCACCGGACACGGCGTCGATGACCTGGCCATCACGGGCAGTGCCCAGGGTGATGGTCACGATGGCCTGCGTTTCACCGCGGGTGAACAGCGAGGAACCGTGGGTACGCGGCAGGATGCCGGTCTGCACGGCGATCGGGCGGACGGTGTCCAGCGCACGGCCGTCGATGCGGACCTTGGTGTCCAGCACCGAGTTGCGCATGGTGCTGTATTCCAGCTCGCCGAATTCCTTCGACAGCTCGGCCGGGTTCCAGCCGTCGGCGGCCACGCGGCCAGCCAGCGACTCGGTCACGTCCTTCTTGATCGCGGCGATCGCGTCGCGGCGCTGCAGCTTGTCGCGCACCTGGAAGGCTTCAGCCAGACGCGGGCCGACGGCTTCCTGCAGGGCGCTGATCAGCGCCTCGTTCTTGGCCGGGGCAACCCAGGTCGACGGCTTGGTGCCGGCTTCCACGGTCAGCTCGTTGATGGCATTGATGACCTTCTGCATTTCGCGGTGACCGAAGGTCACGGCGCCCAGCATCACGTCCTCGGACAGCAGCGCGGCTTCGGATTCAACCATCAGCACGGCGTTGGCGGTACCGGCGACAACCAGTTCCAGCTCCGAATCCTTCAGCTCGGTCACGGTCGGGTTGAGGATGTACTCACCGTTCTTGTAACCCACCTTGGCAGCGGCGATCGGACCCTTGAACGGGGTACCCGCCAGCGACAGCGCGGCCGAGGCACCGATCAGCGCCGGGATGTCACCGTCGATGTCCGGGTTCAGCGACATCACCGTGGCGATGATCTGCACTTCGTTCTTGTAGTCTTCCGGGAACAGCGGACGGATCGGGCGATCGATCAGACGCGAGATCAGCGTCTCCTTTTCGGTCGCGCGGCCTTCGCGCTTGAAGAAGCCACCCGGGATACGGCCACCGGCGTAGAACTTCTCCTGATAGTCACAGGTCAGCGGGAAGAAGTCCTGGCCCTCACGCGCGCTCTTGGCAGCCACGGCGGAGACCAGCAGCACGGTGTCGTCGAACTTGACGATGACGGCGCCACCGGCCTGACGGGCGATTTCGCCGGTTTCAAGCGT
Organism: Stenotrophomonas nematodicola; assembly: GCF_009467805.1. GTDB lineage: Bacteria > Pseudomonadota > Gammaproteobacteria > Xanthomonadales > Xanthomonadaceae > Stenotrophomonas > Stenotrophomonas nematodicola. The sequence continues at coordinate 94,438 of NZ_WIAY01000005.1, forward strand.
GACGGTGTGCTTGCCGTACTGGAAGGTTTTGGTGATTTTTGCCACGGGGGATGTCCTTGGGATGATGCTTTCTTCGAATGGACCGCGGGCGACCCTTGCCGCCGACGGGTGACCGGTGGTCCGGTCCAGGCGTTTGATGCGGTACTACCAAAACAAAACCGCGGCGCATTCCTGCGCCGCGGTTGGGATTCCTGCTTAGCGACGCAGGCCGAGCTTTTCGATCAGGGCCTTGTAACGCACGCCATCCTTCTTCTTCAGGTAGTCGAGCAGGCTGCGGCGACGGTTGACCATCTGCAGCAGACCACGACGGCTGTGGTGATCCTTCTTGTGGGTCTTGAAGTGGCCGGTCAGCAGTTCGATGCGGGCGGTCAGCAGGGCAACCTGGACTTCCGGGGAGCCGGTGTCAGCCGAGCTGCGCTTGTTGTCTTCAATGACCTTCTGGGTGTCGATCGACATTGTATTTTCTCTTGGATGCGTGGCCCGCAGAAACGTCCCATTGACGTACCGCGCGACTCGCCGTGAACGAAAGGATGAACCCGCGCAAGGCGGGAAGCCTGAAAAGGCCGCGAAATTGTAACGGTCGCGGCCGTCCGGGACAAGGACCAGGGTGGGCTGGCGGACCGGCGGTCAGAGGTTGAAACGGCGCTGGGAGGCCAGCAGTCCACTGGCATCAACCTGTCCCAGACCCTGAATGGCGTCCTCCGGGCCGTACACGACTACCAGCCCGGTTGGCCAGCCTTCGCCACGCTGGCGCTGGCCCACGCAGAAGCGGGCCGCCTGTTCAGCATCCAGCGTCACCCGGGGGTAATGCGCCAGACCGTCGGCCAGCGGCAGCAGCAGGCGCTCCATGCCGGCTTCATCCCCCTGGGCGGCCATCGCCCGCAGGGTGTCCAGGGTCACCATCGGCGCATCGCGGAACGGGTCCACCCACAGGCGCCGCAGACCGGCGATATGTGCCCCGCACCCCAGGGTTTCGCCCAGGTCGCGGGCCAGGCTGCGGATGTACGTACCCGAGCCGCAGGTCACGCGCAGGGTCAACCGGGTCGGCTGCTGCGCCAGCACGTCGATGGCATGCACCTCCACCTCCCGCTCGGGCGCTTCGATCGCGTCGCCACGGCGCGCCTTCACATACAGCGGCTCGCCCCCCTGCTTGAGTGCGGAGTAGATCGGGGCACGCTGACGGATGCGTCCACGCAGCGGCGCCAGCGCGGCGTCCAGCGCCTCGGCGCTGATGGGCGGTACCGGCCGCTCACGCAGCACGACGCCATCGGCATCGTCGGTGTCGGTGGTCTGGCCCAGCACGACCTCGGCGTCATACGCCTTGGCCGAACCAAGCAGCAACCCCGCGATCTTGGTCGCCTCACCGAAGCACAGCGGCAGCAGCCCGGTGGCCAGTGGATCCAGGCTGCCGGTATGGCCGCCCTTCTCGGCACGGAACAGGCGTCGTGCGATCTGCAGCGCCGCGTTGGAGCTCATGCCACCCGGTTTGTCGAGCAGCAGGAGGCCGTCCAGGCGACGGAACGTAATTCGGGTCATGGAATATCACCGTAGAGCCAGGCGTTGCCCGGCTGCTCGTGTCGTCGATCATTGCCGCGCGCAACGCGGCCCACCGGGCGTGGCCCGGGGCTGTATCGGGTGGCGTCAGGCCTTGTCGGCCGGCGCGGCGTCATCCGCGTCATCGGCGTCGTCGCCCTGCACGTCGCGGCTCTTCTCGGCCGCCAGCGTATCGGGCAGATCACGCAGGATGTTGTCGATGCGCTCGCCGCGGTCCACCGAATCGTCGTAGTGGAAGTGCAGCTCGGGAACGTGGCGCAGCTTCATGGCCTTGGCCAGATCCATGCGCAGCTCCCAGGCCAGCTCCTTCAGACCCTTCATCGCCTCTGCCGAACGTTCGGGCATCAGCGCGGTGACGAAGATCTTGGCATGGGCCATGTCACGGGTGATTTCGACGTCGGAAACGCTCACCGAGGGCAAGCCGTGCACACGCACCAGATTGTGCACGAGCGTACCCAGCTCACGGCGGATCTGGGCGGAAACACGGTCGGTTCGATGGAAGGTTTTTGGCACGAGACGCTCTTCAATGTTCGGATAAGCGGGTCACGACCCACGGTCGCCACCCGGAAATTTGACAGGGCCCGACCGTTGGCCGGGCCCTGTTCCCCATTACAGGGTACGCGGCACTTCGATACGCTCGAAGCACTCGATCTGGTCGCCCGGCTTGACGTCGTTGTAAGCCTTCACGCCGATACCGCATTCGGTACCGTTGCGGACTTCCTCGACGTTCTCCTTGAAGCGACGCAGCGATTCCAGCTCGCCTTCGAACACCACCACGCTGTCGCGCAGGACGCGGATCGGCTTGCTGCGCTTGACCGTACCTTCGATGACCATGCAACCGGCCACCGCACCGAACTTGGAACTGCGGAACACGTCGCGCACCTGGGCGATACCGATGATCTCTTCGCGGATTTCCACGCCGAGCAGACCGGACGCCACCTGCTTCACCTGATCGATCACGTCATAGATGATCGAGAAGTAACGCAGGTCCACACCGTTGGATTCGATGATGCGACGCGCGGAGGCGTCGGCACGCACGTTGAAGCCGATCACGGTGGCCTTCGAAGCGACCGCCGAGTTGGCGTCCGACTCGGTGATGCCGCCCACACCGGAGTGGATCACGTTGATGCGGATGTCTTCGTTGGACAGCGCCACCAGTGCCTGGCTCAGCGCCTGCACCGAACCCTGCACGTCGGCCTTGATCACCAGGTTCAGCACCTGCTGGCCATCGCCCTTGCCCAGGGTCGCCATGATGTCTTCCATGCGGCTGCCGGCCGACTGCACCAGGCGCGATTCACGGCGCTTGGTTTCGCGCTGCTGCGCGACGTCCTTGGCCAGACGCTCGTCCTCGACCACGACGAAGTCGTCGCCTGCATCCGGCACGCCGGACAGACCCAGCACCTGCACCGGAATCGACGGACCCGCCTGGTCCGGCTGCTTGCCGGTTTCGTCGAACAGGGCGCGCACGCGGCCATACTGGATACCGCAGACCAGGTAGTCGCCCTTCTTCAGCGAACCCTGCTGCACCAGCACGGTGGCGATCGGGCCACGGCCCTTGTCCAGCGAGGACTCGATGACCACGCCGCTGGCGCGGCCATCGGCCACGGCCTTCAGCTCCAGCAGTTCGGCCTGGATCGAAATCGCGTCGAGCAGGTCGTCGATGCCCAGGCCCGCCTTGGCCGAAATCTCGACCATCTGGGTGTCGCCACCGAAGTCTTCGGACACGACCTGCTCGGTGAGCAGCTCGTTCTTGACACGCATCGGATCGGCGCCGGACTTGTCGATCTTGTTGATCGCCACGATCAGCGGCACACCCGCCGAACGGGCGTGCTGGATGGCTTCCTTGGTCTGCGGCATGACACCGTCGTCGGCCGCCACCACCAGCACCACGATGTCGGTCAGCTTGGCACCGCGGGCACGCATGGACGTAAACGCCGCGTGGCCCGGGGTATCCAGGAAGCTGATCACGCCCTTCGGCGTTTCAACGTGGTAAGCACCGATGTGCTGGGTGATGCCACCGGCTTCGCCCGTGGCGACCTTGGTGCGGCGGATGTAATCCAGCAGCGAGGTCTTGCCGTGGTCGACGTGGCCCATGATGGTGACCACCGGCGGACGTGCCACCGGCTCGCCCTGGTTGCCGCCGGCCAGCGCCAGCAGCGCGTCCTCGGCGTCGTTGGTGTTGGCACGGATCACGTTGTGGCCGAGTTCCTCGGTCACCAGCGCAGCGGTATCGTGGTCGATGGTCTGGGTGATGGTCGCCATGACGCCCATCTTGAACAGCGCCTTGACCACGTCGCCGCCCTTGACCGCCAGCTTCTGGGCCAGATCGGCCACGGTGATGGTGTCGCCGATGGTCACGTCACGCACGATCGGGGCGACCGGACGTTCGAAACCATGTGCACCACCGCCGCTGCGCGACTGGTTGCTGTCGCGACGGCCACCGTGCTGCACGCGCCCGGTCGGACGACCGCGCGAGTTGCTGTTGTTGCCGCGGCGGGCACGATCGGCGGCCGACAGATGCAGCTGGCCGGCAAAGCGGTTGCCGCCATCGTCGTCGCGCTTGGCGCCCGGGCGATTGTTGTTGTTCGAGTTGCGGTCGTCCGCACGCGGTGCCGGACGCGCAGCCGACGGAGCGGACGGACGCGGACCACGGGCCGGCGCATCGGCGGCGGCAGGCTTGGCTGCAGCCGGGGCCGGTGCGGGCGGTGCATTCCTGGCCGCTTCGGCAGCGGCTTCGGCCGCCTTGCGCTCGGCTTCGGCACGTTCCTTGGCGTCGATTTCTTCCTGACGCTTGCGGGCGATTTCTTCGTCGCGCGCACGGTCCTTCTCGGCCAGTGCGCGCTGCTCGTCCAGATTGCGCTGGCGGGATTCCTCCAGCTTGCGCAGGATGTCGGCGCGCTCCTCATCCGGCGTCATCGCCTTGCCACTGCTGTCCTTGGTGTAGGTGCGCTTCTGGCGCACTTCAACATTGACGGTGGTCTTGCTGCGGCCGGCGCTGACGGTCACTTCCTGCAACTTGCGACGGTTGAGGGTGATCTTCTTGGCGGCCTCGTCGGTGCTCTCGACGGGCTGCTCGGTCTTGCCGTGCGAACGACGAAGGAAGCCCAGGAGCTTCACCTTCTCGGTGCTGGTCACGACCTGGTCGGGACCGCTGAACTTCATGCCGGCTTCGGCAAGCTGTACAAGCAGTTTATCGACCGGAGTGTTGACCAGTTCGGCAAGCTTGCGGATGGTGGTTTGCTGCGACATTCGGATCCTATGATCTGGTTGGCGCTCCCTCGAAACGTGCGAAGGCAGCGCGGAGTCTAAGCCCTGATCGGGTCAGGGCACTGTTCATCGCTGGCTCATTCGCCGCGCTCCAAGCGGGCGATCTCCTCGGCTCGGGCGGCCAGGATCAGAGCGGCGGCGCGCTCCTGGTCCAGGTCCTCGATACCGAACTCGAGGATCTCGTCGGCGGCCAGGTCCGACAGGTCCTCACTGGTTCGCACGCCATGACCGGCCAGGGCGTAGGCAGTCGCCTCGTCCATGCCTTCCAGGGCGAGCAGGTCTTCGGACGGCGAACCATCTTCCAGACCCTCTTCCACCGCCAGCGCTTCGTTGAGCAGCGCATCGCGGGCACGGGCACGCAGCTCTTCGACGATGTCTTCGTCGAAGCCTTCCACGGCCAGCAGTTCGCCGACCGGGACGTAGGCGATTTCTTCCACGGTGTTGAAGCCTTCGGTCACCAGGATGGCGGCGATTTCTTCATCCACTTCCAGCTTGTCCATGAACAGCTGACGGGCAACGCCCTGCTCTGCCTCGGACTTGGCGGTCACCTGGTCCTGGGTCATCACATTGAGCTGCCAACCGGTCAGGCGGCTGGCAAGGCGCACGTTCTGGCCGCCCTTGCCGATCGCCTGGGCCAGGCGCTCTTCCGCCACGGCCAGGTCCATCGAGTGCTTTTCTTCATCGACGATGATCGACTGCACTTCCGCCGGCGCCATCGCGTTGATGACGAAGTTGGCGGGGTTTTCGTTCCACAGCACGATGTCCACGCGCTCACCGTTGAGCTCGTTGGATACGGCCTGCACGCGCGAACCGCGCATGCCGATGCAGGCGCCGATCGGATCGGTGCGCGCGTCGTGGGCCAGCACGGCGATCTTGGCGCGGTCGCCCGGATCGCGGGCGCAGGCCTTGATCTCGACCAGGCCCTGGCCGACTTCCGGCACTTCGAGCTTGAACAGCTCGATCATGAATTCCGGCGCGGCGCGGCTGATGAACAGCTGCGGGCCACGCGGTTCCGAACGGACCTCGGCCAGGTAACCGCGCACGCGGTCGCCAGCGCGCAGCACGTCGCGCGGAATGCCCTTGTCCTTCGGAATGAAGGCCTCGGCGTTGCCGCCCAGGTCCACATAGATGTTGCCGCGCTCGGCGCGCTTGACCACACCGGTGACCAGCTCGCCAACGCGATCCTTCCACGCATCGACGACCTGCTGGCGTTCGGCTTCGCGCACGCGCTGGACGATGACCTGCTTGGCAGCCTGTGCGGCGATACGGCCGAAGTCCGGGTTCTCGATCTGCTCTTCGATGTAGTCGCCGACTTCAACGCCGTCGGCTTCGTCGATGGCATCCATCAGGCGGATCTGGCGATCCGGGGACTCCATCACCACGTCATCGGCCACCACTTCCCAGCGGCGGAAGGTTTCGTAGTTGCCGTCCTTGTGGTCGATCGACACACGGGCCAGCACTTCCTGGTCCGGATAACGCTTCTTCGCGGCCGACGCCAGTGCAGCCTCGATGGCCTCGAAGATCACTTCACGCGGAACGCCCTTTTCATTGGCGACCGCATCCACTACCAGCAAAAGTTCCTTGCTCATTGGCTCACTCCGCGCGCGGCTTCTTGGCCGCCGGCTCGTTGGATGGTTTCTTGTTCGCCTTGCCACCCTGCTTGGGCGCCGGGCCAGTCGGTTTGGTCGGAGCGAGGCCGAGGGCGGCCCAGTCCGGCATGATGCGTGCCTTGTCGATGTTCTCGACATCGGCGGTGAACGGGGCATTGTCGACCTTGAAGGTGACCGTACCCTGTTCCAGATCCACGGCGAGAATCTCGCCCTGCAGACGGCGACGGCCGTCCTGCGGCAGCTTCAGCGTCACCTTGGCGGATTCGCCGATGGCGCGTTCGAACTGCTCACCCGTGAACAACGGACGATCCACGCCCGGCGAGGAGACTTCCAGCGTGTAGTTGGCGCTGATCGGGTCTTCCACGTCCAGCTGCGCGGACACTTCACGGCTGACGCGCTCGCAGTCGTCGATGTTGACGACGCGCTCGGGCTGTTCGGCCAGCGGCACGTCGATGTACAGGCGCAGGGTCGCACCGCCCGGGGCAGTCAGATACTCCACGCCCAGCAGCTCGAGACCCAGCGACTGAACGGTGGGGGCGAGCAGATTCGCGATTTCGGTTGCCTTGTCGCTCACAGTCTGCCTTGATTCGTTGAAAGAGATACTGGCGTGGCCAGTCGCGCCGGCCCAACACCCCTGGCCACATTCCGGAAACAACAAAGGGCCCGCTGGGCCCCTTGTCCGGTACAACTCCGGTCATGCTGGATTCCGGTAGCGGGAACACACGCGGTGCATGTTCCTGCGAGCCCAGCCTTCCGGGGGGTCACGGCGACCTGGTTACAGGGTGCCGTTCCTGGAAGCCGGTAGCGGGCCACATTCACGTCCGTTGAAAGGATGCGCATGAACAGTCCGCCAAGCCACTGATGATAGCCGGTGCACCGCGCTGGTGCAATGGCCTGGGGCGGTTGCAGGGTGGCCATTGCGGAACCTGAACCGGGCAACAGACGAAAGAAGGTCGATGCACAGCCGGCCTCGGGTCATCGACGCACCCGTCCGGCTCCTGCGCCCCTGTGCCGCCCCAAAGAAGCGGATTCCAGCAACGAAAAAAGCGACCCCGTTCCCGGAATCGCTTTTTCGTCTACTGCATCTGCACTGCAGATTTTCTGTGGTAGCGGGGGCAGGATTTGAACCTGCGACCTTCGGGTTATGAGCCCGACGAGCTGCCAGACTGCTCCACCCCGCAGCAGAAGCGGAATTGTAAGGGAGTTTTCACTCCCGCGCAACCCCTTTTAAAACACCAGGGCATCGCTGCCGATCCCTGCAACGAAAAAGGCGACCTCGTTGCCGGGATCGCCTGATTCGTCCACCACCCGATTCTCACCGGGTCGATATGGTAGCGGGGGCAGGATTTGAACCTGCGACCTTCGGGTTATGAGCCCGACGAGCTGCCAGACTGCTCCACCCCGCAGCAGTAGCGGATGAGTTGGTTGGCCACCAAGAACGGGAACCTACCGCAACGATATTCTGGCGAAACCGCTGCATCAACAACTCAGGAAACGAATATTACACTAATTGCGCAGTTTTGTATCGTTTTTTACGCAAGATGTGCAAATGCCTGCTGGCACCAGACCATGATCGGGTTCCAGGCCAGGCCGAGCGCCAGCAGCGCCAAGGCATTCACGCCCAGCACCACGCCCAGCACACGGTCGTTGTTGGCCGGCAGCGGCTCGCCCACCGGCTCATCGAAGTACATGACCTTGATGACGCGCAGGTAATAGAAGCAGCCCACCACCGCGCACAACACACCCAGGATCGCCAGCCACAGCATGCCACCGTTGATCGCTGCGCCCAGCACGGCCAACTTGGTCCAGAAGCCCAGGAACGGAGGAATGCCGGCCATCGACGCCATGATGCACAGCACCAGGCCGGCCATCCACGGGTTGCGCGCGTTCAGACCCTTGAAGTCATTGATGTTCTCGGCCTCGAAGCCGCTGCGGGACAGCGCGATGATCGCGCCGAAGCCAGCGGTCGACATGATCGCGTAGCTCAGGGCATAGAACAGCGCCGCCGCGTAGCCCTCCTCGCCACCGCCGGCGATGCCGAGCAGCAGGAAGCCGATGTGCGACACGGTCGAGTACGCCAGCATGCGCTTGAGGTTGGTCTGGGCGATCGCCATCAGGTTGCCGACCACCAGCGACAGTGCGGCCAGGCCACCGATCAGATACTTCCACTCGTCGGACAGCGGGCCCACGCCCACTTCCAGCAGACGGTAGGCCATGCCGAACGCGGCCAGCTTCGGGGCCGAGCTGATGAACAGCGCGACCGGGGCCGGAGCGCCCTGGTACACGTCGGGCAGCCACATGTGGAACGGGGCCGCGCCCAGCTTGAACGCCACGCCGGCAATCATGAAGACCGCGCCGGTCAGCAGCAGCATCTTCTCTTCCGAATGCGGAATCGCCGCGTGGATCACGTCCAGGTGCAGCGAGCCGGTGGCACCGTAGATCAGCGACATGCCGTACAGCAGCAGACCGGAGGCCAGCGAGCCCAGCACGATGTACTTCATCGCCGCTTCGGAGGCCAGGCCGTTCTCACGGTTGCTGGCCACCAGTGCGTAGGAGCACAGCGCCAGCAGTTCCAGGCCCAGGTAGACCATCAGCAGGCTGCCGGCCGAGACCAGGATCATCATGCCGGCGGTGCCGAACAGGATCAGCACCGGAATCTCACCCTGGAAGAGCTTGCGCTCGCGCAGGTAGCTCCAGCCGTAGACCAGGGTCAGGCCACTGCAGAGCACGATCACGGTCTTCATCACGTCGGCCGCGGTATCGCGGACAAACATGCCGTGGAACACCTCGCCCTGCCCGCCCACGCCGGTGGCGAGCATGAACAGCACCACGCCCAGCGCGGCGACCGAGAACAGGTGGGTCCAGATCTTGTTCTTTTCGCTGATGAACAGATCCAGGATCAACAAGGTGAAGGCGCTGCCAATCAGCACCAGCTCGGGAGCGAGCGGCGGCAGGTCGGCGGCGGTCAGTGGCAACAGCGGCGAGGTGGTCATCATCAAATCCTGGAATCAATACTCTCGACGGCCCGATTACAGCAGCTTGCTGGATGCGATCTGCATCGCCAGCTTCGCGATCGAGGGCTCCATCAGGTCGGTCAGCGGCTTGGGGTACAGGCCCAGGGCAAGCGTGCCCACGGCAAACACACCCAGCACCAGCCACTCGCGACCGTTGATGTCCTTCAGTTCGGCGACATGGGCATTGGCCACTTCACCGAAGAACACGCGCTTGTACAGCCACAGCGTATAGGCCGCGGTGATCACCAACGTGGTGGCCGCGCCCAGTGCCAGCCACGGATTGCGCTGGAAACTGGCCATGATGATCATGAACTCGCCGACGAAACCGCTGGTACCCGGCAGGCCCGCATTGGCCATGAAGAACAGCATGGCAAAGGTGGCGAACCACGGCATCACGTTGACCACGCCGCCGTAATCGGCGATGCGGCGGCTGTGCATGCGGTCGTACAGGACGCCGACGCAGGAGAACATCGCACCCGACACGAAGCCGTGCGAGACCATCTGCACCATCGCGCCCTGCAGGCCCAGACGCGCGGCGTCCGGGTTGCCGGCGTCGCGCACCAGCCACAGGGCGATGAAGGTGCCTAGCGTGACAAAGCCCATGTGCGCGATCGACGAATACGCGATCAGCTTCTTCATGTCGTCCTGCACCAGGGCGACCAGGCCGACGTAGATCACGGCGATCAGCGACAGGGCGATGACCAGCCACGCCCATTCCTGCGACGCGTCCGGGACGATCGGCAGGTTGAAGCGGAGGAAACCGTACCCGCCGATCTTCAGCGCGATGGCGGCCAGGATCACCGAACCGGCGGTCGGCGCTTCCACGTGGGCATCCGGCAGCCAGGTGTGCACCGGGAACATCGGCACCTTGACCGCGAAGGCGATCAGGAAGGCGAAGAAGATCCAGGTCTGCTCGGCAGCCGACAGCTGCAGCTGGTACAGGTCGGCCAGCTGGAAGCTGCCGCCCTTCAGGTACAGGTAGATCAGCGCCACCAGCATCAGCACCGAGCCGAGGAAGGTGTACAGGAAGAACTTCATCGCCGCGTAGATGCGACGCGGGCCGCCCCAGACGCCGATGATCAGGAACATCGGGATCAGCATCGCTTCGAAGAACACGTAGAACAGCATCGCGTCGGTCGCGGCGAAGATGCCGACCGTGACGCCTTCCAGGATCAGGAAGGCGGCCACGTACTGGTTGACGCGCTTGTCGATCGCGCTCCAGGCACCGATCAGCGCGAGCACCGAGACCAGTGTGGTCAACAGGATCAGCGCGATGGCGATGCCGTCGACGCCAAGGTTGTAGCCGATCTTGTAGGACGGGATCCAGGCGCGGGTTTCGACGAACTGCAGCGCGTCGTTGGCCACGTCGTAGCCGCTGAGCAGCGACAGGCTGGCCACGAAGGTCAGCACCGCCACGCCCAGCGACGCCCAGCGGGCGGTTTGGGCGTCACGGATGGCAAGGATCAGGGCACCGCCGATGATCGGCAGCCAGATGAGAACACTGAGTAGGGGCCAGTTCGACACGTCTTCTTATTCCGTACAGGTCATCAACGCAGGTAATGCATCAGGACGCCCAGGAGGGCAATCAGGCCGATGATCATCGCGAAGGCGTAGTGATAGAGGAAACCGGATTGGGTGCGACGCAGCAGGTTGGCCGCCAGATCGATCAGGCGTGCCGAACCGTTGACCACCACACCATCGACGACATTCGTGTCGATCGCGCGCGAAACCTTGCCCAGCTTGATGCCGCCACCGGCGAAACCGCCGATCCAGAGCTTGTCGAAACCGTACTTGTTCTCCAGCACCGACACCAGCGGCGCGAAGGTCGTGCGGGCCTTGCCCGCCAGCTCCGGCTTCCACAGGTAGAACAGCACCGCCAGCAGGAAACCGGCCACGGTCAGGAAGAACGCAGGCGCCATCATGCCGTGGATCGCGAAGGCGACCGGACCGTGGAACTCTTCGGCCAGCGCACCGATGGTGTCGCGCGCCGGGTTGTAGAAGTCGACGATGCCGGTGAAGAACGAATGCACCTGGCCCGGGATGGCATGCTCGGCGTGGTCGCCCGACCAGCCGGTGCCGTACAGCATCGGACCGATGCTGAAGAAGCCGATCACGATCGAGGGAATCGCCAGCAGGATCAGCGGCAGCGTGACCACCCACGGAGCCTCGTGCGGCTCGTGCGGACCGTGGCCGTGACCGTGGTCGTCATGGTGTGCATCGGCAGCGTGCGCGTCGGCGGCAGCGTGATGGTCGGCATGGGCCGCATGATGATCGTCATGGCCGTGACCGTGGTCGTCATGCGCATCGCGGAAGCGTTCCTTGCCGTGGAAGGTCAGGAACAGCAGACGGAAGCTGTAGAAGCTGGTGACGATCACGCCACCCAGCACCGCCCAGTAACCGTAGGTCGCCACCCAGCTCGACGACACGTGCGCGTGGTGCTGCGCGGCCTCGATGATGGTGTCCTTGGAGTAGAAGCCGGAGAAGAACGGCGTACCGACCAGGGCCAGGGTGCCGATCCACATGGTCACGAACGTGACCGGCAGGTACTTGCGCAGCCCGCCCATCCTGCGCATGTCCTGCTCGTGGTGCATGGCGATGATCACCGAACCCGCGCCGAGGAACAGCAGCGCCTTGAAGAAGGCGTGGGTCATCAGATGGAACACGGCGGCCGAGTAAGCCGACACGCCCAGCGCCACGGTCATGTAGCCCAGCTGGGACAGCGTGGAGTACGCGACAACGCGCTTGATGTCGTTCTGCACGATGCCGATCAGGCCGGTGAAGAACGCGGTGGTGGCACCGATGAACAGCACGAAGTTCAGCGCGGTCTGCGACAGCTCGAACAGCGGCGACATGCGGGTGACCATGAAGATGCCCGCCGTGACCATCGTGGCGGCATGGATCAGCGCCGAGATTGGGGTCGGGCCTTCCATCGAGTCCGGCAGCCAGACGTGCAGCGGCACCTGGGCCGACTTGCCCATCGCACCGATGAACAGGCAGATGCAGATGATGGTGGCGATCGACCAGATGACCGGCTCGTTCATCAGCTGGTAGCTCTGGCCGAACAGGCTGATCGAACCCGACCACACCTGCAGCGCCATCTCCGGCTGTGCCAGCAGCGGGGCATTGGCGAACACCGTGGCGTAGTCCAGGGTGCCGAACACCCACATCACACCGGCGATGCCGAGGATGAAGCCGAAGTCGCCGACGCGGTTGACCAGGAACGCCTTCATGTTGGCGAAGATCGCCGTCGGGCGCTTGAACCAGAAGCCGATCAGCAGGTACGACACCAGACCCACCGCTTCCCAGCCGAAGAACAGCTGCAGGAAGTTGTTGCTCATCACCAGGGTGAGCATCGAGAAGGTGAACAGCGAGATGTAGCTGAAGAACCGCTGGTAGCCCGGGTCATCCTGCATGTAGCCGATGGTGTACACGTGCACCAGGAACGACACGAAGGTCACCACGACCATCATCATGGCGGTCAGTTTGTCGACCATGAAGCCGACATGGGCGGAATAGCGGCCCACTTCGAAGAACGTGTAGACGTTTTCGTTGTACGGCTGGGCGCCGCCCCACAGCAGCATGTACAGGACATAGCTGGAAAGGACGCAGCTCACTGCGACGCCGAGGATCGTGACCGCCTGCGCGCCAGCGCGACCCACCTGGCGACCGAACAGGCCAGCGATGATGCTGCCGAACAGCGGTGCAAGCACCACTGCGATCAACAGACTCTTGGAGAGAGTGATTTCCATCTACGGATCAGCCCTTCAGCGAATCGACTTCGCCGACATTGATGGTGCGGCGGTTACGGAACAGGGTTACCAGGATCGCGAGGCCGATGGCGGCCTCGGCCGCGGCCACGGTGAGGATGAAGAAGACGAACAGCTGTCCGGCCGTGTCACCCAGTTCCCGCGAGAACCCGACGAAATTGATGTTGACCGACAGCAGCATCAGCTCGACCGACATCAGCAGCACGATGATGTTCTTGCGGTTGAGGAAGATGCCGGCAAGGCTGATGCAGAACAGCAGCGCGCCCAGCGCCAGAATATGGCCGAGGGTAATCATGGCTTGGCCTCCTCGTCGCTCGACGGCTTGGTAACGGTGTGCACCAGCGGCTTTTCCGCGTCCATCTTGACGATGCGCAGGCGATCGCTGCCCTTCACCATCGTCTGCAGGGACGGGTTCTGGGTCTTCAGGCCGCTGCGACGACGCAGAGTCAGCATCACGGCGGCAACCACGGCCACGGTAAGGATGACGGCAGCGAACTCGAACGGCAGCAGGTACTCGGTGAACAGGCTGCGGGCCAGCCAGGTGATGTTGGAGGTGTCGGCGGCCAGCGCGGCGGCGTTGTCGGCCGGGAACGGATTGACCGCCCTGCCCTTCACCCCGATCAGCACCAGCATCTGCACCAGCATGGTCACCGCGACCACCAGCCCGATCGGCAGGTAACGCACCCAGCCCTCACGCAGGTTGGAGGCGTCGATGTCCAGCATCATCACCACGAACAGGAACAACACCATGACTGCGCCGACGTACACCAGCACCAGGGCCACGCCCAGGAACTCGGCGCCCACCAGAATCCAGATGCAGGCCACGGAGAAGAAGGTCAGGATCAGGCACAACACGGCATACACCGGATTGCGCACGCTGATCACCGCCGCAGCGGAGATGCCCGCCACGATGGAGAAGACCCAGAAAGCGATATTTACCCAATCCATCATTCGACCTCAGCGGAAAGCGGCATCGGCGGCGCGACGCTCGGCGATCTCGGCTTCAAGCCGATCACCGATGGCCAGCAGCTGCGGCTTGGTAACGATGTTCTCGCCACGATTCTCGAAGTGGTACTCGAGGATGTGGGTCTCGACGATCGAGTCCACCGGGCAGCTTTCCTCACAGAAGCCGCAGAAGATGCACTTGAACAGATCGATGTCGTAGCGGGTGGTGCGGCGGGTGCCGTCCTCGCGCTTGGCCGAGTCGATGGTGATCGCCAACGCCGGGCACACCGCTTCGCACAGCTTGCATGCGATGCAGCGCTCTTCGCCGTTGGGGTAACGGCGCAGCGCGTGCAGGCCGCGGAAACGCGGCGACTGCGGGAACTTCTCCATCGGGTACATCAGGGTGTACTTCGGCTTGAACGCGTACTTCAGGGTCAGCCACAGCCCCCCGAGCAGCTCGAGGAGCAGCAGGCTTTTGAAGTAATGGGTAATTCGATTCATCACTTAGACGCCCTTCTGGATCACGCCGTAGAACACCATCAACGCCGTCACTGCAATCCACGCGATGGTGAGCGGGATGAAGACCTTCCAGCCCAGACGCATGATCTGGTCGTAACGGAAGCGCGGGAAGCTGGCACGGAACCAGATGTACGAGCTGGCGAAGAAGAACACCTTCAGCAGCAGCCACGGCCAGCCGCCCTTCCAGATCCAGTCGATCCACGGGGAGATGTCCGCAGTGACCCAGCCCTGGATCGGGCTCAGCCAGCCGCCGAGGAAGAAGATCGAGATCAGGAAGCTGATCAGGATCATGTTGGCGTATTCGGCCAGGAAGAACAGCGCGAACGCACCACCGGAGTACTCGACCATGTGGCCGGCGACGATTTCCGACTCGCCTTCCACCACGTCGAACGGCGCGCGATTGGTTTCGGCCACGCCGGACACCCAGTACACGACGAACAGCGGGAACAGCGGCAGCAGGAACCAGTCGAACAGGCCGGCGTTGCCGGCCTGGGCCAGCACGATGTTGCTCAGGTTGAGGCTGCCCGAGGCGATCATCACACCGACCAGGGCAAAGCCCATCGCGATTTCGTAGCTGATCATCTGCGCCGAGGCGCGCATCGCACCCAGGAAGGCGTACTTCGAGTTGGAGGCCCAACCGGCGAGGATGATGCCGTACACGCCCAGCGAGGTCATCGCCAGCAGATACAGCAGGCCGGCGTTGGCATTGGACAGCACGATCTTCGCATCGAAGGGAATCACCGACCACGCCGCGAAGGCCGGCGCCAGGGTGATCAGCGGTGCCAGCACGAACATGGCCTTGTGCGAGCTGGCCGGCTGGATGATTTCCTTGAACAGCAGTTTGAAGACGTCGGCGAAGGCCTGGAAGATGCCCATGCCCACGTACATCGGGCCGTGGCGGACGTGCATCCAGCCGATCAGCTTGCGCTCCCAGACCACGTAGAAGGCCACCGAGATGATCACCGGCATGGTGATCACCAGGATCTTCAGGATGATCCAGGCCA
Source organism: Stenotrophomonas nematodicola (assembly GCF_009467805.1). GTDB lineage: Bacteria > Pseudomonadota > Gammaproteobacteria > Xanthomonadales > Xanthomonadaceae > Stenotrophomonas > Stenotrophomonas nematodicola. The sequence continues at coordinate 110,118 of NZ_WIAY01000005.1, forward strand.
GCGCGCCGATCTCGCCCAGCGACAGCAGCCACTGGTGCAGCGGGTCGACCGCGTTCAACAGCAATTCGTTCATGCAGCCACCACCGTTACGCGTGCGGCACCCAGCGGCGCGGTAGCACCGTGGCCCGATTCAATCCAGACCGACCCCGCGGCGACGCGGGCGTCGACCACCACCGGCAGCGTGGCGCGACCGGCATCGGTGCCGACCTTGGCCATCTGCCCTTCAACCAGCTGCAGGCGGGCTGCGTCGTCGGCGTTGAGCACGATGCGCGGCGCGTTGTTGAGCGGGTGCGACTGCAGCGCCTGGGCGCGACGGACCACCGCATCGGTGCGGTAGATCGCGGCGGTCGAGGCCACTTCCAGGCCTTCCACAGCGACCGGCGCGGCGGCGGACGGCGCAACGGTGACGCTGACCGGCGCCAGGCTGGCGCGCAGGCCGGCCAGATCGATGAACTCGAAACCGGCCAGCGACAGCTCGCCGCCCAGCGCACGCAGCACGCGCCAGCCTTCACGCGCCTCGCCCGGCAGCTTGCCGCCGGCACGGGCCGTCTGCTCGCGACCATCGAGGTTGGTCAGGGTGGCGTCGACTTCCGGCAGTGCGCCGATCGGCAGGATCACGTCGGCCACATCGCGGGTCGAGGCGCAGGCGAACTGGCTGAAGGCCACCACCTGTGCACCGGCCAGCGCCTTGCGGGCAGCAGCGGCGTCGGCAAAGTCCAGGCCCGGCTCGATGCCGTACAGGACATAGGCCTTGCGCGGCTGGGCCAGCATGGCGTTGACGTCCTTGCCGGTCGGCAGCACGCCGGCGCGGGCCAGGCCCACGGCGTTGGCGCCCTGCGGGATGCGGCACAGCCTGGCACCGGTAGCGGCGGCGAAATCGCGCGCGGCGGCGCGGATGGCGGCGGCCTGCGGGTGGTTCTCGGCGATCGCGCCGACGATGAGGACGGCGTTGTTGGCCCCCTTCACGGCCTCGCGCAGCTCGGCATTGCCCAGCGCGTCGATGAACTTCGACGGTGCAACGATCTGCTTGCCGGCCAGCTTGAAGGCGAAGTCGAAGTCGACCGGGTTGACCGCGTGGATCTTCGCGTTGCGCGTGGTCTGTGCCTTGCGCAGGCGGGCGTGCAGCAACGGCAGCTCGTGGCGGATGTTGCTGCCGAGCACGACGATGCTGTCCGCGCCTTCGATCTCGGCCAGCGGGAGGCCGAACACCTCGGCCACGGCAGCGTCGGAGAAGTCGCGGTTGTTGATGCGGTGGTCGATGTTGGAGGTGCCCAGGCCCTTGGCCAGTCGCGCCAGCAGCGCGCCTTCCTCGTTGGAGGCCGACGGGTGCACCAGCACGCCGAGGTCGTCGCCCTGATGGGCGGCGAAGATCTCCTTGGCGGCGGCCAGGCCTTCAGCCCAGCTCACTTCCTTCCACTCGCCGTTGACCTTGCGCAGCGGCTTGACCGCACGGTCGTCGCTGTACAGGCCCTGGTGGGAGTAGCGGTCGCGATCGGACAGCCAGCATTCGTTGACCGACTCGTTGTCGCGCGGCACCGCGCGCAACACTTCGCCGCGACGCACGTGCAGGAACAGGTTCGAGCCCATCGCGTCGTGATAGCCCAGCGATTCGCGCGCGGTCAGTTCCCACGGACGGGCGCGGAACTGGAACACCTTGTTGGTCAGCGCACCGACCGGGCACACGTCGACGACGTTGCCGGACAGCTCGGTGGTCAGCGGCTTGCCGTCGTAGGTGCCGATCTGCAGGTTCTCACCGCGGTACATGCCACCCAGTTCATAGGTACCGGCAACGTCGGCGGTGAAGCGGACGCAGCGCGTGCACTGGATGCAGCGGGTCATCTCGGTGGCGACCAGCGGGCCCATGTCCTCGTCCGGCACCACGCGCTTGCGCTCGTTGAAGCGGCTCACCGAACGGCCATAGCCGAGCGAGACGTCCTGCAGCTCGCACTCGCCGCCCTGATCGCAGATCGGGCAGTCCAGCGGATGGTTGATCAGCAGGAATTCCATCACCGAGCGCTGGAACTTCAGTGCCTTCTCACTGCGGGTGGCGACCTTCATGCCATCCATGACCGGCGTGGCGCAGGCCGGCGCCGGCTTGGGCGACTTCTCGACGTCGACCAGGCACATGCGGCAGTTGGCCGCGATCGGCAGCTTCTCGTGGTAGCAGAAGCGCGGGATCGGAATGCCGGCCTTGTCGGCGGCCTGGATGATCATCGAGCCCTTGGGCACGACCAGGGACTGGCCGTCGATTTCGACGGTCACATGATCCGGTGGCACGCTCGGATTTACGGGTTGCGCGCTCATGCAGCGGCTGCCTCCACCTTCTTGCCGTCAACCATCGAATGACCGTTGACGATGTAGTACTCGAATTCGTCCCAGAACTGGCGCAGGAAGCCCTGGATGGGCCATGCCGCCGCTTCACCGAACGCGCAGATGGTGTGGCCTTCGATCTGGCCGGCCACTGCCTTCAACTGGTGCAGGTCTTCCATCGTGGCCTTGCCGGCAACGATGCGTTCCAGGACGCGGTGCATCCAGCCGGTGCCTTCGCGGCACGGGGTGCACTGGCCACAGGATTCCTTGTGGAAGAACTGCGAGATGCGGCAGGCGAACTTGACGCAGCAGACGCTGTCGTCGAGCACCACGATGGCGCCCGAGCCCAGACCGGTGCCCAGGGCACGCAGGGTGTCGTAGTCCATCTGCAGGCCCTTGAGTTCTTCGGCCTTGAGCACCGGCATCGACACACCGCCCGGAACCGCGCCCTTCAGGGTGCGACCCGGCTTGAGGCCGCCGGCCATCTCCAGCAGCTCGTCGAAAGTGGTGCCCAGCGGCACTTCGAAGTTGCCGCCCTTCTGCACACAGCCGGAAACCGAGAAGATCTTCGGACCGCCGTTCTTGGTCAGGCTCAGGCTCTGGAACCACTCCGGGCCGTTGCGGATGATCGCCGGCACCGAGGCATAGGTCTCGGTGTTGTTGATCGTCGACGGCTTGCCGTACAGGCCGAAGTTGGCCGGGAACGGCGGCTTGTAGCGCGGCTGGCCCTTCTTGCCTTCCAGCGACTCCATCAGCGCGGTTTCTTCGCCGCAGATGTAAGCGCCGGCACCGAGCGCACCGTAGATGTCGATGTCCACGCCGCTGCCGAGGATGTTCTTGCCCAGCCAGCCGTTCGCGTACGCGTCGGCCAGGGCCTGCTCGAAGTGCTCGAAGGGCTCGTGGTGGAACTCACCGCGCAGGTAGTTGTAGCCCACGGTGCTGCCGGTGGCGTAGCAGGCGATTGCCATGCCTTCCACGACCGAATGCGGGTTGTAGCGCAGGATGTCGCGATCCTTGCAGGTGCCCGGCTCGGATTCATCCGAGTTGCAGAGGATGTACTTCTGCATGGTGCCCTTGGGCATGAAGGACCACTTCAGGCCGGTCGGGAAGCCTGCGCCACCGCGGCCGCGCAGGTTGGACTGCTTGACCATCTCGATGACCTGTTCCGGCGAGATCTTCTCTTCGAGGATCTTGCGCAGGGCGGCGTAGCCACCGGTCTTGAGGTAGCTTTCATACGACCACGGGGTGTCGTAGTGCAGCGTGGTGTAGACCACCTGGTGCGGCAGCGGCGCAGGACCGACCGGACCCGTGGGTGCGTGATGATGTGCCATGTCTTACTCCAACCCGTCCAGCAGCTCGTCGACTTTCTCGACGGTCAGGCGCTCGTGGTAATGGCCGTTGATGACCATCATCGGCGCACCGGCGCAACCAGCCAGGCATTCTTCTTCGCGCTTGAGGTAGACGCGGCCGTCGGCGGTGGACTGGCCGGTCTTGCAGCCGAGCTTCTTCTCGGCGTGCGCAACCAGGTCCTCGGCGCCATTCAGCCAGCAGCTGATGTTGGTGCAGAAGGCGACGTTGTGGCGGCCCACCTTCTCGGTCTCGAACATCGAGTAGAAGCTGGCAACCTCATAGGCCCACACCGGCGGCAGATCCAGATACCTGGCGACGCCGGCGATCAACTCGTCGGTCAGCCAGCCCTGGTTCTGTTCCTGTGCCGCATGCAGGCCCTGCAACACGGCCGAGCGCTTGCGATCCGGCGGGAACTTGGCCAGCCAGTGATCGATGTGCGCGCGCGTCTTGTCGCTCAACACCACCATCGGGTCGACGTCGCGCGCCGCCTCGAAATTACCTGTCGCCTTCATCGGCCGACCTCAGCGAATACCAAATCGTGAAAGACCAGAACCTGCAGCGCCGGCAGAAGCCGGCGGGTGTCAGGCATCGTGCATGCGGCCGGGATCACCGGTCCACCTCACCGAACACCAGGTCGTAGGTGCCGATCATGGCCACCACGTCGGCGAGCATGTGCCCGCGCACGACCGAGTCGATCGAGGACAGATGGGCGAAACCCGGCGCGCGCAGGTGCACGCGGAACGGCTTGTTGGCGCCATCGGACATCAGGTAGCAGCCGAACTCGCCCTTGGGCGCTTCGACCGCAGCGTAGGTTTCGCCGGCGGGGACGCAGTAGCCTTCACTGAACAGCTTGAAGTGATGGATCAGCGCTTCCATGTCGTCCTTCATGTCCTCGCGGCTGGGCGGCGCGACCTTGAAGTTCTTGACCATGACCGGGCCGGGGTTGGCACGCAGCCACTGCACGCACTGCTTGATGATGCGGTTGGACTCGCGCATCTCGGCCACGCGGACCAGGTAGCGGTCGTAGCAGTCGCCTTCCTTACCCAGCGGAATGTCGAACTCGACGGCATCGTACTTGGCGTACGGCTGCTTCTTGCGCAGATCCCAGGCAATGCCCGAGCCACGCAGCATCACGCCGGTCATGCCCCACGCATGGGCCAGTTCCGGGCTGACCACGCCGATGCCGACGGTACGCTGCTTCCAGATACGGTTGTCGGTCAGCAGGGTCTCGTACTCGTCGACACGCTTGGGGAACTCGACGGTGAAGTTCTCGAGGAAATCGAGCAGCGACCCTTCGCGCGCGGCGTTGAGGTTCTTCAGGGCCTTGCCCTTGTGCCAGCGCGATTCCTTGTACTTGGGCATACGATCCGGCAGGTCGCGATAGACGCCACCCGGACGGTAGTAGGCCGCGTGCATGCGCGCGCCGGAGACCGCTTCGTAGCAGTCCATCAGCTCTTCACGCTCACGGAAGGCGTACAGCATCACCGCCATCGCGCCCAGATCGAGCGCGTTGGAACCCAGCCACATCAGGTGGTTCAGGATGCGGGTGATTTCGTCGAACATGGTGCGGATGTACTGCGCGCGTTCGGGCGCTTCGATCCCCATCAGGGTTTCGATCGCGCGCACGTAGGCGTGCTCGTTGCACATCATCGACACGTAATCCAGGCGATCCATGTAGCCGATCGACTGGTTGAAGGGCTTGGACTCGGCCAGCTTCTCGGTACCACGGTGCAGCAGGCCCACATGGGGGTCGGCACGCATGATGGTTTCGCCGTCCATTTCCAGGATCAGGCGCAGCACACCGTGCGCGGCCGGATGCTGCGGGCCGAAGTTCATCGTGTAGTTGCGGATTTCCTGCCGGCTTTCGGCGGGATTGCTCGCAAAGGCCTGGCTGGCCTGGTGGAATTCACTCACTTTACTGCCTCCGTCTGCGCGCTTTCGCCGGCAGCGGTCTGGAAACGGGCATCGTCACGGATCACGCGCGGCACGCCGACACGCGGCTCCACCGAGGTCACCGGCTCGTAGATCACGCGCTTCTTCTCTTCGTCGTAGCGCACTTCGACGTTGCCGATCAGCGGGAAATCCTTGCGGAACGGATGGCCGACGAAACCGTAATCGGTCAGGATCCGGCGCAGGTCCGGGTGACCTTCGAAGATCACGCCGTAGAGGTCGAACGCTTCGCGCTCGAACCAGTTCAGGCCCGGCCAGACGCTGGTCAGCGACGCGACCACCGGCAGTTCCTCATTCGGCGCGAAGCAGCGGATGCGCATGGTGAGGTTGTGCTGGTAGGAACGCAGCTGGGCGACCACGGCGAAACGCTGCAGCGGGATCGGCTGCGGCTGGGCGCCATCGCTGGTTTCGCGGGTGGGGAACTCGCCCCATGCGAAACGACCGACGGACTTGCCCTCGACGCCGCGGCTGAAGCCCTGGGACGACACGTCGGCCGTATCCCATTCGTCGCTGCCGTAGCCGAGGTAGTCCAGGCCGCACAGGTCGACGGACTGCTCGAAACCGAATTCGTCGCGCAGCGCCAGGGCGGTGGCATGCCAGTCAGCGGCGGGCACTTCCAGCGTCACTTCGCCGCGGGGTTCGACCACGAAGACCTGCGCACCGGCAAAGCGTGCGGAGAGTCGGTCGATGAAGGATGCTTGCTCTGCCATGGGGGCTTGGCGTGCTCTTGTCAGGAGGAATGTCAGCGGGCGATGGTCTGCGTACGCCAGATCTTCTTCTGCAGCTGCAGGATCCCGTACACCAGCGCTTCGGCGGTAGGCGGACACCCGGGAACGTAGACGTCCACCGGGACCACGCGGTCGCAACCACGCACTACTGCATAGGAGTAGTGGTAGTAGCCGCCACCGTTGGCACAGCTGCCCATCGAAATGACCCACTTCGGGTCCGGCATCTGGTCGTAGACCTTGCGCAGCGCCGGGGCCATCTTGTTGACCAGGGTGCCGGCCACGATCATCACGTCGGACTGACGCGGCGACGGGCGGAACACCACGCCGTAGCGGTCAAGATCCAGGCGCGCCGCGCCGGCATGCATCATCTCCACCGCGCAGCAGGCCAGACCAAAGGTCATCGGCCACATCGAGCCGGTCCGCGCCCAGTTCAACAGCGCATCGACGCTGGTGGTCACGTAGCCCTTTTCGAGCAGCGGGTTGTCGCCTTCGGGGCGCAGGATGTCGTCGACCCGCCCTTCCGGGACCGGGTTGTTCATCAGGCCATCGAGAGTCTGAATCACTCCCATTCCAGCGCTCCCTTCTTCCAGACGTAAATGAAACCGAGGAAAAGCATGCCCACGAACAGGCCCATCGTGACCAGCGAACGCGCACCCAGTTCCATGAAGACCTGGGTCCACGGCACGATGAAAATGATTTCCAAGTCAAATACGATGAACTGGATCGCGATCAGGTAGTAGCGCACATCGAACTTCATGCGCGCGTCCTCGAAAGCCTCGAAGCCGCACTCGTACGGCGAGAGCTTTTCCAGATCAGGACGTCGTGGACCGAGGAATCGGCCGACCAGCATCAGCGCAACGCCGATACCGGTGGCAACGATCAGAAACAGCAGAGACGGCAAATATTCGGCCAGCACAGCGATTCTCTCTTGCCTCTGCCGCTGCGCCTGCAGGCGCTTTGGCATGGGGGAGTGGACGGACTCCGCACCCTGGCGCCGTGCGCGCCAGACGAAATCCGCTTACAAACAATGGTGCCCAAGAGGGGACTCGAACCCCTACGACTCTCGTCGCTACCACCTCAAGGTAGTGCGTCTACCAATTCCGCCACCTGGGCTTACGATCGCACCGGGGGTTACTTCCCAATGCGCCGCATATTGTAACCGTCTTCAGCGATTCTGGGTGCCTTCCGAAGGCTTTTCTTCACCAGAAATTTTCGCTCCCGCCTCAGCCGGCACAGTGGCCTGCGGAACCGGCTGCTGGACCGGGGTCTGGACGGGGGCTGCCGGGGCCTTCGGCACGGCCGGCAACTCACCTGCCGGCGCTGCCGGCACGCTTTCCACCGGGGCCGACATCAGGCCCAGGTCCTGCTGCGCTGCCGGGCGCGAGCCGTGGCTGGCGTACCAGGCCATGAAGAGGCTGATGCCGAAGAACACCACGGCCAGCCACTTGGTCGACTTGGACAGGAAATTGGACGCGCCGCGCGCGCCGAACACGGTCCCCGAGGCGCCCGCGCCGAAACCCGAACCCGCGGCCGCGCCGGAACCACGCTGCATCAGGATGAGCGCGATCATGGCCACCGCCACCAGCACGTAGACCACATTGAGGATCAACATCAGCATTTCGAATCCGTCCTCGGACATGTCGCGCCGACGGTCGGTCGGCACATTATCTTGTTAGCGCCCGGCCGCCGCATCGACGATGGCCAGGAAGTCCGCGGCCACCAGGGAGGCGCCGCCCACCAGCCCACCATCGACATCGGGCTGCGCGAACAGTTCCCCAGCGTTGTCGGGCTTCACGCTGCCGCCGTAAAGGATCGGCAACGAATCAGCGATTCTAGCATCCAGCTTGGCCACTTCGCCACGGATGAAGGCATGGACCTGCTGGGCCTGCTCTTTGCTGGCGGTCCGGCCGGTGCCGATGGCCCAGACCGGCTCATAGGCGACCACGGCATGCTGGAAGCCGGAGGGGCCCACCAGGGCCTGCACCGGGGCCAGCTGGGCGGCGATGACCTGCTCGGTCTGGCCGGCCTCGCGCTGCTCCAGCGTCTCGCCCACGCAGAGCACCGGGACCAGGCCGGCATGCAGGGCGGCGGCGAACTTGCGTGCCACCAGCTCGCTGGATTCATTGTGGTACTGGCGGCGCTCGGAATGGCCGACCAGGCCATAGCGGGCGCCGACCTCGGCCAGCATCGAGGCCGAGACCTCGCCGGTGTAGGCGCCCTTCTCGTTGGAGCTCACGTCCTGGGAGCCAAAGGCGATGGCCCGGCCCTCGAAGTCCTCGACCAGTTCGCCCAGGTAAGGCAGGGGCGGCAGGATGACCACCTCCACCCCATCGCGCGGCAGGCTGGCGACCAGGTCACTGACCAGGTCGGTGGCGAATTGGCGGCTGCCGTGCAGCTTCCAGTTACCGGCGACGATCTTGCGGCGCATGGCGGGGCTCCAGTTGGGTATCAACGGGCAATGATACCGGATGTAACGAATCAGCGTCCCGCCGAAAACGCTTACATTTCAAATGGATAATGATCTGTGGCCGGGTTTGGCGCGAAGAGCGCGGCTGTTCATTGTTGTCGGAGAGGGGGCCGGGTCCGGTACGCCCCTCCGGGACACGCACGTAAACCCATCCCTGGGGGCTTGTCGAAAACATCCATGTTTTCGACAGTCCCTCCGGGGCGTACCGGCCCCAGCCCCCTACAGATGATGGCGACCGGACGGCAGAAGCGGCCCATGCCGACGGCTTGAATCTGCTTTCCGATCCGGTCGACGGACTGCTTGAGGGGTGAGGACCGGTGCACCCCGCAGCGACGCTCCAAAACATGGATGTTTTGGAGCAGCCCCCAGGGATGGGTTCACGGCGTGTCGCGGAGGGGTGTGCCGGGCCTCGCCCCGCGCTGATAGCAATGAGCAGCCGCGCCGTTCGCGACAAACAAAAAGGCCACCATGACGGTGGCCTTTTGGCAGACTTCCGGGGCGTACCGACCAGCGGTCGGTACCTGCCGGTTCGGTCGGATGGGCGGTTACTTCAGCTTGATCTCGCGCAGGCGCTCTTCCAGGAAGCCGTGGGCAGTGATCGGCTCCGGGTAGCGGCTCGGGTTTTCCGGGGTGATGCAGGTCGGCAGCACGTCGATCAGGAAGTCCGGGTTGGGGTGCAGGAAGAACGGCACCGAGTAACGCGGCTGGCGCGCCTGCTCGCCCGGGGGATTGACCACGCGATGGATGGTGGACGGGTACACATGGTTGGTCAGGCGCTGCAGCATGTCGCCGATGTTGACCACGATGGTGTCCGCGTCGGAAGTGAACGGCACCCACTTGCCTTCGTGCGACTGCACTTCCAGGCCCGCCGCGCTGGCACCGACCAGCAGCGTGATGAAATTGATGTCGCCGTGTGCGCCGGCGCGCACGTTGGGAATGTTCTCGGCGGTGATCGGCGGGTAGTGGATCGGGCGCAGGATCGAGTTGCCGTTGTTGGTCTTGTCGGCAAAGAAGTCGATCGGCAGGCCGATGTGCAGCGCCAGCGCCGACAGGACCCGCGAGCCCAGGTTGTCCAGGGCCTGGTACAGGCCGTAACCGCGCTCACGGAAACCGGGAACCTCGGACGGCCACAGGTTCGGGGCCATCACGTCACGGTACTTGGAATCGTCCGGGATCTCGCGGCCGATGTGCCAGAACTCCTTCAGGTCGAAGTGCTGGGAGCCCTTGGCGGTTTCCACGCCGAACGGGGTGTAGCCGCGGGCGCCACCGCTGCCCGGCACGTGGTACTGGCGCTTGGTCTCCTCCGGCAGAGCGAAGAAGGCCTTGAAGACGTCGTAGGCCGCATCGATGTCGGCCTGCGGGATGCCGTGGTTGCGGATGCCCGCGAAACCCCATTCGCGGTAGGCCGCGCCCAGCTCTGCAACGAAGGCGTCGCGGTCACTGTCGAAACGGGTGATGTCGAGGGTCGGAATCTGGCTCACAGCGTTACCTGGCTTGTTCTTGGATGGACGAAGGGCCGCACCTGTGGCCCGGCTGAACATTGTGACAGATCGGGCTCATGCCGCCACCGATACATTGATACAAGCCGATACAATGCGCGCCACCCGGGCTGTGTGAACGGGCCAACGACGCTGCCGCCGCCACGCGTCCCCTCCTCTGCTGCAGCACTCGATCCGCCCTATGGACGCCACCTCGCCGGTTCCCGCTGAGCCCTCTTCCTTCGCTGGCAGCCCCCGGCAGGCCGACGCCGGTGCGCCCGTCGCCGATCCCCACGCTCAGGCCCTCGCGGCGGGCGCGGAGGCTGCCGGCCACCGCGTCATCCCGCTGAAGATCCTGCATACCGAAGCGGCCAAAGGCTTTGGCGGTCAGGAGATCTACATCTACCGGCACATGCTGGCCATGCGCGAGCGCGGCCATGACGTGTCGCTGCTGTGCCAACCCGGCGCGCGGCTCGGCGAAATCGCACGGGAAGCCGGGTTCACCGTGCACACCCTGAAGATGGGCGGCCTGCTGCGCCTGCTGCGCGGCATCGGCACGGTCTCGCGACTGGTGCGACGCCACGGCTACCACGTGGTCAACACGACCAGCCGGCGCGACAGCCTTATTGCCGCTGCCGGAGCGCGCCTGGGCGGCACGCCCCTGGTGGTGCGCTCGCGTCACCTGATGAGCCCGGTCAACTCACTGCTGACCTACACCGGCCTGCCGCACCGGATCCTGACCGTCAGCAGCTTCGTGAAGCAGCTGCTGGTGACGCGCGGCATCGCCGGGGAGAGGATCGGCATCGTGCCGCCGATCGCGGTCCCGCCGCAGTGGACGCAGATCAACAAGGACGATCCGTGGCAGTGCCTGCAGGAGACCCGCACCGAGGTGCGGCGCGAACTCGGTTTCGACGACGACCAGATCGTGGTCGGCTGCGTGGCGGTGCTGCGTGAGCCGAAGGGCCACGCCGACCTGCTGCACGCCATCGCCCCGCTCTGCCGCCGCCACCGCAACCTGCAGCTGGTGATCGTCGGCGACGGACAGCCGGTGATGGACCGCCTGCTGGCGCTGCGCGCGGAACTGGGCATCGCCAGCCAGGTGCACCTGCTGGGCTACCGCCTCGGCGCGTGCCGGCTGATGACCGCCTTCGACATCTTCGCGCTGGCCAGCCACAAGGAAGCGGCCGGCACCGTGTTCCTGGAAGCAGCTTACGTCGGCGTGCCGATCGTGGCCACGCGGGTGGGTGGCGTGCCGGAAATGGTGATGGAAGGGAGCAATGCTATGCTCGCGCCGCTTGGCGACCCGGCCGCGCTGACGCACGCGCTGCAGACGCTGGTCGAAGACCCGCAGGAGCGCCGCCGCATGGGCCGCGCCGGCTGGGAATGGATGCACAGCGCGCAGCGCTTCACGCCGGCCGGCCACACCGAAGCGACCGAACACTATTACCACCAGTGGTTGAAGGAACTTGGGCATGGCCAACGCTAGATCCGTCCCGGTGCTGATGCATCACCATGTATCGCCCTCGCCGGGCATGATCACCGTGTCCCCGGAGAACTTCGAAAGCCAGATTGCGTGGCTGGCCGCCGACGGCTGGACCTCGCTGACGCTGGAGCAGTACGCCGGCTTCCTCGCCGGCCAGCCGGTGCCGCGCAAGTCGATCGTGATCACCTTCGACGACGGCTACCTGGACAACTGGGTCTACGCGCACCCGATCCTGCTCAAGTACGGCATGCACGCGGTGGTGTTCGTGGTGACCGGCTGGATGGGCGATGGCCCGGAACGGCCGCATGCCGGCCAGACCGGCGCGACCCTGCCGGCAACACCGGACCATCGCGGCTGCGAAGCGGCGATCCTGGAACAGGACCGCGCCGACTCGGTGATGATGCGCTGGAGCGAGGCGCGCGCGATGATCGCCGCCGGCACCTTCGAAGTGCACTGCCACACCCATACGCATACGCGCTGGATGAAGCAGGCGATCAGCCGGGCGCAGAAATGCGTGGGTATCGAGAGCGACCTGTCGCGCGCGCGCGCGGTGCTGCAGCAGGAGCTTGGCAGCGTCTCGGACACGCTGTGCTGGCCGTACGGCGATTTCGACGAGGACTACGTGGCGATCGCACGGCAACAGGGCTTCACCCACCTGCATACCACCCATCCGTTCGGCCGCAATGTGGTGGGCGGCGATCCTGGCCACATCTATCGCTTCGCCATCCGCAACCGTCCGGCACGCTGGCTGCGCAAGCGGATCGCGTTGAGCTACCACCCGCTGATCGCGCCGCTGTTCAACCGCTTCAAGGCGAAACAGAAGAAGATGGCGCCGGGGCCGTAACGGCCCGGAAACGAACGCGTGCGCCACGAAAAAACCCGGCCGAGGCCGGGTTCTTCGTTTGCGCCGCCTGCGACATGTCAGGCCGCTGCGGCGGCCTTCACCGCATCGGACAGGTTGTCCAGCGTGGCCTGCATCAGGTCGCTGCTGTCCGCTTCGACGGTCACGCGTACCACCGGCTCGGTCCCCGACGGCCGCAGGAACGCACGACCGCGGCCCTGCACCGACTGCTGCGCGGCCGCGAGCGCGGCCTGCACGCTGTCGGACTGCACGACGGCCTTGGCCGAGACACCGGCCAGACGCACGTTGACGGTCTTCTGCGGCACTTTATGCAGGCCCGACAGCGCCTGCCGCAGCGATGTATTCTCACGCCGCAGCACTTCCAGCACCTGCAGTGCGCTGACGATGGCGTCGCCCGTGGTGGCGCGGTCCAGGCACAGCAGGTGACCGGAGGCCTCACCGCCGAGCACGCCACCGCCTTCGACCAGCGCCTGGTGCACGTAGCGGTCACCGACGTTGCTGCGCAGGAACGGAATGCCCAGCCGCTCCATCGCCTGCTCGAGCCCGAAGTTGGTCATCAACGTGCCGACCACCGGACCGCGCAGGCGTCCATTGCCGCGCCAGGAGGGCGCCAGCACGTACAGCAGGTCGTCGCCATCGACCGGATTGCCCTGATCGTCGGCCATCAGCACGCGGTCGCCGTCGCCATCGAAGGCGATGCCGAGATCCGCACCGGTCTCGCGCACCTTGGCGGCAAGGTTGTCGATGTGCATCGACCCGACGCCGTCATTGATGTTCACTCCGTTCGGCTCGGCGCCGATGGCGACCACCTCCGCACCGAGCTCGCGGAACAGCAGCGGCGCGATGTGGTAGGTGGCGCCGTGGGCGCAGTCGAGCACGATCTTCAACCCGCGCAGGTCGAAGGCACGCGGCACGCTGGCCTTGCAGAATTCGATGTAGCGGCCCACCGCGTCCCGGGCGCGCATGGCCTTGCCGAGACGGTCCGATTCGGCGGTGGTGAACGGTTCGTCCAGCGCTGCTTCCAGTGCCAGCTCGGTGGCGTCATCGAGCTTCTCGCCATCGGCGGAGAAGAACTTGATGCCGTTGTCGTAATGCGGGTTGTGCGAGGCGCTGATGACGATGCCGGCGTCGGCCCCGAGCGTGCGGGTCAGGAACGCGACGGCCGGGGTCGGCATCGGCCCCAGCAGCTGCACGTCCGCGCCGGCGGCAACCAGCCCCGCCTCGAGCGCGGCTTCGAACATGTAGCCGGAGATGCGCGTGTCCTTGCCGATCACCACCACCGGGCGGTGGCCCGGCCGATGGCCGTTGCGCGCGGTCAGCACGCGACCGAGCGCGTTGCCCAGGCGCAGCACGAAATCGGCCGAGATCACCCCCTGGCCGACCCGACCGCGGATGCCGTCGGTGCCGAAATACCTGCGCGCGCCCATCAGGCAGCGGCGTCCGCGGCAGGCGCGGGCTGGCGGCCCAGCATGGCCAGCAGCTCGGACAGACGGTCACGCATTTCGCGGCGATCGCAGATCTGGTCGATCGCCCCATGCTCCAGCAGGAACTCCGAACGCTGGAAGCCTTCGGGCAGCTTTTCGCGCACGGTCTGCTCGATCACACGCGGACCGGCGAAGCCGATCAGCGCCTGCGGTTCGGCGATGTTGATGTCGCCCAGCATGGCAAACGACGCCGACACGCCACCGGTGGTCGGGTGGGTCAGTACCGAGATGTACGGCAGGCCGGCATCACGCAGGCGACCCAGCGCGGCCGAGGTCTTGGCCATCTGCATCAGCGAGAACAGGCCTTCCTGCATGCGCGCGCCGCCGCTGGCGGAGAAGCACACGTAGGGCGCACCGATCTCCAGCGCCTTTTCGGCGGCCAGCGAGAAGCGCTCACCCACCACCGAGCCCATCGAACCGCCCATGAAGGCGAAGTCGAAGGCCGAGGCCACCAGCGGGCGGCCCTTCATCAGGCCCTGCATGGCAATCAGCGCGTCGTACTCGCCGGTGTTCTTCTGCGAGGCCTTGATGCGTTCGCTGTACTTCTTCTGGTCCTTGAACTTGAGCAGGTCCGTCGGGCCCAGGCGCGCGCCGATCTCGGTGGTGCTGTCGACGTCGAACAGCGCCGCCAGACGCGCGCGTGCGCGGATGGCCATGTGATGGCCACACTTGGGACAGACCTCGAGGTTCTCCTCCAGCTCGGGACGGTAGAGCGCGCTGCCGCAGCTGCTGCACTTCTCCCACAGGCCCTCGGGGACGCTGCGCTTCTTGCTGGGGACGTTGTCGGTGCGGATGCCAGACGGCATCAACTTGCTGAGCCAACTCATGCGGGATGCTACTTCCGTTCAGGGCGGCCCGGGGGCCGCAAAGGCCGACAGTCTAGCTCACCCGTACGGTGCCCGGGACCCCCTGCCCGTGCAGTAAAGCGGGCGTGAAAACCGTGCTGGGGCGTACGTTCGAGGGGGCGCGGCGGCCGGCGTTACCGCACGTCCAGCGCCTCGCGCAGCGGTTGCAGGAACGTCCGGGCCACGTGCGCGGCGGCAGCGGCATCACCGGTCCCGGCCAGGGCGGCAACCAGGGCGCTGCCGACCACGACACCATCGGCCTCCACCGCCATCGCCGCCGCACTGGCCGCATCCTTGATGCCGAAACCGGCCACCACCGGCACGTGGGAGCGCTGGCGCAGGTCGCGCAGGCGGGCGCTGGCGGCGCTGCTGTCCAGGCGGTCGGATGCACCGGTGACGCCGGCGAAGCTGACGTAGTACAGGTAGCCCTGGGCCATCGTGGACAGGGTGTCCAGCCGCGCATCGGCGGTGGTCGGCGAGGCCAGCAGGATCAGGGCCAGGCCTGCGGCCGCGAAGATGCCGCGGGTTTCGTCGGCCTCTTCCGGCGGCAGGTCCACCAGCAGCACACCGTCCACGCCGGCGCGGATCGCCGCCTCGGCAAAGCGTGCGGTGCCGTGGATCTCGACCGGATTCAGATACCCCATCAGTACCACCGGGGTGGCAGCGTCGTCACGGCGGAAGGCAGCCACGGTCTCCAGTACGTAGCGCAGCCCTGCACCACGCGCCAAGGCGCGCTCGGAGCTGCGCTGGATGGTCGGTCCGTCGGCCATCGGGTCGGAGAACGGGACACCCAGTTCGATCACGTCCGCCCCCGCGGCAGCCAATGCGTGCATGACCGGCACGGTCGCCTCCAGGCCCGGGTCACCCGCAGTGATGAAGGGAATCAGCGCCTTGCGGCCGGAGGCGCGCAGACGGGCAAAACAGGCATCGATACGGTCCACACTCATGTCAGGCACATCCTTCGAACGTTTCAACGGCGCCGCTGGCGCCCCAGTACATCTTCGTTATCGCCCCATCGACGATCTCCAGCCGGATCGCCAGATCCGAGCCCGGGTCCTGCCAGGTGAGGTACTCGCCCGCGTCAGGGACATAGGCATGCGGCTGCACGGTGCTGCCGCCGGGCAGGCGCCGCAGGGCGTCTTCGCGCGACATGCCCAGGCGCAGCCCGAACGGCCCGGGCTGGGTGATGGTCTCGCCCGATCCGTCCAGCAACGCCAGGTCGAAACGCAGCACGTGCTCATCCTGGACCATCATCGAAACGCCCTCGGGCAGACTGCCGCGCTCATAGAACTCGCAGCTGCCGGGCGCCCCGCCCTCGCTCAGACCCGCCGAATGCCACTGGTCATCGGCATCGGTCACGCTGAAGCGCTGCCCGATCACGATGTCGCCGGCATGGTCCAGGGCAACCGAGACCACCGCCGGAGCCGCGGCGTCGGGGGCAACCGGCTCGACGGCCGGTTCGGGCGCCGGGTCGTCCTCGATCGGGCGGTTGGCAATGTCGTCTTCGTTGCTTGCCGGCATCCGTGCCGGTGCGATCACCGCGGGCGCCGCAGGCGCGGCCGGCAGCACCGGCGGGTCCGGCGGGGTACAGCCGGTCAGGCCGACCACGATCAGCAGCGCACTTCCCTGGCGCAGCAGGGGGGTCACAGCATCAGACCCTCGCGCGCGGCGATGGTGTGCACGTCCTTGTCGCCCCGACCGGACAGATTGCACAGCACCAGCTTGTCGCTGGGCAGCGCGCGCGCCAGCTTGATCGCCTGGGCGACCGCGTGGCTGGATTCCAGCGCGGCGAGGATGCCCTCGCTGTGGGCCAGTTGATGGAACGCGGCCAATGCTTCGTCGTCGGTGATACCGACATACTCGGCGCGACCGGCATCGGCCAGGAAGGCGTGCTCCGGGCCCACGCCGGGGTAGTCCAGGCCGGCTGAAACCGAGTGGGTTTCGATGATCTGCCCGTCGTCGTCGCAGATCACATAAGTGCGGTTGCCATGCAGCACGCCCGGGCGGCCGGCTGCGATCGAGGCCGCATGACGACCGGTTTCAATGCCGTCACCGGCGGCCTCGGCGCCGACGATGCGCACATCGCGATCGTTGAGGAAGGCATGGAACAGGCCGATCGCGTTGCTGCCACCGCCCACGCAGGCGGTGATCGCATCGGGCAGGCGGCCGTAGTCGGTGAGCATCTGCGCGCGCGCTTCGCGCCCGACGATGGCGTTGAAATCACGCACCATGCGCGGATACGGGTCCGGCCCGGCGACGGTACCGATGATGTAGAAGGTATCGCGCACGTTGGTGACCCAGTCGCGCATCGCTTCATTGAGCGCGTCCTTGAGCGTGGCCGACCCGGAGGTGACCGGCACCACCGTCGCGCCGAGCAGCTTCATGCGGTAGACGTTGATCTTCTGCCGCTCGATGTCGGTGGCGCCCATGTACACCACGCATTCCAGGCCCAGCCGCGCCGCCACGGTGGCGCTGGCGACGCCATGCTGGCCGGCACCGGTCTCGGCGATGATGCGCTTCTTGCCCATGCGCGCGGCCAACAGCGCCTGGCCGATGGTGTTGTTGATCTTGTGCGCGCCGGTGTGGTTCAGGTCCTCGCGCTTGAGCAGGATCTGTGCGCCACCGACCTGACGGCTGAGGCGTTCGGCGTGGTAGATCGGACTCGGCCGGCCCACGTAGTGGGTGAGGTCCTTGTCGTAGGCGGCGATAAAGGCCGGATCGCGGCGCGCCTCGTCATAGGCGGCGGCCAGCTCCTGCAGCGGCCCGATCAGGGTTTCGGCGACAAAGCTGCCGCCGTAACGGCCGAAATGCCCCTGGGCATCCGGATAGGCATGGAAATCGGCGATGGGGGATGCGGGGGTGGAGGACATGGCGCGACAACCGGTGGAGACAGGCTGACACTTTAACGCACGGGTCATGACAGTAATATCGACAATATCTGCCATGACCTGTCAGGAAAACTCACATGAGCACCTCCCCCCTGCCCCCGCTCAACGCCCTGCGCAGTTTCGAGGCAACGGCCCGGCTCGGCGGCGTGGGCCGCGCGGCCGCGTCGCTGCACGTGACGCATGGGGCAATCAGCCGCCAGTTGCGCGTGCTGGAAGACGTCCTGGGCGTGGCCCTGTTCGTGCGCGACGGCCGCGGACTGCGGCTGACCCCCGCCGGCACCGTGCTGCAGACCGCCTGTGAGGGCGCTTTCGCGCAGATCCGCGACGCGGTTGCGGTGATCAGTCGCGAGCAACGGCCGGGGCCGCTGGTGCTCGGCTGCAGTGGCAGCATTCTGGCGCGCTGGATGATTCCGCGGCTGCAGGCACTGCAGGCTGCCCTGCCCGGGCTGCCGCTGCACTGGTCGGCGCAGGATGGCAGCTTCACCGCCGACCAGCAGGCGCTGGATGCCATCCTGCTGCTGGCGCAACCGCCGTGGCCCCGCGGCTGGCGGGTGCGCGCACTGGCACCGGAACGGGTCGGCGTGGTGGTGAGTCCGCAGCACCCTGCCGCTGCGCGCCTGCGCGGGAAGCCGCCGCACGCGTTGCTGGACGAAACGCTCCTGCAGACCACCTCACGCCCGCAGGCGTGGCCGGCGTGGGCAACGTCGCAGGGACTGGACCCGGCGCGCCTGCAACTGGGCACCGGGTTCGAGCATCTGTACTACCTGCTGGAAGCGGCCGTGGCCGGGCTGGGCGTGGCGATCGCCCCCGAACCGCTGGTGGCCGACGACCTGGCGGCAGGGCGGCTGCTCGCACCGTGGGGGTTCGCCGCCACCGGCGGCTTCTGGGTGCTGGCAACGCCGGAGGGGACCCAGGATGCGCGGGTGGACGCCTTGGCGGACTGGTTGGCCGGACAACTGACGTGAACCGGTCTCCCGGCCCACGGTCGGGCGCTGCCGTCGAATGCCGCCGTGGAGGCTAATCCGCCTCGTGGCAGTCGGCGCGGCGCACTTCCTCGACGAACTTGCGCATCTTGTAGCCGTCCTTGATGCCCGGTTCGGTTTCGATGCCGCTGGACACATCCACACCCCACGGCAGGGTGGCGACGATGGCATCGAATACGTTGTCCGGGGTGATGCCACCGGCCAGCAGGAAGGGACGGTGCAGGCCGGTGGGCAGACGTGTCCAGTCGAACGCGACGCCGGTGCCGCCGCCACCGCCCGGTGCGTGGCTGTCGAACAGGAAGCCGGCCGCGCCGGGATAGCGCAGCTGCAGCTGACGGGCGTTGACGTCGTCCCGCCCGCCCATCGCCACGGCCTTCAGATAGGGCATGTTGAAGCTGCGGCAGAACGACTCGTCCTCGTCGCCGTGGAACTGCAGCAGGGTTGGCCGCACGGTACGCAGCACTTCGCGGACTTCCTCCTTGGTGTTGTCACGGAACAGCGCGACCACGTCCACCATCGGCGCGATGGCCTGGCGCATTGCGCGGGCCTCAGCCGGCGCGACGCGGCGCCTGCTCTCGCGGGCAAAGATGAAGCCGACCGCGTCCACGCCCAGCTCGCCGGCCAGGCGGACGTCGCCGGCCCGGGTCATGCCGCAGAACTTGATGCGGGTGCGATAGAAGGAGCGGCTCATAAGGTGACCTCGGCGGGCAGATGCCAGTTGTCGGGATACAGGGGGCCAACGAACACCAGTCCCTGCGGGGGGGCGGTGGGACCGGCCACGGTGCGGTCCTGGCCAGCCAGCAGCTCGGCCATCCACGACACCGGCTTGTCCCCACAACCGATCAGAATCAGTGAGCCGACGATATTGCGCACCATGTGATGAAGGAATGCATTGGCCTGAACGCAGACCTCCACCACCTCATCGTGGCGGACCACGCTGATCGCCTGGAGCTCGCGGCGGGCATGCAGGGCCTCGCACTGGATGCTGCGGAAGGCACTGAAGTCGTTCTCGCCGAGCAGCGCCTGGCCAGCCGCGTGCATCAGCCCGGCGTCCAGCGGGCGACGTTCCCAGCTCAGGGTCTGGCGGTACAGCGCCGGCCGCACCTGACGGTTGAGCAGCCGATAGCGGTAGCGCCGCGCCCGGGCCGAGAAGCGTGCGTGGAAGTCGTCGGCCACCGGCACGCACCAGCGCACGGCGATCGAACGCGGCAACCGGGTCGTGGTGCCCAAGGTCCACCCGCGCGGATCGCGCACCACGTCGGTATCGAAATGGACCACCTGGCATTCGCCGTGCACGCCGGCATCGGTGCGGCCGGCGCACGTCACCTGGATCGGTGCATCGGCCACCGAGGACAACGCCTCCTGCAGGCTGGCCTGCACGCTGGGACACCCACTCTCGCCCAGCTGCTGCCAGCCCTTGTACTCACTGCCGTCGTATTCCACGCCCAACGCGTAGCGCATGCTCAACCTCTGTTTCGTCGGGGAACCGGGCCGGCGTCGGCCCGGGAATCAAGCGGGGAAACGACGGGCAAACGCGTCGTTCATCCCAGGCGCGCCAGCAGCTCGCGCGCTTCGGCTTGCATGTGCGGGTCCGCGCCCACGGCGACTTCCTGCAGCAGCGTGCGCGCGGTTTCGGCGTCGCCCAGGTCCAGGTAGGCGATCGCCAGCTCCAGGCGGTCGCGTCCCGGCGCGGGCCCGAACACGGTGCCATCGGCAGGCGCGTCCCCTGCCTCGATCGCATCGTGGCCTGCGGCGGCGATGTCCGTCGGGTCGGCGTCGGACACCGGCTCGGCCGGGTACTCGAACACGCCACGGAAGGACGGCTGCGCCGCCGCTTCCAGCGCATGCGCCGGCGGGCCCGGCAGCACCGGCGCGGCCTCGGCGACCACCTCGTCCTCGTCCACGGCCGGGCTGTCGCCGGTCACCGGCGCCAGCGCGAACACCGGCTCGCGGCGCAGGTCGTCGGCCAGCGGCGCTTCGTCCAGCGCGGCGACGTGTACGTTGTCGTCTTCGTCGGCCAGGCGCTGCTGCGCGGCCAGCTCATCCACGTAATCGGCGGCCGGCACGGCGGCGGCAAGTGCGGCACCGTCAAGGCCGTCACGCGACAGCGGCGGCAACGGTGAGGCTTTGCGACGGCGACCGAAGAGCCAGCCGACCACGCCCAGCACCAGGACGACCAGACCCAGCCAGTACCACCCACCCCCACTGCTGTCGCGTGACGACGGCGCCTGCGCAAGACGCTGCTGGGCAGCCGCCAGGTCGCTGTCCTTCATTGCGATGAGTGACTGCTGCTGGGTCTTGAGCTTCTCCAGTTCGGCCACCCGGTTGCGCAGCTCCTGGATCTCGGCATCGCGGGTGGCGACATCTTCCTTGGCCTGACGCAGTTGTTCGTTGCCCAGCATGTCACCCTCACTGCCGGCGGCGGTGCCGGTGGTTGTTCCTGCGGTGTGGTCGGCAGCGGCGACGGCCGGCGCGATTTCCAGACGGGCCCCCTGGCGCGGCGGCGTGGCAGCGGCAGCGCTGGCAGGGGCCGGTGCACTGGCGGCGGTGTCGGCCGGCTGCGGAATCGCTGCGCGCGACTGGCGCCACTGGGCGGTATGTTCACGCACGATCGCAGCCGCCTCGCCGGGATCGATGGCCGCGCCGCCGTTGCCGGCCGGACCGCGCAGCACCGCGCCCTGCTTGAGCAGGTTGACGTTGCCACGGATGAAGGCCTCGGGGTTGGCGCGCAGCAGCGCGATCATCGCCTGGTCGCGGCTGACGCCCTGCTCGCGTGCGACTGTCGCGGCGATCTGCGACAGCGTCTGGCCGCGCTGGACGGTAATGCCCTCGGCGCCCAGGGCGGCCGGGGCCGGCGGACGGTTGACGGTGGAGCGCGGTGCGGCCGCCGCCGTCCGCGGCGCGGGGGCCGCCGCAGCAGCGGCCGGCGGCACCACGGCTGGCGCAGGGGCCGGCTCACGCACGATGGCATTGGACAGGGCGCCGGCAGGCGCGACGATCTCCGGCTCGGCAACGGCGGCGGCGCTGTTGGGCGCATCGACCAGCGCCGAATACTCGCGCACCAGCCTGCCCTGCCCCCAATCAGCCTCGATCAGGAAGTTCAGCGACGCTGTCGCGACCGGCGCATGGCTGCTCACGCGGACCACGGCCCGGCCCTGCGCATTGCGGGTCAGCTCGAACTGCAGCTCGCTGACCAGGCCACTGGGCGGTTCCAGCCCGACGCGGGCGAAGGTGGCCGGCGACGCCAGCGAGACCCGAAGCTGTTCCAGTTCGGCCGGATCGGCCGAAATCACCGGAATCTCTGCCAGGAGTGGCTGGCCGGGCTTGGACAGCACACGGATATCGCCCAGGCCGAGGGCCAGGGCGGAGCTGCTGGCCAGGGCCAGCAGCAGCGTCGACACATACTTGAGCGGGCGCAATGCGCCCGGAGCCCGGTTCTTCATGGCGGCCAATATAACGGCTCCCCCCGTGATCGGCGATGATTCATGTGGTGCGGTCGGCGGCATCCCCATGCCGCCGCCGCCCACCCGCTCAACCTTCGGCGGCAACCAGCTCGGCCAGCTGCACGGCGTTGAGGGCAGCGCCCTTGCGGATGTTGTCCGACACGATCCACAGGTTGAGTCCGCGCGGATGCGACAGATCCTCGCGGATGCGGCCGACATACACCGCATCGTTGCCCGACGCATGCGTGACCGGCGTCGGATAGCCGCCGGCTTCATGCCGGTCGACCACTTCCACGCCCGGCGAACGCGACAGCAGTTCACGCGCGGCGTCGGGGGTGACCTTGTCACGGGTTTCGATGGTGACCGCTTCGGAGTGGCCGTAGAACACCGGCACACGCACGGCGGTGGGGTTCACCAGGATGCTGTCGTCGCCGAGGATCTTGCGGGTCTCCCACACCAGCTTCATTTCTTCCTTGGTGAAGCCGTTGTCCTGGAAGTCGTCGATGTGCGGGATCAGGTTGAAGGCGATCTGCACCGGGAAGCGCTGCGGGTCGATCTCCTGGAAGCTGAGCAGCTGGCCGGTCTGCTTGCCAAGTTCCTCCAACGCCGAACGCCCGCCGCCGGACACCGACTGGTAGGTGGCCACGTTGATGCGCTGGATGCCGTACTGGCGATGCAGCGGAGCCAGCGCCACCAGCATCTGCATGGTCGAGCAGTTCGGATTGGCGATGATGCCGCGGGGACGGTTCTTCAATGCCTCCGGGTTCACTTCGGACACCACCAGCGGCACGTCGTCGTCGTAGCGGAAGGCCGAGGAGTTGTCGATCACCACCGCGCCGGCCGCGGCGAACCTGGGACCGAACTCCTTGGAGACGCTGCCACCGGCCGAGAACAGCGCGATATCCACGCCGGTCGGATCGAAATCGGACAGGTCCTGGACCTTGATCTTCTCGCCCTTGTACTCGATCTCGCCGCCGGCCGAGCGCGAGGACGCGAGCAGGCTCAGGGTGGCGATCGGGAAATCACGCTCGGCCAGGATGGCCAGCATGGTTTCGCCGACAGCACCGGTGGCACCGACGACGGCGACGTGGAAACGACGATCAGGGTTGTTCATGGGGAACCTCGTGTGATGGGGTGCCGACCCAGGGCCGGCACTGTCGTGTCTGTTTGAAGGGCGTACCGGCCGACGGTCGGTACCTGCCCGCTGTGCAGGGAACGCGGAGTGGGTTCGGGGAACCTCGCGTGATGGACGCGGCGGTTCCCTATCGTTTTGCGTCGTCGGTTTTCTTGGCGCCCACGAAAGCCGCGCCGGCACGGGCAGCGTGCACGGCGCCGGCGTTGATCGCGCTTGGCGGACGCCCGGCATGGGGTCCCTTGTCCAGCGCGGCCGTCAGGTTGTCCACGGCCAGCTGCACCATCGCCCGGCGCGTGGCCTGGCTGGCGCTGCCGATGTGCGGGGTAAGCACCACGTTGCGCAGGGCCAGCAGTTCCGGACGGACCGTGGGCTCGCCGTCGAACACGTCCAGCCCGGCGGCCGCCAGGCGGCCATTGGCCAGCGCATCGGCCAGTGCCAGCTCGTCAACGATGCCGCCACGCGCGATGTTGACCAGGGTGGCGCCCGGCTTCATCTTCGCCAGGGCGGCCGCATCGATGATGTGATGCGAGGCGGCGCTGTACGGCAATACCAGTACCAGGTGGTCGGCCCGTGCCAGCAGCGTGTCCAGGTCGACGTACGTCGCGCCGACCTCGGCCTCGGTGGCCTCCGGCAGGCGTGACCGGTTGTGGTACAGCACACGCATGCCAAAGCCCAGGGCGCCGCGGCGGGCGATGCCCTGGCCGATGCGGCCCATGCCGAGGATGCCCAGCGTGCTGCCGTGGATGTCCGAGCCGAGCATGGTCCGGAACGACCACTGCCCCCACTGGCCCTCACGCAGCCAGCGCTCGGACTCGGTGATGCGGCGGGCGGCGGCCATCAACAGTGCGAAACCGAGATCGGCGGTGGTCTCGGTCAGCACGTCCGGGGTGTTGCTGGCCAGGATGCCGGCGGCGCTGAGCGCGTCGACATCCAGGTTGTTGTAACCCACCCCGACATTGGCGATCGCACGCAACCGCGGGGCGTTGGCGATCTCGGCCGCGCCGATGCGTTCGTTGAGGGTGATCAGCGCGCCGTCGGCACCTGCCAGCCGCGCGGCCAGCTGCGATGGCGTGTAGCGGGTGACCTCGGCGGTCATGTCCAGGTCGAAGTACTGCCCGAGCCGTTCGACGACATCGTCGAACAGCGGCTGGCTGACCCAGACCCTCGGACGCGGATCAGCCATCGATGCTGCCCGGGATGCGCGGCGCGACCTCGCCCACGTCGCCGCACTGGGCCCGATGACGCAGGGCCTGGTCCATCAGCACCAGCGCCATCATCGCCTCGGCGATCGGGGTGGCGCGGATGCCCACGCAGGGATCGTGACGGCCGGTGGTGATCACCTCCACGGCCGCGCCGCTGGCGTCCACCGTGGCACCGGGCAGGCGCAGGCTGGAGGTCGGCTTGAGCACGATCGAGGCGGTGACCTGCTGGCCGGTGGAGATGCCGCCGAGGATGCCCCCGGCATGGTTGCTGGCGAAGCCGTCGGGGGTGATCAGGTCGCGGTGCCCGGTGCCCTTCTGGGCTGCGCTGGCGAAGCCGTCGCCGATCTCCACGCCCTTGACCGCGTTGATGCTCATCAGCGCAGCGGCCAGTTCGCCGTCGAGCTTGCCGTAGATCGGTTCGCCCCAACCCGGCGGCACGCCATCGGCGACGACGTTGACGCGCGCGCCGACCGAATCGCCGGACTTGCGCAGGGCATCCATGTAGCTTTCCAGTGCGGGCACCTGCCCGGCCACCGGCCAGAAGAACGGGTTGTCTTCCACGGCCGACCAGTCGAAGCCGGTCGGCGTGATCTCGCCCAGCTGCGACAGGTAACCGCGTACGCGCACGCCATAGCGCTGCAGCAGCCATTTCTTGGCGATCACGCCGGCGGCCACGCGCATGGTGGTTTCGCGTGCGGACGAGCGACCGCCGCCGCGCGGATCGCGGATGCCGTACTTCTGCCAGTAGCTGTAGTCGGCGTGGCCGGGACGGAACTGCTGGGCGATGTTGCTGTAGTCCTTGCTGCGCTGGTCGGTGTTGCGGATCAGCAGCGCGATCGGGGTACCGGTGGTACGCCCTTCGTAGACGCCGGACAGGATTTCCACGGCGTCTTCTTCGCGACGCGCGGAGGTATGCCGGCTCTTGCCGGTGGCACGGCGCTGCAGATCGTGGACGAATTCCGCAGCGTCGATCTCCAGGCCCGGCGGGCAGCCGTCGATCACGCAGCCGATCGCCGGACCGTGCGATTCGCCGAACGTGGTGACCGAGAGCAGCTTGCCGAAGGTATTACTGGACATGGGATACCGCATGACGGGGGAAGGCGGCGCGCAGAACGCGCGGCAGGTGGCGCACGGCGACGATGGCCGGCAGCAGGGTGAAGCTGAGGATGAACACCGGGCGGCCCCAGCCATCGCGCCAGCCGTCCGGGCTGCTGCCGATGCTGGCAATCACGGTGGCCACGGCGACCGCCAGGCCGATCACCAGCGCGACCGTCAGCGCCCGCGACAGCAGCGGGCGCCGTTGCAGCAGCGTTGCATCGACAATCGCGCAGCAGATCACGGCGGCGCCGCCAAGCAGGGCCGAGACGCCGTAGACCAGGCCCTTGAGGTGGTACCAGAGCTGTTCGCCGGGTGCGGCGGCATAACGGCAGTGCATCGTGTCGCCGCTGAAACAGGCGACGCCGCTCTGCAGGGACATCATCACGATGATCAGCGCGAACGGCAGCAGCAGCGCCAACGGCATCAGCAGGGCCAGATCGGCCCAGCGGATGCGCGCGGCGACGGCCGGCCTATCGGGCATTGGCCAGCTCGGTGATGCGGGTGCTGTGGGCGATGAGCTCGCGGCACTCGACGGCGAAGATGCCCATCTGGCCGACCTTGAACTCGATCCAGTTGAAAACCACCTCGGGCAGCAGCTTGGTCAGGTGGCGCTCGGATTCGCCCACCTCGCAGATCAGCAGGCCGTCTTCGCTGAGGTGCAGCGGCGCATCGCGAAGGATCTTCAGCACCAGGTCCAGGCCGTCGTCGCCGGCACGCAGGCCCATCTCCGGCTCGTGGGAGTACTCCGGCGGCAGGGCATCGGTCTCGTCGTTGGTGACGTACGGGGGGTTGGTGACGATCAGGTCGTAGTGACGGCCGGTGAGGCCGTTGAACAGGTCGGACTTGATCAGGGTGACGTTGTGGGCGTCGAGGCGTTCCTTGTTCTCGGCGGCCAAGGCCAGGGCATCATCGCTGAGGTCCACGCCATCCACCTCCCAATGCGGGTAGTAGTGGCCCATCGCGATGGCGATGCAGCCCGAGCCGGTGCACAGGTCCAGCGCGCGGTGCACGTCACGGCCGGCCAGCCAGGGCTCGAAACCGGTTTCGATCAGTTCGGCGATCGGCGAGCGCGGCACCAGAGCGCGCGGGTCGCTCTTGAAGCTCAGGCCGGCGAACCAGGTCTCCCCGGTGAGGTAGGAGGCGGGCAGGCGCTCGGTGATGCGGCGCTCGAACAGGGCCAGCACCTCGGCCTTCTCCGGCGTGGTCACGCGGGCGGCACCATAGGCCGGGCCAAGGTCATGCGGGAGATGGAGCGTATGCAGGACGAGCTGGGTCGCTTCGTCCAGGGCATTGTCGTAGCTGTGCCCGAAGGTCAGCCCGGCGGCGTTGAAACGGCTGGTGCCGTAGCGGATCAGATCGATGATCGTGTGGAGTTCGGCGGCCGTTTCGGCAGTCATGGCGGGGCAACAGACAAAGTGGCCCCCGATTATAGGCGACCCCATGCCGGGCAGCATCCGTTGCAGAAGAAACGGGTGGTGGGGACCCACGCTCTCCCCCTTCCCCCTTGCACCTGCCCTTCATTGCGCGCCAGTCCACCGCCGAGGGAACCCGTCCCGCCCAAAACAACCACCCAGGCCGCCGCCGCCCCTATCATGGTGGCCCCTTCCGGGAACGGGCCTTACATGTTCAATCGCAACGTCGGCATCATCCTGCTCATCGCACTGGCCGCCGGGCTCGGCCTGGTCGTGGCCCAGAAGGTGTTCGCGCCCACGCCGGCCGGCGACCGGCCGGCCACCACGTCGATCACCTTCTATCCGCAGCCGCGGCCCCTGCCCGACTTCAACCTGGGCCAGTCCGACGGCACGCGCCTGATCCCGGGCGAGCTGAAGGGGCATTGGACCCTGGTATTCCTGGGCTTCACCTTCTGCCCCGATGTCTGCCCGACCACCCTGGGCGACCTGGCGCAGGCCCAGAAGCAGTGGGAAGCGCTGCCGGAGACGCTGCGTCCGCGGCTGGTGTTCATCTCCGTCGACCCCGAGCGCGATACGCCGGCCCGCCTGGGCGAGTACGTACATGCGTTCCACAAGGACACCCTGGCCGCTACCGCCGACGTGCCGTCGCTGGAGCGGTTCGCCACCTCCCTGGGCTTCGTGTTCCAGAAGGTGCCCGGCAAGCACTTCGATGAGAACCCCGAGGATTACACCGTCGAACACTCGGCCAGCCTGGCCGTACTGGACCCGCAGGGCCGCCTGGCCGGCCTGATCCGCCCTCCCTTCAATGCGCCGGCCATCGCGCGCGACCTGCAACTGCTGACCGAGAAATCCGCCCCATGAGTCTGATGACCACGCTGAGCTACGCCCTGCCCCATCGTCTGCTGTCCTCGATGGCGCGGCGCCTGGCGTATTCCAGCAATCCGCGCATCTCGCGCTGGCTGATCGATACGGTCACCGCCAGGTTCGGCGTGAACCTGGCCGAAGCCGCCAATCCGGACCCGCGCAGCTACGCCACGTTCAACCAGTTCTTCACCCGCGCCCTGAAGCCCGGTGCACGCGTGGCCGATCCCGATCCGCGCACGCTGGTGATGCCGGCCGATGGCCGGATCAGCCAGCTCGGCGCGATCGAGGACGGGCGGATCTTCCAGGCCAAGGGCCAGTCGTTCACAGCCGCCGAACTGCTGGGCGACGCCGCCGATGCCGAGGTCTTCCGCCACGGCCTGTACGCCACCGTGTACCTCTCGCCGAAGGACTACCATCGCGTGCACATGCCGTGGACCGGCACCCTGCGCGAGACGG
Organism: Stenotrophomonas nematodicola; assembly: GCF_009467805.1. Classification (GTDB taxonomy): domain Bacteria; phylum Pseudomonadota; class Gammaproteobacteria; order Xanthomonadales; family Xanthomonadaceae; genus Stenotrophomonas; species Stenotrophomonas nematodicola. The sequence goes on from NZ_WIAY01000005.1 coordinate 138,556, forward strand.
TGCACGTGCCCGGCCGGCTGTTCAGCGTCGGGCCGGCAGCGGTCAACACGGTGCCGGGGCTGTTCGCCCGCAACGAACGGCTGGTCTGCCATTTCGATACCGACTTCGGGCCGATGGTGTCGGTGATGGTCGGTGCGCTGCTGGTATCGGGCGTGGAAACGGTGTGGGGCGGCGAAGAGATCCCGCGCTATGGCGACACGATCACGCGCAAGGATTACCGCGGCAAGGGCATTACCCTGGCACGGTTCGCGGAGATGGCGCGTTTCAACTACGGCTCCACGGTGATCGTGCTGCTGCCACCAGGCGTGGCCGATTTCGCGCCGCACCTGGACGCCGAGCACGCCGTGCAGCTGGGCCAGGCGCTGGCGACGTTGCGCTGACCCCAACGCAGAACGCCCCGCTCCCGCGGGGCGTTTGCGCTGGCGGGCAGCGCCCGACGGGCGGTCAGATCTCGACCGGTCCGACGTCCATGCCGTCGTAGTCTTCCACGCCGTTCTGCTCGGCCAGGGTCTGCAGCTCGTGGTTGCGGGCATCCAGCGAGGCCTCGGTGTGCACCTCGGCGCGCTCCACGTGCAGCACGTGGTACGGCGCCTCGCCCTCCTCCAGCTCCGGCTCGAAGATCTCCACCAGGCTGTAGCCCATCGCGACCAGCTTCTCGGCCAGGCCATTGAGCGGTTCCGGGGTGGTGTTGACGAAGAAGTACCCCCACAGCATCGGGCCGTTGAGGTCCCAGTCTGTGTTTTCGCGGATGTTGGCGAACATCTCGTTGATTGCGGTGATATCCATCCTGCTTCCTTTGTCTGTGTACATGGGGGCCGTGGCGCGTTGCCACGGCCGATGATGGATGTCGGTTACCTGTCGCAGCCCTGCAGCTTGAGCGTCTGGCCGGGGCGCAGCGCGTAGCCCGGCGCCTTGAGGCCATTGGCCCGCGCCAGCGCCGGCAGGTCGCACTGGTACCTGGCGGCGATCCCGCCCAGGGTATCGCCCTTGGCCACCTTGTGGCTGCGCACCGGCTTGGCTTTCGGCTTGGCCGACGCACGCGGCACGGCCACCGGAGCAGTCGGCGTGACCGCCGGAGCGCTGTCCCGTGCTTCGGCGATCGGCACCACGCTGCCCACGGCCACATTGCCGGTGTAGGTGGCGGCCGACGGGCGCACGATGGCGGCGTTGAGGTCGGCGGTGATCAGCGTACGCGCCAGGTCCGCGCGCGGGCCGCTGACGCAGTAGCGGTTGTAAAGCCCGGCGATGCGCGTGGTGGCGTTGATCGTGGTGCCCGCCGGAATCCAGCCGTCCGCTTCGTAACGCGGGTTGAGATTGCGCAGCACACGCATGTACCCGTCACGCGTGCCGGCACTGCCCAGGCAGATGGTCAGTTCGTAGATGGTGGTCGACTTGGCCAGGCGCAGAGTGGCCGGCTGCGCGCTGATTTTGGGGAACTCCACACCGTACTGCTGCGGGTGCAGGTAGATCCAGGCCGCCGCAATCACCATCGGCACGTAGTCTTTGGTCTCGCCGGGGAACTGGTTGTAGACGCTGTCGGTCCAGAAGCCCTGGCCCGCGCTCTGGCGATACACCCGCGCCGCACGGCCTTCGCCGCCGTTGTAGGCGGCCAGCGACAGTTCGATGTTCTTGTTGAGCTCGCGCATGCGCTCGTTCATGTACGAGGCACTGGCCTCGGCCGCGCTGCGTGCATCGAAGCGGGTGTCAAAGCCGGTGCCATCCGGGCCGAGCCCGAAACGGCGGCCGGTGGCCGGCATGAACTGCATCAGACCGGCCGCACCGGCGCGTGAGGAGGCGTGCACGCGGCCATTGGATTCCTTGGCCATGATGCCGAACAGCAGCGCCTCGGGCAGGCCACGCTTCTCCCACTCCGGCCACATCACCGCACGCAGGTTCTGGTAGTTCTCATAGCTGGTGAGCAGCGCCGGACGCATATCGGTGAGCCAGCGGCGGATGCCCGCCTGCACGGCCGGGTTGTACTCGACCATGCTGTCGAAGGCGTGGCGCTTGTCGTTCAGCAGCGCGGCCGCGCGCGCCGCTTCGGGCACATCGGCCGCCAGCGGCCCGACGTGGTCCGGATCGGCCTCGAGCAGGACGCCATCGGCAACCACGGCATCGGCGTCTTCGCCCTGGCCATCGGCGGTGTTCTTGAGCAGGCGCTTGTAGGTGGTCAGCAGATTGCTGACCTGGCAGCCCTTCTGGGCCACACAGGCGCTGATCACATCCTCCATGTCCTCCAGCGCCGCATCGGCCTCGTTGCGGCCCTTGGGGTCGGCGTTGGCCACCAGCACCAGCGCGTCGCCGTAGCGCTTCTCCGCCGCTGTCATGCGCTGCTCCAGCGCTTCGATCTTCACCCGGTCGCGGGCCGAGACCCGCTGGGCATGTGCCTCCGGCACCAACGACACCATCGCAGCGAGCGCCAACAAAGGCCAAGCGCGGACAAGCAAGACAGGAACGGGCATTTTTGGCACTGTGTGCGAGAGATGGGGCAGAGTAGCCGCGGCCATCGCATCGGGGCAACCCGCTCATCGCCGCGCCTGCCGCCACTGTCTGGAATCCCGCGCATTCACACAACGAGTTGACCATGAACCCGATTCTGCTCGGCAAAGGCATCACCGACGACATTCCGGTCACCCTGCTGCCGCGCCTCGGCAACCGCCACGGACTCGTGGCCGGCGCCACCGGCACGGGCAAGACCGTGACCCTGATGACCCTGGCCGAAGGCTTTTCGCGGCTGGGGGTGCCGGTGTTCCTGGCCGATGTGAAGGGCGACGTATCCGGCCTCGCCGTCGGCGGCGCGGGCGGCGATGCGCTGCTGCAGCGTGCCCACGACATCGGCGTGGCCGACTACGCCCCGGCTGCCAGCCCGGCGATTTTCTGGGATCTGTACGGCAAGCTCGGCCACCCGGTGCGCACCACCGTGAGCGAGATGGGCCCGACCCTGCTGGCGCGGATACTGGAACTCAACGACACACAGGCCGGCGTGCTGGACATCGTGTTCAAGCTGGCCGACGACCGTGGTCTGCTGCTGCTCGACCTGGACGACCTGCGCGCCCTGCTCGGCCTGGTCGCCGAGGAGCGCAAGGACATTTCCACTGACTATGGCCTGGTCAGTGCGCAGACCGTGGCCGCCATCCAGCGCTCACTGCTGCGCCTGTCGCAGGACGGTGGCGAAGCGTTCTTCGGCGAACCGGCGCTGGAGCTGGCCGACCTGATGCGGGTCAATCACGACGGCCGCGGCGTGATCGGCATCCTTGCCGCCGACCAGCTGGTGCTCAAGCCGCGGCTGTATTCGACGTTCCTGCTGTGGCTGCTGTCGGAGCTGTTCGAAACGCTGCCGGAGGTGGGTGATCTGGACAAGCCCAAGCTGGTCTTCATCTTTGACGAGGCGCACCTGCTGTTCGACGACGCGCCGCCGGCGCTGGTGCAGCGGATCGAGCAGGTAGTGCGGCTGATCCGCTCCAAGGGCGTGGGCGTGTACTTCTGTTCGCAGTTCCCCGACGACGTCCCGGCCAACATCCTCGGGCAGCTCGGCAACCGCGTGCAGCATGCGCTGCGTGCCTTCACCCCGCGCGACCAGAAGGCGGTGAAGGTGGCAGCCGAGACCTTCGTCCCCAATCCCAAGCTCGATGTCGCCGCCACGCTGGCCAGACTCGGCACCGGCGAGGCGCTGGTCTCCACGTTGCAGGACAAGGGCATCCCCTCGCCCGTGCAGCAGACCCTGATCGCGCCGCCACGCTGCCGCATGGGCACCATCACCGAGACCGAACGCGCCCAGGTACGCGCCGGCAGCCCGGTGGGCAGCCGCTACGACACCGCCATCAACCGCGAGTCGGCCGCCGAACTGCTGGCCCAGCGCGCGCAGAAGGCGGTGCAGCAGGCCGATGCCCCCAAAGCCCGCACGCGCGAGCAGGACGACGCCCAGGCCGGCGGCTTCGGCCAGTCGATCAAGGATGCGATCTTCGGCACCAAGCGCCGCCAGGGCATGATCGAAACGATGGCCAAGCAGACAACGCGCACCGTCGGCACCAGGCTCGGCAACCAGATCGTGCGCGGCATCCTCGGCGGCATCTTCGGCGGCAAGCGTTGAACCGCGTCACCTCACCACGAAAGAAGACCTGATGTCGCGTTGGCGTCCCCCTGCGGAAAAGAGTACGGCCCTGATCACCGCGCAGGGCCACCAGCGGCTGAAGGCCGAGTTGGACGATCTGTGGCGGGTGCGCCGGCCGGAGGTGGTCAAGGCGCTGGCGGCCGCTGCGGCCGAAGGCGACCGTTCGGAGAACGCCGAGTACACCTACCGCAAGAAGCAGCTGGGCGAGATCGACCGCCGCGTGCGCTACCTGACCAAGCGGCTCGAGTCGCTGCGGGTGGTTGATACCGTTCCGAGCGATCCGCAGGCGGTGTTCTTTGGCGCGTGGGTGGATCTGGAGAATGTGGACAGCGGCGATGTCAGCCGCTATCGCATCGTGGGACCGGACGAGACCGATGCGGGTGCAGGCTGGATCAGCATCGATTCGCCGCTGGCGCGTGCGCTGCTCAGGAAGCGCGTGGACGACGAGTTCGAGGTGGAGCTGCCGAGCGGCCGGACCGGATTTGCGGTTCTGGCGGTGGCGTATGGAGCGCACGGGGTGGAGTAGTCCGCCCGTTGATCGGCGGGTACGTCCTGCCCTCGCGCCGTGGCCTGAAGTAGTCGGCCTGGCGGTAGAACGCCGCATCCTGCAGCCCATGCCAACCCGGAATGCCCATCAGCGGCAGCGGTCGCAGGTCCAGCGGGTCGCACAGCCGTTCGCCGTGCATGATGGCCTGCGCCACCTGCGCCACCGCCTGCGCATCGTCTTCGGCTTCTGTCAGCAGGCATTTGCCCACCAGCCGCCGCCCGGGCAGCAATGCCTGCTCCATGAGGGCATGGCCGAACACTGCGGCCACGGCAATATCACCGTTGCGCCATGCGTCGGCACCTTGCACGAACAGCGCATCCCAGTCATGACGGTCCCACGCGCCTGCCAGTGCCGCATCGCGCACCCGGACGACGACACCGGTCTCATCGAACTGGGTCAGCGCGGCCTGTGCGCGCGTCCGCCCTCCCGGCGCATCGCGATGGAGGTCACGGCATTGGCGCGCGTTGAGCGCGTGCTTGATCTGCGGATAGCGCGCCCAGACCAGCGCATTGAACAGGTCATGCCAGTTGCACGGACGAGTCGCGATACGGCCTTGCGCAATGCGCTGCTCGTAATGCAGTCCATCGGCGAGCAAGGCGTCATCCTGCTCGACCAGTTGCCTGCCCGGCAGCGCCAGGCGGACGTCCAGGGCATCGATGGCCGGCCAGTCACCGGCCACCATCAGATCTTCGTAGGCCGCGTATGCCGTAAACAGGGGGTGACCGAAGCACGCCCGGTCCACCTGTGCACGCGCCGGCGCAAGGAAACGCCGGCGGCCAACCGCCTCGCGGGCGGCCGCGTCGGTCACAGCACCTTGATGTCGAGCCGCGTCTTGGCCGCGTCTTCGTCGATCAGCGCATCGCCGTACAGGTCGTGCTCGTCGCTTTCGGTGATTTCCACGTCCACGAACTGGCCCACGCGCAGACGCGCCTCGTCGGCATTCTGGATGTGCACCAGACCATCGATTTCCGGTGCATCGGCCTTCGAGCGCGCCACGGCGATGCCGTCCTCGATCACATCCACCAGGCACTGCTGCACAGTGCCGATCCTGGCCTCCAGGCGCGCCGCGGAAATCTCGGCCTGGCGGGCCATGAAGCGGGCCAGGCGCTCCTGCTTCACTTCCTCGGGCACCGGGTCGGGCAGAGTGTTGGCGGTGGCACCCGTAACCGGCGAGTACGCGAAGGCGCCCACGCGATCCAGCTGCGCTTCGTCAAGGAACGACAACAGGTCCTCGAACTCGGCCTCGGTCTCGCCGGGGAAGCCGACGATGAAGGTCGAGCGCACGGTGATGTCCGGGCACAGCTGGCGCCAGCGCTGCACGCGCTCGAGGGTCTTGTCGACCGCGCCGGGGCGCTTCATCAGCTTGAGGATGCGCGGGCTGGCATGCTGGAACGGGATGTCCAGGTACGGCAGGATCCGGTTCTCGGCCATCAACGGCACGATCTCGTCCACGTGCGGGTACGGGTACACGTAGTGCATGCGGGTCCAGGCGTCCAGTTCGGACAGGCCTTCGCACAGGGCTTTCAGACGGGTCTGGTAAGCCTTGTCGCGCCACATGCGCTCGGCGTACTTCACGTCCACGCCGTAGGCCGAGGTGTCCTGGGACACCACCAGCAGTTCCTTGACGCCGCCGCGCACCAGCCGCTCGGCTTCGCGCAGCACCTCGTCGACCGGGCGCGAGACCAGCTTGCCGCGCATCGAGGGAATGATGCAGAAGCTGCACGTGTGGTTGCAGCCCTCGGAAATCTTCAGGTACGCGTAGTGGCGCGGGGTCAGCTTGATGCCGTAGTCGGGCACCAGGTCCACGAACGGGTCGTGCCTGGGCGGCAGCGCGGCGTGCACCGCCTCCATCACGCTCGTGTAGTCCTGCGGGCCGGACACCGCCAGCACGTTCGGGTAGGCCTCCCGGATCTGCTCGGGGCGCTTGCCCAGGCAGCCGGTGACGATCACCTTGCCGTTGGCGTTCATCGCCTCGCCGATCGCATCCAGCGATTCGGTCACCGCCGAATCAATGAAGCCGCAGGTGTTGACCACCACCACATCGGCCGAGTCGTAGGACGGCACAATGTCGTAGCCCTCGGACCGCAGCTGGGTGAGGATGCGCTCGGAATCGACCAGGGCCTTCGGGCAGCCAAGGCTGACGAAGCCGACTTTGGGGTTCAGCTGGGACATGGATCAGGACTCTGGGGGCCTGGGTCGGAATGACCTGGGGCCGGAAACGGCGGCAAGTATACCGGCGTTGCACGCCCAGCCCTGAACCGGATCGCGGGCGAAGCCGCCAGACCCGGCATGACCGGCGACACCGCGCTAACCGGTGCGGGGCCGATAATGACGCCCTTCAGCAACGGGAGTCTCGCATCATGGGTGAGTGGGTCACGCTCGATACGCATCACGGCCCGGTCCGCGCCTGGCAGGCCGAACCGGACGGCAAGCCCCGTGGCGGGCTGGTGGTCATCCAGGAGATCTTCGGTGCCAACGCGCACATCCGCGAAGTGGCCGAAGGCTTCGCCGCCAAAGGCTATGCGGTGCTGGCACCGTCCTTCTTCGACCTGGTCGACGGCCCGGCCGCCGATCCCGACACCCTACCCTACGACCCGGATGGCGTGAAGCGGGGGCTGGAGCGGGTCACCGCCCTGGGGGTGGAGAAGGCCCTGGAAGTCGTCCGCGCCGCCGCCTCGCGGCTGGCCCCGGCCGGCAGGGTCGGTACCGTGGGTTACTGCTGGGGCGGCAGCATCGCGCTGCTGGCCGCGCTGCGCCTGGGCCTGCCGTCGGTCAGCTACTACGGCGCACGCAACGTGCAGTTCCTCGACGAAACGGCCAAGGCACCGGTGATGTTCCACTTCGGTGCCCAGGACAGGAGCATCCCGCCGGAGGCGATCAAGGCCCACCGCGAGAAGCTGCCGCAGATGGCCACCTTCGTCTACCCGGCCGACCACGCCTTCAACCGCAATGTCGGACATGCGTATGATCCAGACAGCGCCGCCCTGGCGCTGGAACGCACCCTGGACTTCTTTGCGGAGCATCTTGGATGAGCGAGTTCGAACTGGATTCACGCCTGGCCACCGATAGCGTACTGGTAGCAGAAGGGCCGTTGTCGCAAGTGCGGCTGATGAACGACGAGCGGTACCCGTGGTTGATCCTGGTGCCGCGCCTGGCCGGCATCACCGAATGGATCGAGCTGGACGGCGAGCAGCAGGACAAGCTGCGCACCGAGTTGAACCGGGCCTGCAAGGCCCTCAAAGGCACCGACGGCGTGGAGAAGATCAACATCGGCGCGCTGGGCAATATCGTCCGCCAGCTGCATTTCCACGTCATCGGCCGCCACGTCGGCGATCCGGCGTGGCCCGGGCCCGTCTGGGGCCACGGCCAGGCCCACCGTCACGATCCGGACGTGCTTGCCGAGCGTGTCGCGTACTGGAAGGAACGGCTAGGATATCCGGCCCACTCCTGACGGACCCTGCCCTGATGCGTTCGAACCTGATTGCCGCCATCGTCCTGATCCTGGTGGGCCTGTTCCTGCTGGCCAGCAACCTGGGTTGGACCAACATGAACATGGGCCGCCTGATCCTCACCTGGTGGCCGGTGATCCTGGTGGCGGTGGGCATCGGGCTGCTGTTCGGCCGCGGCAAGTAATGCGGCGGCGATGAACGGAAAAAGCGCGGATTGCTCCGCGCTTTTTTCGTTTACGGGGGGGTAGAGAGCCGACCTGCCGCTCAGGTGCGCGGCAGGGTCACGCCGGTCTGGCCCTGGTACTTGCCGCCGCGATCCTTGTAGGAGGTCTCGCAGATATCGTCCCTGTCGGCCTGGAAGAACAGCATCTGCGCCACGCCTTCGTTGGCATAGATGCGCGCCGGCAGCGGCGTGGTGTTGCTGAATTCAAGGGTGACATGGCCTTCCCACTCCGGCTCCAGCGGGGTCACATTGACGATGATCCCGCAGCGCGCGTAGGTGCTCTTGCCCAGGCACACCACCAGCGTGTCGCGCGGAATGCGGAAGTACTCCACGGTGCGGGCCAGCGCGAAGCTGTTCGGCGGAATGATGCACTCGTCGCCGACGATGTCCACGAAGCTGCCCGGATCGAAATGCTTCGGGTCGACAATGGTGGAATTGATGTTGGTGAACACCTTGAACTCGCGCGAGCAGCGCACGTCGTAACCGTAGCTGGAGGTGCCGTAGCTGACGATGCGCTCGCCATTGGCCTGCTTGACCTGGCCGGATTCGAACGGCTCGATCATGCCGTGCTGTTCGGCCATCTGGCGGATCCAGCGGTCACTCTTGATGCTCATGTAGGGGTCCTGAAGGGCAAGGGGCAGGTCGGGGCCGGGCACGATTCTAGCAGCCGGCCCCGGCGCCGGTCAGAGCAGCGAGGACAGGATCGGAATGCTGGCCCGCGGGCGCTTGCCCATCTCTTCCACCAGCCGTTCGGCCGCCCGCAGATAGGCCTGCGCGGCCGGCGAGTCCGGTGCGGCGGCGACGATCGGGGTGCCCGCGTCGCCCTGCTCCCGGATGCCGATGTCCAGCGGCAGCGAGCCGAGCAGCGGCACGCCGTACTGCGCAGCCATGCGCTCGCCACCGCCCTGGCCGAACAGGTGCTCGACGTGGCCGCAGTTGCTGCAGGTGTGCACGGCCATGTTCTCGACCAGGCCCAGCACCGGCACCTCGACCTTCTCGAACATCTTCAGCGCCTTCTTCGCATCCAGCGTGGCGATATCCTGCGGCGTGGTGACGATCACCGCACCGGCCAGCGGAATCTTCTGGGTCAGCGTCAGCTGGATGTCGCCGGTGCCCGGCGGCAGGTCGATCAGCAGGTAGTCCAGGTCGTCCCACAGCGTGTCGTTGAAGAACTGCGTCATCGCCGACGTCGCCATCGGACCGCGCCAGATCATCGGCGTCTCGTCCTCGATCAGGTAGCCGATGGACATGGTCTCCACGCCGAACGCGCGCAGCGGTTCGATCGACTTGTTGTCCGGGCTCTCCGGGCGCCCGCTCAGGCCGAGCATCATCGGCACGCTGGGGCCGTAGATATCAGCGTCCAGAAGGCCGACGCGCGCGCCCAGACGGGCCAGTGCGACCGCCAGGTTGACGGCCGTGGTGGACTTGCCGACACCGCCCTTGCCCGAGCCAACGGCGATCACGTTGCGGATGCGCGGATGCGGCGTCAGCCCCTTCTGCACCTGGCTGGCATGGGGACGACGAGACTGGCTGGCACTCACTGCGGGCACTCCGGAAACGCTTCAGGGGAACCCAACACTATACAACCTTGACGGTGCCTGACTAAGAATCGCGATTGCTACGAATCCATGCAATTTTCGTTAAGTTCATGTTACGGTCGATTGGCACCACGTTGAGCGTTTTCTGCGCGTTTTCGGGAGGGAATCATTGACGTCGTGCATTCGTATCTGCTCTATGGACTATCAATGAATTACCCACGCAATACTGCTCGTCGCAACACCCTCGCTGCTGCACTGTTCTCTGCCCTGATCGCCACCGCGGCCGCACCGGCCCTGGCACAGGACCAGGCCACGACGCTGGACAAAGTCACCGTCACCGGCTCGCTGATCCCGCAGACCGATATCGAAACCCAGACCCCGGTGATGTCCATCACCGCGCAGGACATCCAGACCCGCGGCTTCACCAGCGTGGCCGAAGTGCTGCAGCAGTCCTCGCTGACCACCGGCGGCCTGCAGGGCGGCCAGACCTCCGCCTCGTTCACCCAGGGCGCCGAAGCGGCTGGCATGTTCGGCCTGAACCCGGGTTACACCAAGTACCTGATCAACGGTCGTCCGATGATGTCGTACCCGGCGCTGTACAACGGCGGCGATACGTTCAACAACATCAGCGGCATTCCGATCGACATCGTCGAGCGCATCGAAATCCTGCCGGGCGGCCAGTCCTCCCTGTACGGCTCGGACGCAATCGCCGGCGTGGTCAACATCATCCTCAAGGAACGCATGGAAGGTGGGACGCTCACCGTCCGTGGCGGCACCTACAGCGAAGGCGGCGGCAACAACCTGCGCGTCAGCGCGGCCCACGGCTTCAGCGCCTTCGATGACCGCTTCAACGCACTGGTCAACGTGCAGATCGAGTCGAGCAACCCGATCTGGGGCTACCAGCGCGACCTGACCAGGACCACCAATGCCAACGGCTACACCGCACAGGTGCCGGGCAACGACTTCGCGGTCATCGACGCCGACACCAACCGCCTGTACATGATGGATCCGACCAACTGCGCCAGCGTCGCCGGCCAGTTCGGTGGCACCACCGTGATGGGTTCGCGCGCCTCGGGCCTGTCCTGCGGCTCGGTGTACGGCGCCGGCTACAAGACCGTGAAGAACGGCAAGGACAGCGGCCAGTTCTATTCGGCAATGACCTTCGACGTCAACGACGACCTGCAGTTGTTCGCCGACGTGCTGTACAGCAAGGAAAAGACCGAATACACCTCCGGCTCGAACTACCTGTGGTGGGGCACCAAGAGCACGATGGGCGGTTTCTACGACCAGTCCTCGGGCAAGGTGGTCAACCTGCAGCGCGCCTTCGCGCCGGAAGACATCGGCGGCCAGGGCTACAAGGACGTGCTCAACAGCGATGAGAGCCGCTCCTACCAGGTGACTCTGGGTGCCAAGGGTGTCTTCGGCGACTGGGACTACAGCGCCAGCTTCACCCGCGGTGAGTACAAGCTCACCGAGAACAAGTTCATGCGCTGGAAGGACCCGATCAACAACTACTTCGCCGAGCACGTGCTGGGTCCGGTACTGGGCACCACCGCCGACGGCTGGGACATCTACAACCCGAACTGGGGCGCGTTCTACTCGGCGATCTCGCCGGAAGATTTCGCCAGCTTCACCGGCTACGCGCACAACCGCAGCCGCACCTGGCAGAACCTGGCCCGCGCGCAGGTCACCAACGGTTCGCTGTTCTCGCTGCCGGGCGGTGACGCCGGCTTCGCGGTCGTCGTCGAAGGCGGCAGCGAAGGCTGGGACTACTCCCCGGACCAGCGCCTGCTGGACGGCCAGGCATGGGGCTCGTCGGCAGTGGCCGGCAACGGCCACCGCAGCAACTACGCGGTGACCTCCGAGCTGCGCATGCCGCTGCTGGAATCGCTGACCGTGACCGCCTCGGGTCGCTATGACGCGTTCAAGATCGCCGACAACACCGTCGACAAGGCCACCTACAGCCTGGGTCTGGAATACCGTCCGCTTGAAAGCCTGCTGTTCCGCGGCAAGTACGGCACCGCCTTCCGCGCGCCGACCCTGTCCGATGCCTTCCAGGGCACCAGCGGCTACTACGCCAACAACTCGACCGACTACTACCGTTGCGGCCAGCTGGGCTACACCCCGGGCAACACCGCCGACTGCCGTTACGACAACAGCGTCTCGGTGTACTCTGAGCGCGCCGGCAACCCGGACCTGGAGCCGATCACCGCCGACGTGTGGAACGCCGGCCTGGTGTGGGCGCCGATGCCGACCCTGTCGATCTCCGCCGACTACTACAACTGGAAGATCGAGAACGAAGTCGACACGGCCAGCACCGACCAGCTGCTGCTGGCCGAGTACTACTGCCGCAACAGCCTGCCCAACGCCGCCTCGGCCAGCTGCCAGAACGTGGCCGACTGGGTCGTGCGCGACGCCGCCGGCAACCTGAGCAGCCTGTACACGCCGAAGATGAACGTCGCGCGCCAGAACCTGCAGGCCGTGACCGTTGGCTTCAAGTACCTGCAGGACATCGGCCGCTTCGGCGCGCTGCAGTTCTCGGGCAACTACACCAACATGCTCAAGCGTGAAGTGCAGTCCGAGCCGGGTGAAGATTTCCAGGATCTGCTGGGCAATCCGATCGCGATGTGGAACTACGACAACTACGCCAAGGTGCGCAGCGATGCCGCCGTGGCCTGGTCGATCGGCAAGTTCACCACCACCGCCTACGCCAACTATGTCGGCAAGACGCCGAACTACCTGGCCGGTCTGAACGGTTACGACTACACCCACCCCGCGTCGGGCAAGTCGGCAGGCAAGTGGGGCTCGTACACCACCTACAACCTGAGCGTGAACTACCGTGCACAGGACGATCTGACCCTGTCGGTGATGGTCAACAACGTGTTCAACAAGATGCCGGAAGGCCAGGTGTACAGCTACCCGGGTACCTCCGGCACGCCGTACAACAACGCCTTCTACAGCATCTACGGCCGCGCCGTGTACGCGCAGATGAAGTACGACTTCGGCAAGTAATCGCCGCGTCAACCCCGCTTCAGGGCCCCGCTTCGGCGGGGCTTTTTTTTGCGGTGTGAAACTCGATCTGACGATCAATCTCAATTGTTAATACTGCGTGTAAATTCACTTGCCACTCATGATGGTGCAGATCGCATTTTTTATGGAATTCGCAACCACTTGTTTTTACCCGCTTTTTTACCTGCCTCGCACATTCACGCGCGCCGATTAATTGACAACCCTGCGGCATCCACGTTAAGCCTGCGTTACTTTCCCTGACAGCCGTCCGTACAACCGAGTGTCATCCCCACGGAAGGGAAAGCTTCGACTTCACCACAACACGGGTATCCACATGTCCTGCCAAGGTTTGAAGATTTCGCGTCACCCGCTCACCGCCGCCGTTCTCTCCGGCCTGCTGTTTGTCAGCGCCAGCGCCCTCGCGCAGGACAACGAGCCTGCGACCAACCTGGATCGCGTCACCGTCACCGGTTCGCTCATTCCGCAGACCCAGATCGAAACGCACACCCCGGTGCTGACCGTCACCGCCGAAGACATCCAGACCCGTGGCTTCACCAGCGTGGCCGAAGTGCTGCAGCAGTCCTCGCTGACCACCGGCGGCCTGCAGGGCGGGCAGACCGCCGCCTCGTTCACCCAGGGCGCCGAGGCGTCGGGCATGTTCGGCCTGGATCCGGGCTACACCAAGTACCTGATCAACGGCCGCCCGATGCTGCAGTATCCGGCGCTGTACAACGGCAGCGACGCCTTCAACAACCTCAGCGGCATCCCGATCGACATCGTCGAGCGCATTGAAATCCTGCCGGGCGGCCAGTCCTCGCTGTACGGTTCGGACGCGATCGCCGGCGTGGTCAACATCATCCTCAAGGAGCGCATGGACGGCGGCGTGCTCAACGTCCGTGGCGGCGCCTACTCCGAGGGCGGCGGCAGCAACTTCCGCTTCAGCGCGGCCAAGGGCTTCAACAGCGCCGATGACCGCTTCAACGCACTGGTCAACGTGCAGTACGAAAAGAGCAGCCCGATCTGGGGCTACCAGCGCGATCTGACCCGCACCAACAATGCACACGGTTACAGCCCGCAGGTGCCGTCCAATGACTTCCTGGTGTACCTGCCTGCCGACCGCAACCGGTTCGTGATGATGGACCCGACCCGCTGCGCGAGCGTTGCCGGGCAGTTCGGCGGCACCACCGTACTGGGCACCCGTGCCTCCGGCGAGTCCTGCGGCTCGGCCTATGGCGCCGGCTACCGCACGCTGAAGAACGACAAGGAAAGCAGCCAGTTCTACAGCTCGATGACGTTCGATGTGAACGACAACTTCGAGCTGTTCGCCGATGCGCTGTACAGCCTGGAAGAGGTCAAGTACACCGCCGGTTCGGGCTACACCTTCTGGGGCAGCGACCTGAGCTTCGGTGCCTTCTACGACCAGGGCACCGATCAGTACATGAACCTGCAGCGCGCGTTCGCGCCGGAGGACATCGGGCCCAACGGTTACAAGGACATCCTCAACACCGACCGCAACAAGGCCTACCAGTTCACGTTGGGCGGCCGCGGCACGTTCGGGAACTGGGACTACAGCGCCAGCTTCAGCCGTGGCGAGTACAAGCTGACCGAACGTGGCTTCGTGCGCTGGGCCGATGCGATCGACAGCTACTTCGAGGACCGCGTGCTGGGCCCGGTGCTGGGCACCACCGATGACGGCTACAACATCTACAACCCGAACTGGACCGCGTTCTACTCCACGCTGCCGGCCGGCGACTTCCAGAGCTTCACCGGCTTTACCACCAGTGAAAGCCGCACCTGGCAGAACCTGGGGCGCTTCCAGATCACCAACGGTTCGCTGTTCACCCTGCCCGGCGGCGATGCCGGTTTCGCCGTGGTGGCCGAAGCGGGCAGCGAAGGCTGGGACTACACCCCCGACGCGCGCCTGATGGATGGCACGGTGTGGGGCACCACCTCGGTGGCCGGTGCCGGCCATCGCAGCAACTACGCGCTGACCACCGAACTGCGTCTGCCGCTGCTGGAATCGCTGACCGTGACCGGCTCGGGGCGCTATGACGCGTTCAAGATCGCCGACAACACCGTCGACAAGGCCACCTACAGCATCGGCGTGGAGTACCGCCCGATCGAGAGCCTGCTGTTCCGCGGCAAGTACGGCACCGCCTTCCGCGCGCCGACCCTGCCCGATGCCTTCCAGGGTGAGAGCGGCTTCTACGCCAACGGTGCGGTGGACTACTACCGCTGCGGCCAGCTCGGCTATGACCCGGCCGATACCGTCGGCTGCCCCTACGCGCAGGAATCGGTGTTCGGCACCCAGGCCGGCAATCCTGACCTGGAACCGATCACCGCCGATGTCTGGAACGCAGGCATCGTATGGGCGCCGATGAGCAACCTGTCGCTGTCGGTGGACTACTACAACTGGAAGATCGAGAACGAGGTGGACAACCTCAGCTCGGACCAGCTGCTGCGCGCGGAGTATTACTGCCGCAACAACCTGGACAACGCCACGTCGGCCACCTGCGACAACGTCGCCGACTGGATCACCCGCGATGCGGCGGGCAACCTGGAGCAGATCTTCACCCCGAAGCTCAACGTGGCCCGCCAGAACCTGCAGGCGGTCACCGCCAGCTTCAAGTATGTGCAGGACATCGGCCGCTTCGGCTCCCTGCAGTTCACCAGCAACTACACCAATATCCTGAAGCGTGAACTGCAGCCGCAGCCGGGCGACAACTACCTGGACCTGCTGCGTGACCCCTACGCGATGTGGTACTACGACGCGTACGCCAAGGTGCGCACCGACGGCTCGGTCGGCTGGGCCAAGGACAAGTGGACGACCACGATGTACTTCAACTACATCGGCAAGACGGCCAACTACATGTCCTACCTGGGCGAGAGCTTCGACTACGTCCATTCGTCCGGCTACAAGGCCGGCAAGTGGGGCTCCTACACCACCTACAACCTGAGCGTGAACTACCGGGCACTGGACAACCTGACCCTGTCGGTGATGGTCAACAACGTCTTCAACAAGATGCCCGACGGCCAGGCCCACAGCTACGCGGGCAACATCGCTTCGCCGTACAACACCTACATGTACAACCCGTATGGCCGGGCCATCTACGTGCAGGCCAAGTATGACTTCGGCGTGAGCAGCAACTGACCCGGACCCGACCGGCCACGCTGCCGTGTCGCACCAGGCCCCCGTCTTCGGACGGGGGCCTTTTTTTGTGTCGGACTGTGTCGGCGAACCGCCCGATTGCGCAAAACGACACGAAGTCACCTATTCATAGTTCACTCATAAAGACAGGATGAGCAAACTGTAATGACAACCAAGCGATTGTATTTATTGCACTTTTCTTAAAACGAGGGGCTTGATTCGTTCATTCGCGTGATGGTCATGTACATTTCTTGTTAATTGCATGTTAGGTTCGAATGACGCTAGGACGGCGACTGAACCTACACAAAACGGCCACCACGGAATGAGGCCGTCTCACTTCACCAGGGGATTCATAGATGACCAACCACAGCATCCGGCACATCCGCCACCCGCTGACCAGCGCCCTGCTGGCCGGCCTGGCAGTCGCCGCCGGTTCGGCACCCGCGTTCGCGCAGGAAGCCGGCACCAACCCGATCGACCTCGACAAAGTGACCGTAACCGGCTCGCGCATCGCGCGTACCGGCTTTGTGACCCCGTCGCCGGTGACGGCGATCACCGCTGAGGAAATCCGCAGCACGGGCGCGCTGAACATCGGCGACCTGATGAACAAGATGCCGCAGTTGACCCCGAGCTACTCGCTGGGCAACTCGACGCGCTTCATTGGTACCGCTGGTCTGGGCCTGATGGATCTGCGCGGCATGGGTCCGTCGCGTACCCTGGTGCTGGTCAATGGTCGTCGCCACGTGGGCGCCAGCCCGGGCTCGACCTCGGTCGACGTCAACACGATCCCGGTGGAATGGATCGAGCGCGTTGAAGTGATCACCGGCGGTGCCTCGGCCGTGTACGGTGCCGACGCCGTGGCCGGCGTGGTCAACTTCATCATGAAGAAGAGCTTCGAAGGCTTCGAGCTGCGTGCCCAGGCGGGCCAGGCAGACGAAGGCAGCTTCGACCGCTCGTTCGTCAGCTTCTCCGGCGGCAGCGACTTCGCCGACGGCCGCGGCAGCGCCGCCATCGCGCTGGAATACAGCAAGCAGGGCCGCTTCGGCCGTGGCGACCGTGAAATCGGCCGTCGCTACCAGGTCTCGGTGCCGAACCCGAACTACGACCGCACCAAGCCGCCGAGCGAAAGCAATCCGCAGACCATCCTGGCAAGCCCGGGTGGCAACCACTCCATCTCGTACGGCGGTACGATGGATCTGGGGCCGATGACGATCTCGCGTACCGGCACCCGCACCACGGCGTTCAGCCCGTCCAACCGTTACCTGTTCAACGATGACGGCACCTTCCGCAAGAACCGCTACGACGGCACCATCGTCAGCGCCACCAGCTGCGTGGACTGCGACTTCGCCGACCTGAACGCCGTTGCCGACCTGCAGCCGTCGTTCGACCGCGTCAGCTTCAACACCGTGCTCAACTTCGAACTGAACGACAACCACCGTCTGTTCTTCGAAGGCAAGTACACCAAGACCGAGTCGGAGTTCTACGGCCAGCCGGCGTTCGACAGCAGCCTGCGTCTGCGCCGCGACAACGCGTACATCTCCAACGATCTGCGCGCGCTGATGGATTCGCGCCGCGTGACCGTGACGAACGCCGATGGCAGCACCACCAATCGTGCGATCTCGACCGACAGCAACAACGCGGAAAGCAATCTGATCCTGGCCCGCTTCAACGTCGATGCCGGCCGTCGCGGCGAGCAGATCGAACGCCAGACCACCCGCGCCGTGCTGGGCCTGGAAGGCAACCTGGGCGAAGAGTGGACGTATGAAGCGTCGGCCAACTTCGGCCAGACCACCATCGACCGCATCAACCTGAACAACCGCATCAACGAGCGTTGGCACGCCGGTATGGATACCGCCCTGGATTCCAGCGGCCGTGTCGTCTGCCGTGCCTCGCTGGACCCGAACGCGATCAACCCGAACACCGGGCAGCGCTACAACCAGGCTCTGATCGCCGGCTGCGTGCCGTTCTCGGTCTTCGGCAACGGCGCCATTTCCAAGGAAGCGGCCGAGTGGTTCAACACCCGTTCGCTGAACCAGTCCAAGCTGAAGCAGCAGGTGTTCAGCGCCTCGGTCGCCAACAACTCGCTGTTCTCGCTGCCGGCCGGCGACGTCGGCTTCGCCGGCGGTGTCGAGTACCGCAAGGAACAGAGCCAGGAAAACACCGACGCCCTGTCGGCGCTGGGCCTGACCTTCCTCAACGCCATTCCGAGCCGCGGCGGTGAGTACGACGTCAAGGAAGTGTTCGCGGAAACCACCGTGCCGCTGCTGGCCGACCTGCCGCTGATCCGCCGACTGAACCTGGATCTGGCCGGCCGCTGGTCGGACTACAACTCCATCGGCGACACCAAGACCTGGAACGTCGGCCTGGATTGGGAAATCCTGAGCAGCCTGCGCGTGCGTGGTACCTACGCCAGCGCCGTGCGTGCCCCGAGCATCGGCGAGCTGTACAACCCGCAGTCGCAGAACTTCGCGACCATCGCCGACCCCTGCAGCACGCTCAGCACCAACAGCAACCGTCCGGCGACCGCCAAGGACCCGGCTCTGCGCGCTGCCAACTGCGCCGCGCTGGGCATCCCGGCCAACTGGGTTGACACCTACTCGGCCAACCGTCCGGGCGTCAGCGGCGGCAATCCGAACCTGAAGCCGGAAGAAGCCAAGACCCTGTCGTTCGGCTTCGTGTGGCAGCCGGAGTTCCTGGAAGGCTTCGGCATGTCGATGGACTACTGGCGCGTGACCCTGACCGACGCGATCGGTTCGGTCTCCGCCCAGACCCTGGCCACCCGCTGCGTGGATTCGCCCGGAGGCGTGCAGAACAACCCGTTCTGCGATTCCATCAAGCGCGCCCCGGTGGGCGGCTACACCTCGCCGACCGGCACCGCGTTCCCGGAATATAGCATCTACAACTGGGTCGCGATCTCGGAAAACCTGGCCAAGTCGCGTCGCGTCGGCGTCGACCTGGAAATGGACTACCGCTTCAACCTGCTGGGTGGCTTCACCACCATGCGCCTGGTCGGCACCCGTCTGATCCAGTCGCGTGAGTGGGCCTTCCAGTCGTTCCCGGACGAGTTCACCGAATACGTCACGTACTACACCGATCCGCGCTGGCGCGGTCAGTTCACCACCACGTACAAGCGTGGTGACTGGCGCGCTTCGTGGGACATGACCTACGTCGACGGCAACCTGCGCGTCACCCCGGACAGCTACAACTCCAACCCGGGTTCGCAGAGCCCGATCCGCAACCCGTCGTACCTGTACCACAACATGCAGGTCGGCTATAAGTTCCCGAACTCGGGCATCGACGTCTACGTGGGCGTGGACAACGTGTTCGACAAGGATCCGCCGGTGAACTACTTCGGTGCCGACGCCGGTGCCGCCCTGTACGACAGCATCGGTCGTTACATGTACATGGGCATCACCTACAAGTTCTGATCCATCCAGAACCGCACCACGAAAAAGCCCGGCATCCGCCGGGCTTTTTCTTTGGCTGCGCCGCTAGTCGGCGAGGATGGCGCGGGCGGCGTTGTGGCCCGGCGCACCGGTGACGCCGCCTCCGGGATGGGTGCCCGCACCGCACAGATACAACCCCGGCAACGCCCCCCGGTAGTCGGCCTGACCCAGCATGGGTCGCGCACTGAACAGCTGGTTGAGGCTGAGCGCGCCGTGGAAAATGTCGCCACCGATCAACCCGAAGGTGCGCTCCAGATCCAGGGGACTGAGGCTCTGCCGTCCCAGCACCGATGCGGCGAATCCCGGCGCGTGGCGCTCGACCGTGGCGATCATCAGGTCGGCGACTTCTTCACGATGGTCGTCCCAGTGCCGGCCGTCCGGAAGCTGGGGCGCGACGTGCTGGCAGAACAGGCTGGCCACGTGTTGCCCCGGCGGCGCCAGCGACGGGTCCAGCGTGCTGGGAATCAGCAGCTCGACGACCGGTTCGCGCGACCACCCGTGCGCCCGCGCGTCCTGCCAGGCGCGGTCCATGTAATCCAGGCTGGGGGCGATGATGATGCCGGCAGTGAGGTGATCGCCCGGGCCGGGCAGGCAGGTGAAGGACGGCAGGTGCGACAGCGCCACGTTCATGCGGAAGGTACCGGACCCACAGCGCCAGTGGGCCATGCGCTCGCGGGTGGCCTCGGGCACCTCGGCCGGCGCCAGCAGGCGTTCGTACAGGAGTTTCGGATTGACGTTGGCGACCACGCTGCGCGCGCCGATGCGCTCGCCGGCCAGCGTTTCCACGCCGACCGCACGACCGTGTTCAACCAGGACGCGGCGCACGCCCGCGCCGGTGCGCACGGTGGCGCCGGCCGCGGTCGCCGCCGCCGCCATCGCCTGGGTGATCGCGCCCATCCCGCCGAGCGCGTGGCCCCAGGCGCCCTTGACGCCGTTGCTCTGCCCGAAGGCGTGATGCAGCAGGACGTAAGCGGTGCCTGGCGCATGGGGACTGGCATAGTTGCCGACGATGCCGTCGAAACCGAACAGCGCCTTGATCGGTTCGCTTTCAAACCAGCGGTCCAGGTATTCGGCGGCGGAAATGGTGAACAGGTCCAGCAGCTCCTGGCGCAGGGCCGGCGACAACGCGTACAGCTGCCTGCCCAGCTTGCCTGCCTGCCACAACGCCGGCAGCGCATGCAGCCAGCCGCCCTCGCCCACGTTCGGCGGCGGTTGCAGCGCGAGCGCGCGCAGCACGTCGGCAAACACCTCCAGGCGCTGCTCATACAGTGGCAGGCGTTCGGCATCGCGGGCGGAAAAGCGCGCCACTTCGGCCGCGGTCCTGCCCTGCCCGGCGAGCAGATAGCGGTTATCCGGCAGCGGCAGGAAATTGTTGATGCGGCGCGGTACCACCTGCAGTCCGTGGCCGGCCAGGTCCAGGTCCGCGATCACCTGCGGCTGCAGCAGCGACACCGTGTACGACGCCACCGAATTGCGGAAGCCGGGATGGAAGGTCTCGGTCACCGCAGCGCCGCCGACCGTGGCCCGGCGCTCCAGGATCAGCACGCGTTTGCCGGCGCGGGCCAGATAGGCGCCGCACACCAGGCCGTTGTGACCGGCGCCGATGATGATCGCGTCCCACGTCCGGGCCGATGCGTGTCCCATAGGCACTATATACACCGCCGGATGGGCCGCTGCCCGGCCGTCGGGGACGTGCCGATCCCGGCCGGTCGCTGTACCCGGCCCGGGCATTGGCCGCCTGCCTGTCCCCCTTGACCACCGGCCATGACCTTCGACACCCTTGCAGGCTGGGCCACCGGCGTATCGTCTGGCCCACGGCCCTCCCGGGGGCACTCCGCATGACTCATCGGCCTGGAGGCCATTCAAGTGATCGCTCGCACACCCAAGATTGTTCTGCTGACCCTGGCGGTCTCGGCCGCGCTGGTCGGCTGCGGCAAGACCGAAACGCCCGCTGCGGACAGCGCCGCCTCCACCGCCACGCCGGCGCCCGCCGCTGCTCCCGCACTGACGCTGGACGAGGCCAAGCTGCCGGCGTACAACGCCTTCCACCCGTCCGACCTGGATACCAGCCTGGATGCGTGCACCGCGTTCGGCGACTACGTCAACAGCAAGTGGCTGGCCGCCAACGAGATCCCGGCCGACCGCACCAGCTGGGGCGCCTTCACCATCCTCGACGAGCGCTCGGTGACCGTCCAGCACCAGCTCGCCGAGCAGGTGGCCGCGATCAAGAACCCGACCGGCATCGAGAAGATCGTCGGCGACTTCTGGGCGTCCGGCATGGACGAGGCCAAGATCAACGCACAGGGCATCGAGCCGCTGAAGGCCGACCTGACCGCGATCGACAGCCTGCAGAACAAGGACGCCATCGCCGACTACCTGCGCAGCAGCGCGGCCAAGGGCCAGAATGTGCTGTTCGCCTTCGGCCCGGAAGCGGACTTCAAGAACTCCAGCATGAACATGGCGTACGCCAGCCAGGGCGGCCTGGGCCTGCCTGACACCACCTACTACACCGACGCCAGGTACGCCGACAAGCTGAAGGCCTACCAGGCTCACGTGGCCAAGGTGCTGGAGCTGTCCGGCGTGGCTGCCGCCGACGCCGCCAAGCAGGCGGCCGACGTGGTCAAGTTCGAGACCCGCCTGGCCAAGGCCTCCAAGTCCAGCGTGGAGCTGTCGCGCAACGTCGAGCTGAACTACAACCCGGTCACGGTGGCCGACGCCGACAAGCTGACCCCGAACTTCAGCTGGAGCAAGTTCTTCGAGGCCCAGGGCGTTGCCACGCCGAAGACGTTCTCGCTGGCCATGCCGGCCTTCCACCAGGAAGTGAGCAAGGCGCTGGGCGATACCGACCCGTCGGTGTGGCGCGCCTACCTGCGTTTCCGCACCGTGGACACCGCCTCGCCGTACCTGGCCGATGCCTTCGTGCAGGAAAGCTACGACTTCTACGGCAAGATCCTCAACGGCCAGAAGGAAATGAAGCCGCGCTGGAAGCGCGTGCTCGGCACCATCGAGGATGATGCGGGCGAAGCCTTCGGCCAACTGTACGTCAAGGTCGCCTTCTCCCCGGAAGCCAAGGCGAAGATGGAAGTGCTGGTCAAGAACCTGGCCGCCGCGCTCAAGGAACGCATCCAGGGCCTGACCTGGATGAGCGATGAGACCAAGGCCAAGGCCATCGCCAAGTGGGAGACCTTCACCCCGAAGATCGGTTATCCGGACAAGTGGCGTGACTGGAGCGGCCTGACCACCACCCGCGACAGCTACCTGGGCAACGTGCGCGCGGCGGACGAGTTCAACTACAGGTTCGCGCTGTCCAAGATCGGCCAGCCGGTCGACAAGACCGAGTGGGGCATGACCCCGCAGACGGTCAACGCGTACTACAACCCGCTGCAGAACGAGATCGTGTTCCCGGCCGCCATCCTGCAGCCGCCGTTCTTCGATCCCAAGGCCGACGACGCGCTGAACTACGGCGGCATCGGCGCGGTGATCGGCCATGAGATGACCCACGGCTACGACGACCAGGGCAGCCGCTTCGGGCCGACCGGCAACTTCGAGAACTGGTGGACTCCGGCCGACACCAAGAACTTCAGCGGCCTGACCGGCAAGCTGGTCAAGCAGTTTGACAGCTACAAGGTCGGCGACCAGCACGTCAACGGCAGCCTGACCCTGGGCGAGAACATCGCCGACCTGGGCGGCCTGGCCACTGCCTACGACGCGCTGCAGAAGGCGTCGGCCGGCAAGGAAGATCCGAAGATCGACGGGTTCACCCGCGACCAGCGCTTCTTCTTCAACTGGGCCACCGTGTGGCGCACCAAGTACACCCCGGAAAACGCCAAGGTCCGCCTGGCCACCGATCCGCACGCCCCTTCGCAGTTCCGCGCGATGGGCGCGCCGTCGAACCTGCCGAGCTTTGCGGCCGCGTTCCAGTGCAAGGCCGGTTCGCCGATGGTCCGCACCGGCGACCAGCAGGTGGTGATCTGGTAAGCCCCGCCTGACCTGTTGAACCCGCAAAGGCCCGGATTTCCGGGCCTTTGCTTTTGGGCCCGACGAAGGGTGCGCCATGCATGCCGCCGTGCGGTGCGGCTTGGTACACTCGCGCGATCTTCAATCCTCGATGGATTTGCTTTACATGCCCAACTTCCGTCCGCTCGCCGTCGCGCTGGGCCTCAGCCTGGTCACCCTGGTCGCCGCCAACGACGCCCATGCCGCTCCCAAGAAGAAGGCCGCCCGCGCGCCGGCCGCCAGCGCGCAGTGCACCGATTTCTACGAGGCGACCAATGCCGCCTGGCTGAAGTCCAACCCGGTGCCGCAGGTGGGAGCCACTACGGCGTTGGGCCTGATGGCCGAGCGTACCCGCGTGCAGCAGCGCGAACTGCTGGATGCCGCGATGACGGCCCCGCAGGGCAACGTGCAGAAACTGCTGGGTGACTTCTGGGCCAGCGGCCTGGACGAGGCCGCGGTCGAGGCCGACGGCTCCAACCCGATCGCCCCGCTGCTGACCCGCATCAACGCGATCAAGAAGGCCAAGGACGTGCCGGCCTCGATCGCCGCGCTGCACCAGGTGGGCATCCCGGTGGCCTTCAACTTCGCACCGGACGTGGACCTCAAGGCGCTGGACCGCCACATCGGCTACTTCATGCAGGGCGGCATGGGCCTGCCCGACCCGGCGTTCTATACCCGCACCGATGCCGACACCGTGGCGTTGATGGGCCGCTACCGCACCTACGTCAAGCAGATCCTGGCGCTGACCGGCACGCCGGCGGCCAAGCTGGATGCCGAGTCGCAGGCGGTGATCGCGCTGGAGACCGAGCTGGCGCGCAACGCGCAGTCGCTGGCCGGCATCAACAACCCGTTCAACAACTATGCGCCGATCTCCACCAAGGAACTCACCGGCCGGTACCGCAACCTGCAGCTGGATGCGTTCCTGAAGGTGCAGGGTGTCAATGACGACCTGGTTTCGCTGTCCGATCCGGCGCTGTTCAAGCAGCTCGACGGCATGGTCACCCGGATCAAGCCGGACCAGTGGAAGGCCTACCTGCGCTGGCGCGTGGGCGACGCGATGGCACCGTACCTGTCCAAGGCCTACCGCGACGCCGAGTTCGAGTTCCGCGGCCGGGTGATCCGCGGCGAGACCATCGCCCCGGCGCGCTGGGAGCAGACCCTGGATGCCA
The DNA here is from genome assembly GCF_009467805.1 of Stenotrophomonas nematodicola. Classification (GTDB taxonomy): domain Bacteria; phylum Pseudomonadota; class Gammaproteobacteria; order Xanthomonadales; family Xanthomonadaceae; genus Stenotrophomonas; species Stenotrophomonas nematodicola. The sequence continues at coordinate 163,192 of NZ_WIAY01000005.1, forward strand.
TCAACGTGGCCGCCGGCCCGATGCTTGGCCGCGAGTACGCCAGCAAGCACCTGTCGGCCGATGACCGCCGCCAGGCCGCGCTGATCGTGGACAAGCTGCGCGAAGTGCAGATCGAAGCGGTCAAGCGCAGCACCTGGATGAGCGCGGACGCCAAGACCGAAGCACAGGCCAAGCTGGCCGCGATGAAGATCGAAATCGGCACCCCGCTGCGCGACCTGGATTACACCGTGCAGCCGATGGGCCGTGGCAGCTTCGGCGGCAACATGCTGATCGCCTCGACCTGGCGCCACCGTGAGGAAATGAAGCGCATCGGCAAGGGCAACGCGGACCGCCGCTGGGACGTGCTGCCGCAGCAGCCGGCACTGGCGTATGACATCGCGCAGAACCGCCTGATCGTCACCGCCGCCGTGCTGCAGGGCCCGGTATTCAACGCCAAGGCCGACACCGCCGACAAGTTCGGCAGCTTCGGTGCGCTGGTCGCGCACGAGCTGACCCGCGCCATCGACGCCAAGGGCGCACTGGTGGATGCCAAGGGCGAACTGCGCAGCTGGTGGACCCCGGCCGACAAGACCGCCTGGACCCTGTTCGGCAACCGCGTGGCCGCCCAGTACAGCGGCTACGAGTTCCCCGGCGTCAAGGGCGCCAAGGTCAACGGCGAGCTGACCCGCGAAGAGAACCTGGCCGATCTGGCCGGCCTGGAACTGGCGTGGGAGGCTTACAACGCGGTCGAACCGAACGCCAAGCCGGCCGCCCGCCAGGGTTTCTTCCGTGCCTGGGCCACCCTGTGGCCGCAGCAGCTGTCGCCGAACGAAGCGGCGCAGCGCGTGACCTCGGACATCCTGGCGCCGGGCCGCTGGCGCACCAATGGCCCGCTGTCCAACCTGCCGGCATTCGGTGCGACCTTCAGCTGCAAGCCGGGCCAGCCGATGCAGCGCGTGGATGGCGACCAGATCAAGGTCTGGCGCTGAGCCTGTCGCGGTGAGGTAACGAAAAAGGCGCCCACCGGGCGCCTTCTTCGTTGCGGCCTGCCCGCGCCGCACGGGACTACCGCTCTGGCTGCAGGGGGCCGCTGTATGCGGCGATCAGGCCGGTGACCGGCACGGCGATCTCGACGACGAACACGAAGCGCGTCGAAGGCGCTGCCCAGCACGTGCCGGTACAGACCTGCGACCGTCATCTGACGGCCCTGCCCCGTCCTACTTGACCCGACGCAGATGGTTGGGCCGCGGGCCGCCCGGCGGGCGACGGTTGAACGGCGGCTGGCCGCGCCAATAGCGGATCAGCAGCCAGCCGAACAGCATGCCGCCGAGGTGGGCGAAGTGGGCCACGCCGGGCTGCCAGCCGGTGGCGCCCAGCATCAGCTCGATCGCACCGAACACGATCACGAAGGTGCGTGCCTTCATCGGAATCGGCGGGAACAGCAGCATCACCCGCTGGTTCGGGAACAGCATGCCGTAGGCCAGCAGCAGGCCGAACACGCCACCGGACGCGCCCAGCACCGTGGCCGGGTTTTCCATCATCATGCCAACCACCAGTTGGCACAGCCCGGCGCCGACCACGCAGACCAGGTAATAGGTGAGGAACCGCTTTTCACCCCAGGTCTGTTCCAGCGGCGCGCCGAACATGAACAGTGCGAGCATGTTGAAGAACAGGTGGCCCACGCTGCCATGCAGGAAGCCGTAGGTCAGCAGCTGCCAGGGCTGGAAATTGCCGCCCGGCGAGAACGGATCGAATCCGCTGCGCAGCGGCTGCAGCATGAACGGCTCGAACGTGCCGTTGCCGAGCAGGAACGGCTGCTGCAGCAGAAACAGCAGAATGTTGGCGATCAACAGCGCCTTGGTGACGGTGGGCAGTCGCGGGAACATGGGGGCATCCTTTGGAACCGTGTGCATCATAGCGCGGCCTGTTCACCCCCGACCCGGCCCGGGCGAACGCTCAGCCCGGGCCCCACAGCGCCGCGTCCAGATCATCGGCGCTGCGCGGCATGTGCTTGACCCTGCCGCGTTCGATCGCCACGCCTTCGGCGCGCAGCCGCTGGGTCTGTTCACGCCAGCCACGCGATCCCTCCGGCATCGCGATGCGCCCGTCAGAGCGCAGCACCCGATGCCACGGCAGGTCGGGGTCCTCGTTCTGCCCGAGCACGCGCGCGGTCAATCGCGCCCGGCCCGGCAATCCGGCCCTGGCCGCCACCTGGCCATAGCCCATCACCTGCCCTCGCGGAATCGCCCGGATCACCGCCAGGATGCGTTCACGGGCCTGGGCCGCCGGATCATCGCCTGCCGGCGGGGGCGCGCCCGTCACGCGCGCACGCGGCTGACCAGCAGCACGCCGACCAGTACCAGCGCGGTCCCCAGGATCTGCCAGGGACCCATCGGTTCGTCGAGCAGCCATAGACTCATCACGATGGTGGATACCGGCCCGAGCATACCGACCTGCGCAGCCAGCGACGAGCCGATCCGCTTGACCGCCAGCATGATCGCCAGCACCGGCAGGACGGTGCACACCGTCGCATTGAGCAGCGACAGCCCATACACCGGCGCCGGCGCCTGGCCGAGCGCGGCCAGCGGGTGCAGCAGCGCGAAGTGCAGTACGCACAGCACGCATGCGACGCAGCTGGCATAGGCGGTCAGGCGGATCGCACCGATCCGCGCCACCACTTGGCCGCTGCCGAACAGGTACAACGCATAGCTGAGTGCACTGGCGAATACCAGCGCACTGCCCAGCACGATGCGTCCGCCCTCCAGCTGCAGGTCGTGGCCAAACGCCAGCAGCACGCCGAGATAGCTCAGCACGAGCGCGGCGAGCTGCCAGCGGCCGGGGCGCTTTTTCAGCAGCACCAGGCTGATCAGCAGCACCAGGGTCGGATTGAGATAGAGGATCAGCCGTTCCAGGGTCACGCTGATGTACTGCAACCCCTGGAAGTCGAGCAGGCTGGACAGGTAGTAGCCGGTGAAACCCAGCCACACCACCCTGCCCCGATCCGCCCATGACAGCGCCGTGGCGCGCCGCGCCGACCATACCGCGAGCGCGGCGAACAGCGGAAAGGCCATCAGCATGCGCAGCGCCAGCAGCGTGGTCGCATCCACGCCATGCCGGTAGGCCAGCTTGACGATCACCGCCTTGCCGGACGCCGCGATCGCACCGACCGCGGCCAGCGCGATGCCACCGGCGGCGATGCGGCTGGACGAGGTGGGAAGCGACGACACGGTGGGCGGCATCAGGACGGCGGGCAGCCGCGCGCGCGGCTGCAACAGAGGAATCGGGACGGGATTGTCGCACGCGTCCGACGCGACGGCCTTGCTGGAATGGCCGTGTTATCGCATCAGCACGACTTCCTCGGCCGAGGTCGGATGGATCGCCACGGTGGCATCGAACTGCGCCTTGGTCGCCCCCATCTTCACCGCCAGCGCGAAGCCCTGCAGGATTTCATCGGCCGCCTCGCCAAGCAGGTGCACGCCCACCACACGCTCCTCCTCGCCCACGCAGACCAGCTTGAACAGGCTGCGCTGGGTACCGTCGGCCAGTGCCTGCAGCATCGGGCGGAAGTTGCTGCGATACACGCGTACATCGCCGTACCTCGCGCAGGCCTCTTCCTCACTCAGCCCCACCGCGCCGAGCGCGGGGTGCGAGAACACCACGCTGGCGACGTTCTCATAGTCCATCTTCGCCTGCGGCTGGCCGCCGAACAGGCGATCCATCAGCGTGCGCGCCGCGGCGATGGCCACCGGGGTCAGACCGACCTTGCCGGCAATGTCGCCCACCGCGTGCACGCTCGGCACGGCCGTGGTCTGCCATGCGTCGACCTCCACCTCGCCCTTGTCGCCCACCACCACGCCCAGCGCTTCCAACCCGAGGTCGGCACTGTTGCCGCGGCGACCGGTGGCGAAGAACAGCGCGTCGAACTGCCCGTCGGCAGGCCCGTCATGGCCCAACGCCACCACTGCATCGCCGTCGCGCTGCAACTCGCGCAGGCGATAGCCGAAATGCAGCTGCACGCCCTGGTGGCGCAGGTTGTCGGCGAGCTGCGCGGTCAGCTCCGCGTCGAACCGTTCCAGCAGGCGGTCGCCACGCACCAGCAGTGTCACCCGGCTGCCCAGCGCCTGCAGCAGGCCGGCCAGCTCCACGGCGATGTAGCCACCGCCGACAATGGCCACGCGCGCCGGGGCACTGCACAGGTTGAAGAAATCATCGGAGACCAGCCCAAGCGCCGCCCCCGGAATATCCGGCCGCTGCGGATGCGCGCCGGTGGCGATCAGGATGTGCTCGGCACTGATGCGCACGCCGTCGCTGCATTCCACGGTATGCGCATCGACCAGACGGCCGCGGCGCGGCACGCGGACCACCTTGTTCTCGTCCAGGCGCTTGAGATAACTGGCATGGATGTTGGCGATGTACGCCTGGCGGTGCACCACCAGTTCCTTCCAGTCCAGCGCCGGACGCAGCGGAACATCAAAGCCCATTGCCGCAGCCAGGCCGATGCGCCCGGCCAGATCGGCCGCCAGCCACATGGCCTTCTTCGGCACGCAGCCGACGTTGACGCAGGTGCCGCCGAGTTCACCGGGCTCCAGCATGGCCACCCGGCGGCCGTGCTGCGCGGCGCGGAAGGCCGCCGCCAGGCCACCGGAGCCGCCCCCCAGCACGATCAGGTCATAGTCGTAGTGCGTCGTCATTGGCAGTACTCGAACAGATGGCAGGTGGACGGTCGCCCACCTTCAGGCAGGACCCCGAGCATGCCACGCCCGGCCGCGAGCCATGCGTGACGATGCCGGGCTCACGCGCGCGCGTCGCCTCGGCGCAGGGGCGGCCACTGCAGGTAGGTCATGGCGCGCCACACCCATTCCAGCGGACCGAAACGGAAGTGCCGCAGCCACCAATGGCTGACGAGTACCTGCACGCCGAACAACGCCAGCGCGAACGGCACCTGCCACAGCCGCGGCACCTGCTCGAACAGGCCCAGGCCGTATCCGTAGAAGATCCACGTGCAGACCAGCGACTGGCCGATGTAGTGGGTGAGCGCCATCCGCCCCACCGGCGCCAGCCAGTGCAGCCGATCGCGCACGCGCACGACCCAGGCCAGGTAGCCCAGGCACATCAGCAGGCTGGCCACCGACGACAGCGCGTAGGCCGCCCCACTGGCCGGCGTGAATGTGCCCGGCGCCAGATACGGCACCCAGTACGCACTCACCAGCATCAGCGCCAGCCCCACCGGCAGCGCGACCCAGCGCAGCGCCGCGTACAGGCCGGCGAAACGTGCCGGCTCGGCCAGTGCGCCGCTGCGCGCGAACCAGCTGCCGATCAGGAACATGCCCAGCACTTCCGGCCCGACGATCATGATGCCCGACAGCATCGCGCCAAGGTCGCTGAAACGCTGCGCGACGGCCTGGCTCCAACTGCCGTAGCCATACGCCTGCCGCTGCAGTTCGATGGTCTGCTGGGCCTGCAGCATCGCTTCGCGCGTCTGCCCGCCCGGATCGCCACTGGCAACCAATGCGCCCATCAGCGCGCCCATCAGCAGCAAGAGCACGGCCGCAAGCAGGTAGCTGCCCACACCCATCACCGGCAGCCAGCTGCGCGGCGCCTCGCGGCAGGCCAGCAGCGGCAGCGAGATCAACGCGTACATCACCAGGATGTCGCCGGACCACACCAGCAGTGCATGGCACAGGCCGATCAGCAGCAGCGCGGCGCTGCGACGCAGGTAGAAAGGGGTGAATTCGCGGCCGGCGGCCGCCGCACGCTGCGCCATCACCGAGAAGCCGGCGCCGAACAGCAGCGAGAACAGGGTGAAGAATTTGCCCTGGACGAGCACGTAAATGGCCGCGTCGGTCCAGTAGTCGGCACCCTGCCAGTGCGGATCGATGCTGGTGAAGGACAGATCCAGCGGACCGCTGAGCGCTTCGATGTTCATCAGCAGAATGCCCAGCAGGGCGAAACCGCGCAGGATGTCGATCACCGCGATGCGCTCGCCGGCACCGATCGGCTGCAAGGAAGGAGCGGCTGCGTTCACGGGCGTTCCGGGGGCAAGGGCGGACAGTATGGCGCCGCAGACGCGGCATGGCGGCGCCGCAGACGCAAACGGCCCGCCGAAGCGGGCCGTTGCGGTACAGCGCGTTGGCGGAAAATCAGTGCTGGTGGCCGCCGTCGCCGTGCACGTGGCCGTGCTCGATTTCTTCCTTGCTGGCTTCGCGCACTTCAACGATCTCCACATCGAAGTGCAGATCCTTGCCGGCCATCGGGTGGTTCAGGTCGACGTCGACCACGCTCATGCCGACCTTCTGCACGGTGACCGCGCGCGGGCCGAAGTTGGTCTGCAGCACGACCTGCTGGCCCGGCACCAGGCGGGTGGTACCGAAGTGCTTCTTGGGCACGCGCTGGCTCAGGCCGTCACGGCGCTCGCCGTAGGCATCGGCCGCCTTCACGTCGACAGCGAAGGTCGCACCGGCTTCCTTGTCCATCATGGCGTTTTCCAGGCCCGGGATGATGTTGCCGTGGCCGATCAGGATCGCCAGCGGATCACGATCCCTGGAGCTCTCGATCGGCTCCTGGCCGAGTTCCGAGACGGTGTAATGGAAACGGACGACGCGGTCTTTTTCGATCTTCATGCGCAACTCTGTCTGGGACTGCCATCGGGCAGACGGGTGAGGCGGGTTGTCGCCCGCCGGATACGCCGCCATGATGACGGCCATCTAAGGTGGCGCATTATCCGGACAACATGCAGCTGACGCCAGTTTCGCCCGCAACCCGCCTGCCCGTCCGCCGGGCGCTGGCCCTGCTCGCGGTCGCCCTGCTCGCCGGTTGCGGTGGCGGCAAGGCGGTCCGTCCCTCGTCCCCGCCCGCCGCCAGCCAGGTCTGGCCCACAGTGGCACCGAGCGACCCGGCGGCGGCCAACGCCGTGCTGATGCGCGCCATCGGTCTGGTCGGCACCCCGTATCGCTACGGCGGCAACACGCCCGAGTCCGGCTTCGACTGCAGCGGCCTGGTCGCCTACGTGTACAGGGAAATGCTGGACCTGCGCCTGCCGCGCACCTCGCGCGACCTGGCTGCCGTCCAAGGGCCGAAGATCGACCCGCAGCGGCTGGCGCCGGGCGATCTGGTCTTCTTCGGCAGCCGCGGCAGCGTCTCGCACGTCGGCATTTATGTGGGTGAAGGGCGGTTTGTCCACGCCCCCAGCACCGGTGGAACGGTGCGGCTGGATTCGCTCGGTGGCGCGTACTGGAAGGACCATTACACGGGGGCGAAACGTGTCCTGCACTAAGCTGAACAGGGGCAAGGTCCAAATTTGTGACGAATATCACGCCAAGTAAAACGAAAATTTAACGGAATTTGTACCAAATCACAGGTCTTACACGGCATGATCACCCATCGTTTTTATTCAGTGACCGCCGCGTGACGACAGACGACCTGACTTGCAAAGGCCAGACCGCCGCTTCCCGGCGAAGCGCCCGACCCGCCCTCCTCGCTTTCGCGCTCTGCCTGGCCAGCCTTCCGGCCTGGGCCCAGACCGCTCCGACGACCGGCTCCGAGGCTGCTGCACCCGCCGTCACCGCTACCCCCGATTCCACCGCGCCGGCCCGTCCCAAGGCTGAAGCGCCGGCCCGCAGCAAGGCCGATGCCGCTGCCAGCGCCACCCTCGCCGCCCTGCTTCCGCACCTGGCGGCCAACGACACCATTCCCCTGATGGACCGCTCGGCGATGGTCGCCGGCGATCTGAGCCGCCTGCTCGCCAATTACGATGCCAGCACCGGCGCCGTGGTCGGCAGCGCCGCCGACAACGGCAAGGTGCAGTCCCTGCTGCGCCGCGCGATGACCCTGCTGGGCACCCCGTACCGCTGGGGCGGCACCTCGCCGGACAGCGGCTTCGACTGCAGCGGCCTGGTCGGTTACGTGTTCCGTACCGCCCTGGGCATCGAACTGCCGCGCGTCTCGCGCGAGATGGCCCATGACGGCGAGGCCGAACTGATCAACGACCGCAACGCTCTGGCAGCCGGCGACCTGGTGTTCTTCGGCCGCAAGGGCCGGGTCGACCACGTCGGCATCTATGTCGGTGAAGGCCGCTTCCTGCACGCCCCCAGCACCGGCAAGGACGTCCGTGTGGACAGCCTGGTCACGGGTTACTGGAGCGCCAAGTTCATGCAGGCCCGTCGCGTCGAGCTCTGAGCCTGCCGCCACCGCCCGCCGGGAAAGCCGCTGCCTTGCAGCGGCTTTTTTTTGGTTTCCGAACCGGCCCTTGCCGCTGGCCGGTACCGCCGCCAACCGGCGTTGTTCCTTCTGTCGTGCAGGCATTCTTCGCTGGCGATCTCCCCGTGCCAAACGCCGGGGAGTAGCGGACCGGGCGTGGGGCGGCACGTTCGGAGCACCCGTCCAGGACCTGATGCCGCCCCTGTTCTTCTCGACAAGGTGACGCATGGCGGCAGTCCCTGAATTCCCGGCCCGGTGTGTGATCTGGTTTGGGCGCCCCCTGGCCAACGAACGTGCCGCGCTGGCGGCGGCAGGCTGGCAGGTCCGGGGCGTGGCGCCCGAGCAGTGCGCCAGCATCGGCATGCGTGGCAGCGACCAGATCGTCGGTCTGCTCGACCTGCGCGATGGCGTGCCGGCCCAACTGGCCCCTCTGCAGCAGTTGCTGGTGGAGCATCGCCACATGAGCCTGCTGGCGATCGTTCCCTCCACCGGGCTGCCCCCCTCGCCGGCCCTGGACGCGCTGCTGGAGGCCTGCGTGGCCACCTATCGTGCCCCGGTGGACATGCCGCACCTGGTGCTGCGCCTGCAGGAACTCGCCGACGGCGACGGCGACGGCGCGCGCAGCGGACCCGGTCCACAGGCACTGATCGGCGACAGTGCGGTGCTGCAGGTCACCCGCGCGGCGCTGCGCAAGTTCGCGCCGGTGGAGCTGCCGGTGCTGATCACCGGCGAAACCGGTACTGGCAAGGAACTGGCCGCGCAGGCGTTGCATGCGTTGTCGCCCCGCCACGCGCACCCGTTCATGGCGGTCAACTGCGGGGCCATCCCGGCCGCCTTGGTGCAGTCGGAACTGTTCGGGCACGAGCGCGGTGCCTTCACGGGCGCGGCAGCGCGGCGGCTCGGCCTGTTCGAAACCGCCAATGGCGGCACGGTGCTGCTGGATGAGATCGGAGACCTGCCGTTGGACGCACAGACCAGCCTGCTGCGTGTGCTGCAGGAAGGCACGGTCGAACGCGTGGGCAGCAACCGCCCGCTGGCCGTGGACGTGCGCGTGCTTGCCGCCACCCATGTGGATCTGGAAACGGCGGTGGAACAGGGCCGGTTCCGCCGCGATCTGTTCTACCGGCTCAACGTGCTGCGGCTGCCGTTGCCCCCCCTGCGCGAGCGCGGCAGCGACATCGTGCTGCTGGCCCGTCACTTCTTGGACAGCTTCCGCCACCGCCATGCCACCCGCGCGCGCGGCTTCAGCGCCGACGCATTGCGTGCGCTTGAGCGCTTCCACTGGCCGGGCAATGTCCGCGAGCTGCTCAACCGCGTGCAGCGCGCGGCGATCGTCGCCGAAACCGAGCTGATCAGCGCCACCGACCTGGAGCTGGGGCAGCCGCTGCTGCCGACCGCGCACCGCGGCCTGCACGACGCCCGCCAGGTGGCCGAGCGTGAAACGCTGCTGCATGCGCTGCGCCAGAGCGACTTCAACATCAGCGCCTGTGCCCGCACGATGCAGGTCTCGCGGGTCACCATCTACCGCCTGTGTCGCAAGCACCAGCTGGCCCTGCCGGAACTGCGGTAGGGCCTGGCGTCGAGATGCCTTACAGCATGTACGGCACCTTGAACGCCAAGGTGAAGTCCGGCGCGTCCGGCGTCAGGCCGATGCCGAGCAGGCTCACCAGCGTGGTGTTCTGATTGAGCGCATAGGTGATGCCGAGGTTGAGCGTGCCGGCATTGGCGTCGCTGCCGATCACCTTCAGCCACTGGCCGTTGCGATACCGCGTAGAGGCGCGCGCACTGAGTTTGTCGCTGAAGGAGATGCTGAGGCTGGTGCGCTCATTGAATGCGAAGGCGACGCCGGCACCGAAGTAGTACGAGCCGCCGAGCTTCACGTCGCCGGGGTTGACCGTATCCGGATTGGCATCGATGTCGTCGAAACTGCGCGGGAAGGAATGGATGTAGCCGATGTTGGCGAACAGGATCGCCGGATCGGCGGTCTTCACCGCCGACAGGCCCACGTTGGCCTGCCACACGCCATTGCCGGTGGGCTGCTGCTCGGGGACCGCAAAGCGGATGAAGTCGTCGTCATCGCGTTCCAGCACCTTCCAGTCCAACCCGTACGGCGCACGCCCGGTGGGCGCGGTGGCCCCCACGGTCAGCACCGTCTCCGGCCACCGCCCGTGTTCGGAAAACAGCTTGTAATTGGCGCTGACGCCGATATCGCCGATTCCGTTGCCGGTGGTTTCCTCCTGCGCGATCGCCGCGGCCGAGCCACCGGCACCGCCCTTCTGGAAGACCGTCTTTCGCGCCAGGTAGGGCACGTCCATGTTCAAGGTCAGGCGCGGGCTGACACCCCAGCGCGCGGCCAGGTTGTAGGTCAGCGTGTCGGACTCCACGTTCTCGATGGCGATGTTGCCGAGGAAGATCGCATCCAGGGCAAGGAAGCCGTTGAGGCTGAGCTGCTTGCGATCGTAGCGGGCGTAGGTGAGGCTGTTTTCCAGGGTGAAGCGACGGCTGAACAACGCGGCCTGCTGCTGCTTGACGTCATCCACGCTGCGCCGCGATTCCTGTTTGGCCTGCCGCGCCTCTTCGGCGCTGCTCGCATAGCCCTCGCCGCCCACCGGTGCCGCCGGTGTGCCGGCAGGCAGTGGCGGGGGTGCCGCAGCACCCGCCGCCGCGACCGGTGCGGTCTTGCCGGTCAGGCGTGCCTGCATCGCCTGGACCTGCATGTCCAGCTCGCGCAACCGCCGCACTTCCTGGGCGTAATTCGCCTTCAGGGTTTCCAGCTGCGCCATCAGTGCCTTCACGTCGGCCTGGTCGTTGCCGGCTGGCTGCTGCGCGTGCGCGCCCGCCGCTGCCATCAGTGCCAGCGCCGCCAGCGCCAGCGGTGTTGCCCGTATCGAAGTGTGCATTGCCTTGGCCCACGGTTGTGTTGTCGCCCCCTTGCCGGTCCTGCCTTACTGGCCCGGCCCCATGCCTACACCCCGTACCAGCGTCATCGCCTGGGCCACGTTCTGGCTCAGCGGGACGTTGTTGACCAGGGACTGCCTGACCAGATCGATCTGCAGGCGATTGCTCACCGCCTGGCCGTCGCTGCTGAGCGCGATGCTCTGGCCGACGCTGCCGTTGCGGATCCACTGCTGCACCGCGCCGGCGCCCTCGATCTGCAACTGCACCTTGGCGCTGTTGCCGTCCAGCTGGGCAATGGCACTGACCCCATCGCGCTGCAGTGAGGCCACGTGCGCGCTGTCGCTACCGGCCGGCGGCGCAACGCCGTCACGCACGGTCAGCCGGGTGGCATTGCTGGCCTGGTTGCCGTCGCCGGCGACCTGGATGGTCTGGCTGAGTCCGGCCACGTTATGCAGGCCACTGGCATCGATGCTGCGACCGGTGGTGACCGGCAGCGGAGCATCGGCGGCGGTAACGCTGACGCTGGGCGCGAAGGTGATACGCGGGGTGCTGCCCTGGGTGAAGTCCATGCCCAGTTTCAGCGCGCTCTGCGCCGACTGGCCGCCGGCGGTCTGCCACTGCGAGATCATGGTGACGCCGAACCAGGCCACTGTATTGCCACCGACGGTGTAGCGTCCCCGCATGAGGTTCAATTCCGGATCGGGGATCTCGCTCAGTCCCTTGCCGGGCCGGCTTTCGTCGGCATGCGCCGGTGCCATGCCGAGCACGGCCAGCAGCACCACGCCGGGCGTCCACGTTGCGATGTTCATGTTGACTCCTTAAAACAGGTCGGCATGGGTGAATCCGAAGTCGACCAGTTCCGCGTCGGTGATCGGGCCCTGCCGGGCATACAGCGAACGCGCACTGGGCCGTTCGCCAGGCTGCAGCAGCACCGTGTTGCGATCGAAATCACTGCCGATCACGACAAACACGGCGCGCGACGGCCACGCCTTGAGAAATTCACTGACGGGCAGGCTGCGGTTGCCCAGGATCGGGTCGGCCACGTCCACCACATCGCCACGGACCTGCTTGAGGACCACGAAGTGACGGAACCCGCGTACGTCCATCAGCACCAGTCCAGGCACGCGCAGCGATCGCAACCGCTCTTCGTTGACGCGGTAGCCGCGCCCGCGCATGCCCATCGATTCCACATAACGTTTGATGTCCAGCAGCGAGAATCCGCGCTGGTGCACCAGTTGGGGGTCCGACACCCCCATCATCCCTTCGATCACCGTGCCTTCGTCCGCCTCCAGGTGGTAGGCGTAGCGCAGGATCGTGGCCAGCGCCGCCGCGCCGCAGCTGTAGTCGGTGTGCTGCCGCACGATGTTGCGGAAGCGCCGTTCCTGCATGCTTTCCACACGCTGGGTCAGCACCGCCCCATTGGGCAGCACGCCACTGAAGCCGACATCGCCGGCGCGTACCGCGCCCATCGGCAGCATCAGCAGCGACAACGCCCACACCAGCATCCAGATGCGAAAACGGTTGGACATTGCCTTCTCCGGCTCAGGAAGGAGCCCCTGCCCCGAAAGGGGGAGAAGGGACAGGGGCTCCCGGGGAGCCCGGCCATTGGCGGATGGCCGGGTTTGTTGCGCTCAACGCGTACTGCTTGCGAAAACGGACAGACTTACTCGCCGGTGCCGCCGCCACCGCCGCCGGTGGAGGGTTGCGCCACGGCCAGCGCCAGGCTGTTGGCCTGCAGGTTGCCGGTACCCGCCGACACGTTCACCCCGATGTTGCCGGAGGCATTGGAGAACGCACTGCCGGACAGGGCCGCGGTGTTGGTTGCATTCACCGCCACCCAGCGGGTGGTGGAGACGGTGCCGCTCAGGCTCGCGTACAGGTCGGCCACGCCCAGTTCGACGAACTGGCTGGTGCCGCTCTCGTCGGTATCGAAGGCGATACCGCCCACACCCTGGCGATTCGGATTCGCCGTCGCGTTCTGGATGTCGTTATCCATGTCGATGTGGCCCGTTGCATTGCCACTCGGATGGTCCAGCTCGCCATTCCACGTATCCAGGTAGTAGTTGTCCTTCTGGTAGGCGTTGCCGGTACCGCTGTAGCGGCCCGCACCCACCGCGAGGGTCCCACCGGCGACACGGCCGCGCAGGCTCACGTCCACGGTATCGGTCATGCGCTGCAGATAGCCGGCATTGCTGACGGTATTGCCGCTGGAGACCTGGTTGGAGCTGATGCTCGAGGTGGCATAGGCCGCGGTGGCCACCGAGGCGGCGAGCGCGTTCTTCTGCTCGTTGTTGTTGCCGGAGGTGGCATTGACGCCGATGTTGCCGGACGCACCGCTGAAGGCATTGCCGCCCAGGCCCGCCGCGTTGGTCACGCCGGAGTTGAGGGTCGTGTTGCCTGCGCCGTACTGGTTGACGAACACTTCGGCGTCGGCCATGCCGAAGCTGAAGGACGCATCAGCCGCAGACAGCGATGCGGCGTTGTCCTGGGCATTGTTGTCGCCGGCGGCAACGTTGAAGCCGAGGTTGCCGGACGCATCGGCGCCGACGTCATCGGCGATCGAAGCGCTGTTGGTCACCAGGCTGTTGCCCGCCATGTTGTTGGTGACCGACTGGCGGTTGTCGATGATGGCGATGGCGGCCGAGTCCAGGTCGATCGAGCCGGTGATCTCCGGATCGCCGGAGAAGTTGATGTCCGAGCTCAGACGCAGATCCTTCTCCAGGTTCACGTCCACGCCGTGGTTGTTCTTTTCCTTGCGCTCGTCGGCCTGGATGTTGCTGGTCTTGTTGACGTCTTCGTTGACCGTTACATCGCGGTTGCGGGTGACGTCTTCGTTGACGGTGGTGTTGGTGGTGGTGTTGGTGTTGCGGGTGTTGTTCCAGGTCCGGTTCCAGGTCCGCGAATCGGTGTTGGTGTTGGTTTCGGTGTTGGTTTCGGTGTTGGTGTTGGTGCGGGTCTCGCTCACATTGTGCAGGTGATTGATGTTCGCGCTCTGGTTCTGGTTGTCACGGTCATTGCCCCAGCCGTTGGCGCCGGCCGTGGCCGATGCCGCAGCGATGGCGACTGCGAGTACGGTCCGCTTCATGGTGGTGTTCATGGTGCCCTCTCTCTCATCACAGACAATCGGGTGGATGTGACTACTCACGGGGTGGACTGCACCGAGATGCTCAGTTGATTTGCGGTGGCGTTGCCGGATCCCGCGATCTGATTGAGTTGCAGGACGCCGTCGAAACCCTGCAGTGCGGTTGCTTCCACCGCCACCCTGCGGGTTCCAGCCGGCCGGCCGTCGTTGACGGTCGCCTGCCCCCCTGCTGACGCGAGCGCACCCGACGCGGCCAGAGCCTCGTCGGTGGTTTCGCGTATGCCCTGTTGCGCCAGCGTCGCGGTCACGACGTTGAGCGTCGCGTTGCCGTTGCCGCTGGCCTGATTGATCGATGCGACGCCGCTGGCGCCGCGCAGTGCCTGTCCGCCGATGCTCGCGCTGGCATCCATCGGGCCGTCGGCGAGCACGCGGTCGCCGGTCTGGCGCTGCTGTGCCTGGACGGCAACACTGGCGCGCTGCCCGTTGGCGATGCCGATGAGGTTGGCCTGCTGGTTGAGATCGCCGGCCACCATGTTCACGCTCATCGCACCGTTGGCGCCGGCCAGCGCACGGCCGTCCATGCGGCTGTGGTTGAGGTAGGACAGCATCGCGGCGTAATCGTCGCCGGACTGCGCCGCGGCGACAGCCGGAACGATCAGCGCGAGCGCCAGCGCACTGCCCCGCAGCCAGGCGCTCATTTGCCGGGTCCGCCTGCAGGCTGGCCGAGCGGGAACTGCGCCAGCGCGCCCCGCACCTGGTCGCCGATGCCGCGCGTGGCATTGCCCACCGCGCCCATTGAGCCGCTGATGGTGTTGCTGAACTGACCGCCGGACAGCATGCCGTTGTCGGTGACCTTGCCCAGTGTGTTGTTGACGGTCTGGCCGGTCACGCGTTCGATCGTGGTCGACCCGTGGGCGGCGCCTGCGCCGGTATTGGACCCGAGCGAGGCATAGTCGTCGTCGCTGAGTTCATCCATCCCGGTCGAGGTGCCCAGCGCCTGGCCGACTTCGCGACGGGGCGACGGCTCGGCAATCAGGGCGATCCCGGGCGGTGCGGGACGATACGCCGGCCGGGTGGACACATCGCGCAGCAGCACGATTTCACCCGGCTGGGCCTTCACTCCCTGACGTGCGCCGGAGGCCGTGGCGGCCAGCGGCAGTACCATCACTGCGGCCAGCCACCAGGGGCTGAAGCGCGGTGTCCTGCGTGCGGCGATGCTGTCCATGGCGAACTCCCGAAAACATGCGCAGGGACATCGCAGCAATCGTGCCAAGTCCAGCAGGCCCGTACGACAAGGCCTTGCCGGCGTTCGCACGCGGCAGCCGCTTCATCGGTGTTACAGCCGCGTGGGAAAATCGTTGCCTGAACGTGCGCGGGGACAGGCGGTGCGCCCCGCAGCGTCAACGGTGGCGGGCCTGTATCAACGCTGTTACACCCCCCTGATACACCGCGTTACGGTGCGTGGTCAGCGAGGAGAGAAGGAGCATCCATCAGATTCGGGCGGCAGGCGGTGTCCGCCCCACACAGACAGGGCCGGCAGATGCCGGCCCTGTGCGACGTGCCCATCCGCACGGTGTGCGATCAGGACGGGCGTTCTTCGCCCTCGTCCACACCCAGGTTGGTCGACGGGTTGTCGTAGACCGCACGATCCAGCAACCCGGTTTCCTTGGCCACCAGGACCGGCACCAGCATCTGCCCGGTCACGTTCGTCATCGTCCGCATCATGTCCAGGATGCGATCGATCGCGTAGAGGTAGCCGATCGTCTCCAGCGGCAGGTTCGCCGCGCTCAGCACCACCGTCGCCATCACGACCGCCGTGCCCGGCACGCCCGCGGTCCCGAAGCTGCCCAGCACCGAGGCGATCAACACCACGATGTACTGCTCCGGCGTCAGCGGCACGCCCGTGTACTGGGCGATGAACACCGCGCACAGCGCCGGATAGATCGCCCCGCAGCCGTCCATCTTGATGCTCGCGCCCAGCGGCACCGCGAACGAGGCGTAGTCCTTGTTGACGCCCAGGTTGTGCGTGATCGAGCGCATCGCCGCCGGCATCGCCGCGAAACTGGACGAACTCACGAACGCCACCTGCATGCCCGGTGCAGCCCCCCGGAAGAACTTCAGCGGATTCAGACCGTGTGCCAGCAGCAGGCTCCCATAGACCACCACGATGTGCAGCGCACAGGCCACGTACAGCGCCAGGACGAAATTGCCCAGCGGCAGCAGTTTCTCGAACCCGTAGCTGCCGACGAGCCCGGCGATCAGGCCGAACGTTCCCAGCGGCGTGATCTCCAGCACGAAGCGCGTCACCTGGATCATGATGTCGCTCAGCTGACCGGTCAGCTTGCGCGCCTCGGCCACCTTGTCGCCCAGCTTCACCATCGCAAAGCCGAGCAGGCCCGCGAAGAAGATCACCGGCAGGATCGACCCGCGCCCGGCAGCGAGCACCGTCTCACCGGCGGCATTCACCTTGGTGCCGATGCCGGTCAGCGCATAGAACACATTGGACGGCACCACGTCCATGAGCACCTTCACGATGCTCGGCACCTCCCGTGGCGTGTAGCCGTGGTCCATGCTCAGACTGAGGTTGCCGGTGCCCGGCTGCATCAGCGTGCCTACCGCCAGGCCGACGCACACCGCCAACGCCGCCGTGATGATGAACCACAGGAACGTCCGCCCGCCCAGCGCCGCCACCGACTTCTGCCCGTGCAGCGATGAAATGGCATTGATCACCGCGAAGAACACCAGCGGCACCGCAATCATCTTGATCAGCGTGACATACAGATCACCAAGCGGACCGAACCAGGTTTCCGCCGCCGGCCCAAGCAACCAGCCGGCCAGCGCACCCAGCACGAAGCCGCCCAGCACACGTTGCCAGAACGGAATCCGCAACCACGCAGAGACCAGCTTCATGAGCATTCCAGAGAGGATTTGACAGCTGGGCACGATAGCCCAAGCCGGCGCCCGGAACGAGGTGTGGACAGAAAATCAGCGTGTCATCGGCGTGCCTTGCGCCGTTCTGCATAATGAACGCCCGATTCACCTGTGAGATATGCCTGTCCATGTCCCGTTCCACGTCCCTGGTGGTGGCCATCGCCACCACGCTGCTGCTCGGCGCCTGTGCCACCCCCGCCTCTACCTCCCGCAACGGCCCGGCCGCCATCCAGGTCGATGTGCCGCCCGTGGCCCATCCTGCCGGTGAAACCCCGCAGTGGTGGTACCGCAGCGGGGCTGCCCGCGCGGCCGGCAACGGGGCCATGCAGGGGCGGGCCAGGAACGTGATCCTCTTCCTCGGTGATGGCATGAGCCTGACCACCGTCGCGGCCGCACGCATCTTTGAGGGCCAGCGCAACGGCAACCCGGGCGAAGAAAACCTGCTGTCGTGGGAGCGCTTCCCGGCCACCGCATTCAGCAAAACCTACAACACCGACTCGCAGACCCCCGACTCGGCCGGCACCATGACCGCCATCACCACCGGCGTGAAGACCCACATGGGTGCCATCGGCGTCAGCGCCGGCCAGCGCACCGACTGCGCCGACAGCCTGGACAAGGGACTGCTGACCTGGCTGCAGTTGGCCGACAGTGCCGGCATGGCCACCGGCGTGGTCTCCACCGCCCGCCTGACCCACGCCACCCCGGCGGCGACCTATGCCCATTCGCCCGAGCGCAACTGGGAAAACGATACCGACCTGCCCGAGGCCGCCAAGGCAGCCGGCTGCAAGGACATCGCCCAGCAGCTGCTGTCCACGTCGCGGTACGGACGCGGCCCGCTGGTGGCCCTCGGCGGCGGGCGCGGCGAATTCACCACCGTTGAAGAGCGCGACCCCGAGTACGACGACAAGGTCGGCCAGCGGCTGGACGGCCGCAGCCTGGTCACCGAATGGCAGCAGGCCCATCCGCAGGGCGCCTATGTCTGGAACGCCCAACAGCTGCAGGCTGCCGCCAACGCACCGGCAATCCTTGGCCTGTTCGAACCGGACCACATGCGCTATGAGATCGAGCGCAAGGACGACCCGGCCGGCGAACCGAGCCTGGCCGAGCTGACCCGGGCCGCCATCGCCAACCTGTCCCGCCACCAGGAAGGCTACGTGCTGATGGTCGAAGGCGCGCGTATCGACCACGCCAACCACAGCGGCAACGCCTACCGTGCCCTGAGCGACACCGTGGCCCTCTCCGATGCCGTGCGCGCCGCCGTCGACGCGACGTCCGACCAGGACACCCTGATCATCGTCACCGCCGACCACTCGCACACGCTGAACTTCGTCGGCTACCCGGCGCGCGGCAATCCGATCCTCGGCAAGGTCAAGGACAAGGGCGGCGAAGATGGTTCCGGTGCGCTCGACGTCGCCCGCGACGGCCTCGGCCTGCCTTACACAACGCTGAGCTATGCCAATGGTCCCGGCTACACCGGCACCACCAACCAGCAGCCGGCCGGCCCCAAGACCTACCCGCACAACCCCAGCAGCTTCGAGGCAGCCACCGGCCGGCCGGACCTGTCCCATGTGGATACCGAACACCCCGACTACATGCAGGAAGCACTGGTTCCGAGCAAGAGCGAAACCCACGGCGGCGAAGACGTCGGCATCTGGGCGCGCGGCCCCGGCAGCAAGGCCATCCGCGGCACGATGGAGCAGAACGCCATCTATCACATGATCGTCCAGGCCACCCCGCGCCTGCGCGAGCGGCTGTGTGCGGCCGGCACCTGCGATGCCAAGGGCGTACCGGTGAACCTGCCGACGCCAGCGGCCTTCGAGCGCAAGGCCGGGGCGCCCTGATGACGGGCACCCCGCATCCGGCACGCCGCAGGCGCCACGCGCGGCGCCTGCGGCTGCCCGCCAGCCTGCTCGCCAGCCTGCTCGCATGCGTTGCAGCGCATGCCCAGGCGCCGGAGTGCAAGGTACTCACCCAGGAACACGGGCTGTGGATGCTGCCCGGCTGCACCCTGGAGACAGGCAGCCCCCGCATCGAGGAACAGACGCTGGCCCAGCTCGATTACGACGACGACGGACTGGCGGTCGTGTGGGCCGGCGACAGCTTCCATTACGTCAACCGGCAGGGCCGCACCCAGGCGGTCATCACGTGGGACAACGGTCCGGACCCGCTCGCTGAAGGCCTGATGCGCGGCCGCGTCGGCGCACGCATCGGCTACTTCGATGCCCGCCTGGGGCAGGCCTTCCCGGCCACCTTCGACTTCGGCTGGCCGTTCACCGACGGCATCGCGCAGGTCTGCAACGGCTGCCGCCGCGGCCCGGCCGACGCCCAGGGCCACATCCCGATGGAGGGCGGGGAGTGGTTCCACATCGACCGCCAGGGACGCCGCGTTCCCGCTCCCGCCACGCCATGACGGGCGCACATGGCGGCGATGACCGCCAGACCCGATACTGCCGGCCTGCCTGAGCCATGCCGGACCCGATGCCGATCGACCTGCCCGTTTCTCCCGACACCCCCACTCCGGTGCTGGTCGGCTTCAGTGGAGGGCTGGATTCGACCGTCCTGCTGCACTGGCTGGCGGCGATGCCCGCACAGCGCGCGGCCGGGCTGCGCGCGCTGCACGTCCACCACGGCCTGCAGGCCGCCGCCGATGGCTGGGTCGACCACTGCCGGGCCATCTGCGCCGATTGGGAGATTCCGCTGCAGGTGATCCATGTCGATGTGGCGCGCGACAGCGGCCAGGGATTGGAAGCGGCCGCCCGCAACGCACGCCGCGACGCCTTCGCCCATGCCCTGCGCCCCGGCGAGCGCCTGGCGCTGGCCCACCATCGCGACGACCAGGCCGAGACTTTCCTGCTGCGTGCGCTGCGCGGCTCGGGCGTGGATGGGCTGGCGGCGATCCAGGCCCATGCCGGGTTCGCTGCCGGTTCGGTCTGGCGCCCGCTGCTGCAGGTGCCGCGCAGCGCCCTGCTCGACCACGCCCGCACGCACGGCCTGCACTGGATCGACGACCCCAGCAATGCGCGCGACGATGCCGACCGCAATTTCCTGCGCCTGCACGTGATGCCGCTGCTGCAGCAACGCTGGCCACAGGCCGATGCCGCGTTCGCGCGCAGCGCCGCACTGTGCGCGCAGTCGCAGCGGTTGCTGGACAGCACCGATCGCGACGCGCTGCGACGTTGCCTGATCGCCCCGGGGGTGATGTCCATCACCCCGCTGCAACGGCTGCCTGCCGAGCGCCGGGCGCGCCTGCTGCGGCGCTGGGTGCGCAACAGCGGGTTGCCGCCGCTGCCGGCCGCAGGCGTGGACGCGATCGAGCAGGACCTGCTGCCTGCCGCACCGGACGCCGATGCGCAGTTCGCCTGGCAGGGCGCACGCATCCGTCGCTGGCGCGGTGAGCTGCACCTGCTCTCCGTTACCCTGGCCCTGCCCCCGCACTGGAGCGTGCACTGGGACGGGCGGGCAGTGCTGGCGCTGCCCGACGGTGGCCAATTGGCGCTGCTCGGCGCCGCACGCCTGCCCACGCCGGTCCAGGTCCGTGCGCGGCGGGGCGGCGAACGCATCCAGTTGCCCGGCCGCACCCATTCACACGCGCTCAAAGACCTGCTGCAGCAGCGTGGACTGCCACCGTGGCAGCGCCGCCAGCTGCCGCTGCTGTTCCAGGACGACACGCTCGTTGCCGCTGGCGACCGGGTGATCGCCGCAACGCTGCAGCAGTGGCTGGATGAACACCACGCCCACCTGCAGTGGACGCCGGGCAGCGCGTGAATTGACCCCACCGGGCGCGCGCATCACACTTGCGGCATGCCCAAGAAGTCCCCCAACGAAACCTCCCCGGTCGCCCACTTCGAGCAGTCGCTGGAAGAACTCGAGCACCTGGTGGAGAAGATGGAAACCGGCGAGATGAGCCTGGAACAGTCGCTCAGCGCCTACGAACGTGGTGTGGGCCTGTACCGCCAGTGCCAGCAGGCGCTGGAACAGGCCGAACTGCGCGTGCGCCTGCTCCGCGATCCGGCCCAGCCGGACGCGGCCGACAGCTTCGATCCGCCCGGCCATGACGGTTGAGTCCACGTTCGCGCGATGGCGCGACCGCATTGAAAGCCAGCTCGACGCCAGCCTGCCTTCTCCGGAATCCTCGCCGCAGCGCCTGCACCAGGCGATGCGTTACGCCGTGCTCGGCGGTGGCAAGCGGATGCGCCCGCTGCTGGTCTACGCCAGTGGGCGGATATTTGGCGCGGACGAACACGCGCTGGATGCGCCGGCCGCGGCGGTCGAGCTGATCCACGCCTATTCGCTGGTCCATGACGACCTGCCGGCGATGGATGACGACGCGCTGCGCCGCGGTCGCCCCACCACGCATATCGCCTTCGACGAAGCGACCGCGATCCTGGCCGGCGATGCGCTGCAGACCCGTGCCTTCGGGCTGCTTGCCGATGCCGCACTGCCGGCGCTGCTGCGCGTGCACTGCCTGCAGGCGCTGACCCATGCATCCGGCGCCGCAGGCATGTGCGGCGGCCAGGCACTCGACATCGACGCCACCGGCCATGCACAGCCGCTGGAGGCGCTGCAGCGCATGCATGCACTGAAGACCGGCGCGCTGATCCGCGCGGCCGTGCGGATGGGCGCGCTGTGCGGCGATGCACCGCAGACCGACCTGCTGCAGCTCGACGATTTCGCCAACGCGCTCGGCCTGGCGTTCCAGGTGCGCGACGATATCCTCGATGTCGAAGCCAGCTCCGAGCAGCTCGGCAAGACCGCCGGCAAGGACCAGGCACAGGAAAAATCGACGTTCCCCGCGCTGCTCGGCATGGAGGGTGCCAAGGCCGAACTGGCTGCACTCAGCGCGCGCATGCACGACAGCCTGGCCGGCTACGACGACCGCGCCGATGCATTGCGTGCCCTGGGACGGCTGGCGGTCGAGCGCAATCATTGATGTGAAGCCCGGCGATGCCGGGCCTTTCGTTACCGGGAAGAACACAAAAAAAACGCCCGGCAGTGCCGGGCGTTTTCCTTGGGACCGCCGCGCGTGCAGCGGGCCGCTTACTTCACCAGACGCAGCGCGAACGGGTAGCGGTAGGCTTCGCCGTTGTTCGCCTTCACGGCTGCGATGATGCAGAAGACCAGATTCAGGATGCCGACCAGCGGCGCCAGCAGGCCGCCGATGATCACGATCATCAGCACGAAGCAGATCAGCATCGCGATGGTGATGGTGATCTGGAAATTCAGCGCTTCCTTGGCCTGGTCGTTGACGAATGCCTTGCTGCTGTCGTCCTTGTTGACCAGCCAGATGATCAGCGGGCCGATGAACCAGGTGAAGATGCCCAGCAGGTGCGCGGCCAGCGCCATCGTGCGCTGGTCGCTCGGCACCGGATCGGTGTGGGCCGGCGGCGGCGGCGGGGCGGTGACGTTGTCGAATTCGCTCACGTAAAGCTCCTTGTGCGGTAAGTGGGTAGTGCGCGGCAGGCTCCCCGCCTGCCAGGGCAGCTTGAATAGAATACGTCAATCATTACCGGCAACGGTCATCCGCCCGATCAGAATCGACCCCACGTGAACATGGGAGCGGCGGTCGATATCGGTGCCTACCGCTTCGATGCTCGCAAACATGTCCTTCAGGTTGCCGGCGATGGTGATCCCGTCCACCGGATAGGTGATCTCGCCGTTTTCAACGCGGAACCCGCCTGCACCGCGCGAGTAGTCGCCGGTGACGCCATTGACCCCCTGCCCCATCAGTTCGGTGACCAGCAGCCCCTCGCCCATCTGCCGCGCGATGGCAGTCAGGTCGCCCGCATTGGCGGTGACCTTGAGGTTGTGCACGCCGCCGGCATTGGCCGTGGTCGGCAGGCCCAGCTTGCGCGCCGAGTAACTGCCCAGCACGTAGCGCTGCAGGATCCCGTCGCTGACCAGCGCCGAGTCGCGGGTCGCCACCCCGTCGCCGTCGAACGCCGACGAACGCAGGCCACGGCGCAGCAGCGGCAGTTCCTCGATGCCGAACCAGTCCGGGAACAGGCGGGTGCCTGCGCTGTCGAGCAGGAAGCTGGCACGGCGGTAGAGCGCACCGCCGGAGACCGCACCCAGCAGGTGGCCGATCAGCGAGCGTGCCACCTCCGGTGCGTACAGCACCGGCATCTGCGCGGTCGCCATCGAGCGCGGCTGCAGCCGGGCCACGGTCCGCTGTGCGGCCTGGCGGCCGATCGCCGCCGCCGATTCGAGGTCCTCCCGGGCCAACGCACTGCTGTACCAGCCATCGCGCTGCATGCCGTCGCCGTGGCCGGCGATCAGCGCGCAGCCGATCGAATGGTGGCTGCTGCGCTCGCGGCCGATGAACCCGTGCGAGTTGGCGTACACCGACAGACTGGTCGCGGTGGCCGCCGAGGCGCCATCGGAATTGCTGATGCGCGGGTCGGCTTCGCGCCCGGCCGCTTCACAGGCCAGGGCCAGGTCCAGCGCCTCGTCGGCCCCCAGCGCCCACGGATGCCAGCCGTCCAGGTCGGGGAACGTGCGGGCCATCAGGGCCGCGTCGGCCAGCCCGGCCGCCGCGTCGTCCTCGGTGTGCCGGGCGATCGCGCAGGCCTGGGCCACGGTGGACTCCAGGCTGGCGTCCTGCAGGTCGGCGGTGCTGGCGCTGCCCTTGCGCTGGCCAAAGTAGACGGTCACCGCGATGCCGCGATCGCGGGTGGATTCCACCGTCTCGACCTCGCCCAGGCGCACATTCACATCCAGCCCCCGTTCCTCGCTGCAGCTGACTTCGGCCTGGCTGGCGCCCAGGGCCCTGGCCCGCTCCAGCAGGCGCTGGGAGATGTCGGCCAGCTGCTCCAGGCGCTGCAGGCTGTCGTCGGCCGGGGAGACTTCAGGGGAGATCACGTTCAATGCTTTATCCTGTACGGGTGAGTGCCTGGCGCGACGCCGGGCACAGTTCTGGATGTGGAAATAAGACGATGCGCGGACGCGACGAAGAAACCGGTGAATTCCTTGATATCAGCCGCAGCCAGAACCGGCGCGACGCGCTGGATGTCCTGGCTCTGGGCGAAAAGCTGGTCTCGCTGACCCCGGCCCAGCTGGCCCGCGTGCCGGTGCCGGAAGACCTGCTGCCGCACATCGCCGAGGCCAAGCGCATCACCGCGCACATCGCCCACAAGCGCCAGCTGGCGTTTCTGGCCAAGCACATGCGCCGCGAGGACGACGCCGTGCTGGATGCGATCCGCGACGCGCTGGACGCCAACAGCGAGACCTCGCGCCGTGAAGTGGCCACCATGCACCGCGTGGAGGACTGGCGCGAGCGCCTGATGAAGGACGGCGACAAGGCGCTGGGCCTGCTGCTGGCCGAGTACCCGCACGCCGACCGCCAGCAGCTGCGCACGCTGGTGCGCAACGCCCAGGCCGACCGGGCCAAGAACAAGCCGCCGCGGGCCTACCGCGAGATCTACCAGGTGCTGCGCGGGCTGATGCTGCCCGCCGCGCTGGGCCTGGAAGACCTGAACGCGGCGGACGCCGCGGCCGACGCGGACGCGGACGGCGACACCGACGGCGACGATCGCGCCGACGACTGAGTCCACGCGCCCACGCGGCGGCGCCAGCAATGTGCTGGCCCGCGCGCGGTGTGGCGACAGGGACAGGCGCATCCGGCGGCTCAGGCCTGGGTGCCGCCCACGGTGATGCCATCGATCAGCAGCGACGGCTGGCCCACACCCACCGGCACGCTCTGGCCATCCTTGCCGCAGATGCCCACGCCCTCGTCCAGGGCCAGATCGTTGCCGATCATGCGCACCTTCTGCATCGTCTCCGGGCCATTGCCGATCAGGGTCGCGCCCTTCACCGGCGCGGTGATCCGCCCGTCTTCGATCAGGTAGGCCTCGGTGGCCGAGAACACGTACTTGCCGCTGGTGATGTCGACCTGGCCGCCACCGAAGTTGACCGCGTACAACCCCTTCCTGACGGACCGGATCATCTCCTCCGGATCGTGCTGCCCGGCGCGCATGTAGGTATTGGTCATGCGCGGCATGGTCATGTGCGCGAACGATTCGCGGCGGCCGTTGCCGGTCGGCGCCACGCCCATCAGGCGGGCATTGAGCGAATCCTGCATGTAACCGACGAGGATGCCGTCCTCGATCAGCGTGGTGCACTGGGTCGGGTGGCCTTCGTCGTCAATGTTCAGCGAGCCGCGGCGCCCGTCCAGGGTACCGTCGTCAACGATGGTCACGCCCGGCGCGGCCACGCGCTCGCCGACACGCCCGGCGTAGACGCTGGTGCCCTTGCGGTTGAAATCGCCTTCCAGACCGTGGCCGACCGCCTCGTGCAGCAGCACCCCGGGCCAGCCCGGGCCGAGCACCACGGTCATCACCCCGGCCGGCGCGGGGATCGCCTCCAGGTTGACCAGCGCCTGGCGCAGCGCTTCGCGGGCGAAGGCTTCCGGGCGCCCGTCGGCGAACAGATCGGCATAGCTGTAGCGGCCGCCGCCGCCGGCATAGCCGGATTCGCGCCGGCCGTGCTGTTCCACGATCACCTGCACGTTCAGGCGCACCAGCGGCCGGATATCGGCGGCCAGCACGCCGTCGCTGCGCGCGATCAGCACGGTATCCACGCCGCCGGACAGGCTCACCATCACCTGCTGCACGCGGGGGTCTGCCGCGCGCAGGTACTGGTCCAGGCGCTTGAGCATCTCGACCTTGGCCTCGTTGCCCATGCCGTCGATCGGGTCCAGCGCCGGGTACAGGGCGCGACCGGTGCCCCGCACCAGCGATCGCGCCGACTGCGCCCCGCCCTCGCGGGAAATGGCACGTGCGGACTGTGCCGCGGCGAGCAGCGCATCGCGATGGATGTCGTCGGAATAGGCAAAACCGGTCTTCTCACCGGCGATGGCGCGTACGCCCACGCCCTGCTCGATCGAATGGGCACCGTCCTTGACGATGCCGTCTTCCACGCTCCAGCTTTCGCGCCGGGCGTGCTGGAAATACAGGTCGCCAAAGTCGATCCCCGGCCCCAGCAGGGTGCCGAAGGTGCGTTCCAGGCCATTGGCGTCCAGCCCGGCGGGCAGGAGCAGTCGGTCGTGGGCCAGCGAGAGTGCGTTGTCGGTCATGTCATCTATCTGAGGGCGCCGGTCGCCATCGCAACCCGGGCGCGGGAAAAGGGTCAGCGCGGGGTCGGGCGGGCAGGGGCCGGGGCCGGCTTGAGCGCATCGTCGCGGTCGATCACTTCGACCTTGGGTTCGGCCCAGGGGCCGGTCACACGATAGGTTTTGGCGCCGATTTCGCCCAGCGGCTTGGACAGCACCGCGTTGGCGGCGGCGCCCACGGCGGCGCCGACCGGGCCACCGGCGACCGCGCCGACCACGGTCAGCAGGTTGCCGGCACGCGGATTCACGTCGATCGTCTGGTCGAACTGCTGGCGGCGCAGGTCCGTCTGGCCGCGGATGCTGATGTTGGCCGCCGGCCCTTCGATCAGCACCTTGTCGGTGGTGGCCATGCCGCCGGCGAATGCCAGCGTGCCTTCGACCTGGTTGAAGGCGAATCCCTTGGAGAAGAAGTCGCGGAAATCGAACATCAACCGGCGCGGCAGCTGTGTCACGCTGAGCAGGCCCAGTACGCGTCCGGCGCCGGGCTCCAGCTCCAGCAGCTGGCCATTGCGGGCATGCACGTCCAGGCGCCCTTCCAGCGCGCCCAGCTGGAAGTCCGACGGACCGCCCGGCCAGCCGGCCTGCAGCTGCAGCTGGCCCTGGCCACCGCGCAGCTGGCCGCCGTAATCCAGGTTCTTCATCAAGCCCCCCAGATCCTCGCTCTTCACGTCCACCGTGAGCTGGGTACGGGCGGCCGCGCCCATGCCCATCCAGCGCCCACGGACATCGATGGCCTGCTTGGGCGAGCGGAACTGCAGCTGGTCCACGCTCAGGCCATTGGCCATCGGGCGGGTCCGAAGCACCGCCTTGCCCAGCGTGGCCTTGCCGAACTGCAGGTCGTCGATGTCCAGCGACAGCGGCGGAATCCTGGCCGGGTCGGTGTCGTTGGCGCTGGCCTGCACCCGTGCCGCCAGCAGCGCGTCGCTGGGCAGCACGATCGGCGCGCCATCGCCCGGCGCCTTGACCGGCGTCGGCAGCGACTGCCAATGCACGCGGCTGAGCGTGCCGGAAATGGTGCCGCCATCGGCATTGGGGACATCCAGGCGGCCGGCCAGCGAGGGCCCGTCCAGGCGCACGTCCACGCTGTTGCCGGTGGGGCGCAGCTGCAGACGGGTCTGCTGGAACACGCCACCGGCCAGCAGCAGCTGGCCGACCTGCACATCCACATGCCGCAGCGGCATCGGGTCCTTGCCGTCGTCGCCGCCCGGCGAGCGCGCCAGGCCGATCCACTCCAGCGCATCCAGCGAGCCGCTGCGGCCATTGACCACCAGGCCGCTGGCCGGCGGCTCGCGATCGACCTGGCCACTGCCGAGGGTGACCTGCACGCCGGTCTGGTTGTTGTGCATGCGCGCGGCCAGGGCCAGGCGCTGGCCGAACGCCACATCCACCCGGCCACTGCCCATCGGCAACTGCGCTGCCACCGAGGTGGCCAGCGGCACGTCGGCCGGCTTGTCCAGCGGCGCCGGCAGCTCCAGGCGCGTGCCGACCAGGTCCGAATGCAGACGAAGCTCGGTCGGTGCCGGCGTTCTGCTGCCGGCGGCGACCTTGGGCAGGGTCACGCCGATGGTCCAGCGCGACGTTCCGTGGATGTAGGGCTTGAGCCAGTTCAGCTCCGGCGCGCGGTCGAGCAGGCCGCCGGCGTCGAGCGAGGCGGTCAGTTCGGATTCGAAGGCTTTCTGGGGGTCCTGCACATAATCGCCGGCGCGCAGGCTGAGTACGCCGTCCTGGCCGAGGTGGCGCACCGACAGCAGGTTGGCGTCGAAGCCGCCGCGCCCGTAGCGCGCCTGCCCGCGCATGGCATCGAAGGCCAGCTCGAAGCGCTTGTCCGACAGACTGGCACCGTCCAGCTCGACGGTGCCCTGCAGGTGCCCACCGGGGTCGCCGTGGTGCAGCGGCTGCAGCAGGTCGAAGGTGACCGCGGCCGGTCCCTTGGCGGTGAGGTTGTCCAGGGTGTCGCCGTAAGTGGCCTGCAGCGGGCTGCGGCGCAGCATGGCCAGCAGCGCGCCGGCATCACTGCGGGTGGTCGCCTTTACGTACAGGCCGGTCTGGCCGAAATCGGCAATGCCGGCATCGAAGTGGTTCACCGCCACCCCGGCCAGGTCGCCACTGCCGTGCAGCTCGAAGCCGGGGCCGATGAAGGCGATGCCGGCGTTGACCTTGTCCATCGTCGGCCAGTCGTGCTGGAAACGGATGCTGCCGTTGTCGATGTGGCCGGTCGCCTCGAACCGTCCGTTGTTGTGGTCGAACGGCCAGTCCTCCAGGTCGCCGGTGACCAGCCCCACGCCGCCGCGCACCTGCCCGGACACCAGCGCGGCGTCGAGCCAGTCAGTGGCGCCCTTGCTCATCCTGGAATGGATCCAGAAGCGCTTGGCGGTGGTCATCGGCACGTCATCGATCTTCGCCGCCAACTGCAGCCACGGGCGCGTGCCATCGCCCTGGAACCACACCCCACCGCGCACATCGGCGGCATAGTCGGTGCCCTGCACGCGCAGTGCCGGAGTGCCGATCCGCCAGCCGCCGGCCTCGTCGCGCCAGGCGACCATGCGTCCGGCCAGACGCACGTCATGGCGCTGGCCGAAACCGGTCGGCCAGTCGAAATGCATCACCCGTGACGGCACCAGGTCCAGCGCGAACCCATCGGCGTCACCGGTAACGTGGCCACCCACGCCGCTCAGGCCCGGGGAATGCCCGGCCGGCGCGAAGCGGATCTCATCCAGTTCACCCTCGATCGACAGCCGACCGCCCTGCTCCCCGGCCACCCGCACACGGCTCATCCGCACCTGCGGCGCGGCGGCGTGCAGCCAGCCGCGCAAACCCGGGTCGATGCGGTCGCTCAGCGCCAGGCCACGCAGCAGTGCGGTGGCATCGAGGTTGTCGCCGGACAGCGCGAACTGCTGGCCGCCGGCGATCAGCAGGCCATCCAGCTGCTGGGTCCGGCCTTCCATGCCGATCCGCAACCGCGGCGCATCCGCCCGCCAGCCCCCCTTCACCCAGCGCCAGCGGGCGCGCAGCTGCAGGGTATCCAGGGCCAGCTGCGGGCGGGTACCGTCGGCCAGCGGTGCGCCGCGCAGGCGCACGCCCTGCAGGTCGGCATCGGAGGTCACCATCACTACTTTGTTGTCGCGCAGGTCCACCCAGGCATTGAACTCACCGGTGCCCTGCTGCAGCGACACGCCACCCGCCTTGAGCAGGCCGGACCAGGCGCGGAAATCCGCCGGATCAGCCGCCAGCCAGGCCTGCCCGTCGCCGTGGTGACGGTCGAAATCCACCACGGCGGTCAGCGGCTGCGCGGCCGGGTCGGCCCAGGCGCGGGCGCCCACCCGCAGCCGCTGGCCGTTCACGCGCAGGCGCAGGTCGATGCGTGGCAGTTCGGCCTGCAGGCCGATCGACGGCGCATCCACGCTCAACCGGCCGCCGATCACCTGCAGTTCGCCGAGGCGTCGCAACGTGTCCAGTGGATCGCCGCCGCCAGCCTGCGGCAGGCCGCGCACCGACCAGCGCCCGTCGGCGGCACGCTGCAGCACCAGCGCCACGCCGCGCAGGCGCAGCTCGGTCAACGAGTGGCCCGGCAGCAGGCCGGCATACATCGACACCAGCACCTCGGCTTCGCCGATGCGCAGCCCCTCGCCGGCCCCGATGCGCAGGCCCTTGAGCTGCAGCAGCGGGCCGCGCCGGGTCCAGGCGGTGTCCACCCCATCGAACCGGACCGGCTGACCGGCGCGCGCGCTCAGCCAGGCCGCCACTTTGTCCGGGTGCCGCTCGGCCAGGGGCAGCAGCTGACTGACGGTGCCCACCAGCACCGCCACGCAGACCAATACGATCGCCACGGCATACACAGCATGGCGGCGAATCCTTCGCAGTCGCAGTCGAAGCGGCGTACTCATCGCAACGCGTGGACGCCCGCGCCGCGCGGCGCAGGCGGATGACGGTCAGAGCAGCACGACATCAAACTGCTCCTGCAGATACTGCTCGTCGGCCTGGAAGCGGATCGACTTGCCCAGGAATTCCTCCAGCTCTGCCACCGCCGAGGATTCCTCGTCGGTGATGCGCGCCACGACCTTGGTCGAGGCGATCACCAGCAGCCGCGCGGCATCGAACTGGCGCACGGCCCGGGTGATCTCGCGGAAGATCTCGTAGGTGACCGTTTCGGCGGTCTTGATCGAGCCGCGGCCGCTGCATTCCGGGCAGGGCTCGGACAGCTGCCGCTCCAGACTTTCCACGGTGCGCTTGCGTGTCATCTCCACCAGGCCCAGTGGCGAGAACTCGTACACGGTTGTTTTGGCATGGTCGCGGGCCAGTGCCTTTTCCAGGGTGCGGAGCACCTGGCGGCGGTGCTCGGCATCGTCCATGTCGATGAAGTCGATGATGATGATGCCGCCCAGGTTGCGCAGCCGCAGCTGGCGCGCCACGGCCTGTGCCGCCTCCAGGTTGGTGCGGAACACCGTCTCCTCGAGGTTGCGCTGGCCCAGGAACGAACCGGTGTTCACATCGATGGTGGTCATCGCCTCGGTCTGGTCGATCACCAGGTACCCGCCCGACTTGAGCGGCACCTGCTTGTCCAGCGCGCGACCGATCTCGTCCTCGACCCCGAACATGTCGAAGATCGGCCGGTCGCCGCTGTACAGCTCCAGCTTCTCGGCCAGCACCGGCATGTACTTGGCCACGAAGGCCTGCAGCTGGGCGAAGGTCTCCTTGGAGTCCACCTTGACCTTGTCCACGTCCTTGCGGATCAGGTCGCGCACCGAGCGCAGCGGCAGGCTCAGGTCTTCGTAGATCACGCTGCAGGGCGCGGCATCGCGGCCGCGCCGCTCGACCACGTTCCACACCCGCGACAGATAGGCCACGTCCTCGGCGATGGCTTCAGCGGGCTGGCCTTCGGCGTTGGTGCGCACGATGTAGCCGTAGCCGCCGTGCTGGGCCGACAGCTCGGTCACCAGGCTCTTCAGGCGGGCACGTTCGGCCTCGTCCTCGATCCGGGCCGAGACCCCGACCACCTTGGACTGCGGCAGCAGCACCATGTAGCGCGAGGGAATGCTGATCTGGGTGGTCAGGCGCGCCCCTTTGGTGCCGATCGGGTCCTTGACCACCTGCACCACGATGTCCTGGCCGTCACGCAGCAGTTCCACGATCGGCACCGACGACGGCGGCGGCAGCGTGGTGCCTTCGGTATCGGCGCTGGCCACCGGGGCGGGCCGGATCACATCGTTGGCGTGCAGGAACGCGGCGCGCTCCAGCCCGACCTCGACGAACGCCGCCTGCATGCCCGGCATCACCCGCTGCACCTTGCCCTTGTAGATGTTGCCGACCACGCCACGACGCCAGCCGCGCTCGATGTGCAGTTCCTGCAGCATGCCGTTCTCGATGACGGCAACGCGCGTTTCGCGCGGGGTGACATTGACCAGGATTTCTTCAGACATGGACGACACCCTCCGTTGGCGTGGTGGAAGCAGCGGGCGGAACGCCAAACGCCTGCAGCAACTGCTCGGTCTGTTGCAGGGGCAATCCCATCACACCCGAATAGCTTCCCGCCAGATGGCGGATGTATCGTTCGGCGCCGCCCTGGATGGCATAGGCGCCGGCCTTGCCCATCGGCTCGCCGCTGGCCACGTAGGCTGCGATCGCGTCGTCGTCGATGTCGATGAAACTCACCTCCGACACCACCAGGACACTGTCGTGGCGCCCGGCCGCGGCCAGCGCCACCGCGGTCATCACCTGATGGGTACGCCCGGACAGGGCGCGCAGCATCGCGCGGGCATCGGCGGCATCGGCGGGCTTGCCGAACACGCGGCCGTCGAGCACCACCTCGGTATCCGAGCCAAGCACCACGGCCTGCGCGTCGTCGGCGACCAGCGCCAGACCCGCGCGCGCCTTGTCGGCCGCCACGCGCTGTACGTAGTCGGTGGCCGATTCGGCGGGGCCGCGGATTTCAGGCACGTCCAGGTCCAGCGCGCGGAAGGGCCGGTCCAGGCGCGCGAGCAGCTGGTTGCGTCGGGGAGATCGGGAGGCAAGATAAAACATCGCGGAAGCATAACCTGTGGCTACTGTCTGAATCGCGAGCAACCGTGTCGAAACGTGATCGACCCCGGCAAAGCTCACGACACGTTCATCGCCCCGACACCAACCTCAACGCCTTCACAAGGAGATGTACATGCGCCGCCATTCGTTGTCCCCCCTGCTGCTTGCCCTGTCCCTTGCCCTGGGAACCTCGATGACCGCACACGCCCAGTCCCAGCCCGCCGTTGCCGTCGCAGCCGACGGCACCCTGCTCAATATCTCGGCCAACGCCGAGGCCCGGCGCGTGCCCGACGTGGCCACGCTCTCGGCCGGCGTGGTCACCCAGGCCGTCGATGGCAACACCGCCATGCGACAGAACGCCGAACAGATGGTCAAGGTGCTGGCGGCGATCAAGGCCGCCGGCATCGCCGAGCGCGACGTGCAGACCAGCGGCGTCAACCTCAGCCCGCAGTACCGATATGCGGACAATGAAGCGCCGAAGATCACCGGCTACCAGGCCAGCAACACGGTCAGCCTGAAGGTCCGCGACATCGCCAAGCTCGGCAAGGTGCTCGATGCGCTGGCCGCGCAGGGCGCCAACCAGATCAACGGCCCGCAGTTCGAGATCGACCAGCCCGAGCCGGTGTACGACGAGGCCCGCCTGGCCGCACTGAAGAAGGCCCAGGCCCGCGCCGAGACCTATGCCAAGTCGCTCGGCCTGCGCGTGCGCCGCATTGTCAGCATCTCTGAAAGCGGTGGCGGCAACTTCCGCCCGGTGATGATGCGTGCCGCCGCTGCGCCGATGGCCGCCGACGTCGCCACCCCTGTCTCGCCGGGCGAATCGACCGTCTCGGTCAACCTGGACGTGGTCTTCGACCTCGGTCGCTGAGCCTGCCGCCAGGCGGTTCCCACGACGGCGCCCCAGGGCGCCGTCGTCCTGTCCGGCGCCGGTTCCTGAGCGCCAGTGAAACGGCTCCCCCGCGCATGGCTTCCGGGGCATGCCCTGCTCCGGTATTGCTGTCATTGCGCGGCCTCCTCTCAACCCCGCAGGCCGCGCTGGCACGTTGATGTTCCCGCACATCTGGCAAGGAGAGTGGAGCATGGTCCGTACGCAGCCCCCCGTGATGCCCCTGCAACTCGATGTTTCCCGCGTGCTCGGTTGGAGCACGGCGCTGGCCCTGCACGTGCTGGCCTTGATGCTGCTGCTGATTCCGGCCGCGTACGTGGCCGCGCCTGCCCAGCGCGACCGCCTGTCCGTGCGCTGGATGACCGCCACGCCCACCCCGCCGGTGCCGCCACCGGACATCGTGACCGTCGACCCGACGCCGCCGAAGCCCGCCCCGGCGGTCCCGACGCCACGGGTCGCGCCGCCGCAGGCCCCGCCGACCGCCAGCGCCGACGATCGCCTGGCCGTGCCGCCGCTGCCGGCCAGCGAGCCGGCCATGCCCTCGCTGGAGCCGTCCACCGCCGTCAGCGGCGGGCCGCCCGCGCGGGGCGTGCAACTGCAGTACCGCAGCGCGCCGCCACCGGCCTATCCGATCCAGGCCATTCGCGACGGTCAGCAGGGCACGGTGCTGCTGCGGGTCCGGGTGGGTACCGACGGCCGCCCCAGCGAGGTGACGATCGAGCGCAGCAGCGGCTCGCGCACCCTGGACAGCGCCGCCCGCCTGCAGGTACTGCGCCACTGGCGCTTCGTCCCGGCCATGCGTGACGGCCAGGCGGTGGTCGCCGACGGCCTGGTGCCGGTGGACTTCTCGCTGCCCCGATGAGTCCATACGGCGGGGCGCCTGGACGACGCCCCGCCCATCTCCCGACGGACGGCGTGGCGGGTTAAGCAATTTTTCACACTTACGTCACCTGCTGGAAACCTAGATTGGCGCCGTCGGCCGCCGTTCCGGTGCCGATCTTTCGCCATCGTAGGTTTTCCAGTCAGGAGAGAAGCTGTGAAACACCCGGTCCAACGGCTCGACAGCAGCCGCCGCAATACTCTGGCCCATTCCATTTCCACCTCCCTGACCGGCAGCATGCTGCTGCTGGCGGGCGCACTGGCCAGCTCTTCTGCCTTCGCCCAGGAGCAGGCCACCAACCTGGACCGGATCACGGTCACGGGTTCCAACATTCCGCGCACCAACACCGAGACCCCCTCCCCGGTGCAGGTGGTGACCCGCCAGGAAATCGACCGCACCGGCAAGACCACGGTGGCCGAATACCTGCAGACGCTCACCGCCGACGGCGCCGGCTCCATCCCCAAGACCTTCGGCAACGGCTTTGCCGGCGGCGGCGCCGGCATCTCGCTGCGCGGCCTGGGCGCCGGCTCCACGCTGGTGCTGTTGAATGGCCGCCGCATGGCCACCTATGGCCTGGCCGATGACGGCCAGAAGGTCTTCACCGACCTGAGCACCATTCCGCTGGACGCGGTGGAGCGCATCGAAGTCCTCAAGGACGGCGCCTCGGCCATCTACGGGTCGGACGCCATCGCCGGCGTGGTCAACATCATCCTGCGCAGCGACTTCAACGGCGCCATCCTGCGCGCGTCCTACGGCCTGTCCGGCGACAGCGACGGCGATGCCAAGAAGGCCACGCTGACCGCCGGTACCGGCGACCTGGCCACCGATGGCTGGAACGCGTTCTTCAGCCTTGACGTGGGCAAGACCGGCGCCATCAAGATCAGCGACCGCAAGAACCGCAAGTGGATCGGCACCGGCGACATCCGCCGCTGGGGCTACGATGCCGGCGATGCGCAGTTCCTCGGTGGCGCCTACCTCAGCGGCGGCACCGCCGGCGGCACCGGCCCGAACGGCTCGGTGTTCGACAGCACCGGCCATCTGGTCGCCCTGCCCGGCTGCGCCGGCCTGACCACCATTCCCGGCCAGACCGATGCCACCGCCCAGGCCCAGGGCTGCCTGTGGGATCCGGCGCAGCAGTTCCGCGACCTGACCCCCGAAGAGAAGTACGTCAACGTGTTCGGCCGTGCCAGCTTCGCCTTCGGCGAAGGCGGCGAGGTCTACACCGAGATCGGCTACTCCAAGAAGGAGACCGTGTTCTCCAATACGCCGTCCGGCGTGTCCGGCGGCTGGGGCTATCCCGGTGGCCCGGTCAATGCCAACAGCGGCCCGGGCGCCACGGTGCTCGGCCCCACCCACCCGGACAACCCGATTCCCGGCCAGGCCTCGCGCCTGCGCTACTCGGCCTGGGACGTGGGTCCGCGCGTCACCAACAACACCAACGAGTTCAACCGCTTCCTGGTCGGCGTCAAGGGCAACTGGGGTGAGTGGAGCTACGACACCGCCTACCTGCATTCGGGTACCGACCTGACCAACAAGCGCACCGGCTTCCTGCGTTACAGCGCGGTCCGCTGTGCGCTGGGCGACCCGAACTGCGCCGGCGGCGTGTGGCGCATCGGCGACAACGCCGGGCAGAACACGCAGGCGCTGTATGACTTCATCTCCCCGACCATCAGCGCCCGCGCCAAGTCCAGCCTGGACATGTTCGACTTCACCGTGTCGCGCAGCCTGATGGACCTCAAGGGCGGCCCGCTCGGCCTGGCCCTGGGTACCGAATGGCGTCGTACCAGCAACAGCCTGACCCCGCAGACCTACACCGACGTGGGCGACATCATCGGCCTGGGCTACTCGGCCTATGACGGCACCCAGAACGTGTACGCCGGCTACGTCGAACTGTCCGCACCGGTGCTGGAGCAGCTGGAACTGTCCGCCGCCGTCCGCTACGACAAGTACGAAAGCGGCGAAGGCAAGGCAACGCCGAAGCTGGGCGTGAAGTGGACCCCGGTCGACTGGGTGGCGCTGCGCGCCAGCTACGCCGAAGGCTTCCGTGCCCCCAACCCGGCTGAAAACGGTGACGGTGGCCTGGCCGCCTTCTCCAACGCCCGCGATCCGGCCCGCTGCGCCGCCAGCGGCAACGATCCGGCCGAGTGCGGCGCCCGTCAGGTCGCCATCATCACCCGTCCCAACCCGGGCCTGAAGCCGGAGGAGTCCAAGAGCTACTCGGTGGGCATCGTGCTGCAGCCGACCTCCACCACCTCGCTGACCGTCGATGCGTGGGAAATCAAGCGCACCAACGAAATCGCCCAGGGCAGCACCGCCGACGCGATCGCCGCCGGCAATGTTCTGCGCGACAGCAACAACCTCAACGGGGTGCCGAACACCGGTACGATCCTGGCCGTCAACACCGCCTACGTGAACGCCAACTCGTCGCGCGTGCGTGGTATCGACACCGACATCCGCCAGACCTTCGACCTCGGTCCGGGCCAGCTCGAGCTGGACATGCAGTGGAGCCACGTGCTCAAGTTCGAGCGCACCGAAGGCAGCAGCACGGTCGATTACGTGGGCACCCACGGCAACTGCGATGTGACCAACTGCATCGGCACGCCGCAGGACCGCATCAACTTCGGCACCACCTGGAAGCAGGGCAACTGGAGCGTGAGCGGCGTCGCCAACTACATCTCCAGCCTGGACAACAAGGATGCCCGCGGCGGTTCGTACCTGGCCTTCTACGAAGACGGTACGCCGGTCGAGAAGATCTCCTCGTTCACCACCTTCGACCTGTCCGGTCGCTGGAACGTGACCGAAGCGTTCGAACTCAACGCCTCGGTGCAGAACGTGTTCGACAGGATCGCTCCGCTGGATCCGAGCACCTACGGCGCGGTCAACTACAACCCGCTGCACTTCAGCGGCGCGGTTGGCCGTTACTTCACCGTCGGCGCCAAGTACACCTTCAACTGATCCACCGCACGTAGCGAGCAGAAAGCCCGGGCATTGCCCGGGCTTTTTGTTGGCGCCCGCGCAGAGCCGGGTCCTACCCGGCTGCTCTGCGCGCATCCCCCACCACGATCAGTGCCGCGCTGCACGGAGCCAGCCGACCCGCGGTCGGCGCTACCAGCGATGCAAAAAAAACCTCGCATCGCTGCGAGGCTTTTCAAAACTTGGCGCCCGAAGTTGGACTCGAACCAACGACCCCCTGATTAACAGTCAAGTGCTCTAACCGGCTGAGCTATTCGGGCGGGGTGCGCATTGTAACCAGTTTTTCGCAGGATGTAACCCGTTTTTCCGCAATTCGCTCGCGCTCGATGTCACGCCCGATGATACGGGTGGTTGGCCAGCATCGCCGCGGCGCGGTACAGCTGCTCGGCCACCACCAGGCGCACCAGCATGTGCGGCAGCGTCAGCGGCCCGATCGACCAGGTTTCATCTGCCAGCGCGGACACCTCCGGCGAGTGGCCTTCCGGCCCGCCGATCAGGAACGCCATGTCCCTGCCCTGTCCGCGCCAGTGCTCAAGACGCTGTGCCAGCTGCTCGGAGCTGAGCTGGCGGCCCGGCACGTCCAATGCCACCACATAGGCATTCTTCGGCAGGGCCGCGATCACCCGCTTGCCCTCGTCCTCCGTTGCACGGCGCGCGTCGCGGCCCTTGCCACGCAATCCTGGCTCGATCTCCACCAGCTCGAACGGCAGCCAGTGCGACAGCCGTTTCTGGTACTCGGCAAAGCCCTGCGCGACCCAGGCGGGCGCGCGTTCTCCGGTGGCGATCAACCTGGCTTTCATCTCACTGCTCCTGCTGGCGGCAGGTCTGCCGCAAAAACGACAACGGCGCCCTCGGCGCCGTTGTCCCGATCCACACCTGCGGCATCAGCGCGCGGCGTAGTCGTCTTCTTCGTCCGCGTCGTCGAGCAGGCTCGGCGGCTGGTCGCCGACCGTCCACAGGCGCTCCAGCGCATAGAACTCGCGCACGCGCGGCAGCATCACGTGGACAATCACGTCGCCCAGGTCGACCAGCACCCACTCCGCTTCGCGCTCACCTTCCACGCCCAGCGGCATCACGCCCAGCTGCTTGGCGAACTTCACCACCTCATCGGCGATCGACTTCACATGGCGGCTGGACGTGCCCGACGCGATCACCATGTAATCGGCGACGCTGGACTTGCCGATCACATCGATCTCGACGAGATCCTTGGCCTTCAGTTCTTCGGTGGCCTTGCGCACGCACTCCAGCAACTGATCGTTGGACGGTGCGGGGCTGGGCAGTTGGACCTTGATGGTCTGGGGCTGGGGTTGGTTGCTCAAAGCGGGGAGACTCGATAAATGTGGGGCCGATTATACGGGGCGATGGGCGCCCGCGTATTCACGTCCGGGATGCGCCGTACAGGCCGCGGTCGGCGATGTACCCGGCCACCGCCGGCGGCACCAGCGCCTGCCACGGCCCTCCGGCCTGGATCTGCTCGCGCACGCGGGTGGCCGACTCGGGCCGCAGCGGGGCCTCCAGCCGCAGCACGCGGCCGCCGGGCGTTTCCAGCAGGTCCTGCTCGCGTCGGGTCCAGCGCCCCTGCAAGGCCTGGGCGAGGGCCGGCGGCAGGGCCCGGTCCAGGGCGCTGCCCTGGCGATCGGCCACAATGAAGTGGGCCAGCCCGAACAGGGCCTCCCACTGGTGCCACTGCGGCAGCCCCAGCAGGCTGTCGGCGCCCACCAGCCATGCCAGCGGCCGTTGCGGCCCCAACACCTCGCGCAGTTCGCGCAACGTGTCCACGGTGTAGGACGGCACGCCAGGCAGGCGCTCGGCGCGCTCCAGTTCCTGCCGGTCCAGCAGCAGTCCCGGCTCGCCGTCGATCGCCAGGGCCAACATCGTGGCGCGATCGGCCGCCAACGCGCCCGGTATGGCCCGGTGCGGCGGATCGGCCGCCGGCAGCAGGCGAACCGCCACCTGCAGCTGGTCGCGTGCCGCCCGTGCGATGGCCAGGTGGCCCAGGTGCACCGGGTCGAACGTGCCGCCGTAATAGATGCGCAGCGGCATCGGTCAGGCGCGCGCCAGCAGGCGCACGGCGCGGGCCTCGGCCACGGCCAGCAGCAGCCGCTCCAGCGCCAGCCAGGCGTCGCCGTCGGCGCGTCCCTTGGCGATGCGGTCCACCAACCCGGCCTCGGCCACAAACCGCTCCCAGCGCTTGGGCTCGGGGTGGCGCTGCAAGGCACGCTTGAAGGGCGCCTGGCGCGACTCCCAGATGCCACGGCTCTTCATTTCCGCGGCCAGGTTGCCACCCCGCGCCTGCACCCGCGCCAGCCCGGCCGTGGCCAGCAGTTCGCGGATCACGATCGGGGTCAGCGCCGCCACGGCTTCGCCTTCGCCGCGCAGGCCGGCGAGCATGCGCAGGACCGCCGCTGGCTGCCCGGAGAAGGTGGCTTCCACCAGCCGGAACACGTCATAGCGGGCGGCATCGGCCACCAGCGACTCCATCGTCTCCACGTCCAGGGTCTGGCCCTTGGCGAGCAGCGCGAGCTTGTCGATTTCCTGCGCGGCCGCCAGCAGATTGCCTTCCACCCGCTCGGCCAGCCGCTGCACGGCCGGCGGATCGGCGCGCAGGCCGTGCTGGCGCAGGCGGCGCTCGATCCAGTCGGGCAGCTCGTGGGGTTTGATCGCCCAGGCCACGGACAGCACGCCGACGCGGCCCACCGCCTCGGCCCACTTGCCCTGGTGGGCCTTGCTCCAGTCATTGCAGGTGATCAGCAGGATCACGTCCGGCGCGGGGTTGGCACAGAACTGGCTGATCACTTCCGCGCCGTCCTTGCCCGGCTTGCCGCTGGGCAGGCGCAGCTCCACCAGGCGCCTGGCACTGAACAGGCTCGGCGCATTGAACGTCGCATCGAGCTGGTTCCAGTCGAAATCGCGGCCGTCGGCGTCAAACACCTCACGTTCGCTGATGCCGTCCCGCCGCGCACGGGCGCGTACCGCATCAGCCGCCTCCAGCACACGCAGGGTTTCCGGCCCGGCAATCAGATACACCGGCAGCAGGGCCTGGCTGGCCGGCTGGCTGGCAAGCTGTTCGGGGCGCAGTTCCATGCCGGTGCCCGGTCCGTGCGGACCGGGTCAGTTGCCCTGCGGCGGATCGACCGGCTGGGCCGGCGTCGCCGCCGGTTCACCCGGCTTGGCCGACAGTCGGCCGTGTTCCATCTCGGCACGCACCACGCTGTCGATGCGGCGCAGGATCGACGCGGACATCTCCCGGCGCAGTTCATCGGCGAGGATCTCGCGCTCGGTGGTCGTACCGGTGGCGTCGGTGGGCGGCGACACGTAGTCGCGCGACAGTTCGATCACCTGCTGCGGCACCAGCACGCTGCCGTCTTCGCGGCGGAACACGAAAATCACCGCGTAGCGCAGGCTGTATTCCTGGGCGCGGCCCTGCGCGTCGATGGCGATCGGCAGGTCGCCCCAACGCTCGGACACCACCTGCAGCTGTGCCACCGGCACACCGTCGGTGCTGTCATCGACACTGTCGGCATCGGCGACCACCGCGCCGGAAGACTGCAGCCCGCGACGGAGCAGCTTGGCCAGCTCGCTGTACGGGGCAGTGGAAACCACCTTCACCGCCGCCGCATCGGCCGGCAGCATCAGCTTGTTGCGCAGATGGAAGCCACAGCCGGCAAGGGT
The DNA here is from genome assembly GCF_009467805.1 of Stenotrophomonas nematodicola. Lineage (GTDB taxonomy): Bacteria > Pseudomonadota > Gammaproteobacteria > Xanthomonadales > Xanthomonadaceae > Stenotrophomonas > Stenotrophomonas nematodicola. Next base: position 203,810 of record NZ_WIAY01000005.1, read on the forward strand.
GGTGGTCAGAACGAGGGCAAGCAGGAATCGGGTCATGGGCACAGTCTGGGGGAGCCGGGCGGGCGCGGCAACAGGCATAGAAGATGCCCGATGCCGCGTGAACGTCGGTTGAGACCGGAGGCAGGGTTCGTGACCGCCCTCAGGCGGCCACGATGTTCACGATCTTGCCGGGCACGATGATGATCTTGCGCACGGTCAGGCCGTCGAGGAACTTGGCCGCATTCGGCTCGGCCAGACCCAGCGCCTCGATCTGGTCACGCGTTGCATCGGCGGCCACTTCGATGGTGCCACGCAGCTTGCCGTTGACCTGCACCGCCAACGTCACCGCATCACGCACCAGTGCACCGGCATCGACCTGCGGGAACGCCTGGTCTTCCAGCAGCGTCTCGGCGTTGCCCAGCACCTGCCACAGCGCATGGCTGGCATGCGGAGTGATCGGGTTGAGCAGCAGCACGGCCGCCTGCAGTGCTTCCTGGCGGACCGCACGGCCCTGTGCGGAAACATCATCGAACCTGGCCAGCGCGTTCATCAGTTCCATCACCGCGGCGATGGCGGTGTTGAAGCTGTGGCGGCGGCCGTAGTCGTCGCCAACCTTGCCGATGGTTTCGTGGGTCTTGCGACGCAGCGCCTTCTGCTCGGCGTTCAGCGCGGCCGCATCCAGCGCCGGTGCCTGGCCGTCGGCCGCATGCTTCTGCACCTGCGCCCACAGGCGGCGCAGGAAGCGGGCCATGCCATCCACGCCGGCTTCGTTCCATTCCAGCGACTGTTCCGGCGGGGCGGCGAACATCGAGAACAGGCGCACCGTGTCGGCGCCGTACTTGCTGACCATCGCCTGCGGGTCCACGCCGTTGTTCTTGGACTTGGACATCTTCTCGGTGCCGCCGATCTCCACCGGCAGGCCGTCGGCGATCAGCGTGGCGCCGGTGATGCGGCCGCGCTCATCGCGCTGTACGTTCACGTCGGCCGGATTGATCCAGTCCTTGTCCTTCGGATTCTCCGCGTTCCAGCGGTAGTAGGACTCGGCGATCACCATGCCCTGGCACAGCAGGTTCTGCGCCGGCTCGTTGCTGTCCACCATGCGCGCATCACGCAGCAGCTTGTGGAAGAAGCGGAAGTACATCAGGTGCAGGATCGCGTGTTCGATGCCACCGATGTACTGGTCCACCGGCAGCCAGTAGTTGCCGCGCTTGTCCACCGCATCGCGGGCGCCCGGCGAGGTGTAACGGGCGTAGTACCAGCTCGACTCCATGAAGGTGTCGAAGGTGTCGGTCTCGCGCTCGGCCGCGCCGCCGCAGTCGGGGCAGGTGGTCTTGCGCCATTCCGGATCGGCCTTGATCGGCGAACCGGTGCCGACGAAGCTGACGTCTTCAGGCAGCACCACCGGCAGCTGTTCTTCCGGCACCGGCAACGCACCGCACTTGGGGCAGTAGATCACCGGAATCGGGCACCCCCAGTAGCGCTGGCGGCTCACGCCCCAGTCGCGCAGGCGGTAGTTCACGCGGCGCTGGCCCTGGGCCTTGCGCTCGAACCGTTCGGCCAGCGCCTCGAAGGCGCCCTGGAAATCCAGGCCGTCGAACTCGTCGGAGTTGATCAGTTCGGTCTCGCGGGTCTTGTCGCCGTACCAGTCCTGCCAACGCGTCGCGTCGTAGGCGCCCTCGTCCTTGCGCGGCGACTTCAGCGCGATGACCTGGCGGATCGGCAGGTTGTACTTGTTGGCAAATTCATTGTCGCGCTGGTCATGGCCCGGTACGGCCATCACCGCGCCGGTGCCATAGCCCATCAGCACGAAATTGGCGACCCACACCGGGACCTGGGCCCCGGTGACCGGATGCACGGCGCGCAGGCCGGTATCCATGCCGCGCTTCTCCTGGGTTTCCAGTTCGGCCTCGGAGACGCCACCCTGCTTCATTTCGGCCAGCAGTGCGGCCAGCGCCGGGTTCGACTTCGCCGCGTGCTGGGCCAGCGGATGTTCGCCGGCGATCGACACAAAGGTCACGCCCATCACCGTGTCCGGGCGCGTGGTGAACACCCGCAGCGGGTCCAGCGCGCTGCCGTCCACGTCGCGCACGTCGAACTGGATTTCCAGCCCTTCGGAGCGGCCGATCCAGTTGCGCTGCATGGTCTTGACCGACTCCGGCCAGCCCGGCAGCTCATCCAGGCCGTCCAGCAGTTCCTGGGCGTAATCGGTGATGCGCAGGAACCACTGCGGAATCTCGCGCTTCTCCACCAGGGCACCGGAGCGCCAGCCACGCCCGTCGATGACCTGTTCGTTGGCCAGCACGGTCTGGTCGATCGGGTCCCAGTTCACCACCGCGTTGCGGCGGTAGGCCAGGCCCTTGCGCATCAGACGGGTGAACATGCGCTGTTCGTGCACGTAGTACTCGGGCGTGCAGGTGGCGAATTCGCGCGACCAGTCGATCGCATAGCCCAGCGATTTGAGCTGGCTGCGCATGTGGCCGATGTTGGCGTAGGTCCACTTGGCCGGCGCCGTCTTGTTCTTGATCGCCGCGTTCTCGGCCGGCAGGCCGAACGCATCCCAGCCCATCGGCTGCAGCACGTTGTGGCCGGTCATCCGCTTGTAGCGGCTGATCACGTCACCGATCGTGTAGTTGCGCACATGGCCCATGTGCAGCGCACCGGACGGGTACGGCAGCATCGACAGACAGTAGAACTTCGGCTTGTCCGAAGACTCGTTGACCTCGAAGGCACGGGTGGCGTCCCAGAATTTCTGGGCGACGGATTCAACCTGCTGCGGGTCGTAGACGTTGGGTTCGACGCTGGTCATGGAAACACGGATGCGGCGGCAAAGCGGCACAGGGTACCGCAGTGCGGCAAAGGGCTCCAATCGGCGCGATCATCTGCCCTCGCCGAAAAGGTCATCTCGTTGAATTGTCAGGAGATTGAGCGGAAACGGCAACGACGTGCGCAGCGCGGGATGCGCTCAGGGCCGCAGCGCCGCAGGGGCCAGCGGCAGTGCGGCCGCCAGCCAGACCAGCCAGCCGCCGAACGCCAGCAGCTGGGCCAGCGGGCCCGGCAGCAGCGCGGGCAGCACGAACGCGGCCAGCAGCACCGTCGTCCCACCGGCCAGGTGCAGCTGGGCCGCACGGCGCCAGCCGGAAAGCGACCAGGCGCCCCCGGCGGTCATCAGCGCGCCCGGCACGAAGGCCAGCACCCACACCATCCACGCGCTGGCGTGGTAACGGCTGGCCATGCTGTCGATGTCGTCGGCATCCAGTGGCAGCAGCCCCATCGCGGCGAAGGCCAACGCGGCCAGCATCAGCATCTGCACCCCCACCCGCAGCGGCCACGGCGCGGTGCGCGGCACGCGCAGCAGCAGGCAGAACGCCACCCCGGCTGCCAGCAGGCCCGGCAGCAGCAGGGTCACCAGGCTGAAGGCACGCCCGTGCGGCACCCCCAAGGCACCGAGCAGGGCCAACGGATGGCGCATCGGATCGAACGCGGGCAGGGCCAGCGCGAACCCCGTCGCCGCCAGCACGAATACCGCCGCGGCCGCCGCCCCCAGCCCCTGTTCCCAGCGTTTTGCAGCCTGCATCGTCACTCCGGAAGTCGCCGGACGTCCCGGCCTTGCCTACCGGACGCATTGTCTCCGGTTTGCCGCGGACGCGGCAGTGGGGTTGCGTCGGGCGGGCGGCGGCACCATACACTCGGTTACCTGTTTCCCGTTGATATCCGACCATGAGCGATCTTTCCTACGTCTTTGACGCCACCACCGAGTCTTTTGAAGCCCAGGTCCTGCAGAAGTCCCTGCAGACCCCGGTGCTGGTGGACTTCTGGGCCACCTGGTGCGGCCCGTGCAAGACCCTGGGCCCGATGCTGGAAAAGCTGGCGGGCGAGTACAACGGTGCGTTCGAACTGGCCAAGGTGGACGTTGATCAGGAGCAGCAGATCGCCGCCGCCTTCCAGATCCGCTCGGTGCCCACCGTCTTTCTGGTCAAGGGCGGCCAGATCGTCGACGGTTTCCCGGGAGCGGTGCCGGAAGGCCAGCTGCGCGAGTTCCTGGCCCAGCACGGCGTGGTGCCGGCAGCCCCTGCCGACGCGGCCGCCGCCGAAGACGAGCCGGCACCGCTGGATCCGCAGGCCCAGGTGGACGTGCTGCGCGCGGCGATCGCCGCCGAGCCGGACAAGGAAGAGCTGAAGCTCGACCTGGCGCTGGCCCTGCTGCAGACCGGAGCCACCGCCGAAGCCGGCGCGCTGATCGATGCACTGCCGGCCAACCTGTCCACCGATGACCGCGCCGTGCGTGCCCGCGCGCGTCTGGACTTCGCCAGCGCCCTGCAGGACGCGCCACCTGCCGATGTGCTGGACGCGCGCATTGCCGCCGATGGCGATGACCTGCAGGCGCGCCATCTGCGCGGTGTGCAGCAGCTGCTGGCCGGCGAGGACGAGGCGGCATTGGCGCAGTTCCTGGAGATGCTGCGGCGCGACCGCACCTACGATGATGGCCGCCCGCGCAAACTGCTGATCGACGCCTTCAAGGTCATCCAGGACGACGATCTGGTGGGCCGCTACCGCCGCCGCATGGCCTCGCTGCTGTTCTGAGGCGGCTGCGTTCAGAAACCCTGCACGGGTCCCGGGCAATAATGAATTGCGGCCCAGTGGAGGCCGCGATCCATTCGGGGGGATGAGGTCTGGGCCATTGGGGTCCACATGGCTGAGCCCCGCTTCGCAGGGCGCCATCGACCGTGAGATTGACCATTCCGCCGCACCGCTTCCCCCGTACCGTGCGCAGCCTGCTGCTGGCCCTGCTGTTGCTGTCCCCCCTGCCCCTGCTGGCGCAGGACTGGCACTACCGGGTGCGCCCCGGCGACACCCTCTGGGACCTGGCCACCCTGTACCTCAAGCCTGAAGTGGAGTGGGAACGACTGCAGCGGCACAACCGCGTGGATGACCCCTACCGGCTGCCGCCGGGCACCCAACTGGGGTTCCCGGTCGCGTGGCTGCGGGTGCAGCCCGCTCCGGCCCGGGTGGTGGCGGTACGTGGCCCGGTGCAGGCGGGCACGACGGCTGGCCGTGGCACGCTGCGCGCGCTGAAGGAAGGCGATCTGCTGGGCATCGGCGAAGAAGTCGAAACCGGCGCCGACGCCAGCGTCACCCTCGAATTCGCCGATGCCTCCCGGCTGCAGCTGCGCGAGGGCTCGCGTCTGCGCCTGGACCAGCTCAGCCGCTATGGACGCACCGGCATGGTCGATACCCGCCTGCGCCTGGAACAGGGTCGCGCCAGCAACCGGGTCACCCCGGCGCGCGGCCCGGCCTCCCGATACATCATCGATGCGCCGACGGCCACCAGCAGCGTGCGCGGCACGGTGTTCCGGGTGAGCGCAGGCCAGCACGGCCAGGGCGCCTCCACCGAAGTGGTCCAGGGGCGTGTGCAGGTCGGCAATCGTGCCGGCCAGCGCCTGGTCGCCCACGGCCAGGCCACCCGGACGCCCTCGGCGCTGACCCGCCCGGCGCCGCTGGAAGCGTTGCTGCCGGCTCCGCACCTGGACATCGCGCACACCCGGCTGGAGCCATTGCCGGCCCGGTTGGCCTGGGCGCCGGTCGACGGCGCCGCCGGCTACCGCATCGAGATCGTGCGCGCCGACCAGCCCGACGTGCTGCTGGCCGCGCAGGACAGCCCTGCCACCACCGCCACCTTCGACGACCTTCCCGCAGGCACCCTGCGCGTGCTGCTGCGCGCGGTCAGCGCCGACGGCGTGGAAGGCCTGGACAGCGAGCGCGACTTCATCGTCCGCGACCAGCCGGTCGCCCCGATCACCGTGCGCCCGCGCCACGCCGAGATCGTGAACAGCACGCGCCCGCGCTTCGAATGGGGACAGGTACCCGACGCCGCGGCCAGCGTGCTGCAGATCGCCAGCGACCCGCAGTTCGTCTCGCCCCTGGTGGAGCAGGACACCACGTCCACCCACCTGCGTCCCGCGCAGCCGCTGCCACCGGGCACGTACTACTGGCGCGTCGCCTCCCGGGACCGCAACGGCCATCAGGGCCGCTTCGGCCAGACGCTGCCGCTGACCCTGACCGACACCCCCGTCGATCCGGCGCTGCAACCGCCGGAGGCAGCCAAAGGCCAGCTGACCCTGCGCTGGCAGGCAGGCGAGCCGGGCCAGCGCTACCGCGTGCAGCTTGATCGCAAGGGCGACTTCGCCCGGCCGCTGCTGGACCGCGAGGTCGACCAGCCGGAAGTCACGCTCAAGCGCCCGTGGCACGGCAACCTGCACGTGCGCGTGCAGTACATCGAGGACGATGGCTACGCCGGGCCGTTCTCGGCACCGCAGCAGATCGCGCTGCCATGCCGCACCTGCTATGGCGCCGGCGGCGGTGCCCTGCTGCTGTGGCTGCTGCTGTGAAACCGCTGCACCTGTCATGGCCGGGCCGGTTGGTGCTGGCACTGGCGATGGCAGCGCTCGCGGTTGCCGCAAGCCACTGGCACTGGTTCTGGACGCAGGACGAAGCGGTGTACGACACCTATGTCGGCGGATGGGACTACCCGCCCGACCCGCGCCTGCTGATCGTGGCCATCGACGACGCCAGCCTGCAGCAGCTCGGCCAATGGCCGTGGCCGCGAGCCACCCATGCGCGCCTGCTCGACCGCCTGACCCAGGCCGGTGCAGGGCGTGTCGCCCTGGACCTGATGCTGTCCGAGCCAGACCGCCGTGACGCCGCACAGGATGCCGAGCTGGCCGCGGCGATCCGCCGCAACGGCAAGGTAGTGCTGCCGGTTCTCGCCGCGCCGAGCAGCGGGCCACGCATGGCCGAGGAACTGCTGCCGATCCCGCTGATCGCCGCCAACGCCGCCACCCTCGGCCACAGTGACATCGAGGTGGACGCCGACGGCGTGGCCCGCGGGCTGTACCTCACTGCCGGCATCGGCTCACCACACTGGCCCGCGCTGGGACTGGCGCTGGCCGATGTGCGCGGCCCGTTGCCCGGGCTGCGCGATGGCGGCACCGACGTCTCCTCGCCGTACCAGTGGCGGCGCGACCATTACGTGCGGGTCCGCTACGCCGGCCCGCCGGATCGCTTCCCGCAGGTGTCCTATGTGGACGTGCTCAACGGCACCGTGGACCCGGCGCTGCTGCGCGGCCGGCTGGTGATGGTGGGCATGACCGCCAGTGGCATCGCCCCGCCCCTGCTCACCCCGACCACGCGCGAGCGCTGGATGAGTGGCAGCGAATACCAGGCCAACGTCGCCTCGATGATGCTCGATGACAAGGTCATCCGCGTGCTGCCCGCCGCGTGGCAGAACGGCCTGACCGGCCTGCTGGTGGCGCTCTGCTGCCTCGCCCTGACCCTGCCGCGGGCGTGGCTGGGCGCACTGCTGGCGTTGCCGGTGGCGTTGCTGCTCAGCCTGGCCCTGCTGCGTGGCGGCAACCTGTGGTTCGCTCCGGCAGCCAGCCTGGTCGGCATGCTGCTGGTGATCGCGGCGTGGGCCGTATGGCGGGTCAGCGCGTGGCGCCGGCAGGCCAACAGCGATGCGCTGACCGGGCTCGGCAACCGGCTGCGCTTCGAGCAGGCTCTGCAGCAGGAGCACGATGCCGGCCGCCGGACCTGCCGCCCGCTCAGCCTGATCCTGATCGATGTGGACCATTTCAAGCGCCACAACGACCTCTACGGGCACCAGGCCGGCGACGACCTGCTACGCCGCATCGCACACGAAATCGGCGCGCACGCGCGGCGCCCGCGCGACATGGCGGCACGGTTCGGCGGCGACGAGTTCGCCCTGATCCTGCCCGACACCGGCGCGGATGGCGCGGTACAGGTGGTACAGGACCTGATCGCCGGGGTGCAGCAGCTGGAGATTCCGACCGGCCGCGGCGACATCGCCCGGATCACCCTCACCGTCGGCGTGTACACCCGGGTACCGGCCGCGGAGAGCGAACCGCGGCACTTCTTCGAGGGCGCCGATGTCGCCCTGTATCGCGCCAAGGCCGCCGGGCGCAATGGGTATGCGGTGGACGACGGCGGCACGGCCTGACCCGCACGGGCGCCACCATACGCATACGAATGTTAGACTCCGGACCCTCCTCCCTGCGCGACCGGACCCGATGGACGCCCGCCTGTTCCGCCACGGCATCAACCTGTGGCCCCCGTTTCTGTTCACCGGCATCCACGTCACCGACGTTGCCGCCGATTACCGCTACGTGCGGGTCGAACTGCGCATGCGCCCGTGGAACCGCAACTATGTCGGCACCCATTTCGGCGGCAGCCTGTTTGCGATGACCGATCCGTTCTGGATGCTCACGGTGATGCAGAACCTGGGCCGCGACTACTACGTGTGGGACCGCGCCGGCGAGATTGAATTCCTCAAGCCCGGGCGCGGCACGGTCACGGCCGAGTTCCGCCTCGACGAGGCCCTGCTGGCGCAGTTGCGCGCCGCCACGGCGGGCGGCGAGAAATACCTGCACTGGTTCAGCAACGACATCCTCGATGCCCAGGGCGAGGTGGTGGCGCGCGTGCGCAAGCAGGTGTACCTGCGCCTCAAACCCGACGCGCGCGGGGCAGGCAAGGCGGCTCCCTGAGCGATCGCCGGCGCGCCCCGTCAGGGCGCCGTGGCCGGCATCGGCACCTGCAGCATCGCCGTGATCCCTTCATCCGGCCGGGCCGTGGCACGGCGCGGAATCTGCAGCCAGCGGCCGTCGGGGCTGAGCACCGGGGTGCGGGCGGAGGAGCGCATCGACGCGGGCAGCCGCGGCAGTGCCTGCGCCGGCGGATCGGCCTGCTGGCGGAGCCAGCGCTGGGCGGCGACCAGGCGCAGCATCGCCGCGCTGTCCTGCGCGCGATCCGCATAGGGTCGCATCGTCATCGCACCGATCGCCGCCAAACGGCAACCCAGGGCGTTGGCCACACAGTCGAATCCCGCTGGCTGCGGGGCCGGTTCGCGCAGCGGCCGGTCGTCGGCCAGCGCCTGCATCGCCGCCGCGTCACAGGCCCAGGCATAGTGGGGCGCGAAGCGCGCCTCGGTCCGTGCCAGATTGAACACCAGTGGCTGCAGCACACTGCCCTGCTCGGAGGTGCGCAGCGCTGCCTGTCCCATCGCGAACTCGCCGCGCATGGCCGTGCACAGACTCTGCTCGGGCACGGTCATGGGCTGCAGGGCCGCCGTGCAGACCGGCGGCAGCGCCGCATCGGCAGGCAGCTCGGCCAGCAGGTCGGCGAGCAGATGCGCCTGGCCCTCCAGCAGGGCCGCGCCGATCATGCTGAACAACAGGTTGTCGCCGCGCCCGACCAGGCGGCGCCCGGTCAGGATGTCCGCGCACGTTCCCTGCAGCGCGCGCGGGGTATCGCCCTGCACATGTGCCAACGCATTGGCCGACAGCGTGTCGAGCAGCGGCTGCATCGACGGCAGCGGCGTCATCAGGTCGGTGTCGTAGGCGCGGAAGGGCAGCGCGTAGTGGTCGAACTGCGACAGCTCGGCCACGCGCATGTGCAACGCCTCGTGGCCAACATGGGCGGCGGCGAACGCGGCCGGATCGGCGCGTACCGCCGCCAGGCAGCCGATGCCACGCTGGCCGCAACCGAACGCGGCGGTGATGGCCGGGCGCGGGAAACGCTCTTCGGCCACCGACGCCTGTGGTCGCCTGCCGGGCGCGCCCTGCTGCCAACGCGTCAGGTCCTCGGCCAGGACCTGCTCACGGGCCGCCGCATCCATGCCGTCAAACCCCAGCGTCCACACCGCCGCCGCGCCGCTGCGGCCCTCCACCGGGGGCGCCGCGCGCAGCAGCTGCAGGGCGTCCTGGTGCGCCTGCGGGACCGGCCACAGCCGCGCGGCCAGCCACGTGCCTGCAGCCAGCAGCATCAGCACCCCGATTCCTGTTGCCGCTACACGCATCGGTTTGGTCACAGCATTTCCCCTGTTCGCGACGATTGCCCGAATCAACCAGCGTAAACGCAGCCACGCCGCCGCTACAATGCGCGGATGTCGCCCGAAGCCCCCCAACTCGTTCCGCGCCCCTCCCTGCAGCGGTTGTTCCTGACCGGCCTGCTGACCCTGCTGCCGATCTGGCTGACATGGGTCGTGGTCAAATTCGTCTTCGTGCTGCTGTCGGGCATCAGCAGCCCGGTGGTGGTGCCGCTGTCGGCGCAGATCGCCGCGTCCTTCCCGCACTATCTCGGCTGGATCAAGGTCGAGTGGATGCAGAACCTGATCGGTCTGGGCGCTACGCTGCTGGTGATCCTCAGTGTCGGCGTGCTCAGCCGCCGCGTGATCGGCCAGCGCCTGCTGCGCTGGTTTGGTGCGGTGATCCGCCGTATTCCGCTGGCCAGCATCATCTACGACAGCGCCAAGAAACTGCTCGACATGCTGCAGACCGAACCGGGCAGCACCCAGCGCGTGGTGCTGATCGATTTCCCCCACCGCGACATGAAGTCGGTGGGGCTGGTGACGCGGGTGATCCGCGAGCAGGGCACCGGCCGCGAGCTGGCGGCCGTCTACGTGCCCACCACGCCCAACCCGACCTCCGGCTACCTGGAGATCGTGCCGGTGGAACTGCTCACGCCCACCGACTGGACCGTGGACCAGGCGATGAGCTTCATCATCTCCGGCGGCGCGGTCGCGCCGGAATCGGTGCCATTCACCCGCGCCGGCGACCGCTGACATGAGCGCGCGGCCGCTGCAGGATCGCGCGGTCCTGCTGTTCATCGCGCTGGCCGCGTTCTTCTGCGCCAACGCGGTGCTGGCCGAGTTCATCGGCGTCAAGATCTTCGCGCTGGAAGACACACTGGGTGTGTCTGCGTTCAACTGGAACCTGTTCGGCCAAACCGGTTCGCTCAGCTTCACCGCCGGCACGCTGCTGTGGCCGGTGGTGTTCATCATGACCGACACCATCAACGAGTTCTTCGGCCGGCGTGGCGTGAAGTTCATCTCGTGGCTGGCGGTGGCGCTGATCACCTACGGGTTTCTCTTCGCGTTCGCCGCGATCTCGCTGGTTCCTGCCGACTGGTGGGTCACCTCCATGCGCGCGCACGGCGTGCCCGATTACCAGGCCGCGTTCGCGGCGGTGTTCGGCCAGGGCATGTGGACCATCGCCGGCTCGCTGGTGGCGTTCCTGTTCGGGCAGTTGATCGACGTGGCCGTGTTCCACCGCATCCGCCGCGCCACCGGCGAGCGCCATGTGTGGCTGCGCGCGACCGGCTCCACCGCGGTGTCGCAACTGGTGGACAGCTTCGTGGTGATCTGGATCGCCTTTGTACTGGGCCCGCAGCAGTGGCCCACCTCGCTGTTCCTGGCGGTGAGCAGCGTCAATTACCTGTACAAGATGGCCTTTGCGATCGCACTGATTCCCGTGCTGTACCTGATGCGCCGTGCGATCACCCGTTATCTTGGCGCCGGGCGCGCCGCACAGCTGCGCGCCGACGCGGCGGCTGACTGAGCGCCATACGGCGCGAACCTGACCAGGCACCTGCGCTGGCCGTATCCGGTCGAATCGGGCAAGCTCCCGTGTCTGTGCGTTCACGGAAGTAGCCGATGCCCCACCCCGCCCGCGCCCTGGCGCTTGCCATTGCCGCCCTGCTGGTGTTCAGCGCTGCCGCGCCGGCCGAAGCCGCCAAGAAGAAGACCAGCCGGCCCGCGGCCGCGCAGACCCGCGCCGCCGCCAAGCCAAAGGCCAAACCGCGTGCCCGGCCTGCGGCGCCCCCTGCCCGCCAGCCGCTGGTGCGCCAGCAGACCAAGGCCGCCCAGCTCAACCGCATCTACGACGAATACTGGGATGCCGCGATGCGGCTCAACCCGCTGCAGGCCACGTTCCAGGGCGATGCGCGACACAACGACCAGTTGCCCAACATCCTGTCGGCCGCCTACCGCCAGCAATCCCATGATTTCAGCGTGGAGTGGCTGGGCAAAGTGGAGAAGATCGGCCCGGACGGCCTGACCGGGCAGGACCTGCTGAGCTACGAGATCTTCGTACGCGACGCGCGCATGTCGCTGGCCGCCGAGCAGTACCCGGGCTGGATGCTGCCGGTGAGCCAGTACTACAACCTGGGCAGCATCATGGCCATCCTCGGCTCCGGCTCGGGCGCCCAGCCATTCAACACCGTGCAGGACTACGACACGTGGTCGCGCCGCTCGCTGGGCATTCCGCCGCTGTTCGATCAGGCCATCGCCAACATGCGCCAGGGCATGGCGGCCGGCGTGGTGCAGCCGCGCGATCTGATGGAGAAGGTGCTTCCGCAGCTGGACGCCGTGATCAAGCCGACCGCCGAAGAGAGCATTTTCTGGGCACCGGTACGCAACCTCCCGGACGACTTCTCCGCTGCCGACAAGGCGCGCATCGCCGCCGAATACAAGCGCATGATCGAGTACCGCATCATGCCGGCCTACCGTGCGCTGCGCGGCTTCATCGCCACCGAATACCTGCCCGCCACCCGCGCCAGCGACGGCCTGTCGGCGCTGCCCAACGGCCAGGCCTGGTATGCGCAGAACATCGTGCAGAGCACGGCGTCCACGCTGACGCCGGTGCAGATCCACGCCCTGGCCGAGCAGCGCGTGAGCGCGCTGCAGGCGCAGATCGCCACGATCATGAAGGACAACCGCATCCGCGGCTCGCAGCAGAAGATGCTGCGCAACATGCGCACCGACCGCGATTTCCAGTACGCCAACGCCGATGCGCTGCTTGCCCGGTACAAGCAGCTGCAGGGGCAGGTCAACGCGCGTCTGCCGGGCCTGCTCGGCACGCTGCCCAAGGCGCCGATGGAGATCCGCGCGGTGGAAGCCGAGCGCGCCGCCACCGCCGCCGCGGTCAGCTACCAGCCGCCGCTGCCGGACGGCATGCGTCCGGGCATCCTCTACGTCAACACCGGCGAGCTGCCCAGCCGCCGGCGCTGGGCGGCCCCGATGCAGTACCTGCACGAAGGCATCCCCGGCCATCATGTGCAGCTGGGGCTGCAGCAGGAGCTGGACAAACTGCCGCGCTTCCGCCGCCTCGGTGGCGACATTGCCTTCGTCGAAGGCTGGGGCCTGTATGCCGAATCGCTGGGCGAGGAACTGGGCGTCTACCAGGACCCGTACGAGCGCATCGCCTACCTGCAGGGCGCGCTGACCCGCGCCGCGCGCATGGCCGCCGACACCGGCGTGCATGCGCAAGGCTGGAGCAAGCGCCAGGCCGTGGACTACCTGGTCAAAACGGCCGACCTGCCGGTCGACGACGCCACCGCCGAAGTCGAACGGTTCATGGCCCTGCCCGGGCAGACCCTGGCCAACGGCCTGGGCGAGCTGAAGATGATGGAGCTGCGCGAGACGGCGAAGGCCGCGCTGGGCCCGCGCTTCGACCTGCGCCGCTTCCATGAGGAGATCCTGCGTGACGGCTCCATGCCGCTGGACATCCTCGATGCCAAGATCGCCCGCTGGATTGCCAGCGAGCAGGCTGGCGGCAGCGCCAGTCCCACGCCCTGATCGACGCGACGCCGGCCATGCACCCTGCCCGCCGCCCGCGTGCCTGGTTCCATCTGCTGTGCGGCGGCCTGCTTGCGGCGGCCCACACGGCCGCCGCGCCGGCGCTGACGCCGCCCGACCCGGGCATCGATGCACTGATGACCCGCTATGACGGCCAGGTCCCCGGCGCGGCCGTGCTGGTGCTGCACGACGGCGTGCCGGTGTTCCGCCGCGGCTACGGCCTGGCCGTGGTCGAGGACGCCACCCCGGTCACCCCGCGCAGCAACTTCCGGCTCGCCTCGGTCAGCAAGCAGTTCACTGCGGCGGCGATCCTGCTGCTGGCCCAGGACGGCACGCTGACACTGGACGACCCGGTGCGGCGCTGGCTGCCGTCCCTGCCGGCCGCCGCCGACGCGGTCACCCTGCGCCACCTGCTCAGCCACACCAGCGGCCTGCTCGACTACGAAGACCTGATGCCGTCCGGCAGTACCGCCCAGGTCCACGATGCCGACGTGCTGCGTCTGCTCGAAGGCCAGAACCGCACCCTGTTCGCACCGGGCAGCACCTACCGCTACAGCAACAGCGGCTATGCCTTGCTGGCCCTGGTGGTCGGCAGGGCGTCCGGCCAGGACTTCGCCACTTTCCTGCGCCAGCGCATCTTCCTGCCACTGGGCATGGCCGGGACGGTCGCCCACCAGGACGGCGTGGACGCCGTCACCGACCGCGCCTACGGCTACAGCCCGGTCGACGGACACTGGCAGCGCACCGACCAGAGCCCCACCAGCGCCGTGCTTGGCGACGGTGGCCTCTATTCCTCGCTCGACGACCTGGCCCGCTGGGACGCGGCGCTGTACGACGACCGCCTGCTCCAGGCGCCGTGGCGGCAACAGGCGTTCACCCCCGCCACCCGCACCGACGAGCCGGATGTCCCGTTCTACGGTTTCGGCTGGCGCCTCAACGGCGGTGCACAGTGGCACAGCGGTGAGAGCATCGGCTTCCGCAACGTCATCCTGCGCTACCCGGAGCGGCACCTGACCGTGATCATCCTCACCAACCGCGACGGCCCCGAACCCTATCCGCTGGCACTGAAGATCGCGCAGCGCTGGCTGGACACCCTACAATGACGCCTCCCGACGCTACCGGCCTGCTTGGCGTCCACCACGTGGCGCTGATCGGATCGGACTACGCCCGCTCCCGCGCCTTCTACACCGGGGTGCTCGGCCTGCGCGTGCTGGCCGAGAACCATCGGGCCGCGCGCGACTCCTGGAAACTCGACCTCGCCCTGCCCGACGGCAGTCAACTGGAACTGTTCTCGTTCCCCGACGCGCCGCCACGGCCCAGCCGCCCCGAAGCGCAGGGCCTGCGCCACCTCGCGTTCCGGGTCGCGACACTGGAACCGATGATCGCCCGCCTGGCCGCCGCGGGCGTCCCCTGCGAGCCGATCCGCACCGATGAATACACCGGCCGCCGTTTCACCTTCTTCGCCGATCCGGACGGCCTGCCGCTGGAGCTGTACGAGATCCCGGCCGACCCCGGCTGACGCCTGCCGCCGACACGTTCCGTACCGGAGCGAATGGGTATACAGTCGGCCCTGTACCGGCCCCGCGCCGGCATTCACGGACATCCCTGGGAGGGGAACATGCGCAAGACCTTCAAGACGCTGCTGCTGGCACTGCCGCTGGTCATGGCCGCCCTGTCGGCCAACGCCGCCGACAGCGCCGTCGGCCGCTGGAAGACCATCGATGACAAGACCGGCAAGGTGAAATCGATCGTCGAGATCACCCAGGCCACCAATGGCACCCTGACCGGCAAAGTGGTCGAGATCCTGCATTCGGACAAGGGTCCCAACCCGGTCTGTGACGGCTGCGAAGGCGCCAACAAGAACAAGCCGGTCAAGGGCATGACCATCCTGTGGAACCTCAAGGCCGACGGCGCCAGCGCCTGGTCCGGCGGCACCATCCTGGACCCGGCCAACGGCAAGACGTACAAGTCCAAGATGAAGCTGCAGACCGGCGGCGCCAAGCTCGACGTGTCCGGCTGCGTGGCCTTCATCTGCCGCGCCCAGACCTGGGTGCGCGAGTAAAACGTCCGCCGTTGCTGCACGTGTGAAGAAGGCCGACGCGGTTTTCCGCGTCGGCCTTCTGCATTTCCGGCACCCCACCCCGAGCGGGCGTCGTTGACGTTTGGCCGTGCGCGCTGGCCCACGCGGCACAGGCTGGGGGCGCATACGCCCCTCCGTGCGATAATCCCCGGTCCCCAAGGCAACAGCGCTTCCCATGACCCGCACCGCTCTCGTCACCACCGCCCTGCCCTACGCCAACGGCCCGCTCCACCTGGGCCACCTGGTCGGCTACATCCAGGCTGACATCTGGGTGCGCGCGCGGCGAATGAGCGGCGGCAAGACCTGGTTCGTGTGCGCCGACGATACCCACGGCACCCCGATCATGCTCGCGGCCGAAAAGGCCGGTGTGACCCCGGAAGCCTTCATCGCCAACATCCAGGCCAGCCACGAGCGCGACTTCGCCGCGTTCGGCGTCGCCTTCGATCACTACGACTCGACCAACTCGGCCACCAACAAGGCCCTGACTGAAGCCTTCTACCTCAAGCTCGAGGCGGAAGGTCACATCGCGCGTCGTTCCGTGGCCCAGTTCTACGATCCGGCCAAGGGCATGTTCCTGCCCGACCGCTACATCAAGGGCATCTGCCCCACCTGCGGCAGCGCCGACCAGTACGGCGACAACTGCGAAGTCTGCGGCGCCACCTACAGCCCCACCGACCTGAAGGAACCGAAGTCGGTCATCTCCGGTGCCACCCCGGAAATCCGCGACTCCGAACACTTCTTCTTCGAGGTGGGCCGCTTCGAAGGTTTCCTGCGCGAGTGGCTGGCGGGCGACGTCGCCCTGCCCGGCGTCAAGGCCAAGCTCGGCGAGTGGCTCAATGCCGAGGGCGGCCTGCGTGCCTGGGACATCTCCCGCGACGCGCCCTACTTCGGTTTCCAGATTCCCGGCCATCCCGGCAAGTACTTCTACGTCTGGTTGGATGCGCCGATCGGCTACCTGTCCAGCTTCAAGGCGCTGTGCGCCAGGACCGGCGAAGACTTCGACGCGCACCTGCGCGCCGGCACCGCCACCGAACTGCACCACTTCATCGGCAAGGACATCGTGAACTTCCACGGCCTGTTCTGGCCAGCCGTACTGCACGGCACCGGCCACCGCGCGCCCACCCGCCTGCACGTCAACGGCTACCTCACCGTGGATGGCGCCAAGATGTCCAAGTCGCGCGGCACCTTCGTGATGGCGCGCACCTACCTCGACGCCGGTCTTGAACCGGAAGCGCTGCGCTACTACTTCGCCGCCAAATCCTCCGGCGGCGTCGACGATCTCGACCTGAACCTGGGCGACTTCATCGCCCGCGTCAACGCCGACCTGGTCGGCAAGTTCGTCAACCTCGCCAGCCGCTGCGCCGGCTTCATCAGCAAGCGCTTCGACGGCCGCCTGGCCGACGCGCTGCCGGACCCGGCCCAGTACGACCGTTTCGTCGCTGCCCTGGCGCCGATCCGCGAGGCGTACGAGCGCAACGACCCGGCCGCCGCGCTGCGCCAGACGATGGCGCTGGCCGACGAAGCCAACCGCTACATCGACGATGAAAAGCCGTGGGTGATCGCCAAGCAGGAGGGTGCCGACGCGCAGCTGCAGTCGGTGTGCACCCAGGGCCTGAACCTGTTCCGCGTGCTGGTCACCGCGCTCAAGCCGGTGCTGCCGGCCACCGCCGCCCAGGCCGAGACGTTCCTGGCCGCCCCCGTGCAGGCCTGGACCGATGTCGCCTCGCCGCTGGTCGCCCACACCATCGCCGTGTACGCCCCCCTGTTCACCCGTATCGACCCGAAACTGATCGACGCCATGACCGACGCTTCCAAGGACACCCTGCAGGCCGCCACCCCGGCTCCCGCCACCCCGGCCAAAGCCGCCAAGCCGGCCGCACCGGCACCGGCCGCCGACGGCGACGCTGCGCCGAGCTACATCGGCATCGACGACTTCGCCAAGCTCGACCTGCGCATCGGCAAGGTGCTGGCCTGCACGTTCGTCGACGGGTCGGACAAGCTGCTGCGTTTTGAACTGGATGCCGGCGAGCTGGGCACGCGCCAGATCTTCTCCGGCATCCGTGCCAGCTACGGCGACCCGGAGGCGCTGGTCGGCCGCAGCGTGGTGTTCATCGCCAACCTGGCGCCGCGCAAGATGCGCTTCGGCCTGAGCGAAGGCATGATCCTGTCGGCCGGTTTCGACGGTGGCGCACTGGCGCTGCTGGATGCCGACAGCGGCGCGCTGCCGGGCATGCCGGTCCGCTGATCGCTCCCGGGGTGGCCCCCAGGGCCGCCCCGCCTGCGCAAGCCCAGAGAGGATCGGATGGAACTGGCCCTGTTCGACTTCGACCACACCGTCACCACCTGCGACACGTACGGCCGCTTCCTGCGCCGCGTGGCCACACCCGAGCAGTTGGCGCAGGCGTGGTGGAAGATCGGCCCGTGGCTGCTGGCCTACCGGCTGAAGCTGATCTCCGCCGCGCGCATCCGTGCCCGCGTCACCCGCCTGACCTTCAGCGACCGCCATGCCGACGACATCGCCACCCAGGCCGCCGGCTATGCGCGGGACGTCCTGCCCGAGGTGGTGCGCCCGCAGATGCTGGAACAGATCCGCTGGCACCTGCAGCAGCGCCACACCGTGGTGATCGTGTCCGGTTCGCTGGACCTGTACCTGCGCCCGTGGTGCGACGCGCTCGGCATCGATCTGATCTGCAACCGGCTGGAAATCCGCGATGGGCGCCTGACCGGTCGCTATGTCGATGGCGACTGCGGCCCACGCAAAGTCGAGCACATCCGCCGCCGCTACGACCTGTCGCGCTTCCTGCGCATCCATGCCTACGGCGACAGCCGCGAAGACCGGCCGATGCTGGCCCTGGCCCACGAACGCTGGTATCGCGGCAAACCACAGAAATGACCCTTCCGCGCAGCCGACGCCACGCATGACCACCGCACGCATCCCCTTGGTCGAACGCCTCGACCGCCTGTTGCCGCAGACCCAATGCGGCCAGTGCGGCTACGACGGCTGCCGTCCCTATGCCGCGGCAATGGCACGCGGCGAGGCGGGCGTGGAGCGCTGCCCGCCAGGGGGCGATGCCGGTGCGCGTGCACTGGCGCGGGTGCTGGGCGTGCCGGCCGTTCCGTTCGACCGCAGCCGCGGCGACCATGTGCCGGACCAGCTTGCGCTGATCGTGGAGGCCGACTGCATCGGCTGCACCAAGTGCATCCAGGCCTGCCCGGTGGACGCCATCGTCGGCGGCGCCAAGTACATGCACACCGTCATCGCCGACCTGTGCACCGGCTGCGGCCTGTGCCTGCCACCGTGCCCGGTGGACTGCATCGTGCTGCTGCCCCGCGGCAACGGCTCCACGCCGTAGCGCGGAGCCCTGCCCTGCCGGGTTACGGCAACGCGGCCGTCACCACGATTTCCACCTTCCACGACGGATCGGCCAGCTTGGCCTCCACCGTCGCGCGCGCCGGCGTCATGCCGGCCACGACCCATTCGTCCCACGCGGCATTCATGCCGGCAAAGTCGTTGATGTCGGACAGGAACACCTCGGCACGCAGGATGTGCTGCTTGTCGCTGGCCACCAGCGCCAGCAGCTTGTCGATCTCCGCCAGCACCTGGCGCGTCTGCCCGGTGATGTCCTGGCTGGTGTCTTCGGGGATCTGCCCGGACAGATAGGCAACCTTGTTGTGCACCGTCATCTCGGACATGCGCGGGCCGACGTCGAAGCGTTCCAACATGGCGATTACTCCTGTGGGTGATGAACGCATTGTCGCCGATGCGACGTGAGCGCAGCCAGCACCCTTGGCAAGCGCCGGCATCCGGCGCACGATGCGCCCGCACGCCGCCATGCGCTGCCTTGACTCTCCCATCGCCCGCCCCGGAGCACGCTGTACCGATGACCGACCCCTCCCCGGCTCCCACGCCCTCCCGCGCCGCCTGGCGCCGCGCGGCCACCGTCATCATCAGCCTCGGCATCCTCGCACTGGCCCTGCACGGGCTGGCCAACGAATTCGACGAACATGGCTATCGCGCCATCCGTGAGGCGTTCCGCCATCTGGGCGGCGGGCAGATCGCGCTGACCGTGCTGCTCGGCCTGGCCAGCTATGCCTGCCTGATCGGCTTCGACGCGATCGGCCTGCGCCGCAGCGGCAAGCGGCTGCATCCGGCCCGCGTCGGCATCACCGCGTTCCTCGCGCACACCCTCGGGCAGACCCTCGGCTTCGCCGCTCTCACCGGCGGTGCGGTGCGGCTGCGCGGCTATGGCGGAGCGGGCCTGTCGCTGGGTGAGATCGGCCAGGTAGTGCTGATGAGCACGTTGGGGTTCGTGTTCGGCGCCTGGGTGCTGTTGTCGATGGCGTTCCTGCTCGAGCCCGGCGCGGCGGCGCTGGCCCTGCCTGTATCGGCGCAGGTCGTACGCGCGTTCGGCGTGGCCGGGCTGCTGGCCTATGCCGTCACCGTGCTGCTGGTCGGCCGCGATGGCCGCACGTTCCGCATCCGCGGCCATGCGCTGTGGCTGCCCGACCGCCGCACCATGCTCGGCGTCACCGCGTTGAGCATGGTCGAACTGGTCCTGGCGGCGGCGGCGTTCTACGTGCTGCTGCCGATGGAGTCGCCCACCGGACTGCCCGGCTTCGTCGGCCTGTATCTGGTGGCGGTGCTGGCCGGGCTGATCTCCAGCGTGCCGGCCGGCCTGGGCGTGTTTGAATGGAGCCTGCTCAAGCTGTTGCCGCAGGTCGCACCTGCGTCCGTGCTCGCGGCCGCGCTGATCTACCGGGTGACCTACTACGTGGTGCCCCTGCTGCTGGCCACCCTGCTCGCGCTTGCACCGGCGCTGCGGCGGCCATTGCGCGCCAGTGCCGGGGCCACCCGCGCCGGCTGGACCGCGCTGCGTCCGTGGCTGCCGCAGATCATCGCGCTGGCGGTCTTCAGCGTGGGCGCCGCACTGGTCATCGACGGCACGCTGCCCACCCCGCGCCGGCATCTGCTCACCGCCTCGCTGCCGATCCTGGAGACCTCGCACCTGCTCGGCAGTCTGGCCGGCGTGGCGCTGCTGCTGATCGGCCAGGGGCTGCAGCGGCGCAGCCATGCCGCCTGGATGCTGGCGCTGGCGATCTGCGTGATCGCCCCGCTGCCGATCTGGCTGCGCGGCGGCCAGCTGCTGATCGCGCTCTCCGCGCTGCTGGTGGCCACGGCATTGTGGGCCTCGCGCCGCGAGTTCTACCGCCAGGGCGCGCTGCTGGACGAAGCCTGGTCGTGGCCGTGGATCCGCAATCTCGGGCTGGTGCTGGTGGCGGTCATCTGGCTGCTGTTCTTCGTGTACAGCCATGTCGAGTACCAGAACGAGCTGTGGTGGCAGTTCGCGCTGTCCGGCAACGCGCCGCGCGCGCTGCGCGCACTGCTGGTGGTGGCCATCGCGCTGACCATCTTCGGCCTGGCACGGCTGCTGCACAGCACGCGTACCCCGCTGCCGCCGGCAGATGCCTCGACGCTGGACGCGCTCGCACCGATCCTGCAGCGCGCCGAAGACACCCAGGCCTGCCTGGTGCTCACTGCCGACAAGGCGGTACTGCGCGACCCGGCACAGACCGGCTTTGTGATGATGCAGCGCTACGGCGGGTCGCTGATCGCGATGGGCGACCCGGTGGGACCGCCGGAGACCGCACGCGAGCTGATCTGGCGCTTCCGCGAGGAAGCCGACCGGCTCGGTCTGCGCCCGGTGTTCTACCAGGTCGGCGAAGCGCACTGGCAGACCTACCTCGACCTGGGCCTGACCCTGGTCAAGCTCGGCGAGGAGGCGATGGTGCCGTTGCAGGGCTTCACACTGGAAGGCCGCGACCGGGCCGACCTGCGTCAGGCCTGGAACCGCGGCAAGCGCGGCGGGCTGAGTTTCCGCGTGGCCCCGGCCGAGGAGGTTCCGGCCCTGTTGCCGGCGCTGTCGGCCATTTCCCAGGCATGGCTGGACGACAAGGCCGGCGACGAGAAGGGCTTCTCGCTGGGCAGCTTCGACCCGGCCTATCTGGCGCGCTTCCCGGTGGCGTTGGTGGAAGCGGAAGGCCGCATCGTGGCCTTCGCCAACCTGTGGCAGGCGCCGGCCGGCCACGAGCTGTCGGTGGACCTGATGCGCCACGTCAACGATGCACCGAAGGGCACGATGGATTTTCTGTTCATCGAGCTGTTCCTGTGGGGCCGTGACCACGACTTCCAGCGTTTTTCGCTGGGCATGGCGCCGTTGTCCGGCCTGGCCCAGCACCGCCTGGCCGGACGCTGGAACCGGTTTGCCAACGTGGTGGCCCGGCATGGCGAACGCTTCTATGGCTTCAGCGGGCTGCGCCGCTTCAAGTCCAAGTTCGCCCCGGTCTGGCGTTCGCGCTACCTGGCCGCGCCGGGCGGCATGCACCTGCCCGCCGCCCTGCTCGACGCCACCCGCCTGATCTCCCTGGACCCGCGCCGATAACGCACCGCCACCGACACCCCGCGCGCTGCGCGCGATAGCCGATCCACGGTCGGCTCTCCCCCTGCCAGGTCACCCCCACGTACGCCCGTAGAGCCGGGCTCTGCCCGGCTGCTCTCCGCACCGCCACCGACACCCCGCGCGCTGCGCGCGATAGCCGACCCACGGTCGGCTCTCCCCCTGCCAGGTCACCCCCACGCACGCCCGTAGAGCCGGGCTCTGCCCGGCTGCTCTCCGCACCGCCACCGACACCCCGCGCGCTGCGCGCGATAGCCGACCCACGGTCGGCTCTCCCCCAGCTACCGCGCCGGAAGATGCGCCAGCAGCGTCTGTGCCAGGCGGTCGTAGTCACCCTTGAAGTGATGGTCCCCGGGCAACCGGATCACCTGCGCGCTGCCCGGCGGCAACGCCGGACACAACGCGTCGCCATCGTCTTCGCCATACAGGCACAGCGTCTTCCCCGGCGGCAGGCGCGCCACTTCGGGGGCGATCGGCAGGCCGTCACCGCCACCGCCCAGCCAGTTGCTGACGTGGAATTCGTAGTCGGCCTTCCGCCCCACCGACATCAACGCAATCATCCCCAGGCTGTCGCGCGTGGCCGGCGACAGCTGGTTGATCGCGGCCGGAAGCACATCCGCGCCCTGCGAGAACCCGATCAGCACCACGCGCTGGCGCTGCCATTGCTGGCGATAGTGCGCAGCGATGCGCTCCAGGTCGCGGGCAAAGCCCTGCGGCGTGCGTTCGCTCCAGAAATAGCGCAGCGAATCCACGCCCACCACCGACACCCCCGCATCGCTCAATGCCGCGGCCACTTCCTTGTCGAGCCCCGCCCAGCCGCCATCACCGGACACGAAGATGGCCAGCGTGTCACCGGGCCTGGACGACGGCACCTCCACCACCGGCAAGCCCTTGAGGTCATCCGGCGGCGGCGCCAGGCTGACACCCTGCTGCGCACCCAGCACCTGCGCGGCGGCCAGCAGACCGGGCAAGGCGTCGCCGCTCGCGGTGCGCTGGAACGGTCGGGCCATCGCAACGCGGCGCAGGAACACCCCCGCATCACCGGCGCGGCAATGCGCCTCACCTGCGGCATTCAACCACGGGAAGCTCAATTCGGTCGGCTGCAGGCGGCCGTGGCTGACGCCCGCACCGCAGACCATGCGTTCGCGCGCGCCATCCGGACAGAAGTCGGTGGTCAGCAGGCCGGCGAACACCTGCGTATCGGCCTGCGCGGCGACCGCGTAAGCCAACTCGGCGCCTTCGCCATCCCCGCCGATCAGCGGCAGGTGGTACCCGGGCAACTGCAGGTACGCCTGGAACCAGCGCGAGAAATTCTCGACATCGCCCGCACCGAAACCGCAGCTGCCACCGCCATCACGTGCCACGCTGCGGCGCAGCCGGGCCACATCGACCACGGCCACCAGCGCGCCCTGCGCGCGCAGCGCGGCCACGCGCGCGGCACTGCGGCCCGGGTCACGGCCCCCGTCGAACCACACCACCACCCGCTGCGGATGGCCCTCGGGCAGGTACACCAGGGTGTCCTGGAATCGACCGTGACTGACTGTCCGTGGCGGCGTGGCCGCGGCCGTTGCCGCCGTGCCCACCATCACCAGCGCCAGCACCTTCCCCCACGCGGCTCGCCGCATCGTCTCGCATCCTCGGATAGATGCGCCACACGATACGCCGGTCGCCGGCCAAGGGCATGTACACAGACTGGCCGCAGCGCTCAGCGCCGCGCCGGAGCGGCCTGCACGCGGGTCTGCCGCCACTGCTGCCAGGCAACCGCCAGCAGCCAGGCCACCAGCGCCGCGATCACCACCTTCTGCCCGGCGCCGCGCGGCGGCCCGCGCCACAGCACATGCAGCCACAGCAGAACGAAGCTCAGCCAGGCCCAGCTCCACGCCGCGCCCGCCCAGCGCGACCAACGAGGATCGGCACGCAGGTACCAGCTCTGCAGCAGCATCGCCACGCTGGCGCACAGGAAGGCGGTATTGGCGGCGATGCCGTGTACCAGCGGCGCCAGCAGCGGTGCATGCGCAGGCAGCCAGCTGTCGCCGATCGCCACGCCCATCAGGCCCACCCCGGCCACGCAGAACAGCATCGGGGCCGCCGCACTGCGGCGCGGCGAGCCACTGCCGGCGTGCAGCGACATGGCCAGCAGCATGATCGCGATCGCCAGCATGCAGTAGGCGCTGCGCAGGGCCAGGCCCCAGGGGCCGTGCAGATACAGGCTCAATGTGGCGCGGACCCAGTCCAGGTCGTCACGGGCGACCTGCGTCCAGACCGCGGTCGCCACGAACAGCAGCAGCGCCAGGATGGCCACCTGCGCGAATGCCCCCTGCCAGCGCGGGGACGGTCGCACCGGCCGGCTCACGGCACCTCCGGATGGCGCAGTTTCCAGGCGGCCAATGCGGCGCGGTACTGCTGCAGCTCATCGCTGTACATATCCAGCACGCACAGCGGGCAGCCGCTGCCGCAGCATTCGTTGGGCCCCGGCTCTTCCGGCGGTCGCGGACGCGGATCGGTGGGGTCGGGGTCGGTGGGATCACAAGCAGGCGCAGACATCGTGCGGACGACCAGGCAACGGGTGTGCCCGTCAGTGTAGCCCGCGACCTTCAGCGCTCAAGCAGCCGCCGCAGGTTGGACCGCGCCGGTGCGTCCAGACGCCGGTGGAAAAAGTCGCTCAGGAAAATGCGCGGCTTCATCAGCACCTTCCGCAGGAACCGCTTGCGCTGCATGCGGAACAGGAAGCCGGGCACGTGACCGGCGTACTCTTCTGCGATGCCACGGTCATAGGCGTCGAAGACCGGCGCCGGTGCGCCGAGAATGGCCATGTCGCAATCGAGGAACAACGCGGCCTCGGCATCCACGTCCGACGCAGCCAGCGTGCCGTGGCGCGCGGTCAGTTCGATCAGCTGCACCACCCGTTCGACATCGATGCCCTGCTTCGGCAGCCAGCGCGCGATCGCCTCGCGGGCCAGCTCCGCCGACCGCGCCTCGTTGTCGCTGCGCCCGGCGTCGTAGATCGCGTCGTGATACAGCGCGGCCAGCTGCACTTCGGCCGGCGCCTGCCAGCCGGGGCCGTCCACGGCCACGGTCAGGCAGTGCCGCAGCACCGCCTGTACGTGCGCGAAGTTGTGGTACGCCCGTGGCGGCTCGGTGTAGCGGGCTTCCAGCTCGGCGAGCTGGGCAGGCGGCAGCGGAATCGGTTCAAAGCGCATGCACCATGATTGGCCGGCGGGCAGGCGCTGGCAACCCCGTGCCCGTCCCTGCGCCCGGCGTTTTTTTCACCATCCTCGTGACGCCCTTGCGGCGCAGGCGCCGCCGACGGTTATCCACACCTTTACCCGGTGCCCATCCACACCGGCTGTGGATGGCCGGATACGCCGATGAGCGGCGTGCGCACCGCCCACGCCGGGCATAGACTGGCGGCGACTGGCCCCAGCCCTGCTGCGAGGAGACCGCCATGACCGGTAGCACCGCCCTGCTGTTGAGCCTGGCCCTGGCCGTGCCCGGGCTGGCCGTCGCCGCCGACGCAACGGCGCCGCCGCCGGCTGCCACCCCCCTGCCCCCGGTGTCGGTCGTGGCCACCGGGCCGATCCCCAGCCCGGACCAGGTCATGGCCATCCCGCCGGCGCTGCTGGCCCTGCTGCACGCGCGCGTGATCACCCCGTCGCTGTCGCGCGAGCAGCGCCTGCAACGCCTGATCACCCTGATCTTCGATGCGCAGGGCATGAACCTGGGCTACGACGCCGACGCCACCCTCACTGTGGCCGAGACCTGGGAAACCCGGCGGGCCAACTGCCTGGCCTTCACCCTGCTGTTCGTCAGCCTGGCCCGCGAGGCCGGCATCGATGCGCACGTGCAGGAGGTCAACCAGGTGGTGTCCTGGTACCAGGACCAGGGCGTGATCTACAGCGTTGGCCACGTCAATGCGGGCGTCAACCTGGGCGGCCGCAGCGCGGTCGTCGATCTGGACCGCAACGTGCTGTACGACCGCGAGGGCCCCAGGCAGATCACCCGCGAACGTGCGTTGGCGCATTTCTACAACAACCGCGGCGCCGCCCGCATGGCCGCCGGCGACCTGGTCCTGGCACGCGCCTACTTCCGCCAATCGCTGCAGATGTCACCGGAGTTCGCCTCGGGGTGGAACAACCTGGGCGTGCTGGACACGCGCGAAGGCCGCCTGCAGGCCGCCGTGGTCGACTTCAGATCCGCCCTGCGCTACGCGCCGCAGCATGCCGCGGCGCTGTCCAACGCCAGCACGCTGTACACCCGCATGGGCGACACGCGTGAGGCCGAGCGGCTGTCGCGCCGGCTGGCGCTTGTGCACCGTCGCGACCCGTTCGTGCAGTACATGCTGGGCGCCGACGCGGAGAAGAAGCAGGACTATGCGCAGGCGATACGCTATTACAAACGCGCCGTGCGCCTGTACGAGGAAGCGCACCAGTTCCACTTCGGCCTGGCCCGCGCCTACTTCATGGTCGGCGATACGCAGCATGCCGGCGAGGAGATGCAGCGGGCGCGGGCGCTGGGCGGGGATGCGCTGCAGCAGCGCTACCAGGCCAAGCTGGACAGTCTGAACCGCTGGCGCCTGCAGAACGTGCAGGCGCGATGACCGCCGCGATCAGGCCTTCTTGAGGAAGCAGGTCTTGAGGACCAGGCCCTTGATCTTGTCCGAGTTGCCTTCGATGTGCTCGGCGTCGTCATCGACCAGGCGGATGTTGCGGATCACCGTACCCTGCTTGAGCGGGATCGAGGACCCCTTGACCTTCAGGTCCTTGATCACCGTGACCGTGTCACCGGCCGCCAGCGCATTGCCGTTGCTGTCGCGGACGACCAGCGCCTGCCCGGCGCTTTCGCCGGCGGTCCACTCGTGGCCGCAGTCGGCACAGATCCACAGCGCGCCATCGGCGTAGGTATTTTCCAGGGTGCATTGGGGGCAGGCGGGAACAGCGGACATCGGGACAACCTCGGGCATTCAACGATCACTATTGTAGCCTCCCGGTGGCACCCGCTGCCCCAGCGCCCTTGCGCCGGCGGGCGCCTTGCCGCACAGTGCGCGCCCCCTGACCACCGGCCCGGCCCTCCCGCATGAAAATCGGCATCGACTTTGGCACCAGCAATTCCGCCGCCGCGGCAGTGGTCGACGGCAAGGTCGTCCCGATCCAGTTCGGGCAGGCGCAGCAGTTCCGGACCACGGTGTACTTCCCCGAGGTCATGCGTGACCCCAACGATTTCGAGCTGACGCCGGCGCTGGAGCAGGAACTGGCCCGCCTGGTCGACGCGGCAGCGCGCGACGCCCGCGCCGCGGGCCAGGAACGGCCGCATGACGCGCTGCGCCGCGAGGCGCTGCGGGTGGTGCGGCGGCAGTGGATGGAAGAGCAGATGCGCGCACCGCTCAGCTCGACCACCCTGCTGCAGAACGCCGTGTACGGCGACGATGCGCTGGAAGCCTACTTCGAAGAGAACGAGGGCAACCTCGTGCAGAGCCCGAAATCGATGCTGGGCTACAACCTGCATCCGCGCGCGCGGCAGACCATCACCGGTATCGCCACCCACATCCTGGAACACATCCGTCTGACCGCCTCGCGTCAGTTCGACACGCCGGTGCGCACCGCCACGCTCGGCCGCCCGGTGCAGTTCCGCAGTTCGATCGGCGAGGCAGGCAACGCGCAGGCCCTGGAGATCCTGCACAGCGCAGCGATCGCCGCCGGCTTCGACAGCGTCGACTTCCTCGAGGAGCCCGCGGCGGCGGCCATGCATTACCACGCCGAAAGCACGCAGGAACACGATGCGGTGGTGGTGGACATCGGCGGCGGCACCACCGATGTCGCACACGCCCGCGTCGGCGGCCCCCGGGCGCCGCGCATCCACCGCGCCTGGGGTATCGCGCGCGGCGGTACCGACATCGACCTGGCCCTGAGCCTGGGCGGCTACATGCCGCTGTTCGGCCGCAACATCACCCGCGTACCGACCCACCACTACGTCGAGGCGGCGATGGTGCAGGACATGACCCGACAGCGCGATTTCCGCCAGCATGACTACCGCGACGTCGACGCCCCGTTCGGCAAGCGCCTGCAGGCCCTGCAGGACACCGGCAACACCGCGCGCCTGTACCGCGAGGTGGAGCGCTGCAAGATTGCCCTCAGCAGCGAACCGGGCCACCGCAGCGCACTGGACTTCATCGAACGCGACCTGGCCGTGGACGTCGACGCTCCGCGCCTGGAAGCGGCCGCCAGCGGCTACATGGGTGAACTGGCCGGCCTGCTGGCGCAGGTCCGCGCTGACATCGGCCACGATCCGGCGGCGGTCTTCCTGACCGGCGGCATGTCGCGCGCCGGCTACCTGCAGCAGGCCGTCGCCGCCGCCTTCCCCGGTGCCACCCTGGTGCGCGGCAACCCGTCCTTCGGTGTGGTGCACGGCCTGGCATGGGCGGCGGCGGAACCGTCAGTGGCCGGCTGAGGCGGGCCGCACCAGGCCGCCGGAGCCCTTGTCGCACAAGGCTTTCGCCGCGTGAAGCGCGCGCATTAACAAAACGTTACGCCGAAAGCGCTATCATCTTTCGGCTTCAATGCGCAATGCGCATGACCTTCCGGGCCTGATCCAGGCCACTGTCTCTGTCGATGCTGCCGCCCCGTGGACCCGTCCTGTGGCGCCGGGATCGTTTTTACGCTGCGATCCGGCTCGTTCCCAGCACGCACTGCCCCGAGCCGCCAAGAGAGATTCCATTGGGCGAACGCCTGGCTTCACCAGCCCCTTCCATCGTAGCCGAACCGGACCCCATCGACTGTCGCCGCTGCGACGCGGTGTGCTGCCGGCTCTCGGTCACGGTGATGCCCGACGACGCGGTTCCCGGCCATCTGCTGGATACCGACGAACTGGGCCGCACCGTGATGGCGCGCAACGACGAAGGCTGGTGTGCCGCGATCGACCCCTACCATCTGCGCTGCACGATCTATTCGCAGCGCCCCGCGATCTGCCGCCAGTTTTCGATGGGCGGCGATGACTGCCGCACCGTGCGGCAGGACTACCGTCGACAACAGCACGATCTGTCGACGCTTTTTTCACCGATCCACCCATAGCAGGAGCATCCATGGCCCGTACGCCAAAGACCTCCCCCAAGGCAGGCAACACCGTTCGCGTCGACCGCAAGCAAGGGTCCAACACCGCCGTCAGCAGCGCCAGCATCGCTGCCGACCTGGCTGCCTTCCGCAAGGGCGGCGGCAAGATCGAAGTGCTGGGCAACACCCTGGCGCTGAAGAAAGCCGGTTGACCTCGCAGCCGACCGCACCGGCCCTGGCCGGTGCGGTGGCCGCACGACTCAGCGGCGGAGCGTGACCCGCACGCTGCCCGAGTGGGCATTGATCGAGACGTCGCCGTCACCGCCGCCCAGACGCGTATCCAGGCTGCGGCCCGGACCATAGCGCGGCCGTTCCACCTTTCCCGCATCGGACTGGATGCCACCACTGAACGTTTTCACGTTCAACTGCGCCGACACCATCGCCGGCAGTGCCAGCCCGACCGACCCGCTGACTGTCTGCAGCGCGACCTTGCCGCCCGGCGCCAGACCGCCCACGGCCACGTCCACGCTCCCCGACACCGCTTCAGCGCTCAAACGCTGTACGCGTTCGGCTTCCACACGGATGCTGCCGGACACCGTTTCCGCCGTGATCTCCCCGCTGATGCCGCCGCCGGCCTGCACCTGGCCGCTGACTGCGCGCACCTCCAGCCGTGGCGTCTGCACGCGTGAACGGATGCCACCGCTGACGGTGCCCAGCGTGGTCTCGCCGCTGCGTCCCGCTGCCGCGATGTCGCCACTGACGGCATTGGCCTGCAGGCGACGCACATCGACCTCGGACACGTCGATATCGGCGCTCACTGTGCCCAGCTGCACCTCCACCGCACGCGGTACGCGCAGCGTCAGCGTGGCACCGCCCCGGGTGTTGCTGTTGCGCGGGTAGACCACTTCCCAGCGCACGCGGTTGGTGCTCTTGTCCTGCTTCAGGGTCAGCCCGTCGGCCATCGAGCCGCTCAGCGCCACCTCGTTGCGGTCCCAGCCGCGTACGGTGACCTTGCCGGCGATATTGCTCACTTCCACCCGCCCGCCCGCCGCCAGCGGATGGCGCTCGTCGACGTGGGTATCGGCCAGCGCCGCCAACGGCAGCAACAGCGCCAGGGTGGCACTCAACGGCAACAGGGTACGCATCGGATTCTCCTTCATGTGGGCATGCCAGTGGCGGCCATCACCGCCTGCTGGGTCAGTTCCAGCCGCAGCGCATAGGTACGCTGCAGTTGCCCGAGCAGATAGCCCGAGCGCGGATTCTCGGCGATGGCCGCGCGGATGCTGCGCGCGCTGGCATCGAGTTCGTGCAGCGCCGGCTGGTAGTCGCCGGGCAACGTGGCCGCCGGCAACGCCGCCATCGCCTGCTGGTACTCACCGGCCAGGACATCGGCCTGCCGCTGCAGCATCGACGGCGGCGGGGTATGCGGCGTCGGCATCGGCACCACCACCAGCACCGCCAGTGCCGCCGCCAGGCCGAGCCCCACGCCCAGCGCCCAGCGCCGTGGCCGGCGCCGTGCCCTCTCTGCTGTGACCGCATCGGCCGGCACGGCAGCCGGCACCGCATCCAGGCGGCGCAGTTGCGCCTCCTCGTGCAGTTGCGCGGCGATACCCTGCCACACCCGTGCCGGGGGCACCCGCTGGTCGGGCAGCGCCCGCAGGCGCGCGCTCAGGTCGTCATGTTCGTTCATGCGGATTCTCCAAGGCGTGCGCGCAACAGACCGCGCGCACGGTGCAGCTGGGCTTTGGAACTGCCGACCGCCATCTGCAGCTGATCGGCGATTTCATGGTGTTTCCAGCCCTCGATATCGTGCAGCACCAGTACCGCGCGCGCACGCGGCGGCAGGGTTTCCAGCGCGCGCTCCAGGTCCATCACAGTGCCCGCGCAGCGGTCGGGCGCCACCAGCGCCGCCATTGCATCGGCGCTGTCCTCGCCGGTTTCCAGGGCATCTGCGCCGGCGCGCCCGCGCAGTTCCATCAATGCCGCATTGACGCCCATCCGGTGCAGCCAGGTACCCAGGCTGCTCTCGAAGCGGAAC
The DNA here is from genome assembly GCF_009467805.1 of Stenotrophomonas nematodicola. Classification (GTDB taxonomy): domain Bacteria; phylum Pseudomonadota; class Gammaproteobacteria; order Xanthomonadales; family Xanthomonadaceae; genus Stenotrophomonas; species Stenotrophomonas nematodicola. The sequence continues at coordinate 234,831 of NZ_WIAY01000005.1, forward strand.
GTGGGCAACGCGCGCCACGCCTGCAGGAAGGTCTCCTGCAGCGCATCCTCGGCGCGCGCCGCGTGGCCACCGCAGAGCCGCCACAGCACCGCGTTCAGACGCGGCGCATGGCGTCGGTAGATCCGTTCGTACGCGCCCATGTCACCAGCGACGGCGGCACGCACCAGGGCGTGGTCGTCGGCGCTGTCGGCCGGGTCGGCGAGGCGGGGAGCGGGCATGGTGGCGTCGAGCATATCCGTTGGATGCCACCGGCACCGAAAAGGTTTAAGCGCATCATCGACCGGGATGTTCAAACCTTTTCGACGTTGGCTGCATCCAAGCCTGTGTTCCACTCCGGTGGCCATCAGGAACTGTCATGTCATCCAGTACGTGCGCATTGTGGTTGTCGCTGGCGGCGTGGTCGCTGACCGGCGGCCCGTGGTCGGTGCAGCTGCACCTGCAGGACGAGCATCCGGACATCTGCGTGCAGACGGGCGGCCAGACGCCACAGTGCGTTTCCACGCTGCTGCGGCAGCTGGCAGTCGCCCTGCCGCGCTGGGCCTGAGCGGGCATGCGGCCGCGCGCATCGCCGCGCATTAAGATGGGTCCTTGTCTGCCGCACCCCGCAAGGAAATGTGTCCCCCATGAAAGTTCGCCTGCCCGCCTGGACCCACGATTGGCTGCAGTACGTGGAGCCCGCCGGCCTGATTCTGCTGACCATCGCCGTCGCCTGGCTGCTGCGCCTGATTGGCCGCCGGTTGATCCGTCGTCTTGGCGAGCACTACACGCTGCCGCCGGAAATGGTGATGGGCGCGCGTCGGGTCACCGGCTTCGTGGTCTATTTCGCCGCGCTGCTCACCGTGCTGAACATCCTCGGTGTTTCGGCCACCGTGCTGTGGACGGCCTTCACCGGCTTCGCCGCCGTCGGCGCGGTCGCCTTCTTCGCCGCATGGAGCGTGCTGTCCAACATCTTCTGCACACTGCTGATCTTCACCACCCGGCCGTTCCGCCTGCACGACTACATCGAAGTGCTGGAGAACGGTGAAAAGCCGGGTCTGAAGGGCCGGGTGATCGACGTCAACCTGATCTACACCACGCTGCAGGAAACCGACGGCGGCCATGAAGGCACGGTGCTGCAGGTGCCCAACAACATGTTCTTCCAGCGCACGGTGCGCCGCTGGCGCGACCCGGCGCAGGCACCCGGCGGCATCCAGGGCGACGGGTGATGCCCACGGATCAGCGCAGCTGGCTGTCCTTGCTGCCGCGGCGGTTGTAACCGCCGCCGTCGTGCTGTGCGGCGTCGTCCGCCTCCTGGCAGCGCACGCACAGACGCACCCCGGGTACGGCCTTGCGCCGCGCCTCGGGTATGGGGGCCTCGCAGTGTTCGCAGTGCGTCAGCCCCGGGCCCTGCCCCAGCTGCGCGCGGGCGCGCTGAATGGCGTCATCGACCGTGGCGTCGATCTGGTCCTGGACCGCGCCGTCGCCTGCCCACCCTGTCGCCATGTTGTGTCTCCCATGCCGTATCAGGCCCCCAGCATAGACCCGCACGCACGACCGGGCCCAACGTGCGGCTGAACGCACGGGGGCGGCACCACCCGCGGTCGACGCTGCCGGACTGCCGGCGCGCTTACCAGACCAGGTCGTCCGGGACCTGGAACTGCGCGTAATACGCGTCGTCGTCGGCGTTGCCGGTGCTGGGCTCGCTGCTGCCCGGCTGGGCGTTGTCGAGCACGATGGCGCCGGGATCGCGCTCGCGCACCTTGTCGGCCGCCGCGCGCGGCAGCAGCTCAACGCCCTCGCCGAAGCGGGCGATGACCAGCGCGCCCGACGCCAGCTGCCTGCGCAGCAGGGCATTCACCAGCAGAGTGCGGATCACGGTACCGTCGTTGAAGCGGTATTCGATCTCCCCGTCGCGCTTGACCTTGTTGGTCTCGATGATCTGCCGCACCTGCGCCTGCAGTTCCTGGGCGCGCGCCTTTTCCTTGCGCTCGGCCTCCAGCGCGCGATCGCGTTCAGCCTTTTCCGCGCGCGCCCGTTCGGCCTCGCGCTGGCTTTCGCTGGGCGCAACCGGGGCCTTGCCGTGACGGGCCTTGACCTGTTCACGCGCGGCCTGTGAGACCTGGGACTTCTTGACCAGCCCGGCCTTGAGCAGCTGCTCCTGCAGGGGATTCGCCTTCGCCATACGCCTTGCATCTGTTTTTGCGGGATTCCGGGGGCCATCATACTGGTCTGCCCGCCCCACCCCAACCGCTCCCCGTGACCGCCCTGAAGTACCTTGCCGGCTACCCCGACGCCCTGCAGCAGCAGGTGCGCGAGCTGATCGCGGGCGACCGCCTGGGGCCGTGGCTGCAGCGCCGTTACGCCGACCTGCATACCGTGCGCAACGACCGCCAGCTGTACGACTACACCCAGGACCTGAAAGACCGCTACCTGCGCCAGTCCGCCCCGCTGTCCAAGGTGATCTACGACAGCCGGCTGCAGGTGCTCAAACACGCCCTGGGCACCCACACCACCGTCTCGCGCGTCCAGGGCAGCCGGCTCAAGGCCAGCCGCGAAATCCGCATCGCCACGGTGTTCCGCGATGCCCCGGCCCCGTTCCTGAAGATGATCGTGGTACATGAACTGGCGCACCTGAAGGAATCGGACCACAACAAGGCCTTCTACCAGCTCTGCACGCACATGGAAGCGGATTACCACCAGCTGGAATTCGACCTGCGGCTGTACCTCACCCACCTGGACGGTACCGCCGGCTGACGCCCGGCCGCCCCCACCCAGTACACTCCCCGCCCGCTTCCCGCTTTTCGTTGCCTGCCCGATGACCGACCCGATCCGACTCGACAAACGCCTGACCCAGCTGATCGGCTGCTCACGCGGCGACGCCCAGCGCTACATCGAGGGGGGCTGGGTGACCGTGAACGGCAGCGTGGTCGAACAGCCCCAGGCGATGGTCACCGACGAGGTCATCGTCCTGCGTGACAACGCCGAAGCGACCCGCGCCGAAACGGTGAGCATGCTGCTGCACAAGCCCGCCGGCATGCCGGCCGACGCACTGTGCGCCCTGGTCACCCCGGACACGCGCAGCGAACTCGACGCCACCGGCGTCACTCTGCTGCAGCGCCATTTCCACGCCCTGCAGCTGGTCATGCCGCTGGCGGACGAGGACAGCGGCCTGGTCGTGGTCAGCCAGGACGGGCGGGTCGTCTCGCACCTCAAAGACCGCGGCGCCACGCTGGAGCAGGAGTACCTGGTGGAAGTCACCGGCGAGCTGGTGCCCTACGGCATGAAGCGCCTGGCGCACGGCCTGAGCTTCCGCAACTGGCCACTGCCACCGTGCAAGGTCAGCTGGCAGAACGAAACCCGCCTGCGCTTCGCCATCAAGCCGGTACATCCCGGCCAGCTGCGCGACATGTGCCGCCAGGTCGGCCTGGAGGTCGTGAGTGTCCGCCGCCTGCGCATCGGACGCGTGGCGATGGGCAAGCTCGTTCCCGGCCAGTGGCGCTACCTCGCCCCCGACGAGCGCTTCTGATCGACCGGCCCCGGTCGGCCTGCACTCGCGCTGCACGGCCGGGCCGCTTAGGATCGGGGCATGACCGACAAACCACCCTTCTGGCGCCGGCTCCTGCGCTGGCTGGGCATCTTCGTGGCGATCCTGGTCATGCTGGTGCTCAGTGGCCTGCTGCTGGCCGACCACCTCACGCCCAAGGCGCTTGGCACCCCGTCGCGGGTGCTGCCAGTCCAGCCCAGCCAGACCGCGATCGACCGCGAACTGTCACGCCTGCAGGCCGAGCACCCCGGCGAATCCGGCGTGGCCTTCCTCGCCGATGGGCTGGATGCCTACGCCGCGCGCGCGGTGATCACCCAGCACGCCGGACGCAGCCTGGACCTGCAGTACTACATCTGGCAGAACGACCTCATCGGCCACCTGATGGCACGCGAGCTCTACCAGGCCGCCGAGCGCGGCGTGCGCGTGCGCATCCTGCTCGACGACATGAACGCGCAGGACAAGGACGCGCTGATGATGGCGCTCGACCAGCACCCCAACATCGAGATCCGCCTGTACAACCCGTTCCGCAACCGCAATGGCCTGTGGCGGCTGGTGGAAATGGTGCAACGCGTGTTCAGCGTCAACCACCGCATGCACAACAAGTCCTGGATCGCCGACGGCCGCGTGGCCATCGTTGGTGGGCGCAATATCGGCGAGGAGTATTTCAGCGCGCGCACCGACGTCAATTTCCGCGACCTGGACCTGCTCGTCGCCGGCAAGGCCGTGCAGCAGGCCAACATGATTTTCGACGACTACTGGAACAGCGAAACCGCCCTCCCCATCGCGGCCCTGGCGTTCTACACTCCGGCCCAGCTGCGCCTGCTGGTGCGCCAGTCCGAGCACGAAGCGCGGCTGGACGGCGCCAAGCCCTACCTGGCACGCGTGGCGCGTTCGCAGCAGGCGCAGTCGTACTACCGTGATGCCGTCGGTCTGCACTGGACCCGCCAGGTGGCGATCGTCTCCGATCCGCCGATGAAACACCGCCGCGACGACCGGGGCGACTGGCTGGTCGCGCGGCTCTCGGCCGAACTGGCGGGTACCCGCCACAAGGCCCTGCTGATCTCCCCATACTTCGTGCCCGGTGAAGAAGGCACGCAGGGGCTGGGTGCGCTGGTGGCACGCGGCGCGACTGTCGGGGTGGTGACCAACTCGCTGGCGGCCAACGACGTTGCCGCCGTGCACAGCGGCTACATGCACTATCGCGCCCCGTTGCTGCGCAGCGGTGTGCACCTGTACGAGCTGAAATCGCGCGGCCATGCCGACAGCGGCGGCCTGTTCGGCAGCAGCGGTGCCAGCCTGCACACCAAGGCCTTCATGATCGACGACCGGCGCGGGTTCGTCGGCTCGTTCAACCTCGACCCGCGCTCGGCCTACCTCAACACCGAAATGGGCGTGCTGTTCGATGACCCGGTGCTGGCGGCGCAACTGCGCGCCGAGTACCTGCGGCTGGCCAGTCCCACGCAGAGCTACTGGGTGGCGCTGGACGCGCACGGCCAGGTGCGCTGGCTGGACCGCGCCGCACAGCCGCCACACTGGCTCTACCGCGAACCGGATACCGGCCTGTGGCTGCGCGTCAGTGCGCGTGCCATCAGCTGGCTGCCGCTGGAGTCGCAGTTGTAGCCGCGCTCAGCGCGAGGCCACGCCTGCGTCCGCGCCGGCATCGCCATCCCCGGCATGCACCTCGTCGGCGTCCAGGGTTTCCACGGCGCGCCCGTGGACACGTCGCCAGATCCACTGCAGCGCGTGGGCCGGCGTGCTCTGCAGGTGCTCCAGCAACGCCAGCGCCTGCGCCTGGCCCATGCGTCCGTGCCGGCACAGCAGGCTGGCCGCCGCCGCGGCGCGGGCAAAACCCAGGCTGGTGAGCAGTCCGTCCGGCGCGCCGGCGCCGGCCCGCTCCAGCGCGGCATGCACCGGCGGCGGCAATTCCCACGCTGCAGCGATACGGCTGGCAACCGGCAGGGTCCAGTCATCCAGCAGAGCGGCGGCGAGCGCCCGTGGCGGTACCGCGACACCGTGCCCGGCGCAGGCATCGAGCAGGTGGCGCATCACCAGCGCCGCGCCCAGCCCCTGGGTGAGCCCCAGCCACTGCGCCGCGAAGGCATCTTCATGGCTGACCGTACGCGCGTGGTCGGCGGCCGCGCGCGACGCCAGCAGCGCGTGTTCCCAGATCACTGCATCGAACTGCGGGAACGCGGCGCACTGCAGGTGCATCACCGGCTGGACCAGCACCGCGCTGATGATCTGGCGGATACCCTCGGTGCCCACCAGGGTCACCGCCCGCTGCAGGCTGTCCACCGGGCGGGCCTGCAACCGGTACACCGGGCTGTTGGCGATACGCAGCAGGTTGCCGGTGAGCACCGGGTCCTGGCCGATGATCGCCGCCATCGCCCGCGCCGAGGCCTCGTGGTCGTTGACGGTCTGGATCAACTGCGGCAGGAGCTGCGGCCGCCGCGGCAGGTGGCGGGCCGACCAGTCGCGCGCCGACAGCGCCGCATCCACTGCCGCACGCAATGCCGGCGCGGGCGCGGTGTCACCTGCCGGATCGCCTCCGCGTGGCACCAGGGCCAGGGCATACAGCCCGGCCTGCAGCACCGCCGCCGGGTCCCCGGCGGGCGCCGCCAGCGGAGCCGCCACGCGCAGGTCGGCCCGGGGCGGCCGTGTCTCGGCCGGCCCCCGCTGCAGCGATCCCTGGCGCCTGCGCCAGGCCACCAGCGCCAGCACGGCGGCCACGCCGCCCACGCCCCACGCACCCAGCATCGGCGCCGACGTCAGCATCGAGGTCTCCCGGAAACGCGGTCCCGCACCTGCCTTGTCGCCACTGCGCCCACGTCATCCATCCTGACATTGCCGATACTGCACACCGTAGCCACGGCATCGGCCGCGCCTTCACCAACTTTAACGGCCCGGCCCCGGCGGCGGCTGACACCGCCCTCCGGCGGAATGCACTAGAATGGCGCCGCGCGACCCGTCCACTCGAACCGACGACGTCGCTTTTTTTGTTTTACAACCCAACATTTGCTGGTCCGTTCGCCGCTGTTCGCCACCGTTCGCACCATCGGAGCCACCATGTTATTTGAAACCCTCGAAACCACCGATCACGAACAAGTGGTGTTCTGCCACAACCGCGACGCGGGTCTGAGGGCGATCATCGCCATCCACAACACCACCCTGGGCCCGGCCCTGGGCGGGGTGCGCATGCGGCCGTATGCCAGCACCGACGAGGCGCTCGCCGATGCGCTGCGGCTCAGCCGCACGATGACCTACAAGAACGCGCTGGCCGGGTTGAACGTGGGCGGCGGCAAGGCGGTGATCATCGGCGACCCGAAGGTGGACAAGAGCGAAGTGCTGTTCCGCGCGTTCGGCCGCTACGTCGATTCGCTGGGCGGACGCTACATCACCGCCGAGGACGTGGGCACCGATGTCAACGACATGGAGAACATCTACCTGGAGAGCGAGTACGTCACCGGCGTGCACCAGGTCCACGGTGGCTCCGGCGATCCGGCCCCGTTCACCGCCTACGGCGCGCTGCAGGCCCTGATGGCCGCCATGCAGCACAAGCTGGGCCATGAGGAAGTCGGCAAGGCCAGCATCGCCGTGCAGGGCCTGGGCCATATCGGCATGGAACTGGTCAAACTGCTGCGCGACCGTGGGGCCAAGCTGTTCGTGACCGATCTGGACAGCAGCCGGGTGGAGCGCGCGGTCACCGAATACGGCGCCGAGGCGGTCAAGCCCGACGACATCTACGACGTCAACGCCGACGTCTTCGCGCCCTGTGCGCTGGAAGGCGCGATCAATCCGCAGACGCTGCCCCGCCTGCGCACGAAGATCGTCTGTGGCACCGCCAACAACCAGCTCGCCAGCCTGGAGATCGGCGATGAGCTGCATGCGCGCGGCATCCTGTATGCGCCCGATTATGCGGTCAACGCCGGCGGCGTGATGAACGTGTCGCTGGAGATCGACGGCTACAACCGCGAGCGCGCCATGCGCCTGATCCGCAGCATCTACCACAACCTCGGCCGCATTTTCGCGCTGTCCGAGCGCGAGGGTATCGCTCCCCAGCGCGCCGCGGACCAGATCGCCGAATCGCGCATCCAGTCGATCGGCAAGCTGAAAATGCCTCTCGGCCGCAGCACGCCGCGACTGGGCACCCTGCGCCGCAACTGACGGCACGGCCCTACCGGAAACGCAGAAGGGCGCGATCGACGATCGCGCCCTTCTTCATTGCTGCCCTGCGGGGTCAGAACGCGGAGGCGTAGCGCAGGGCCACCTGGTGCAGGTCGCCGCGCGGACCAACGCGCTGGTCGTAGCCGAACGACACGCGCGTGTTCCGGCTGAGCCACGACTCCACCGAGACCCCGAACAGCCCCCCGGACCGGGCCGGCTGCAGGCCGGCCAGCGGCGCCCACGCATCCACGCCAACGAAGCTGGCCTGCAGGTCGAGCCCGTGGCTGGCCAGGTGCTGCTGCCATTCGGCGTAGCCGCGCAGCGACCAGTCGCCCCACCACGCCTGCGCACGCATGCCAGCCAGCGCCTGGCTGCGGCTGGCAATGCCGCCCTGCGTGCGCAACCCGAAACCGGCGCCGCCGTTCTCGCTGAAGCGGTCGCTGTCCACCCGTGCGTACTCGGCACCGAGGTACGGCGTGAGCGACAGGGCGGTGCTGCCGAACCGGTAGCCCGATTCCATGCTGGCCGTGCTGAAACTTCCGCCGTAGCGCGCGTTGACCCCGTACTGGCCGGCGCCCAGCAGCAGCTGGCGGTCGATATCGCGGGTGAACCGGCCGGCGCCCACCTGGCCCAGCGCGTAGGCCCGCCCGTGCTGCCAGCCGGCATACAGCTGCGCCTGCGACTGGCGGTCACGCCCCCTGTCATTGCCCCAGTCGCGGGTACTGGCGCTGCGGGTTTCGCCGAAGGCGAAGCCCAGCATGCCGTGACTGCCCAATGCCGTGTCCTGGCCCATCATCCAGCCCTGGGTCTGGACACCGCTGGCAGCGAAACTGCCCTGCCCCGCCTCGCCCAGCGTGCTGTGCCAGGCGCCGCGCAGGCGTGGTGCGGCCGTCACCGCATCGAAACGCGAGGACAGCGCGCGTCGCTGCATGTCGATGGTGTCGAAGGTCATCGCCGCCGCCAGGCCGTGCGCTTTGCCGGACAGGCTCTCCAGGCTCGCCGACAGCCCGTCGGCGCCCTGCACCTGCTGCAGTTGGCCTGCCGCGGCCGCAAAGCCGCCTGCGGCAGGCCCGCCGCCATCGAGCACTTCGAATGCGGTTTCCACGCGGGCCGCCGCGCCCTGCGCCGCAGCGCCCACGCCCGCCGACGCGGCGGCCGCGCTGACGTTGACCCGGTCGATGTCCAGCCATGCGGTGCGCGCGTCGTAGCCGAAACGGCTTTCCAGCAGGGTGATGCTGGTGTCCTTGCGAAGGCTGTCAAACGCGCCGGTCAGCGACTGGCCCGCCTTGATCAGCTCCTGGCGGCGTCCGTCCTGCGGGACGTAACCGCTCACCGCCCCCATCAGGTACAGCACGCCTCCCTGGAGCTCGACCGTGCCTGTCACGTTCAGCGGTGCGGCGCCCAGCAGCGTCATGTACTGCCCGCCGGCACGCTGCACGTAGTTGCCGTCAATGGTGGCAACGGTGCGCGCCTCGTTCAGCAGCACGCTGCCGCCGCTGTCCACGTTGCCCTTGACCCGCGCGCTGCTGCCCATGAACTGCAGCACCGCGCGCTCGGCGCCATCGGGCTGCGCCACGATGGTCACGTTGGAGGTGATCGACCCGCCGTCGCGCAGCGCCAGCGTGCCGCGTTCGATGCGCGTGTCGCCGGTGTAGGTGCTGGTGCCGGACAGGCCCAGCGAACCGTTGCCCTGTTTGACCAGCCCGCCGCTGCCGCTGATGGTGTTGCTCCAGACCGAGTTCAGGCCCAACACGTTGACATCGACCACGGTGTTGCCCCAGTCGAAGCGCGCCGGCCCGTTGACCGCCTTGGCGACGTTGAGCAGGCCATAGCCGAAAGTGCTGTCCACGCCGGGCGCGCCAAGATCGGTGGCGGTGCCAAGCAGGGTCTGGCGGACCAGGTCGTTGGTGAAGTACGGATACTTCTCCCACACCAACGCGGCGGCGCCGGACACCAGCGGTGCGGCATAGGACGTGCCCGAGCCCCACAGGTAGCTCGGCGTGCCACCGGTGTTCTGCGGGTCCACGTACACCACGGTACCGGGCGCGGCCAGGCAGTAGGCTGCCGCCACGCCGCACGCGTTGGCATAGGACGCCAGTTTGGACGGATCGGCCGAATCCACCGCGGTCACGGTCAGCCAGCCGCGCTCCAGGTCCGCGGCCGGGCGCGTGCCGTTCGGACCGGCCTGGCTTGGCAGGGCAGCCATGCTGGAGGGGTTGGGGCGGCTCTCGTTGCCGCTGGCGAACACCACCAGCCCGTTGTTCGCCATCACGAAGGGACGGTACTCGTTGGCGATCGGCGCGGTCGCGGCCGGGTTGGTCCAGTACAGCCCGCCCCAGGAGTTGTTCATGATCTTCACGCCGTCGGCGATCAGATCCTGGTGCATGGGCGCGAAACCGAGCGCACCGCTGACTTCATTGCCGCTGCCGCTGCCGTCATCGGTGGGGCGCCGGTCGGCGATGATCCGCGCCGAGATCACCAGCGCTTCCGGCGCGATGCCGCCCGGCCAGGCGCCGACGGCGCGGCCCGCCGCCAGCGAAGCCACCGTCGTGCCGTGGCCGACCACATCGTCCACGTTGAGATTGTTGACGCGCGGGTCGATGTAGGCGCGGCTGGACACCACCCGCCCCGACAGGGCGGGATGGGCGCGGTTGACGCCAGAATCGACCACGCCGATGCGCACGCCCTTGCCGGTCAGGCCCTGCACGTTGCGGCCATTGACGATGGTCAGGTGCGCATCGATCGCCGGCTGCACCGGCGGATTGGTCGGCGGCGTCACCGGCGGTGTGACCGGCGGGGTCACCGGGGGCGTGACCGGCGGCGGATCCACCCGCACGTTGCCGCCCCCCCCACCCCCGCCACAGGCACTCAGCGCCACGGCCAATGCGCCCGCCAGCCCTGTCCTCACTGCCACGATCTGTTTCATCCCCGCTCCCCACGTTCGATACGCAATGACCGGCATCCTGCCATCCGGGCAGACACCGGCGGTCAATGCCGACCCTCTATACTGGGCCGACCCCCACGCAGTCTGACGGGATTCGCGCCGGCATCCAATGCCCGCCGTCCCATTCCGAATATCGCTCACGCACCAACGAGATTGCCATGTCCAACATCGTCATCGCCGCCGCCAAGCGCACTGCCATCGGTTCCTTCCTCGGCCAGTTCAACGGCGTTCCCACGCCCACCCTGGGCGCCACCGCGATCGCCGCGGCCCTGGAACAGTCCGGTGTCCCGGCGGCGGATGTCTCCGAAGTGATCATGGGCTGCGTACTGCCGGCCAACCTCGGCCAGGCGCCGGCCCGCCAGGCCGCCATCGCCGCCGGGCTGCCGCTGTCCACCGGCGCCACCACCCTGAACAAGGTATGCGGCTCGGGTATGAAGGCCATCATGCTGGGCCATGACCTGATCAAGGCCGGGTCGGCCAGCATCGTGGTCGCCGGCGGCATGGAGTCGATGTCCAACGCCCCGCACATGCTGCCCAATTCCCGTACCGGCAACCGCTTCGGCAACTTCCAGGCGGTGGACCACATGGCCCACGACGGTCTGGTCAACGCCTACGACGGCAAGGCGATGGGCGAGTTCGCCGAGTGTGCGGTGGACAAGTACCAGGTCAGCCGCGAAGCCCAGGACGCCTATGCGATCGAGTCGGTGCGCCGCGCGCAGGCCGCGCAGGCCAATGGCGCGTTCGACGATGAGATCGTCGCGGTCACTGTGACCACCCGCAAGGGCGAGGTCAGCGTGGCCCAGGACGAACAGCCCAGCCGTTCGGACATCGCCAAGATTCCCACCCTGCGCCCGGCCTTCAAGAAGGATGGCACGGTGACGGCCGCCAGTTCGTCCAGCATTTCCGACGGCGCCGCCGCCGTGGTGCTGCTGTCCGAGGACGACGCCCGCGCACGCGGCGTGCAGCCGCTGGCCCGCATCGTCGGCCACGCCACCCACTCCCAGGAACCGGAATGGTTCACCACCGCGCCGATCGGCGCGCTGCGCACACTGCTGGAGAAGACCGGCTGGACGCTGGACCAGGTCGACCTGTTCGAGATCAACGAAGCGTTTGCCGTCGTGGCAATGGCGCCCATGCTCGAACTGGGTATTCCGCACGACAAGGTCAACGTGAATGGTGGCGCGTGCGCGCTGGGCCATCCGATCGGTGCTTCGGGCGCGCGGCTGGTGGTGACCCTGGTGAACGCCTTGCGCAAGCGTGGGGCCCAGCGCGGCATTGCGACTCTCTGCATTGGCGGCGGCGAAGCAACCGCCATCGCTATCGAATTGATTTGATTTGGTTTAACGCGCATTTCTCAAAAATGAATGCGCGATCGCTTGACAGCCAATCGTGGCTTGTCATCATGTTGCCGGGCGCGCAATAGCGCGTTGCCTAATCTAACGACGAGGATTCACACTAATGAGCATCAACAAGCTGCTGATCGCGATGGCCCTGGGCCTGGCTCTGACCGCCTGCTCCAAGCAGGAACAGGCTGCTGACGCTGCTGCTTCGGCCAACGAAGCCGCCGCTGACGCCCAGGTCGCTGCCGACCAGGCCGCTGCTGCTGGCGCCCCGGCTGCCGACGCTGCCCAGGCTGCTGCCGACACCGCCACCACCGCTGCTGACGCTTCGGCCGATGCCGCTGCTGCCGCTGCTGGCGCTGCCACCGACGCTGCTGCCGCCCAGGCTGCTGACGCTGCCAAGGCTGCCGAAGGCACCGCCGAGCAGGCCAAGGACGCTGCTGAAGAAGCCAAGAAGTAATCACTTCTTTCTTCAAGCAAGTCTGAAGAAGCCGCTGGTTCGCCAGCGGCTTTTTCTTTGGCCGCCACAACCCGCCCTTCACACCGGCGTGAATAGGCTGGCCTCCCCGACGATTCCCGTCCTGGAGACCGCCATGAACATCCGTCCTATCACCACTTCCCTGCTGGCTGCCTCCCTGCTGCTGGCCCTGGCCGCCTGCAAGGGCCCGGAAGCCGAACAGGCACGCCAGGATGCGGCCCAGGCCGCCGACAGCGCCAACGCCGCCGCGCGCGAGGCCGTCGACAAGGCCGCCGCCGCCACCCGCAGCGCGGCCGATGATGCCGCGGCCGCGTCCGACCGCGCCGCCGCCGATACGCAGCAGGCACTGGATCGGGCCGCCGCTGCGACCTCCGAAGCCGCTGGCGAGGCCAAGAGCGCTGCCCGGGATGCTGCCGCGCATGCCAGCGATTCCACCGCCGATGCCGCGCAGAAGGTAGCCGACAAGGCGCGCGACGTCGCCAACGAGGCAAAGCAGAACGCCGACGAGGCCAAGCACTGAGCCACACCGCCGCATCACGGCAGGATGTCGTCATCCGCACGCCCCTCTCCGGAGGGGCGTGCTGCATTGGAATGGTGGCTCAGGGCAGCGCGCGGGCCAGGACCGCAGCGTAATCCAGATCCGACGGCAGCGTTCCGAATGCCATGCCGTGCTCGGCACCGAGCCGGGAGCGGATGAAGACAGCCGCCAGCGGGCTGTCGGCGCGCAGCAGTACCGCCGCCTGCAGCAGCAGCGCCAGCCGCTCGGTGATGCGACGCGCCTGCGCCTCACCCGGGCCGGCCGCCAACTGCGCACGCAGCGTCTGCCATGCCGCATCGTAGATGGTGTCGCGTCCGGCCACTCTGCCCAGTTCCTGTTCCAGCACCGGCAGCACCTGCGGCTCGCGCGACAGCGCGCGCAGCACGTCCAGGCACTGGATGTTGCCACTGCCTTCCCAGATCGAATTCAACGGTGCCTGCCGGTACAGCCGCGGCAGGATAGATTCCTCGACGTACCCCGCACCGCCCAGGCATTCCTGCGCTTCGTTGACGAACACCGCCGCGCGCTTGCACACCCAGTACTTGCCCACCGCTGTGGCGATGCGGGCGAAGGCGGCCTCCTGTGCATCCTGCGGCGCCAGGTCGACCGCGCGCGCAACACGCAGGGCGAACACGGTGGCCGCCTCCGATTCGATCGCCAGGTCGGCCAGCACATTGGCCATCAGCGGGTGGTCGCACAGACGGCGGCCAAAACTGCTGCGATGACGCGTGTGGTGCAGCGCCTGCGCCAGCGCCATGCGCATTTCCGCCGCGGCGCCGAGCATGCAGTCCAGCCGCGTCATCATCACCATGCCGATGATGGTGGCCACCCCGCGCCCCTGCTCGCCCACCCGCCGCGCCCAGGCACCGCACAGCTCGATCTCGCTGGACGCGTTGGCCCAGTCTCCGAGCTTGTCCTTCAGGCGCATCAGATGGAACGCGTTGCGGTTGCCGTCGGCCAGGCGCCGCGGCATCAGGAAACAGGTCAGCCCGCCCGGCGCCTGTGCCAGCACCAGGAAGCCATCGGACATCGGCGCGGAAAAGAACCATTTATGCCCGACCAGGGCATAGCTGCCGTCGGCCTGCGGTTCGGCGCGGGTGGTATTGCCGCGCACATCCGATCCGCCCTGCTTTTCGGTCATGCCCATGCCGAGGGTGATGCCGGCCTTGTCGGCAATGGGCACGTCGCGCGGGTCGTAGTGCGGTGCCGCGGCCTTGTCGGCCCACTCGGCCAGCAGCGGGTCCTGGCGCAGCACAGCAACCGCCGCATGGGTCATGGTCAGCGGGCAACTGGTGCCGGCTTCGGCCTGATGGTGCAGATAGCTCAGCGCCGCGCGCGCGACGTGCGCACCCGGCACCGGCTCGTGCCAGGACAGGCCTGCCACGCCGTGCGATTTGGCCGCCTCCATCAGCGCGTGGTAGGCCGGATGGAACTCGACGGTGTCGATACGATGGCCCTGTGCATCGTGGGTACGCAGACGCGGACGGTCCCGATTGGCATCGAATCCCAGCCGGTACAGCGCGTCGCCAGCCAGCCCGCCGTATACCGCCAGGCGTGGCACGAACGCCGCGCCACCCTCGCGCTGCACCGCTTCGGCCAAAGCCAGATCGTCGGCCCACAGATGCCGGCCCCCGAACGGTGGCGGCTGGTTGGTCACCGCATGGGTCTCGAAGGCGGACAGCTCGGGCATCGTGGCGGGCCTCGTGGCAGGGGACCGCCCGATTCTGCCGCATCCACGCGCAGGCGTCCGTTCAGCCGGATTCTCACCTCCTGCACGAACGCGGCGGCACAGTGCAGGCATGACGTCCTCCTCTGCAAAACCGGACCTGGTGGTGCTGCGCCCGGAAGGCCTGTACTGCCCGGCCGGTGACTTCCACATCGACCCGTGGCGCCCGGTCCCGCGCGCGGTGATCACGCACGGGCACGGCGACCATGCCCGCAGCGGCATGGGCCACTACCACTGCAGCACCGACAGCGTGCCGATCCTGCGCTGGCGGCTCGGCGAAGTGCCGCTGGACGCGCATGCGTACGGCGCGCGCTTCCGCCTGGGCGATGTGGACGTGTCGCTGCATCCGGCCGGACACGTGCTGGGGTCGGCGCAGGTGCGCATCGACGACGGCACCCAGGTCTGGGTGGCCTCCGGTGACTACAAGCGGCAACCCGATCCCACCTGCGCGCCGTTCGACGTGGTGCCCTGCGATACGTTCATCACCGAGGCGACCTTTGGACTGCCGGTGTACCGCTGGCCGCCCACGCCGCAGGTGGCCGCCGACATCGTGGCCTGGCGCAGGGAATGCGAAGCGCGCGGCGAAGCCGCCGTGCTGCTCTGCTACGCGCTGGGCAAAGCGCAGCGGGTGCTGGCCGAGCTGCTGCCGCTGGACACGCAGCCGGCGCTGCTGCACGGCGCGATCGCCGCCGGCGTGGCGGTGTACCGCGAGGCCGGCATCGCCATGCTCGCCACCGAAACCGTCGGTGAGCAGGCGCGCGGCAGCGACCTTGCCGGCAAGCTGGTGCTGGCGCCGCCCTCGGCCGCCGGCAGCGCCTGGATGCGGCGTTTCAAGAGCGCGCAACTGGGCTTTGCGTCGGGCTGGATGCGCCTGCGCGGCAACCGCCGGCGCCGCAACTACGACCGCGGCTTTGTGGTGTCCGATCACGCCGACTGGCCGGACCTGCTGCGTACGATCGCGCAGACCGGGGCGCGTCGGGTGATCGCCACGCACGGCAATACCGATGCGCTGATCCGCTTTCTGCGCGAGCGGGGCGTAGCCGCCGAAGCTTTCGCCACCGGCTACGGGGACGAGGAATGAAACGCTTCGCCGCGCTGTACCGCACGCTGGACCGCAGCACCGCCACCGGCGACAAACGCGCTGCGCTGGTCGATTATTTCCGCGACGCGCCAGCGCATGACGCGGCATGGGCGCTGTTCCTGCTGTCCGGTGGCAAGGTCACCAGCGCGCGGCAGAAGATCGCCGGCAGCGCCGAACTGCGCGCGTGGATCGCCGACGTCTCCGACACCCCCGCATGGCTGGTTGACGACAGCTACGACCAGGTCGGCGACCTCGCCGAAACGCTGACCCTGCTGCTGGACGATCCGGCCGACCGCGCGTCCGACATGGCGCTCGCCGACTGGATCGAGCAGCGTCTGCTGCCGGTCGCCAACCAGGCCGAGCCGGTCCGCCGCGCCACAGTGGTGGAGGCGTGGCGGGACCTGGCGTTCGACGAGCGGCTGGTATTCAACAAGCTGCTGACCGGCGCGCTGCGCGTGGGTGTGTCGCAGCGGCTGGTGCAGCAGGCGCTGGCGGAACTATCCGGCATCGACATTGCCCGCATCGCCCAGCGCATGCTCGGCGCGTGGGTACCCTCGCCCGGCCTGCTGGCCGACCTGCTGACGCCGGAGGAACGCCCGGAGGACCGCCAGCAGCCTTACCCGTTTTTCCTCGCATCTCCACTGGAAAGCGACGCCGACCGCCTGGGCGACATCGGCGGCTGGAACGTGGAATGGAAGTGGGATGGCATCCGCCTGCAGCTGCTGCGGCGCCAGGGCGAAGTGGCGCTGTGGTCGCGCGGCGAGGAACGTCTGGATGGCCGCTTCCCGGAGATCGAGGCGGCCGCGATGGCGTTGCCGGACGGCTGCGTGATCGATGGCGAACTGCTTGCCTGGCGCGATGACGATCCGCAGCCGTTGCCGTTCACCGCGCTGCAGACCCGCATCCAGCGCCGCGCGCCCGGCCCCAGGACCCTGCGCGATACACCTGTGCGCGTGCTCGCCTACGACCTGCTGGAGCTGCACGGGCAGGACCTGCGGCTGCAGCCGCTGACGCAGCGGCGCGCCGCGCTGGCGACCGTACTCGACAGCCTGGGCGATCCGCGGCTGCAGCTCTCCCCGCAGCTGCATCCCCACGACTGGCACGCCGCCGCCGCCCTGCGGGCAGGTGCCCGCGAGCGCGGCGTCGAGGGACTGATGCTCAAGCGCGGCAGCTCGCCCTACCAGAACGGACGGCGTCGCGGCGACTGGTGGAAATGGAAGGTCGACCCGCTCACCGTCGATGCGGTGATGATCTACGCGCAGTCCGGCCACGGCCGACGCAGCACGCTGTACACCGATTACACCTTCGGCGTGTGGGACGGTGACAGGCTGGTACCGGTAGCCAAGGCGTACTCGGGCCTGGACGACACGGAAATCCTGGCGCTGGACCGCTGGATCCGCGCCAACACGCTCGAACGCTTCGGGCCGGTGCGCAGTGTGCGTGGCGAACAGGTGTTCGAACTCGGCTTCGAAGGCGTCAACCGCAGCAGCCGGCACAAGTCCGGCATCGCGGTGCGTTTTCCGCGCATCCTGCGCTGGCGGCAGGACAAGCCGGCCAGCGAAGCAGACACGCTGGCCCAGCTGCAGGCGCTGGCACGGTGACGCGGCGCGAGGCGATGGCACGCCTGGTGGCGTGGTTCGCCAGCCGCGGCTGGGCACCGCTGCCGTTCCAGAAAACCATGTGGCGTCACTACCTGGCCGGCGCGTCGGGGCTGCTGCACACGCCCACCGGCAGCGGCAAAACCTTGGCAATGTTCGGCGGCCCCCTGCTGCAGGCGCTGTCCGATCCGCCGCCGCGCATTGCGGGCCGCGGCGGCAGGCGGGTGCCGGCCCTGCAGGTCCTGTGGATCACCCCGCTGCGCGCACTCGCCGCCGACACCGCGCGTGCGCTGCGCGAGCCGTTGTCCGCACTGGGCCTGGACTGGCAGGTGGGCCTGCGTACCGGCGATGCCAGCGCGCGCGACAAGCGTCTGGCGCGCGAGGGGCGCGTGGATGTACTGGTCACCACGCCCGAATCGCTGGCACTGCTGTTGAGCTATCCCGATACGATGGCGCGCCTGCAGCAGCTGCGCTGCGTGGTGGTCGACGAGTGGCACGAGCTGCTTGGCAACAAGCGGGGCGTGCTGCTGCAGTTGAACCTGCGTCGCCTGCGCGATGCGCTGCCGGCGCTGCAGGTGTGGGGGCTGTCGGCCACGCTCGGCAACCTCGACGAAGCGCGCCAGGTGCTGCTGCCCGACCAGCCCGACGCGCCACAGGTGTCAGGCGCCCGCCCCCGTCCGATGACGCTGGAAACGCTGCTGCCGGCGCACGGCGAACGCTTTCCGTGGGCGGGGCATCTGGGCCTGTCACAGCTGCAGCGCGTGCTGGAGCGGCTGCTGTCGGCACGCAGCAGCCTGCTGTTCACCAACACCCGCGCGCAGGCGGAACTGTGGCACCAGGCATTGACGGCGGTATGGCCGGAGGAGCTGGCGACCCTGGCACTGCACCACGGTTCGCTGGACCCTGCGCTGCGGCGCGATGCCGAGGAGGGACTGCGCGAAGGTCGCCTGCGCTGCGTGGTCGCCACGTCCAGCCTGGATCTCGGCGTGGACTTCCCCGCTGTGGACCAGGTGCTGCAGGTCGGCAGCCCCAAAGGCATCGCGCGCCTGCTGCAGCGTGCCGGCCGGGCGCGTCATCGTCCCGGTGAATCCGGACACATCATCTGCGTCCCCTCGCATGCGCTGGAGCTGGTGGAGTATGCGGCAGCGCGACGCGCGCTGGCGGAGGGCGTGATCGAAGCACGACGTCCGCTGCAGTTGTCGCTGGACGTGTTGGCCCAGCACTGCGTGAGCTGCGCGCTAGGCGGCGGTTTCGACGCCGATGCGCTGTTCGCGCAGGTGCGACGCACGCACGCGTTCGCCAGCCTGGAGATGACGCAGTGGGAAGGCGTGCTGGCCTTCATCGTGCAGGGGGGCCGTGCGCTGGCGCAGTACCCGGACTTCCACCGCGTCGTTCGTGACGATGATGGCGTGTACCGCGTCCACGACCGCCGCGTGGCGCTGCGTCACCGCCTGTCGATCGGCACCATCACCAGCGACGGCAGCGTAACGGTCCAGTTCCTGCGCGGCGGCCGGCTGGGCGCGGTGGAAGAGCAGTTCGTCGGACGGCTGCGACCCGGGGACCGCTTCCAGTTTGCCGGGCGCCTGCTGGAACTGGTCCGCCTGGAGCAGATGACCGCGTATGTGCGGCTGGCCCGTGGCGGCGAGGGCGTAGTGCCGCGCTGGCAGGGCGGCCGGTTGCCACTGTCCGATGCCCTAGGCCGCGAGATGGAAGCGGTACTGGAGACGCCCGGCGAGAGCGCCGAACTGCGCTGGCTGGCGCCGTTGCTGCAGTTGCAGGCGCGCCTGTCCGTGCTGCCCGGCTCCTCACGCCTGCTGGTGGAAACACTGCTCCGCCGCGAGGGCCAGTACCTGTTCGTGTATCCGTTCGCGGGCCGTCAGGTCAACGAAGGCATCGCCGCGTTGATGGCGATGCGCTGGACGCGCCTGCAGACCAACACCTTCGCCTATGCCGCCAACGACTACGGCTTCGTGCTGGCGCCGGCGCATGCGGTTGCGGTGGAACCGGCGCTGATACGCCGGCTGCTGCAGCCTGACAGCCTGTTCGAGGACCTGCGCGACAGCCTCAACCTTGGCGAGCTGGCACGCCGTCAGTTCCGCGATATCGCGCGCGTCTCCGGCATGTTGGTGCCTGCGTTGCCGGGCCGCACGCCGCGCAGCCTGCGTCAGTTGCAGGCGTCCAGCGGCCTGCTGTACGACGTGCTGCGCCAGCACGATCCGGATCACATCCTGCTGACGCTCGCCGAACACGAGGTGCTGCACAGTCAGCTCGACCTCGGCGCTCTGGCCGCCGCACTGCAGCGCTGTCAGGCGCGCGCGCTGCATGTGCAGGCGTTGGGCAGCCTCGGGCCATTCTCGTTCCCGCTCTGGGCCGAGCGCATGCGCGGCCAGCTCAGCAACGAAGACTGGAAAACCCGCGTGCTGCGCGCGGCACAGCAACTGGAGAAACGGCATGGGCAATGACCTGTCGCTGACGCTCGCCGGCGAGACGCTGCACCTGCTGGGTGCGCGTGCGCTCTACTGGCCCACGCGCAGCGCGATGTTGATCGCCGACCTGCACTTGGGCAAGGCCGACCTGTTCCGGCGCGCCGGCATCGGCCTGCCCAGCGGCGGCACGGGCGATGATCTCGCACGCCTGACCCACCTGCTGCAGCAGCAGCGCGTGGACACGCTGTGGATTCTGGGCGATGTACTGCACGGTGTGGCGCATCGCGCCGCGTGGTACCGGCAGTGGCAGGGATGGCGTGAGCAGCACCCGTCGCTGCAGATCGGCGCACTGGCCGGCAACCACGACCGTGCGCTGCCCAAAGCGGACCTCGGCATCGAACTGCTGGGTGAGAGCGTGCAGGAAGGGCCGTTCCTGCTGCGCCACGACCCGCGCCCGCATGCGCGCCTGCACGTACTGTGCGGTCACCTGCATCCACTGGCACGGCTGCCGGGCATGCAGCGGCGCTGGCCGGCATTCTGGCTGCGCGAAGACCTCACGATACTGCCGGCCTTCTCGCGGTTCACCGCCGGCATCGCGCCGGTGCTGGCCAATGGGGAGCGGCTGGTGGCGTGCGTCGAGGACGAGGCCATCGCGCTGCCGCCGCGCTAGCCGCCGGACGGCGGCCGAACGCGGTGCGATTCACATGGCCGGGACCAGCGTATCCGGCATCAACAGGATCTCCGGCGTGCGGGACACGGCGCGGACCGGCTGCTGCTGGATCGCCGCCAGCATGTCGCGGGCCGCCTGGCGGATGTGCGGATGATGCTCCGCTGCGGTATGGGTGATGAGGCTGGTGACATGGAATTCGAACACGTCTTCCATCACATCCGGCTGATCCTCGTGCAGCATCTGCAACAGACCGCGCAGTTTGCTGAGTTCGCTTTCGAGAGTGTCGGCCGAGAACAACATGTCAATCTCCTTGGGATGGCGGTCCACACGGGACCTGGGGCGCAGGCGCACCGGCACGGAACGATCCGTGGTGCAAGGCATATCCGGGTCGGGTGGCGCCAGGCGCACACGCACGCTGCGTCTGCGCTGCCGTTGTCTCATGTCGACGGTGATTTCACCGTCAACGCAATGCAGATCCGCCTTCACGCGCGCGCATTCAGCGCCTGACGCGGGCATCACCGTGCAGCACGGTATTCGCGCATTGCCGTCACGAACCCGGGCGACAACGGCAGGCGCCCCATCCAGCCATGCTGCGTGCCACTGAGCACGCGCAGCATGTGCCCGCGCCCGCCGGGTACGCGCCCCATCGGCCCGAAGAACACGTCGCGGGCACGCGCCAGCGTGTCGCGTTCGGACTGGAACAGCGGCGTCAGCCAGTGGCTCCAGTAGTGATAGATCGCCACATGCGCGCGTCGCCGCTGCTGGTACGCCTGCAATGCGGCCGTCAGATCGGGGTGCGCCCGCAGCGCATCGCGCAGCGCCATCGCATCCAGCAGCGCCATGTTCACCCCCTGCCCCAGCTGCGGGCTCATCGCATGCGCCGCGTCGCCGGCCAGCACCAGCCGCCCGCGATGCCACTGCCGCATGCGCGTGTCGCGATAACTCGCGCGGGCCAGCGCCTCCGGCGCTACGTCCTGCAGCAACCCGTGTGCCGCCGGCCAGAGCGCAGCGACATCGTCCAGCCAGCGCGCCATGCCATCGCGTTCCCAGTGCGCGAAGCGATCACGCGGCAGACTCCAGAAGAAGCTCAGCCGTGGCGTGTCATCGCCGGGCCGCGTTCCCACGGGCAGCAGGCCGATCATCCTGCGCGCCATCAGGTAGCGCTGGCGCAGTTCGTCGACATGCGGCCAGTCACCGCGCGGCAGCAGGCACCACAGTGCCCCCCACGGGTACTCGCGATCGTGCCGCGCACCCGCCACCTGCGCGCGCAGCGTGGAGGCGGCGCCATCGGCGGCGATCACCACATCGTAGGGCCCGTGCCACTGTCCGCGTGCATCACG
Organism: Stenotrophomonas nematodicola; assembly: GCF_009467805.1. Classification (GTDB taxonomy): domain Bacteria; phylum Pseudomonadota; class Gammaproteobacteria; order Xanthomonadales; family Xanthomonadaceae; genus Stenotrophomonas; species Stenotrophomonas nematodicola. Next base: position 256,659 of record NZ_WIAY01000005.1, read on the forward strand.
CACGCGCCCCTTCTCACTGTCCACCTCGACGATCGCGGTATCGGCCTGCAGGTTGCCCGGGTGCTCCCAGGCCTGCGCCAACACTGTGAACAACGCACCGCGCTGCATGCCCACGCCATGCAGATGCGCGTCCAGCGCGGCGTAGCGCAGGTCCATCACCGCGCGCCCGCAGGGCGTTTCCCCGTACAGCCGCTGCACCGGCGCGCCATGTTGCAGCACCTGCGGCAACAACGCCATCTGCCACAGCACGTCCAGGCCGCTGGGTTGCAGCAGGAAGCCGGCCCCGACGGGGCCGGGCGCTTTCGCACGCTCGAACACGTGCACCACGTGATGATCGCGTGAAAGCAGAATCGACAATGCCTGACCGGCGGTGCCGTAGCCGATGATCGCCACCGTGCGCGGCTGCGTCATGTCATGTTCCCTATGAGCGTGATCAAGTTCACATCGTGCGCAAAAAAAACCCCGCCGAAGCGGGGTTTTCAATGCTCAACCGAGAGAATCACTCAGCCGGCACAATGTTCGAAGCCTGGGCGCCCTTCGGGCCCTGGGTCACGTCGTACGTGACACGCTGGCCTTCCTGCAGGCTGCGGAAGCCCTTGGCGTTGATCGCGGAGAAGTGCGCGAAGACGTCGGCGCTGCCGTCCTCCGGCGAGATAAAGCCAAATCCCTTGGCGTCGTTGAACCACTTGACGGTACCGTTCGGCATGGTAATGCGAGACCTTCTTCAATGAATGGGTGGTGTACGCTCAACCAGCGCACTGCCGGAGTATGCAAAGCTTGTTCCGCAATGACAATCACCCCCGCGCCAATTCACCGATCAGTTCCGGCAAACCCGCCGACGCGGCATCGACGTTGGCCAGTACTTCGGCCATCGTGATTTCGTCGCCATCACCACACCCGGCCGCCCAGTTGGCCACGATCGCCAGGCAGGCATAGTCCAGACCGAGCTCGCGCGCCAGGCTGGCTTCGGGCATGCCGGTCATGCCGACCAGATCGCAGCCGTCGCGACGCATGCGGGCGATCTCCGCATTGGTTTCCAGGCGCGGCCCCTGCGTGGCGCCGTAGCATCCGCCATCCTGCAGACGCACGCCGGTGACCTTGGCTGCGGCCAATACCTTGCTGCGCAGCATCGGCGTGTACGGATGCCCGAAGTCCACGTGCAGCACCTCGCTGCCCGGCTCTTCACACAGCGTGGAGATGCGACCCCACGTGTAGTCGATCAACTGGTCCGGACAGGCCAGCACGCGCGGTCCGAACGCATCGGTGATGCCGCCAACAGTATTGAGTGCGAGCACGCGCGTCGCGCCGATCTGCTGCAGCGCAGCGAGATTGGCGCGGTAATTGATCTTGTGCGGCGGCAGCGAGTGGCCTTCGCCGTGGCGGGCCAGGAACGCCACGCGCTGGCCGAGCAGCGTGCCGACCCGGATCGGGCCGGACGGCGTGCCGTAGCGGGTCTCGACCTGGTGGCTGCTGACATCGTCGAGCTGGGCCAGTTTGTAGACGCCGGTGCCGCCGATGACGGCCAGTGCGATGTGTTCCATCATTCCTTCATCGCGTAGATGGCCGGCACGCAGCGCAGCGTCTCATTGACGTCCATGCCGAAGCCGAACACGTAACGGTCCGGCAGGTCGATGCCGGCGTAGTCGGCCTTGATGTCCGGCAGCGCGCGGTCGTGCTGCTTGACCGTCAGCGCGGCGATGCGCACGTCGGTCGCGCCCTGTTCCAGGCACCAGGTGCGCACGCCCTGCAGCGTGTAGCCCTCATCGAGGATGTCGTCGACCAGCAGCACGCGACGGCCGAACAGCGCGGTGGCCGGCTTGTGCTTCCAGACCAGGTCGCCGCCGGTGGTCTCACCGCGGTAGCGGGTGGCATGCAGGTAATCGAACTGCACGTCCTGGCCGCGGGCACCCAGTTCCAGCGCAAGCTGTCCGGCGAACGGCAGGGCGCCATGCATGATCGACAGGAACAGCGGCACTTCGCCCTTGTAATCGCGCGCGATGGCGTCAGCGATGCCGGCGATGGCCTTGTCGATGGTGGGGCGGTCGACCAGCAGGTCGGCCTGGGCCAGGGCCTGGGGGATGGTGAGGTTGGGCATCAGACGGTTCTTCCAAGGGTGTCAAGCAAACGGGATTGGGTAGTGCCGTGGCGGGTGTCGGCCAACAGGCCGTCCCAGCCCAGCGCGCCGCGGCCGATCAGGCCCAGCAACGCGGCGGTATTGAGGGTGCGGCCTTCGACCGCGCGCAGCGATTCTTCCACCAGTTCGGGGTGGCAGACCAGCACCACGTCGCAGCCGGCGTCCAGATGCGCATCCACGCGCGCCTTCACGCCACCGGCGGAGAACGACGCGGCCATGCCGATGTCGTCGGAGAACACCACGCCGCGGAAGCCCATCTCGCCGCGCAGGATCTCGCCGATCCAGCGGGGCGAGTAGCCGGCCGGTTCCGGCGCCACCTGCGGGTAGACCACGTGGGCCATCATCACCGCGTCGGCACCGGCGTCGATACCGGCCACGAACGGCACCAGGTCCAGCGCACGGAGTTCATCGAGCGTGCGCGGATCGCTGGCATCGTCGACGTGGGTGTCTTCCTTGACCGTGCCGTGGCCGGGGAAGTGCTTGAGCGTGGCCGCCATGCCCACGCTGTGCATGCCGCGCACATAGGCGCGGGTGAAGGCCGCGACCACGTCCGGATCGGCGCTGAAGGCGCGGTCGCCGATGGCCAGGTTGCCCCGGCCCAAATCGACCACCGGTGCAAAGCTCAGGTCCACGCCGCTGGCGCGCACTTCGCTGGCCATCAGCCAGGCGTGCTGCTCGGCCAGGGCCAGCGCGGCCTCGGGGTCCCTGGCGTACTGCGCATCGAAGCCCTGCAGCGGCGGCAGCGCGCTGTAGCCGTCACGGAAGCGCTGCACGCGGCCGCCTTCCTGGTCCACGCAGATCAGCACCGGGCGCGGGGCGGCGGCGCGGATCGCGGCCGACAGCGCGGCAACCTGCTCGCGCGAGGCGAAATTGCGCTTGAACAGGATGACACCGGCCACGGCGTCATGCTGCAGCCAGTGCCGCTCCTGGGCGGTGAGTTCGGTCCCGGCGACGCCGATCACGAGCATGGGTCATCTCCAATACGGGGCGCCGCGATGGCGCACCGCCGCATTGTCGCAGAACCCGCGCGCCGTGGGCCACGACCGCGCGGCTGTGACCACGTCTCGGTCAGGACGCGTCCGCGGCGCCTTCCGCCGCGATCTGCCGCAGTGCCTGGGCAAACGCCTCAGGCGGCTGGGCCCCCTGCACGGCGTAGCGGCCATTGATCACAAAGGTGGGCACCGACTGAATGCCCACTGCACGGGCCTGGTCGAGCTGGGCCCGGATCTCCTCCAGCCCTTCCTCGCTGGCCAGCAACGCCGTCACCCGGTCGGCCCCGATTCCGCCGGCGGCGGCGGCCTCGATCAGCGTCTGCGGATCGGCCAGATTCCGCCCGTGAACAAAATGCGCACGGAACAGCGCCTCGCCGACCGCCGCCTGCACGCCCTCACGACCCGCCAGCCACAGCAGGCGATGCGCCGGCAGGGTGGTGACCCGCACCTGGCCCTGGTCGAAGTCCATCGGCAGGCCTTCGGCGCGCGCCGTGGTCTGGGTCTGGGACAGAATCTGCTCGGTGCGCTCGGCACTGCCGAATTTGGCCCGATAGGCCTCGCGCAGCGGCACCGGAGTGGTGCCGGCGTCCGGATCCAGCAGGAACGGCCGCCAGCGCACCTCGATCTCGGGTGCTTCGTCGCCCAGAAGGGCCAGGCCCTGCTCGAACCGGTGTTTACCGATCCAGCACCAGGGGCACACCACGTCGGACCAGATCTCAATGTTCATGCGGCCAAGATGGGGATGACGGCCTGCGGAAAAAAGGGGGCAGCGGCGCCTCAAAGCGCCGCGTTGGACGTGATCATCGCCGACGGGCCCTTCACGCTCGCGCTGAACCCGGGTGGCGACACCGCCGCGCGCCCGCGGCTATCTGTCCCAGCGGCTGAAGGGATGGGCGGCCAGCGCCAGGTTGTAGTAGCGCACGTCGTCGGTGACTTCCTCACCCACCCATGCCGGTAGGGCGATGGACTGGTCGGCGCGCTCCAGCTCGATCTCGGCCACGACCAGCCCGGCGTTGTCGCCGAGGAATTCATCGACCTCCCAGATCCGCCCGCCGTGTTCGACCAGATGCCGGCGCTTGTCGATCAGCCCGCCGACGCACAGCGCAAGCAGCGCGCGGGCATCGTCCACCGGAATCGGGTAGTCGAACTCCTGCCGGGTGTGGCCGATCTCGCGCGACTTCAGGTTGAGGAAGGCCTGCGCGCCCTGGATGCGCACACGCACCGAGGCCTTCTGCGCGCCACTGTCGAGCGCGGCGGCGTCATTGATGTAGCCCTGCGCCATCGGAATCACCGCGTGCGCGGCGGTGCGCCAGCCGTCGCCGGTGACGAGGAATTTGCGTTCGATTTCAATGCCCATGCGCACAGTATGGCGGCGCGGCGCCTACACTGCGCGCCCCCTGCAAGGATCCAGCCACGATGACACGCCATCGCCCCACCCTGCGCCGCATCGCCCTCGCCTCCCTGGCGCTGCTCCCGCTGGCCGCCAGCGCTGCCGCGCCGGCCATCCCCACGCTCACGCAGGCCCAGTCGGCGATGGACGCGCTGTTCGATGCCGCCATCGCCGACCGCCCCGCCACCGACAGCAGCCGCATGGTCGCCGACGCGTTTCGTCCCCGCCTGCTGGGATTGTCCAGCTGCATGCCGCTCGACGGCGCCGCCGCGGCCACGGTGGACTGCATCACGACCGCCCAGGCGGGTCCGGAGCCGGTGTATCGCCTGTTGCGCTTCGTCTACACGGAGCAGCGCTGGACGATGCCTGTCGAACAGCGCCGGATCCCGGTGCCGGTGCCGGTGCCGCCGCAGGAGCGTGTGCAGGTCCTGCTGCGCGAGGCATTCATCGCGCGCGCCGCGCAGGAGGCCGACCCTGCCGCGCGTGCCGAGCTGGCACAGGCGGCGCGCACGGCCGACGTGGTCGCGGTGCATGCGTGCGACATCGGCGAGGACGCGCCGGTGATCGAATGCGAGGTCGACGCCATCGTCGCCAGCGAGCGCGGCCGCCAGCCGATGGCGTTCGTGTGGGGGGACGGACAGTGGCACAACGCACCGGCCACGGCGCAGTAGCGGACGCGGCCGGCGAACGGGCGTCAGCGCTTCTCGAACACCGCGATGCTTTCCACGTGCGCGGTGTGCGGGAACATGTCCATTGCGCCGGCCGAGACCAGGGTGAAGCCCTGTTCGTTGACCAGATAGCCCGCATCGCGCGCCAGCGAGCCGGGATGGCAGCTGACGTAGACGATGCGCTTGAACTGCTTCAGCGGCAGCTGCTGCAGCACTTCGATGGCCCCCGAGCGCGGCGGGTCCAGCAGCAGCTTGTCGAAGCCCTGGCGCATCCACGGCGTCTGGCGCTGGTCCTGGGTCAGGTCCGCGGCGTGGAACTGGGCGTTGGACAGGCCATTGCGCTCGGCGTTTTCCCGTGCACGCGCGACCAGTCCCGGATCACCTTCCACGCCGACCACTTCACGCACGGTACGCGCCAGCGGCAGGGTGAAGTTGCCCAGGCCACAGAACAGATCGAGCACCCGCTCGTCCGGGCCGGCGTCGAGCAGTTCCAGCGCCAGCGCGATCATCTTCACGTTGAGCGATGCATTGACCTGGATGAAGTCCAGCGGCCGGAAGGCCAGCTCGACATCCCACGGCGCGAGCTTGAACGACAGCGGCACCTCGGCCGGCCACAGCGGCTGCACCGATTCCACGCCGCCGGGCTGCAGCGAGATCGCAAAGCCGTGTTCCTGCCCGAAGGCGGTCCACGCCGCACGATCGGCGTCGCTGAGCGGCTGCATGTGGCGGATGGTCAGCATGATCGCGTCGTCGCCGGCGATGAACTCAACCTGCGGAATATCGCGCTTGCCGTCCAGGGTCTCGATGAAGGTGGCCATCGCGCCGACCTTGCTGCCGATCTCCGGGATCACGGTCAGGCACTGCGACAGATCGGCGACGAAGCGCGGGTCCTGCTCGCGGAAGCCGACCAGGGTCTTGTCCTTCTTCTCGACCCGACGCACCGAGAACCGGCCCTTGCGGCGGTAGCCCCAACTGTCGCCGACCAGCGGCGGCAGCACGGTACCCGGGGTGACGTGGCCGATACGGGTCAGGTTGTCCATCAGCACCCGCTGCTTGGCCACGATCTGCTGCGATTCCTCCAGGTGCTGCAGCACGCAGCCGGCGCAGACGCCGAAATGCGGGCAGCGCGGCGTCACCCGCTGCGGCGAGGCGGTCACCACCTCCAGCGTCCGCGCCTCGTCAAAGTGGCGGTTGCGGGCGGTCGGTTCGGCGGTCACCACTTCGCCCGGCAGCGCGCCGGTGATGAAGGTGACCTTGCCACCCTCGCCATCACGGCGGGCCACGCCACGGCCATCGTGGCTGAGGTCGAGGATGTCGGTCTGGAAGGGCGTACGGTCGAGGCGGGAGCGGGTTCGGGCCACGTGGCAACAGGCTGCGGGCAAAAAGGGTGCGTATTGTCGCAGATGGAGGCATTGCCCTGCTCGGAAACCGTTTGCAGCGGCCCCGGACGTGTTTAATATGGGACACAGCTGACATGGAGGCAGCCCCAATGCAGATGACCCCGCGGGATCCCATGCCCCGATTCCTGCTCGTCGAGGACGACACCATCAGCCGCGGCTTCTTCAAGGCTGCGCTGGAGACCCTGCCCGCCGAGGTCGATACCGCCGATTCGCTGGCCAGCGCAATGGACCGCGCCAACGGCGGCGGCCATGACCTGTGGCTGATCGACGTCAACCTGCCCGACGGCAACGGCACCGAGCTGCTGCAGGCCCTGCGCCGTTCGCGGCCGGACACCCCGGCGCTGGCGCATACCGCCGATGGCGACAGCGGCATCCATGCCCGGCTGCGCGAGGCCGGCTTCAGCGAGACCCTGATCAAGCCTCTGACCCGCGAACAGCTGCTCAAGGCGGTGCGCCGCGCGCTGGTCAACAGCCCCGGCGGCATGGCGGCCGGTCCCGGGAGCAGCACCGAGAACGAGCGCCAGGACTGGGATGAAACCACCGCCCTGGCAGCCCTGAATGGGCAGCGCAACCATCTCATCGCCCTGCGCGAACTGTTCCTGGCCGAATTGCCCGGGGTGCGCGACGCCGTCGCGCAGGCCTTGCTGCAGCAGGATGTACGGGCCCTCCGCGGGCAGTTGCACCGGTTGCAGGCCAGTTGCGGCTTCGTCGGCGCCGCGCGCCTGGCCCGGGCGGTACGCCAGCTGCACCAAGCACCGGAGTCCGGCGGCGCACAGACCCAGTTCCGCGCGGCGGTGGAAGCCCTGCTGCATTGAGTCTCAGCCCCCGGCGCTAGCGCCGGCGTGACAGGTCGTCGAGCATTTCCCAGGATTTCAGGCCGCGGCCCCCGAGGTGGTGCAGCAGCACCGTGCGCATGCTGCGGCGCAGGCTGGCCAGGTCCTCCGCGCCGGGCAGACGGTCAGCGCCCAGCGCGAGCAGCGCGCTGCCGGTGGCCGCCCCGCGTCGCTGGTCGGCGCCCCGGTCACTGAGCAGACGGCGCGGGCCATCGCCCGGGTCGAGTTCGTAGCGGGCAGCGGGATCGAGCGGCTCGCCATCGCCGTCATGGCTCAGGTCGAACCCCACCCCGAGCGCATCCAGCAGATCCCGTTCGAAGCGGCGCAGGGTCCATGCCAGGGGGTCGCCGTCGCGCAGCCGCTGGCGCACCACGGCATAGGCGTCGTACAGGTCGGGCAGCGGGTCCTGGCGGGGTGCCAGCCGCAGCAGCAGTTCATTGATGTAGAAGCCGGCGAGCATCGCATCGCCCAGCAGCCGCGGTGCGGCGTCGAGTGCCTCGGCACCGCGAAGCTGCGCCAGTTCGCCGCGCTGTACCGCGGTCAGCCGGATCCATTGCAGGGGCTGCAGGGCCGCCCGCAACGGCTGGCTGCGGGCACTGGACACGCCCCGCGCGAGCAGGCCGATGCGACCATGCTGCTCGGTCAGCACTTCCACCAGCAGGCTGGTCTCCCGCCACGGGCGGGCGTGCAGAACGAAGGCGGGTTCATCCTCGATGCGCACGGCCTACCTCCCGACCGGCGCCGGCCGGTGGGGTCCCACCGCGGCGCACGCCGGGACACGACGGACGCCGCGCCGCTGCGCGCGCCCGGGGCGGTTCATTCGTAGCCGAAGGCCTTCAGCGCGGCTTCGTCGTCGGACCAGCCCTCGCGCACGCGCACCCAGGTTTCCAGGAACACCTTGGCACCGAACAGACGTTCCATCTGCATGCGGGCCTTGGCACCGATATCCTTCAGGCGGGTACCGCCCTTGCCGATCACGATCGCCTTCTGGCCTTCGCGCTCGACCCATATCACCGCACCGATGCGCAGCAGGTTGCCGTCTTCGACAAAGCGCTCGATCTCCACCGTGGTGGCGTACGGCAGCTCTTCGCCCAGCTGGCGCATCAGCTGCTCGCGGACCAGCTCACCGGCCAGGAACCGCTGGCTGCGGTCGGTGATCTCGTCCTCGCCGAACATCGGCGGGGCTTCGGGCAGCAGCTTCAGCACGTCGCGCACCAGCGCGTCCAAGCCGTTGCGCTTCTGCGCGGAAATCGGATGCACGGCGGCAAAGCTGCGGCCGGTGGTCACTTCCTGCAGGAACGGCAGCAACGCGCCCTTGTCCTTGAGGCGGTCGATCTTGTTGACCACCAGCACCACCGGCACGCCCGCATCGCTGAGAACGTTGAAGGCCAGGGTGTCTTCCTCGTCCCAGCGGCCGGCCTCGATCACCAGCAGCCCGGCGTCGACACCTTCCAGCGAGCCGCGCGCCGCCCGGTTCATCACCCGGTTCATGGCGCGCTTCTGCACCTTGTGCAGCCCGGGCGTGTCGACCAGCACCAGCTGCCCTTCCGGATAACTGGCGATGCCGAGCAGCCGGTGGCGCGTGGTCTGCGGCCGGTTGGACACGATGCTGACCTTGGCGCCGACCAGGGCGTTGGTCAGAGTGGATTTGCCGACATTGGGGCGGCCGATGACGGCCACGCTGCCGCTACGATGGGGGGTTGCTTCGCTCACTTGGAATCCAGTTGCTCGAGGGCGGCGGCGGCCGCCTGTTGTTCGGCCAGCCGTCGCGAGGCACCTTCGCCTTCGGTGCTGACGGCAGGATCGGTTACGCCGCAGCGTACCCGGAAGGTCTTGGCGTGATCGTCACCCGATTCTGACACCAGTTCGTACTGGGGGAGCGCCTTCTGTCGGGCCTGCAGCCATTCCTGCAGGCGCGTCTTGGGGTCTTTCTCCGGCTTGCCCGTGGCCGGCAGCGCCTCCATCGAGGGGCTGAACCAGGGCAGCACCACGGTCTGGCAGGCGGCAAAGCCGGCGTCCAGGTAGATCGCCGCGACCACCGCCTCCAGCGCGTCGGCCAGGATCGAGTCCCGGCGTTGGCCGCCGGACTTCATCTCGCCGGGTCCCAGCGTCAGCCGGTCGCCCAGCTGCAGGGTGCGGGCGATGACCGCCAGCGCGCCTTCGCGCACCAGCTCGGCCCGGGCGCGGGTCAACGCGCCCTCGTCGGCCTTGGGCCACCGCTCGTAAAGCGCCTGGGCCACCATCATGTTGACGATGCTGTCGCCAAGGAACTCCAGCCGCTCATTGTTGGGCGTACCGGCACTGCGATGCGTCAGGGCCTGCTGCAGCAGACCCGGATCGCGGAAGGGGTGACCGATCAGGTCACCGCGTTGGAAAGGTTTATTCGGCACCGCTACGGGTCAATTCCTGGTTGGTATCAAACCGGCCCACCACGTCGAGGTTGCCGATCATTGCCCGGCGCACTTCGTAGTTGACCTTCATGTTCCAGCCGCCATCGATGCGATCGAATGTGACGTTGGCCGGCTTCACGTTCTCGGAGTAGTTGATGTACAGACGCTTGAAGAACAGGTCCTGGACACGCCCGGGCTCCATGTTGCCCACCCCCGGCTCCTTCGCCAGGCTCTTCATCGCCGACCGCACCGAGTAGTACTCCTGGTACATCGGGAACAGCTTCATGCCGATGTACAGGCCGAAGGCAACCACGATCAGGACGACCAGGAACGAGGTCAGGGTCATGCCGCGCTGCGTGTTCATCGTCTTCATTGCGTTCTCCCCAGATACGCCGGTGTGATGGATCAGTTGATGGTCGAGCCGATCCGCGACGGCTCGAAGCCGTCCTTGCAGAACCAGCCCGAGCAGTTCAGCCAGATCAGGAACGCCTTGCCACGGAGATTTTCCTCCGGCAGCAGGCCCCAGAAGCGGCCATCGTCGCTGTTGTCGCGGTTGTCGCCCATGACCAGGTACTTGCCGGCCGGCACGGTCCACTGACCCTGGCCACGCGGGTAGTCGGTCTCCAGCACGGTGTGGGTACGGCCCGGCAGGTGCTCCACCAGCAGCGTGCTGCCGTCGCCCTGGCCGAGGTGGCCCGCGTAGATGCCCTTGTTGTCGTACTTGACCGGCTCGCCATTGAGGATCAGCCCATCGCCCTGGAAGGCGACCTCGTCCCCCGGCACGCCGATGACGCGCTTGATGAAGTTCTCGCCCTTGGCCGGGTCGGCGTCGGAATGGCCCGGGAAGTGGAACACCACCACGTCGCCACGCTTGGGCTCGCCCAGCGGAACGATCTTGGCGTTGTTCAGCGGCAGGCGCAGACCGTAGGAGAACTTGTTGACCAGGATGAAATCGCCGATCAGCAGGTTGGGCATCATCGAGCTGGACGGAATCTTGTACGGCTCGGCGATGAAGCTGCGCACCACCAGCACGATCGCCAGCACCGGGAAGAACGCCCGGGAGTAGTCGACCAGCACCGGTTCGGAATCCAGCAGGCCGGCACGCGCGGCACGGCGCCTGGCGAAGTACAGCTTGTCGGCCAGCAGGATCAGCCCGGAGGCCAGCGTCAGTACGACCAGGAGGATTTCAAACAATTTCATGCGGTGTCCTTGGGATCGGGTGCCTTACTTGTCCATCTGCAGCACGGCCAGGAAGGCTTCCTGCGGGATCTCCACGCGGCCCACCTGCTTCATGCGCTTCTTGCCTTCCTTCTGCTTCTCCAACAGCTTCTTCTTGCGCGAAACGTCGCCACCATAGCACTTGGCCAGAACGTTCTTGCGCATGGCTTTGACCGTGGTGCGGGAGATGATCTGCGAGCCCACGGCGGCCTGGATGGCCACGTCGAACATCTGTCGGGGGATCAGGTCCTTCATCTTCTCGCACAGCTCGCGGCCGCGGCGGTCGGCATGGCTGCGGTGCACGATCAGCGACAGCGCATCGACCTTGTCGCCATTGATCAGCACGTCCACACGGACGAACGGACCGGCGTCGAAACGCACGAAGTGGTAGTCCAGCGAGGCGTACCCGCGGCTGACCGACTTGAGCTTGTCGAAGAAGTCGAGCACCACTTCGGCCATCGGCAGCTCGTAGCTGATCTGCACCTGGCTGCCGAGGTAGTTGATGCCGATCTGGCTGCCACGCTTTTCTTCGCACAGCTTGATGATGTTGCCGATGTACTCCTCGGGCGTGAGCACGTTGGCACGGATGATCGGCTCGCGGATTTCCTCGACCTGGTTCACCGGCGGCAGCTTGGCCGGGTTGTCCATGTTGATGATCGAGCCGTCGGTCTTGAGCACTTCATAGACCACGGTCGGCGCGGTGCTGATCAGGTCCAGGTTGTACTCGCGCTCGAGGCGCTCCTGCACGATTTCCATGTGCAGCATGCCGAGGAAGCCGCAGCGGAAGCCGAAGCCCATCGCCTCGGAGCTTTCCGGCTCGAACCGCAGCGCGGCGTCGTTCAGGCGCAGCTTGTCCAGCGCTTCGCGCAGGTCCGGGTAGTCTTCGGCATCCACCGGGAACAGGCCGGCGAACACGCGCGGCTGCATTTCCTGGAAGCCCGGCAGCGGCTTGGGCGCCGGATCGGCCGCCAGGGTCAGGGTGTCGCCGACCGGCGCGCCGTGGACATCTTTGATGCTGGCGGTGACCCAGCCCACTTCACCGGCGCGCAGGGCTGGCAGCACCTTGCGCTTGGGCGTGAACACGCCGACGTTGTCGACCTGGTGGTTGCGGCCGGTGGACATCACCTGCAGCTTGTCGCCGGCCTTGATCTGGCCCTGCATCACACGCACCAGCGAGACCACGCCCAGGTAGTTGTCGAACCACGAGTCGATGATCAGCGCCTGCAGCTTGTCGGTATCGCGCGGCACCGGCGGCGGAATGCGATGCACGATCGCCTCCAGCACGTCCTGCACGTTCAGGCCGGTCTTGGCACTGACCGGCACCGCATCGGTGGCGTCGATGCCGATCACGGCCTCGATCTCGGCCTTGGCGCGCTCGATGTCGGCCGTAGGCAGGTCGATCTTGTTGATCACCGGCACCACTTCCAGCCCCTGCTCCACCGCGGTGTAGCAGTTGGCCACCGACTGCGCTTCCACGCCCTGGGCCGCATCGACCACCAGCAGCGCGCCTTCGCAGGCGGCCAGCGAGCGGCTGACTTCATAGGAGAAGTCGACATGCCCGGGGGTGTCGATGAAGTTCAGGTGGTAGGTCTGGCCGTCTTTGGCGACATACGGCAACGAGACCGACTGGGCCTTGATGGTGATGCCGCGCTCGCGCTCGATCGGATTGGAGTCGAGCACCTGCGCCTCCATCTCGCGGGCCTGGAGGCCACCGCAAAGCTGGATGATGCGATCGGCCAGCGTGGACTTGCCGTGGTCGACGTGGGCGATGATGGAGAAGTTGCGGATGTTCCGCATCGAATCAGAGGACATAGGTGGCGGCGGCGCGTCGCGTCGTCAGGATAACGACACATTATCGCATGGCCGGCCGGCTCCCGCGTGGGCCTACGTCCGATTGTCGCCAATACCGGCCAGAAACGACCGGGCCCGCCGAAGCGGGCCCGGAAACGCAGCAGTGGCGGGGGTTACTGCCCCGTCTTGATCGCCACGAACGCGCTGTTGCCGGCGCCGGTGCGGACCAGCAGCATCACCACGTCACCCTTCTTGTAGCCCGACAGCTGGCGATCCAGTGCCGCCACGCTGCCGACCGGGGTACGCCCGACCTGCAGGATCACCATGCCCTGCGACAGCTGCGCGTCCCGCGCGGCCTGGCCGGTCACCCGGGTGATGCGCACGCCTTCACCGGACTCCAGGCCCAGCTGCTTGCGCTGGGCCGCGGTCAGGTCGATCACCTCCAGGCCCAGCAGGGCGTTGGCACCGGTCTGCGGCGTGGCCGCGTCGGCCGTCGCCGGACGGCTGCTGGCGCGCTCGGCGTCCTCGGCCAGTTCGGTCAGGGTGGCGGTGAGCTCGCGCTCCTTGCCATCGCGCACGACGCCCAGGCGCACCTTGCTGCCCGGCGGCAGCGCACCGATCGCCGGCGGCAGATCCGACCAGGCATTGACCATGCTGCCGTTGACGGAGCGGATGACGTCGCCGATTTCCACGCCGGCCTTGGCCGCCGCACTGCCGGGCACGATCTGGTTGACCAGCGCGCCACGGCTGTCGGGCAGGCCCAGGCCCTGGGCCTTCAATCCGTCGATCGGCTCGACCACGGCCCCCAGCTGGCCACGGCTGACCCGGCCGGAGGTCTTGATCTGCTCGACCGCGCCCATCGCCAGGTCGATCGGGATCGCGAAGCTGATGCCCATGTAGCCGCCCGAGGCGGAGAAGATCTGCGAGTTGATGCCGACCACTTCACCGCGGGTGTTGAGCAGCGGGCCGCCCGAATTGCCCTGGTTGATCGCCACGTCGGTCTGGATGAACGGCACGTAGCGCTGGTCCGGACCGCCGGTGCTGCGGCCGACCGCGCTGACCACGCCGGCCGTGACCGAGTGATCCAGGCCGAACGGCGAGCCGATCGCAACCACCCACTGACCCGGCTTGAGCGTATTGGAATCGCCCACCCGCACGGTCGGCAGGTTCCTCGCGTCGATCTTGAGCAGGGCCACATCGTACTGCTGGTCGCTGCCGATCACCTTGGCGGTGAACTCGCGGCGGTCGCCCAGCTTGACCTTCACTTCACTGGCATCGGCGACCACGTGGTAGTTGGTCAGCACATAGCCGTCGGCCGAGATGATGAAGCCCGAGCCCATGCCACGCCCGCGGGGGGCCTCGCCCTGCCCGCCCGGCTGGCCGGGCATCTGGAAGTCCGGGCCGAAGAAGCGGCGGAAGAATTCGGGCATGTCCTCATCGCCGGGGCCCATCGCACGGGCCGCGCGGTTGTTGCGCACGATGGTGGTCTCGACGTTGACCACGCCGGGCCCGACCTGTTCGACCAGGTGGGTGAAGTCCGGCAGTCCGCTGACCAGCTGCGGGGCCGGCGCGCGCGGCGCCGCGGCCGGGGCCGCGGCGACCGGCGCGGTCGGGGACGGCGACTGGGCACATGCCCCGAGGGGAAGAGTCAGGGACAGGGCCAGCAGGGACAGAGCCTGCTTACGCATGCGAGGGGTCATCAGACGCGAGCCTCCGGGTCAGGAAGAAAGGGAGAGGGACGCTGCGGCCGTACGGCCGCAGCGCGAACATCGGGATGCCACGCGGCTCAGTCGCGATGGCTGCGGCTGGCCGGCACGGCCGGTTCGGCCTCCTGCAGGCGCGGCTCGAAGGGATAGAACGCGGCGCGTGGCTCCTGCGTGGAGAAGCTGGCATTGAGTGCACCGCCACCGGCCGGGGCCAGCGTGGAGCGTGGCCAGGGCTTGGCCTGCAGACTGCCGACGTCACCGAAGGGATAGGCGCGCGCGGCCGCAGCCGGCACTACCGGCAGGGGGCTGGCGGCGACAGCGCGCTGCGGCTCGGCACTGCGCTCAAGCGCACCGCGCGCGGCCTGCTGGGTACGGGTGGCGCTGTTGCGGCGCGCGGCCGCCACGTCCTGTCGGCGGCTGGCCGCCGCGACCGCAGCGGCGGGCGCGGCGGCCACGGCCAGGGCGGCATCGGCCGGGGCGACCGGGGCGGCGGGCGGCGCCGGCGGCAGCTCGGCCTGGCTGGCGATCACCGTGGTCGGCGCAGGCAGCGGGGTCTCGCCGGGCAGCTGCTCGCGGGTCATGAACATGGCCACCGCCGCCACCGACGCGGCCAGGGCAGCGCCGCCGCCCCACCGACGCCAGCCGCTGCGACGCACCGTGGCCGGCGCGGCAGCCGGCTGCGGCTGCGGTCGCGGCTCGGCAGCCACCGCCACGCGGATGCGCTCGGCGAACGCCTGCGGCGCCGGCGCGCAGGCCTGCCCACGCAGCACATCGCCCAGCATCTGCCAGCGTTCGTGACAGCCGGACAGCGCCTCGTCGTGTTCCAGCCGGCGCAGCATGAAGCGCGCCTCATCGGCCGACAGTTCGCCGTCGATCAGCGCCGACAGCTGCTGCCGGTTGTGGGCATCGAGTTTGTCCGGCGGGGTGCCGGCGTTTCCAGGGGTAGGCATCTTGGGGGTCATACGCGGCTCTTCTCGCGGGTGGCGCTGCCGATATCCAGCAGCGGCCGAAGTTCAGTGTCGATGGCTTCGCGGGCACGGAAAATCCGCGACCGCACGGTGCCGATCGGGCACCCCATCTTCTGCGCGATTTCCTCGTAACTCATGCCATCCACCTCGCGCAGGGTGATGGCCGAACGCAGTTCCTCCGGCAATGCCGCCACCGCCTTCATCACCGTCTGTTCCAGCTCCTGGCGCATCAGTTCGCGCTCGGGCGTGTCGGTGTCGCGCAGGCGGGTGCCGCTGTCGTACTGCTCGGCGTCCCCGATGTCGATGTCATCGGTGGGCGGGCGGCGGTTGTGGGCGGCGAGATGGTTTTTGGCAGTGTTCACGGCGATCCGGTGCAACCAGGTATAGAACTGGGCGTCGCCACGGAAACTGCCGATCGCGCGATACGCGCGGACGAAAGTGTCCTGGGCCACGTCCTGACATTCACTCCAGTCGGCGATGTAACGCCCGATCAGGGCGACGATCCGGTGCTGGTACTTGCGCACCAGGACATCGAACGCCGCACTTTCGCCGCGCTGCACGCGCCGGACCAGTTCCAGGTCCAGCTCCTGTGGTGTTTCAACCTCGGCCATTGGGGGCCGCACTCCTGTCAGCCCAACCGACGTCGGGCAATGAGACTGCCAATCCCGGGAAAAGTTCAGCGACCGATCAACGACGCCGCACCAGCTTTTAACCACCGTTCCGTTAAGGTTTCCGATCCAGGCAGTGAACCGGCGGTCGTTCTCCCCCCAGCTATAGGGATTTGACGGGGAGGAAACAACCTCTGGATCATAGCCCCCTTCTCCATACACAACCGGATGGAACGTCCCATGCTCTCAGGCTTCGATGGGCTCCGCTTCTCACATTGGCACCCGCAGATCCGTGACGATGGTGTCGTGGTGCTCAGCCTCGACCGCCAGGACAGCAGCGTCAACGCCATGTCGCAGGACGTGCTGCTGGAACTGGGCGACCTGATCGAGCGCATCGCCATCGACCCGCCCAAGGCGGTGGTCATCCAGTCGATCAAGGCGGCCGGCTTCATCGCCGGTGCGGACCTGAAGGAGTTCCAGGAGTTCGACCGGCGCGGTACCGTCAATGACGCGATCCGCCGCGGCCAGAGCACATACCAGAAGCTGGCCGAGCTGCCCTGCCCGACCGTGGCGGCGATCCACGGCCACTGCCTGGGCGGCGGCACCGAGCTGGCGCTGGCCTGCCGCTACCGGGTGGCCTCCAACGACCCCTCCACCCGGATCGGCCTGCCGGAAACCCAGTTGGGCATCTTCCCGGGCTGGGGCGGCAGTGCACGCCTGCCGCAGCTGGTGGGCGCGCCGGCGGCGATGGACATGATGCTGACCGGCCGCAACCTGTCGGCGTCGGCTGCGCGCAACATCGGTCTGGTCGACAAGGTGGTGGCACCGGCCGTGCTGCTCGATACCGCCGTGGCGCTGGCGCTGACCGGCACGACCCGCCCGTTCAAGCAGCGCGCGACCGCCTGGGCGACCAACACCTGGCTGGCACGCAGGCTGCTGGCCCCGCAGATGGCCAAGCAGGTCGCGCGCAAGGCCCGCAAGGAGCACTACCCGGCGCCCTACGCGCTGATCAACACCTGGGCGCGCGCCGGCGGCAGCCCGATCCAGACCCGCCTGGATGCCGAACGCCGAGCTGTGGTCAAACTGGCCAGCACCCCGACCGCGCGCAACCTGATCCGCATCTACTTCCTGACCGAGCGGCTGAAGGCGCTGGGCGGCAAGGACCACGGCATCACCCATGTGCACGTGGTGGGCGCCGGCGTGATGGGCGGCGACATCGCCGCCTGGTCGGCCTACAAGGGCTTCAACGTGACCCTGCAGGACCGCGAACAGCGTTTCATCGACCCGGCGATGGAACGCGCGCAGGCGCTGTTCGCCAGGAAGGTGAAGGACGAGAGCAAGCGCCCGGCCGTGGCCGCGCGGCTCAAGGCCGACCTGGCCGGCGACGGCGTGGCCGTGGCCGACCTGGTGATCGAAGCGATCATCGAAGATGCCGACGCCAAGCGCAGCCTGTACCAGACGCTCGAGCCGACGATGAAGGCCGACGCACTGCTGACCACCAACACATCCTCCATTCCGTTGGTGGAACTGCGCGACCACATCCAGCGCCCGGCCCAGTTCGCCGGCCTGCACTACTTCAACCCGGTGGCGCAGATGCCGCTGGTGGAGATCATCCACCACGACGGCATGGCCCCGGAAACCGAGCGCCGGCTGGCGTCGTTCTGCAAGGCGCTGGGCAAGTTCCCGGTGCCGGTGGCCGGCACGCCCGGCTTCCTGGTCAACCGCGTGCTGTTCCCGTACATGCTCGAAGCCGCCACCGCCTACGCCGAAGGCGTTCCCGGGCCGGTGCTGGACAAGGCGGCGGTGAAGTTCGGCATGCCGATGGGCCCGATCGAACTGCTCGACACCGTCGGTCTCGACGTGGCCGCCGGCGTGGGCAAGGAACTGGCACCGTTCCTGGGCCTGCAGATTCCCGCCGCCCTGCAGACCGTTGAACAGGGCAAGCGCGGCAAGAAGGATGGCCAGGGCCTGTACAAGTGGGAGAACGGCCGCGCGCAGAAGCCGGACGTGCCGGCGGGCTACGCAGTGCCTGCCGACCTTGAGGACCGCCTGATCCTGCCGCTGCTCAATGAAGCCGTGGCCTGCCTGCACGAAGGCGTGGTCGCCGACGCCGACCTGCTCGATGCGGGCGTGATCTTCGGCACCGGGTTCGCCCCGTTCCGCGGCGGCCCGATCCAGTACATCCGCGCCACCGGCGCCGATGTGCTGGTGGAACGCCTGAAGGCGCTGCAGCAGCGTTACGGCGACCGTTTCGCACCGCGCCCGGGCTGGGACGATGCGGTGCTGCGCGAGCCGGTGATCTGACGCACGCCGCACGATCAGGGGCCGCCGGATAGACCCCGGCGCTACGGATGCAGCAACGCCACCGCAAGGTGGCGTTGCTGTCTGCGCGTCAGACGGTCACGGGCCGCCGCACCACGGCCTTTGACCCGCCCAACGCAACACCCTGTTGCCCGCACGGGTCATGCGCCTGCCCCACCCGCATGCCATCCTTGCGTCTGTCCCCGCCAGCGAGATCGCCCGCATGACCACCATCATCGCCCCCCGCGTGCACGACATCGGCGGCCTGCAGGTGCGCCGCGCGGTGCCTACCCTGCAGGCACGCAGCGTCGGGCCGTTCGTGTTCGTCGACCAGATGGGCCCGGCCGTGCTCGGTGCCGGTACCGGCATCGATGTGCGCCCGCATCCGCATATCGGCCTGGCCACGGTCACCTTTCTGTGGTCCGGCGCCATCGGCCACCGCGACACGCTCGGCTCGGACCAGGTGATCCGTCCCGGCGACGTCAACTGGATGACCGCCGGCCGCGGCATCGCCCACTCCGAGCGCACCCCGCCGGTGGAGCGCGAACACGACCATCCGCTGCACGGCATGCAGACCTGGATCGCGCTGCCCAGGAGCGCCGAAGAAACCGACCCGGCCTTCCATCACCATGCCGCCGCCACCCTGCCCCAGCAGCGCCGCAACGGTGCCTGGCTGCGCGTGATCGCCGGGCGTGCGTACGGCGAGGAGTCGCCGGTGAAGGTGTTCAGCGACACCCTCAACGTGGCCATCGACCTGGACCCGGACGGCGAGATCGATCTGGATACCGGCCACGTGGAGCGCTCGCTGTACATCCTCGAAGGCGAGGCGCAGCTGGACGGCGTGGACGTGCCGGCCCAGCACCTGATCCTGCCCGAACCGGGCGCACGCGGCCGCCTGCGCGCCAAGACCCCGGTCAAGGCGATGCTGATGGGCGGCGAACCGCTGGATGGCCCGCGCCACCTGTGGTGGAACTTCGTCTCCAGTTCCAAGGAGCGCCTGGAGCAGGCCAAGCACGACTGGGAAGCCGGCGCCTTCGGCACCATTCCCGGCGACGACAAAGAGTTCATTCCCCTGCCGCAGGCCTGACCCTGCCGTTCGTCGGCACGTTGACGCCACACTCACACCGATGAACATCGATTCAGCTACGGTCTGCCTGCCCATCCCGGGCAGACCGCGTGGAGGCATCGATGAGCATGGGCAAGCGACTTGCGGCCGAGTTCCTCGGCACGTTCTGGCTGGTGCTGGGTGGTTGTGGAAGTGCGGTACTGGCGGCCACGTTCGGCGGTGACGGCAATCCCCTCGGCATCGGGTTTCTCGGCGTGGCGCTGGCCTTCGGCCTGACCGTGCTGACCGGGGCCTATGCGTTCGGCCATGTGTCCGGCGCGCACTTCAACCCGGCCGTCAGCATCGGCCTCTGGGCCGGCGGCCGCTTTCCGGCGCGCGACCTGGTGCCTTACATCGTCGCCCAGGTGCTCGGTGGCCTGCTGGCGGGCGTCATTCTGCTGCAGATCGCCTCGGGCGCACCCGGCTTCGCCATCGATGGCAGCCAGGCCGGTGCATTCGCCAGCAACGGGTACGGTGCACTGTCGCCTGGCGGGTACAGCGTGGCGGCCGCCTTCCTGTGCGAGGTGGTGCTGACGGCGGTGTTCCTGATCGTGATCATGGGGTCCACGCATGGCCGGGCACCGGCCGGGTTCGCCCCGATCGCGATCGGCCTGGCGTTGACGCTGATCCACCTGATCAGCATTCCGGTCACCAATACCTCGGTGAACCCGGCGCGATCCACCGCAGTGGCGTTCTTCGCCGGCAGTGGCGCGGTCGGGCAGCTGTGGCTGTTCTGGCTGGCACCGGTACTGGGCGGCCTGATCGGCGGCGTGGCCTGCAAATGGATCGGCGCCGAGCCGCGCTGAGCCGGGCGACGGGCAGGCCGCCACGGGCTGCCCGATAGGGCACGCTGCACTACGGATTCACATTCATTTGAAACTGATATTTGTAGATCGAATCACATTCCGCTACCGTCCGAATCACCAGTCCGTCACCTGACGGCTGGCGCCTCCGGGACGCGCATGGGGATATGCGCAGCCATCGGCCTGGGTTTCCGCGGCCACCGGATCGCGCCTGCCTGACGCGGACCCGGCCATTCCGACCCTGGGGGAAAGCATGAACGTCCTGCGCGCCGCTGTATGCCTGAGCCTGTTGTCGTCCGCCGCCGTGGCATGGGCGCAATCGCCGTCCGAGTGTCCTTCGCTGCCTGCCGGCAGCGGCCTGCAATGGCATCAGCAGGCACAGTCCGACTTCATGCTGTGCAAGGCCAGCACCGCCGATGGACGCGAGGTGCTGAGCCTGATTCTCAGTGCGCGCGATCCCGCGCTCACCCTGACCCGTACGCTGCGCCAGGAAAAAGGCGGTTTCGCCGGCGAGTCGATGTACTGGTACCAGCCGGACCTGGGCGGCCAGAAACCGCCGGGCTACGACACCCGCCGCGTGGCGGTGGTGAAGTTCGACAAGAACCGCTATGCGCAGATCGCGCTGTACGCCGACAACGCGCAGGAACTGGACACGCTGCAGTCGCTCACCCAAGGAATGAACCTGACGCCGACGGCGGTTGCCGCGGGGCGCTGACGGTGCAGCAGCCGCCGAGCCAGGCTCGGCGTCACCGTCCGCTTCCGGGTGTCAGGAGCTCAGAAACGGCCTTCCTGGAAGTCCACAAAGGCCTGCATCAGCTCCTGGCGGGTGTTCATCACGAACGGCCCGTGGCGCATCACCGGCTCACGCAGCGGCCGGCCCGCCACCAGGATCAGCCGCGCGCCGTCGGCACCGGCCTGGAGGTCCAGGCGCTCGCCGCCGCCGAGCACCGCCAGCTCCTGGCGTGCCACCGGCCGCGCATCCTCGCCCTGCCCGACCGTCAGCCCGCCTTCGAAGACGTACGCGAAGGCGCTGTGCCCATCCGGCAGATCGTACGACCAACCGGCACCGGCGCCGAGGGTGATGTCCAGGTACACCGGATCGGTCGCCGGCTGGACGATCGGCCCGGTCACGTCGCCGACCTGCCCGGCGATCACCTTCACCTGCACGCCGTCGGCCGGCTGCGCCACCGGAATGCGCTCGGGCGCGAACTCCTGGTACTTCGGGTCGGTCATCTTGTCGCGCGCCGGCAGGTTCACCCACAGCTGGAAGCCGCGCATCTGGCCGGATTCCTGTTCGGGCATTTCCGAATGCACCAAGCCGCGCCCGGCGGTCATCCATTGCACGCTGCCGGGAGTCAGCAGCCCCTCGTTGCCGTGGTTGTCCTTGTGCCGCATGCGTCCATCGAGCATATAGGTCACGGTCTCGAAGCCACGGTGCGGGTGGCTCGGGAAGCCGGCGATGTAGTCCTCGGCGCGATCGGTGCCGAATTCATCCAGCAGCAGGAACGGATCCAGGTCGGGCAGCGACGGCCCGCCGATCACGCGCGTCAGGCGCACGCCGGCGCCATCGGAGGTGGCCATGCCACGGATGGTGCGCAGCACGCGCACGGGGTTGGGGCTGCTCATGTCGACTCCGACGGGTGGGGACGGGATACAACATGGGCGCCGCGCCCGCTGCCGCCAACCGCCACGCCCGCAACCGATTGTTCCAGTGGTGGCGTGCGCCCACCGTGCAGGCCGCGCGCATGACCGCTGCCGCTGTCCGCATCCCCACGCCGCCCGCGTTGCGACCTACGACCAAAGTACTAGCGGCACGCCCCCGTCTTCGCATTGACCCTGTCGGTGCCAAGGCGGACTCTTACGATGTTCTCCAGGGAGACGCACACTCATGAAAGGTTTTTCCAAGCTGGGCTGGGCGGCGCTCGCGCTGCTCGGCGCATTCTGTCTTGGCACCGTCGCGCTGCGCCGGGGCGAACACATCAATGCCTTGTGGATCGTGGTCGCCGCGGTCTCCATCTATCTCATCGCGTACCGCTTCTACAGCCTGTTCATCGCCGACAAGGTGATGCAGCTCGACCCGACCCGGGCGACACCGGCGGTGATCAACAACGATGGCCTGGACTACGTCCCGACCAACAAGCACGTGCTGTTCGGCCACCACTTCGCCGCCATCGCCGGCGCCGGCCCCCTGGTCGGTCCGGTGCTGGCCGCGCAGATGGGCTACCTGCCGGGTCTGTTGTGGCTGGTGGTCGGCGTGGTCCTGGCCGGCGCGGTGCAGGATTTCATGATCCTGTTCCTGTCCAGCCGCCGCAACGGCCGTTCACTGGGCGACCTGGTGCGTGAGGAAATGGGCCAGGTGCCCGGCACCATCGCCCTGTTCGGCGCGTTCCTGATCATGATCATCATCCTGGCGGTGCTGGCGATGGTGGTGGTCAAGGCGCTGGCGGAGAGCCCCTGGGGCATGTTCACGGTGATCGCCACGATGCCCATCGCGATCCTGATGGGCATCTACATGCGCTACATCCGCCCGGGCAAGATCGGCGAGATTTCCATCGTCGGCCTGATCCTGCTGCTGCTGGCCATCTGGTACGGCGGCAAGGTCGCGGCCGATCCGGTGTGGGGCCCGGCCTTCACCTTCACCGGCATCCAGATCACCTGGATGCTGATCGGCTACGGCTTCGTCGCCTCGGTGCTGCCGGTGTGGCTGCTGCTGGCCCCGCGCGACTACCTGTCCACCTTCCTGAAGATCGGCACCATCGTGGCGCTGGCGATCGGCATCCTGATCGTCATGCCCGAACTGAAGATGCCGGCGCTGACCCAGTTCGCCGCCAGCGGCGACGGCCCGGTGTGGAAAGGCGGGATGTTCCCGTTCCTGTTCATCACCATTGCCTGCGGCGCGGTCTCAGGCTTCCATGCGCTGATTGCCTCGGGCACCACGCCCAAGCTGCTCGCCAATGAACGCCACATGCGCTACATCGGCTACGGCGGCATGCTGATGGAATCGTTCGTGGCGGTGATGGCGCTCGTGGCGGCCTCGATCATCGATCCGGGCATCTACTTCGCGATGAACAGCCCGGCCGCGGTGATCGGTGCCGATGCGGTATCGGCCGCGCACTACATCACCAACACGTGGGGCTTCACGATCACGCCGGAGCAGCTGCAGGCCACTGCGGCGGCCATCGGCGAACCGACCATCCTGCACCGCGCCGGTGGCGCACCAACGCTGGCCGTGGGCATCGCGCAGATCCTGCATGAAGCCATCCCCAGCGGCAGCAACGCGATGATGGCGTTCTGGTACCACTTCGCGATCCTGTTCGAGGCGCTGTTCATCCTCACCGCAGTGGATGCCGGTACGCGTGCGGGCCGCTTCATGCTGCAGGACCTGCTGGGCAACTTCATCCCCGCACTGAAGAAGACCGAGTCCTGGACGGCCAACATCATCGCCACGGGCGGCTGTGTGGCGTTGTGGGGCTACCTGCTCTACACCGGCGTGGTCGATCCGTTCGGCGGCATCCAGACGCTGTGGCCGCTGTTCGGCATCTCCAACCAGATGCTGGCGGGGATCGCGTTGATGCTGGGCACAGTGGTGCTGTTCAAGATGAAGCGCGACCGCTTCGCCTGGGTCACGGCCGTGCCGGCGGTATGGCTGCTGATCTGCACCACCTACGCCGGGCTGATCAAGATATTCGACAGCAACCCGGCCCAGGGCTTCCTCGCCCAGGCGCACAAGTTCCAGGATGCGATCGCCACCGGCACCATCACCGCGCCGGCCAAGACCGTCGGGCAGATGAATCAGATCGTGGTCAACGCCTACGTCAACACCGGCCTGACCGTGCTGTTCCTGTTCGTGGTGTTCTCCATCCTGGTCTACGCGGTCAAGACGATCGTGCAGGCGCGTCGTTCGCCGGTGCGTACCGACAAGGAAACCCCCTACGTGGCACTGCAGCCGCACCAGATGGCGGACCTGTGATGAGTACCGAACTGGTTCCCGTCGGGCAATACCAGGCGCACCGCCGGCTGTGGCGGCGCCTGGTGCAGACCGCACGGCTGTGCTGCGGCATTCCCGACTACGACAACTACGTGCGGCACGTGCTGGAGAATCATCCGGACCGTGAACCGATGGACTACAAGACCTTCTTCCGCGAGCGGCAGGAAGCCCGCTACGGCGGGAGGAACGGCGGTCGCTGCTGCTGAAAGGCTCCGAACGGCTGACCTGTCCGCCACAGGCTGACACTTGTGGCGGGTTCTACCCCGAAATCACGGACGGTTCTAAAAGAGCTGCAACCTTCTGATCCTGCCTGGCGACCCTTCGCCGCATCCTTGGGTTGTGGCGTCGCTCGATGTAGTCAAACACATCCGCTCGTGCTGCATCCAGT
>NZ_WIAY01000006.1 GCF_009467805.1 Stenotrophomonas nematodicola
AGGTGATTGCCGCCAACGGCCCGGTGAGCCTGCAGTCCAACACCGGCGAGCTGGAGCTGCTGGCCGACCAGGCCATCACCGTGACCGCCACCGACGACCGCATCGACATCCTGGCCCAGCAGAAAGTGGTGCTGCAGGCTGGCAACAGCGCGATCACGCTGGAAGGCGGCAACATCACTTTCAGCTGCCCGGGCACGTTTACCGTCAAGGCCGGGCAGCATCCGTTCATGGGTGGGGAAAGCGGTGAGGCCGGTATCGAATCGCTTCCGCAGGGACTGGTCCAGTTGAAGGGCCGCGCCCCGTTCTCGGTCTAGGGAAAGACAGCATGCTCATCAGTTACCCGATCCTCCCCGCCAATGGCGGCAATCAGAACGAGCAGCAGAAACTCGACGCCATGCTGGCGCTGGCACAAGCGGACCGCGGCCTGTATCCGGTGACCACCGGCAACCGCTGGCATGGCGGCATCCATCTGACCCCAGGCGACCAGCCGATCCGTGCGGTGGCCGATGGTGTGATCGTCGCGTACCGGCTGGCGCCGGAGACCCGTGACTATCCGGGTCTGGGCAACTACGACACCAGTTTTGTGTTGATAAAACACGAGACCGACTCGGGCGAGAACACCCGCGTGGTGTTCCATTCGCTTTACATGCACCTGCAGCCCAAGGGCGTAATGACCCCGGCGCGACGCCAGTTGCTGCTTCCCTTCCTGCGCGACGCCGCCGTCGGCACCGATGCCGTACGCGCGCCGGACAATACGCGTGTTTCGCGCAAGGACGTGATCGGCTTCGGCGGCCAGTTGTATGGGCAGTCCACCGTACATTTCGAAATTTTCGCCAGCGAGGCCGACTTCCGCGCCGCCGATACCGGCTTCTGGCGCGACCGCACTGCTATCGCGGCAGGCAGCCACGGCTCAACAGATGTCTATGGCGACAGCTACTTCATCATTCCCGCCTCGCGCACTTTCAGCGCGCGTCACCCGCGCGCGACGGCTCCGCACCGTCTGACGTTCCCTGCGTTCCGCAATACCCATTACGACCTGGACGTCGGTCAGGAGGGTCAGAACGCCACCCGTCTGCTGGTGAAAGTCGCCTTCGGTGGCGGCAACCGCGTCTCCACCACGTACGCGCTGGATGACCAGGGCGAGGTGGTCGCCCAGGTGGGCCAGCCTGTGCAGCAGGCCGGCTATGAGTACGAGATGTACCGCATCGCGAACCTTCTGTACGACGACTGTACCAGCGCAGGCTTCGACTACCTGCGTTTCGGTCGCCTGCTGGGCGCGGACACCACCACCCACGTAGAGAACTGGCAGCTGGTCCGCTATGCAGACGCCAGCGTGGGTTACATCAATCTGGCCGATCCCGCCCAACAGATCAGCGTTCTCTCCGATGCTGATTTTCCGCTGCACTGGCGTGCGGTGGTGGAGGGCGACGCGGCCAGCCCGGAAGATGGCATTGCCAATGTCGATCGCCTGACCGAGCTGCTCGGCCTGGCCACTCCGTCGCCGGTCCCATCGCTGTCGGCACCTGCGGAGTTTGCCGCCCGGGCCAATGCGGCCGGCGCGGCCGAGCAGCTTCGCCACCTGATCTGCAAACACCCCAGCGAATGGGACGCCAGCGATCTGGAGGCCCGCTACGCCGTGTATCGTCAGCCAGGCGCGGTGTTGCACACCGATGAGTCCTGGCAGAACTTCAAGACCCACGTGGAAGCGCTCGCCTTCTGGCCGCAGAGCGGGCTGCCGGAACGCCAGGTCTGGCACTTCCACCCGCTTCAGTTCATCCACCACTACCGCAAGTGCCTGTGGCTCAGCCGCGACGAGCTCAAGAAGGTCTACCCCGACAGCAAGTACCCGATCACCGCGCTGGCTACCGAAGGCCGTGGACGAACACCGGACAGCATCCGGGACGACTACCGCGTCCAGATCAACCAGGTCACACGCAAGTATCTGGTCACCACCCAGATCCGGATGGCGCACTTCTTCGGCCAGGGCGCCGTGGAATCGATGTATCTGGCGCTGATGCTGGAAGGCTCGGCGAACTACTCGCGCAACCCGCGGCACCAGAGTTTCCAGCCGGAAACCAATGGTTTCTACGCGCCAGCGCAGCCCAATTACCTGTTCTACCTGGAAAACCGGCTGGGCAACATCACCACCGGCGATGGCCCCAAGTACCGCGGTCGGGGCATGAAGCAGCTCACCGGCCGGGAAAACTACTCCAAGTACTGGGTGTATCGCGGCTGGCTGGATGCGAGCACATTCACCTCGCCGTGGTGGAACCCGGCGCGGCCCGCACGGGCGCCGACCATCAATGATCCGCAACGCCTGTCCACCGACGCCTACGCCGCCATCGATGCCGGCGGCTGGTACTGGGAGGCTGGCTCGGCGCAGAATCAGTTCCGCACCATCAACAATGCCATCACCGGCAACGTCATCGACCGCGCCAGCGTGCGTACCGTTGCCGTCGCCATCAACGGGGTCAACCGCAGCACGGGCGATCCCAATGGCCTGGCCGAACGACTTCGGGAAACCGAATCGGCGGGCCGTGTACTTACGGATCAGATATGACCCTTACCCGCTCCCTGCAGCTCACTGCGTTGTTCCTGCTGACCGCCTGCAGCACGGTGGGCAGCGCCCTGGAACCGGTCGCGTCCAAAGCGCCCGCGTACACGCTCTCGGCCAACACCGGCCTGGGTGCGGGGCAACCCGATACGGTGTGCCGGAACGTGCAGGTAAAGCGTCGGACCGTCGGCGTGTACTGCCGATCCAGCAGCACGGCCCTGCTGCAGGAGCTCGGAGTGTCGGTCACCCCGGCAGACCCCGGCGACGCCAGCCCCGCGCGCAACGTGGATTTCGCCACAGGCATGAGCCAGTACAGCGGTACGCCGCGCAGGCTGCATGGCCGCGATGGATTCACCGCGGAGGTCGACTGCGACACCGGCACAGGCGAGGTATACCGCGCCACGGGGACCTGCCTTGCCGCCGTCTCGTTCGATGACGCCCGCCGGTTCCACTACACGCAATTGACCCTGCGCGATGAAGCCGCCGGCAAACAGATCCTGTCGCCGGACGACGCGCTTGCCATTGCCGACGCACTGGATTGACCTGCGCCTGACCATGCCGGCGCAGGTGTGCGGCAGGTGAACGGATCCCAGTCTTTCCTATCGGGTACTAGGCGATGAAATATGTTTCGTGGGCGCTGCTCGCACTCGTCGCCAGCACCGCCGCCGCGTGCGCGCCGACGCCCGCCGGCGCCATCCGGATCAAGGGCGACCATTTCGTCTACCCGTCGCAGCAGGCCGAAGCGAGCATCAGGCTGGGGCCGTCGCTGGACGCCTGGAACGTCAGCTGCGACAAGCGCCACGCATTGGTATGGGGCCGCGCATGGGACCAGATCCAGCCGGGCGACGCACCCTACTCCAACCTCTATCTGCTTGACCTCGACAAGGGTGAGATCGTTGCCCATGTCACTGTCAGCAGTGGCCCCTACGAGACAGAATTCAGCCAGGACCAGACCCTGGTCCGCATTGACGAGCGGATTCTGCGCCAGGCCGACGGCACGGAGGTCGATCCTCCGCCGGCGTTTCACCCGGAAACGTGCGCGCCATTCGCGGGCAAGAACAGCGCGTGAAATGTCACGTCGCAACGCGCCGCTGTACCGGGCCACGGCAGCCTGGTCTGGCCACCGATGCGGTGCTGGCCATCATCGACGTCTTGGAACAAGGCGAAACATCCGGATCAATGGACTGACCATGAGACTGCGTACCCCCCTGCTGCCGGCGCTCGCCTGCGTTGCGCTGCTGGCCGCCTGCAAGGGCCCGCCGACCGACCCTGCGACACCGGCACCGCTCCCGGCTGCAGGCGCGGCAACGCCATCGGCGCCCGCCGCGACCCCACTGGTCCATCTCGCCGAGATCGACGCCGCCACGCTCCAGGCGCTGGGCGTGAGCGCCCCGCTGAAGACTGTGCACTTCCGCGACAGGGACGGCGAAGGCCTGCTGGTGCTGGACCGGATCGACAGCCAGGCGCCCGATGCCGACAGCGGCGAGGCGATGGACGTGGCGCTGCTGACCGCCACGCTCTACCGGCGTGCCGACACCGCCACGTCGTTCGTCGAGCGCTGGCGCAGCGAACACCGCACCGAGTGCCCGGGTCTTGACCTGGAAGCCGCCTATTTCCTCGACAACGCCGAGGCCACCGACCTCGACGGCGATGGTGTGGCCGAACTGACCCTGCCCAGCCACGCCTTCTGCGGCGGCGGTGTGGACCCGCATCAGATCGTGATCGAGCTGCGACGCGGCGATGATCGCTACCGGGTCGAGGGCGAGTCGCTGGTGGTCATCGATGGCGAAGCGCCGTTTGGCGGTGAACGTGCCGACAGCCCGTCCTACGCCGCCGCACCGGCAGCGTTCCGCCAGCACCTGGATACGGTCTGGCAGGCGGTGCACACCCTGCCCGGCCGCGAATCGGACGGCGGGCCGTAGCCCGTGCCGCGCCCTGCGCTGTCAGCCGATCACGATGTAGTCGCTGACCAGCGCCGTGCCCTTGTGCGGACCCGGTGCCAGGTGGACGTAGCGCCCGCCGACCTGGTCGATGGCGATGCAGTCGTCCACGTCCAGCACCGCGTCGGTGTGCGGCTTGAACCAGGCCGCATCGCGCAGCGCCTTGGCTTTCTGACGTGCCTGCGCGGTATCGGTGGCTACCAGCAACCGGTAATCGTGCGCCTCGCCCAGCGAGCGTGCGACGTAGCCACCGAGATTGATGAAGAACAGCCGCGGTGCATCCGCTGCCGGTGCCGCCTCGACAAAGGTCACCTTGTAGCC
The DNA here is from genome assembly GCF_009467805.1 of Stenotrophomonas nematodicola. Classification (GTDB taxonomy): domain Bacteria; phylum Pseudomonadota; class Gammaproteobacteria; order Xanthomonadales; family Xanthomonadaceae; genus Stenotrophomonas; species Stenotrophomonas nematodicola. Next base: position 4,816 of record NZ_WIAY01000006.1, read on the forward strand.
GTCTACGCCATCCACCGCGAGCCAGCCATCGATGTGCAGACCCTTGGCTGCGCCGAACCAGTCCTGGCGCAGCTGCGGGTAGGCGTCTTCGATGCGCGCAACGTTGGCGAAGGCCACGTCGTGGACCTCGATGCGGGCGCGGTCATGGCGGCCGCCCAGCATGAATACATGCAACATGTCCGATCTGCTCCTGCGTCCCACCCTCGCGGCGGGCGGCCATTGTACCTGCGCTGTGGACCCGCCCCCGCGCGGCGCGTCATCGTGTCGCGCCCGCCCACGACACGAAACTCGCGGCGGCAGTGGTATCGTCGGCGCCCGAACCTGCAGGAGCCATCCCCATGCCATCCCTCGCCCGTCGCGCCGCCCTTCCGCTGCTTGCGCTGTGCAGCGCCGCGGCACTGAGCGCCTGCGTCAGCTCCCCCGGCCCGGCCATCACCGGTCCCGGCCTCTGCGATGCCAGTGGCCTGGGCTGGTCGGTCGGCCACGTCGCCGATGAAGCCACCCTGCGCCGCCTGCTGCGTGAGAGCGGCGCGGGCCTGATCAATCCGATCGGCCCAGCCACCATCACCTCCAAAGACCTGCGCAAGGACCGCCTGCGGGTGTTCATCGACAAGGACAACATCATCACTGCAGCACGCTGCGAGTGATGCGCCCGCTGCGGGCGCTCAGTGGCGCCCGCAGTCGTGCCCGCCCCAGTGCGCCCCGCGCGGGGTCTGGCCAATGCCGGGGTTGAAGGCGTTGCTGGGGTCCAGCGTGCGGTAGAACGCTGCCAGCGGCGGTTTGGCCGGGTAGAGATGGCCCACATTGTGCTCGGCCGGATACTCGGCCCCGCGCTGGTCCAGCAGCGCCCACATCGCATGTTCGATCGCCAGCGGATCTTCGCCCTTGCGCACGATGTAGTCCTGGTGGAATACATGGCACAGGAAGTGCCCGTAGTAGAGCTTGCCGGCCAGGCGTGCATCGAGGTCCGGCGGCAGCTGCTCCACCCAGTGGCGATCGTCGCGACGCAGCGCAACGTCCAGGGCCACGATGTCCTCGACGTCACGCCGGTGGACCTCGCGGTACCGCACGGCGGCGCCCGCCACGGCGAAGCGATGCAGGAAGGCCTTGCGCCCCTCCTCGGCCGTGCACTGGAAGTAATCGCCCTCCCCGCTCGCAAAGTGATCGCGCAGGAAGGTCGCGGTCGCCGCGGCATCCACCGCCGACACCTTGAGCAGCAGATGGTGCTCGTAGCGCGCACGGAACTGCCCCATGCGCGCCGGCAGGTGGCCAGGCAGGCAGCGCATGACCAGCTGGATCGCGCGGTCGGTGACGCCGCGCAGGCCCAGGCTTTCGAACCAGCCATCGATGCGGCTCTTCAACGCGAATGCGGCGGGCACCCGCCCCGTGCCGAAGCGGTCGATCAGCAGGAAGGTGTCCTTGCCATAGCGCTCGCCGATGTCATACGCCTCGCGGTGCAGATATTCGCCGGAGATGGGCAGGCGCTCGAACGCGGTCAACAGGTGGCGCCGGATCGCCGTGAGATCCTCCATCGCATTGCTGCCGATGTAGAACACTTCGCCCGCCTCGCGCGCGAAGGTGTCCAGGCGCACCGCGAAGACCGCCAGCTTGCCGGCCGAACCGGAGGCTTCGTAGTGACGCGAGGGATCGGCGTTGTAGCGTGCGGGGGTGTCGGCATCGACCTGACGGACCTGCTCGGCGTAGCGCGGGTCCGACGCGGCGCGATCGCCACCGTTGTCGACGTCGCCCGGCGAGTAGTCGCCGCGTTGCAGCCGTTCCAGAATCTGCTCGGGGGTGTCTCCCAGCGCGATGCCAAGATGGTTGACCAAGTGCAGTTGCCCATCCGCGTCGACCTGGGCGAACAGCGCCATTTCGGTGTAGGCCGGTCCGCGGCGGACCAGCGAGCCGCCGGAATTGTTGCAGACACCGCCCAGCACCGATGCCCCGATGCACGATGACCCGATCACCGAGTGCGGTTCGCGGTCCAGCGGCGCCAGCGCCTGCTCCAGCCGATCCAGCGTGGCACCGGGCAGGCAGACCACCTGGCGCCCGTCGTTGAGCAGCTGGATGCCGGTGAGCCGCAGCGTGTTGACGATCACCACAGGGCGGTCGTAGTCCGCGCCATCGGGCGTGGAGCCGCCGGTCAGGCCGGTGTTGGCCGCCTGCATGATGACGATGGCGTTGGCCGCCACGATTGCCTGCAGGGCGCGCCATTGTTCGAGCAGCGTGCCGGGACGCACCACCGCCAGTACCGGCCCGTCGCCGAAGCGATAGCCCTTGCGGAAGCGCCGGGTCGGCTTGTCGCCGCACAGCACGTGCGCATCGCCGACGATGCCGCGCAGCTGCGCCAGCAGCGCCGCCGTGTTCCCGGGCGCGCCGCTCACGGGGCGCCCGCGAGGTGACGGGTGGCGTCCACCAGCGAATCGCGACTGATGTCGGCGATGGTTCTGGCGCCGGTCAGCGTCATCGCCACGCGCATTTCCCTGGCGACCAGGTCCAGCAGGTTGGCCACGCCGGCCTCGCCGTGCGCCGCCAGCGCGTACACGAACGCGCGGCCGAGCAGCACGCTGTCCGCGCCCAGCGCGATCATGCGGACCACATCCAGGCCGTTGCGGATGCCAGAATCGGCCAGGATCTTCAGCTCGCCCTTGACCGCGTCGGCGATGGCCGGCAACGCCCGTGCGGTGGACAGCACGCCATCCAGCTGGCGTCCGCCGTGGTTGGAGACCACGATGCCGTCGGCACCGAAGCGCACCGCATCCCGCGCGTCCTCTGCATCGAGAATGCCCTTGATCACCATCGGCCCGGTCCAGAACTCACGGATCCATTCCAGGTCCTTCCAGGAAATGGAGGGATCGAAATTGTTGGCCAGCCAGCCGATGTAGTCGGCCAGGCCGGTGGGATGGCCGCGGTAGGTGGAAATGTTGCCCAGATCATGGGGGCGGCCAAGCAGACCCACATCCCATGCCCATCGCGGATGGGTGGCGGCCTGCAGCATGCGCCGTGCCGGCGCGTGGGGGCCACTCATGCCCGAGTGCGCATCACGGTAGCGGGCGCCGGGCGTCGGCATGTCCACCGTGAATACCAGCGTGGTCACGCCTGCCGCCTTGGCCCGCTCCAGCGCGTTGCGCATGAAACCGCGGTCCTTGAGCACGTAGAGCTGGAACCACATGGGCCGGTCGATGGCCGGCGCCACCTCTTCGATCGGGCACACCGACACCGTGGACAGGGTGAACGGAATGCCGCGGCTGGCCGCCGCCTTCGCCGCCTGCACCTCGCCGCGGCGTGCGTACATGCCGGTCAGGCCAACCGGGGCCAGCGCCACCGGCATCGCCAGCCGCTCGCCGAACAACTCGGTCTCCAGGCTCAGTTCGGCCATGTTGCGCAGCACGCGCTGGCGCAGGGCCACGTCGGCCAGGTCGGCGACATTGCGTTTGAGGGTGTGCTCGGCATACGCGCCGCCATCGATGTAATGGAACAGGAACGGCGGCAGCCGCCGCTGGGCGGCCGCGCGGTAATCGGTGGAGGCGGAGATGATCATGGGTCAACCGTGGGAAGAAGGAAGCCGCGACGCGCGTGTGCGCCGGGCTTCGTTGTCGTCGAGCGTGCGCAGTGAGGTGTGCACGAATTCCAGGTGCGCGTGCGCGGCAGCGCGCGCACGTTCGGGATCGCCGGAGAGCACGCCCTCCATCATTTCGCGGTGCTGGACCGACAGCGGCTCGAACGTGCGTGGCGAGGTGTAGAGCTTTTCGCGGCTCTGGGAGATGTTGGTCTGCAGCAGTTCGAACAGGCCGCGCATGACCTGCAGCAGTACCAGGTTGTGCGAGGCCTCGGCGATGGCCAGGTGGAAGGCGGCATCGGCACGCGCCTCGCCGGCGGGATCATCCTTGCCGTGTGCGTCCATCATGGTGTCGAATGCCTGGCGGATCTTCGCGCGGTCCGCGTCGGTCGCGCGCAGGGCTGCGTGCCATGCCGTGGCGCCTTCCAGTGCGTGGCGGATCTCCAGCACGTCGAAGCGGTACTCCGGGTCGCCCTGGAACAGCGGCAGGTAGGGCATCAGCGGTTCGTCGATGGCCTGTCGCGCGCGTGCGGCCGGCTCGGCCACGAAGGTGCCGCCGCCCACGCGCGCGGTCAGCAGCCCTTGGCTGGACAGCTGCGCGATCGCTTCGCGCAGCGCGGTGCGCGACACCCCCAGCTGCACCGACAGCGGGCGCTCGGCCGGCAACCGGTCGCCGGGCTGCAGGTTCTCGGTCTGGATCAGGTCGCGCAACTGCGCGGCCACCTTGTCGGAGAGGCGTTCGTTCTTCATGCCGCCATTGTCGCCCGCGTGGCGGGCGATGGGGTTGATGCCGGGAGCCGGTGCCGCGCGCATGGGGTCAGGGAATCATCCAGGTCAGCCAGTACGCCTGCAGCGTGGTGATGATGCCCACCATCACGGTGAAGATCAGGCTGTGCTTGACCGTGAAGCGGAACAGATCCGATTCCCTGCCGGCCAGACCAACCGCCGCGCAGGCGATGGCGATCGATTGCGGGGAGATCATCTTGCCGGTCACCCCGCCGGTGGTGTTGGCCGCCACCAGCAGCACCTCGGACACGCCGATCTGCTGCGCCGTGGTTGCCTGCAGCGCCGAGAACAGCGCGTTGGACGAAGTGTCCGAACCGGTCAGGAACACGCCCAGCCAGCCCAGGAACGGCGAGAAGAAGGTGAACGCCTTGCCGGTGTGCGCCAGGGCCAGGGCCAGCGTCGCCGACAGCCCCGAGTAGTTGGCGATGAAGGCGAACGCCAGCACCATGCCGATGGAGTAGATCGGCACTTTCAGTTCATTGGCGGTTTCGGCGAAGGTGCGCAGGGCTGCGGCCGGACGCATCTTCAGCAGCACGATGGCCAGCACCGCGCCGAGCATGATCGCCGTGCCGGTGGCCGACACCGCATCGAACGTGTAGACCGCGCCATAGGCGGTTGGGGCCGGCACGATCGGCGGCATCTTCTGCACCAGTTGATCCAGTGATGGCACGGGCAGTTTGAGCACCCAGTGGTCCAGCGCCCCGCCGGCGGCGAACAGCGCCTTGAACGGCTTGATGCTCCACACCGTCACCATCGCGGTCAGGATCAGGAACGGCGACCATGCCTTCAGGATCTGCCCGCGGCTGTACTGCGGTGCTTCCAGTGCCTGGGCGGCAGCCTGCGCGCTGGCCTCGGTGTCGAAGCGGAAGATGCGCACCGGCGTCCAGCGGCGCAGGAACAGGGTCAGACACACCAGCGAGGCCAGCGAGGCCGTGATGTCCGGCAGTTCGGGGCCGATGAAGTTGGAGGTCAGGTACTGGGCGATGGCGAAAGAGCCACCGGCCACCAGAACCGCCGGCCAGGTCTCCTTCACGCCGCGCCAGCCATCCATGATCGCCATGATCCAGAACAGCACGATGATGGTCAGGAACGGCAGCTGGCGACCGGCCATCTGACCGATTTCGAACGCATCCAGGCCGGTCACCTGCCCCGCCACGATGATCGGAATGCCCATCGCGCCGAACGCCACCGGCGCGGTATTGACGATCAGGCACAGTCCGGCCGCGTACAGCGGCTTGAAGCCGAGCCCGACCAGCAGTGCGGCGGTGATCGCCACCGGCGCGCCGAAACCGGCGGCGCCTTCCAGAAACGCGCCGAAGGCGAAGCCGACCATGAGCATCTGCAGCCGCTGGTCCTCGGTCACCGACAGGATCGACGCACGGATGATGTCGAACTGCCCGGTCTTGACCGACACCTTGTACAGGAACACCGCCCCCAGGATGATCCAGGCGATGGGCCACAGCCCGTAGAAGAACCCGTAGGCGCCGGCGGCGACGGCCTGCTGCAGCGGCATCCGGTAGAACAGCAGCGCCACCCCCAGGGCAATGGCCACGGTCAGCGTGCCGGCCAGCCAGCCTTTCATGCGCAGCACGGCCAGGGCAACGAAGAAGAAGGCGATCGGCAGCAGCGCGATCAGGCTGGACACCCAGAGGTTGCCAGCGGGGTCATACAGTTGTGGCCAGGCCTGCATCGACGGATCTCATCAAGAACGGACAGGGGTCCGCGCGGTCACCACCGCGCGAACCGGGGAAATCCACGAGTGTCATGCGCCCGATTAATGGTCCTACCACTTATCGGGCGTTCTCTCGGAACCGTCCGCATTGAAGCGTCAAATGCGCGACCGGCCTATTAGACCATAGGTTTACGCTGGTATATTGGTCCTACCATTATCAACGTCCGCACTCACTGGCCGGACCCTTCAGCTCGACCCCGTTGCCATCGGGATCGCGCACGTAGAGCGAGCGCCCGTCGCCTTCGGCACCGAAGTTGCTTTCCACGGGCCCCTCGACCGCCACATCGTGCATCTCCAGGTGGGCGCGCAGGGTGGCCTCGTTGAACGGGTCCACGCGCAGGCACAGGTGATCGACATTGCGCCCCTTCGCCCCGGCGGCGGGTCCACCCGGTCTGCCAAGCGCGCCGTCAATGCTGACCAGATCGATCATCGACGCCCCGGCGCGCAGATGGACCATGCCCAGCGAGGGGCGCTCGCGCGCCACCGTGCAGCCCAGCACGTCGCAGTAGAAGCGCAGCGCCCGCGGCAGATCGGACACGCGCAGTACCACATGATCGATGCGTTGGATCTCGAACGGTCGCATGCGCTGACTCCTCATCAGATAGGCCTCAAGAATGACGTGGGCACCGTGAGGGTGGCCTCGACAATCGAAAAACGCGCCGATAGCGACACAACACGACGCCTGCAGCCTGCGTACACAGAACCTTGACGCACGTGCTGGCAGCGGCCGCCGGCCGAACACATCGTGCAGGCAGGTGCCGGCGTGGACGATATGCAGACAATCAATTGGGCGGATCGCGGACAGAACCTGACGATCGACCTCCAGAGCGACATCACACGCGGATGCATCGGCGTATCACGCATGTCGTCGGTACAGGTCGGCAGCGGGGCATTCACCCTGTGGCTGCAGGTGCGTGGCTGCAGCCGGATGGAGTCCAGCGAGGGTCGCTTCCACCTGCACGCCGGACACTGGATCGTGCTGGACCGCAACTCGCAGCCGCGCCTTCAGGCCGACCGTCGCGGCCTCTGCATCGGCGTGGCATTGCAGGGCAACGCGCTTGAGCTGCTGAACGCCGATGCGTGCCGGCTCTATCCCGGCTGTGGCGCGATGACCCGGTGCGACCTGCAGATTGCCATTCGTCTCTGGCGTCAGCTGGTCCGCAGACCTGCGCACGATCGCGTCAGTGGCGATGCGATGTTGCGGGCGCTGCTGCGCCACGTCGTCCATCTGCAGCGATCGATGGGGCTGCAGGAAGATCGCTGTCCGGGCCGCTCGCTGCATCGCAGGCGCCATGTGCTGGGCCGGCTGTGCCGCGCTCATCTGACGCTGCAGGGAAACGTCGACCGGGTAGTCAGCATCGGGGAGCTGGCGGAATTGTCCAGCCTGTCCTACTGGTACTTCTCCAAGGCTTACCAGGGCGTGTTCGGCGAGAGCCCGCAGGCCGCTGGCGTGCGGCTGCGCATGGAGCGCGCCGCCGAACTGCTGCTGGACAGCGACCTGATCGTCGGTGAGGTGGGAGCGGCCTGCGGATTCGAAAGCGGTTGCAGCTTCGCGCGGGCCTTCCGCGCGCACTTCGGCGTCACGGCATCGGCGTACCGCTGTCAGATGCGCGCGTTGCGCACTAAAGCTCAAGTCGCACATATCCACCGCGCATCGCGTACAGGCTGAGCGGAAACGAAACAGTAACGTTTGGATCGCGCTTTTCGCACACCCGGATCCCCTGGAGAGATTGATGCTCAACCTGACGTTGCCCGTCGTACGCCCCGCAAAGCTGCTGCCCGTCGCGATCTGCGCTGCCCTTGTTCCGGCCGTGGCGTCCGCCGATGAACCCACCACACTGGACCAGGTCAAGGTCACCGGTTCACGCCTTCGGGCCGCCGATGCCGAGACCCGCCAGCCGATCCTCGTGGTCAGCCGCGACGACATCGCACGACAGGGCTTCACCAGCGTCGCCGATGTCCTGCAGAACCTCAGCTCGGCCGGTGCACCGGCGATCTCCCGCGCCGACGCGTTGGCCTCCGGCGAAAACGTCGGTGGCTACTATGTGAACATCCGCAATCTGGGGGCGGCGCGCACGCTGGTCCTCCTCAATGGACGCCGCCTGGGTGCCACCACCGCCGGGCTGCAGGATCTGGGTCAGATTCCCATGAGCATGGTCCAGCGCATCGAGGTGCTGAAGGACGGTGCGTCGGCGGTCTACGGCTCCGACGCGATTGCCGCAGTGGTCAACGTCATCACCGATGCCGGCTTCGACGGCCTGGAGGTGAATGTGTCGAGTGGTCAGTTCAGCCAGGGGGACGGCGGCAATCAGCAGCTCTCCCTGCGTATGGGCGCACAAGGCCCGCACAGCGGCATCACCGTCGCGTTGGAGCATGCCAAGGACGACCCGGTCTGGGCAAAGGACCGCTGGTTCAGCCGCGATGGCAATGCCGGCCCCGACTATCGCGGATCGGGCTGGAGCGCGATCGGCAGGAACGGATCGCACTGCAACCCCTGCAGCAGTACGCCTGGTGATGGCATCACGCCGGCCTGGTGGACCCTGAAAGACGGCGGCGACCCGGCCCGTCCGGGCGACTATCGCCGCACCGATGACGGCGACCGGGTCAATGCCAACGAGCAGATGATGGTGCAGACCGGCGTCGAACGCCGTTCGCTGTTCGCCACGGGCTGGTACGACCTCAGCGATACCGTCCGGCTGGAAGGCGAGGCAATGTACAACCAGCGCATCACCGACCAGCAGGTTGCCGGCTACCCGCTGCAGTACACCCTTCCCGCCGACAGCCCGTTCAACCCCTATGGCGTCGACACGACGTTCAACCGGCGCCTGTGGGAGGTCCCGCGCACCACGCGCAGCGACCTGCAGACCTTCCGCGTGAGCGGTGCATTGAAGGGCAGCGTGCAGCTGGCCGGACGTGTCGTCGACTGGGACGTGGGCGGGCTGCACAACCGGAACCAGCTGAACAAGACCGGCCACGGCGATGCCAGCTATCTGGCGATGGCGCGTGCGCTGAGCCCGGACTGCGGAACTGCCAAGGACATCCACTGCACGCCGTGGAATCCATTGTTGCCTGCGGGGGCCAGCGGCCCGGGCTCGCTCTCCGCCCCGGGCCTGCAGAACTTCCTGTTCCCGTTCTTCACCGATACCGGAACGACCTCCACCACCAGCTACACCGCCAACCTGGTCAGCACCCTGTTCGACCTGCCGGCCGGCGAAGTCGGCGTTGCGGTGGGCTATGAGCATCGGCGCGAGCAGGGCCGTTTCGTGCCCGATGCATTCAGGCAATCCGGTGAGAGCACCGGCCTCGCCGCCACCACGACCCAGGGCCGCTATTCGCTCGACGAGTTCTATGCCGAGCTGAATGTGCCGATCCTGAAGGACCTGCCCTTCGCCCGTGAACTGAGCTTGAGCCTGGCAGCTCGTCACTCGGATTACAGCAATTTCGGGCAGACCCTGAATACCAAGTTCGGCCTGACCTGGCGCCCGCTGGAAGAGCTGCTGGTGCGTGGCACGGTCGCCACCGGCTTCCGCGCGCCGACCATCGACGACCTGCACGGAGGTGCCGGCTCCAGCTTCGAGTCGTACACCGATCCCTGCGGTGTCGGCGCGACCAACAGCGTCAACGGCAACGCGGCGTGCAACGCCGCCGGCGTTCCCATCGGCTACACACAGCAGGGCCAAGGGGGCAAGGACTGCACCGGTTACCCCTGCCAGACACCGGACGTATTCACCAACCAGTCCAACCCCAACCTGAAACCGGAAACCTCGACCAGCCGTACCGTGGGTCTGGTCTGGAGTCCGCGCTGGGTGGAAGGTCTCGACATCTCGCTGGACTGGTACCAGTACAGGATCGACAACTTGATCATCCAGGACAGCGTGGACCGCATCCTGCGCGACTGCTACGTCCTCGGGAACGCCAGCCGGTGCGACGGCATCTCGCGCGCCCCCGATGGACACATCGACGGCATCGTCTACGGCCTCGCCAACCTCGGCAGGCTGGAGACCGAGGGTTACGACCTCGGGGTCAACTACCGCCTCCCGGAACTGGCGGTCGGCCAGATCCGGCTGGACTGGCAGAGCAGCTATGTCAGCCGGTACGACGAACAGGGCAACAACGCCGCCGGCGAGACAATCATGATCGGGATGGTCGGTACGCCGGGCATCTTCCGCGTGCGCTCCACGCTCGGCGTGGATTGGGAGAAGGGCGACTGGGGGCTGCGCTACGGAGTACGGTACTACTCCGGCATGAAAGAGAGCTGCGTCCCCAATCGCCCGTGTACGGCGCCCGACCACCATGCCAACGGGGAACCGGATGCCATCCGCAAAGTAGGCAGCAACACCTTCCATGACCTGCAGGTGCGCTGGAGTGCGCCGTGGAACGCGACCGTATCGCTGGGCGCCAACAACCTGTTCAATCACCGGGGGCCGATCATGTTCTCCAGTCCGGAAAGCGCGTTCCCCTACTACGGCGGGTTCGATATCGGGCGCATGGTGTACATGAAGTATCAGCAGCGGTTCTGATGGACCGTGTCGTACCCAACGGGGCCGCCTGCCGGCCCCGTTCCGACCCCTCGCGGACGGGCGACTCGATCAACTGGACGTGAGGCGTGCCGTCACGGTGTCGGTTCGATCTTCCTGGCGATCCTGCGGAACACCGCTAACACGATCAGGCACAGCAGGGTCACCCCGATGGCGATCACGTACTCGCCGATGCCCACCGCGATCCCGATCGCGGCGGCCATGATCAGCGAACTGGCTGTCGTCAGCCCGCTGACCTGATCCTCGTGCGAACCACGCAGGATGGTACCGGCCGCGACGAAGCCCACGCAGGCCACCACTGCTTCGATCAGACGCACCGGATCGACCTGCAGCAGGTCGCGATAACGCTCCTGCTGGAAGTGCTCGGCGATGCTGTCACCCAAGCCAACGATCAGCGCCGCCGCACCGGCGATCAGCATGTGCGTGCGCAGCCCGGCCGCATGCCGGCCCATCTCGCGCTCGATGCCGATCAGCCCGCCGAACAGCATCGCCGCGGCGATGCGCAACAGAATCGACAGATCTTGTTCCAGTCCCATCATTGACGTCGCCCGGCAGTAGAGATGCCGAGCGTTGCAGAGGATGGCGTCTGGGGACCGTGAAGCCGCCCGCATGCCCCGCCGCACCGGCCGTCAGGCCGCCTACTGGGCCAGGTAGCCACCATCGATGGCGTAGTAGGTCCCCGTAGCGAAGGAGGCATCGTCGCTGGCCAGCCAGGCCACCAGCGCTGCCACTTCGTCGGCCTTGCCCAGCCGGCCCAGCGCGTGTTTGGCCTCCAGCGCCTTGCGCACTGCCGGGTCCATCTTGTCCAGCAACGGTGTGGCGATGAAGCCGGGGCCGACCGCATTGACCCGGATACGGTCGGCGGCATGCTCCCACGCGGCGGTCTGGGTCAGCCCGACCACGCCGTGCTTGGCCGCTACGTAAGCGGCCGAGTTGTTGAAACCGACCTGCCCCAGGATCGAGGCCATGTTGATGATGCTGCCGCCCTTCCCCGCCGCACGCATCGCCTGGATCTGCGCCCGCTGGCACAGGAAGACACTGGTGAGATTGACGTCGATGACCCGCTTCCAGCCGTCCACGGGGTAGTCGCCACTGAGCGCCGACGGGCCGCCGATGCCCGCGTTGTTGATTGCGATGTCCAGCCCACCCAGGGCCTCCACAGTCCGTTGCACCGCCGCCTCCACGGCCGCTTCATCGGTCACGTCCAACGCGATCCCGATGGCGTTGACGTCCTTGCGACGCAGCGCTTCGGCGGTTTTCTCGACCGCATCCGCCTTCAGGTCCCAGACCGCCACCGCTGCACCGGAGGCAGCCAGCAGTTCGGCCGCGGCCAGGCCGATACCGGAGACGCCGCCGGTCACAATGGCCACCTTGCCCTTGAGCTTGTAATCGATCATCACGTTGTACCTCGGGTTGGAAAACAGCGGCAGGCCGTGCCTGCATGACATCCACCCTACGCCCCGGCTGCGTTACAGAACGTGCACGCAGGCACCCGCAACAATGCTTCCCATCGCTGCAACGCACTGCCCCCTATGCTGGCGGTCGTACGTCCACATCTCGTCTGTTCACGCTGCCCGATGGCAGCGCCCTCCCCCAAGGCATGCACATGACATCTTCCACCGACGGCCCCCTGTTCACCCCCACCCGACTGGGCGCGATCGAGGCGCGCAACCGCATCGCGATGGCCCCGCTGACGCGCAACCGCGCCATCGAAGGCCGCGTGCCCAACCCGCTGGCCATCGAGTACTACCAGCAGCGCGCCAGCGCCGGCCTGATCATTGCCGAGGCCACCCAGATCAGCCCGATGGGTCAGGGCTACCTGGACACCCCCGGCATCTACAGCCAGGCACAGATCGAGGCCTGGCGCGGCGTGACCGCCGCCGTGCATGCGCGCGGTGGCCGGATCGTGCTGCAGCTCTGGCACGTCGGCCGCATCTCACATACCAGCCTGCTGCCTGATGGGCAGGCGCCGGTAGCCCCCAGCGCGCTCACCGCCAACGCCAAGACGTTCACCGCCAACGGGTTTGAGGATGTGTCGGCACCGCGCGCTCTGGCGCTCGATGAGATTCCCGGCATCATCCAGGACTACCGCCAGGCGGCGCGCAATGCGATCACCGCCGGCTTCGACGGCGTGGAAGTGCATGCGGCCAACGGTTACCTGATCGACCAGTTCCTGCGCGATGGCAGCAACCAGCGTACCGACGCCTACGGCGGCAGCATCGAGAACCGCACCCGCCTGCTGGATGAGGTGGTGCGCGCGGTGGCGGCCGAGATCGGCGCCGAGCGTACCGGCGTACGCCTGTCGCCGGTCACCCCCGCCAACGACGCACACGACAGCCAGCCGCAGCCGCTGTTCGAGCGCGCGGTCGAACGCCTGGACGCGATTGGCGGGCTGGCCTTCATCCATGTCATCGAAGGCGCCACCGGCGGTCCGCGCGACAACATCGCCTTTGATTACGCAACGCTGCGTGCGAAGTTCCGTGGCCCGTGGATCGCCAACAACGGCTATACCAAGGACACCGCCTCGGCGGCGATCGCATCCGGGTACGCCGACATGATCGCCTTCGGCCGTGCGTTCATCGCCAACCCGGACCTGGTCGAGCGCCTGCGGCTGGGCGTGGCCCTGTCCGAGCTGGACCCGAACACGCTGTACGGGGGCGGCTCGCAGGGGTACACCGACTACCCGAGCGTGTCCGGCTGATGCGTTGCGCGCGTGGCCCGCTACATGGCGGGCCACGCGTTCGCAGGATCACCACATGGATGTACCTGTCTGGCAAGGCGGCTGCCTCTGCGGCGCCATTCGTTTCGAGGCCCGCGGCATCTCGTCCGCGCACTCCACCCGCGGCTTCTGCGCCCAGTGCGGCAGCACACTGGGCGCGATCGACGACGGGCCGGTGATTGCCCTGCTCACGGGCGCATTCGATGCATCGCACGCGCCGGCACTGGCCCCGCGCGGGCAGTCGTTCGTCGACGGCCAGCCGGACTGGCTGGCCGTGACGCCCGTGGTCAATACACCGGCAGCGAAATGAAGCTGGCCTGCTGCGGCGCGTGCCAGATCTGCTGGGTCGCCTTCTGGTAGTCGCCCGGCTTGGCCAGGTAGATGTTCGGCACGAAGGTCTGCGGGTTGCGGTCGTACAGCGGAAAGAGGCTGGACTGCACCTGCACCATCACCCGGTGGCCCGGCTGGAACACGTGGTTGGCGGTGGGCAGCCCGAACCGGTAATCGAGCACCTGGTTGGCGGCAATCGCCTGGGGCGTGCTGAAGCTCTCGCGGTAACGGCCGCGGAAGATCGCCATCGACACCGCCAGCTCGTAGCCCCCCATTTCCGGCGTGGACGGGGTCTGGTCGGGGTACACATCGATCAGCTTCACCACCCAGTCGCTGTCAGTGCCGCTGGTGGCCGCCTGCAGGTTCACCTGCGGTGCGCCGCCGATGCGCAGCGGTTCGGTCAGCGGTTCACTGATGAAGGTCAGCACGTCGGGACGACCATCGACAAACCGCTGGTCCTTGACCAGCCAGCTGGTCCACATGTCGCGATCGGCGAAGCGCACCGGGCGCGGCACGAACGGGACCGGCTTGGCCGGGTCGGACACGTAGGCTTCATACGTTGCCTCGCCGGGCTGCGGCGCCTCGAAGGACAGTCTGCCGCCGGCACGCAGGTAGAGCGGCCTGTTCTGCGCGGCGGTGCGTGGCCACTGCGGCAGGCGATCCCAGTGGTTCTCGCCGGTGTTGTAGATCAGCACCGGGGGTGTATCGGCCTTGGCCGCGCCATCCACCAGATACTGGTCGAAGAACGGTTTGAGCACGTCGCGGCGGAACTGCAGCGCGGTGTCGCCATCGAACTTCAACGCGCCCAGCGTCGAACCGTCATAGTTGACCTGGCTGTGCCGCCACGGGCCCATCACCAGGTAGTTGAGCGTATTGCCGGTGTCGCGTGGCTCCATCGCCGCATAGCTGTGCACCGCGCCCCACATGTCCTCCTGGTCCCACAGGCCCTGCAGCCACATCGTCGGTACCTTCAACGGCGTCTTGGCCATGCGCGCGTCCAGCGCCTGCTCCTGCCAGAACGCATCGTAGGCCGGGTGCTCGATCAGCTTGTGCCACCACGGCAGCTGATCCAGGCCGTTGGCCGTGGCGTAGTCGCCGGCCGAGCCGGCACGCAGGAACGTGGTGTAGTCGTCGTAGCCGACGCTGGGAATCGTCGGCCCCTTGCCGCGCTTGGCCAGCTGACCGGTGAAGTAGCCGAAATTGACCTGGCGGAAGGCACCGTAGTTGAGCCAGTCGTCGCCCATCCAGCCGTCGATCATCGGGCTTTGCGGCGCGGCCACCTTCAACGCCGGATGCGGGTCGGTCAGGGCCATCACCACGGTGAACCCTTCGTAGGACGAGCCCAGCATGCCCACCTTGCCATTGCTTTCCGGCACATGCTTGACCAGCCAGTCGATGGTGTCCCACGCATCGGTGGCATGGTCCACCCGGGTTGGATTGAGTGGTCCACGCAGCGGCCGCGTCATCACGTAATCGCCTTCGGAACCGTACTTGCCGCGGATGTCCTGCAACACGCGGATGTAGCCGCCATCGACGAACACCTCGTCGCCCTGCGGCAGGATGTCGCGCATGTGCGGAGAGTCGATCCGTCTGGCACGGTTGGCGGCGTCATATGGCGTGCGCGTCAGCAGGATGGGCGCGTTGTGGGGGCCCTTGGGCACCACGATCACGGTGTACAGCTTCGTACCGTCGCGCATCGGTACCATCACCACGCGCTTGTCGTAGTCGTCGCGGGCCGTCGGCGTCACGAACCCCTTGGCCGGGATATCCGGCGTCATCGGCGAGGTCTGCGCCGACACACTGGCCGCAACCAGGACACTCAACAGCACGACAGGCACGACACGGACACGCATGGGCTCTCTCCCGGCAGGTTGGCGACGAACATCCGCAGCCTAGCGTCGAGCCGGCCGGGAACGTAAGTGCCGGCGGTCGTCCGGCACCGCCCCCGGCTCGCATTCAGCCGCCAACCGACGTTTCGTGCAAAGCCTGCCAGCGCAGCGCGCCGTCGGCGTCTGCGCGCAACAGCGCCAGCGCCTCGCGCCGCGTGCGGCCCTGCGCGTCGGCCTGGTCTTCCCGGTAGCGCACACCGCAGACATTGCCCGCCACCGCCAGGAAGGCGACGTCGTCCACCGCGATGCGCAGACCGGGGCGACCACCGTGCATGGCGGCGAAGAACCGGGCAAGGGCCGGCTTGTCCAGGCGCACGCCACCAATGCCGACCATGCTGAAGTCGTCGGTGAAGCGGGCCAGCAGGGTGTCCAGCGCGTCGACCGGCAGACGGGCGTTGAACCAGTCCTCGATCAGCACGTGCAGCGTGCGCACCTCGTCGAAGGCGGCCAGGGCAGAGATAGGGGGACTATTCATGGTGAGCTCGCTGATGGGGAAAGGGACGCCGCCGGCAGCCGCCAGAGGGGCAGCAGCGGCAGCAGGGTCATGCTGCTGGCCAGCAGCAGCGTCAGGGCGAAGGCGCGCTCGGGCTGCACGGCAGACAGCGCGCCGAGCACGCAGGCCAGCAGTGCGGCGGCCAGACAGAAACTCAGTTGGCGGTTGAGGTTCCACAACGCGCTGCCCGGCAGCAGGTCCGTATCCGCCAAGCCCTGGAACGCGAGCGTCTGCGCGCTGCTGCTGCACAGGCTGCCGCCGAGGCCCATCAGCGCGAAGGCCACCACGGGCAGCACCGGATGACCGCTCTGCGCGCCGGTCAGCAGCGCGATGCCGACCGCCTGGCAGCCCATGCCCGCGCTCAACAGCGGCCGCGCCCCGATGCGTGTCAGCCCGTGCCGGGCAGTGGCGATCGCGCAGGCCGAGGCGATGGCCCAGGGCAGCATGAAACCGCCGATGGCCGCAGGACCGTAGCCCTGTCGGTGCAGCAGCAGCGTGGCCACCAGCTGGACGCCGATGAAAGTACCCGGCACCAGCAGATAGACCAGCATCGCCACGCGCAGCCCGGCATGGCGCAGCAGCGACCAGTGGAGCACCGGATGCGTGGTGCGGCGCGCACTGCGGGCGTAGCCGGACAGCACCAGCGCCGCGCCGACCAGCAGCGCGGCGCCGGACATCCGCTGCGCCGGTTCGGCCAGCAGGCTCAGTGCGACCAGCAACAGGCTCAGACCCACGCCGCCCAGCAGCAGCCCGCGCCGGTCCAACGCGGGTGCGGACGCCGGCACCGAAGGGTGGAGCCAGCACGCTGCCAGCACCAGCGCCACCACGGCCAGCGGTACGCTGATCAGCAGCACGCCCCGCCACGAGCCCCACTCCACCAGCAGCCCGCCCAGGGTGGGCGACAGCGCGGGCACCAGCAGCGCCACCGCCATGATGCGGGTGGTCAGGCGCGCGCGATCGGCCGGAGGACATTCGCGGTAGGCCGCCGCCTGCCCCACCGGAATCAACAACCCGCCGCCCAGCCCCTGCAGCAGCCGCCAGGCGATCAGCCACGCGATGCTGGGGGCGGTCCCGGCCAGCAGGGCACCCACGGTGAACAGCGCCAGCGACAGGCACAGCACCCGGCGCTCGCCGATGCGCGCGGCCAGCCAGTGGCCAAGCGGAATGACCAGCGTCAGGCCAAGCATGTAGGCGTTGCCGATCCATGCCAGTTGCGACACCGAGGCATGCAGCTCTGCGGCGATGGCCGGATAGGCGACGGTGCCGATGAACATGTTGACCAGGTCCAGCGAGAATCCCAGCAGGTACAGCAGCTCCACCCTGGCTCGATACACCATCACGCACTCCCGGAAACGAGGCGGCAGCATGCGCGTTCAACCGTGCTGGATAAACAGAACCTTCGATGCAAAACTGTCAAACCGTTTTTGACAGCCAGAGAGCGCGATGGTCAGCTTGGACCGCTTCGATACCTTCAAGGCCGTGGTCGATGCCGGCAGCCTGACTGCAGCGGCCCAACGGCTGGGCCAGAGCAAGGCAGTGGTGAGCTTCAACCTGAAACGGCTGGAGCAGGAGCTGGGCGTGACCCTGCTGGTGCGCAACACGCGCAGCCTGGCACTGACCGAAGCGGGCGAGCGCTTCCACCAGCATTGCACTGCGATGCTCGCCAGCGCCGAGCTGGCCATCGAGGAAGCCCGCAGCGAACAGCAGCACCTGCGTGGCACGCTGCGCCTGACCACCACGCCCGAATATGCGATCGCCAAGGTGGTGCCGCTGCTGGAGCGCTTCCGTGCCCTGCACCCGCAGCTGCGCCTGCACCTGTCGACCTCGCCGGCGCATGCCGACCTGATTCCGGAACGGTTCGACCTGGCGATCCGGTTGGGGCGCATGGCCGATTCCCGGCTGCGCGCCACCCTGCTCGACGAGCATGCGTTGTGCGCGGTGGCCGCGCCGTCGGTGCTGTCCCCGCTGCCGGACGAGGCCGCGCGCGATGATCCGGACTGGGTGCGGACGCTGCCGCGGTTGGGCTATCCGCGCCTGGCGGACCTGCCGTTGATCGCCCCCGATGGCAGCGATCAGATCTTTGCCTGCAACCCAGCCGATGCGGTGGTCACGGTGGACAACGCGTCCACACTGCGCGCCTTCGCGCTGGCCGGGGCCGGGGCGACGGTGCTGCCGAGGTGGTTGATCGACGAGGATCTTGCCTGCGGTCGGCTGCTGCCGATCCTGCGCAGGCACCGCTTCCCGCGCCAGGGCGTCTATGCGGTGTTTCCGGACACGGCCCAGCCCTCGCGGCGGGTGCAGCTGCTGCTGGCGCACCTGCGCCAGCACCTGCCGGAGTGAGCGGCAGGCACGACGCAGCGTCGTGCCTGCCGGTGGTCCTCAACGTACGACGGTTGCGTCCAGCACGACATCCACGTGCTGCACCGGATCGGTGGCCGAACGCGCCACCTGCACCTGGTAACGGCCGGCGGCGATCTTCCACTGCTTGTCGGCGGTATCGAAGCTGGCCAGGGTCTTCGGCTCGGCCTCGATGCGGATGCGGCGGCGCTCGCCCGGCTGCAGCATCACCTTCTGGAAGCCGATCAGGCGGATCGGGGTGACGCTGCCTTCGGGCAGGGTGAGATACAGCTGCGCCACGTCCGCGCCGGCCACCTTGCCGGTGTTGCGCACGTCCACGGTGGCCACCAGCCGCTGGCCTTCCACGGTCACCGCCAGGTTGTCGTAGCCGAACTGCGTGTAGGACAGGCCGTGGCCGAACGCGAACTGCGGCACCAGACCCTTGGCGGCGAACCACTTGTAGCCCACGTTGGCGCCTTCGATGTCGTAGTCGATGGTGTCGTCGGGCTTCTGCTTGGGCGTGAAGCCCAGTCCGTTCACGTGCGGACGCGGCAACTGGCTGGCATCCACCGGCCAGGTCACCGGCAGGCGGCCGGACGGATTGACCTTGCCGGTCAGCAGCGCGGCGATGCCTTCACCGCCACGGATGCCCGGGTACCAGGCCTGCAGAACGGACGGCACCTGCTGCAGCCACGGCAGCTCGACCGGACCATTGGTTTCCAGCACCACCACGGTCTTCGGGTTGGCCTTGGCCACGCCGGCAATCAGCGCGTCCTGGTTGTCAGGCAGCTGCATGTGCGGCAGATCGACCGACTCGGCCGACCACTGCGTGGCAAAGACGATGGCGACGTCGGCAGCGGCGGCAGCGCGCGCGGCAGCGGCCACATCACGCCCATCGACATAGCTGATCTGCGCATCCGGACGCTCTGCACGCAGGGCCTCCAGCGGTGAGGACGGGTGGAAGATCACCGGACCCGGCCAGGTGGTCGGCAGCACGCCTGGCACGGCGTTGGTGCCGCGTGCGGTCCAGCCCACCATCGACGAACCGCCGCCACCGATCACGCCCTTGTCGGCATGGCCACCAATGATCACGATGCGCTGCACGTCCTTGCCCAGCGGCAGCAGGTCGCCGGCGTTGCGCAGCAGCACGCTGCCCTCTTCCACGGTGCGCTGCGCGGCCAGGAAGCCGGCCTCGTCGTCGATCGGCTGGTGCTGCGGCGGCAGGTCGAAGTTGCCGTGCGCGAACATGGTGCGCAGGATGCGGGCGACCATGTCGTCCAGGCGTGCCTGCGGCACAACGCCACCGGCCACGGCCAGGCGCAGCGGTTCATCGAAATACACCGCCTTGTCGAACACCTCGCCGGCCGACTGCTGGTCCAGACCGGCCAGGGCCGCCTTGGAACCGCTGTGCACGCCGCCCCAGTCGGACATCACGAAACCGGGGAACTTCCACTCCTGCTTGAGCACCTGGTTCATCAGGTAGTCGTGCTCGCAGCCGTAGATGCCGTTGATGCGGTTGTAGGAGCACATCACCGAACCGGGCTTGCCCGTTTCCAGTGCGATCTCGAAGGCCAGCAGGTCCGACTCGCGCATCGCCTGCTCGCCGATCTCGGCGCTGTGGAAATTGCGCGAGGTTTCCATGTCGTTGAGCGCGAAGTGCTTCATCGTGGAGATGACATGCTGGCTCTGCACGCCACGGATCGACTCGCCGACCAGGCGGCCGGCCAGCAGCGGATCTTCACCGGCGTACTCGAAGTTGCGGCCGTTGCGCGGATCGCGCTGCAGGTTGACGCTGCCGGCCAGCAGGATGTTGAAGCGCTGCTGCCAGGCTTCGCGGCCCATCGTGGCGCCGCCGGCAAAGGCGATCTGCGGGTTCCAGCTCGAGGCGGTGGACGGACCGGACGGCATGGCCGTGGCATGGTCGCCCTTGCGCAGGCCGCCCGGGTTGGTCACGCCGACGCCGGCATCGGCCGACTGCTGCGCCGGAATGCCCAGACGCGGAACGCCGGGCACGAAGCCGGCCGAGCCGACCGCGCCTTCCGGCAGCGGGCCACCATCCTTGCCCAGCCCGAAGTAGCTGTGCAGCATCTGGAATTTCTCATCGACGGTCATCTGCGCGACGAGCAGCGCCGCGCGAGCGTCGGCGCTCAGGCCGGTGTCCATCCACGGCTGTTCCCCGCCCACCGGGGCGGCGTAGCCGAGGGTCAGCAGCGTGCCGGCAACGCCCTGCTTGCCGGTATCGGTACGCAGCTTCACCGACGTGCTGGTGGCCGATTCGAAGCCCTGGCTGAAGTACGAACCGGTGGCGGCCGAGTCGAAGCCGGCGGCAGTGGCGCCTTCGGCATCGACCGCGCCCAGCAGCACAGCCGGCGCGCCCAGGCGCGTGGCCTCCACCAGATTTTTGACCGGGGCTGCACCGCTCGCCGCACCCACGCTGCGGGTGTAGAGCGCGACCACATGGGCACCATCGTTCAGGCGCAGGTAGTTCAGGTCGCCGGACGCGCTGTCCAGTTCGGCTTCCACGGGCAGGCGCGAGATCACGATGCTGCCGCGGCGTTCTGCCGCGTCGGCCGCACCGGTCACGAAGCGGTACGAGTAACCCAGCCGGTCAGCCAGGACCTGAAGCGGGTCGGCGGCGGGGCCGGCATCGGCCGCGCGCACCACATTGCCGATGGTCAGGGCGTCCACCTGCAGGGCCTGCAGCTGGTCGGCCAGTACCGTGGCGTCGATGCGCTCGGGCGCCTGTTCCAGGCTCAACACGGTGAAGGCATCGCCAGTGGCGACAGCCTTGGGCAGCGCGGCCAAGGCCGGGGCGGACAGCGAGAGTGCGATGGCGGCCGTCAGGGCCAGGGGCTTTGAAATCGTTTTCATGAGCGGGCGAAACACCTTTGCTTGCGCAATAAATCCAGGGAGTCTTGCCGCAGAAGGGTGCAGCGCCGTACGGGCGGGCCGCGGGCCGCAAGGGCCCGGACCGGGGTGATGCAGGTCAGTGTCGGCTACGCCCGGGCCCCTCCGCCCGACGTGACAGCCGCACTGCCGGAAGCCGCAGCGAAACCGATGCTCCCAGGCGAAGAGTGGGCGAGCCTGTTCATCGCTGTCAACACCGCATTCACATCCGGGGCGGATCGCGTCAGCCCACAGGCTTGATCACCACGGTCTGCGCACTGCCGACCACCCGCCCCTGCAGGTCGCGCGGAAGCAGCGGTGCCAACGGTTCCCCGCCCTCACGGGTGTGCAGGACCGAGCGCGCTTCGCCATCGGCGAAGCAGAACCCTTCGCCCCACTGGCGCAGCGCCACCACCAGCGGAAACAGGGCCTGGCCCTGGTCGGTCAGCGCGTAGTGGAGGTAGCGACCGCCATCGGGAGACGGCTGCTGGACCAGGATGCCGGCATCGGTCAGCGCCTGCAGGCGCTGGCTCAGCATGCTGCGCGACATCCCCAGGCTGCGCTGGAAATCGCTGAAGCGCTGCACGCCATCGAAGGCGTCGCGCACGATCAGCAGCGACCAGCGGTCGCCCACCACGTCCAGCGCACGGGCCACCGGGCAGGTCGGATTGGGAGTGTGCATGGCGGCGCTCCGATTTGATGGTTTCATTTTAGAACCATAAGACCCAGAATCAACTGGTTCTATTTTGAGACCAAAAGATGTCCGCTTCTGCAACCTGTCCCCGTACCGCCTCGCCGCTGATCCTGCTGTTCGCGTGCGCTGCCGGCCTGAGCGTCGCCAATGTCTATTACGCGCAGCCGCTGCTGGACGCGCTCGCCGCCGACCTGGGCATCGGCACCGCCCGGATCGGCGCGGTGATCGCCGCCACCCAGCTGGGGTCCGTGGCCGCATTGCTGTGGCTGGTGCCGCTGGGCGACCGCCTCCGCCGTCATCGGCTGCTGGCCGTCCAGAACGTTGCGCTGGTGATGGCCCTGCTCGGTGTGGCGGTGGCCGGCAGCGCGACGACGCTGCTGCTGGGCATGCTTGCGGTGGGCCTGCTCGGTACGGCCATGACCCAGGGTCTGATCGCCTACGCCGCGGCTGCCGCTTCGCCACACGAACGGGGCCGCGTGGTGGGTGCGGCGCAGGCCGGCGTGGTGATCGGGCTGCTGCTGGCGCGCGTGGTGGCCGGTGCGGTGGCTGACATCGGCGGCTGGCGCGCCGTGTATGGGCTGTCGGCCGGGTTGATGGTGATCACCGGCGTGCTGGTGTGGCTGCGCCTGCCGCGGCTGGCCGTGCCCGCAGCGGTGCCGCGTGTGTCGCTGCCCGCGCTGCTGCGCACGCAGCCGGTCCTGCGCAGGCGCGGCATGCTGGGACTGCTGATGTTCATCGCATTCGGACTGTTCTGGAGCACCGTGGCGCTGCCCTTGAGCGCACCGCCACATGCGCTGGGCCATACCGCCATCGGCGCCTTCGCACTGGTCGGCCTGGTCGGCGCGCTGGCTGCGGCACGCAGCGGCCACTGGAGCGACCAGGGCCACGCCGGGCGCGTGTCGGGCGCGGCGTTGCTGCTGTTGCTGGTCAGCTGGATACCGCTGGCCGCGCTGCCCGTGCACCTGGGCTGGCTGGTGCTTGGCGTGCTGCTGCTGGATCTGGCGGTGCAGGCGCTGCATGTGACCAACCAGAGCCTGATCCTGGCGGCCGCCCCGCAGGCCCAGGCACAGGCGATCGCAGCCTACATGCTGTTCTATGCGGCCGGCAGCGGCATCGGCGCCGTGGCCGGCAGCGCGTTGTATGCCGCGCACGGCTGGAGCGCGGTCTGCGGTGCCGGCGCCGTGGTATCGGGGGGGGCGCTGATGCTGTGGGCGCGCGCCCGGCGCAGTCCATAAGCGCTTCGCGCTACGCTGTACAACGATGAGAACGAGAGCTGTCGTGGATTCCTTCACCCTGATGCGCGCCTTCCGGCGGATCGTCGAACGCGGTGGCCTGGCGCGCGCCGCCGAGGATCTGGGCATGTCGGCGGCCGGTCTGAGCAAGCAGCTGCGCACGCTGGAAAGGCACCTGGGCGTGGTGCTGCTGCAGCGCACGACCCGCCGCATGAGCCTGACCGACACCGGCCATGCCTACTACGCCGAATGCTGTCGCCTGCTCGATGCGCTGGACGCACTGGAGCGCGGCATCGCCGAACAGCATGGCCAGGTCGGCGGCCGCCTGCGGGTCAATGCCCCGCTCTCGTTCGCGGTGAGCACGCTGTCGCCGCTGCTGCCGCGTTTCCTTGCCCTGCATCCGCAACTGGCGCTGGACCTGGTGATGGAAGACCGGGTGGTCGATGCCGTCGGTGAAGGCTTCGATGTGTCGCTGCGGCTGCGCGCGGACCTGGACGACTCCCGCCTGGTCGCGCGCCGGCTGGCCTCGCTGCAGCAGGTGCTGTGCGCGGCACCGGCCTACCTGCGGCACCACCCGGCGCCCACCACCGTCGAACAGTTGCGCGAGCATGCACTGCTGGCCTACAGCCTGTCCGACTCGCCCGGCAGCTGGCCATTGCAGGGGCCCGATGGGCGCATCAGCGTGCCTCTGCCAACCCGCGTCAGCGCCAACAACAGCCTGCTGCTGCGCGAGCTGCTGGTGGCCGGGATGGGCATCGGCGCACTGCCCTCGTTCCTGGCGGCGCCCTTGCTCGCCAACGGCCAGCTCCAGCAGGTGCTGCCCGACCACCGGTATCCGCCGCGCGTGGTCCACGCGATCTATCCCACCCAGCGCCACCTGCAACCCAAGGTGCGCGCCTTCATCGATTTCCTGCTTGAGGCACTCCCTCAGGCCGAGGGGCTGGATTACTGACACCCGGCGAAAACTGAGCTGCCTGGCCACGGCTGTTTCGCCTGCCGTGCGCTGCCTAACCTGCGTTCTCCCCCGCTGAACCAGGTTCTGCCATGTCTTCTTCCCTTCCCCCCGCCACCGCATCGCGGCCGGTGGTCGAGTTCTTCCACGACGTGGTCTGCGGCTGGTGCTTCGTGCTCGCGCCACGGTTGGCCCGGGTCGCGGCCGAACTGGACATCCAGGTACGGCACCGCAGCTTCGTCCTGCAGGACTCGCGCACGGAGATGATCCGGGTGTTCGGTTCGATGGCCGATGCCAAACGGATCATCCTGACCCATTGGGAGGAGTGCGCCGCGCAGGAGGACATCCCGCGCATCGACGTGGACGGCATGCGCGCGACCTCGTTCGACTACCCCTCCGGCTGGCAGGGTGCGCTGGCCTGCCAGGCCGCCGCGCTGCTGGGCGGCAACACCGCACACGGCACGATGTTCGATGCCATCCAGTGGGCGCACCTGCACCAGCACCGCAACATCGGCGATGTCGAGGTGCTGCTGGACATCGCCGAAGCGCTGGGCCATGCACGCGGCCGTTTCGCCGGGTACATGCGCGGCCCCGTCGCCCATGAACGCGTGCAGTCCGACCGTGCCCGGGCACGCGATCTCGGCATCCGCTCCATTCCCACCGTGATCGGCGCCGACGCGCTGCGCCTGCAGACCCTGCCATTGCCGCAGCTGCGCCAGGCGTTGGCCGCGCTGGTCCACGCCTGAGTTTTTCCGCCCCACTGCAAGGAGTTTTCCCATGTCGCTTCACCCTCTCGCCGCCGCACTGGGCCTGCTGCTCGGCGCGCTCGCACTGCCCGCTGGCGCCCACCCGTCGGTGCCGACCGAACGCGTGCCATCCGGGCAACAGGTCGGCATCAGCCCCTGGGGGCCCACCGATGAGATCGGCCGGCTCAACCTGATCACCGACGCCTCGCGTGCGGCGATCCTGTCGCGCGTCACGGGCGGCAAGGTCTATGACCTGGCGACCGACTACTACGTCGGTATGCCCAGCTGGCAGGACGCCGGCGACCCGCACTACCAGTTCTGGATGACCCACACCCCGCAGGGCACGGTCATCGACGATCCGATGGGGGTGGGCGAAACGATGAACAGCACGCGCAGCTACACCGGCACGGCGTTCTCGATGTACAGCCACACCGGTACGCATATCGATGCGCTCAACCACTTCGGCATCCACGGCCGTATCTGGAACGGCTTCGAGGCCAGCCGGCATCTCGGGGACCGCGGCTGGAAAGTGACCGGCGTAGAGAAATTCCCTCCGCTGGTGGCGCGGGGCGTGCTGATCGACGTCGCCGGTGCCAAGGGCGTGGCGATGCTGCCGGACAACTACCGGGTCACCCGCCAGGATCTCCAGCAGGCCCTGCGCCGGCAGAAGATCGACCTGCGCCAGGGCGACATCGTGCTGATCCGCACCGGGCGCATGCAGCTGTTCGACCAGCCCCGGGCCTATATGGCCAACCCGCCGGGCATGAGCCTGGATGCAGCCCGCTTCCTGGTGGAGGACGGCGGGGCGATGGTGGTGGGCGCCGACAACCTCAGCTTCGAGACCTTCCCCTCCGAAGTGGCCGATGACTACGTGCCGTTGCACACCTATCTGCTGGCCCAGCAGGGCGCCCCGATCATCGAGCTGGTCGCGCTGGATGCGCTGGCCCGCGACCGGGTCTACGAGTTCGCCTTCATCGGCGGGCCGCTGAAGATCCGGGGCGGTGACGCCGCGCCGCTGCGCCCCGTCGCGCTGCCGGTGCGCCCGGACGAAATTCATTAGCAATTTGACTCATTGGCGGTAGGATTGTCGGTATCAGCCCTTGACACCGTCCTTCCCGATACTCGCCGCCATGCCCCTGTTCCGTGCCCGCCCGCGCCTGTTCCAGCCCTCCCGGGAGGCCCGCTGATGGGCGCGGCCCGGGCCCTGGAAGACCTGCTGGCCAGCCGCCAAGTCTGGCGCGGGCAGCCGCGCACGGCGCCGGTCGAGGCCCCCCACCCCACCGGCCATCCGGCGCTGGACGCCCGCCTGCCGGGCGGCGGCTGGCCCCCCTCGGCCCTGTCCGAGATCCTGCTGTCCAGCCCGGGCCAGGGCGAGCTGGGGCTGGTCTGGCCGACCCTCGCGCGGCTGAGCCAGCAGCAGGCGGTGGTGCTGGTCGCCCCGCCGTGGCAACCGCATGCCCCGGCCTGGGCCGGCGCCGGGCTGGCGCTGGACCAGGTCCATATCGTCCGGGCCACCCCGCGCGAGGCGCTGTGGGCAGCCGAACAATGCCTGCGCTCGGCCGCCTGTGCGGCCGTGCTGTGCTGGCCACAGGGCGATGACCGTGCCCTGCGCCGGCTGCAGGTGGCCGCCGAAACCGGCCAGTGCCTGGGCTTCGCCTTCCGTGATGCCCGCCAGGCCCGCAATCCGTCCCCGGCCGCCCTGCGCCTGCAGGTCGACGATGGCCAGGTGCAGGTCCTCAAGTGCCGTGGCGGACGGGCACCGGCCCACCCGCTGCCGCTGTCGCTGGCGCATTGAGCCGCCGCCATGCAGTGGGCCTGCCTGTTGCTGCCGCAGTTGGCGCTGGATACCGCGTTGCGCCAGCAGCCCGATCCGTCGCTCGCGCTGGTGCTGGTCAGCGGACCGGCACAGCGGCGCATGCTGCATGCGGTCAGCCCACGCGCGCGGCAGCTCGGGCTGCGCCGCGGCATGCTGCTGTCGGCCGCGCAGGTACTGACCGGCGAGCTGGTCTGCGTCGAGTACGATCCGCGCGCCGAACAGGCCACCCGTCAACTGCTGGCCAGTTGGCTGTACGGCATCAGCTCGCAGGTGAGTCTGGATTTTCCGCATGCGCTGGCCCTGGAGGTCGGTGCCAGCCGCGCGCTGTTCGGCGATTGGCCGGCGATTGAGCAGCGCCTGCACGAAGGCCTGCAGGAACTCGGTTTCCGCCATCGTCTGGTGGCCGCGCCCAATCCCTACGCCGCCTGCGTGCTCACCCACCTGCACCCGCGCCTGGGCGTGGACGACAGCCACCTGCTGGCCGCCCTGGACCCGGTGCCGATCGAACGCAGCGGCCTGCCCGTCGATGCCGTCACGGTATTGACCCGCTCGGGCCTGCGTACGCTCGGGGCCGCCTTCGCGGTGCCGCGTGACAGCCTGGCGCGGCGTTTCGCGCCGCAGGTGCTGGCCCATCTGGATGCCCTGCGCGGCCTGCAGTCTCCGCTGCTGCGCTACTTCCAGCCCCCCGACCGGTTCGATGCGCGGATCGAGTTCGAGTACGAGATCGACTCCACCCAGGCCCTGCTGTTCCCGCTGCGTCGCCTGACCGCCGACCTGGCCGCCTTCCTGTGCTCGCGCGATGGCGGCGTGCAGCAGTTCGACCTGTGGTTCGAGCACGACGGCCAGCCCGACACCCGCCTGTCGATCGGTCTGCTGGCACCGGAGCGCGACCCGGCGATGCTGTTCGAGCTGGCGCGCAACCGGGTGGATCACCTGGCACTGCCCGCCGGCAGCCGCGGCCTGCGCCTGCAGGCCGAGCGCCTGCCACCGTTCGTACCGGCCGCCCGTGACCTGTTCGACCCGCGCCCGCAGCAGGCCATGCCGTGGGAGCAGGTGCGCGAACGCCTGCGTGCACGGCTGGGCGACGACGCCGTGCAGGGCTTGGGGCTACGCGCCGACCACCGCCCGGAACGCGCCAGCGGCGATGCCGACGCCACCGGCAAGGCATCGCCGCCGGTGGCGTTGCCCCTGCGCCCCGGCTGGCTGCTGCCGCAACCGCAGCCGCTGCATGATCCCCATCTGCGCGTGCTCTCCGGGCCGGAGCGGATCGAGTCGGGCTGGTGGGACGCGGGCGATGTGCGCCGCGACTATTACGTGGTGGAAACCGCGCAGGGCCAACGCGGCTGGGCCTACACCGCGCCCGACGCCAGCGCCGGCCCATTCATGCTGCACGGCTGGTTCGCATGAACCTGCCTCTGCCCGACTATGCCGAGCTGCATTGCCTGTCGGCCTTCAGTTTCCAGCGCGGTGCCTCCACCGCCGAGGAACTGTTCGCGCGCGCCCGGGACCAGGGCTACCGGGCCCTGGCAATCACCGACGAATGCTCGCTGGCCGGCATCGTGCGCGCCTGGCAGGCCGCGCGCCGCCACGGCGTGGCGTTGATCACCGGCGCCGAGTTTCAATTGGAGGATGGCCCGCGCCTGGTGCTGCTGTGCACCGACCTGGCCAGCTATGCCGCGCTGTGCCAACTGATCACCACCTGCCGCCGGCGCGCGACCAAGGGCACCTATCGCTGCCTGCGCGACGACATCCAGGGGCTGTCCGCCAACCTGCTGTGCCTGTGGGTCGACCGCAGCCCCGATCCGGCCGATGCCGGCTGGCTGCAGGCCTGCTTCCCGCAGCGGCTGTGGCTGGCAGTGGAGCTGCACCGAGAGGCCGACGATGAAGCGCGCCTGCGCGTGCTGCAGCAGTTCGGCCAGACCCACCGGATTCCGCTGGTGGCCAGCGGCGATGCGCACATGCATGTGCGCCGCCGCCGCGCCCTGCAGGACACCCTCACTGCCATCCGCCACCATTGCACACTGGCCGACGCCGGCTGGCGCCTGTTCCCCAATGGCGAACGCCACCTGCGCAGCCGCCAGGCGCTGGCCCTGCTGTACCCCACCGCGCTGCTGGAGGAAACCCTGCGCATCGCCGCCCGCTGCCACTTCGACCTGTCGCAGCTGCGCTATACCTATCCGCGCGAACTGGTGCCAGCCGGGCACGATCCGGGGAGCTGGCTGCGCGCGCTGGTCGAGGACGGCATGCAATGGCGCTGGGGCGAGCGCACCACACCGGCCCAGCGGGCACAGATCGAACACGAACTGGACCTGATCGCAACCAAGCAGTACGCGTCCTACTTCCTCACCGTGCACGACATCGTGCGCTTCGCGCGCAGCCAGGAGATCCTGTGCCAGGGCCGGGGGTCGGCCGCCAATTCCTCGGTGTGCTACGTGCTGGGCATCACCGAGATCGATCCCAGCCACATGGAGCTGCTGTTCGAACGCTTCATTTCCGCCGAACGCGACGAACCGCCGGACATCGACATCGATTTCGAACACGAGCGCCGCGAGGAAGTGCTGCAGTACGTGTTCAACCGCTACGGCCGCGAGCGCGCCGCGCTGACCGCCGTGGCAATCAGCTACCGCGGGCGCAGCGCCGTGCGCGATGTGGCCCGCGCGCTCGGCCTGCCACCGGACCAGGTCAACGAGCTGGCCGCCTGCCTGGACCGCTGGAGCAGCCACGAACCGCTGCCCGACGCGCTGCGCGAACGCGGTTTCGACCCGGACACGCCGCTGATGCGGCGGGTGGTGGCGCTGACCGCCGAACTGGTCGATTTCCCCCGCCATCTGTCCCAGCATCCCGGCGGCTTTGTGATCTCCGAACATCCGCTGTCCACGCTCGTGCCGGTGGAGAACGCGGCCATGCCCGGGCGCACCGTGATCCAGTGGGACAAGGACGATCTGGATGCCACCGGGCTGATGAAAGTGGACTGTCTGGCACTGGGCATGCTCACCGCCGTGCGCAAATGCCTGGCACTGCTGCAGGCGCATGGCGAACCGCCGATGAGCATGGCCACCATCCCGCCCGACGACGTCGCCACCTACGACATGATCTGCCGCGCCGACACCCTGGGCGTGTTCCAGATCGAATCGCGCGCACAGATGGCGATGCTGCCACGGATGCAACCGCGCTGTTTCTACGACCTGGTGATCGAAGTGGCAATCGTTCGCCCCGGTCCGATCCAGGGCGACATGGTGCATCCGTATCTGAACCGGCGGAAGCAGCTCAAGGAAAGCGGCGTCGAAGAAATCGACTACCCGCCGGCGCTGCACAAGGTATTCAAACGCACCCTGGGCGTGCCGCTGTTCCAGGAGCAGGTGATGCAGCTGGCCGTCGCCGCAGGCGGTTTCAGTCCCGGCGAGGCCGATGCGCTGCGCCGCTCGATGGCGGCCTGGAAACGCCACGGCGGGTTGGAACCGCATCGGGACAAGCTGCTCGCCGGCATGATCGGCAACGGCTACAGCCGCGACTACGGCGAGCGCCTGTTCGAACAGATCAAGGGCTTCGGCAGCTACGGCTTCCCGGAAAGCCATGCCGCCAGCTTTGCGCTGATCACCTATGTCAGCTGCTGGCTCAAATGCCACCACCCGGCCGCGTTCGCCGCCAGCCTGGTCAACAGCCAGCCGCTGGGGTTCTATACGCCCGACCAGATCCTGCAGGACGCGCGCCGCCACGGCGTACCGGTACTGCCCGTGGATGCCTGCCACAGCGCATGGGACTGCACGCTGGTGCCGCCGGCCGTGGCCGGTGCCGGGTTCGGCATCCGCCTGGGCCTGCGCATGATCGACGGCTTCAGCGAAGCGGTCGCCACCGCACTGGTGCAGGCACGCCAACGCGAGCCGTTCGAGAGCGTCGCCGACCTCAGCCAGCGCGCCCGCCTCGATCGGCGCCACCAGGGCCTGCTGGCCGATGCCGGCGCGCTCAAGGCACTCAGCGGCCATCGCCATCGCGCGCGCTGGGAGGTCTCCGGCGTTGAGAAACCGCTGCCGCTGTTCGCGCAGGCGCGCGCCACCGCCGAAGCCGAGGTGGCGCTGCCCGCTCCCACCGCGTTCGACGACATGCAGGCCGACTACAACAGCACCGGCACCACACTGGGCCACCACATGGTGTCCTTCGTCCGCCCGCAGCTGCAGCAGCAGCGCTGCCTGCGCTCGGATGAACTGGCCGCGCTGCCACACGGCCGCAACGTGCGCTTTGCCGGGCTGGTGCGCATGCGGCAGCGTCCGCAGACAGCCAGCGGGGTCACCTTCCTGACGCTCGAAGACGAATGCGGCATGGTCAATGCCGTGGTCTGGCGGCGCATCGCCGACCGCCAGCACCGCGTGCTGGTGGAAGCGCGCCTGATGCAGATCGATGGCCGGCTCGAACGCGTGGACGGCGTGCAGCACCTGATCGTGCGGCAGATGCAGGACATCGGCGGCCTCATCGACGGTGTGCGCACGCACAGTCGCGACTTCCACTGACGCCTCCATGCGGCATGCTGTGATGTATCGCGATGCATTCGTTCATAACGTGACGTGCATCGCTTCGATGCGGCATTTTCCGACTGGTCGCCGCGCGAAGCTTTCGGTATCGTCGGCGCTTTCCAAGGACTCGGAGAAACCATGTCGCGCGCGCTCACCCTCACCACCCTGGTGGTTGCCAGCCTCGCGCTGGTCGTGTCCAGCTGGACCGCGTTGGCGCTGCACCAGAGCCAGGCGCGCGATCGCGTGATCACCGCGCGTGGGTTGATCATCGAAGATGGCACCGGCCAGGCCCGCGTGATCCTTGGCGCACCGGTGCCCGATCCGCTCAGCAAAGGTGTCTCGCAGGGACCGCGCGCCTCGCCGCTGTCCGGCCTGATCCTGATCGGCGCGGACGGTTCCGAGCGCGGCGGCTACGGCACGGCCGATGTCGGCGACGAAGCCATCCTGACTCTGGACGACGCCACCGGCACCACCGAAGTGTTCAAGGTCACCGCCAATCCCGACCGTGGTGCCACGCTGGTGATCAAACACCAGAACAGCACCGGCGCGATGCTGACCTCATGGCAGGGCAAACCCGAACTGATCTTCGTGGGCGACAACGGCCAATCGCACTACGTGCGGCCGAGCACTCCCAGCGCGCCCTGAGCCTGCAACGCCTGCTGCAGGTCCACCGCCAGACGCCGCGCATCGGCCGCGCTCAGGCTGGCCGTGGTGATGCGCACGCCATGCACACCCGGCTGCACCGCGAATACCTCGCCGGCGCGCAACTGCCAGCCGCGCTGGGCCATCGCCAGTACCAGCGGCTGGCTGTCCTGTGCCAACGGCAACCACAGATTCAGGCCATCCATCACCGCCGGTGTCGCGATGCCGCGCTCGCGCAGCGCGGCCTGTACCCTCTGGCACCGCTGGGCGTAATCGCGCCCGGCCTTGGCCACGCGGGCCAGCACCCGGGCCGAGCCCAGCGCCGCCGCCGCCGCGTCCTGCAGCAGATGGCTCACCCAACCGGTCCCCGGTGCCAACCGCAGGCGCAACCGGGCCGCGGTATCGGCATCGCACCCCAGCAGCGCCAGCCGCAGGTCCGGCCCCAGTGACTTGGACAGCGAGCGCACCAGCGCCCAGCGCTGTGTGCCCGGCGGCAGCACCGAGTGATATGGCTGCTGCGACAGGCCGGCGAAATGATCGTCGATCAGTACCAGCACCTGCGGATACCGCTCCAGCACCTGGCGCAGCGCGCGGGCGCGACGCGCGCTGATGCAGGCGCCGGTAGGATTGTGCGCACGCGGGGTCAGCAGCACCGCGCGGGCGCCCGCCTCCAGCGCGGCGGCCAGCGACACCGGCTGCATGCCTTCCTCATCGATCGACACCGCAACCGTGGCGTGCCCGGCCGCCCGCAGCGTATTGAGGCTGCCGAGGAAGCACGGATTCTCCACCGCCACGCGGTCGCCGGGCAGCAGCCAGCCGGCCAGCACGCGCTCGATGGCGTCCACCGCGCCGTGGCTGAGCTCCAGCGCATAGCCGGCCGGGCAATCCGGGTCCAGCTGCGCCCGTGCCAGCAGCGCCAAGGTGGGGTCGAGCGTCGGTGTGCCGTACAACCGCGGCGCACGCGCAGGCAGCAGCGCGCGCAGATCCGGCAGCCACTGCGGATCGGGATTGCCGCTGGACAGGTCGAACAGTGTCGTCCCCGCCGCACTGCCTTCCTGTGCCGACGCTACAGGACGTGCGGCCACCACGGTGCCACGGCGACCCTGGGTCACGGCCAGTCCCGCGGCATCCAGCCGCTTGTAGGCGGCCGCCACCGTGTTGCGGTTGATCGCCAGCTGCGCGGCCAGTTCACGCACCGGCGGCAGGCTGCTGCCTGGCGGCAATGCCCCGCTGAGGATCTGCTGGCGGATGCTCTCGAAGACCGCAGCGGCGGTCTGGCCCGTGATTTTCATTTTGTCCTATGCCAATATACGGTTCGTCCCGTGACAGTGTTGCACACCGGAGTCCCCCATGCCCCTTGCCCCACCCGACTGGCCGCAGGCCACCACCGTCGACGAGATCGCGCACAACCTCGACGTGGTCCGTCAACGCATCGCCCGCGCCTGCGCCCGCGCCGGGCGCGACCCGGCGGGCGTCCGGCTCCTACCGGTGAGCAAAACCGTCGATGAAGCCCGCCTGCGCCTGGCGTGGCAGGCCGGCTGCCATGAGCTGGGCGAGAACAAGGTGCAGGAGGCGCAGCGCAAAGCCGCTGCGATGGCCGACCTCGCCGGTCTGCGCTGGTCGGTGATCGGCCATCTGCAGACCAACAAGGCGCGCGACGTGGCACGCTTCGCCAGCGAGTTCCAGGCGCTGGACAGCCTGCGCGTTGCCCAGGCGCTGGACCAGCGTCTGGCGCTGGAACAGCGCACGCTGGACGTGTTCGTGCAGGTCAATACGTCCGGTGAGGCCAGCAAGTACGGGCTGGACCCGATCGCGGTCGCCGATTTCGTGCAGCAGTTGCCCGCCTTCCCGCACCTGCGCGTGCGCGGGTTGATGACTCTGGCCGTGTTCTCCCCCGACCCCGCACAGGTGCGCCCCTGCTTCGTGCGCCTGCGCGAACTGCGCGATCGCCTGTCGCCGCAGCTCCCGACCGGGGTGAGCCTGGATGCCCTGTCGATGGGCATGTCCGGCGATGTCGAGATCGCCATCGAGGAAGGTGCCACGGTGGTCCGCGTCGGCCAGGCCATCTTCGGCGCGCGCAGCACTCCGGACAGCCTTTACTG
The DNA here is from genome assembly GCF_009467805.1 of Stenotrophomonas nematodicola. Taxonomy (GTDB): domain Bacteria; phylum Pseudomonadota; class Gammaproteobacteria; order Xanthomonadales; family Xanthomonadaceae; genus Stenotrophomonas; species Stenotrophomonas nematodicola. The sequence continues at coordinate 38,777 of NZ_WIAY01000006.1, forward strand.
GCCCGCCCCCGCAGCAGCAGGGCCTGCGCCATGATGGCGGCGCCACAGCGCCGCGCCGTCGCCATCCGGCACGTCGCGTTCGAAGACTGCGGCACGCTGGGCACCGTACTGGCCGGACGGGGCTGGGAGCTCCAGACCCTGCAGGCCGGCATCGATCCGCTGGACGCCGCTGACACCGCCGATCTGCTGATCGTGCTGGGCGGACCCATCAGTGCCAACGACACCGATACCTACCCGTTCCTGCGCCTGCAGCTGGCACTGCTGGAGCGCCGCCTGCGGCAGCAGCGGCCGACCCTCGGCATCTGCCTGGGTGCGCAGCTGATCGCGCGCGCGCTCGGTGGGCGGGTCGCGCCGATGGGCGCCCGGGAAATCGGCTTCGCCCCGCTTTCACTCACCGATGCCGGCATGGCCTCGCCCCTGCGTGCGTTGGCCGGCATTCCGGTGCTGCACTGGCATGGCGAGACGTTCACGTTGCCACCCGGCGCACAGCGTCTGGCAGCCACAGCGGCATGTGCGCAGCAGGCGTTCGCCCTCGGCACGCACGTGCTTGGCCTGCAATGCCATCCGGAACTGGATGCGCGCCGCACCGAGGCCTGGTTGATCGGCCATGCCCACGAGCTGCACGCTGCCGGCATCGATCCGCGCGTGCTCCGCGATCAGGCGGCACGCTACGGCGCACCGCTCGCTGCCGCCGCACGCGACCTGTTCACCACGTGGCTGGAGGCATGCGCATGAGTGGCTACCGGCTGATCATCCATTGCCACGGTGTGCGCTGGGGCCAGTTCGACAGCGACGGCCCGGGCGCGCGCGACCACCTGGTGGCGCTGGCCGGTCGCCTGCCCGCGCAGGATGGCTTTCACCTGCAGTGGCAGCAGGCCGTGGGCGAACAACGGGTGCTGCATAGTGGTCCGGACGGACTGAAGGTCCTGAGCAGCGCGCCGGTGTACCGGGACATGACGGCCCCCTGAGCTCCATCGCCGGTCGCGGGGCACGCAGCCGCGCACCGTCGCGCGCACCCAGCGCGTCCGCAGCCGGCGCGCTAGGGCGCCGGTGCGGTCGCCGGCAACACGCGCGGCTGCTGCTCGTACCATTCACGGGCGCCGGCCAGGTGCCACTTGCGCTGCTGGCCATCCAACTCGATTCCTGCCCCGAGCACGCCCCACCGCAGGTACAGGTTGCCGCGCCGCTGCGCGCGGGCCAGGTCCAGCCGCGCGCGCAGCGACAGCCGTTCGTTCTCGGCCTGCAGGTCATCCACCCACAACTCGCCGCTGCGCCAGCGCAGTTGGCCACTGGCCTGGACCTCGCCGGAATCGAGCAGGCCCAGTACCCAGCGCGGATACGCACTGCGTTCGGCGAACACCCCCAGCAGCGGCCCCGCATCACGCAGCCGCAGATCGGCCTGTGCGGTGACCTCGAACGGTGCGGCCGCATCGATGTGGCCCTGGCGCAATGCCACGGTGCCCCACCAGTTGGCCGGTGCGCTGGCATCACCGACGCGGATGTTGCGCAGATCCACCGTGGTGCCGGCCAGGTCGAACTGCCGGGCGTCGAAGTCGGCCCGACGTACCCGTGCCTTCAACTGCGCGTCGCCACGCATCGCCAGGCCGGCCACCTGCAACTGCGCACCTCGACCGCGCAGGTCGGCGCGACCGGTACCCACCCGGCCGGCCGAATCCAGTTCGACATCGCCGCTGAGCAGGCCGGTGCCACCGAGCAGACGCACATTGTCGCCCTCCAGATAGCGGTTGTAGGCGGTCAAGTCCGGCACCCGCGCATCGTTGAAGCGCAGGTGCGCACGCATGCCGTCACGCAACTGCTGCAGCCGCGCATCGCCACGCAGCGTCAACGCCATGTCGCGACCGTCGAACAGCAGCGCCTTCGGCGTGGCCGCCGGTGCCGCGCGGAACCGGGGAATCTCAACGTCCAACTGCGCCTGCGCGGGTGCGCCTGCGACGATGCGGCCGTGCGCGTTGGCGTCGCCCTGCAGACGGACCCCGGCCACTTCGGCCACCGCGGCCACCTGCGGAATATCCAGCGTACTGCCCGGCGCGAGCTGACCTTCGGCAATCTTCAGGTCGCCTTCCAGCAGCCCTCCCCCGTCCAGATGGAACCACGGCTTGCGCACGAACAGGTCGGCGATCCAGTTCAGGGACTGGAACTGCCAGGCGCCACTGACCTGCCCGGACAGCCGCGGCAGCAGGTCCGCCGGCGCCTGGAACGGAATGCGCCGCCCGGTCACGCGCAGATCGGCGTGCAGTTCACTGCCGGTCTCCGGGTCACGTGGCAGCCGCGCCTGCACGCGCATGTCCTGCGCCACATCCAGCTGCAGCGACAGCAGACCGCGATCGGTGGCATGCACGCCGGCATGCACCGGCACCCGCCAGACCACCCGGCTGCCCGGCTGCAGCACGCCACGATCCATCGTCACGTCGGCGTTGAGCCGGGCATTGGAGGGCATGCTGCCGACCTTGATGTGCGCACCGGCCGTATCCAGACGCAGCCCCTGGCTGCGCGCATCGATCCTGAGCTGCGCCCAGGTAATGTCGAACTTGCGCAGCCCCGGTGCCTCGTCGCGGTAATGACGCGGGTAACGGAACCGCGCCTCCAGGTGCGCGTCGTCCAGCACCTTGACGCCATCGAAGGTCACTGCGGCCCGGTCGAACGCCGCGGTGGAATCGAACAGTTCCGACGGACCGCCGCGCAGCTGCTTGAGGAAACCGACCGTGCCACTGCCCTGGCCGGTGACCAGCAGCTTTCCGAAGCGCCCGCTGCGGATGCTGTCGCTGTGGATCGCGTCGAAGCGCAGGGTCCAGCCGCGATCACTGCGTGGCGGCGGCGGAATCGCCGCGTCAACACGTTCCACCTCCGATTCCACGCCGCTGGCGTCGATCCGCGGGATGCGCACTTCGCGGCGGAACAGCGCCGGCAGCGCGATCCAGGCACTGGCCCGGTCGGCGCGGAAGATGTACACGGTGCGGTTGGCCTGGCCGCGCATGCGCACGTTCCAGACGATGGCGTGTCCCGGCACCAGGGTCAGCGCCGCGCCGGTCTGCATGGCGAACTTCTCCGGCTTGCGGTTGGTGACCGCGTCGAACAAGGGCGTGTTGAGGAAGACATTGCCGGCCACCAGATACAGGGCATACGCCACCAGCAGCGACAACAGCGCCACGCGCCACGGACGGGGCCAGCGGCGTACGCGCTCGGGAATCAATGGCATGGGCAACGGCAACCGGCAGCAGGAACAGCCCCTACTATCGGCACCGGGCCTGCGGCGGCACGTGAAGGTGCGCTGTGGCTGCCCAACGTCATGGCTGCCCGGCATGCGGCCACGGGCGACCTGGTGCGCCTGTTTCCCGAGTGACGGATCGACCCGATGCCGATGCATGCCGCCTCCCCCGAGCGGGCACGTGAGCGCCAGACTGCGCGCCTTCATTGAATGCGTCGCCGGACGGATGGGACACTGGGCGCCGGTCGATCGCCCGGGTGCATCCTGACCGCGCCCGCCACGACCCACCTCGACAGGAACCCTCCATGCATCCCCGCCTCCGCATCGCACTGCTCGCCCTGTTGGGCACCGTACCGGCCCTTGCACAGGCACAGCACGCCGAACCTGCGCAGGACCTGCCGCTGACAGCGCTGCTCGGCTGCCATTTCGGCTACGCGCAGCAGCACCATCGAAGCACCGCCAGCGCCACCGAGATCGCGCTGGCGGCGGCCTCGCACTGCGACGCCGCACTGCAGGCGGCCGGTCTGGATACCTACCGGCGCGCGCTGGAAGCAGGCCTCCCGGTTGACGATGCGGAGGCCTCCCGCCAGGCGATGATCGAGGAAATGCGCGCGATGCTGCCCGGCTTCACCATCGACAAGGTCATCCAGGCCCGCGCCGCGGCCGGCGATCCCTGAGCGTGCTCAGCGTGGCAGTGGGCGATGACCGGCGTATCGTCCCAGCGTGTCCCGCTCGTCGCTACGCAACGTCAGCACCTCTACCCCGTCGGCGGTCACCAGCACAGTGTGTTCGGCCTGGGCCGACAACCGGCCGTCGCGCGTGGTCACCGTCCAGCCGTCCTCGCTGATGTCGATGCCCGCCCGGCCCTGGTTGATCATCGGTTCGATGGTAAAGGCCATGCCTTCCTCCAGCGCCAGGCCGTCGCCACGGCGGCCGTAGTGCAGCACCTGCGGCTCTTCATGCATCTCGCGCCCGATGCCGTGGCCGCAGAACTCGCGCACCACGCTGTAGCCGTGCGCCTTGGCGTGCTGTTGGATGGCAAAACCGATATCGCCCAACGTCGCGCCCGGCCGTACCACGCCGATGCCTTTCCACATCGCCTCGCGGGTCACCCGCACAAGCCGACGCGCCGCGTAGTCCACCTCGCCGATCAGATAGGTCTTGCTGGAATCGGCGATGTACCCGCCTTTCTCCAGGGTGATGTCCAGGTTGACGATACTGCCGGCACGCAGCACGTCCGCAGCCGATGGCACGCCGTGGCAGACCACGTTGTCGATCGAGCTGTTGAGCACATACGCGAAGCCGTACTGGCCCTTGCTGGCCGGGCGCGCGTGCAGCCGGTCAACAATGAAGTGTTCCACCCAGTCGTTGACCTGCAGCGTGCTCATGCCTTCCAGCGGCAACCGGTCCAGCGCCTCGAACACCGATGCCAGCAGCCGACCCGCTTCGCGCATCCGCTGCTGTTCGTCGGGCGTCTTGATCATGCCGGCACCGCCGGCAGCAGGCCGGGATCGACCCCGGCGGCGCGCAGCTCGCGGCTGACGATCTCCTGATAGCTCAGGCCGGGGTTCATCTCGCACAGCATGCCGATACGGATCCAGAACCCGGCCTGGGCGTTGATCGAGCGGCCGGACACGCCGCTGGCGCGGCGCAGGTTGTCGTGCAGCGCGTCGTCGATGTTGACGATGCCCATACAGGCGCTCCAATACGAATAGGATATACACCATATATGTTCCATATATGCCGTGCAATACCGCAGCCGATGCGGTCGCCACCGCCACCGGTCCGTGCGAGGATGCCGCCGACGGCAACGCCCCGAACGGAGGAACGCAATGCGCAGGATGCTCCTGGTGTCATCGGCCGCCGTGGCGGCGCTGGCGGCGGGCGTGGCGCTGGTCGGCTATTCGCCATCGGCCTGCGGCTGCGTGAGCCCGATCGACACGCTCACCCACAGCGCCGGGCTCGACCTGCCCGGCATTCCCGTGCCTGCGGCAACGATAGAGGCCGGCCTCAACCGCACCATGCGCGGCCGCTCGGCCGATCCGGCATCCACCGACTTCCTCTATTACCGCTGCCGGTCACCGTCGGCGGATCGCCTCGTGTGCAGGGTGCCTGTCGATGAATCCCCCTTGCTCACGCGCGGATTGGACGTGACCTATCACACCGTCCAGGGCCGCATCAGCCACGTCAGCGTGCGCCGTTCGATCTGGCTGTAGCAGTCGCTGTACCCGCTCCCCTTCAGGTCCACGCCGGGTCGGCGGTGAAATCGATGGTCAGCCAGAATTCGCTGCCGCGAGCGTCCAGGCGCGCGGCGATCTCGTCGCGCAGCGCGTCCACGCTGCCGATGGTGCCGATGACCGTGTCCGGATGGGTCAGGATGTGGATCTCGACAAACCGCATGCGCCCCATCTTGGCGACGTGGCTGGTGAAATCCAGATAGCCGTGTTCGGCCACGAAGTCCTTCATCACCGCCTGCACGCGCGCGTCCAGGGTGTCCGGCGCCACCTGCAGCACCTCGCGCATGGCCTTCCAGGCACTGCGCAGCGGCACCGGCAGCACCGCCAGGCTGATCGCCGCCAGCACCAGCGGGTCCAGATAGGGAATCCAATGCGCATGGTCGCCGCCGCGCAGCAGCAGCGCCAGCGCGAACGCCAGCACCACGGCCAGGCTCATCAGGCCGCTCAGCAGCCAGGCGCGCACGTCCAGCCACAACAGCGCCGACTGCAGCCGCATCGCCCGGGTGCGCACGAACGCAGCCATGCCCAGGTTGCTCACGCACAGCACGGCCGCCCACACCAGGGCAGGCCCGGCTTTCACCTCGTGGCCGCCGGTGGTCACGCCGATCACCGCATTGGCCAGTGCGTAGATGCATGCCAGCGACAGGATCGCCCCGCCGAGGGCCTCCACCATCGGCTCCAGGTGCCAGTAGCCGTACTGGAAGCGCGGGCTTTCCTCCCGCGCCACCAGCCGCAGCACCGACAGTGCCACCAGCGTCAGCGCCACATCCACCAGGCTGTAGACCCCGTCGAACAGGATGGCCTGCGATCCCACCAGCAGGCCACCGCCGAAGCCGACGGCGCTGACGGCCATCGTCATCCCGATGGAGAGTTTGAGGACCCGCTGCTCGCGTGCTGTATCCATCGCTTGCCGAGGGTCCGTCGCGCGGGCGTCAGACCTTCAGCACCTCCACCTTGTAGCTCGGCGTATCACCGTCACGATCGATGATAAGCCCGTGCACGTCCGACTCGAAGCCCGGGAATCGCGCATTCTGTTCGCGGGCGATGCGCAGCGACTGGATGATCGGCTCGTCGGTGGCACCGAAACGCTCACCCGGCATGATCGTCGGGATGCCCGGCGGGTACGGCACCAGCATGGTGCCGGCGATGCGGCCGCTGATCGCCTCGATATCGACCCGCTCGATCTGCCCGCGCACCAGGTGGTCGTAGGCCTCGGCCGGCGTCAGCACCGGCTCGGGCAGGTCCACGTACATCTCGCGCATCACCTGTGGCACGGCGAACTCGCCATTGAAGGCATGCAACGCCTGGCACAGGTCGCGCAGTCCCCAGCCCGCGTACGCCTGCGGGTAGTCGGCGACCAACTGCGGCAGGGCGCGGCTGAGCGGCGCATTGCTGTCGTAGAGCTCCTTGAACGCCATCAGTTCGGTCACCAGCGTGCTCCACTTGCCCTTGGTGATGCCCATCGAGAACAGGAACAGCACCGAGTACAGGTTGGTCTTCTCCACCGTAATGCCGCGCGTCCACAGGAACTTGCTCAGCACCGCGGCCGGAATGCCGCGCTGCCCCATCTCGCCGTCCATCGACAACCCGGGGGTCAGCAACGTCACCTTGATCGGGTCGATCAGCACATAGTCCTCGACCAGGCCATCGAAGCCGTGCCAGTGCGCGCCAGGCTGCAGATACCACTCCTCGCGCTTGGCCACCATCGGCGCCGGGGCGTCGCCCTTGGCCAACGAACGCTCCAGCTTGTCCGGCTGCCACACACTGAACCACCAGTCGTCGCGACCGAGGTCTTCTCGCACGTGCAGCATGGCGCGCCGGAAGGCGATGGCCTCATCGTGCATTTCCTGCACCAGGGACTCGCCGGCCGCCCCTTCCATCATCTTCGAGGCCACGTCGCATGCGGCAATCACCCCGTAATGCGGGCTGGTGGTGGTGTGCATCATGAACGCTTCGTTGAAGCGCTCGGCGTCGAGTTCGCGGCTGGCCGCATTGCGGACATGGATCATTGACGCCTGTGAGAAGGCAGCCAGCAGCTTGTGCGTGGAATGCGTGGTGAAAATGATCGCATCCTGCTCGCGCGGCTTGCCCTTGGCCATGCCGTAATGGTTCTCGTAGAACGGATGGAACGCCGCATAGGCGTACCAGGCCTCATCGAAATGCAGGAAGTCCACCGCGCTGCCGATCTCCTCGGCAATCTTCTCGGCGTTGTAGCACAGCCCGTCGTAGGTGGAATTGGTAACCACCGCGATGCGCGGCTTGGAGCCGGCCTTGTAGGCCTTGCTCGCCAGCGGGTTGGCGGCAATCGACTGCTGCAGCGCCTCAGGCGTGAACTGGTCCAGACTGATCGGCCCGATGATGCCGTGCGCATTGCGGCTGGGGGTGAAATAGACCGGGATGCCACCGGTCATGATCAGCGAGTGCAGCAACGACTTGTGGCAGTTGCGGTCCACGAACACCACGTCGCCCCGGCCAACGGTACCGTGCCAGACGATCTTGTTCGCGGTAGAGGTGCCATTGGTGACGAAGAACGTGTGGTCGGCGCCGAAGTTGCGCGCGGCCTCGTTCTCTGCGGCCTTGATCGGGCCGCTGTGATCGAGCAGCGAACCCAGTTCGGGAACCGAGATCGACAGATCGCTGCGCAGGGTGTTCTCACCATAGAACTGGTGGAAGGCCCGACCCACCGGCGACTTGGTGAAGGCCACGCCACCGGCATGGCCTGGCGTGTGCCAGGAGTAGTTCGACTCGGCGGCGTGGTGGATCAGCGCCTTGAAGAACGGCGGCAGCAGATTCTGCATGTAATCTTCGGCCGCGCGCATCACCTGCCGCGAGATGAAGCTCTTGGTGTCCTCGAACAGGAACACGTAGCCGTGCACATACTTGAGCAGCTTGCTGGGTACCTTCTCGATGGTGCGCCGCTCGCCATACAGGAACACCGGCAGGTTGCCGCGCCGCGCGCTCTGCTCGCGCAGGAAGCCGAGCAGCCGCTGGAACTGCTCGGGCTTGTCCTCGGTACCGTCAATGGAAATCAGCACCGCCGAAGCGGCCACATACGTGCGCGCACCGGCCTGTGCATCGGCCAGGGTCAGGCCGCACAGCACGCGCTGGTCGTTCTTGCGCAGCTCGTCAACCAGCGCGCGGATCAGGATGCCACCGATGCGCGGAGACTCGTAATCGTCGTCGATGACGATGATGGGGTAATCAAGCGACTTGAAGTACACAGGCATTCTCCTGGGGCAATGTCACGAAATCCTGGGGTTGCTCACCGCGTCCAGCGCCGGCAGCTGGCCGCGCTGGCGGCGGCGCTCCTCGCTGAAGAACGGATAGAACACGGTGATGAACAGCACGAACAGGAAGGCGTACTGCACGATGCTGCCCGACGAGCCGAAGATCGCCCACAGGCAGTACACGACGGTAATGCTGGTCAGCGCCCAGAACGCGCCGGTATGGACCAGCGTGTGCGAGCGCTCGACCACGAAATAGCAGGCCACGCAGGAATAGATGTAAGGCAGCAGGGTCAGCACGACGGCAGCGGAGGTGATCACATCGAACTGTGCCGATGCGGTGGCCGAAGTGGAGGTCACCAGCACCGCCAGGGTCATCAGCACTGCCACGATCAGCACGCCCTTGACCGGTACGTCATCCTTGTTGGTCCGGCTGAAGATACGGGGGAACAGGCCATCGTCCGATGCCGCCTTTGCGCTCTGCGCGGTCAGCAGGATCCAACCGCCGAGCGAACCGGCCGCGCCGATGAAGGCGCACAGGCTCACCGCCGCACCGCCCCACCCGCCCACCGCGTTGGCTGCGGCCAGCGCGAACGGCGCGTCGGACACCTGCAGTTCGCCGTTGGGCACCATGCCCATGATCACCGACGAGCTGGCGATATAGGCCACCGCCGCCAGGAACACGCCGGCCAGCGTGGCGCGGGCAACGTTCTTTTCCGGGTTCTCCACCACGCCGGCGGTGACCGACGCCGACTCCACGCCGATGAACGCCCACAGCGTCAACGCCGCCGCGCTGGACACCGCGCCGAAGTTGGACTCACCCGACACATTGTAGGCGCCCTTGAAAATGGCCGGATCGAAGAAGAACCAGCCGAAGATCGCGATGCCCAGAATCGGCACCAGCGCGAAACTGGTGGTCACGGTCTGCAACCGGCTGACAAAGGACGGCCCGATCACGTTGGCAAAGCTCAGCGCCCACACCAGTGCGAGCACCGCGATGCAACGCGGCAGCGGCTCGGACAGGATCGGGAAGAAATAGCTGAAGTAGCCCACCGCCGCAATCGGAATGGCCACATTGCCGATCCAGTTGGCGAACCAGTAGATGGTGTTGGTCTGGAAGCCCATGTACGGGCCGAACCAGTCGCGCGCGTAGGCGTACGGACCGCCGGCCTTGGGCGCCAGCTTGCCGAGTTTGGCGAACACGAACGCCAGCAGCAGCGCGCCGGCGGTGGTGATCAGCCAGCCCCAGATCGACGCCGTGCCGATCTTGGCCAGGCTGGAGGGCAGCAGGAACACCCCCGAACCCATCATGTTGCCGGCCACCAGGAAGGTGGCGCCGACCACCCCGATTTTCTTCGCTTCTGCCATGACGGTTTCTCCTTTGCCAGGCATGGGCCCGGTCGCGCCGGGCATGAGGGTTTACTTGATGAAGTTGTATTGCAGGCTGCCCTGCAGCCGCACCGTGTCCGCGCGTTGTCCGTTCTGCTGTTCCAGTTGGCCGTACAGCAGCTCCATGCCCATCGTCCAGGACGGAGCCGGACTCCACAGCAGGTTGAAGACCCCGTAGCGGCTCTGCCGGAAGGCGTCGGCCGCCAGCGCGTCATTGCGACCGCTGGTGAGCTGGCCATAGATCAGGTTCGACCGCCACAGCGGGGTCCAGTAGTGCGTATAGCCGACGAAGCCGCCATAGAGCGACAGCGCCTCCAGGCGGCCATCGGCGGTGACCACGGCGTCCATGCCCGACCCGGTGAGGTCGGCGGTATAGCGTCCCAGGCCTTTGCCGCCCAATGCACCGAACAGCAGCAGATCCTGCTCGCCCACCGACGCCGATCCGCTCAACTGCACGCCACCGCCGAAACGACGCCCATCGCCGTCATCGCCGTCGTAGCCCAGGCTGCGCGCCACCGCGCCGAGCTGCAGATGGCCCCAGTCGCGCTCCATGCGGGCGGTGACGGTGACATCGGGCAGCCGGTCCACCGCCATCATCCCCTCTGCCGGCGCGCTGAGCTGTGTGTCCGGGTCTTCGGCGGCCACGGTCAGGGTATTGCCCTTGCCCATCGCGATGCTGTGGTGGATACCGGCTACCAGCAGATAGCCCGCGCCACCCGGCCCGGCGAAATCGAGGGTATCGGGCAGGCTGTCGGCGTCCATGAAGGTGGAATAGCCATACCCGGCGTAGGTGTTGCCCAGCTGGCCGTAGGCGTGGCGCAGCCGGAACTGGTAGCTGTCGCTGCTGCCGAAGAAGTCGTTCTCCAGGTAGAAGCGCAGATTGCCGTGCGTGGTGGGTCGCCGTGCTTCGAAGCTGAAACGGGTCTGCTTGGCGTGCAGCGTGAAGTTGGACACATCGCGGTGCGCGCTGCCCACCGGGATGGACGAGGTGACAAACTGTTCCTGGTCACCGGCCGCACGCGCATCGGCGATCGCATCCAGTTTGGCGTAGCCGCCAATGCGGATCAGCGTATCGGTGCCTGGTACCGCGAAGAAGCCTTTCAGATCGGGGTCCGTCGGTCCGGCCGCACTGTCCGGGCGCGAGGCGGCACTGGACGGATCGGCCACCGAATCGCGCTGCGGCAGAATCGCCTGCCCGCTGCCGGGGACATGCGTTGCGCCGCCGGTCGGCGTGGGCAAGGAAGCCACCGTGCCTGCGTCAGGCACCACACGTGAGGATGTCACTGCGGCGGGGGCCGCCGGGGTCGGCGCCGACTCGATCGCATTCAGGCGCTTTTCCATCGCGTCCAGCGTCTGCCGCAGCGACCGGATCTCCTGGCGCAGCGTCTCGGCCGAATCCTGTGCGTGGGCCGGGACAGCCACCAGCGCGAGCGTACCTGCCAACGTCAACACACCCAGGCGCATTGCGTCCTCCATGAATCACAGACAGTGCTGCCCGTCGACGTCGCCAGGCGACGAAGCAGGGTCCGGCGCGGGATTCCCTCCTCATCCCGGATCGCGTGTCGCGTTCGGCACGAATGCCAGCGGCTTGAGTACCAGCCGCTGGGTGAGGAGCTCGTGAATGGTTGCCGACGCGTCGATGACAGTCGCGCCGTGCGACGCACAGCACGCAAAACGTCTGAGGAATACCGCATGCGCTACAGACTAGTGCGCGCCGGATTTTTTACCTTGATCCAGATCAACCGGCGCCGGCGATACCACGGCGCGGCGGTCCGGCGCGCCGGCATTGCACCGGCGCGCGATACGCAGTGGGCCTGGCGCGACTCAGCGCGGGCCCATCACCACGTCCATGTCCTGGCCCTGCGGCATGCCGGCACGACGCTGCAGCATGCCCTTGTCGTCCTTGAACAGAATGCCCGGCGTGCCCTGGAAACCCATCTCGATCATCAACACCTGGTTGGCATCGAGCTTGTTGGCCACCTCCGCGGTGAGATTCGCCGCTGGCTTGATGCCGCCCTGGTCAAATCGATGCTCGTTCTCCAGCAGCGCCGCACTTGGGTTCGGCGCGGTGAGGATCGCCGCCGCCTTGGCCGGGCTGTCCTCGCGGATCACGCCGACCATCACATGGCGCAGCTGCACCTTGCCACTGTCGACCCACGGCCGCGCCGCTTCCCAGAAGCGATGGCAGTACGGGCAGTTGGCGTCGCTGAAGGTGTACACCACCCGCGGCGCGTCGGCGCGGCCATCGCGCACCCAGGCGCTGGCATCGAGCTTGGCCCACTGCCGCGCGGACATCGGCGCGGCCACCAGACGCTCGACCGGCTCGGTACCGATATCCTTGCCCTGCGCGTCGAACAGGCTGCCGACCAGTACGTGCTTGCCATCGGCAGTGACGTACGCCGCGGCCGGCTGCTGCCCGCCGACCACCCCTGCGAACCCGCGCAGGCCACCGGGCGCGTCGAACTCGCCCATCACCTCGAAACCCTGCTGTTCGATGCTCTTGAGCACGGCCGGCCGCTCGCCCGTCTTGCCGGCGGTGGCGGTGGGCGCCTTCGGTGCCTGGGCCTGGCTGCAGCCGGACAGGCTCAACAGCAGCGCGGCGCTCAATACAGTACCCAGCGCAGGGAAGGATGTGGACAGCATGGCAACTCCCGGAATTGAAAGACAGAAGAACCCGCGCGGCTATCGCAGCCGCGCGAGCTTGGATTCCAGACTGGCGGCACTGAGTTCCCCCAGGTGCACCTCCTGCAGCCGCCCGTCACGATCGAAGAACAGGGTAGTCGGATACGCCTGTACATGCAGCGCCGCGGCAGCGTGCATGGGCTCGTCCAGCAGCACATTGTGCAGCGACAGCCTTTCGGCCGTGAGGAAGGCCTGAACCTCTTCAGCGGTCTCGCCCTGGTTGGCGAACACAAAGCGCAGGTCGGAATGGCGTTGCTGGGCACGGGCCAGCACCGGCATCTCGCGCCGGCACGGTCCGCACCAGGTGGCCCAGAGATTGACGATCGTCGGCTGCGCGTGTGCGCCGCCCAGCGTGTCGGGCACCCCGTCCAGACGGGTGAGTGCAAGTGTGGGCAGCGCGATGCGATCGCGCTGCAGCCAGCCACTGCCCAGCGACAGCGCGGCCCAGCACAGCACGCCGGCCAACGCGCCGGCCGCCACGGAGCGGCGCAGATGCGGCCAGCGCCGCAGGCGCCATGCGCCCCAGCCCAGGCCGACCAGGATGGCCACCCAAGGCAGGAACCCCCCATCACCCAGGCGCAACACAGCCCAGCCATCGTGGCGGTAGTCGGTCCAGTAGCGCAGGATGAACCCGAGTCGGCCGGCCAGCAGGCCGATCAGCAGCATGTCGAACAATACACTGCGCGGCGTGGGCGCCTTTTCTTTCGGCTCGGCACGCACCATGCGCGCCACCAGCATCGCCACACCCATCGCAACAAGCACCCACACCACCACCAACGGCACCGGGCCGACACTGCTTATCATCGTTTCGCTTTCGGTATCGGGCCTTCCCGCATGGTCCCAGCATGCACCGCTGCGATCAAGCCGCAGCGCCGCACGTCATGCCGCACGCATGCTCTCCACCGCGCGCACCGTAGTTGCCGCGGCACGCTCGCGACGCTGGCTGACGATCTGACGCCGATAGCGCGCCGGTGTCGTCCCGACGATGCGCAGGAACAGCCGTCGGAAGGCGCTCTGGTCTGAGTAGCCCACGTGGCAGGAGACTTCGTCGATCGCCCCGCCCGCCTGGAACAGCATCTGCGCTTTGGCGATGCGCAGCCGCTGGCAGTACTCGATGGGCCGCATCCCGGTCGCACGCAGGAAACGGCGCTGGAGGGTACGCGGCTCCAATCCCGCCGAATCGCAGATGTCCTGCAGGCTCACTCCACGCGCAGCGATGCCGTGCAACCAGCGCTGCGCTTTAAGGATGCAGCGGTCGCCGTGCGCGAAGTTCGGGCTGAAGCGCTCCAGATCATCCTGCACGGTCCGCGGAATCACCAGTTGCAGCTGCTGGGACACAGACGACATCACGCTGTGCCCGTACACCCGGGCGAGCAGACGCAGGCTCAGGTACTTCCAGGCATCGGTGCCGGCGGCGGTGAGCAGGTCGCCATCGTCCACCAGCGTTCGCTCGCTCGGCAGCCAGCTGGGCACAACCGCCTTCAGCGCGGCACAGCGGTCCAGGCTGGGCAGCCGCACCGGCCGCCCGGCCAAGACGCCGGCACGGGCCAGCAGCAGCGCGCCCTCCTCGCACCCGGCCAGCAGGCTGCCGGCGTCATGGCAGTCACGCAGCCATGCCAGCAGCGCCTCGCCGGCGACCGACATCGCCCAGCCCGGCTCGTTGCCGGGCAGCACCACGACCGCCGGCAATGCTTCGCCGAACAGTGTGGCACCGGCCATGCGCTGCATTCCGCCGCCGCGTGGGCACAGGGTCCAGCGGGTGACGAGCATGCGCGCGCCGGGCCGCCGACTGGCCGCCGCAACCCGGTTGGAGAGCTGCGCGAGCTCGGAAAGCACCGTCGCAGCGCCGCGGATGCTGCCGGCGTACTCGACCACGGCCACTTCCATCAGCGTTGGCGCAGCCGGCTTGCGCCGCGGCGGAAGGGAGTTCAACGAGGTGTTCATGCGACCTAGCTCCAGCAGCGTTACCCGTCATGGGGGGGGCCGGGAGGCGCCTGCGCGCACGCCCGATCAACAGTTCGCTGGAGGTTACGGACGGCCTCGAGGGCCATCCATGAAACTAATTGCATCTTTGCAGCCAACCTTGCACAGGGCCGCCCAACGGCCAGACCCTTGACCCTCGACCCGGCTCCAGGGTTCACAATGAGGGCGATCTTCTTCCGAGGTGGTCATGAACATTGGACAGCTCGCGCGCCAGGCCGGCGTGCCCATCGACACCGTGCGCTACTACGAGCGGCAGCACCTGCTGCCGACCGCGCGCCGCAGCGCCGGGGGCTACCGGGTCTTCAGCGAAGACGACCTGACGCGGCTGCAGTTCATCCGTCGCGCCAAGGCGCTGGGTTTCAGCCTGGAGGAAATCGGCGAACTGCTGTCGCTCAGCGACCAGCATGGACAGGACATGGCGCAGGTCCGCAGTACCGCGGTGCAGAAACTGCAGGACATCCAACAGCGCATCGGCGAACTGCAGCGCATGCACGGTGCACTGAAGCAGCTGGTGGATGCGTGCCCCGGCCACGGCGAACGCGGCGAGTGCCCGATCCTGGCCGCGTTGACAGCACCGCACCGATAGCCACGCTGCCGTTGTGCACGACACAGGTCACGTATCGCGTTATCGACGCGGCCGCGTGAATGCAGTTGAGGCAATGGATGAGAAATTTCGTGCAGTTTTCTCTTGCCAATCGAAAACGCCGTCGCTATGATTTCGCTCCTCACGACGTGGGGCCATAGCTCAGCTGGGAGAGCGCCTGCATGGCATGCAGGAGGTCGGCGGTTCGATCCCGCCTGGCTCCACCACTTCAATCATTAGGCCGATTGAAGCAACGTGGGAAAAATTCGGTTTTCGTGCGTCCCCATCGTCTAGAGGCCTAGGACATCACCCTTTCACGGTGGCGACCGGGGTTCGAATCCCCGTGGGGACGCCAATTGAAACGCAGAACGCCCCGGTCTTGGCCGGGGCGTTTTGTTTGACATGGTCACTGTCCCGATCCGGTTTTTTTTCAGGGTTGTGTCAGAGAAAAGACTTGGCGAATGCAACGCACACGCGTAGAATTCCGCCTCCAGCATCGTGGGGCCATAGCTCAGCTGGGAGAGCGCCTGCATGGCATGCAGGAGGTCGGCGGTTCGATCCCGCCTGGCTCCACCACTCCGGACATTAGGCCGTCAGGAGCGCTGAAAACATTGATGAGTTCATGCGTCCCCATCGTCTAGAGGCCTAGGACATCACCCTTTCACGGTGGCGACCGGGGTTCGAATCCCCGTGGGGACGCCACTCATCAACGAATACCGAGGCCCGGCACGCCGGGTCTTTTTATTCACCGCCCCCTGCGGGCTTCGAATGTGGTCTTCCACAAACGTGAACACGCAGGTATACTAGGCGGCTCGCGGTACAACGTGGGGCCATAGCTCAGCTGGGAGAGCGCCTGCATGGCATGCAGGAGGTCGGCGGTTCGATCCCGCCTGGCTCCACCACTTCTCCGGACACAGGCCGTCCGACAGAAGCAAAATCCGGTTCAACGCGTCCCCATCGTCTAGAGGCCTAGGACATCACCCTTTCACGGTGGCGACCGGGGTTCGAATCCCCGTGGGGACGCCAGCTTCAACAGACAGCCCTGACTTCGGTCGGGGCTTTTTGTTGGTGCCCCAGAAAAAGCTTCCCATCCAGCAAAAGCGCCGCTATGATAGGCGGCTCGCAGCATCAACGTGGGGCCATAGCTCAGCTGGGAGAGCGCCTGCATGGCATGCAGGAGGTCGGCGGTTCGATCCCGCCTGGCTCCACCACTTCTCCGGACACAGGCCGTCCGACAGAAGCAAAATCCGGTTCAACGCGTCCCCATCGTCTAGAGGCCTAGGACATCACCCTTTCACGGTGGCGACCGGGGTTCGAATCCCCGTGGGGACGCCAGCTTCAACAAACAGCCCTGACTCCGGTCGGGGCTTTTTGTTGGCGCTTCTTTCTCTGCGTGGTCAGCCCACCACCTTGGCCATGCCCACCGACTTCGGCGCGGTCTGGGCAAAACCGAACTGCGCGTACAGCCGATGCGCCTGGCCATCGGCGATCAGACTCACATAAGCACCGACCGCGTTCGCGCGCAGCCAGACATCCAGCGCGCCCATCACCGCCTTGCCCAGTCCCTGCCCCTGGCGGTCGGGAACCACCGCAATGTCCACCACCTGCAGGAAGCAGCCGCGGTCGCCGACCAGCCTGCCCATCGCCACCAACCGTTCGCCGTCGCGGATGCTCACCCCGAACACCGTGTTGGGCAGGCCCAGCGTGGCTGCCTCCAGTGATTTGGGGCTCAGGCCGGCGAGCACGCGCAGCTGGCGGTACTCCTCGACAGTGGGCGGCACGGGGTAGAGCTGCAGGCTGGCAGGCAGGGACATGGGGCTTTCTCGGAGTGAACGGGCCTGTAGCATGACGCAGGCCATGCGCACCCGGTGAGACCCACGCGTCCTATCCTGTTCCCCTGCCCGCCGCCCCTGCCGCCATGTGCTACTCCGCCCAGATCCGTGCCGATTACACCAGGCTTGTCCGTGAGTACGGCGCGGTCATGTCGCTGGAGGCGTTCGCGCAGCTCTATGCGCACGATCCTGGCAAGCCACGGCCCAAAACGCCCAAGGCGATGGATGACGGGTTCGCCGGCGCACGCACGCCGCAGGGGCAGGACATCGTGGCAAAGATCCAGCAGTGGCATGCCGAGGAAATGCGCGCACTCGACGAGGAGATCCGGCTGCAGTCCGCACGCCTGGCATCGGCTGAAAGCCAGCTCGCCGCTCGCCCTTCGCAGAAGGCACGCAACGAACTACGTATCGCCGGCAACCGGATCGAGCGCGCGCAGGCGCGCCTGGACGACCTGCACCGCACCGGGCTGCTGCCGCGCGACAGCCGCATCTTTCCGGGCGTATACGCACCGGTGATCGTTTCCGAGGGCGGCCAGCGCGTGATCAAGCCGATGCGCTACCAATGCCGGCTGCCGGATGTGCCGGCCCGCAATGACGTGCTCTACCCGGGCACCTACAATGCGCGCCGCGACAGCCTCGGTGGGTACTGGAAGCCCGCGTTTGGTCATCGACACGGCGTCGTGGTGGTGCAGTCGTTCTATGAGCACGTTCCGCGCCATGCATTCGAACACCGCGCGTTGGCACCTGGCGAGCGCGCGCAGAACGTGGTCCTGGAATTCCACCCGCAGCCCGCACGCGACCTGCTGGTGGCCTGCCTGTGGTCGGAATGGGACGGGCCGGAAGGCCGGCTGCTGTCGTTCGCGGCGATCACCGACGAACCGCCGGTGGCGGTAGCCGCAGCCGGGCATGACCGCTGCATCGTGCCGATCCGCCCGGAACACCTGGACGCGTGGCTCAATCCTGACCCGGCCGATCTGGCCGCGCAGTACCGCATTCTCGACGACCGCGAACCGGTTGATCTTGTCTGTCAGGAAGCGGCCTGACACGCCCTCTGTCGCGGCATCAGCCGGCGACTGAATCGCCTTGGCGGGCACGCTCGAGTGCGGCGGTCAGTTCCGCGGTGAGGTACGGCTTGCTGAGCACGACACCGCTGCGGAACGTCGCCGGCAGATGATCCGGCGCCATGCCGGTCGCCAGAACAAACGGAATGCCACGTGCGGAAAGTCCTTCGGCCACCGCCTCACTGGTTTCGTTGTTGGCCAGACGGTAATCGAGCAGCGCGACCTGCGGTGCGGTCTCGCCCAGAAGGTGCAATGCCTCGGACACCGAGGCCGCCAACCCCACGACGACCGCCCCGGACTGCACCAGCTGCATCTGCAGCAGGGCCGCACTCATCTCGTCGTTCTCCACCACCAGCACCCGTAGATCCTGCAGCGCGCTCATCCCCGGCTCCCTGTATGGTTCAGCGCGGTGATTATAGCGTCCCAACCCGATGAAGGCCGCCGTCACACTGAAGCGTTCAGGTCTCCCCACCGCCGCAGGTTTTGTATACACTACGCGGCCAGCCAGCCGAAGTGGCGGAATCGGTAGACGCAGCGGACTCAAAATCCGCCGCCCTTAAAAGCGTGTGGGTTCGAGTCCCACCTTCGGCACCAATGGAACGATACGCTCCGCAATCATCGGAGATGAAACCCCGCTTTGGCGGGGTTTTTCGTTTACGCCAGTCGACCCATGCAGCGATGGCTGGGTGCACCCGGCAGCGCTGGACCCTGCTCTGGCGCGCACTTCGGCCGGCCCTGCGCCGGCACGATCTCACGCCAGGCGATGGCCAGCGCGCAGTCGTTCGGCCAGCGCCAGCATGGCCGCCCACATCCATCCCTGTTGCAACCGCGTACGCCCGTCCGTTGGATGCAGGCGTATCCCAGAGCCACGCGCAAGGGTGCAGCCGGTGCCGCCGCCCATCGCGCCTGCGCTCACACCAGGCGCAGTACCGGCTGGGCGCCCTGCATTGCCTGTCGCTGCGTCTGCGCCACTGCCGCATCCACTCGGAATCCGGCCACGGTCTGCAGCAGCTGGGATGCCTGCTCCTCCATGCTGCGCGCCGCCGCCGACGCTTCCTCGACCAGCGCCGCATTCTGCTGGGTGCCTTCGTCGATATGCTCCACGGCACGGTTGATCTGCTGGATGCCCTCGCTCTGCTGCTGGGCGGCGGCGCTGATGTCGCTCATCAACGCGCTGACGCGCTTCACGTTGACCACGATGTCCGTCATCGTCCGTCCGGCGCTTTCGACCTGCGCGGTTCCCGCGCCGACCTTCTCCACCGAGTCGCCAATCAGTTGCTTGATCTCCTTGGCGGCGTCGGCCGAGCGCTGCGACAGCGAGCGGATCTCCGAGGCGACAACCGCGAAGCCACGGCCATGCTCGCCGGCACGCGCCGCCTCCACCGCTGCGTTGAGCGCCAGGATATTGGTCTGGAATGCGATGCCGTCGATGACCCCGATGATGTCGACGATGCGCCGCGAGGAGTCGTTGATCAGCGCCATCGTCGCCACCACGTCGTGCACCACGTGTCCGCCCTGGTCGGCGACATCGACCGCGCCGCTGGCAAGCGCGCTGGCCTGGCGGGCGTTGTCGGCGGTGCGCTGCACGGTCGCGGTGAGCCCCTTCATCGACACCGCGGTTTCCTCCAGCGACGCCGCCTGCTGCTCGGTGCGCACCGACAGGTCGCTGTTGCCTTCGGCGATCTCGCTGGCACCGACCGCGATGGTGTCGGCCGCGAACTTGATCTGCCCGATGATCAAGGCCATCGCCTCGACCAGCGCGTTGATGCCCTCGCAGAGCTCGGCGATCGGACCGCGCTTGTCGGTGGTCGGAATGTGGCCGGTGAGGTCCCCTCCCTGGGCCGCTGCCACCACTTCACGGGTCTGCGCCACCGCCAGCTCCAGGGCAAGACTGGCTTGCACCTGCGCGGTCACATCGGTGGCGTACTTGACCACTTTGAACGGCCGACCGTTCATGTCGAAGATCGGGTTGTACGACGCCTGGATCCACACCTCACGCCCATCGCGCCCCAGCCGCTTGTATTGGCCGGCGTCGAACTCGCCCCGCCCCAGCTTTTCCCAGAAGCGCTGGTACTCGGCACTCTGGCGGTAGGCGGGCTCGGCGAACATCGAATGGTGCTGGCCACGCACCTCCTCCAGGCGATAGCCCATCACCGCCAGGAAGTTGTCGTTGGCGGCAAGGATGCGTCCGTCCATGCCAAACTCGATCACCGCCTGGGATTTGCTGATCGCCGCCAGTTGGCCGGCGAAATCGGCCGCCTGGAACTTCTGCGCGGTGATGTCGGTGGCAAATTTCACCACTTTGTAGGGCCGGCCATCGCTGTCGAACACGGGGTTGTAGGACGCCTGGATCCATATCTCCCGGCCGCCCTTGCCGACCCGGCGATACTGGCCGGCGTCGAACTCGCCGCGCCCCAGCTTGGCCCAGAACGCGCGGTACTCCTCGCTCTGCGCCTGCACCGGGTCGACGAACATCGCGTGGTGCCGCCCCTGGATCTCCGCCAGGGTGTAGCCCAGCGTCTGCAGGAAGTTGTCGTTGGCTTCCAGGATGGTGCCGTCAAGGTCGAACTCGATCACGGCCTGCACGCGGTGCAGGGCCGCGACCTGCGCTTCCAGCGCCGCCTGGTGACGTGCGGCCGCCCCGGCCCCCGCCTCGCCGGGGCTGCGGCGGGCGCGGAACAGGCCGCGCAGTGCGCGCCAGGGTGAATCGACGGCGGTGACCGACAGCGGTGCACGCACCGGCGTATGCAAGCCTGAAGTAAACATCGTATGACCTCGTGTCCGATAAGCGATGGCGACGCCGAACGGGATGTCCGGCGCGGGTGATCAGCTGGTTTGGGACGCACGAACATCGTCAGTTGAAATGACGCGACTTCCAGAGGCAGTGCACGACCGGAGCACGGTCGGGTGGATCTATCGATCAGACAGGCCGCCAGGTCCCCCTGCCACGCAGGGGGCAACTCCGACCGATATAGCGGCCCCTGGCAGGCAACCTTTAGGGCGGCCGATCAATCGATATGCAGGGCCGGCAGCGGCTTGGGCGGGAACACCGGCCGATCCAGCCAGAGCCATCGCCAGGGCGGTCACGTCCCTCGCGATCCGGGGGGGGCGCATCCTGCTGTTCCTGTCCATTCGCGTGGCCGGCGAGTATCCCGGACCGCCGTGGCGGCGGCCAGCCTGCGGCACCGCTCAGCCCTCCCCTGCCTCGCTGGTATCGCCGCTGTCGAGCGGATCGAACGGGCCCTCGCCCGGCGCCTCCACCTGCACGTTGTCGCGGCCGGCGGCCTTGGCCCGATAGCATTGCGCATCGGCGGCGGCCACAGCGTCATCCACGCTCATGGCGCCGCCCAGGGCGGCAATGCCGATGCTGGCCCCCACTGCCAGCCGCTGCTGGTCCCACGGAATGGACAGCGCGCGCAGCGCGTCGAGCAGATCGCTGGCGATACGCCGCGCACGCTTGAGCGAACAGCCGGCCAGGATCACCGCGAACTCGTCGCCGCCGAGTCGGGCGACGATGTCCGAATCGCGCACCCCATGCCGCAGCAGACTGGCCACCGCCCACAGCACGGCATCGCCGGCGAGGTGACCGTGCGTATCGTTGACGGGCTTGAAGTGGTCCAGATCGATGTACATCAGCGACGCCTGCTGCCCGGTGCGGGCCACGCGGGTGATCGCCTGCTGCAGGTGCGCTTCGAACCCGCGGCGGTTGCTCAGTTCGGTCAACGGATCGACCTCGGCCAGATGGCGCGCTTCGCGCTGGCGCGCGCGCTGCTGGGTGACATCGCGGATCACCCACACCGCACCACTGATGACGCCGTCCTCGCCACGCAGCCAGGCGCGCGTGAGGTCCACCGGCACCCGCTGGGCGCCCACCGCCAACAGCAGGTCCGAATGCAGATCCACCGCATTGCTGTCCGGATCCAGAAGCACGGACAGGTCCAGCGGCGAACGGGGCGCGTACTCGGTGGTCAGTTCCATCAGCTCGGCCAGCCGGCTGCCGGTGAGGCCGTCGGCGCCTGCCCCGGCCAACGCCCGGCTCGCGGCTGCGTTGGCGTACTGGACCGTGCCGTGCAGATCCAGGGTCACTACCATGTCGGCCACCGCATCCAGCGTAATCCGCGTGCGCTGTTCGGACTCGCGCAGCTGCTGCCCGCTCTGGCGCTGCGCGGTGACGTCCTGGATCTGCGACACGAAATGCAGCGGCTCGCCGTTGCCGGCGCGCACCAGCGACACCGACAGCCGCCCCCAGACAATATTGCCGGCCTTGCCCAGGTAGCGCTTGTCCATGTGGTAATGATCACGGCGGCCGGCGAGCAGGTCGCCGACCAGGGTCAGATCGGCGTGCAGGTCTTCGGGATGGGTCAAGGTCTGGAAGTCGATCTGCAGCAGTTCCGCACGGGTGTAGCCAAGGATGCCGCAGAGGGCATCGTTGACATCCAGCCAGCGCCCTTCCAGCGACACCAGCGCCATGCCAAGCGCGGCCGAGGAAAACGCGCCGGCGAACTTCTCCGCCGCCACATACGCCTGCTCGCGGATCGCCAGCAGCGGGGTGATGTCCACCGCCATGCCGACGTAGCCGATCCGCGAGCCGCTGGCGCAATCCAGCGGGCTGATCGACAGGCGCACCTGGCGGCGCTCGCCATCTTTGCGCACGAAGGTCCACTGGTGCGACCAGGTGCCCTGCGCGGCGCGAGCGGTCAGCGCCTGGAAGATGCTGGGCAGCGGCACACCGTCACCGACATCCTGCTGCAGGTACGCGCGCATTTCCTCGGCATCATGGAAAAGGCCGGGGTTGACCCGCCCGATCACTTCGTCCGCACTGTAGCCGAGCAGCTTCTGCGCGCCGGTGTTGAACAGGTTGACCACGCCATCGATGTCGGTGGCGATCACCGCCACTTCGTCGGACGCATCCACCACCGCCTGCAGGCGCTGGCGCATGTTGGCCGCATCCTGGCGGGCTGTCTGCAGGTCGGTGACATCGGCATGCGCACCGGCCATCCACACCGGCCGGCCCTGCGCATCCCATTCGTAGATGCGTCCGCGATCCTGTACCCAGATCCAGTGTCCGTCTTTGTGGCGCATCCGGCACAGGCTGTCGAACCGCAGCGAGCGTCCTTCCAGGTGCTCTTTCAGCAGTGCGTTGGAGCTCTCAAGATCGTCTGGATGCACCAGCCGGAAGAATGTCTCCGGGGTGATCGGAGCCAGTTCCTCGCGCGTGTAGCCGACAATGCCGGCCCAGCGCTCGTTGACCCGCATCTGGCCGGTCTGGATGTTCCACTCCCAGGTGCCGACGGCGATGCCATCGATGATTTTCTCCATGCGGCGAAGCTGGTCGGACAGATCGTCCGTCGGGGCGGGAACGCTGCCCGGCTCGCGGCTCATGACGGCCTCCGGCTGCCCGTCGCCGATGCGGCAGGCGCGTGCGCGGCCCGGGCGCATGCCCGGCCGAACGCCCTGTTCCTGGTGTCCGCCATGTCCCCTCCCCGCGACCGCGCGCCACGCCGTGCGGCCATTCAACGGGAAGTGTGCTTAAACCGGAGTCAAACCAGAAGTGCCCCGGCCCACCGCCCCCCCCGCGGCATGGCGGTGCAACGGCCCGCCACAGCCCCGGCGGCGGCGCGCAGCCCACGAAAACAGGCCCGTTCGCCGCCGGTACCCATGTCCCGTTGCGGCGAACGGCAGCGGTCGCACCGCGACCGCCGCCGGCTCCCAGGCCCTCAGCCGCCGCGTTTTGCGCGGGCGAAGGCGTCGGCCAGGGCATTGTTGGCCGGCGGGGCGCCACTGCCCGGGCGCGGACCAGACGGGCCACCCCGGCCGCCGGGACGCGGGCCCCCGCCGTCGCGGCGGCCACCGCCGGCCGGACGCGCGTCGCGCTCGCCCGGGGCCTTGGCCGGTGCCGGGGTGTCGTCCAGGCGACGGGTCAGCGCGATCCGCTTGCGGGCCACGTCGACCTCCAGCACCTTCACCTTGACGATGTCGCCGGCCTTGACCACGTCGCGCGGGTCCTTGACGTAGGTGTCCGACAGCGCCGAGATGTGGATGAGGCCGTCCTGATGCACACCGATGTCCACGAACGCGCCGAACGCGGCCACGTTGCTGACCACGCCTTCGAGGATCATGCCGACCTTGAGGTCCTTCAGCTCTTCCACCCCGTCGGCGAAGCGCGCCGCCTTGAACTCGGGGCGCGGGTCGCGGCCGGGCTTCTCCAGCTCCTTGAGGATGTCGCGCACCGTCGGCACACCGAAGGTGGCATCGGTGAACTGCTCGGCCTTCAGACTGCGCAGGAAGCTGCCGTCGCCGATCAGCGCCTTGATCGGGCGCGCGGTGGCCGCCACGATGCGCTCGACCACCGGATAGGCTTCCGGGTGCACCGACGAGGCATCCAGCGGCTGGTCGCCGTCGGCGATGCGCAGGAAGCCGGCGCACTGTTCAAAGGTCTTGTCGCCCAGGCGCGGCACCTTGAGCAGGTCCTTGCGGCGCTTGAACGGACCGTTGTCGTCACGGTGGCGCACGATGTTCTCGGCCACGGTGGAGGACAGGCCGGATACCCGCGAGAGCAGTGCGGCCGAGGCCGTATTGACCTCCACGCCAACCGCGTTGACGCAGTCTTCCACCCGCGCATCCAGCGCGCGCGCGAGGCGGTACTGGTCCACGTCGTGCTGGTACTGACCCACGCCGATCGCCTTGGGCTCGATCTTCACCAGCTCGGCCAGCGGGTCCTGCAGACGCCGCGCGATCGACACCGCACCGCGGATCGACACGTCCAGATCGGGGAACTCCCTGGCCGCCAGTTCCGAGGCCGAGTACACCGATGCGCCGGCCTCGCTGACCACGATCTTCTGCAGCCGGGTGTCGCCCAGCGCCTTGATGACCTCGCCGGCCAGCTTGTCGGTCTCGCGGCTGGCGGTGCCGTTGCCGATCGCGATCAGCTCCACGTTGTGCGTGATGCACAGCTGCCGGATCGTGTGCAGCGACTGGTCCCACTGGCGACGCGGCTCGTGCGGGTAGATGGTGTCGGTGGCGACCAGCTTGCCGGTGGCATCGACCACGGCGATCTTGCACCCGGTACGGATGCCCGGGTCCAGGCCAAGCACGGTCTTCGGGCCCGCCGGGGCGGCCAGCAGCAGATCCTTGAGGTTGTCGCCGAACACCGCGATGGCGTCGGCTTCGGCCTTTTCGCGCGCCTGGTTGAACAGGTCCAGCAGCAGGTGCATGTGCAGCTTGGCGCGCCAGGTCAGCCGGCAGGCGTCAAGCAGCCAGCGGTCACCCGGGCGCCCGGCATCGCGGATGCCGGCGTTGTGCGCCACACGCCCCTCGGCGTACTGGTGGCCGGCCTCGGCATCGCTGCCCGGGTCCAGCTCCAGGAACAGAATTTCCTCGCGGCGCGCGCGGAACAGCGCCAGCAGGCGGTGCGACGGAATCTTCGCCAGCGGCTCGGCGTGCTCGAAATAATCCCGGTACTTGGCACCCTGCTCTTCCTTGCCCTCGGCAACACGGGCGCGGATGACGCCGTGCTCGCCGAGCCAGTTGCGCAGCTCGCCGACCAGCGCCGCGTCCTCGCCCCAGCGCTCCATCAGGATCGCCCGGGCGCCTTCGAGGGCGGCCTTGACGTCGGCCACGCCCTTGTCGCCATCGACGAAAGTGGCGCCGAACACCTGCGGGTCCAGGCCAGGATCGGCCAGCAGGCCATCGGCCAAGGGTTCCAGCCCGGCCTCGCGCGCGATCTGGGCGCGGGTGCGGCGTTTGGGCTTGTAGGGTAGATACAGGTCTTCCAGGCGCGACTTGGTGTCCGCGGCCAGGATGTCCAGACGCAATTCGTCGCTGAGCTTGCCCTGTTCGTCGATGCTGGACAGCACCGCGGCGCGGCGGTCTTCCAGTTCACGCAGGTAGGTCAGGCGCGTCTCCAGGTTGCGCAGCTGGGTGTCGTCCAGGCCGCCGGTGACTTCCTTGCGGTAGCGGGCGATGAACGGAACGCTGGCGCCTTCGTCCAACAGGGCGATGGCGGCACGCGCCTGGGCAGCCTGGGCGCCGATTTCGTCGGCGATGGTCTGGGCGATCTGCTGGGCGAGCTTGATGTCAGGCATTGCTTCCGGCCGGAGCCACGTTACGGAAAACCCGATTGTGGCAACGCAGGGCGGCGGGGGAAACCCGTTGACAGCCGCCCTCCAACCTGTCGCCGATGGTCGGCGCTCAGCGGTAGTGCTGCGCCGCGCGGACCTTCACCGATTCATCCAGCAGGGATTCCAGGGCCATGACGCGCACCCGGCCCACGCCCTGCAGCTCCATGAACCGCTCGGTGTAGATCTCCGGCCCTTGGGCCGTCTCGGCGCGGGATTTGCTGAAGCCGTGGGGCACCAGGCCCTTGTCGCCATCCTTGCTACCACCGACATAAAGAACAATTGCCATGTGATGTACTCCTCCAAAAAGCATCGTGCATGTCCAACAGCGTGCAGCTTACCGCGCCCAACCTGACTGATGCGTCATTGAGGTTAATAACGTTTTTTTGCATGCAGATGACGTCGCGTTACCGACGTTTTGCTTACACGAAATTAACGCATCGCTAACACGTGGCCATTACGGCCACCAGCCGCGCCCGGTCATCGCATACACATCGGCCGCGCGCTCGAAGGGATTGCGCGCACTGACGCCGCCGCACAGCAGGTACACCGGCAGGTACAACGGGCCCAGCACCATGTACTGATAGACATGTGCGCGCTCATGGTCGTGCAGACCGATGACCGGCTCGGTGCAGTGGCCCGCCTGATGCGCGTACGTGCGGCACGGCACGTCCAGTACCGGGCCGGTGTGCAGAATCACGTTGCCCAGGGTGATCGCGCCGCCCGGCCCCCACGGCCAGTCACGGAACACGACCGCGCGGTCGCGTGCATTCCACGACGGACGCGCGCCCGCCACCATCCCCAGCAGGCCACCGAGCAGACCGATCAGGGTGTTGGGCGCGGTCCAAAGCGCGCCCAGCCCCTGCAGGACGCGCAGCGCCAATGGCGGCAGGATCAATCGGCCTCGTTGGGAATCAGCAGCCAGAGGATGAGGTACACCAGGATGCCGGGAAAGGCAGCCGACGCCAGGGAGACCACCACGAACACGATCCGCAGCAGCGTCGGGTTCCAGCCGAAGCGGTGCGCGATGCCGCCCATCACGCCGGCGATCATGCGGTCGTTGAGCGAGCGCGAGAGCGTGCGGGGTGTGGCGTTCATGGCAGGGTCCTCCAACGGTATGAGGGAAATGCTAGCGCGGACCGGTGTGTATGCGGCGCATGCGGCGCCAGGCGCTCAGCGTCCGCGCAAGGCCTTCAGGCGCGCACCGAACCACGCCGCCGCGGTCTGTTCGGGCTGGCCCGGGCAGGCGATCCGGTAGGGCTTGCCGCTCATGCTGCTCTGGCTGGCGGCCCGTTCGATGAACTGTTCGGCGGTATCCACCTTGTCCTTCCTGAGCAGGTAGTCGTACTTGCGCTGCAGGTGCGCGCGCGCTTCTGCGGCGTCGTGCCAGCTGCCGTTGCGCTGGAAGCGGCAGGACGAGCCGTCCAGTGCGCCGATCAGCGCGGCGATCTCGCGGCGCGCGGTGTCGCTGGGCGCGGCCGAGGCGCCACCGGCGGCCGCCAGCAGCGCCACGAGCAGCGTCGTCATCACGCGGAGGTGGGTCATGTTCGTTCCTTCAGCCACTGTGAGAGGGTCGCAGGCACTTCGCGTTGGGCGCGGCCGGAGACATAGATGCCGATGTGGCCGCCACGGAAGCTGCTTTCGGTGTAATCACTGCTGCCAATCCGGCCGCGCATCGCGCGCGAGGCATCCGGCGGGACAAGATGGTCCTGTTCGGCGTAGATGTTGAGCACCGGCAGCGTCACCTGGCGCAGGTCGACATGTTCCTCGCCGATCCGCACGCCGTCGTGCATCAGGCCGTTGCCCTGGTAGAACTGCTTGATGAAGTCGCGAAAGGCTTCGCCGGCGAGATCGGGCGAATCGAAGATCCACTTTTCCATGCGCAGGAAGTCCTCCAGCGCGGCCTTGTCGTCCAGGATGTCGAGCAGACCGACGTACTTCTGCACGTTGAGCCGGAACGGTTTGAGCATCAGGTAACTGGCATTCATCAGGTCGGCCGGGATGTTGCCCAGCGTGTCCACCAGCAGGTCCACGTCCACATGCCGTGCCCAGTGCGAAAGCATGTTGTCGGCGGTGTGGAAATCCACCGGCGTGACCATCGTGACCAGGTTGGCCAGCTTGTGCTGGCGCAGGGCCGCGTAGCACAGCGCGAACACCCCGCCCTGGCAGATGCCGAGCATGTCGATCGGGCCGCCGGACTGCGCGCGCAGGTGGTCCACCGCGCCGTCGATGAACCGCAGCAGGTAATCCTCCAGCGTCTGGTAGCGCTCGGAGCGGTCCGGGTAGCCCCAGTCCAGCACGTACACGTCGTGTCCGAGTGCCAGCAGCTTCTGCACCAGCGAACGGTCGGCCTGCAGATCAACCATGTACGGCCGGTTGACCAGCGCATACACGATCAGCAGCGGGGTCGAGTGCACCGGCGCTTCGGTGCCGATGAACCGATACAGCGCTACCTTGCCGTCCCGCCAGACCTCTTCGCGCGCGGTGACGCCGTAGTCCACGTCCTCCACCGACGGCAGCAGCGTCAGCCCGTCCATCAGCTTGCGCTGCATGGCCAGGGTTTCCTGCAGCAGGTCCTCTGCGTTGAATCCCAACGGGCCCTTCATCGGCTGCGCGTCCGCCGCGCGGGTGCGGCCGGGGCCGGCTTGGCGGGTTTCGCCGGCTTGGGGGTTCTGGTCGCCTTGGGGGCCTTGGTCGCCTTGGTCGCCTTGGGGGCCTTGGGGGCCTCAGCAGGGGTGGCGCGTGCTGTTGACCTGGCCGGCGCGGCCTTCGCCGGCGCCGCCTGCATCATCCGCCGCACCAGCCGCTCCAGTTCCGCGATGCGACGGTGTGCGGCATCCATCTCCGTGCGCGTGGGCAGACCCAGACTTTCGGTCACGCGCTCGATTTCATGCTGCGTGGCCGCGCGCAGGCGCATCTGCGCATTGCCCAGCGCCGCATACACCTGCTGGAACGGCTCGGACAGGGCGACCTTCGCATAGGCCTCTTCGGCCGCCTCGATCCACAGGTCGAACATCGCCCGGGCACTGGTGAGCTGATTGCCCGGCTGCTCGTGCTCGGCAAGGCGCTGCTCGAACAGGGCGAATGCATCGTCCAGCGCCTGTTTGATCTGGTCCACATAGGCGCTTGAGTGCGTCTGGAACTCCTGCTGCGCGCGCAGCAGGGCCTGCCAGCGTGCCTGGTGTTCGCGGCCAGGGCCGAACGCCGGGCTCTGCATCCACGGCCCGAGATCGCGCTGCAGCGATTCCAGCAGTTTGAGCAGGTCCGGACCGTCGGCACGGGTGTGGCCTCGCGCGGCCTGCAGCATCCACTGCAGCAGACCGTCGCCCTGCCCTTCCACCGCCGCACGCCAGGCCTGTGCCACGTCGGCGCTGCTGGCGTCGCGGCCGGCAAACTGCGCGGCCACCTGCTGCATGGTCCCGTACCAGCCGCCGGCCTGCTCGCGGAAGCGGCGCACGGCGTCGTCGGCCGGACCGCTGCCCGCGTCGGGCATCAACTGCGACCACGCCTCGATCGCCTGCTGCCAACCACCCGCGCGACCGGGATCGTGGCTGTCGCCAGGCACCCCGGCGGCATGGCGCAGGGCATCACCCCAGGCACCGAAATACTGGCGGGCGAGCGCTTCGATATCGTCCGCGCCACCACCACGGCCGGCGGTGCTCATCGGCGGGCTCCAGCCAGCAGGCGGTTCGACAGGGGCACGGTCGGGCTCACGGCTTGGGAATGCGCAGGGTCTTGCTGATCATCAGCGACCCGGACAGGGCGAACAGCAGCACCATCGGGTGCAGCTGCCACGGCCCCAACTGCCACTGACCCAGCCACAGGTCCGGTCCGATCGCCCCCATGCTGGCTGCGATCGCCAGTACCACCACCAGCGCCAGGCTGGTGGGAATCGGCGTGCCTTCGAAATACGGCACCTTGTCGCCCTCGCCGGCCAGCGATTCGGCGGTCACGTTATAGCGCGCCAGGCGGCTCACCCCGCAGCAGACGAAGTAGCTCAGCACCAGCCAGTCCCAACCGCCCTGCATGCCGCAGGCGTAGGCCAGCGCGGCCGGGGCGACACCGAAGGAGATGATGTCCGACAGCGAATCCAGCTCGCGGCCCAGCGTGGAACTGGACTTGCGCCAGCGCGCGATGCGTCCGTCCAGCGCATCGAAAATGAAGGCCAGCGGGATCAGGGCCATTCCGAACAGCAGATAGCGGTGCTCGCCGTCCTGCAGAAAACGCATCGCGGCAAACACCGCGCCGGTGCCGCAGAACGCATTGGCCAAGGTGAACCAGTCGGCCAGCTGGAATTCGCGCAGCATCGAGAAGTGACGTTTCATGGGGTATCGGTTGACGGCAGTGGCAAGAGAGTACCGCGAGCAGCCCGAACGGGGACAGAGCATCCGGGCCGGACCGGGCCTTCCCGCCCTGTTCACCGGCCCACGACGTGCGGTGAATTTTTGGCCACCCATCTTGACAGCCAACGTGGGCGGGGGCTGACGGCGCTTATCCACAAACTTGCGCACCAGTCATCCACACCCCCTGTGGACAAGTCGTTGTCAGCACGCCGCCCCGCGCGCGCGCTTGAGTTGGCATGCGCCCACCGCCGCCGACGCGCTATGCTGCCGGGTGGACTCGCCGCCGCCATGTCCTGCCCGCCCGCCGCGACAGGAGTCACGCGCTTGCTTTCCCCCGAACACCTGGCCGCGCAGCTGCGGCACCCGCATGGCGAGCACGCCCTGGCGATCGCCGAGTCAATGAACCGCAGCAACGGCGCGCTCAACCGGGCCGCGATCGCGCTGCTGGCGGTCGGCCCTGCCGAGCGGGTGCTGGAGATAGGCCCCGGCAACGCCGCCTTCGCCGGCGACCTGCTGCATGCCGCGGGCAGCCGCTACCTGGGCATCGAGGTGTCCAGCGACATGGTGGAGGCCGCGCAGGCCAGGCTGCACGCCACCGGGCTGGAGGACCGCGCCGAGATACGCCTGGGCGATGCCCATGCCCTGGCGCTGCCCGAGGCGTGCATGGACGCGGCATTGGCGGTCAATACGCTGTACTTCTGGGAGGACCTGCGTACGCCGTTGGAGGAACTGGCGCGGGTACTGCGCCCCGGCGCACGGCTGTGCCTGGCCTTCGGCGACGCGGCGTTCATGCGCACCCTGCCCTTCGCCGCCCACGGCTTTCACCTGCACGCGCTGGCCGAGGTGGAGCTGGCCCTGCGCAGCGCCGGCCTGCGGGTCTGCGGGTGGCGCAGCCATCGCGAGACCGGCACCGGCAACGATGGCCGCCAGATCGACAAGCACTTCCATCTGCTGCTAGCACGACGCTAGCGCCGGCCGGCAGTGGTATCGCGTCCTGCCCTTACAGGCGGGTGTACGACCAGGACAGCATCGCGCCGTCCCGATAGGGCATCACGCCGTGGAAGGGGCGCGGGTCCTGGTCGAACACCAGCGGCAGGAACCGGCGATCACCTTCCCACAGCGGCAGATCTTCGATCTTGTCCACATCCACCCACTCCAGCGTGCCTTCCGGATTGGCGGTCAGGGGAGTGCCGGTGTAGTCCTCGATCACGAACACGAAGCCGAACCAGTCCTCACCCTGCTTGCCGAAACCGGGCCAGCTGATGGTGCCGCGCATGCGCATGGTGCCGCACTCGATGCCGGCTTCCTCGCGGATTTCGCGGCGCATGCCGGCGGCGACATCCTCGTCGCGTTCGACCTTGCCACCCAGGCCGTTGTACTTGCCCAGATGCTGATCGCCGGGACGGGCGTTGCGGTGGATCATCAGCGCTTGCTTGCCGTCCGCTGACAGCACGTAGCCCAGGGTGGCCACGATCGGGGTATAGGGCATCTCACACACGCTCGGGTTGCAGACCCCGATTATGCGGGATCGACCGCAACCGCGTCGCTTATGGCACCGCGCTGGCGCGTCGGGCGTCGCGCGCCGGGGCCGCGGCATCGCCGTCACGGCGCAGCGTGGCCACGCCATGCCCGCGCTCGGCCAGGTATTCCAGCCACTTGCCCAGGAAGGTGTTCATCCGCATGCGGTGGCTGATCAGCTCGGCCGGCGGCGGGTACATGCCCATGACATCCTGCCAGCGGCGGCCGACATAGCAATGGGTGGTCTCGGCCTGGCGGGCGTCACGGTACAGGCGCACATAGGCCGACGGGTCCGGCTGGCCGGTGACGGGGTCGGCGAAGTCGTAGGTGAGCCGCAGTTCGACGGTGTAGCGGTGGCATTCGATGACATCCAGGCGCACGTCCAGCCCGTCGCCGATCGAGGACACATAGCTGCCGGGTGCCAGCTCCGCCGGTGCGAACAGGCGCACCAGATGCTGGTAGTTCTCTGCGTACAGGCCCATCAGCCAGCTCAGGCGGCTGAGCCGGGGGATGCGTTCCAGTCGGGGTGATGCCTGGGCCATGTCTCGATCCTACACGTTGATCCTCCAACGTGGGGGCGGCAGCGGCCCGGCCAAAGGGCCGGCCGGGCACCAGGCGTCAGTACATCTCCCGCTGCAGCCCCAGCGTGGCCAGCACCTTGCTTGAGATTTCCTCGATGGAGGTGTGGGTGGTGCTCAGGGTCGGGATGCGCTCCATGCGGAACATGGTCTCCGCAGCCGCCACTTCGCGGCGGCAGGTCTCCAGGTTGGCGTAGCGCGAATTCGGGCGGCGCTCCTGGCGGATCTGCTGCAGACGGTCCGGGTCGATCGTCAGGCCGAACAGCTTCTTGCGGTAGGGGCGCAGCCGCGGCGGCAGCCGGTCCTGTTCCAGGTCCTCGTCGGTCAGCGGGTAGTTCGCCGCGCGCACCCCGTAGTGCAGCGCCAGGTAGATGCAGGTGGGGGTCTTGCCGGCCCGCGACACGGCCACCAGGATCACGTCGGCATCGTCGTAATTGATGGCAATGCCATCGTCGTGGGTCAACGCGAAGTTCATCGCGTTGATGCGCCGGTGATAGGTCTCGAAGTCCACCATGCCGTGGGCCTGGCCGACCCGGGAATGGCGGCTGACGGCCAGCTCGCGCTCCAGCGGCTCGATGAAGGGGGCGAACACGTCCAGCATCAACCCGCCGCTTTCCGCCAGGATCACGCTCAGCCCGCTGTCCACGCAGGAGCTGACCACGATCGGCCGGACCTGGTAGCGCTCGCCCGCCGCGCGGATCCGTTCACAGGCCTCCCGGGCCTTTTCGGGGTCATCGACAAAGGACATGCGGTCGGTAATGAAGCTGAACCCGGAGAACTGGGTCAGCAGGCTATGTCCAATGGTTTCAGCGGTGATACCGGTTCCATCGGACACGTAGAACACCGGACGGATCGTCGACATGCGCCTTTTACCCCCTCTGAAGCCTAAAAAGACCGTCGATACAAGCTTGTGCCGACGGCGGTCTGCCCGGCATCATATCGGCTTCTTCCTACGGACGTGGCCATTCCAGCCCGCCTCGGGCGATGGCCAAACGGAGCATCGCGCTTGAACGAGAATATCCTGTGGTTGCACGAACTGCGCCTGGCCGACCTGGCCCGCGTAGGCGGCAAGAATTCGTCGCTGGGCGAAATGATCGGCAATCTTGCCGGTCTGGGGGTTTCTGTCCCCGGCGGTTACGCAACCACCGCTGAAGCCTTCAAGGACTTCATCGCGCACAACGATCTGTCCAAGCGCATTTTCGACAGGCTGGCCACGCTGGACGTGGAAGATGTCGCCGCGCTCACCGCCGCCGGCAAGGAAATCCGCAGCTGGGTGATCGACGCGCCGCTGCAGCCGCAGCTGGACCAGGACATCCGCAGCGCCTACAGGCAGCTGTGCGATGAGAACGGCGGCGGCGACGTGGCCGTGGCCGTGCGCTCCTCGGCCACCGCCGAAGATCTGCCCGATGCCTCCTTCGCCGGCCAGCAGGAGACCTTCCTCAACGTGACCGGTGCCGACGACGTCGTGCACAAGGTCAAGGAAGTGTTCGCCTCGCTGTACAACGACCGCGCCATCGCCTACCGCGTCCACCACGGCTTCAAGCACGAAGACGTGTTCCTGTCCTCCGGCGTGCAGCTGATGGTGCGCTCGGGCGTCGGCTCGTCCGGCGTGCTGTTCACCCTGGATACCGAATCCGGTTTCCGCGACGTGGTGTTTGTCACCTCCAGCTTCGGTCTGGGCGAAATGGTCGTGCAGGGCGCGGTCAATCCCGACGAGTTCTACGTCTACAAGCCCACGCTCAACGCCGGCAAGCCGGCGATCCTGCGCCGTTCGCTCGGCAGCAAGGCGATCCGCATGGTGTATTCGGACGTCCCCGGCGAGCGCGTGCGCATCGAAGACACCCCGGTCGAGATCCGCAACACCTTCTCGATCAGCGACGAGGATGTGCAGGAACTGTCCAGGCAGGCACTGATCATCGAAAAGCACTACGGCCGCCCGATGGATATCGAGTGGGCCAAGGACGGCGTCAGCGGCAAGCTGTTCATCGTGCAGGCGCGTCCGGAAACGGTGAAGTCGCGTGGCCATGCCACCCAGATCGAACGGTTCACGCTGAACCAGAAGGACGGCAAGGTGCTGGCCGAAGGCCGCGCCGTGGGCGCCAAGATCGGCGCCGGCACCGCGCGCGTGGTCAAGTCGCTGGACGACATGGCGCGCGTGCAGCCCGGCGACGTGCTGATCGCCGACATGACCGACCCCGATTGGGAGCCGGTGATGAAGCGCGCCTCGGCCATCGTCACCAACCGCGGCGGCCGCACCTGCCACGCCGCGATCATCGCGCGTGAACTGGGCGTGCCGGCCGTGGTCGGCTCGGGCAACGCCACCCAGGTCATCGCCGATGGCCAGGAAGTCACCGTCAGCTGCGCTGAAGGCGATACCGGCTTCATCTACGAAGGCAAGCTCGACTTCGAGCGCACCACCACGGACCTGGGCAACATGCCGCCGGCGCCGCTGAAGATCATGATGAACGTGGCCAACCCGGAGCGTGCGTTCGACTTCGGCCAGCTGCCCAACGCCGGCATCGGCCTGGCCCGCCTGGAGATGATCATTGCCAGCCACATCGGCATCCATCCCAACGCGCTGCTGGAGTACGACCGCCAGGACGCGGCCACTAAGAAGAAGATCGACGAGAAGATCGCCGGTTATGCCGATCCGGTCAGCTTCTACGTCAACCGTCTGGCCGAAGGCATCGCCACCCTGACGGCATCGGTGGCACCGAATCCGGTGATCGTGCGTCTGTCGGACTTCAAGTCCAACGAGTACGCCAACCTGATCGGCGGCAGCAACTACGAGCCGCACGAAGAGAACCCGATGATCGGCTTCCGCGGCGCCAGCCGTTATGTCGACCCGAGCTTCTCGGCCGCCTTCGCCCTGGAATGCAAGGCCGTGCTGCGCGTGCGCAACGAGATGGGCCTGGACAACCTGTGGGTGATGATTCCGTTCGTGCGTACGCTGGAAGAAGGCCGCAAGGTCGTCCAGGTGCTGGAACAGAACGGCCTCAAGCAGGGCGAGAACGGCCTGAAGATCATCATGATGTGCGAAGTGCCGTCCAACGCACTGCTCGCCGATGAATTCCTGGACATCTTCGACGGCTTCTCGATCGGCTCCAACGACCTGACCCAGCTCACCCTGGGCCTGGACCGCGATTCCTCGATCGTCGCGCACCTGTTCGACGAGCGGAACCCGGCGGTGAAGAAGCTGCTGTCGATGGCGATCAAATCGGCACGCGCCAAGGGCAAGTACGTCGGCATCTGCGGCCAGGGCCCGTCGGATCATCCGGACCTGGCCGAATGGCTGATGCAGGAGGGCATCGAGTCGGTGTCGCTGAATCCGGACACCGTCGTCGACACCTGGCTGCGCCTGGCCAAGCTGAAGGCCAACGGCTGATCCAGCCGTTCCGGTAGACGACAGAACCCCGCGCAAGCGGGGTTCTGCTTTTATGGGCCAGGGGCACGCGATGCCGGACGTGAACGCAGCGCCGATGACCCACGGTCGGCTCTACCGGTGAGGGGCCACGATCAGCCGACCGTTGGTCGGCTGCCGCGCGCACGCGCAGCGAACCACCGGTGGTTACGAATTGTCGGCCTGACCGGCGAGCAACGCGTACGCGGCGCGGACCGTGTCGTACCCGTAGGTGCGCTCCAGCCGGCGCACGATGAAATGGCCGCGCGCCATGTCCTGGTAATAGTCGGTGAACATGGTGTTGAGCGTCGCCCCGGCCACGGCCCCGACGATCGGGACGGCCTGTGCGGCGAACTTCTCGGTCACCACCACACCGAAGCGCGCGGCAACCTTCTCCACGATCTTGGCCAGCCACTTGCCGGCTTCCTTCGGGGTCAGCCCGATCATCACCGGGGTGCCGCCCACGGCGCGTCCGGCCAGCTCGGCCGACAGGTGGCGCATCACTTCCGCGGTAAACCCGCGGGTGATGTAGTAACCGGTCTCGCTGGCGTCGTCCTTGCCGGAGTTTCCCCCGAGCGCAAACACCTCCAGGCAGGCATGGCGCGTGGCCATGTCACGCAGGTCGAACCCTTCGCTGCGGGCCACATCGGCCACCGAGCGCATCATGATCGTGGTCGACACCGGCAACTCAATGAACAGTGTGGTGAAGCCGAAGGCCCCGCCGACCGCACCGGAGGTCGCCGCCGCCAGCTTGTGCCAGCGCGTCGATGCGGCCTTGCCAGGCGTGTTGTCCATCGTCCACAGGGCGGCCTGCGCGGACTTGAACAGTGCCGCTTCGACCGCACCGTGGATGCGCCGGGACACCGACTGCGGCAGTTTCTTCACCGCGAACTCCAGCGGCGAGCCGATCAGGTTGGCCATCTTGGCGGTCAGCGTAGGCGACTCCAGCAGCGCGACGGCGCGCTGCAGGTCGGCCCAGTCCTGCGACGTGGGCAGGATCTGCGTTTCCAGCGGGGGTGGCGTGCTGCGGACGAGGTCGTTCATGCCGCGGATCATAGCGCCGCAGGCTTGAACGGCGCGTTCATCACGCCTGCGCGGGCAGCCCCGCCAGCGCGCCCATGAACTGGCGGTAGTGGCGCAGTTCGGCGATCGAGTCGTGCACGTCGCTCAGCGCGGTGTGGCTGGACGTCTTGCCGACCCCCGCAGCAATTGCCGGGGCCCAGCGCCGGGCCAGTTCCTTCACCGTGGACACGTCCAGGTTGCGGTAGTGGAAGTACTTTTCCAGGCGGGGCATCTCGCGGTGCAGGAAGCGACGGTCCTGGCAGATGGAATTGCCGCACATCGGCGAGGCGCCGGCCTTGATCCATTGCGCCAGGAAGTTCACCGTCTGCGCTTCCGCCTGGCCCAGCGTGACGGTGCTCTCGACCACCCGCTGCCACAGGCCGGAGCGACGGTGCTGGTTGCGGTTCCACTCGTCCATCGCTTCCAGCCGCTCCACCGGATGGTGGATGGCGAACTCGGGCCCTTCGGCCAGCACGTTCAACTGCGCGTCGGTCACGACCGTGGCGATCTCGATGATCGCATCGTTGTCGGTGTCCAGACCGGTCATTTCCAGGTCGATCCAGATCAGTCGTTCGCCTTCTGCGCCGTTGTCCGCCATGTCTACGCCTTGTGCTGGGGTCGTCGCGACAGCGCCGACCGGGGATGGAAAGGGCGCCATGATACCGCCATCGCGTCGACGCTCCGTCGCCGGCGCAGCCAGGAGGTCACTCCAGCAGCAGTGGCGGCTTGCCGCGCTTGGCGCGGAAGTAGTTGGTCAGGCGCGTGCTCGCCTCCTTGGCCAGCACGCCGCCGTGAACCTCCACGCGGTGGTTGTGCCGCGCGTCGCCGATGAGGTCGAACACGCTGCCGCAGGCACCGGTCTTCGGATCACTGGCGCCGTACACCAGCCGCGCCACGCGCGCATGCACAATCGCCATCGCGCACATCGCGCAGGGCTCCAGCGTGACGTACAACGTGCTGCCAAGCAGGCGATGGTTGCCGATCGCCCGGCCCGCGTGGCGCATCGCCACGATCTCGGCATGCGCACTGGGATCGTGGTCGGCGATGTTGAGATTCCAGCCCTCACCCAGCACCTCGCCCTGGGCACCCACCAGCACCGCGCCGACGGGAATCTCGTCGAACTCGCGCTCGGCGCGGCCCGCCAGGACCAGGGCGTGCTGCATCCAGTGTTCGTCGCGGTCGTGGACCGGAACGCCCAGCGGCGGTGGCGGCGGCAGGCGCTCAACCACGGCGTTCGGCCTTGCGCAGGAAGGCCTCGAAGGCAGCCAGCGTAGCCTCGCTGACGTGATGCTCGATGCCCTCGGCATCGCGCCGCGCCGAATCGGCATCCACCCCCAGCGCCAGCAGGAAGCGCTCCACCGTCTGGTGGCGCGCCCGCATTTCAACTGCGAGCTGCTCGCCGGCCGGGGTCAGGAACACCCCCCGGTACGGCCGCTGTATCGCCCAGCCCTCCTTGACCAGCCGCTTGAGCGCCTTGGCCACCGTGGGCTGGGCGACGCCCAGGCGCGTGGCGATGTCCACCTGCCGCGCTTCGCGACCATCGGCGATGAGATCGGCAATCAGCTCCACGTAGTCTTCCACCAGCTCCGACCGGCGCGCCTCGCGCACCTGCACGAACCCTTCCACGTGCATGTGGGCATCGATCAGCGGGGACGGCGGTTTGCGGGTGGTCGGGGTCATGCAGGCTCCTGCGGGCGGCCGCGGGCAGAAGACGCTGGCGGCTGGAGGCGCAGTTTACCGCAGCCGTTCCGCATCCCCCTCACGGCTGGCTGCGGTGGCGGTCCAGCGCGCCATAATGGACACCGCTCATCCACGCCCTCCGCCCATGTCCGACCTGCCTGCCCTGCCCACCCTGCCACTGGGCCATTACCGTCACTTCAAGGGCGGCAACTACGAGGTGCTCGGCATCGTCCGGCACAGCGAAACCCTCGAGCCGATGGTTCTGTACCGCCCCCTCGATGCCGACATCGGCGTCTGGGTCCGACCGTATGCGATGTTCATCGCCCAGGTCGACGTGGACGGACAGCCGCGCGCGCGATTCGCACGCGTCACGGACTGATTCCCGCGCGTTGCCCGCTGCGTCGCGCCTCAGGCGGCCACTGCAGGCAGCAGCGCACGCAGCCGCGCCAGCACCGTCTGCACGGCCGGGTCGGCGGAAGGCTCAAACGCCTGCAACCGTGTGGCCAACGTACCCAGGACGTCGGCGACCGACGGCGCAGCCACGTTCGATGCGCCTTCGTCGAGATCCAGATGCGCGCCGATGGCCGCACCCATCACCTCGAAACAGGCGACCCCCGCCGCATCCAGGCGCGAGGGCAACGGATCCAGTGCGCACAGCGTGCCGAAGAAACTGCCGTCACGCCGTCGCACCGGTACCGAGATGTAACTCTCAAAGCCGTACATCGCCGGCGTGTGGTGCCGAGAGAATACCGGGTGCTCGCTGGCTTGGTTGAACTGCACCGTCATCTGGTGCTGCCGGATTTCATGGCAGATCGTGGTTTCGAGCACAAGATCCTGCCCCGGTGCGAGGCCGAAGCCCAGCAGGTCGTGCACCGCGCAGGTGGTCCAGCGGTCGCTCGTCACCCGCGCCACGGCAACGAAGCGCATCGCGGTGAGGTCGCTGGCCAGCGCCAGGATGCCCGGTACCGCCGGCATCGCCTGCAACTGCGCCACGTCGAGCATGCGCGGGTCGCTGGGCGGGGTGTCGTCGTTTCCTGCGCTCGGCCCCCAGTTGGACTCATCGACGAGGTTGTCCAGCACGGCGAGACGGCGATCAAGCACCTGCGCCGTCACCCGCTCGACCAGACCACGCACCGCCGCCGACAGACCGCGCGCATCGGTGATGGCGCCGACGAAGTGCAGCCCCTCGCCCACCAGACGGATCTGCTCGACGGCAAAGGTCTCGCGCAGGCCGCGGCCCGCCTCACGGTGGAAGGCAAGCATCCAATCGTCGGGCGGTACGCCGTCGAGGATCGCGGTGATGATGACCCGCGACCCGCCTGGCGCGTCCTGCTGGCCGGGCAGATCGAAACCGATCACTGTTGGAAAACGCGTGCCGGTAGTCATAGCCCCCCTGTCGGCGCGTCTGCGCGCCTGTCCGCCATTGTCGCACGAATGCCGGAGATGCCCGTACCGTGCGGGCCCGGCGTCGGGTGTCGCCGCGTGAGGCGCAGGAAGCATCCATGCGCCGGTCGTTTCCGTGCCACACGCGATCGGTGACATCGGTGGGTCGGGGACGGAACGTCATGCGCTGCCCCGGCGCAGCCACGAACGGTTTCCCCGCGTGATACCTGCCGCACGACCTGCGACCCCGGAACGGCAGCCCTTCCATCGGCATCGCCATCGCCGCGCCCTGTCCTGCAGGCGGAAAGCTGCGTCCCGTATCGGCGGAGGACCGCCGGCCGTTGCCGCCCCGTTGCCCCACGAACGCGGCGATCGCGGCCTGCGCGGCACTTTTCCCGGCTGCCGGCCGATATGGCCCGGTGCTGAACCGGGCGGCGCCGTCGTTCCTGACCGGGCTGGATGTTGCGGCGCAGCAGTACAATTACGGACCGTACCGCATTGCCTCCCGCTGCCCAATGAGCTCTCCCGCCCTTTCCCTCGCTGCGCGCCTGACCCCGCGCGAGCGCACCTTCATCCTGCTTGCGCTGTCGCTGGGCGGCTTTGCGATCGGTACCAGCGAGTTCGCGAGCATGGGCCTGATGCTGGAGATCAGCCGCGGCCTGTCGATCAGCGAAACGCAGGTCGGCCACCTGATCAGTGCGTACGCCATCGGCGTGGTGGTGGGCGCGCCGGTGCTGGCCTTCGCCGGTGCCGGATTTGCGCGACGCTCCCTGCTGCTGGCGCTGATGGGCTTCTATGCGGTGGGCAACCTGGCCAGCGCGCTGGCGCCCAACTACGGCACGATGCTGCTGGCGCGCTTTGTCGCCGGCCTGCCGCACGGCGCCTACTTCGGTGTGGCGATGCTGGTGGCAGCCGCGATCAGCCCGCCGTCCCAGCGTGGATCGGCGATGTCCAAGGTGCTGCTCGGCCTGTCGGTCGCGATCCTGGTGGGCAACCCGCTTACCACCTGGCTGGGCCAGATGCTCAGCTGGCGCACCGCGTTCGCGCTGGTCAGCGTGCTGGCCATCGCCACGGTGGCGATGATCGCCCGCTTCCTGCTGCCCGATCCGGACGAGCAGCGCACCTCGCCGATGCGCGAGCTGCGCGCCTTCAACCGCCCGCAGGTGTGGCTGGCGCTGGCGATCGGCTCCATCGGCTTTGCCGGCATGTTCTGCGTCTTCACCTACCTGGCGCCGACGCTGGTGCAGGTCACCGGCCTGGCCGAATCCTGGATGCCGGTCGCGGTGGGCATCTTCGGCATCGGCGCGATCATCGGCAACGTCGCCGGTGGCTGGCTCGTGGACCGTTTCCACTTCCGTGCAGCTGCCGTGGTGCTGGTGTGGTCGGTGATCGTGCTGCTGCTCTACCCGCTGGCGGCGCGCTCGGTGTGGAGCATCTTCCCGATGATCGTCGCGGTGGGCACGATGGGCGCGCTGGCAGCGGTGCTGCAGACCCGTCTGATGGACGTGGCCGGAGAAGCACAGACGCTGGCGGCCGCCTCCAACCATGCCGCCTTCAACACCGCCAACGCGCTGGGGCCGTGGTTTGGCGGCATGGCCATCGGTGCCGGCCTCAGTCCGGCCACCACCGGCTATGTCGGCGCCGCCACGGCGTTGGGCGGTCTGCTGCTGTGGGGCGTGGCGATGCTGGTCGAGCGCCAGTCACGCGCGCTCGCCGTGCCCTGCGAGCGCTGAGCGGCACGGCGATCAGGCGACCGGCCTGCTCCGCGCCTGATCGATCTGCGCCAGCAGTTGCCTGCGGTCCGTCACGCCCGGCATGACCCGCACCAGGTTCCGCAGCATGCGCAGGTCCTGCTGCCAGCCCAGCTGAGTGCTGAGCTGGTGCAGGGCCTTGGCTTCACCGCCTCCGCCGCGCACATGCGGCACCTTCGACAGGTGCGCATCCAGGTAGGGCATGGCTTCCACCTGCATGCGCAGGCGCCGCACTTTGCGCCGCCAGCGGTGCAGCCGTTCCGGCTCCGGATGTCGATGGGCCCGACGCTCCGCCTTGCGCACGCGGTTGGCACTGCGCGCAAGGCCGGCCCGTACCTGCGACAGGGTGATCGCGGCCCAGGGCTGGGCATCCAGCAGCGCGCCGACCCGCCGGACCCGATCACGCCGGCGACCGAATGCCGGATCGCCGGCCAGCGCGCGCCGCAACCAGGCATCGCGACGCGCCTGCAGGCGCCCGATCACATACGGCCACGGCGCAGTGGGTGCGCGGGCGGCGAGCAGCGCCGCCGTCTCCACGGCCACGTGCGCGTCACGCAGTCCGGAAAGGCCATCCCCCAGCCGGCGCAGCATGGCATCGGCGTCACCCAGCGCAAGGTCGGTGCGTTCCAGCAGCGCCAGCAACGCCCGCAGGCGCCGGATCGCCTTGCGTGCGGCGTGCACGGATTCATGCGCGTCCCCGCCCGGCGACAACGCCTGCTCGATATCGCGGCACGCCTGGCGGGCAAGCGCATGGGCAGCGCTTCCGGGAACAACCGACTGCATGGCACCCCACCGGAATCGTCACGGAACCGGCAGTGTAGCGGTCGATCCGCCCGCCGGATTCACGCCCGCCAGGCGGGGTGTGCCCCCGTGTCGGTACCGGGACCGCCCGGTACCGATCAGGCCGTCGCCGGGGGCGACCGGTACTTGACCTTCATCGTCACCGTCCCGGACTTGCCCATCGTCAATTTGATGGGTACCTCCGGATGCGCCGACTTGATGTGCAGCCCTGCTTCTTCGCTGAGCGTGATCTCCATTTCGTCCACGTTGTTCTCGGCGCCCGCCTTGATCAGGTCCGCTGCGGATTGCGCCTGTACCTCCACGCTGGGCTTGAAGAACTTCCGTGCCAGCGCGGCCGCTGCCACCAGCGGCCCGAGCGGTGTCAATACGCTCAGCGCCATGCCGGCGGCGGCAATACCCGCAGCCGTGGTCAGGTCATACGATGGAGCGGATCCGTTGTCGGCCATGTTTCCCCCTTGTGAGGGGGCACTATATGAGCGCCTTGCGCGCCCAACAAGGCACCTGTTCCGCGCTACGCCGGCCGGTACCAGGACCACACGTGCGGCGGCACACGCCCCTCCAGATCAATCCCCAGCGCCACGTGGGCATCCAGGGCGTCGCGCAGCAGCACCTGCGCGCGTACGGACAAGGCATCGCGCGCGACCGGTTCCTCCGGCAGCACCGCAGCCGACCAGTCGAACAACCCGTCGGCGCGCGCCAGCATCGCGGCGGCGAGCCAAGCGCGCAGCGGGTGGATCCGGTGACCGCCCTCGGCCAGCGCCTGCACGGCGGGCCGCAGGAGATCGTTGGCACCCCGTACCCACTCGGTCCTGCCACCGGCCTTGTCCTGCACGGTGAGCGGTGCCGGCGCGCGATGCGCCTTCAGCGGGCGGCGCAGCGCCAGCTCGACATCGCGCGCGTCGCGCTGGGTCTCGGTTTCAATCAACACGCCGGCGTCGAGATCGAAGAACTCGAACCAGCGATGGTGGAGCGCGCCGATGCGCGCCAGCGGATCGCGCGAGAACCCGATCTTGCCGTAGTCCTCCCACGCGCAGGGGAACACATAGGCGAAACAGCGCCCATCGAGCGCGATCGGGGCGTTCTGGTCCTGCATCGGTTTCATCATCGGTGGTTTGCTCCCGTTCTGGACCGCCGCCAGATTGACGGGACATCGGCTCATGAGCTGCGAACGCAGCGCGAGCGCAACGTGACGACCGGCAGCTTGATCCCCTGTCGACGCTCCGACGCGCATGCTGCGACCCAGGCCACCGAGGAGACCCCCAATGCGGAATCGGACCGTCGCGCAGCGGGGCCGCATGATTGAGTGGACACCCCTGCCCCGCGCGTTCTACCAGCGTCACCCCACCGAGGTGGCACGGGACCTGCTCAACACGATACTGCTGCGCGACGACGGACGTGCCGGGCGCATCGTGGAAGTGGAGGCCTACGCCGGCGACCAGGATCCGGCCGCGCATTCGTTCCGCGGCATGACCCCGCGTACGCGCACGATGTTCGGGGAGGCCGGGCATCTGTATGTCTACTTCACCTATGGCATGCACTGGGGCGCCAATGCGGTCTGCGGCGACATCGGCCAGGGCTGGGGCGTACTGCTGCGGGCG
Source organism: Stenotrophomonas nematodicola (assembly GCF_009467805.1). Lineage (GTDB taxonomy): Bacteria > Pseudomonadota > Gammaproteobacteria > Xanthomonadales > Xanthomonadaceae > Stenotrophomonas > Stenotrophomonas nematodicola. The sequence continues at coordinate 83,225 of NZ_WIAY01000006.1, forward strand.
CTGGCGCCGCTGGCCGGGATCGATCGGATGCGCCAGGCCCGGGTCGCCGCCCGGCGCGATCGTGACCTGGCCAGTGGGCCGGGTCGCCTGTCGCAGGCGCTGGGCATCACCGGCGCACTGGACGGCACCGATCTGACCGACAGCGCCGGGCCCATCCGGATCGTCAGCGATGGCATGCCGCCGCCCTCGCAGCCTGGTGTCGGCCCGCGCATCGGCATCCGCCGCGCCACGACGTTCCCCTGGCGCTGGCATGTTCCCGGCAATGACCATGTGTCCGGCCGCCGGCGTCCGGTTTGACGACCGGTGCGACAGATCCACGCGCGTATTGCCGGGTCGCGCTACAGGACCGGGTAAACTGACGTCTTCTTTCACGGTGGATCACGATGGGCCCGTTCGACCGCACTGCCCGTCTTCGTTGGCAAGCCGCGTCGCTGCTCGCTGCAGCGCCCGTGGCCGCCTTCGCGACAGGCGGCTCGCCGGCCTCGCCGGCCGCCACAGCGTCCTTGGCCTCGCGCACGGCCTTGGTGCAGGCGCTGCACGCGCGGTTGCTGGCGGGACACAGCGCGACCAGCACGCTGGAGACCTGGTGCGCCGAACAGGGCCTCGCCGACACGGCGAAGGTACGGGCGGTGCGCGTTGAGGGTGTCGTGCGCGATGCACCGCCCGAAGTGCGCGAAGCGCTGCAGGTCGAAGCCGATGTGCCGCTGCGCTACCGCCGTGTGCGCCTGGTCTGCGGCACCCGCGTGCTGTCCGAAGCGGACAACTGGTATGTCCCCGACCTGCTCACGTCCGCCATGAATGCCACGCTGGATGGCAGCGACGAACCATTTGGACGCGTGGTGAAGCCGCTTGGCTTCCAGCGCCAGACGCTGGGTGATGCCACCTGCTGGCCCGACTGCGGCGAAGGCCCGCAGGCCACTGTGCTGGAGGTGCGCGCCGTGCTGCGCGACCACCGGCAGCGTCCTTTCAGTTACGTGATTGAACGCTACCTGCAGGGCGTGTTGCCCTGATTTCTGGTGGGCAACCTTACCCGTGCCGGAGTGCCTTCGTCGGCACCAGCACCGCCCCCGCCTCCCTCACTTCCCGCTCCAGCGTGCGCAGGAATCCACTGAACCCCTGCGGCGCTTTCGACACCCGGCGTGCGCTGGTGGCCACCACGGGCCGTGCCAGCCAGGCGATGGTCGCGCCGGTGTTGCCGAGCATGTGGATGAGCGCAACGTCCTCGCCGGTGCGCAGCGGCGCGAACCCGCCGGCTGCCGTGTAGGCGGTGGCGCGCATGCCCAGGTTGGCGCCGTGGATATGCGCGTGTCCGTCCCTGGCCAGCTCGCGGCAGGCGAAGGCCCTGCGCACGGCATCGGGATAGTCCAGCCAGTCCACCACGTCCACCACGCCGCAGAACACATCCGCGCCGCAGCGGGTCTGCTGCCAGAGCCAATCCGCAGGCACGACCGAATCGGCGTCGGTACTGGCGATCCAGCGCGCGCCTTGGGAGAGCGCCACGGTCGCTGCCGCCGCCCGTGCCGCGCCGACGCAGCGGGCGTCCACCACCACCGTTGCAACCCCCTGGTCGGCGCAGATCGAGGCGGTGTCGTCGCTGCAGTCATCCAGTGCCACCACCGTGAGCACCGCCTCGCCGCGCAGGCCAGGGTGGGCGGCCGCAAGCCGGACCGAGGCCAGGCAACGTGCAATGACCGGCGCCTCGTTGTGTGCCGGTACGATCACGGCGATCACCGCAGCCCCTCCCACGCAGCAACGCTGGTGGCGCGTGCACTCCACCCCTGCAGCAGCAGATCGGCGTCCTGATAGGTAAACGCTTCCACCAGGTGTTCCGAGAGCGCGCCGTGCACGTCTTCGGTGGTGCTGCGTGCCGCGTCGAACGGTGGCCGCCAGTGGCAGGCCAGCAACAGGCCATCGTCGGTGAGGCTGTGGCGCAGCTGCCGCGCCATCTGCTGCAGCGCCGATGACGGCAGGTAGTAGCCGACTTCGCTGACCACGATCAGGTCGAAGCGGCCGGAAGGCCAGTCCTGCGGATGGGTGGCCCGCTCCAGGCGCACCTGCGGCCATGCCCGCGTCGATACCGCCGCGTCGGCCAGCGCATCGGCACTGATGTCTGTCCCCAGCAGCGCGTCGCACCGCGCCGCCAGCGCTGCCGTAAGCACGCCGTTGGAGCAGCCCAGCTCCCACGCACAGGCGTATCGCCTTCGCGGCAGGCAGGCCAGCGTAAGCGCGCGCTTGCGGGCCTCGTACCACCGGCTGCGGTAGTGGAACGGGTCCGGCTGCTGGTACAACGCATCGAAATAGGCCGCCGTGCTCATCCGATCAACACCTCGAAAGGACGGCGGAAGCGCGCCGTGACGTGTTCGGGAAGAATGGGTGCACAGGCCAGTCCGTCTACGGCGCCGGTCTGGGTGGCGAACGCGTCCAACGCGCGCTGCTTGCGGCGCAGCAAGGTGGCGCTGAGCGGAATGCGGGCGGCTGCCGACCACGGCGCCGTCATCGCGTGCGGGTCGAGCCAGTGCCACGCCCAGACCGGGTACTGCAGCACGTTGACGGCACGGGATGCTGCTGCCGCCAGCGCGGCCCGTCCGGTCGCGTCATGGTCCGGATGTGCATCGTGGATCCACGGCGCCACCAGCAGATCGCCAGCCACAAGTTGCGCGGCCAGCGCCGCGGCCAGGTCCGCCTCATGTGTGGCAACAGCCCCGTCGGGTAGCGCCAGCGTGGTGACATGCGTGGCATCCATGCCCAGCAGCCGCATGGCATCGGCCAGCTCACGCCGGCGTGCATCGCGGAGTCGCGCGGCGGGCCACAAGGGCTGGTCGGTATAGCAGGCCTCGCCATCGGTGACCGACACCACGTGCACATCGATGTCCTGGTCCAGCGCCGCCTGCATCAGGCCGCCGCAACCAAGCACTTCATCGTCCGGATGGGGCGACACCACCACCAGCCGGCGTATGTCGGCCAGGACCGCGCCGGCCTCCCTGTCGGGCAGCGCGCGCAGCCAGCCGCTGCGGTCCCAGTCGACCTCGCGGTTGCCCGGCCCGCTGATGGGCACGGTCACAGTGTCCACGGTCCCTCCTGGGCGTGGACGGCTCGCCCCAGTTCGGCCCAGTCACGATCGCCGTGGCTTTGTCGAATGAAGACCGTCAGGTCGCTCCAGCGCGCGGCGTGCCCGGCCTCCAGGCACATCGGTGCCGGTCCGAGCGCGCGGCCCACCGCATCGAGCACCTGTACGCAGGTACGCTCCACCACGCTGCGCACACGGATCACATCGGCCTGGTGCGGCTGGGAAGGCATGGCATCGATCCATGTCGCCAGCTCACGCAGCAGCGCCGCTGACGCCTGCAGGCCCATGTCGACCCGACCGAGCAGCGCGGCGATCTGCGCATCGCCGGTCACACGCGGCGAGCGCTGCAGCGGTGCAGCCAGCGCCACCGCCGCGCCGTACCAGCACGCCGCGATGCCCGCGCCACCGTGCCAGAAGCCCGGCCGGGACAGGTACGTGCCCGGTTTGCCGACCGGCTCGGCGGGGACGGCGGCGAACTGCACGGTACCGCTGGGAATGCCGCCCATGCCGGTTGCGTGCCAGGTCAGCGGTTGCGGGTGCATGCCTTTCGCATCGGCGCGCACGCGGACCAGCTGCGTGCCTTCTTGGCAGCGCGCCGTCACCAGCGCCTCATCCACCAGGCCGGCACCGGAGCACCACGGCTTGCTGCCACTGACGGTGCCCGTGGCGGGATCGAACGACAACGTCGCCTGCGGCCCTTCGGCAGCCCACACCGCCGCCAGCGTGCCTTCCGTCAACGGCGGCGCGTGCAGGTCGGCCAGAATCGCCTGCGCGTCGTAGTGGGCCTCCATCACCTTGGCCACGCACAGATCGCGCGCAGCAATGGCCCCGAGGGCGCGCCAGCGCTCCAGCGTGTGGCCGCGCCCGGGCAGCGGCAGCGACGGTTGCCGCGCGAGCACGTCGCGGGCATCAGCCTCCAGCGCGGGGGCTGCGTGTCCAGCGCGCCGATCCATGTCAAGAGGGGCAGTCGCGATGGCGGGGGCCTGCATGGTCGAACACCGTTGAGGATGGAGCGTCCATACATACCGGCGCGTGCGTGGCAGATCAGTGACCGGTATGTGCGCGTCGCGTGTTTGGCCCCTGGGGTGCCGTACGGTTCATGAACGCGGGCACACGGCCGGTCATTCCCGCAGTCCATCTATCGAAACAAGCGTGCACAAAAGGCCTGCTCTATCATGGAGCCCGATAGAGGCCCGCTCTGGGCCAGTACCCCACGCACGCAGGCAGTATCAAGGATGGCAATCGATTGGCGCCCCTCTGGTTGGGGCAGGCTTCTGACTCGATCCCCGCATTGGTGGCTTCGCCTGGACGGCGACCACGTCGAGCTCAGCATCGATGGGCAGCGTCACCGGGAGTTCCTCACGGATGCGCATCGGGTGCAGGTGATGCCGGGTGTGCTCTGGTCGCGCGTGGCCGTGGAGCGCGATGCGGGCCCCTGGCTGTCCGTCGATGGCCTGCCGAACGCCCACGGTGTCCAGCTCGCCTCGGCCATCGACGTAGTGCTTCACGAACGCCGCAGGCGTGAGCGCAAAGCGCTGTTCGACACGGTGCTGGGCCAGATCCTCACCTGGTTGGGCGCTGCCCGCGCCCTGATCGACGCGGGCGACCGCGGCCGTCGGTGGATTACCCACGAAGAGCAGGCCGCCCTCCTTGACGCCCGGCCCGTCCTGCCCGTGGCCGCGCCGGATCTGGAACCGCTGTTCCTCGACGCGGAGATACACGGCGACCTGCAGTCCCCACCCCATCAGCGCGCCCTGTCTGCCCTGCACGACTGGACACTGGACTGGCCGGCGGTGATCGCCCACGCCAACGAGGGCATGACCACCCGCGAACTGGTCCTGGCCAAAGACCTCCTGGACAAGGTCGAAAGCCAGCCGCTCACCGAAGAGCAGGCCCGTGCGGTGATCTGCTTTGACAACCGGGTACAGGTCGTCGCATCGGCCGGCTCGGGAAAGACGTCCACGATGGTCGCCAAGGCCGCCTATGCGATTGACCGCGGTTTCGTCGCGCCCGAACGGATCGTCATGCTGGCGTTCAACAAGGATGCCGCCAACGAACTGCAGGAACGTGCGCAGCGCTCCTTCGCCCGTCTGGGCATGGCCGACACCGTGGTCGAAGCCCGCACATTCCATGCACTGGGCCTGGCCATCATTGCCAAGGCCACCGGTCGCAAGCCGGACATTCCCGCCTGGGCCGTCGACGCCGCGCAGGGCTTCCACAAGCTCACCGAGCTGGTGGACGACCTCAAGGACCGCTCCACCCGTTTCCGCACCCAGTGGGACATGTTCCGGCTGGTGTTCGGCCGCGACCTTCCGCCGTTGGGCGAGGACATGCTGGCCGATGGCTACGACCGCGAAGGCAAGCCCTACATCCGCACGCTGCAGGGCGAGCGGGTCAAAAGCATGGAAGAGTGCGTCATTGCCGACTGGCTGTTCTACAACGGCGTGAGCTACGAGTACGAACGTCCGTACGAGTTCGATACCGCCACCGACGCCCACCGCCAGTACCGGCCGGACTTCTACTATCCCGACGCCGCCCTGTATCACGAGCATTTCGCGCTGGATGCCAATGGCCAACCGCCCCGGCATTTCGCCGGTTACATGGACGGCATGGTCTGGAAACGCGAGGAACATGCCCGGCGCGGTACCGCACTGGCCGAAACCACGTCCTTCGGGCTTCGCAGTGGCCATGCCCTGGACTACCTTACCGACCGGCTCAGCGCCTCCCGCGTGGCGCTTGACCCCAATCCGGATCGCGAACTGCCCGACGACGGCGCCAAGCCGATGCCCGATTCGGATCTGATCGGCCTGATGCGCACGTTCATCGCCCATGCCAAGAGCAACTGCCTGTCGCTCGATGACATGGCCGCCCGCCTGCAGCAGATGCCCGAGGACCACTTCAAGGAACGCCACCGCCGCTTCCTGGAGATCGCCGGCCCGGTAATGCAGGCGTGGGACAACGCCCTGACCGACGAGAAGAGCATCGACTTCGAGGACATGCTGAACATGGCGGCCAGCCTGCTGGAGCAGGACCGGTATGCGTCGCCCTACGACCTGGTGATGGCCGACGAGTTCCAGGACGCGTCCCGCGCACGTGCCCGCCTCTGCCGCGCGCTGGTGAAGCAGCCCGGCAGGTTCCTGTTTGCGGTCGGCGACGACTGGCAGTCGATCAACCGCTTCGCCGGCGCCGACGTCTCGGTCATGACCGGCTTCCGCGACTGGATGGGGCAAGGCCAGGTGCTCAAACTCGAGCAGACCTTCCGCTGCCCGCAAGCCCTGTGCGACATCTCAAGCCGCTTCATCGGCAGGAATCCAGCCCAGATCGACAAGGTCGTCCGCTCGGTTACCCCGGCGCACGGGCCGGTACTGCTGGCCTTCCAGCTTGCCAAGCGCGACGAGGTGCCTGACGGGGTGCGGCAGTACCTGGCGGCACTGCACCAGCAACTGCTCGCCGGCGAGATTCCCCGCGGTCGAAACGGCCGCGTCTCGGTGTTCGTGCTCGGCCGCTACCGGTCCGACCGCAGCGTCGTGCCTGCCGATTGGAAGAGCGCCTTCGGCAGCACGATGGACATCGAGTTTCTCACCGCCCATCGCTCCAAGGGCAGGGAAGCCGACTACGTGATCCTGCCGGGCATGGTCAACCGTGGCTTCCCCAGCCTGCGTTCGGACGATCCGGTGCTGTCGCTGGCGATGCCCACCGGCGACACCTACCCGCTGAGCGAAGAGCGTCGACTGTTCTATGTCGCCCTCACCCGCGCCCGGCGCACCGTTGCGCTGTTCACGCTGCTGGGAAAGAACTCACCCTTCCTGGACGAACTGGTCAAGGACGGCGCCGTCAAAATCACCGGCGTCACCGGCATTCCCGTCACGGAAGAGCGCTGCCCGGTATGCAAGGTCGGCGTATTCGTGGACCGGACCGGGCCGCACGGGCCGTTCAAGTCCTGCTCCAGTTATCCGGCGTGTCACAACAAGCCGAGATCGAAGGGGCAGTGGCCACGCGCCGTGCAGAGCGCGACATCCGGAACGATACAGCGCTGACGCTCCCGTTTTCCCCGACCATTCAGTAGCGATGGAGCGAGGAAATGCGGGGGCGATCAGACGGGTCCTTGAGACGCCGGAGGCTTCCGCAGCTAGGCACTAATTGAGCGCGAACGTGACCGGCACGCTCACCCGTCCTGCCATGCCAACCCCGTTCTCCTGCGCCGGGTTGAACCGCCATTTCCGCGCGGCTTCCATTGCCGCCCTGTCCAGGTCACGGTTGCCCGACGTTTTTGCGATGGCCACGCTGGTGACCGCGCCGTCGGCGGAGACATCCACGGTCAGCGTCACTTGGCCTTCTATCCCGGCACGGAACGCGGCAGGCGGATACCGCGGGGGATTCATGCTCTTGGACGTCGCGTCCACCGTGGCTTCACTGCGGGACCGGGTCGGCTGGGATGCCTCCTCGGCGGAAGGAGAGGCCGATGCCGCCGGCGCGGAGGCCGTCGCAGGCGCCTGGGCCGGCTCGCCCCGGTCTCGCCGCATCTGCGCGCGGGCCTCGGCGACCACGTCCGACGGACACCCCTTCTGCGCCGCTTCTTTTGCCGCCTTGCCAAGGAACTCGCACGCGCTCTGGTCGCCCTTGCCGCCCATGCAGTAGTCGTTGGCCAGCAACGACGATTTGGCAAGCGACAGGCATTCCTCGTGAAGCGCCTCTGCCGGCGTCCTCGTGGTCACGGCACACCCTTCCATGACCTTGTTGGCCACCCAGCCGGCGATATCGCGGCAGGCAGCAAAGTTGCCCGACTTGCAGTTGGAACGCGCCTCTTCCTCGCCCTTCGCAATCACTTCGCACGTGCCACCGGCCGCGGCCGGCGCCTCCTGCGGCGGCTCGCCGGCCACCTCGGCAACATCTGCGGCCGCACTGGCGGCGATGCCGCTGGCAGGCGCCTCTTGCTCGAGCGGCGCACCGGATTCGATCATGTCCGCCAGAAGAATGTGATTGAGCCTGCCACCCACAGTGGCGATACCGAAGCCGCACACCGGCACGCCGCGCGTACCGAACATGGGCGACTCCCTGCCACCGGTCACCAGCTGACCCTCGGCGATGCGCCGGTTGATGACGGCGCTGCTGTTCGGCGACCACACCTCGTAGGCCGATGCGCCGACGTTGACCGTGCCCACGGAAAGGCTGTCGCCATTTACCCGGACGGTACGGCCAAACTGCGTTGCGACGCCGTCGAAGAACACCGCCTCGCCGGCCTTCAGCGGCCCGGGTTCGCTGGCGAGATCCCGTCGGCCCACCGATGCGTCCAGCGCACCGGAGGTGGTCGCGCTGACGAAGTGGATCTTCATCTCCAGGCAGGTCTTGCTGGCACCGTCGTTGGCGTTGGGATACGCCTCCAGGTACGCATCCAGGTGCTGCTCGATCGCGGCGAGGTCCGGATTCTCTTCAAGCCCCTTCTTCTGCGCGCACCCGACAGCCAGCATTGCAACAGCGAAAACAACCACATTCCGCATGGACCGCATGAAACCCCCTGTTGTACTGATGACCAACGCTCATGTGCGCGCCAATCATCCACATCGCATTGCAGCGCAATGCTTCCTTTGAACCCTCCAACGCACGCATGTCCTCTGGGCTCGAGACGGCCCCACGGGTCCATGAATGCCCCTCCCGCACTACGTCGTCCTTACGGGCAGAGGATTCTACTTCGGAATGTTCACCTTGCTGACGGCCCCCTGTGCAACCGCCGACGTACGCCATCCCCGGCTGGCGGCGCTGGACATACGTCACCCGTCATGGCCACGCCACCCACGCCCCCGGCTGCACTGGCTGGACAGTCAGGGTGCTCGTTCTGGCCTGCACGCCCAGCGTGCGCAGCGGCGCCTCCACTTCCTGGTACTCCGCAATGCCCGAGATGCCGTAGTGGATGGGCACGATGGACCGCGCGCCAAGGACGGTGGCGGCAGCAATGGCCTGTTCGGGGGTAAGCACGCCCGGCTGTCCGCTGACCGGTTTGCGCCAGCCGAACCGGGCACCGTTGATCGGCAGAAAGGCCATGTCGAAAGGACCCAACTGTCGCGCGATCTTCCACCAGTGCCCGTGCCACATCGTGTCACCGCCGTGGAAGATCCGTCGCCCGCCCGCCGACACCACCCACGACACCTGCGGGTCGCCGTAGCCGTCCGACGCGGGTACCGCGGTGGCGGTGAAGTCGCCCAGCAACTGCGGCTCCCGCAGCGTTGCAGGACGCGCCCGGGCTTTCGGGGGAATCGGGAGCGGATGGGTTCGGGCGGGATGGATCACGGTGCCCCCCGCGTGCAGCGCCTGCGCCACGGCACCCGCATCGAAATGGTCCGAGTGCACATGGGTGAGCAGGACGCTGGTCTCCCCGACCGCATCCGCGACCGGGATCAACACGTCCGGCAGCGCCGCGCCCCACTCGGCGGCATTGGTCAACGGATCGATGAACAGGGTCGAGCCGGGGAGCTGGAGACGGATGCCTGCCCAAGCCAGCCGCTGGATGCGCAGGCCGCCCTGTGTCGGCACCTGCGCGGCAGCGAGCGATGCGGGCAACAGCAGCGCCGTCGCTCCGGCCGCACAGCCGGACAGGAAGGCCCGTCGCCCCACCCGGACACCGCCCGATGCAGGCGCGCTCATGCGACCTCCGTCGGACGCGCCAGATAGGTATCCAGCTCGAAAATGCCCTGGGCCTCGATCGCCTCCAGATTGCGCTGGTGCCAGATCCGCTCGAAGTCGGTGGGTTCAACGCCCGGCGCGAGGCACGCGTCCATCGGGATGGCCGCAATCCTCTCTCCCAGCGGCCCCGCGTCTGCCTGCGCGCGCAGGGTTACCACGGTGCGCCGTAGGTGCTCCAGATAGTGCAGCGCGTTATCGAGCACCGTGGCATCGAACGCGCCGATGTGTCCGCCGACCACGGTGCCGCGCCCAAACTGCCTGGCCCGCCCAATCGCCGTCCGGATCTGTGCCGGGTCCGCCTTGGAGAGATAGACGATATTGCCCACGATGTTGTCGCCGACGCAGACCAGATCGGCGGTGGGGACATCCACGCTGAGGTGGTCCAGGGTCTTGCCCGGGTTATGCAGCAGGCGAAGCTCATGGCGACCCCAGCGGATGCGCATCGCGCTGTCGAACACCACCTGCGGCTCACGGTAGAACGCATCCACGCGGTGGTTCTGCGACAGGAAGGTGTGGCGATAGTTGCGATGCGCCACCGTCATCGCCTCGGGAAACACGGTGAGCCCGGCGATGTGATCGCTCATGAAATGGGTGAAGACCATCATGCGTACGGTCTTCCCCATCTGCCGGCACAGCAGATCGCGCAACCGCCGGGCATCCGCCGCACTGCCCAGGGCGTCGACCAGCAACACGTCGCTCCCGTTGAAGAACACGGTCGCGACGGACGCATGTTCGTCGCCTACGCATAGCGAGACGTCCGGACCCAATGGTGTCAGATGCACGGCGGCTTCCCTTGAGGTGGAGGCCGCCATGATTGCCAGCAGCCCCGAGGCTGACAAACGACATGATTTGACCTTCAGGTTAGAAAACCTAACCTGATAGGATCGATCATCGGTGGTGGTTGGAGCCCTGGATGAAACCGCGTCACGCCCCTCCTCTCAACGCCCTGCGCGCATTTGAAACCGCTGCACGTTGCCTGAGCTTCCAGAAGGCCGCGGCCCGGCTTTTTGTCACGCCGGCGGCCGTGAGCCATCAGGTCAAACGGCTCGAGGACCATCTGGGCATCGCGTTGTTCGAGCGCGGCCATCGGACCGTCACGCTGACCAGCGAAGGTGCCGCCCTCGCCACCTCGCTGAGCGATATCTTCGAGATGCTGGACCTCGCTCTGGACCGCGCTTCGCCTGCAGCCACCGCCGACCTGCGCGTCAGCACGATGGAGTCCTTTGCCGCCAAATGGCTGGCTCCGCGGCTGCCCCGCTTTCACGCCCGTCACCCTGATATCCAGGTGCGGATCGTCACCTCCGACCAGTTGGCGGACCTCGGTCGCGACGGTATCGATATCGCCCTCCGCTATGGTCCCGGAGCCGGTTACGGCAACCCGGCCGACCTGCTGATGGAGGCACCGGTGTTCCCCGTCTGCGCGCCAGGGACCCTGCGTGCCGACGGCCTGCCTCTGACCTCGCCCGCCGATCTCGCCCACGTCACCCTGATCCATGACCAGAGCGCGGAGGGCCGGCCGGGTGTGCCCGACTGGGCCGCGTGGCTGGCGTTCGCCGGCGTGCCGGCGGTGCGTGCGGATACCGGCCCGGTGTACCCCAGCATCTACCTGGCCCAGGAAGCGGCCCTCCACGGGCACGGCGTGGCATTGGGCGTGGGACCGCTGGTGGAGGAAGACCTCCGCGCAGGACGGTTGATCCGCCCCTTCGAAGCGCAGCTGCCCAACGCGTATGCCTTCTGGACGGTCTGTCCGGCTGCGGGGCGGAAGGTGGAAGCGACGGATGCGTTTCGACGGTGGTTGGAGGTGGAGAGCAGGGCGTCGCGCTCTCTTGATGATCGACCAACCTAGTATTTGCACGAGGCCATCAGTTGTTGCAGAAGCAGGCTACATGCCTGCCTATGAGGCCACAGTGTTGTTCTGCCTCGGTTGAATCGCCAAGCGTTGCAACTCGTTGCATGTCGCTCCTGTCCGTCAGCCCCTATCTTTTCCCGTCAACTCTCGACGGTTCCGAGCCCAGAATGTCGTGGGATAGCGTTCGTGAGGTCGCGGGCGCGCCCTGGTTGACTTCTGCCGGGAAGGGCTGGCTGTGCGGGATTCCGGAGATATCGCAGGAACGCGACTCAGCGCCCCTTCAGACGTGAGTTACAGATGTTCGTGAGAAAGTACGATGACATTGACTGGCACACCGGCGGAGACTTTCCAGCCGACCTCAATGCTTCCCATGCCCGCACCCATATCGCCCTCTTCCTGGAGTGGGCCATCCGTCGCGGGCATGAAAGCGACACGCTTCGCTCCTTGCATCCTGACGCGCTGCATTCAATTCGCCAAGGACAGCTGAGCGGAAAGGACCTGCTTGCCCAATGCTGCGATGACAAGCTTACGAGCGACGACTTGTCAGAAACGGGAAATGGCTTCGCGCAGGCGTACTACGAAGTATCCTACCTGGAGGATTACGTGGATCTTTCTGACGATGATCTGCCGACCCTTTACCACGAACCCTACGACCAGAAAAAAGCATGAGACATATGCGAAAAGCTCGATGCGCGATTTCACCAATGGTCGAAACAACTCGACGATGAATGACGTTTCGCTGGACGTGGTGGCGCTCACCCTCGTCCCGCCCTTATGTCAACGTGGAATTCCGCCACTGTTCCGCGCGAGAGTCGCGTCACGCGACCAGCCAGACTACGGCTGACATCTTCGAAGTAGTTGCATGGTCGACACAGGCGGTCTTTGCCAGGATCTCCGGTTTCATCCTGGCGTCGGGGCTGCACACGCCCGCCACGCCCGTCTCCCCCATCCGAGCACTACATGCCTATTTCCATAAAACACTTGCTGCGCTCAGCGCTGCTTCTTCTGCAGGCCACCGTTGCCCTTGGGTGCGCCAAGCCGCCCCACCCCGCGCAGCTTGTACCCGGAACGTCCGTCAGTCTGGCTCCCCCGTCGGGATTCTCGCCCGCCTCCACCTTCACTGGCTTCATGAGTGAGGATGGCCGGGCAAGCATTCTGGTCGCCGAGTTGCCCGCCCACGCCAGCGAGGCAGTGGCAACGCTGTTCGTCGATGAACAAACCGCCCGTCGTCAGTTCGCCACGCGCGGCGTCCTGGTCAAGCATCTGGAGTCGCTTGACGTCGAGGGGCGCGCGGTTCCCGTCGCGATCGGCACCCAGAACGCTCATGGGCAGACGTTCAACAAGTGGATTGCGCTGTTCCCCGGTTCTCCTACGGTAATGATCACGGTCCAGGCACCCACGGATCACGCAATGAAGCACAAGTCCGCAATGATGACCCTGACCTCCGTCAAGGTGAGCCCGCCGGCGTCCCTGGAGGAGCAACTTGCAGCCCTCCCCTTCACCGTGACGCCGGAACCGCCGTTCCGGATTGTCGATACGCTGGCAGGCGCCTCGGCCATCCTGACTGCGGGCGAACTGGATACCGACCCGGAGGGTCGCCAACCTCTGCTGATCGTCGCGTCCCAACTGTCACTCCCCTTCGGTTCGGATGACCTTGCAGATGTCTCCGATCAACTGATTGCCGGCACACGCGAGATCCAGCACGGTACGGTTGTGTCGAGGCACGATGTCATGTTCGCCGGCATCGCCGGACATCGCGTCAGCGGCCACATGCCTGATGGCGGCACGTTCCACCACTATCTGGCGCTCTGGCCGGGCCAGCGCTTCGTTCGCCTGGCCGCCATTCTGCCTGCGGGGAGCAGCCATGATGTGCAGGACGCTGTCACCGCTGTGGCCGCTTCGATCCGATTCCGGGAGTGAGTTCCGCCCGAACTGTCCGTGCTGAAAGCGCTCTTCAGGCAACGTCATAACGGTTCTCCCTACGGATGGGCGGCCGGTGTCAGGCCGCCCAGGATCGTCTTCGGTCGCTCCTCGTTGTATTCCCGTCGCAAGGTTTCGATCTCGCTGCGGGCATGCAGCCGTGTGGGAAACCCATGCTCGTTGAGGCATTCGTCGCGCAGGTGCGCGTTGAAAATCTCGATGCACGCGTTCTGATTCAGTCTGCCGGGCGGGATCAAGCGCGCCTGCGCACCTCGCTCGCAGGCGCACGCCACCATCGTCCTGCCGCAAAACGCATCGCCGTTGTCGGTCCGGATCACCTGCTGCCAGTTCAGCACCCGCACCACGCCGTAGGCGGAGATCGCCCGCTCCACCTCAATCGCCGCTGCTTCAAGCGTCCCATCGTCAACGATGGTCAGCGCATTGATTACAGGATCACCGGGCACACTCATGCCGCCGAACGTGCTGCGCCACAGGTAATAGGACGCCTCACTGAACCCGTGCCGGTGGCACAGGTCATTCACCGCCATGCGGGCCTCTGCCCAACGGAGGAAGCCGATGTTCTGCTCTTCGGAAATAGCGCCTTTTCATGTCCAATCTCCGTCTCGTTGGGCATTGAACGCCAAAGCGCGGTGCTCTGACCACTGAGGGGAAGTCGAGATCAGCAATCGCCTTGTGTGGGTCAACGTGCACTGCAAAGCGTCTAGCGCCGTCATAGCGTTCGCGCCACGTATCTCCGCACGTTCCAGGCAGCGCTTCCCGCCTTGGCTATGGACCCTGGCGGTGAGCTCAGCCGCAGCCTTGGCATGACAACCTGCAACTCAGCGGGAGCACGTTGACGAAAGGCGTAGGTGCCTGATGAAGCGCGGATGAGGTGATGGGGGATGCGCATTCGGGAGATGTGTCCCGATCCGTGCCCCATTGGCATTAGACGAATATTGGCGGGGAGAGTGGGACTAGACGTCCCCTCTCCTAAACCCTTGATCTTCCTGCAGAACCCAGACCGGGCTGTGTCCTGGTGAGTGTCCTTCAAGTGTATGACCGGCGAGTGGGCCAAAGCAACGTATCCGGAGATGACATCCTTAGCCAGCGAACCATCATGACTAGTCAGCTTTTCGTAGTGAAGATGCCTTCTCAGGAAGTCAGCTTACCTCCTGTCTGGATGATTCACCTAAGTGCGCCGCCATAGTGATCCAAGTTCTTCCGACCCTCGCATCCGCGTAACTTCCAAGACATGATCTTTGATGTCAGGAACGCCATACTCGATCACCAATTCCACAACCTCTTTTTGCGGCAATCCACTAGGCCTCACGGGATACTCATCAATAGGCTTGAAGATGGAGGCATCACGTGGATGGGGCATCGGCCAGGTGTTCCCTGAGTTCATGTGACAAAGCCGAACGCGTGACGCATGGCTCGACAGTAGACTTGCAGTGTCCACAGTCAACACGTCGTGCTCGAACTCGCCATATGAATTGAGCAACCGGAGCAAGCGCTCTCTCTGCGCCCAAAAGAACACCTTCCCATTGATCAAGCGATACCAGTCAGCGGCACTTACAGCAGGCGGCAATGCCCTCTCGATCCGACTGGGTGGCATCGGCTTCTGGTCCCGCAACACGATGTCGTCCGAAAGCCCTGGATGTATCGACGCCATCTCGTGACGATGCCCATCTTCAAATTTTGCGCGTAGAGGGCCACCGATATTCAGTCTATCCAGCGCGGCAGTTGCAGAGAGCAGTCCTCTGGCATGAATGCTCGGCCAAGAGCCAGCATTTGCCATATGAAAAATACGCGGATACCTAGCTATGAGATGGCTGATTTCCACAGTTATGCGCCTCGCTCAGAACGAGCAGTCCAGTTTCTGCGGTCAATGATAGACCGCAAATCTTCAAAGTCCGCATCCAGGTTCTACCCAGATATCACGTACGGTTCTAAAAGAGTTGCAATCTTCTGATCCTGCCTGGCGACCCTTCGCCGCATCCTTGGGTTATGGCGTCGCTCGATGTAGTCAAACACATCCGCTCGTGCTGCATCCAGTGTCGGATAGTTCGTTCGATAGACTCGCTCACGCTTGAGTAGCCCAAAGAAGCCTTCGCAGGCCGCATTGTCGCCGCAATGTCCCACAGCGCTCATCGAGCAGATCAGCCCGTTAGCCGCGAGAGATGCCTGGTAGTCACCGCTGCGGAACTGACTGCCACGATCCGAATGCAGGATGACTTCGTGGCTGCCTTGACACTGCCAGACCGCCAGTAGCGGCACATCAGCCGAATCGGAAACTCGTTGCGGCAACGTTCCATCACTTGATACCTCAGGATGATTCCTTTGCAAAGAACGTCGCCGCTTCTCGCAGAAAATCCTGTTCCTTCTTCACCCGCGCCAGCTCGCGCTTGAGGCGGGGCAGCTATTCATCCCGAGGTGTCCCGGTGCCGCCGAAGGCGACAGCGCCCGGGCTCTGTGCCTCGCGTTTCCAGCGAGTCAGCAGGGTGTCGCGAATCCCCAGCTCCCGCGCCACCTGGGCACAGCTGACGCCGGGCTGGCTTGCCTGCTCAACCGCACCACGCTTGAACTCGGCACTGAACTTCCTGCGCTTTGACATGAACACTCCTCATGGCCTGGATCGGCCTTCTTGTAAGTGTCCGTGAAATCGGGGGTGAACCCTAGGCAACACGAAGCAAGCAGATCATCGCTCTGGAGCTCTACCAGCCGAGCGTGGAACTGCCGCGTTATCGGCGTGGGCAATTCGCAAAGTGGCTGGGCGATGAAAGTAAGTTCTATCCATGAACCCATGCATGGCGATGACGCATCTGGAATTGCTTCGTGACCAAGACAAGGCAGGTGATGGCACAAGAGTGACCGGGGTTCGCACTCGTTTAGCGAAAGCGGCCGCCCATTCATCGCCACTGCGGAGAGCATCGACGCCTTTGCCCCGGCCAGGCTTCATCTGTAGCCGCAGACCCGTGACGGCTCCCTCAATCAGGG
This sequence comes from Stenotrophomonas nematodicola, assembly GCF_009467805.1. GTDB lineage: Bacteria > Pseudomonadota > Gammaproteobacteria > Xanthomonadales > Xanthomonadaceae > Stenotrophomonas > Stenotrophomonas nematodicola. The sequence continues at coordinate 99,736 of NZ_WIAY01000006.1, forward strand.
GTGCCGTCGAGGCCAGGATTGTTAAGCCAGGCATCCCTCCCAAGCCATGTCCACTATGGGCCTGCTCCTGTGTTGCGCACCAGATTGAACCCACGGCGCAGCCTATACTGGGTTCAAAGCCACGAAGGAGGGGTGCATGACAACATCGAGGCGGGACGAGTTAAACGAGTGGAAATGGGCTCAACGTCCGTCGAATGAAACCGAGTTCGACGAGATGATGACCTCGCTTGACGCACATCTTTCGACGAAGGGGATTGAGCCTCACCGTCGCGGCATCATGGCGTCAGCACAGGTCTCCTGGACCCTGAAGCTGGATGGAACCCCCATCCTAGGTGGGCCACCCGACCGCGGACCGCCATTCTCACCACGTGACCTCCTGGCACGTGTTCATGACTGGTATTCAGAGCACTACGGTGAGGCGATGAAGGTCGATATGTCCCCTGGATCCGTGTTGGCTATGGTGAAAGGAAATCTTTGGAAGATTCGCCTACCGATGCTCTATGGGGAAGGGAGGGTAGGCATCCATCGAGATCTCTCGGATGGGGCTCGGAATGTCATTGGCCGTGGCCCCATGACCATCAACGCCTTAAGTTGCGTCGACGGCATGACGCAATCAATGGCAAACAAGCTAACGGACCAAGACCTGACGCTGCTTCTTGATGCCTTTGCTGACGGCTTGCAGGCGATCATGACACTTGACGCTCTCGGCGGAAGCCAACTGTTCTTCGAAGCCAAGGCAGATTACAGGCACAGCGTTGAGGCAATCGTGAGCAGGCGGGAATACGGCAAGGCGCGCTGGGAGGCGGCGCAGTGCGCAGAAAAGCTGTTGAAGGCATTTTTAGCCTTGGCTGGACATGCTTACCCGACGAGCGGCGGCAAGGGACACGATCACGTCCACCTTGGCGAACTGCTGAAGGAGAAGCTTGGCATCCAGATAGATGAAGAACTCCTGCTGACCCTCAAGACGTCACCCGCGGTGCGATATGGGGAAGAAGCCAGCTCCCTGGAACAGGCGATGGCTTCCCACCACGCCCTTCTAACGCTGCTTAAAGCACTTGGCACAAACGATTACATTCACCACACCTAGTCGCTCTGAGGAGAGCAGCGTAGCCGTTCCTTTCTCCGCCTCATGGAGGCCAGTCCCCCAGTCGGGGAGGACAAGCAAGCCACAGATTGGCTACATGGCATAAGAAAATACCCCGATGCAGAAGGGACCGTGACGAAGCGAAATCTCATATGTATTCTGATCCGAACGCTACTGCCACTGTGACCATATGCGCCAGCGAATAGAAGAATGGAAGTCAATCTACGATACGGACGACAATGCGATCACCAAAGGTCTTTCCAAGCTGGCGTGGGACCTGGCTGCCTTCACCTGCATCGTCGAGATGGTCCGTCAGGCCCCGGATGAAGGCGAAGGCAAGCGACTCAACGGCATGGTCCTGGAAATGCTGGTGACCGGTTTCTGGAACAACATGATGCAAGGGGTCAGACGGCTGGCGGAACCCGGTCCAATCAGAGGCCCGAAGGCCGTTTGCTCACTCGGTGGACTACTTCAGGACGCTAGAGCCGCCCACCCCAGAATCACCCGAAGGGTGTTCGTGGAAGACATCGCCGGCTTGGACTACGATTTCGAAGCCATCGAAGAGCGCCACTGGGCATACGTTTTTGCGCAGCGGCAGCCGGGTTACATGAACATCCCACGCGAACTTGACAGCGAACCCTCCCGGCAACGACATGTCCTGTTCGATCAGCTGAGTGGCGTTCTTCCGGAGAACCGAACTCCCGACGATCTGATCGAGCCGGGAGTATTCGACGGGCTTCAGCAAAGGCTCGCCCGATTGGATGGAGTGGTTCACCATGTGCACGTTCAGATCGCACATGCCGGAACCGACTTCAGCAGGACCGGAAGACAGCTTCAGCAATGGAACTTGTCGGATGCGAAGAACTCTCTGAAAGAGCTTGCCCAAATCGCACAGTTGTCGGGGGACTGGTTCTGTTACAGCGGGGTCGGAAGTATCCTCCCCCACCCTCAGTTTGATCAGTTCGCCCACATCGATCAGGCGCTCTACACGCGCGACTCGGCTACGCTTCAAGCCATCTGGGACGATTTAGAAAGAGAAATGGGCCAGTGGCATGACGTCGCACCCTAAGCTCCTTAAAGTCAGCCGGGATCGGCCCACCCTGAATGAGTGAATATGGCACACCTTTGCTTAGACCGCCGCAACGGTGCCTCTTTCCTGGCGATGGGGTGGTGCCCCAATCCAATCGTTGGGACTTAAACGCTGGGGGTCAAGCCCACTCCGTAAACGCCAAGATGCTGTCCATCCTGTTAAGTATTGGCTCTTTGCCGAGCACCTTTCTCCAGAAAGTCTCACGCTCATCTTGCTCGCCAGCTCCTACCCACTCGACCACCCGAATGCTCTCAGGGGAACGCCGCTCCAGTAGCTCGTTGAGGTGGGTATCCAGTCCGGAATAGCCAAACAAAATCACCTGCTCGGACTCAGCCAAGGCCAGTTCGAGGTGTTCCCAGTAGCTTTGCAGCAGCGGCGACGCTGCGATGACCGTTGGCTTGTGCTTAACGTGCGTTAGCACGATATGGGACCCGACCACGTCGTCGTCGCCGCCAAGCTCGCCTTGCGTCAGCTTTCGCACCGTTTCGTTTTGATCGACAAAGAGCGGGGAGCCATGCAGGTGGAGGTAGTAGCCGAACGTCCGGCCCCACTTTCGTTCAAGGTTCTCGGGAGCAAAGCCGCCCGATAGCATGCCGTCTACGAGCGCGCCGCCGTAGCCGTTCAAAACGTGCGCTTCAATCATTCGCTGATACAGCAGGTTGTCGTAGTTGAGCGTCGCAACGTGTGACTGAGTGTCGTGAAGGAAGGCGGCCAACGGCCCAACGAACTCGATTGGCAGGACAACCTCTCGCTGATGAAACTGGAGTGCCGTCTGATAAAGGAACTTGCGCACGGCCGCAGGAAAACGTTGCCCGTGTTGACTGAGCCAGTGAGCGCCGCCTCGGCTCATGCGATCCAAGAAGTCGCAGGAGGATACAACCAGCTGAAGAGCGTCCAAGTCGTCCTCGCCGTGCGGACGCTCGGTGTCTCCATCATCCACCAGGCAGCATCTGACCAGCGCGCGCGTTTCTTGGTCGAAGATTCCCTCTCCATCCCAAGCACGGCCGATGGCGTCATCCAAGCTAAACAGCCCAGGGTCAAGCGCCATCCCCAGTCCATTGCCAAAAATAAGAGTTTTCCGCATCCATTGCTCCTCTTGCATGCCACTGAAGTTCCGCAGGACGGTGTATCGGCAAGGCTTCCAAACTCTTTAGCTCAGCTAGCGGAGCGACCCACTATCCGTCACTGATGATCAATTGCGGCTTTTCTACCGAGGCAGCTTCCCTCGTGAGACTCACAGCCAACGTCCGAAAAAGCAGCCTCCCTTCGGCCGCACAAAGCTCCTTCCGAATAAAGGCGGATTTCACATCAGCCGCAGGCGCGGGTCCCCCTGAGCAATGGTTTTCTACCGTCGGGCTTGCAACAGGGGCCACTCAGGAGCAAAGTTGACATTATCCAGGGGGATGGGCAATGGAACGCTCGCAATTCATCATTGATCGCACACTTTATTCGGACGACGTCACCGCTCGGGCCGCGCACCGCTATACCAGCCGGTTTGGCGTAGAGCTGCGGAGTCAGGACGAGAACCTTTTCGTCCTGTTTTGGTCTCTGGACGGATCCGGGCTTCCTGACGATTTACGGACCGCGTTTTCTCGGGACCTGCTGGATGAGCGGCTACGGGCCGTCGTTCGAGCAGAAACCACCGGACTCCAACAGGAGCTGCTCCGTGCAGCCCTGAGCCAGGCACTTCCGGTAGGCGGCCATGTCCCGGTTTAGGCCAGCCCAATCCTTCGCCGCCCCACCCGATTACCGTCTCCTGCCCTTTCGGTTCCGCCGGCTGCCCTGGGACGAGGCCAGAGCGTTCGTCTCTTCCATGGCCGGCGACTGGCTTCTGATGCCCATGCAGGACGTTCAGAGGCTTGTTGCTCATCAACTTCCCACCGATTCGCCGCTTTTTGCGGACCTGGAGGCCCGGCACCTCGTCGTTGCGGGGGCCGACAGGAGTAGTCTGGCGCCCTTGCTCAGCCAGATCCGGAGCCGAAAGTCTTACCTTTTGGGCGGGCCAGCGCTTCACATATTTGTGGTTTCGCTGCGCTGCCACCATACCTGCAGCTACTGCCAGGTCTCCCGTCAGGAAACGACTGCCACCACCTTCGATATGGCAGGGACCCATGCCGAGCAAGCCGTGGAACGGCTGTTTGAATGGCCCAGCCAGGAGCTGACTATCGAGTTCCAAGGGGGAGAACCCTTGCTGAACTTCGAGCAGGTGAAGGCCATTACCCGCCGGATTATGGAGCGGAATCGGACTGCTGGCCGCACCCTTCGCTTCGTTTTGGCCTCCACGTTGCACGACCTGACGGATGCCCAACTGGCATTCCTGGCTGAGCACCGTTTCAAACTGTCTACCTCACTGGATGGTCCAGAGTGGCTTCACAACGCCAATCGTCCTCGCCCGGGCAAGGACAGCTACCGCCGAACCCTCGACGGCATTGAGCTGGGACGGCGCTGGCTGGGAGAAGATGGGGTGTCCGCCCTGACGACTCTGACCCGTCAGAGCTTGGAGGTCCCTGAAGCGATCATCGATGAGTACCGAAAGCTCGGTTTCCGCAGCATCTCGCTGCGCCCACTGAGCCCCTACGGCTTCGCCACGAAAACGGCACGTCGGACCGGCTATCCCACTGAGGACTTCCTTTCCTTCTATCGGCGTGCCTTTGACCACCTGCTGGCGGTCAACCGCGGCGGATACGCGATGGACGAATCCTATGCTTCTCTGCTCTTGTCCCAGCTATTCACCTCGTTCGGCCACGGCTACGTGGACCTGCGGTCCCCGTCGGGAGCTGGCCTGGGCGCGGTAATCTACGACCACGACGGTCGTGTCTACCCCTCGGACGAGGCGCGTATGCTGGCCGCCATGGGTGACGATGCCTTTGCGCTGGGTGATGTCTCCCAACCGGTGAGCCAATGGCTGTCTTCCCCCGCCATGGTCCGATTGCTGGAGGCCGGCGTGGCAGAGGCCTTGCCCACCTGCGCTGATTGCGCGTTTGTGCCGATGTGTGGCGCGGACCCCATCGAGCACTACGCGCGGCAGGGAGACCCGGTCGGTCACCGCCCGAGCAGCGATTTCTGCCGGCGCAACATGGGGCTGTTCGACTTCCTTCTGGAACGCTATGAGGCAGCTGACGGCGAGGTGCAGGCTTTGATGCGCTCATGGGCGGTTCCCAAGTCCTCGATGGAAGAAATCACCGATGCTGCCGCTTGAGACCAGAGCCGAGCTGGCACCCTCCGTCAAGGCAAACCTTCTCAAGGTGGTTGGATTGGGAGATTTTGCTCAGTCTACGATTCCGTTGGAACGAATGGCATTGGACTTGCGGGATGTTCCGACGGCTCAAGTCAGCGACGCCCTACTTGGGCTGCCCTGGGGCGCGGTGTTGCCTGCAAGCGGTCTAAATCTCGCAGATGCAGCCCCTGCGGTCCGCCTGGAGGGACCTGCTGGCCTTTGCAAGGCAGGCGATGTCGTCGAGCTCAACCCCCTCCAGAGGAAGGTGGCAATCCGCTACCGGCGGGGTGACACCGGCAACGTGCTTTTTGCCACGGAGCGCTGCAACAGCTTCTGCTTGATGTGCTCACAACCACCCCGCCAAGTCGAAGATGACTGGCGAGTCAGGCATCTGTTGGACCTCATTGACCTCATCGACCCAGACGAACGTTCTCTGGCCATCAGCGGCGGCGAGCCCACCTTGCTGGGCGACGGCTTGGTCAACGTCGTATCCAAGTGCGCTGAGGTGCTGCCCGATACCCATCTCCACATCCTTTCAAACGGACGTCTACGCCAGCCCGGGCTGCACGCCAAGTTTGAAGGGCTTCATCCCAACCTGAGTTGGGGGATTCCCCTGTATGGCGATCACTACGCTCTACACGACTACGTCGTGCAGAGCGAAGGGGCGTTTTCCGAGACGTTGCGCGGACTCTATGCTCTGGACGCAGCCAACCAACGTGTGGAGATCCGAGTCGTCCTGGTGAAACCCACGGTTGAGAGATTGGTGCAGCTGGCCCGCTACATCTGGCGAAACCTACCCTTTGTGGAGCATGTTGCCCTCATGGGCATCGAGCCGATTGGCTTCGCAAAAGCGCACCAAAAGGAACTTTGGGCCGACCCGGCCGACTACGCCAGTTCACTGAGCGAGGCGGTTACCTTGCTCGCCGAAGGCGGGATTCCCGTATCGCTCTATAACCTGCCGTTGTGCGCACTGGACGGGTCTCTGTGGCCATATGCGGTCCAAAGCATCTCGCCCTGGAAAAATGACTACCTACCCGCCTGCGAAAAGTGTTCGGTTCGAGACCGGTGCGGCGGGTTCTTCTCTTGGGTAACGCCGGCGTGGACCAGCCGGTCTGTCTCTCCTATCTTGGAAAACTGAACATGTCCAACGCATTGATGATCGTCGGCGCAGCCACCTTGGGCAGCTTGAGCACAGAGCCGCCCAAGGGTCAGTCCGACCTGTCCAGGCTTTCAGAGATGGACGGGAAATACGCGACCGTGCTGAGCACCTCGCTCAATGCCGGACGCCACAACCTATACGCCGGCCACAGGAGCCACAGCTCCCACCGTTCTCACAGCTCGCACCGCTCCCATTCGTCTGGGTCGGGAAGCTCCTATCGCTCTTACTCTCCGCCGCCCGTCCCTGCCACTCCGCCACCGGCCACCTATACCGCGCCTGCCGCACCCCGTAGCAGCGGATCCAGTTCAACTGGCTACCCGAGTCAGAACCTACAGCCAGCAAACCGCGCGCCGAATTCCAACAACCTAACGTTGGAACCAAGCACCTACGACAAGCCCGTTAAAGAGGGACGGGATGCAGACGCACTCAAGCTTTTGATCATGCGGGTGCAGGCAGCCCTCTATTCAAGAGGCTATGATCCGGGCGCGATTGACGGCACCCTGACGCCCGAGACGCAATCCGCATTGCGTATGTTCCAGCTTGCACACGGCATCCGGGCAACAGGAACAATGACGACTCCTACGCTGGATGCGCTGGGGGTGCGTCTGTGAAGCAAGCCATTACTGCTGGAAGCGGCATCCGCGGCTGACAATCTGGGCGGAGACACCGGCGGACATAGATGCGCACCGGCATCTCCAAATCCTATGCACCACTCCAATGAAGGCCCACTCATGGACATTTACGGTATCGAGCCACATTTGAGGAGCGCGCGGGCCTTGATGGACGACGCGGACGCTCATGCCACAGTCTATGCCGCATTGGAACGTCGCTTCTGCTTTGAGGCGAGGGTTCACCCCCGATTTTCACGGACACTTACAAGAAGGCCGATCCAGGCCATGAGGAGTGTTCATGTCAAAGCGTAGGAAGTTCAGTGCCGAGTTCAAGCGTGGTATCAACGGGGCGCGCTGGACGAAGGACCAGCGACCGGTCGAGGACCGGCTCAAATGATGTGGGATGCGCATGCGAGCGTTTCCTCGACATGCTTCCTGCCTTCCAAACGACCCCAATCAGGATTTCAATTTCAAATCAATGATTTAAGGGTCATTGGCGGAGAGAGTGGGATCGGATCACCACGGATCTAACCAATTCTCTCCGTTGCAGAAAGCCTGTTTGACAGGTTTCCTTTGGATGTTTCCTCGATCATAGCCAGTCTTGGGTACGGTTGGTACTGCTTCCCCGGATGACCAGGCCTCCCACCGATGGAGGAGCGGTCGGCTAGCAAACCAGCCAACCAAGGCGACCCGATGGCCGCAGGGGCGGAGATACATCTAAGGATGAGATCTATGGTCGAATTGGATGTTCAGATATGTGAAATTTCTCTCATTTCTCATTTGGCGACTATGGGCATGGGTGCTTGGATAGGCTTTCTACCAACGAAAGGAAGGCCCTATGCGCCACGACACACAGCTCCACATCGCCAGCCAATTGCTCAGCGCCCTCATGGTCAGCACCCCGAGTCGGGACATTGACGATCGCGACGTAGATGTTCGGCATGCTTTGGATGTCGCCGCCGAACTGATTAGGCAGTGGGGACCGACTACGCCCCCTGGGGGCTTTACTCCCCCGCCCGCAGCCGGCACATCGCTGAGAATGCCCGTTGACCGCTCACTCCCACCACCGGAAATGCCGGAATCAATGGAGCAATGGCGGAGCAGCAGGATCAACACGCCGATGCCCGGTCCGAAGCCAAAACTGGGCAGACGACCTGGTCTGCACTGAGTAAGAAGAGGCCCCGCAACTGCGGGGCCTCTCGCTTTATGGATTCGGCGCCGAAGGACGCGATGTCGGACCAGGCCGAGGCACCAGCGGGTCCTTGCGCACCGACGGCGACACGAATGGGGGGAACTCATCGCAAGACTGAGCCAACTCCGACGCTTGTTGAAGGATGTCGCTTTCGGCGGCGTCCAGCGCCGGCTGAGTCGCCATCTCTTGGGCCTTAGCCAACTCGATTGACCGCATCTCGAGCACAGCCAGACGCCTCTCTCGGCGTTTGGCCCATTCCTTGGGCGACCACTGGCTCCCTTCTCGTGGGTGGTCCGCGTTGAAGCTCTCCCACTGCTGCTGCGCCATGTGGTGAAGACGGTCTGCTCGCCGGACCGCGCTCTCCCTCCGCCCCCTTCTCAGCAACGCCTGCTTGAGCGAGCGGATCTTGACCGCAACAGGTGCGACCAACGGGTGTGCCTGGGCGGTGTCACCAAAGCGGACCACGTGACGGCGCACACCTGCAAGCCACTCCCTAACAACGCCCAAAGCCAAATCAGCGCGGGCCTGGGTGATCTCCCACAGGTCTCTCAGTGCAACATCAATCCACTCGAGGCAGTTCCACTGCCTCGGGGGGCGCTCTGGCCTCAAGACACCGTTCTCAATGGGAGGTAGGCGAATGCCCATCACTCCCTCAATCCTGAGATCGCCGACCGCGAGGAACGGCGCGGCAGACTTCTGCTTGGCTCGCTCAGCGAGGGCAGCCCGGTGATCGTGCGTGGGAGGAAGTCCAATGGCACGCCCCTCAGCCACAGCGTCTTGGATCAGCGATTCGAACTCTTGGTCGTTTTCCTGCTGAATCGACAGGTTGGTCTCTTCGACGTGGGTGGCCTGACCTCTCCTGGCAAGCGCCGTCGCGACCTTTCCTTGATGCCGGGTAGGCTCCCTAGATAGCAGCGTTGCCCGAATCGGATCACCGTCCAACAATGCTGTCTGGGACTGCTCCTCCAAGCTGCGATGGTCCACCCGGGAACGGATGCCAGCCGCCTCCAGATGCGAGTTGATCGTGGACGCCACGGCCTCGCGAACCCACTCCACCTCGATACGCCCCGTCGGACCACCATCCAGCTCTGTGGTCTTGTCACCAAACCTCTCTCCGGTGATCCGTCGTGTGCTTGCCAGGATGTGGACGTGGTGGTTCACACCGTCAGTGGTTGGCGGCGAATGGATGCTTGCTTGGACGACGAACCCATAGCGGGCTACCAACACGTCAGCAATCGCCCAAGCAAGTTCACTGCGCTGTTCGGCATCGAGCTCGTGTGGCAGCGACACTTCGAACTCGCGTGCAATCGTTGCGTCTTTGCGACGCTCGGCCGCTTCGACCGCGGGCCAGAGTTCGCCTGGAATTAGGGCCCATGGCGGCGCTCCTGGAGGGCCCAGGCAGCTGCTTGCGACGACGCCACCGCGGCGCCGATAGTCGTGCACTTGTCCTGTCTGAAAGTCTTTAAGGCGCAGGCCGCCGCGATAGGCGGCCGCTGCGACGGCGGACTGGCCTCGCGCACGGCTGAAGGTTTTGACGCTGGTGTGGTAGATAGCCATTGAGATCTCCGTGATTGGTCGGAGTCTTTATGCTTTTGTTTTTTCTCTTCGCAAGCGGGAATCCGCTTGGGGTCCAAGGGGCGAAGCCCTTTGCGCACGTGTAACGGAGTTACACCTAAGTGCGCTCTTGCACTGTTCTTTTAAGCATGTTTTTTGAGCGCTCATTGAGCGTTGCACGTTCGTACATTTTCAGATGCGAGCGATCTTGACGGCATCAACTTCTTTGGTTGACTGGTTTCAACCTCATGAAGGAATTCACCATGACCGCAACCAATCACTACCATGAGCGCATCCAGAGGGCCACCGAGCGGCTCGCCCAGCTTCAGGCGCGCGAGCTGTTGGCATCACAACGTCAAGCGAGCAAAGCCAAGCAAGCCCAACGTCAGGAAGAAGCGCGCCGCCGCCGCCGTGTCGCAGCGCTGGTTTACTTGGCTGCTGCAGAAACACTGGATGACGCAGAACTCTTGGGCGCGCTTTTGATCCACCAGCAGAGCCGCATCGATGATGAAATCCGAAAGGATGCCCGCGTCGTCGGCAAAGCGAAGCTGCACGACTCGGCTGCTCTACATTGAAGCGTTCGATCTGAGTGCTGGCTGCCAAAAAGCTGAGCGGCCAGCCATTCTGTCAACTCTCTCTACGTTTCATGTGGAATGACTGAGTCCGGACCCGGGCAGGGCTTTCCTATATGGCCCAAGCTACTACGACCTTCCCGAGGCCCACCGCTGATCCCAATCCCCCGAGTATGAGAAAAGCTGCGGGCACGCAACAACCCAAGGCCTTCCCCATTTTTCGCTGGCGTCCCGCACGCGTGAGCGGCACACCGATCTGTCTGGACAACTTGGATTTTGCCGCTGACAAGCCGCTTGCTCGTCTCCAAGAAAAGCCTGGTATTCCTCTCCGCCTTCCCATTGCATCCTCCTTGAGCAGCACTTCGTCGACTTGTGTCCCAGACTACTTTAACGCAACGTCCACTGAGGTCCTGGGGCGCCAACCAGCGGAAATCCTACATGTTTTCCGCATGAGCCCAAATCGATGGCTCGCTGAATTGGCAAACTAGGTCGAGGGCTTCCCGAATCAAATCCGTCCCTATAGAGTCTTCGGTCCAGCTCCGTGAAGAGTCTGAGCCCGCATTCAGCGGCCTCCAAGAATCGCCTCTCGGACCAAACTCGCTGGAGATCAGGTGGCTCAGCCGGCTCTACCCTGAAACGCAAGCCGGGCATCGGTCCCGCCTCTGGCGTTACTATGGCCTTAAAGGAAGCGCCGTAGGCAGGGGGCCACGTGGCGAGAAAAAGGAAGCAATCCGCCGCCGGCTGGATCGTCGGTGTATTGGTCGTTATTTGGCTGATTCCAAAAGAGATTTGGATCGGTCTCGGCATCGCCACACTTATAGGATTTGCCCTATGGGTCTGGCTCAGATGGCGGGCTGAGAGGAAGGTCGCCCCAGCCACAGCACCGGTGTCAGAACCCACTCTGGCAGAGCTCATCCAATCCTCAGCGCCCAGGGCAGTGCCCAAGGAGCCCGTCAGGCGGCCGACGTCGATTCGCGACGAGGCAGCTATTCCTGTCGGGCCATCTAAGGGTTCTGGCCCGCCCGCCCTCCACTCTTCCGGCTTGGGTGGCTCACCGTCCCAAGTGCCCGGCCCGGTTTCTCACGGGGCGGCGGCCGGCGGCCCAAGCACAATTGAAATGGCCCTTTCGCCTCCAGACGCGGGGACTTCCCCGGGGGTTCTTACCAGTGCCGCCCTTGCCATGGCCGATGAGCACGACCTAGGCCCGGACTTTTCGGTCTCACAGCTAGAGCCAAGCAACCAGAGCCTGGAGACCTCCACTCATTCCGCCCCCCGTAAGAAAGCTGGAAATCTGGCAGAGGCAATGAAGGCCGTAGCCGAACGCTCTGCTGCAGGAAAGGCTGCCCAGACCTTTGCGGAACAGGTGCAGGTCCAAATTCCCGGAGCAGCAGACGTAGCTCAAAGGCTCGCAGCATCTTTGACGGCCCATGGGGCCCAGGTGACTGGCGCAAGCCGGCCCGGGAACTTGAAGGAAGTGAAAGCACATATTGCCGAGCATGGAGCTTCCTACACGGACCCCACCCAAGTTGAGACGGAACTGAGGACCAGCGCTGACGATGATCGCGGACCGTCTCAAGGTCAGCAGGCGCCGCCTGCCATCGCCAGAGCTGTCCCTCCACCATTGCCGTCAGCAACGGGGCCCGCTACCGGAATGGAAGAACTGCATCGCGTCGTCATCGCTTCTGACACTCCCTCAAAGGAGTTCATCGTCCCTCGCCCGCCCGAAGGCTGGGCGAAGACCCGATGGCTAGGCGCCGATGAGACGATCGAGATCGGGGGCGTAGCCATTCAAGGCGGCCTCTTCTACACGGGCGTCAAGCTCGACTCCCCCAATGGCGACACCGAGCCCAGCTTGGTCAACAGCGTCTTGGCCGTCGCTCCATATGGCGATTACAGAGGCTCCACCAACTACTGGCTGGCCTACGCTCAGCTGTCACCCAGCGAGCGGCGGGCCTACCTGACCTGGTTGGCATCGGACCGAACCGACAGCAATTGCTCAATCAGCTACGTCCGTCTCTACTTCTTCGGCCTAGAGCGCCGCGTCCTGCTTGATTCGGTGACCGACCCAGAATCGAGAAAAGACTGGCCTGCTATCAAGCAGGCCCTCCGAAAGCTGGGCTCCACCTATGGAGAGATCTATGGTCCTATCCGTGGATATACCAACAGCTTGCTGGACTGGATGGAGCTGGATTCGGTCGAAGAGAAGCTCTACTCAAAGCCAGTTCCCCTGTTTGATCGCTCCTACGAACTCCCCTTCTACGTCCGCTTGGCGCTGGGCCAGTGTTCGCTTGACCGGGCACCCATCCCTGCTCAATTGGCTCTGGCCTGGATTCGGCTAAACCCGGAGGTTTCGCTGCGAACCGCGGCAGTCCGGTGCGCCGATGAGTTCGATCGCCTGTTTATCGAGCGCTATCACGAGCTGTTTGGCAGCGGCATGGTGCTTCCCAAGAACCGCACCAAGCTGAAGTTCGCACGGCAACCAGCTTCGCCCGCCCTGTATGGCGTCTCCCTCAAGCCCAAGACGTTCGGAGACGTTCCTGACGTCACGGCCCTTCGTGCCCCACTGAAGGGCCTGCTCGAGGTTGTTCAGCAGTGTACCGACGAGCTCGGCCCCTACAGCCGATTGGTTGGAAGATCTTCCGTTTCAAAGGATGCGCTGGAAGCGCTGCTTTTGCTGCCGCCCAGCATTTGGCCTGAGAGCCAAAGAAGCACCCTCCGTTCAATTGCAGAGGACGTCCAAGCAGGCAACATGACGATCCAGTTGGAAGAGCTGAGCGCTCGGTTCGGCCCAAGCCTCGGCCCTCTCGGCCGGGAAAGGGTTCGCGATCTAGCCCGGGTATTGGAAAGCATGAATGTCGGGATGGAGCCAAATGTCTTGGAGGGAGCACGTGCACCTTCTGAAGCCGATCCGATCGTGATCTTTGCGCTTCTACCTGGTCAGTCGCACAAAACAGATGCCGCAGCGTATCAAACAGCCATCCTTACCCTGCAGCTCGCCTCGGCGGTTGCCCAATCAGACGGCTCCTTCAGCGCGCAGGAGCTGGCGCATCTCTCCCTAGAGATCGACGGCTGGTCTCACCTTAGCGTGGCAGATCACGGTCGACTGCGTGCTCACCTGGACTTGCTTGTCGCGTCGCCCATTTCCCTGCCATCACTGCGGAAAAAGCTCGATCCGCTGGACAGTGCCACCAAAGAGGCGATTGCGGCTTCCATGGCAACTCTCGCCCAAGTGGACGGAATGGTGTCGCCGGAGGAGGTGCGCTTTCTAGAGAAGGTCTACAAGGCCCTAGGTGTCGAACCCAAGCGGATCTTCAGCGACATCCATGCGCCGAGGCCGGGCAAAACCCAGTCCCAGTCCACTCAGTCCGCTTCGTTGCAGCTGGATCCCGAGCGCATCGCCGCGCTGCAGCGCGACACGGCCAAGGTGTCCGCCCTCCTTGCGACCATCTTCACGGAGGACGAGCCCAACTTCAGCCACGAAGATGCTCCTTCTGCATCTCTGGAGGAAACGCCTGAGGTCGGCAACGGCCTACTTGGCCTGGATGAGTCTCACAGCGCATTGCTCCGGCTGATGCTTTCTCGCCCGAGCTGGACGCGTGCCGAGCTCGAGGACGGCGCTGCAGACCTTGAGTTGATGCTGGATGGTGCGCTGGAGCAGATCAATGATGCCTCCTTCGACGCCTATGACATCCCCTTCTCCGACGGCGATGACCCGTTGGAGATCAATCCCGAGTTCATTGAGAAGATCGAGCAATGAGTAACCCTATTCGAACTAAAGACCGCGACGCGGTCGTCCAGTCTCTTCGCGCTGGCGTTGTCCCCCGCGCAGGACAGCACCTGATACAAGTTGGCCGCGCTCGCGAGGTGGAGACGCTGGTCGGCGACATCGACCGGCTCGCCGATGGTGGGTCCTCCTTCCGCTTAGTGATCGGAGAATACGGCTCCGGCAAGACGTTCTTCCTCAACCTGGTTCGCGCCATTGCCATGGAGCGAAAGCTGGTCGTAGCCAGTGCGGACCTGAACCCGGATCGCAGGCTTCATGCATCAGGCGGACAAGCCCGTTCGCTGTATGCGGAACTGATGCGGAATCTGGCGACGCGAACGAAGCCAGAAGGCGGCGCATTGCCCGCAGTGGTCGAGAAGTTCATCGCTACTGCAAAATCCGAATCCAAGGCAAAAGGTGTCCCTACCGAACAAGTCATCCGCGCCAAGCTGGAACAACTGACGGAGCTGGTCAACGGCTACGATTTTGCGGACGTCATTGCGGCTTACTGGCGCGGGTTCGAGGAAGGAAATGAACAGCTGAAATCCGATGCCATCCGGTGGCTTCGTGGTGAGTTCACGACCCGTACGGATGCCAAGGCCGCGCTCGGCGTGCGCACAATCGTTGACGACGCATCCGTCTATGACCAGCTCAAACTCATGGGCAGGTTCATCCACCTCGCCGGCTACAGCGGGTTGCTCGTATGCCTAGATGAGTTGGTCAACCTGTACAAGCTGGCCAACGCTCAGGCACGAAATTCCAACTACGAGCAGCTCCTGCGCATGCTCAACGACTCGCTCCAAGGAACGGCAGTTGGCTTAGGCTTCGTGTTGGGCGGAACTCCTGATTTCCTGATGGACACTCGCCGCGGTGTCTACAGCTACCAAGCGCTGCAAAGCCGCCTCGCACAGAACACCTTTGCCACGAACGGCCTGGTCGACTTCAGCGGACCTGTGGTCCGCCTCTCCAGCCTTACTGCAGAAGACTTCTACGTTCTTTTGACCAAGATCCGCCACGTCTATGCCGGCGGCGACCAGGCCAAGTATCTCCTTCCTGACGAGGCCGTTCATCAGTTCATGGAGCATTGCGCCAACCGCATCGGCGACAGCTTCTTCCGCACCCCTCGGACCACCATCACCGCCTTCATCAATCTGCTTGCTGTGCTTGAGCAAAATCTTGGCACCGACTGGCAGTCCTTGATCGGCGCGGTCGAGGTCAAGCCTGACCTTGGCGGCCAGGGCGACCTTGATGTGGTCGAAGATGACGAACTGACCTCTTTCAAGCTGTGAGCACATGAGCACCTCCAGCGCCTTCCATTCGCTTCATCCCGGCGTCCAGCGCTACCTATGGGCGGAGCAATGGGAAGCATTGCGGGAGGTGCAGGAAATGGCCATTCCGGTCATCCTGCCGGCAGATCGCGATGTCGTCATCGCAGCCAGCACCGCATCAGGAAAGACCGAAGCAGCGTTCCTTCCGGCCCTAACCCACCTTCTGAACGGCGATACAGATGGACTGATCGTCTACATCAGCCCCCTCAAGGCACTGATCAATGACCAGTTCGGGCGGCTGGATCGCCTATGCGAAGATCTGGATATCCCCGTTTGGCCGTGGCACGGAGACATCGGCTCAACTACAAAGCAGCGCTTCTTCAGGAAGCCAACGGGCGTCTTGTTGATCACCCCCGAATCCCTGGAGGCGATGCTGTGCAATCGCGGCACGTCTGTGGCGGGCATCTTCAAGGAAACAGCCTTCGTCATTGTCGATGAGCTCCATGCGTTCATTGGAAGTGAGAGAGGAAAGCAACTCCAGTCGCTCATGCATCGTGTGGAGGTCGTCCTGGGACGGAGAGTCCCTCGGATTGGGCTGTCGGCAACTCTAGGAGACATGCAGGCTGCGGCGTCCTTCCTCCGCTCAGACGGCAGGGCCGCAATCGTCGATGCCCCGTCGGGCAACAACGAACTCCAGCTGATACTTAAGGGGTTTGAAGAGCCTCCTGCCCCCCAAGATGCCAAGCACGAAGAAGTGGCACCGCTAGCCGTTGCCAAGCATCTGCATGAGGTGCTTTGCGGCACGAACAATCTGATTTTTCCCAACAGCAGACGCGAGGTAGAGCGCTACACCCACCTCCTGAACGAGATCAGCGAGCAGGCCAATCGCCCGCGGGAGTTCTGGCCGCACCACGGCAATCTTTCCAAGGAGATTCGCTCAGACACGGAAGCTGCGCTCAAGCAGAAGGAGCGCCCAGCAACCGCAATCTGCACGAATACGCTAGAACTGGGGATCGACATAGGCGCCGTGAAGAGCGTGGCTCAGATCGGGACGCCGCCTTCCGTCGCCAGCCTGCGGCAGCGCATGGGTCGATCAGGTCGCCGCAAAGGCGAGCCGGCTATCCTCCGCGGATACGTCATCGAGGATGCGATCGACTCCAACTCCGATCTGAAGACCCGCCTGAGGCTGGACACCGTTCAGTCCATCGCTTCTGCATTGCTCCTCATCGACAAGTGGTTCGAACCACCCGTCGCCGGCGGCGCTCATCTGTCGACACTGGTGCAGCAGCTTTTGTCTGCAATCGCCCAGTATGGCGGGCTGCGCGCCCCTCAAGCGTATCAGCTGCTGTGCGCGTCCGGCGCGCCGTTCCAAGGGCTCTCAAGCGAATCGTTCGTAGAACTCCTGCGCCATCTTGGGAAGCAGGACGTGCTCACCCAGGACAGCTCCGGGTTACTCCTCCACGGGCTGATCGGCGACAAGCTGGTCAATCACTACTCCTTCTACGCTGCTTTCGTGGCGGACGAGGAGTTCCGCATTGTCGCGGCGGGGAAAACCCTGGGAACCTTGCCAATCACGCAAATGCTCGCGGCCGGCCAGCGCATCCTCTTTGGTGGACGCACCTGGCTAGTGGAGCAGGTCGATGAGGCACAGAAGACGATTTACGTCTTGGCAGCCAAAGGTGGAAGCCCCCCGATCTTTAACGGAAGCGGAGGGCGTGTGCATACCCGTATACGTCAGACGATGCGTGCGCTCTATCGCGGTGAACTACGTCCAACATTTCTGGACGCTACGGCGAGCCGCTTCTTGGAGGAAGGCAAGAGCGCCTATGAGCACCTGGGGCTCGACGAGAACGTCCTACTGGATCAAGGAAGCCATTTCCTCCTCCTCACATGGGCTGGGGACGCTGCCAACGAAGCCATTGCGTGCCTCCTCGGCGCGAGAGACGTCAACGCACAGGCCGGCCGGCTCGGCGTTGAGGTCACCAAAGGCTCGCAGACCCGCAACCATCTGCTGGAAGAAATCGCAGCAATCGCGTCACAGCCTGCACCAATGAGCGAGGAGCTGCTGGTCAAAGCCAAGAACCTCGCCAACCAAAAATGGGACGGCCTGCTGCCCCCGCGCCTTCTCAAGCACTCCTACGCTTCGCTGCGCTTGGATGTAGCTGAGGGCATGGACTGGCTGAGGGCATATCAGACTGTCAGTCAGACCGGACCTTGAGGCGCAACCTCAAAGGCCCGTCCAGCCACCTAAAGCGTGGAGGGCTCAGTAGAAGAATGCCCGAAACGGGATCTGCGGGTGGCGCTTTGGGCGCGTGAAAGACCTGCGGAGTTCGCTCCCAGCTCCTCCGCCCCATCGTGGGGCGGACGAGCTCGCCTGCTGAAACGTCGATACTTCTGACCCTTCAACTTGTCATATCACTGATCATCATCCGTTGCCCGACTCCCGGTAGGCGGATCTTTTGGCCTAAACCTGCCAGGCCTCTCAGTTCGCCTGACAGCCTTGAGGACCAGGTCCCTGAGGTCTTCAGACAGGTTCGGAACCTTCCTTAGGGCGTCGCGAAACATTGGCGACGCAAAGAATTCGGCATAAGGGCTCCCGTGGTCAGTCTCTGCCATGAAACGCAACGGCTCTTGATCAAGGTGGCGAAGCGCAGACCCAAATAGGTCTTTTTCAAAGTCCGGGTCGATACGTGAAGCCTCGCGCCGATAGCCCTCGTAGGCTGTCGCCAAGGATGCTTTAAATGAATAGTCCTCGGCTAGACGGAATCGCTGAGCTATCTGACGGGTCGCCAGCCACGCTACCCACAGCGGCGCAGCAAGGGAAAGCGTCCCAAGGGCGACTTGAACCCAAAGCAATGACATGAACTGCTGGGCCGTCGGGTCCTTCGTCAGTTCGGAGATTGCTTGGACTCTCAGGTAGCCAAGATAGGCACCGGCGCCGAGCGCGCCGATCAAAAGCCCAACCCACCATCTGACCGATACCCGGAGGGCGTTTGCCCGACTATTGAAAGCCTCAGCGAGCGCATGGCTGGTCGTGGCGCGATACACGGCCTCGATCCCGTCCAGCACCTTTTTGGCCTCGACCTCCAATGCCTCCATCCGAGTGAACGACGACGCAGCATCATCTGCTGCAACCTTAGACTTCGACGCAGCTTCAACTGCAGACTGATGTGCTGCGGCAACGTCCTTGCGTGCATTTGCAATCATTTCAGCATCGACCGGAAGGTCGCCGATCAGCTGTGCGCCCTGCTTGATTTCGGCCAACTGGGCTTCGAGGGCCTCTCGATCCACAACAATGGCATCCAATGCCTTCCTGGTTAGCTTCAGTTGACGCCGCAACCTACCCGGCAGCGTCTCTGGGTCCGGCTCGGCCCAAGCCCCATTTGGGAACAGAGTGCGCTCCCACTGATTGAACGTCTCAAAATACGCCCAACCTCCCTGACCTATGTTACCGCTCGTTAGATTGCCCAAATTCCCAGTAAGCATGCTGAGCTGGGCCGGAAGGCTGGCGATCAAGACCGCTTGATCTTGCTCGTCACCATCACTGGAATCGAAGCTAAGATCGGCATCCCTAATCCGCTGGGCCAATCGTGCCGGAACAGCGGCAACTTCTTGGGGCGTCAGCGCAGGCGCCATCCAACCAATCTGCTGTTGAAGGGGGTTGGTCACCCCACTAAACGTCCGCTCCACCGCGGATGCAAAATCATCCAACGCACTGCACGCCGCTTCGACCTGCTCATCCATAGATAGCCCCCCCGTCGTCAGCGCATTGTAGGGGCAGATGCCGCCTCAGGCGCAACCCGGCGTCATGCCAACTCGAAAGGAGATACTGGCCCAAAGCCACTCGGCCAGGCGCCCGTCGCTTGGTTAGGCAGGCGCATTCAGCTTCTATCGTCATTACGATAGAACCTGGCTCGGGAAATCAATTGGCTTAAAGTGACCAACTTCTGCCCAGCACACGGTCCACCGAGGATCAGACTCCCTAGCCACCAAAAGGACGCCGGCAAACGGCTTGACATCCTTTGATATCGCCATATGGTCTGCCGGCCGGAGACCACTATGCGCGCCCCATCGATTCGATACACCGTCCGCTATTTCACCTCTTTGGGCTACACCATCGAGCAAACAGACCCCAAGTTTGGCCTAGGGGATTGGAAGATCAGCGGCGCCGGATTGCCCCTAGATGGCCGCACCTTCAGCACTAGGGTCTTGCTCTGGGTTGAGTGGATGGATTACGTCGCCGAACGGATCTATGAAGACTTCGTAATCAAAGAGATTCAGACCCATTGGATCAATGCCAATCACGCAGACAGGGTGGCGTTTTCCGCAGAACTCAGAGAATGGGGCCGTGGGGTACTTTCACCCAGATTGGAGCAAATTGTCAGTAGCGCACCAGGGTGGAACACCGACAAGCTGCCTCCCGACTGGAAGAAACGGATTAGAAAACTGCTTGGCAGCGACCAAACCTATCGACCCCTCTGGCTCGTGCTTTGGGAGCTAGACGGACAAGTTGTCGGCGGCAGTTTATCGGACGGATAATGGCGCCACTCTTCCTGGGAGACGGCTGTGCCAAATATTCTCCATGCTTCACTTGAGCTAGCCACAGCGCTCATTTCGGCAATGAGCAAGTCCCAGCGCGAGCATGAGGAAACGCTCACCGGCACGCTGCTTGGATCCCTGCTGAGCTCCAACACCCTGCTCAGCCTTGTCTCCGCTCATTTAGACATCATGCCCACGAAGTGCTGGTGGGGCTCTTACAGCAAGTACCAATCAAAGGAGCAGGATGAAACCGAAGCAGGCAGTGGCGCCGATTTCGCACTTCTGACGCTGCTCGAAAGCGGCGGAGCGCGCCTCGCGATATTTCAGGCTAAGCGTGGCGAACTCAAAGATGGAGGCTGGGTGTTCGACGCAAATCGAGTACCCCAGAAGCGAAAAAAGCCTGGCGCCAAGGACCGCCGGTCGCAGATGATCGTTCTGACTGAGACAGCAAAGCGTTTGGCGACTCTAGCCCCACTCACAATAGACGAGGCGTCTCAGCTTTTGCCAACGGCGCCGAGTGAGCCTACTCCGCAAGAACTGGCTCAGACAGATCTGAGCGAATTTGACTGGATCCATTACCTCATCTACACATCCGGCGGCACCGAGTCCATTGCGTTGCGTCACCTCAGCGAAGCCTACCTGAAGGAGGTTGGAGGCCAGAGGTCGCCAACCACCGTGCACTTAGATAGGCGAATCGTTCCGTTTGTGAAGGTTGTTAGTAATGGTTGCGGGATCGAGGGAACTCATTGGTTGAATTTCAAGGATGCTGGGACCGCAATCATGGCGCTGCCCGCCCTATTGCCACTCGTCCCTGTGGTGGTAGGAGATTCGACCGGTTCGCATGGTCCCATGCTAGAGGCGGCGCTTGGCCTAGCCCCGCTTTCCCTCGATCTCAGCGGCGGCGAAGTGGAAGCGCTGATCGCGGCACTGAACGCTGCGCCAGGGGAACCCGAGTGGATACCTCGAACGCCAAGCTGACCTGACCAGCAGGCACCACCACGGCAGTCGAAGGGCCTCGGAATGCCGTCCGCAACCATTGGAGCCCATTTGCTGCGCTGGCAACGCTGACCCGAGTCTCAAACGGGGCAAAGCGCTTGCTGACTCTCTCCTCCTACGCCTGGACAGATAATTCGAGCAAGTGCCGCAAAGCGCCTGCTCGATCTTCCCAGTGGTCGACGTTCCAGGACGGGTGGTAAACCCAAGTCATCCACGCCGCCCCACCTTCGTACTTCAACCTCCATACTTCGCGTTCCTCCACGTAGCGGCGCTTGCGAGCGCCTTGATTGACACGCGCGGCACGAAAGAGAGGAATACGCTGTGCGACCTCACCATGGCGGAACTGGCGCCATGCAGTCCGACCGAGCACAAGAATGACGGTGGGACGCAAGACGGGAAGCACCGTCTTCACCAAGACGTCCCCACCTAGGCGCAACTGCTCGTTGCGAGGCCTGTGACCCGCGTGAGACCCGGCGAAGGCCTGCGAGAGATTTAAGAAGCTTACGTGTCTCCAGGCATCAGCCGCTATCTCAACAGGAGGCAACTCCTGGCAAGTGACGATGCGATCCAACTCATCGAAGAACTTTCCGCCGCCTTTCCGCTGACATGTTGCCATGTCATTAAAGGTGCCGCGGGTGAATCCACGAGTGACCGCAGGGTCATCAGTCGAGCCTTCGCAGCGGTAGTGCGACTCGCCCAAAAGAAGCACACGGTGTCCTCGAGGACCAGCCATGTAGTGCTTTCCGACGTACGGCAGAAAGGCGACAGACTCCGGCCAGGCCTCTTCTTGCAGCGCGAATGGATCGATCATTTAACTATCCCCAGCAGTGGCCATGACTCATGGAGGCGGTAGCTCGATCGCACGATCGTCGCCGAATCAGAAGGGGTTCTTACTGGCCTCCACAGTAAAGACGCTGATGCTCGCCAGCACCTTGCGGCGTTCGTTGTATCGACGCCCCAGACACCCGTCCAGCACATAAGTGCCGACGTTCGTGCGCACCACCTTATTGCCCTTGTCCTGATTCCAGATGTTGTAGAGCGAGCCGCTCCGGACTTCTTCCGTTCCGCCGGCGTAGCTGGGACATCTCTCCACGGTCCGACTGTCTGTGACCTGTGGCGCGCCAAACTTTTCCTCAATTTGTGCGGCCACCGTTTTGACCAGCGCCTCGCTGTCGTCCAGGTTTACATACATGCTAGTCAGCGTACCGCCATTGAACGTCAACGTTGCTTTTAGAGGGCCGTCGCTCCAAGGGGTCTGAATCTTCGTATCAAACCGCTCTTCCCCGGGCTTCAACTCCACCGGCCTGCCACCCGGGCTTTGGTATGGCCCAAGAGGAGCGGCCAAATGAACGCCACTTTCAGGAAGTGCCGTGACCTGCTCGGGCGTCAAGCCTAATTGGAGCGAACCGATGCCAGTCGGCCCCTGCGCCCAAGCGTCCATGCAAACGAATACTGCCAAACAAAGGAGCCAACGACCGATCTTCATTCCATCCCCCTAAAACGTGATTAGTCCGAGCTTAGAAAGCTCAAAAACGTAGTCTTGACTATCCAGAACCATCTGTCATTTGACAAAGAGTACTGAGGCCACTGCCCGAGACCCTTGCAGAAAAAGAGACTAAGAGCCCAACTGCGCGAGCTCGTCGCGCATCACTTCACCTCCCCCAGCGGCAGAAGCCGCTCGACCTCCTCCCGATTCCTTAGAACGATCTGCTGCCTGGTCGCTGGACGAGCACACTCCTCTTCTGCCAGTCCCAACTGCTGCAGAACATAAAAGAGCAGCGATTGCCGACACGTTAGTACGCACTCTCCGTCCGTCATCCCATAGTCGAGCTCGATCACTGCGCGGTGGGCCGCTTCCAGACCAGGGTGAGGGGCCAGAACCAACTGAACCATGGTCGACCACGCTAGGTCCTCCTCTCCCCTGCTGCGATCTACCTCTCTTCCCGATACTTCTAGAATTCGAGACAGCAAGAAGTCCCGAAACTCGCCTTTCTGGTGGCAGTAAGCCCGCATGTGCCACCGATACCCATCACTGGCGAGCGCGTGAGGCGTCAATAGACGCTCGGATGGGACAGGGTTCGAAAGAGACTGGTAGCGCACGTTGAGCGCCCGATTCTGCCTAATTGCCTCAACGACACAGATGACAACAGACGCATCCAGTCGCCGCCAAGGCCTCGGCACGACTGCGACTGGCGGATGACCACCAAGAAAACTGCCGTAAGGAAGGTCTGGGCTCACAGCCACCCTGAGCAGATCCTCGAGGTAGCGGACGTGGGAGCTAGAAGGAAAAACCGCGTCAAACGCCGCCGACGTCCGGTAGACCCTGTCGCTGGAGTCGTACTCTAGGTTACCTGGGGCACGGCGCTGATACTCGGCCAGGTCGAGCGATGCTTGGGGCGTAGAAATCCCGAAGAACCCCGTGAGGTCGCTCCTATTCAGCTGCCCACCCCACCTAAGTCTGTAGTCGATGAACTCCAACCGACGCTCCTGGCCCCAGCGAGACCCGGACCTAGCGCCGAGCGCGGGAAGCTTAGGATGCGTTTCTTGGACGTTGCTCATGTGGATCACCCGGACCGGATAAATACTAGACGCGCATAGTATCTATGCGTATAGTTATGCTACGTGAAGAGACCGTGACGTGCAATCCGGCCTCCGATTCATCTACGCCGTGCCCGAAATGCAAACAACAGAAAAACCTTTGTGAACCATGGATCTGGTGGACGAAGTCGCTCTTTTTTGCGCTGACCGAGATGCCGGACTTCATATAACTATGGAGTAGTAGCCGCATGCCGCTTACCAACACCCAGCTTCTCTACTATGACAGCAACGTGCTGCGCCTTCCCGCGGACAAGCGCACGGAGTACCACCAGCAGGTTGATCGTCTGATCGGCGCCTTGAGCAAGCGGGTGCACGACCAGACGGAGATCAAGATCACGAAAGTCGTGAAGGCTGGCTCCTTCGCCAAGTACACCATCCTACGTAAGACGTCAGAAGATCCGGTGGACGTAGACGTGGTGTTCTACATCTCCGGCCGTTCAGTGGACCAAGAAACCCTGAGCAGCCTGAGCGAGCTGATCTACAAAGCACTTATAGAGCTCTATCCAAACAAGTCGGTCGAAGACTTTGAGATCCAGCGCAAGGCCGCCACCGTAACGTTCATTGGCTCGGGCCTGAGCGTCGACATTGTTCCAGTCATCGAGGACTCGTCGAAACCCGGCTTTGGGTGGCAGTTCGACATCCATGACGGGACAAAGATTCAAACCTGCGCTCCCTGCCAAATAAAATTTGTCAGGGACCGGAAGGATGTCGACAAAGACTTCCGAACCTTGGTGCGACTGGCGAAGAAGTGGCGCAACCATGCTTACATCAAACCGCTCAAATCGTTTGCCATCGAACTGATCATGGCTCACGTCCTGGCGAAGTATGGCAAGGATGGAACGATTGAGAAGCGATTTAGGGACTTCCTGCTCTACATTGCACAGTCAGGGCTTAAGGAGAAGATCTCCTTTCCCGAGAACGGCTCCGTTGTTCCCACCTTCGAACATCCCGTAGTCATCCTTGATCCGGTGTGCAGCAGCAACAACGTCGCGAGCAGGATTTCCGAGGCCGAACGCCAAGCAATTGTCGACGCGGCAAGCGAAGCCTGGGAAACCGCAAACTTCGCCTCCGCAGAGAACGACACTGAGATTTGGAAGGAGATTTTTGGACCTCGATTCAAGGTGGAGGACGACGCGTGAGTCAGACCAGCACTTCTACTAATACCTACTCTGTCGCCGACATCGAAGCAGTGATGCGTCGAGTCACAGCAGACTTGGTCATGATCGCCTCGAGCACGGGTGCCATTACGGAAGCGAAGGCTCGCAACTGGGCGCACGACATGGAGCTCTTGGCTAGCAAGGGCTACTTGCGCATGGCTGACCTGACCCTGCTAAGCGGCGGTATTGAGCAAATGGCGACTCGCTTCACTGTCGAAGCAGAGTCTGGAAGCCTCAAAATGAATCGCCCCGGTGGGCTCATGTGGCCGAAGGTGGCCAACCCCGACCTGCGTATCGTGCTTTTCTACAATGACTCTTATGACCAGGCGGCCAGAGAGAAGATGCGAGACAAGCTGAAGGTCGGTTGGGTTACCTCAACCGCAGACACCAGCCATTCGTCCCTCAGCTTGAGTTCGAATCGCAGCTACTCAAGCAACTCATATGGAATGCAGCGCGAGGACTATAGCCGATGAGCCAGGAAAGTGTATTCGATGCAAAGATCGTCCTCCCGGACCCGAAGCTCGCCCTGCGCGAGAAGACGCTGCTGGGATTCAATGATCGATACGACAGGATCCATGATCAGCTTCGGCTGCTTCTCAGCCTGAGCGAGCTCGATGCGTGGAGCAAGAAGCACCACAAGAGCAAGATTGCCCTGTGCGGCCTCGTATCCGAGCAGTACCCCCTGGTCATCTTCCATGGTGACGTAGGGACTGGCAAAACGGCGACCGCCGAGTGTGTCGTTAATCGCTTGGCGAAAGAATCGCGGACCGAGGACTCGCTTCTCTTCAGACTCAGTAATCGAGTTCGCGGCGGCGGCAAGGTCGGTGAAATGGGCACTCTCCTCAATCAAGCGTTTCAAGAGGTATGTCAGTCGGCGGGCAAGGCGCGCCGAGCCTTCCTGATCATTGACGAAGGTGACTCAATCGCAGCATCGCGCTCCCAAGAGAACAGCCACCATGAAGACAAGGTGGCAGTCAACACTCTGATTCAGGGCGTCGATGATCTCCGTCGTTACGGCGGACGGGTCGTTGTGATTCTTTGCACGAACCGACTCTCTGTACTCGATGCGGCCCTGCGCCGTCGGGCCGCAGTGGTTGAAGAGTTTTCCCGTCCCACCGACAGCGAGCGCCGCCAACTTTTGACGATGGATCTGGAAGGGCTCTCACTCACGACGAAGCACATCGAGCAGCTTGTAGCCGCCACTGGGGCGCAAGGTGAACAGCCTGGCTGGACGTACTCGGATATCCGAACGCGCCTTTACCCGACGGCCATGGCTCGCGCCTTTCCTGATCGCCCACTGTCCTTCGAAGACATCCATAGCGCCGCAACTTCACTTCGGCCGTCTCCAGTCATGGAGGACCGGTAATGGCGCCCCCCTCCCTGCTTGGCCGGCGAATCCACATTGCCGGGAGCATCTCCAAAGATTCCTGCACGGCCGCCCCCCAGGAAGTGGAGCGCGCGAGACAGAGCGTCGAGCTCTTGGTCAAGGAGCTGGTGGCCCGCGGTGCAGCATTCGTGGTGCCGATCGACGCCGAGAAGCCCCGTGAAGATGGGTTGCCCATTTGCTTTGACTGGCTAGTCCTAAAGACGATCTTTAACAACTTGGCGTCGCGGCCTGCGAGTGCCACCGGCCCTCTCGTCTTTGCCGTAAAGCACCATAAGAACGAGGATCAAATCCCGGAACAGTACGAAGATCTATGGGCTACGATGCGCTCGTCGGACTTGGTGCAGATTGAGTCTGCTGCGCATTGGAACATGAATGCCAAGCGAATGGAGGCGCAGGCTCGCCATGGCGACATCCTGATTACGTTGGGTGGCGGTGAAGGCGTTCTCTTCTTGGCCAATCTTTACCATGACGCAGGAAAGCCAGTTGTTCCCCTGACGTTCAAGCTGGAATCTGCAACAACGGGCTCGCAGAAGATCTTCGATTTTGCGTCCACCAGCAATAACGCCAAGCGCCTTTTCCTAGTCGAGGGAGCCCCCAATGAGCACGGCTGGCTGAACCGAATCGAGGTCACGTCGCGCAAGGCAGTCGCCGATTGCGTCAAGGATGTGATCGGACTGGTCGAGTCGCTGGTACCTCCACGGGCTTTTGTCGTGCGGCTCCTTAACCCGAGTCACCCGGACTTCGAGAGCGTCGAGAGCTTCTTCGACAACGTCGTCCAGCCTGTGATGGAGAACGAGCTGGGCTACAGACTGACGGTGGTCGATGGCCGCCAGTCATACGACCACGCCCGCATCGACGAGGAGATTTTTGCAAAACTGCATCGCAGTAGGGTCGTTCTGGCCGACATCACAGGTGGACGTCCCAACTGCTTTATCGAACTCGGCTATGCGCTCGGCCGAGGGCTGCCCACGATGTTGATGGCAAAAGAGGGGTCGGATCATCCCTTTGATATCACCACCCTGTCCGGCCATCACTGGAAGCCCACGGGAAGCACGGTAGAACGTCGGAAGGCATTTCTTGAACACTGGAACGCCATCAGGAATCGCCCCTCCCTTGTCCCTACCGAGCCGCTGATTCCATGACAAAGAACCTGGAAGTTTTCATTTCCGTTGACGTCGAAACGGCCGGCCCCATTCCGGGAGAATATGCACTGCTCTCCATTGGCGCTTGCGATGCATATCAGCCAGGACGCACCTTTTCGTGCCAACTCAAGCCCACTACTCGCAAGGCTGATCCTAAGGCGTTGGAAGTGGCCGGGCTTTCATTGGATGAGCTGGATCGGACAGGCCTTGAGCCTGAAGCTGCAATGGGGAATTTCCGTGACTGGGTACTGGAAGTGGCTGGCGCGGAAGCCGATCCAGTCTTTGTAGGCTTCAATGCCGCGTTTGACTGGTCCTTTGTCAACTACTATTTCCACCGATACCTGTCCACTAACCCGTTCGGATTTGCCGCGCTGGACATTAAATCGCTCTACATGGGGGCAACGAATTGCACGTGGGCAGGTACCAAGTCCAGCCACATAGCCAAGGCGCTTCACCCTAAGCTCGAAGGGACACACGATGCCCTTGAAGATGCGCTTTACCAGGCCGAACTCTTCCGTCGAATCCGATCTGTAGAACGGTAGCGACAAGCCACGAGGCGGAGGGGCCCTCCGCCCCGCTTGAGCAATCATCGGCTCCGCCTCTCCTAGACCTCCCCAAGTCTAATGAAGAGATTCAGTTGAGCTCAGCTAGGCGAGCACGGTAGGCGTCACTAACGCACGAACTGTCCCCGCACGCGTCGCGCACCTCCCTTCTCCAGCGTCCTTGGTCCGTGCTTATAGAGCTAGGATCGGCGGAATGGGAACGTGCCACCTTGAAGGCCTCGGCCGTTTCGCTATCTAGCCGGGCCAGCTCACCATCGGCACATATCATTTGCTCCACTGACGATGATGCCCTGGAGCAGTCAAAGCTAGGGCTGGGGGCGCCCAACGACGGCTCGAGCTCCTCGACGTCCGTGTAATCATCTGACTTTACCGATGCCAGGTCGTCAAAGTCCTCCTGCGCCGCGGGTGCGGGCTCACTTGCAAGCGGAGCCGCGGCGGGCTCAGGCGCTTTCTGCTTGCTTTGAAGGTTGGAGCGGATCGCAGCTCCGATGCCGATGAGATCACCAGGAAGCACGCGCACCTCCGCCAAGTGGTCCCCGTCGACGACTTGAGAGGTGTACTCGAGCCGAAGTTTGTAGACGTCCTGGCCGGGGTTGTTGAACGGAGCGGTGAGGTCCGCCTCGCAGCTGTAGCGGCTGATTGCCTCGTCAAAGCTGGTGGGGTGCGCCAAGGAAATGGCCAGAACCTCTCGCAGCGCCTTTGCGTCCAGGGAGGCTGCGGAACTGCCCGCGCCCAGCTCCCGCTGGATGATGCTTCTGATCAAATCCAGCGTGCTTTCATCACCGCAAGCCGGAGACTTGCTCGCGCCGCAACCGGCCAGCAACAGTGGTATCAACGCCACACTAAAACCAACGATCTTTCTCGACATCCTGTCCTCGCGCATTCTGGCTGGAATAACTTGATGCTCTATCGGCTAAATGCGTCGTTTCTTTAGCTTTCAGAGCCTACAAGCCCCCAGGGGACCCATCCGGGCACTATGCGCCGCCAGTTAAGCCTTAGGAGCTGGGCCACAAATACAGGGCAGCGCGCTCGTCGTCTAAAGCTACACAAGCCCATCAGTCCGATAGGCTCCGAGTCGCCTTACAACCGCTTTGGAACCGGGAGCAACCCAAGAAGGAGCCGTTGCGACCGTTCCGCGACTGAAGCACCCCTTGCTTGCATACGGGGCATTGGGCACCTGCCCGTGTGCTCGCCGGCAGTCGCTGGGTTCGAGGTTTGACCTGGAATTTCAAAGGCGCGTCTTGGTCCGCCTTGAGCTTGAAGGTGCAAGCAGGGAAGCGACTGCATCCGTGAAAGTCGCCGTAAGGTCCCGACCGCAGCTGCAGGATCCCACGCCCACACTGTGGGCACGGCTCCAAGGCCTCACCATCGATGGGTTCGATCTTGAGGTGCCCTTGCTTCACCAACTCCACCAGAAAGCGCGAAGGCTGGCTGAGGGTCGTATACAGCCTAACCTGCTTACGGGCACGGGTCATGGCCACATAGAACAAGCGCCGCTCCTCCGCTACAGGGAAGGGGTCGGGTGCCGGCATGGCTAACTGCAGCGCAGGGTCGTCTTGGATCTGGCTCGGAAACCCTCGGTTGCCCTCCACCACGTTCAGGATGAAGACGTACTCTGACTCCAATCCCTTGGAACCGTGGGCAGTTCGATACTCGATGCTCAGCTTGTCGCCGAAGCGGCGTTGCCACACGTCCAACGCACCCGGCCTGTCATCCCGGTAGCGCCCCAGAAGCATGACGGTGATGTGACGCCCCTTGAGCGGCGTCAGCTTCCCGCTTACAGCCAGGTGGTGCATATGGGCCAATTGCTTCTCCACATGACCCACGATGCTCGCCTGCTCCGCGAACCCGTAGGCAAGGAGTGGGGTCTTGGTCAACGGATTGGTGGTCTTGACATTTTTCTTGATCTGCGCGGGATTGGCCTGGATGAACCGGCTGGAGATATCGCAAAGTTCCGGGGGGCACCGGAACGTGGTGCCCAGGGACAAGCGCGTGGCGTGGGCGAAAGTCTTCTCAAATTCGGTCATCACGGTAATGTCCGATCCAGCGAAGCGATTGATGCCCTGCCAGTCGTCGCCCACCACGCAGAGGTGCGCTGGCGGATCAGATTGGTTCGACAACGCCTTCAACAGCCGAATGCGGGCCCGTGAACTGTCTTGGAACTCATCGGCCAGAATAAGAACGAACGGGCTCTTGTAGGCACCAGACTCCACGTGCCCCGCGGCCAAGATCAGCATGTCCTCGAAGTCAATGAAGTTGCCGCGCTGGAGGCGCCGCTCCCATTCCTCGGCGATCCGCTCGTAGAGCGCCAAATACATGCGTAAGCGTGCACCAAACCCGTCCTGAGACTGGGCTATCAGTGCGGCTTGCAGATCTTGCCGGGTAAGACCGTTGTTCTTGACGTGCTGCTGGAACACCCGGAACGAGCGGGCCAAGTCCTGCGCCTGCACAGGCGACAGTCCTCCCCCCTCCCTGTCAGGCTCAAATACCAGGCGCACACCGCGCGCCAACAGTGCCTTTGCCAAGGTAGGGATGGCCTCGCCGATCAGCAGGCCATGCGATGTGGTCTCAAACAGGGCCGTCCCGAACTTGGCGTGGAGCTCCCGTTTCCACTCGACCCCCGCCAGATAGTCCTTGAAATGCTTGGGCGCATGCCCTTTCCCGTTAAGGGCGAAATGCTCGTGGTACAGCTGAATTTCTGGGTAGTAGAAGTCTGGAAAATACTGCCGGAACTGGTGATCGGCCGTGTCGTGCTCGTAAGCACGCTCATACTCGTAGGTCACGCCGTTGTAGAACAACCAGTCGGCGATCGTACGCTCCTCTTTGCTTTTGACCACCTCACCACGGGCCGTACGGAAGCCACGCACGCCGTTGCCGTAGGCCTCGGGCTCGTCCGGTTGGCCCCATTTGCCAACATCCCGCGCGTATACGGTCCGGAACATGTCCCAGTCACGTTTGAATGCCTTGTCCTGTTCGCACAGCACTTGAATGATGTCGCCCACCTCCCTTACATCAGCGCCGGGGTTACCGGGATCGACCCAAGGGGCAAGGGACGGCTTCTTGCCCGTGGCCTTCGCGATAACGTCAATGCCAAAAGCGTGGAAGGTGCTGGACCGGACACTCTCCACCTGAGGCACCCCCCTCAACTGCTCTGCAATGCGAACGCCCACTTCCTCGGCGGTAGCCTTATTAAAAGCCAGCAGCAATATCTGCTCGGGCTTGGCCAAACCTTGGTGCAAGGCATAGCCAGTCTTGGCCACCATCGTGGAGGTCTTGCCCGACCCAGCCGCGGCGACGACCATCACCGCATCGTCCATGCAGATGCAAGCAAAGATCTGTTCTTCGGTGAGGGGGTTCTTTTCCACCGTCTTGAAGAAGCTATCGCACGCGACCCTCTGGATCTCCATGTGTTCGCTATTCGAATTCCCATAGCGCAGCCGCAGGGTTTCCTCCGGCGATGACTCCCCAACAGCCTGCTTCCAAGTCTTGGTTTGATGCTTGGGGGCTGGGTGGGATGCCAGAAACCGACTCGCCGTCCCCTTCGGGATCCAGCGCCCTTGACCGGCAAAGGCCAGAGCTTCTTCGATCCATCGCTTGAACTTCTCATCGAAGGCGGCCTGCGATTGGGCTGCGTTGACACGAGCTTCCTCCGCCACCTTTGGATCGACCGGGCGAGGCTTAGGCGGCTTCTTGCCGAAGATCGCGCCCAGAAGCCACAGCACCCCAATGAATATTAGAAACTCCACTGCCCCACCCTCGGTCTTTCTGCCCCGCGCCCTGGGGGACCAATGATGCCATGAGGACGCCAATCCACGGCGAATATCGCGCAATCTGACCAGTTATGTATCGAGGCCCACCCGTCCACAAGATTATTGAGGGTGTGCTGTTGTTGAACGAAATCCGGCCAACTGTGCGCCGACCGAGGAGGCTCGGGAGGCCGCGTTCGTCTGGCGAAGCAGCAAGTCATGATTGGCTGAGAGGCAGCGTAATCCGAGGCCAATGCCCCAGTTGACCACGGAATCGGCTCCAACGACAGGCTTGGAGTCCAGCCAACCAGACCCCTAGAATAGGCCCAGAGCCTGTAGGAGCCGCCCTTAGCTTTGCTGGGCTCAGCCTTCCAAGGCCACGACCACACATTCCATCGGAAGACGCGACCAACGCAAGGAAGAACATGCGCACCCCAACCGCACCCACCATCCTTGCACTACTCATGGCGTTGGTCTTGACGGCTTGCGACAGCAGCCGCGGCCTTCGCACAGAAGTGGAAAGGCTTGGCGAACAAGTTACCCGGAGTCGCGAGCAATGCGACCAAGCCCGCGAGCTGGAAACCCGAGACTCCAACGAGGTTCGACAGCGTCTGATACGCATTGGCGAGCTGAAGGCCGACGAGGAGTGGGACAAGTTGGTCAACACAGGAGAAGCCGGCACTACTGAGCTGCTCATCCAGGCAAAGAGGCGGATGTCGGACCCTGATTACCAAGCCAAGCGTGATCGAGAGTTGGCAGACCTCGATCGAGAGATAGCCCTATATAAAGAGGACCAGCCTCGCCGACGCGAAGATCGGCAGAACGCATGCGCGGCGTTGATCGCCAGCAATGAGGCTTATCGGACGGCGAAAGCAAGGCTCACCGATGCCACCGAGAGCTCCAAGTAGACCTGTGTATCGCTCCCTCTTGGACGAGCATTCTCACCGATCTTCCGTTGCGTCGCGCGACTCAATGCGGTCTTGAGCGGCATATGCCCCCTTTCAAAGGTCGGCGCAACCGGCTGAGCCGACATTAGTAGGCTTACCACACCCTGTCGGGGCCTACCAAGGAATGTCGTCGTCGAGTTCGGTGGCAGCTACCGCTCCAGTCTCTTGGCCCGCCGCGGGGGACATAACTTCCAACAACCGCTCACCTTGTGCCAGGAGGTGGTCGTAAGTCATAACGGTGATCCCATGCATACGCCGGTTGAGCCCATGGAGCGCTCGTTGCTGTTCATCGCTCCAATCATGAGAGCGCCCAATGACGATCGTCGCCCGCGGGTGATAGGCCACTACTTCCTTGTGGTCGAGAAGCCCTCTAGCAGCGAACTCGTGAAGCATGTCTAAGTATCGGTGGCATTGCCCCAATGCCTTGGACACATCGGCGGAGAAATAGAAGTTCTTGTGCGCTTTGTCGTAAAGCAGCACGTCCATGTCCGGCCGCTTCAGTTCTACGATGTCCCTGTAGCCTGCGATGACGTTAGGCAACATTAGGTCGATGTTGTCGCCCGTCGTAATCGACCGCACCTCATCCCGGACGACGTAAGCGTTCCCGAAAGCCCAACAATGCTTCTCACACCACGCCTGGTAGACCTGCTCAGCTGATTCTCTACGTCCCAGGCTGGAGCGCAGTTCAGCGACCGCGGATCGCATTTCATTGAGGCGAATGGACCCTCGCAGCGCCACTGTCAGCTCTTGGGTCAGCTCCGTGCTGGCGAGGTGCTCGACCAGCTCAGAGTGCGATAGGACTTTGGTCAGCGCACCAACCAGTGACTGCGGATCATGACCGGTAAGGTCGACTGCCCCGTTCGCCACCTTGATAAGAATGAACTCCCCAGCCTCAGACTGCTGGGCCAAAGGCAGATGGGTCTGAAGGTACTTAAAAAGCTGGAGAGTGGCTTCTTCGGTGAGAGTAAGCGATTTCAGCTTGTCCTCAACCAAGGGGCGTCCTTTCCCGCCCTTGAAGCCCTCCAACTTCACCGAGAACCCAGTGCGATCACTGTGCGGGATGAACCATCCGATTGCTTGAAGGAGGCTTTGACTGGTCTCGTTCAACACAACAGGCGGGACGAAGTCGACCTTACCGCTACTGGCCTGCTTCCTGACCACTTTTGATATCGAGGACGATTTGCTCATCTCGCCAGCTTTTTCCAGTGACAGAATGGCGTGTTGAAAGAAGCCGCAACTGAAGCGGCCAGCTTGAAGTCGAGGGTATCACCCCTACCAAAGAAGAACTCAAGCCTAGATAGACACTCCGGCCCAGACGGATAAGGCATGGGCGTGCGGACCGCAGATGTGGCCCCACCTTGACGAAGCAGCAGCCTGCGCTAACTTGACTAATCCCAGGAGGGCATCATGAACAGCAATGAGAAGCGACCCAAAAAACCAGAGAGACCAAACGCTGACGAGCTAAAGACAGAAACTCGAATCGTCATTGGGATTTTCGTGGTTGGCATAGCAGCGATTTATGCACGCTTCGCCGGGTGGATAAGCTGACGAAGCTAGGAAATTCTAACAAACTGCTCAGCGCAAAGGAGTAGCGTTCCGACGATGATGCCGGCAGAGCCAATGTAGGTGCGCTTAGAAGATCTCAAAAAAGCCTGAGCAATATTCTTCGAACTGATCATCGCTCGGCCAGCGTCTTCAACCTCGGAAGTGCTCCAGCGCCGCTCGATTTCATCCTTCGCTTGGCTCAAGCTCCTCTTCACCTCAAGCTCCGAGATAACTTCTACGATAATCTCCACTACCTCTGATCTCGTTGTATAACGCGTCGGGCTTTGACTCTCATCTGAAATAACCCTTCTTGCATGCGAGATCAGCTGGCTAGGCAATATCACGCCGGATGCAATACAGGCTGTTCCGCCGATAACGCATAGATTCCCGAGCCTGACCAGCAGCCCATTTGTTGGCGGCCAAAATGTCAGGGCGATCAAAAGCATGAAAAGCGCAAGATACACATAGGGGAGGCTGTCATAAACGCACTCACGCCATCCTCTAGCCCCCGCATTTCCCACGCCCTCAGCACTGCTTGATTGGGTGTCCGGTTCCTTCCATGCCATAACTTTCCCTGCGGCTCCTTGAGGCTGGAGGAACTATATCCCATTGGCTGGTTGCAGTAGGCTGCGCCTTGCCTATTTCGAGGATTTCAGCCCCACGCAGCAGCGTAAGATCCGCGAAGCGATCGGACGGAACGTCAGTTCGAAGCCGCCTAAACGAGCCAAGGCCGCCAGGGCTCAAAAGATAGACCTGACGCTCCGGTTCTGGCTGCCCTTCAGCGGTGAGACGTGGTCTGGCCGAGGGCGCCCGCTAAAGGCATTCCTTGCCTGGGAGGGAACCGTCGCACATACCGAGTGGAAGAAGCGACACCCCGGCGAGTGATTTCCCCCTTGCCCGGGGTGAGCCAGGCCGTAGCTGAACTGCTTCGACCCCCCAGCTTATCGACAGCCCCGCTGTCGACACATCTTAGGCAGACCCGCGAGGCCCCGCCCCTCTTGTTATCAAGAGACTTCAGAGCCTTGGAGAGGTGATGAGTCTGGGCGTTGAGCCACGCTGGATCTGGTGGGCAGGGGCCTGAGCTCCGCCCAAACCACAACTCTCACTCCGAATCGCCATTACCACCCAACAAATACCCCACGAAATAACCAAACATTCATCCTAGGTACAGCTTAATTTACTAACTAAAATTGGCTGTTTTGTTAGGAAAGTCATTATTGAACAGTATAGGCGATCTCCAAAATTTGGCCAGCCCGCAGATACTGAATCTACTTAAATATAGAGTCGCAGGCCGCTTTTACACATAAAAAAATGGAGAGCCCTTCGTCCATCGCAGCGTCGCATCCGCCAATCCTAAAGGTGTTATTCCACGTAGGGGACCACAGGCCATCACGCATTGACTTGACAAATAGCTTCCGTATCAAGCTTACATATACCAGCGGAAGCAACGAAAGTGGAAAATGCAAAGACCACACCAAGCCCATCTCAGGCCGATGCTGGCGACAGCACCGTTAAGATTGAGTTTGTAAAAGTCGGAAGGGTTAAGTTCTGCGGCGTAGAAATCAGCAACGCAAAGTCCAGAACACATTTTGAAGAACTTCTTCGCTTCGCCCTAGAGAAGACCGCGCGCCCTGGAGCCCGTAAGAACGGCACAATCTACCCGCCCTCACTGCCCCTAGCCACGCCGGCGGGCTTGTTGTCAGAAGAGATAGCGGACTACCTCCTGCACATGAAGCGGAGGAACATCCGGCCCTCCTCTATCGAAGCATCGGCTCGATCCCTCTCAAATCTTCAGAAGGTTTGTGGAGATATTCGCGTTACACATATCGAAAGGCGTCATATCTACATGCTCTGCGATCTATTGAGGTGGCAGCCACGTTCGCGCACCCATGCGGGTAGGGAGCTGAAGCTTCTATCCGCCGAAGAGCTGATAGAACTAGGCAAGAGCATGGATGTTCCCTCCCCTGCCACTTCTAGTTTTGCGCTTCAGCGA
This sequence comes from Stenotrophomonas nematodicola, assembly GCF_009467805.1. Taxonomy (GTDB): domain Bacteria; phylum Pseudomonadota; class Gammaproteobacteria; order Xanthomonadales; family Xanthomonadaceae; genus Stenotrophomonas; species Stenotrophomonas nematodicola. The sequence goes on from NZ_WIAY01000006.1 coordinate 135,859, forward strand.
GCACTTCTAAGCGCTTTCTTCAACGCACTGCTCAATGCAAAGGCCATCGCTGCCTCGCCGATGGATGCATTCGGCAAGGTCCGCAAAGATCTTGTCGGCGTGCAGCCGAAGCGCAATCGTTCGCTTGGTGATGTAGAGCTTCAACGCGTCTTCGAACCAGCCAGCTTTGCACCTTGGGCAAAGAAATGGCCGCACCGATGGTGGGGACCGATCCTCGGCCTCTACACTGGCGCACGCATAGGCGAGATTGCTCAGCTGAAGGTCGCGGATATTTCCTTAGAGGAAGACACGTGGTTTATCTACCTCCGCGTCACCGCCGACGATGACCTTGCGCAGGCGAAAGGCGCAAAGAGCAGACAAAGCCTGAAGGGCCCCTCAGCTATACGAAAAATTCCAATTGCACAGCCCCTGCTGGATGCTGGCTTCCTAGAATTCCTGGAGGACATCAAGGAGGCCAAACATCCGCGCCTCTTCCCGCATCTCTCTGCGGGTATCAACCAAAAGACCGGTGAAACAAACGCGCGCTACAGCCAGGCATTGGTGCACCAGTTCGGCGCTTACATGAAAACTCTTGGCTTCTCTAAGGGCACCAGCTTTCACTCATTTCGCCACACGCTGATTAACAGCCTGATCAGCAAGGGATACACAACGTCGCAGATTGCGTTGATCACCGGCCACTCAACGATAGGGCAAGTGAGGGAGGATGAAGCACCTGTTATCAAAGGAGCCTATGAGGGCATGCTGCCGGAACAAGCTCGCCCGCTATCCATGAGGATGCTCGAGGACTTCACGCCTCCAGTCGTTCTGCCAAAGTATGTACGAGGACAGTTCAAGGAGCGACTACGGGACAAGAAGAGCTTCTATCCGTAGGTGAGTCGGGAAGTTCCGATCCCTTTTCTGCCCTAGGCGACACCCGCAAATCGGTCTTGTTGACACCGCTTTTCACTCGGTCCACTATTGGTCCTAACAACACCACTTTTGGAGTCGAGATGGAGACTACCGTCACCACCGCCCGCGCCGCAGAGATAGTAGGCATCGGCTACGAGGGCTTGCGTAGCTACCTCAAGCGGGGGCTCTTGGGCCGCAGCGGGGTTCTAATCCCGATGGTGGGCAAAGACGCTGCCGCCCCGGATCTGAGCACCGTCCGCGCATCTTGGAAGCGATTTGGTTTCACTGATCTCTGCCTGATGCGGCTGGCGAAGCAACTGATAGAAATGGGACTGACCTACGACCAGGCCAACTCGGTAGTGTCCCAAGAGGGTCTGAGGCGGCTGTTCCGGACAGGGGCACCCTCCACCGATGCGGCTTTGGTCTGTTCCCCTCCCTACCACCACTACTGGGTGTTCAAGGGGGACGAGCGAAGGCACCTCCTTGATCGGCTTTCCGAGATTGGGGACGCTGCGATTCTCATCAACCTTGGTGCCACGGCCACCCATGTTTGGCGGCAGCTCTCCGAAGATTTAGACCCCGCCCAATGAGGGGATGCGCGCCGCTAGCTCACCCGCCGAGTCGTACTCCCCTCGGTCCCGCGGCCCGCTCAATGCCGCACCGGTTTCGATCGAGCTGGCAAAGCCACTCGCCACGGCACCTCAATGCGGGCTGCAGGTTGGAGATCAGGCCCACAATGCCTCTTTGATTAGGGCTTGCCGCGACCCGCGCTTACACCGTATAACCCGATTGTCAGTCGCAGAAGCGCAGGCTTGTGCTCGGCCACCTTAGGGGCCGGGCGCCCGAGGTCCACCCAATGGGGGCGCGGGAATCCTTATCGATTCCGGAGTCCACCATGACCAGCAAGACACTTAGAGCTCTCCGCACCCTTGCCTTCCAGGAACAGTCTGGTCGTTGCTACTACTGCGGCATGAAAATGTGGGAAGCCTCCCCGGATGAACTAGGTCTTCGCGCACGTTCGGCTGCTCCGTTCAGATGTACCGCTGAACACCTAGTTGCCAAGCAGGACGGGGGCAAAGACTCCAGGCACAACGTGGTAGCTGCTCACGCTACCTGCAATCACCGCAGGCACAAACGGGCAGCGCCCGCCCCATCTGCAGATGAGTTCAAAGTACTGGTGCTCCGTAGGGTCGCACAGGGAAAATGGTGGCCCTCTGCAAGGATGCCTTGGCATGACATTTGAACCCTCCACCCTGGATCAGATCCGATGGTCTGACCACAACTTCGTTGCCTTCGCTGGCTTAGACATGCATGCACTCACCATGTTCCGCGACGAAGTGGTGGCTCCTTCGCTGGACGCTTTAGAGCACAAGATTTCCGCACTGGAGCAAAGCGAGAACTCGGCCGAAAGAATCTTTGGAGCAGACTCATATGCAGCCCTTCATCACCGGACAGTTGAAGGCTTTCTGTTGACCACTCAATCCATGCATGAGAGAGGGATTCGTAGCCTTCTCCTTGCGATCGCCAAGCACAGGGCCTGGGACGCCCGCGCTCAACGAGGCATTCAACGCAGCGACTGGTCTGAAGATAAGGCGGCCAGCATTCCGGGACACTTCAAGAAGCTGCTCGACGCTCCGATTCAGCTCTTCGGAGACTATCAAGACCTCAAGGTGCTCAGAGTATTGGCTAACGCTCTACGCCATGGGGATGGATCCTCCGCCGAAGAACTCCATACGTTGTGCCCATCGCTCTGGTCCCATTGGCTGGCCCCCGGCACCGTGTTGAGCATCGCCGGCATCGAGATCAGCGTCCCAGCTGGTGCGCCATCCCACCCCATCTTCGCCGCTATTACGCTCCCTCGCAGTTTGTTGGAGCAGATGCTTTTCTCTGTTGTCGCCTTCTGGGAGGACATAGAATTTGTTAGGTGCAACTCTTTCTCCCAGAGGGATGCATCGACCGAGAGCCACATTGCGGCGCTCCGAAATAAGCGTACTCACCGGCACTCGGCTCGCGTATGGAGTCCGGGATGATGTCCGGGAGGCCTGATCGATGAACATGGCAAAGCGCCCCCATGCTTAGGGCGGGCGCACTGGATAACCAAGCCCGACAGCAATCGCCAAGCAAGTAATTGGCCCTGACTAAGACGAGGCGCGATGGGCCTGTTTGACTCAAGGACGTCGGGCCCACAGACCAAACTACCCGACATCCCGCATCCTCGCCGATGGACATTCCACCCGCCGACTGGACGCGCGATGCACCGTCCTCCACAGGGCCTGCATGGGGCTAATTGACATGTGCACCGCTCGCGATAGATTGCGACCGGAGACTGGAAAATGCACCAAAAAAAACACACAAAATACTTTGACTCCTGCGGGTTTCGGCTGACCTCCGGGCGTTCTGCTTACATCCTCGCAGTTTGCGCTGATCGGGAGCCCTCGGATCTGGGGCGTTCGCTGTGCGGAGAACATGACACGCTGGAGGAGGTATGGAATGCATGGCAGGTCGCCACCATACGCGCCCTGCAATACGAGGCGTGTGACCAGTGGATTGACAGATTGATTCAGGAAGGTCGCACCGATGACCACCGACGAGTGATAGAGGCACTTAAATCCGCACCCCGCCTTCCCCGAGATCTACAGGATGAGATGGATATCATGCTGATGAGTCTTCCACATCTCCCGACGAACTGGCACCAAACTGCCAAGCGACTGCTGACCCAACGCTCCGCGCCTTAATGACGTTGCAAGGCGATCTATAAGGCGACATCATCTGGTCATGCTTCCCAATGGATAGGCAGATGATTGCAAGAGGCGAGAACAACAAGAGCTACACAGAGTTGGACATCGCGAAGGCCAAGGAGCTGGCAGAAATGCGCTCGACTGTTCTTCGCAATGAGCAACAACAGATCGTTGTTCCGGTAAACCATCCAACGAGCAAGCACTTCAGGGTCATTGGAAGTGCTCCGGCAGAACGCCTACTTGGCGATGCTCATAACTCGACGCATAACAAATGCATAATCTATTTGAAGCGCATGTTGGAGAAGTCTGGCGATGCATTTCAGATCGTCACTCTGGTTCCGACTTTCAGCGCTTACATCCACCCTAAAAGTGGACGAGTCGCGGCAAAGAAGAATGAGAAGAAGCGGTATGATTTCCAGCCAATCTTCAAGTCACGGGCCGGCAGCGACTACAAATGGTTCACGGGATCGGATGCACGGGTTCGCTATCCAGACGGCAGCTACATTGAATCAGATCTTTGCGGCAAAGCCACATCTTCATTTTGCGCCAGTCACTCTCAACCGGACATTGTTTTGGAGGTCATTCGGAAGCATCCTCCGGACTTCGCCACATTTGAGAAGCTCCTTGAACTATCAAGGAATAATACGTTCGTTCTTTTCTTCATCATTCCGGAAGACGACGTTGAGTCACAGATGAACCGTGCATGGCCGATTCCTCAACTTGACCTCCGCGTGTCCTTTTACCTCAAGGATGGGCTGTTTTATGAGTCGGGCATCCACATCCCAGAGACAGGAGCCACCCGTTTAGAGGCCTACGCACAACTGGTCACCGGGGTTCTGGACAGCACCAAGAAGGAGGTCCTCAGCATCCAGAAATACGAGGCCAGACGCAACAGCGCCCAGACCACTCTTGACTCTGCCGCAGTCCATAAGAAGACATAGCGCCTCCAAAGCACATCGTTAGTGAATCCCGGAACTACGGGCAACAGGGGTTACGAATTTACTGCCTGCGGCCTTGTCGAAGATGCTCCGTTGCACGATAAGCCTGGGCGAGCTTGACCCGCGTGCACCTACAGCCCACCACGGAGGCACTGGAGATAGTGCAGCTTCCGGACTAATCTTGGCCCTCCCATCCCTAGCAAAACTTCTCATGAGCATTGATCTTAGCGGCCTGTCGGCCAAGGACTTGCGCTCCTTAATCACCGCAGCTGAAAAGCAACAGACCAAAGTCCTCACGCGCCCCAAGGCCTCCGCTATGCGCGCCAAGATCAACAAATACGTGCGTGACCATGGCTATACGATTGAAGAGCTATACGGAGCGCCGGCCAACTTGACGGACCCGCCGGCGAAAAAGAAAGGGGGAAGGAAGTCGACAAAGTCGAGTGGCGGCAAGGTGGCTCCTAAATATCGGAACCCCGCCAACGCAAGCGAAACGTGGACCGGCCGCGGCAGGCAACCCCGATGGATGGCAGCCCTAGTAAACAGCGGCAAGTCACCCGCTGATTTCTTGATCAAGTAAGCAAGAGGCCGCTGGCCTGCGTGAAGGCGCCAGCGGGCCCGAACCCAAGCTCTCGGCAGTCCTTTTGCCTCGGACATAACTGTCGCCCTCTAAACGCGACATTTAGACGGGGCGCGACTAGACGTGGGCGACCTGCCTGGTTGAGACCAGGGCGTGGGATCGCCCCCTCACCAAGCCGCGCGTCCGCACCCGTGCTCTGACTGATTAGTGAGACCGCCTACTTGATGAGCCCGGCGCAAGAAAGGCTAAATTGCCCACGCTCAGTTTGCTCCTACGCCGTAGTGGGCTGGAAGCAAGTGGTTCTTGCGTTGTGTGTCCCTCGAACGGGCAACACTACACGCCGTTTGCCAAGGGCGCAGGCGGAGGCAAGCAAGGAGCTAGAGCTCAAGAAGGGCTCGGATGGAGAGCCTAGGCGTACAGTCTCACAGATTTCTAGCTGTCACCCCCCCCCAAGGCCCCGGTGCGAGGCTATTGAGCTAAGCTCTCGCCATGCCCCTTGGCTTGAATGGCTATGAGAGGCAATGAGGGTTGTCCGGAGGTGTCTGGATGAGTTGGTGCAGAGCCCCGTCGATGGCGCCACCAACGCAGGCCTCGTCCCCCAAGCTTAGCCGACCAGCAATATGACCGGGCGTATAGAGCGCAGCATTCAATGCAATTGGCTTACATGGAGTTTCCGATGAACCCGCATTTCTCGTTCGACGCACCGGAGCGCACCCGCCCGAAGGGACTGTATGCGCAAGTGGATTTTATCGAACCGTTGGGCGAAGGGTTGGCCTTGGTCGGCTTGGACGGGGTGGAGGCGGAGTGGTTCGCCGAATTCAGCGAGCGCTGTGGTCTGAACAACAATGCCGCGAGCGCCGACGCATGCGAGGAGTTCTTTCAAGAGGCACCGCTGTTCCACCTGCAGCTGACCATATTCTTCGACGAGGCGAATCGCCGGTTTAGGCCAAAGGCCAGGCGCTGGATGTTTCTTGAGCTTTCCGATGAGGGCCAACTACTCGGGCAACTGTATCCGAACCTCTTTTCCCCGCCCCAGACTGTGGCATTTGACGCTTTGCGCCTTCCACTGATGCACCGCAGGAGTCAGCAGCTGAACAACCTCATGTTTTTTCCAAGCAAAGCTCTGATGTCCCGCGCAAGGCCCAAGCCCAAGCCCACGGCCCGGCACATTGAGGAGCTAGCGGTGCTCGATGTGGGCCAGGGGTCGGCCAATGCATTGCTGTGCCGCGAAGGCGTTGCGCGCATCTACTTTGACGTGGGCTGCGGCGTATACCGCAATGCTCCCACGCGGCCACCGAACATCAGCTTCTGCCAGTGCGCGGACCCTATTGTTGTCCTTTCCCACTGGGACGCAGACCATTGGGCTGGAGCCACCATTGATACAGGCCTTCTGACGCGCACCTGGATTGCCCCCATCCCAGAGACGATCAAACACATTGTGTTCCTGATGAACATTTGGGCCGCGGGAGGAAGAACGCTTCTGCTCAGCACTTCGGCCACTGTTCGCCTAGGTTCTGGAATCAAGCTCGTTCGTTGCAAAGGGCCTGCAGGTGACCGCAATGAGTCAGGACTGGCGCTGATCGCCGAGCGCAGAGGCAAGCGTTGGCTGTTGCCTGGCGATGCCAGTTACCACAACATTCCAGGGGCCCTAAAACATCCCATTACGGGCTTGGTGGCCACCCACCACGGGGCCCGCGTCCATGGCGCCGGCGCTCCGGTGCCCTTGCCGGCGCTCGACTACGCCCGGTTGGCCTATTCCTTCGGCCCTGGTAACGCGCACGGAAAGTACGGGGTCTCCCACCCTCGCCCTGCGGGAGTGCACGCGTATGATGCAGCCGGCTGGACTCACACTGGCTGGGCCGTTCCCGCGCCTGGCAACGCTAACGTCGGCCCTCCGGGTCACGCCCGAGCAACGGCACACCACCCCACCACTCATTTGGATGGCATCCGCATCGGCTGGACCGTGCCAGCCGGCGCGCTCCCGCACTTGGCCGCCTGCCCAAAGGCAATGGCCCTTACGCAAACGTAGGGGCATCCCGCCATTCCATTCAGCAACGCGCCGGAGCAGTCCCCGTCACGGCGATTGGCTGCTGGGAAGACGATCAAACGCTGTCAAAAGCCTCTCAGCGTATGCGTAGGCCGCGCTCTCGACGCGGCAATGACTGAAGCTGCTACACCACAGGAAGAGCAACACCCCCGAAACCAGCAGTGTCGTGCCGCCCTCAAAGCCTGGGTGCAGCAGCGACGACCAAGTAAAAGCAAGCGGATTGAGGGTCAACGCTCCGGTCATAAGCAGGCCCACGAGCACGCCGGCGGCAGAGGTCGCCACGCCAAATGGGCGCAGCGCCGACATGTTCCGGAAGAAGCCGTAGGAGATGTTCTCCTTAAACACCAACGCTTCCGTGCCGCGAGTCCTCTCCCGCAGCTTGGCAACAGCGTCCTCGTAAGCATGGTCGGCCTTGCCCGGGCTGCCCCTTTCCTTGGCAGCCGACGGAACCTCTGCTTTCAGCTTTTCCTGGATCGCCTTGTGATACCCGGCCTTCGTAACAGGGTTCAGTCGCTCGTTTCGGTGACGAAGAAGAATAGTGGAAGGCATGCCTCCCCACTTCCTGACCAACTTCTCTTCGAGCTTCTTGCCCTGGAAGCGCACCACGCTGGAGAGCAAGAACGGCGCGCAGAAAGTCGCAATGACGGTCGCCACAACCTGCATAGTGTCGAGCTCGTCTCGAAACGCTGCAATGAAGGACACGGTCAGCGGCATCAGCACGATCAGAGCAGGAGCAAGCCTAGCGTTGCGATCATAGGGATCCGATACTTGGGCAAGCAGCTGACCTAGAGCAATAGGATTGGACACGTTGGTCTTCGCTCCCTCAGTCCTGCTCGTAGTCGGGCGGATACGGGGTCTGCTCGATGCTTCCCCAGTTGGCCCGCGAGATGCCGGTGGAGAGCAACACATCCCGACCTTCCGTGGCACAGAAATGTGCACCCCGGTGGATCATCGCGCGCACCACGACTTTCCTAGGGTGCGCCGTGTCGGCCTTGGCGGAACTGCACACCGCATTGAAGTTGTACCCGTCCTCCTGGGACTGTAGCGGCTCGCCCAACCAGCGGTTGAGGACCTCGGTGTTGACGTTTCGACGCCCCCCGTGGTGTGGCACTTGAAATCCCCAGACGCCAGGCAGCGTCCCACCCATCGCCTCCAAGTGGTCGGCGGCTTCAGTGAGGCCGTTACGACCCGTGTCTCCAGTCAGAAGCACGCGCTTGCCATTGATGACGATGGTCTGCACCACGCTCATCTCGTTCTCTTCGCTGGTCCCACCGACTGGGAAGAATTCCTGCCCCCACAAACCCTGTACCAAGTTCTTGGCAGCCTTGGCCAACGCAGCCAAGCCTTCGAGAGACGCCTCGACGAGCGTGCGCTCCCTCGCTGCCTCTGGCGTGCGCTCGGATGCGACCACGAGGTCCAAGTAGCGGGCACGCGTCGGGGCCAGCACCAAAAAATCGCCGATGCAGGCGCCTTGGAACGGGTCGCGGATAGGGATGTTCTTCTCAAGCGCAAGTTCCTCCAGCGCCGCCGGCCCCGGATACAGCTTGCGCAGGCGACTACGCAGAGCATCCACGGAGTTGTAGGTCTCAAACCGGGGGAGAAGCTCTTGCGCATAGAGCCAAGGCCGATGCATCCAAAGCTCCCCCACTTCGCAACGCTCAAGGACCTTGCGCAGGCCGTTTGCGTGATCGCTGTCCGGATGGGTCAGCACCACCGAGTCAACCTTGCCGGTACCGTAGTGCTTGGCGATGTGTTCGACCAGGCGATCACCGGTCTCCAGGTAGCCACCATCCACCACATGGATCCGGGTCTGCCCATTCAACTCGTAACGCACGCCAATGGCGTCACCGCTTTTGGAAGTTTCAACCCCTAAGAAATCCAACTCGATACTATCAGCCACGTTTAGCCCCCTGTTGGCTAAGGTTACTCATCTGAGCAAGGTTGAGACGAAATGCTCCGCCCGTTGGCGGGAACCGCCATCAGAGGAGAATCTTCTATTAAAAAGGCCCTGAATACAGACGGGCCATGCACCACAAAGCCGCCAAGACCTGCCGGCCTAGTTCGCCGCCACTGGCAGCCGCCCGTCCTTGCTTTTCCAGGCATGGGGCAATGCTAGCCGCGCCCGCTACATTCCAACTAAAGCCAACTTCCAACATGACTTTTCCGTCGTCATGCAATCGTTGACAGGCCTGTGCGGGTCAATAGACCGCCTTCCCCATAGCGACCAAGGCTGCACGCAGCCCATCGGAACCGAACTTCGCCAGCAGCGCGGCGGCCATGTTTGGATCCAGCGCACAGTAGGACATGTAGCCCTTCTCGTTAAGGTAGAGCGCATAGAACCCGCTAAGTTTGGGCTGACCGAGCACCTCGTAGACGCCCTCTTCCAAGATTGGAATGTGGAGATGCTTTGGCGTGCCATCCGTGTGCCTGGACTGCACCTTCTCACTCATCCACTGCCGCCTGCCATCCGGAAAATATCTACGAACCACCGACTTTTTCTCCGACTTGTTGCACTGGAGAAAGATGCCTCGCTGTCCTCCAACCGTGCCCAACGTCAGCTTATCTCTGTACGACACCCTTGACGCCTCCAACTTCTCTGTTAGAAATCCACCAATCCACCGAACGGGCACAGCAACCGATGTACTGGCTTGAAATTTATTCACGGCACGTTGGCACAGCCCGCGTGGAAGGCCTAAGTAAGGCTCAACTCGACGCCATCGCCCCTTTCCTGGGCGGAGCAGGCCTTGCCAGCTCCTTCGGCATTTACCACCCTGATGGAAGCACAGAACTTCTGGGAGGTTGCCTGGCCGCCTCGTTGGAGGAGGACGGCGTGCACTACCTGCACATTGAGACTCCGGATATCACCCATTAAGCACCCGGCCAACATCGTGTTCATACGCATTTTGACCTGAGCCTCGGGTCGCAAGACCCGCTCAGAAAGTGGGCAACTTCTCCAGGTTGTCGCGCGTCGATTCATCCCGCACGGTCTTGAGGTAATCGGTCTTGACCGACATAATCTCCAGCGCCGCACCGAGCCGCCACCCACCGTCCGGCTTCCGGACGATGGTAGTGAAAGTCACATTCTTTTCGACCGACTCGATGACTTGAGGACGCGTCACGTCGCTGTAGCTACCTTCCTTGAAGGTGCCGTTGGTCTTATCAACCCTATGCACACGCAGCTTTGCAATGTGCGAGCCATCGCTGTTGTATTGCACAGCGGAAACATAGAAATCAGGATGCGCCACTTAGACATTTCCTTAACAAAATGCTCGGCGACATTAAACGACTCTTGCTTGCTTTATACAATAGGAAATTCCCTACCCCCGACTAAAGGCGAAAGGAGTCAAGAAAATGACACCCGGCGCTACAAAGGGGCCCACCCAGCAACGCATTGCAGATGACCTACAAATCCGAGCAACTTAATTCGGGCATGCAAACCTGCTCAGCATACCTATATGCCTGGCAAAAGATCGGAGTAGCCGTCAGAATTCTGACTCACTATTTACCTCCGAAAGCGCATTGGACAAGCCTGCTAGATGCGCGCTGTGCCTGTAGAGTCAAGCAGTCCTGATAGCCGCATCGTTCCTACTGGCACCTTAGTCTCCTACAGCGCTGGCCCGCCCCCCCCTACCCCCCCCTAGCAATACTGCTGCCCGGACCCGCCCTAGCATCCAGACGCTCCAGACGCTCCAGACGCTTACCCAACATGCCGCCTTGATATCCGCCGCCATGACCTGCGTAACGGCGCTGATCTGGATCATTTACGTCAGCTTCTTCCTGCGTAGTTACAGGCGCCAGCAGCTGCCGCCGATCCTGATCACCTAGGGCGGCAGGCGGGATCTGGCTGCCCACTGCTTCGTCACCAATCTGGGCCTGGAGCCGGTCTACATGCTGGACGTGGTCATCAATCTGATCGAGTCGAACGGCAACGTGGTCCGCGCCGTCATCCCCGAACGCAATGAACGCTGGAACGATGCGTGCCCCGGCGAGGACGACGATGCGCGCCGCGCCACCAACGTGCGCGCATTGAGCAGCGGCGGCGAGCGGGACCTGAGGTGGTTTCGGCCCTGATCGACCGGGCCTGCACGGAGAATCCCGCGATCAAGACGGAAGTGGCGTTCAACGGCCTGGAAGTCACGGTGACCACGGTGACGGCAAGCCAGGCCGAGCTCTGCGGCGCCTCGCAATGCTATCGGATCGAGCACCGCGAGGATGGCAAACGGCGGCTGCGCCCGCAGTTGATCAAGGCGCGGCAGTTGCACGGATACTTCGCCCGCAAGAGTCTGACGCGCCTGCTGACGGCGCAGCTGGGTGCCGAGGATGTGGGATGAACCCGGGTGTATGATGCACTCGGCCCGCACGTGCCACTGGAGCATCTGGACATCAGGGGTTTGAAAGTGACAGAACCACGGCAGATGTATGAGGTGCTGATCAGACGCTTCCTTGCGAGGGAAGTGGATATGGATGATTTCAGCCTGCAGTTCATGACCTTGTTCAAGAACCACGGTATCCGCCCCGAAGGCGAGTTCGCCGTATTGGACACGCTGTTTGGCGACGTCGATTCGTTTACCCGGGATGTGGCGGTGCTTGAAGCGGAGCCAGATTTCTATCTGACAGAGGCGCAGCTTCGCGATCGCGCCGCATTCGCGCTGCAGGCGCTGGAAGATCTGGCCCCGGAGTGAATCAGCCAAGCGTGCGGCGCTGTGGCACGCGGTCGCGCACGACTGCGGCCAAGGTGCTCAGCGCTGGGCGAGCGCGTATTTCTTCTCGCCCGCCAGCACTGCCAGCCGTACGCGCTGACCCCGGCCATCTTCCGCCGCCAAGCGGTTCTCCGGCGGCGGAAGCGGGCAGGTGGCGAAATCCGTGTAAGCACAGGGCGGGTTGTAGGCGCGATTGAAATCCAGCGCGACCGTGCCGTCCGCCGCCACGGGGCCGGTGCGAAGATAGCGCCCGACGCCATACGTCTGCCGGCCAGTTGTCTGGTCCTGGAACATCAGATTCAGGCTTTTCGCCGGATCACCCAGTGCCTCCAACCGCCACGGGCGGCCGTCCTGTTCGAACAGCACGTATCCGGGGTTGGGAGTATCGGCGACCTCACCGATCACGCTCACGATCGGCAGGGTCTTGCCGGCCGGGTGCGGAACGAACCGTGCCTGCACACGCCAGCGCTCATCGGGCGGGAAGAAATCCAGTCCGGTGAACTGCAGCCGCGCCGGCGCATCGGCGTGGCGCACCCGCAAGGCCACGCGCTGGCCGCGCCTGATCACGGTGATCTGACCTTTGCCCTCGTCATAGGCCAGCCTGGTCCCACCGCCCTGTCCCTCAGGCTTCAAGCGCACCTCGCCCTGCACGGGTGTGCCGTCGGAAGTGACGCGCGCGCCTTCAACGGGCGTGAAGTACACGCCGTCCGGGCGCTTCTCCACCTGGCCCAGTCGATCCGGTGCGATGGCCAACTGGAGGGTGTTGCCCTCGCCCGCGCCGACGCTTTGCGTTCGGGCTTCGATCCAGTGCAACCCGATCAGGCTGATCCAGCCATCGGCCTTGCCCAAGTCCGCCGCACGGCCTTTTACCCATGCGGCATGCTCGCCCGCGAAATCCGGCGCAGGCGGCGCGGTGGCCGACGCCTGCGCCGCGGTGGGGTCGCCCCGGGGGCTGCAGGCAACCGCAGCCAAGGCGAGCAGCAGGCAGGTGACACGTGTATAGGTCTTCATGCGGATCACCAGTTCTTGGAAATGCCAACGTGCAGATAACGTCCGTAGGTTTCGTGCAACGCGCTCAGATAATTGCCCGAGGCATTGAGCGGCGGTTCTTCATTGAACAGGTTGCGTGCGCCGACTTCCACCGAAGTGCCTTTGAGGCGCCCTGCGTTGAAATCCCTCTTCACCGACAGCGCCCACCGCTGGGTGGCCTTGACGACGTAGGGCGTGCGGTCGGAATACGCGCCGGCCTTGACGCTGCCGATGCAATCGTCGCGCAGGCGGACCGTCCAGTCCTGCAGGTTCCAGATGAACGTGGCGCTACCGCGCCATTCCGGCTTGGCGCCGTTGATGCCGACCTCGTTGGCCGCGCCTAGGTCGGGCGCGATGATGTTCAACTGCCCGTTCCCGATGGCGGCCGCCACCTGCTGGATCTCGGCCGGCTTCTGCTGGGTGTATTCCTTGAGCTGACTGACGCTGAGCAGGACCGCGAAGCTGCCCCACGCCGTGTCGCGCACGCGCCAAGTGAAGTTGTAGTCCACGCCCGAGGCCGTCAGCGGCCGGCGGTTCTGGTACCGGTTGTAGATGTGCGTCACTACGCCCGCCGGCGCAAGCCCGGACCCTTCAAACAGCGCCGCGTCTTCGGCGGTTACCGCTGCACGCACTACGTTGGGGTTGCTGCTGCCTTCCACCACGCGCAGGTAGGCGTCGTACAGCAGTTCCTCGCCCAGGGTGTTGATCGGATTCTCCACTTCCACCCGCCACGCATCCACGCTCAGGCTGATCGCGCCCAGCCGCTCCGGCAGGAACTGCGGCTCCAGCACCGCGCCCCATGACGACTGGCGGGTGGTCTCAGGCTTCACGTCATCGCCGTAGGAGGTTACCGCGCTCACCGACGGCTTGACCTGCGAACCGCTGCTGTAGGCATTCAAGCAGGCGCTGTAATCCGGCTGCGCCCCCTTGCTGATCAACGCATGGCAGCGGATCGCATCGTTGTTGAAGCCGAACCCGTAGGTCGGCGGCGAGTTCACCAGCTCCAGCCCCGGCGCGCGGAAGCCGCCGCTGACCGAGCCACGCAGCAGCACGCTGTCATTCACCTTCCAGGCCGCCGCCAGTTTCGGCTTGGCCACCTTGCCGGCATCGCTGTAATCCTCCCACCTGCCCGCGATCTGCAGGTCCAGCGACTGCACCAGCGGCACCTCCTGCGCAGGCGAGATCAACGGCACCGCCAGTTCGATCAGGGCGGATTTGACGTTGCGGCTGCCGTGCACATCCGGCCGCGGGCTATGCGTGAAGAAATTGCTGGCCGCAACGGTGCCGGTGTACCAATCCGTATACGGACGGCTGCCGTCGATGTTTTTGTCGCGATCATCGGTGCGGCTTTCATACCGGTACTCGACACCCGCCGCCAGGCCGATGTCGCCGGCGTACCAGCTGAACAGGTCCGGACGGTTGATCTTGAAGTCCCACAGTGCCAGCTCGGTCGTGCCTTCGCGGGTCGCCTCGCCAATGAACGCCGAGGTGTCGTAGGGCGTGGCATCCCCCACCCGAATGCTGGCCGGATCACCGCCACTGAACGGGTTGTAGGCATCGGCGTCGGTGCGGTTCACGGCGGCGATGAAGGCATCGGTCAGCGCGCCCTGCTGCGTGTCGGTGCTGCGGGCGCGGGAGTACAGCAAGGCCGTTTCCCAGTTCCAGCCCCCTTCGGTCCATCCGCGAAGGCCCAGCAGGACGCGCGACTGATCGTTGTCCACCTTCACCCGGCGGATCCCCGAATCCGCGAACTGGTAGTTCAGCAGCCGGATCGCATCGGCACCGCGCAGGGACTCGGGCACCCAATACGCATCCGGCCGGATGTGCAGCAGGAACCCGTCCCCGCCGAAACCCGACTCGCTGCTCACCCAGGATTCGGAGGTGGCCCGGTAGTAGCCCAGCTCACCGAACAACTGCATGCTGTCGGTGAGATCGAAGCGACCGCTGGCGAACACATTTCCCTTGCGGATGGACGGTGACGAGGTGATGCCCGGCTCGGCGGCCGAATCATAGTGATAGCGCGTTGGCACCGTGCCGGAAATCAGCGCGCCGGTGGCCGGGTCGACGTGCCAGCTGCCGGTGCGCCGGCCATTGGCGTAGGTGTCGAAATGACCCCACGGCGTTCGCGTGCTGAAGCCGGCCGTGCCGTCGGGATCGGGCACGCTGGTGCCATCGCCCAGCGGCCGGCGACCGTCGGTCGCGGTGAACCAAGCATCGGAATTGCGCTGCGCCGTGCGCCTGGAAACGCCATACAGCACCGAGATGTTGCCGCGGCCTTCGGCAAAGTCACTGCCGAAGTAGCCGTCCAGGGAGACATCTTCGCGGTGGCCGTCCGAGACCTTGCCGTAGTTCACCTTGATGCCACCCCCATTCTGCAGGTTGCTCGGCGTCACCAGATCGACCACGCCGGCCACGGCGTCGGAGCCGTAGATCGAGGCCGCACCGTCGAGCAGCAGGTTGACGCGCTCCAGGCCGAAGGTCGGAATCGCATTGGCGTTGTAGGTGGTGTCATCGCCGCTGTTGCTGATCGGGTGCTGCACGGTACGCCGGCCGTTGATCAGCAGCAGCGTGTACTTGGCGCCGAGGTTGCGCAGGTTGATCGAGCCCACGTCGCCGCGGGCGACATTGGAGTTCCGCCCTGCGTTGGTGGTGCCCTTTTCCGTGACGGCGACATCACCGAACTGCGGCAGGCTGCGGAACAACTCGTTGCCGTTGGTGGCCCCGGTGGCATCGATCTGTTCCCGGTCCACGGCCACCACCGGCAGCGCCGCCTGCGCGCCGCCACCGGCGATCTGCGAGCCGAGCACCGTGACCTTGTCCAACAGCCGGGCATCGGTCCGCTGCCGTTCCGGATCAAGCGCCGCCTCTTCCGCCGCCTGCGCCCCGGGCGCCAGCAGCGTGCACAGGGCAAGCGCCAGACGGCCGCGACGCGGCAGCAGCCCCTGCACGTCGTACCACGGATGCTTCACGGCCGGCTGCGAACGAAGAACGCGCGTCATTGAGTAGTCCCAAGTCGTTTTCTGAGGGCACGGCGGACCCGGGCGTCCCCGCCCACGGTGTCCCCGGGAGAATCGCGGCCGGCAGGGCCGCGGCGCGCAGGTGCGCTTAGTCGTTCACTTCCGCATACGCGCCGCGGACGATGCGGCCTTCCAGCTTCTGCTCGTCCTTGACCAGGTTGTAGAGCGGACAGGTGGCTTCGACCGACTGACGCAGCGCGTCGATCTCTTTTTCGGACGCCGGCGATTCAATCCGCACCTTGTAGCGGATGTCGCTGTAGCGGGCCGGCGCGCGGACATTGCTGCCGAAGCGCGGGCTTAGCTGCCCATCAACGGTGAGTTCCAGCACATCCAGCAGCACGTTTCGTCCCGCCGCCTGCACCTCGAAAATGTGGGTCAGGCAGGTGCCGGTCACGCCGAGCAGGTGTTCCTCCACCGTGGGCGCCAGCCCGTAGCCAAGCAGGCCGGGCGCGCTGTCGTGCAGTTGCTGGTGGTAGCCATCCTTGCCCAGGAACACGCGACGCAGCCCGGTGCGCGGTTCGACATGGGCACGCGCCACCAGCGTTTCCGCCTCGGCTTTTTCCTTGCCGGCGGCCGGCTTGCCTTGCCTGGCCAGCACGGCCGGGCGCTTCTCTTCGGTGATGAAATCACGCAGGCCAGGCGGAAGCCCGGGATCGCGCACCGCCGCGCTGTGGATGTATTCGACCTCGGCGTGGCTGACCTGCTGCGGCTGTGTCACCAGATCGATGGCCGAGGAATTGGCGTGCACCGCGCGCTTGAGCGTGTCGAGCTGCGCATCGGTGGCCGGCGAGTCGATGTA
This sequence comes from Stenotrophomonas nematodicola, assembly GCF_009467805.1. Classification (GTDB taxonomy): domain Bacteria; phylum Pseudomonadota; class Gammaproteobacteria; order Xanthomonadales; family Xanthomonadaceae; genus Stenotrophomonas; species Stenotrophomonas nematodicola. The sequence continues at coordinate 152,595 of NZ_WIAY01000006.1, forward strand.
GGCCACGTAGGAAAGATTGTTGGGATACGCCAGGGTCTCGCTCTTGCGCTCCGGGATGCTGGTGAACACCACATCCAGCGCATCCAGTGGTACGCCCTGCAGGGCCGCCTGCACGATGTACTCATCGGCCACCGAGCTGGCCAGCGTGCCGACCAGCGAATCCCAGGAACCGGCACCCAGGTTGTAGCCTGCGTAATTGCGGCCACTGTCGCTGATGTACTGGAACTCGCCGGTCGGCCCGATACGCAGGCGGCGTACGCCGGAGCGGCTTTCGGCGATGACCTTGGCATGGATCTTCGTGGGCGGCACCACCCGCGCCGACTGTGTCTGGATGGCAGCGCGCTTGGCCGTCAGATAATCGCGCAGTGGTGATGCCTTGTCCTGCGCCGCAGAGGTCAGCGGGGCCGCCAACAGCAGTGTGGCAGACAGGAGGGTCGCGGCGACAACTTCGCGCGGCGGCGCATAACGGGCGATGGACATGGGGGGGGTGGGCTCCGGAAGCGATCTGAACAAGAGCCCACTCTTTCATGTTCGAACGCCACGTTTAAATAACTGTTGGCAATTCCCATATTAGTGGGGGGCGACAGGAACCATGGCCGACTGGCTCCTGCCTCAGTTCCGAGCCGGCATCGATTGCTGAGAATCCCTGTTTGATGCATCGCACCCATCGCTTAGGCAACTGCGCCCATCGAGCCAGCCCGAGGGTGTTCGTCCACTCGATCCTTGACGCGAGCTTGCAAGCGTACGCGCCCATCCATCCAATTCGACCCCAGCTCGGACTCCATCGAGCGGGTGCAGCGGGGGGGGGGCGCGGCTATAGTTCAGCGCTTGCAGCCTAAGCGAGCCATCCGTGGAGACGCGAGGCCAAAGCGCGTTCCAGCAGGGCCTTCGGCATCGCGCTCACGGGAACCCTGAAATGCCGACGCTGGATGCGGGGGCGACCGGCTCTAAGCCAGACGACGAGATAACTGAGCATTGACATTGGGATCTTGGCACACGCCTACCTGGTTGAACGGCTATGGTCCCGCCAGATAAGGCTTGAGGGTGCTCTCGCACCACATTCTGAAAGTTGTGGGCGTGCTGTTTTGTGCTGTCCTCTCCACACCCAAATCAAGTCCCTCACTTTTTGCACGCGCCATCGAAGCCATCCCCTCTGCCATCGCGCTAGAGAAGCCAAAGCGTTCGAACTGATCCTTGTAGCTGGCAAGGGAATTTTGTTCATAGGCTATGTGACGGCCGAGAACCTCGCTCATCACCCTTGCCATCTGATCGAATGAGATATTCTCAGGCCCAAGCACGGGGACCTCGGCTTGGCCGGCCCAGGAATCATCGAGCAGCCACTTCGCCGCCACTGCCGCAATGTCGTCTGTCGAACAGGACGGCAGTTCAAGATCTCGGGGTATCGGTAGAGAGAAGACGCCCCTATCTCGTAGTGGTCGCCCCTGCATGAGCACGTTGTCCATGAATGAGGGCATCGTAAGCGCTCTCTGATGCACGCCCGTACTCGAAATAAGGTCATCCATGGCGAGCGACGCGGTCACATAGCCGGCATCGGCAGCTTGAGGCGTGTTTCGCCCCAAAGCGGTGACCTCCACCACCTGAGTGATGCCGGCCGCTTTGATTTCAGCTGCAGCAGGCCGGGTGAAGCCGACATAGGCTTCAATCACGCTTCCCGCCGCAGGATCCGCCGGGACCAGCCAAAACAGCTTTTGTGCCCCTCGAAATGCTCGCTGCACTGTAGGCGCGTCTGCATGGCTTCCTTGCACGACCTCAACTCGCGAGCGCACTGCGACCGGTAGTTTTGAAGGGTCGCGGACAATCACCCGCACGGGTGCCTCCGCTGCGAGCAGTCTAGGAATCAACCGGCTACCGATCTGACTGGTTGGTGCCGTTACAACAATCATCGGGCGCTCCTAACGAGGTGAACCAGAGAGCGAAGCGGCTGGTTGGCCCCTTCGTGTGGAAGCAGCTTAGTCTTGTGCTTCGAACGAATCATTCTTTATAGTCCTAATTATTTGCGCGATCGTTCAGCCCATGGATCCTCTCTCCGACCTGCTCTCCCTCTTGCATCCGGTCGCAACAGTCTCTTCTGGCTTTAGAGCCGGGGGAGCATGGTCAGTCGAGTTCTCGGATCAACATGGCCAGATCAAGTGTTACGCAATCCTCGAGGGAGCCTGCTGGATGGCCGTGGACGGGGTTGAAGAACCTTGGCGATTGGCAGAGGGTGATTCATTTGTGCTTCCCCGAGGTCGTCCGTTTCGGCTTGCTAGCGATCTCTCCTTACCCCCCATCGACTCATCCACGCTTTTTCCTCCGGCTAACCGTGGGGGCGCGGTAGTTTTGGCGGATGGGGCCGGGTTTTCTTTAGCTGGGGCCCGCTTTGCTGTAACTGGCAGTCAAGCTCCTTGGCTGCTGGGCCTTCTTCCGCCGGCGATTCATCTGAGAGTCGCAGACGACCGGGCGGTCCTGCGGTGGGCGGTCGAACGCATGATGCAAGAAATGCGCGAATCGAAGCCAGGAGGAATGCTCCTGGCCCAAAATCTTGCCCAGACCATGCTCGTCCACGCCCTGCGGGCACATCTTAGTGAGGCAGGCGCTAGCGGGGCGGGTTTGTTGGCCGCGCTGGCTGACCCGCGACTGAGCCGAGCGCTCCAGGCTATTCACGCTCACCCAGCGAGGAAATGGACGTTGCGCAGCCTTGCGGCCGAGGCCGGGATGTCCAGGACTGTCTTCGCCACCCAATTCCGGGCTGCAATGGGGGAGACCGCAATGCTGTATCTGACGCGCTGGCGAATGGCTCTGGCCTGCGACCACCTCGAGCACTCGAGGGAGTCGGTCGCTCAGGTGGGATCTTCGCTTGGATACGATTCAATTAGCGCGTTTTCCACTGCCTTTAAGCGCGTCCTAGGCATTTCTCCACTGAAATATAAGACGGCCTTGAGCAACCAGCCACGGCACGTCCCCTCAACCCACCCACCATGATGCTGCGCCTCCTTCGGCTTTTTCTCGGCGGGGGAGTCTGTTGCCCACCCGTGCGTGTAGCTCAGAGCACGCGCACTCAATGATGCAGCTCCCTAGGGATCGTTTAGGGCGCGAGGTGCTGCAAGCTACGGCACTATCTATCCGGCAGCGCCGGCTGGGCGGCTAGACCGTTACAATCATTACCCGCCTCCTGCCCGCTGTTACGGGCATACAAGGCCACCACAACGCAAATACAAGGTCCTTTGCCGCCGTCGACCTCCGACGCTGAGCTTTTATTCCTCCACCAGTGCAGGCCATACGCTGTGCCCGTATTTCAGTCAGGACACAAGAGTGAGGTGAATTGTAGACCCTCAGTCTCAGCGAGGAGCCGCGAGCTACCGAACAGAGGCCTCCACGGAGTGGACAAGGCCCGCTACGTCGCATACAGGCCCCGATGGGCCCTAAGGCTTGCGAGCACATCTTGCCGCTCCTGCAATTCAGCCGCTAGATCCAGGACGTCCGCGCCTCAACGGGTGTCGGATCCTATGCCTTCGGCCATACCATCGCCGTCGCACGCTGGCGCCAGAACATGTCCGATGGAGACGCTTCCTTAATCGCGGTCCGCTCTGTCCGTACATTACAAGCACCTGTCCGCCCGCCTTTAACGGCCTCGGACACAACCCGCACCAGGCACGCCCACCCACAGGACCGCGTCTCGCCTAAGCATCCATGCGCCGACTCCCACCCAAAATTTCTTGCTATGCCTGCCCGTCGGGCAGGCGGTGTGGCGCTGGCTGAGCCGTAGTACTGCCATTCCGAGCTCCAATCGATCCACGGCGGGCCATTGATCAGGGCTGGCGCCCGCGGCGCCGGACGGCCAATATTTGGCCTACCACAGCGGTGAGAAGGATTAGGCTATTGGTGACCACAAAGACCGTCGATCCCATCAGGGCGCTGTAGGCGATGAACAGCACCGAAGCGGTCATTTGCCCGATGAAGAGCCACGTAGATACCGCTTCCACCGACCCTGCTTGGTGTTGCTTGTAGATCTGTCGAGACAAGGTGGCAATGAGCACGGCCGTGGCGGCCCATCCGAGTAGGTCTGCCGGCATGGTGTTCATCGCACAAGCGCCTGCGCTTGCAGCCGCGCCCCACGAGTTCTCAAAACGTCACGCTCCAATTCTTGTAGAAAGCTACTGAAACCCTGCGGGGCCCTTGCCGAGCGTCGGGCGCTTGTATAGACCACGGGCCGAGCGCGCCAAGCGATGCTTATTTGCGAACGTTCAAGGGCCTGCACCAAGGCTACGTCCTCGCCGGTGACCAAAGGCTGGAATCCCCCGACTTTCTCATAAGCCGCAGCGCCGAGCCCCAAGTTGGCGCCGTGGATGTGACGATGTCCATCGCGCGACAGCTCGAGGCCAGTAAAGGCTTCACGCACAGCCGGCGGATAGTCGAGCCAGTCGGTGACGTCCACTACCCCACAGAACGCGTCAGCACCGCATGTCACCTGCTTCCACAGCCAGTCCGCAGGCACGACCGTGTCCGCGTCAGTGCTGGCGATCCAACGGGCGCCCAGGTCAAGCGCATGGCTGGCTGCCGCAGCACGTGCGGCGCCTACGCAGCGCGCATCGAGCTCGACCATTGTTGCACCGTGGAGAGCGCACACCGCGGCCGTGCCATCGGTACAGGCATCTAGCGCGACAACGGCTATCACCGGCTCGCCGCCCAGACCTGGGTGTCCTGCAGCGGCGTTGACCGCCTCAAGGCAGCGCCCCATGTCCGCCGCTTCGTTGTGCGCCGGCACGATGACCGCGATCACCGAAGTCGCCCACCACGGGCCGCTCTGCACGGCCCGGCGCTCAACCCAAGCGGCAGTGAGTCGACGTCTAGGCAGGCCAGCTCTTGAGCAGGCCCTAGGCAAAGAAGACGGTTCATTTGTTAGGCGATAAGGATCACCTTGCGGCAGTCCTCCTCCTTACGGTCGAAGAGTTCGTAGCCACGGGCGGCTTCTTCGAGTGGAAGACGGTGGGTGATGATCACTCCTGGGTCGAGCGCGCCTTCCCCGATGTAGTCGAGTAGTTCAGGCATCAGACCCTGCACGTGGGTCTGGCCCATCTTGAAGGTCAGGCCCTTGTCGAACGCATCGCCAAGCAGGAATCCGTGCAGATAGCCGGCATAGACGCCGGGAATGCTTACCGTGCCGCAGCGGCGGGTGGCGGCGATGCACTGGCGAATCGCCGCCCCACTGCTGCCTTCCACCTTCAGCGTGGTCAATGCCGATTCGAGCGCGCTGCCTTCGGCTTCAAAGCCGACTGCTTCGATGGAGGCATCAACGCCGCGCCCATTGGTCTGCGTAATGATGTATTGCGCCGGATCTTCGATCTGGCTGAAATCAACTGGGGTCACGCCGTAGGTCTGCGCGGCGAACGCCAGCCGGTAGGCCAGATGATCGACCATAAAAATGGTCTCAGCGCCCAGCAAACGACAGCACGCGGCGGCCATCAATCCTACCGGGCCAGCCCCGAAGATTGCCACCGTAGACCCCGGTTTGACGCCTGCGTTGAGCGTGGCCTGGTAGCCGGTCGGAAGAATGTCCGACAAGAAAAGCACCTGCTCGTCGGGCAGTGCATCCGGCACTCGCAGCGGGCCCACGTTTGCCTTCGGAACCCTTACGTACTGAGCTTGCCCGCCGGAAACGCCGCCATATAGATGGCTGTAACCGAACAGCGCAGCCGGTGGTCGGATGCCCTTCTGGTTCACGGCCGCGCCTTTGCCGGTGTTGGTGCTCTCGCAAGCTGCATGTTCAGCCAGTTTGCAGTGGAAGCACTCGCCGCAAGCGATGACGAACGGCACCACAACGCGGTCGCCCGGCCTTAGGTCGGTCACACCACTGCCCACCTCCTCCACGACACCCATAAACTCATGGCCCAGCACGTCCCCGGTGTGAAGATCAGGGATCTTGCCCCGGTAAAGGTGAAGGTCAGAGCCGCAAATCGCGGTAGCGGTGACGCGCAGGATCAGGTCATCTTGTGCCGCTAAGGTGGGGTCGGGAACGGTGTCCACCCGGACGTCCTTGCTGCCGTGGTAGGTCAATGCGCGCATCGGCGGGTCCTCATGACGTGAGCGGTGCAACCACAGATACGCGTGACGACGTCCCCACGCGGTGACTGCGATGTAGTGAAAATGTGGAGTCCGCCAAGACGCAGCGCTCATGGCGACGGGGGCAGCATATGTTTGACCTCAAGCGTGGAGCGACCCATGAGCAAACTGCCCCTCAATCCCGGCGCCGACGTGGATGACCAGGACAAAGCGCACACCCCGGACAAGCTCCGGAACGATGACGCCACGTGGAAAGACAAGGACATGCCTGAGGCGGACCACACCGCCAAACCGGAAGATTACGAGCGTCCGGCAAAGCCCTGAGGGCCGGCTCCGGCGATTCCACCCTATTCAGGAGAGCCAGATGGCCTTGATCCATTCGATTCTGATGGGAGCCGTCGCGGGAATGCGCGCGATGACCCCTTTGGCAGCAGTGACCAATGCCGCGCGGAGCGGTAACTTGCCCGCCGACAACGGTGCCCCTCGCCTTCTGGCCAACAAGCTCGCCTCCGCAGGGATGCTCGCATTGGCAGGCGGAGAGCTCGTTGGTGACAAGATGAAAACGGCCCCCGACCGCATCGTTCCGGCAGGCATGGTTGCGCGCGTCGCTACCGGGCTCATTGCAGGCGCGGCGCTCGCTCCCCATCGGCAGCGAAAGCTGGGCGCGCTTCTGGGTGCCGGCGCCGCCGTTGGTATGGCCTACGTCACCTTCAACCTGCGCATTCGGGCGATCGCCCGCTACGGTCAGCGCAGCACCGGCGCCGTGGAAGACGCCATTGCCGTGGGCAGTGCTGCCCTCATCACACAATGGGCTGCCGGGGGCGCCAAGCCAAGAGGACGTCGCGGATGAACCTCAATGAGCCCACGTCCCTCGGTCGGCGGTGCTGGGCTATCGCCGAGGGTTACATCCCTGCGTGGAGCAACGGGCCGGAACCAGAGCTGCAAAGCCACGAGACCTGCTGCATCCTCAACACCGGTTCCACCGATGCGGCGATCACCCTGACCCTGTATTTCGAGGATCGCGACCCGCAGGGCCCTTACCGCTTCACCGTTCCCGCCCGGCGCACGTGTCACAAGCGCTTCAACGATCTTGAGGTGCCTGCCCCGGTGCCCCGTGGCGTGGGTTTTTCGTGCGTCATCGAATCGGACGATCCTATCGTCGTCCAGCACACGCGGCTTGATTCGCGCCAAGCCGAGAACAGCATCATGACGACCATCGCCTACCCGCTCTGACCCTCCGGTCGATCAGGCCCCTGCACATCGCATCGACACTACTGGGCCGCGACGTTTACCAGGGCGTCCGCACACTGACCTTTCCTCAACCCCATAGAGGCTCAGCCAATGCCCGTGCCCAACTACCCGAAGCCGCCGTTCAAGGCGCAGCAGCAGTCGTTTCCCGGCAAAACCGACAAGCTCGACCCTCGGCCAGACCACGGTGAGGACAGCTACGTTGGTCACGGCTTGCTGAAAGGCAAGAAAGCGCTGATTACCGGCGGCGACAGCGGTATTGGTGCGGCAGTAGCCATTGCCTACGCCCGGGAAGGCGCCGATGTGGCTATCGCGTTCCTGGAGGGTGAAGAGAAGGACGCCGCCAGCATTGGGGCCCTCGTAGAAGAGGCGGGCCAGAAGGCCGTCCTGTGCCCCTGCGACATCAGCGACGACGCCCAGGCTGAAGCGCTCATCGAGCAGGTCACTCGCGAACTTGGGGGCCTGGACATTCTGGTCAACAACGCCGCGTATCAGCGCTACTACGAATCCTTCGATGACATCACGTTGGACGACTGGCGAAAGACGTTCGATACCAATGTGCATGCCGTCTTCAACCTGACCCGTCTGTGCGTGCCGCACCTGCAGGACGGCGGCTCGGTCATCAACACCGCCTCGGTCAACTCCAAGAAGCCCACCCCGAACATCCTGCCCTACTCGGCCACCAAGGGCGCGGTGGCCAACCTCACCATCGGCCTGGCCGGTCTTCTCGCCGAGAAGGGCATCCGTGTTAACGCGGTATTGCCCGGCCCGATCTGGACGCCCTTCATTCCCGCCGGCATGGCCGCGGAGGAAGTTGAGCAGTTCGGCAGCCAGACCCCGTTCGGTCGTCCCGGCCAGCCGGCCGAGCTCGCCTCGGCCTACGTGATGCTCGCTGCCGACAGCGCGAGCTACACCTCCGGCGCACTGCTTACCGTCTCCGGCGGCGCGGTCACCCTGTAAGGCCTGTATCTCCCTCCTCCCCCAAGGATTCCAATGACTTCTCGCAACCAATACGACATGCAGAACCCGCTGACCCAGTTCCCACAGCCGACCTACCCGGCCCAGGTTCAAACCCCGCCCGGCACTGTTCATGAGCTCACGCCGGCGGCTGACCATGGCGAGAAAAGCTACGTGGGCCTGGGGCGGATGAAGGGTCGCAAGGCGCTGGTGACCGGCGCCGACTCCGGCATCGGCCGCGCAGTGGCCATTGCCTTCGCGCGCGAGGGCGCCGACGTGGCACTGAACTACCTACCCGAAGAAGAAGACGACGCTGCCGAAGTGGTGGCGCTGATTGAAGCCGAAGGCCGCAAGGCGGTCGCCATCCCGGGTGACCTCCAGGACGAGCAGTTCTGCGGCGACTTGGTGGCGCAGGCGGTGAAGGGGCTGGGTGGACTGGACGTGGTCGCCAACATCGCCGGCAAACAGTTGGCCGTGGAAAAGATCGAAGACCTCACCACCGAGCAATTCGACGCCACCTTCCGCACCAACGTGCACGCGCTGTTCTGGGTGTGCAAGGCTGCCCTGCCGCATTTGCCCGCCGGCGCCACCATCATCAACACCGCGTCCATCCAGGCCTATCAGCCATCGCCCAACCTGCTGGACTACGCCCCCACCAAGGCGGCCATCGTGAACTTCACCAAGGCCCTGGCCCAGCAGGTGGCCGAGCGCGGCATCCGCGTGAACGCGGTTGCTCCGGGTCCGATCTGGACGCCCTTGCAGCCTGCCGGCGGCCAACCGCCTGAGGCCATTCCGGAGTTCGGCTCGCAGACGCCGCTGAAGCGGGCGGGCCAGCCGGTGGAAATGGCGTCGGCCTACGTGCTGCTGGCCACCCAGGAGTCGAGCTACATCACCGGTGAGGTGATCGGCGCCACCGGCGGCATGCTGCTGCCGTGACCGCTGGCTCCAGCGATGCCGATAGCGTGCCTGCCGAGCGCGACGCGGACGGGTATGCGCCCATCCACTCCTACGCCGCCATTGGCGATGGGCGCTCCAGTGCGCTCATCGCGCCGGATGGCAGCATCGACTGGTGGTGCGCCCCGTGCATGGACGCACCGCCCTTGCTCGACCGCCTGCTCGATGCCCCGGCCGGCGGTCGTTTTGTGCTCCAAGCCCGCGACGTTCAGCAGGTGCAGCGGCGCTACCGCGACAACAGCAACGTGTTGGAAACGCACGTCCGCACCGCCACCGGCCTCGCCCGGGTGACCGAGTCGCTCAACAGCGGCCCGGCCGGGCGGCTGCCTTGGTCCGAGCTGGCCCGCCGGTTGGAAGGCTTGGAGGGAGAGGTCACCTTCGATCTGCTCTACCAGCCGGGCACCCGGGCTGGGGCCTGCACGCCCTGGATGAGCGATACCCCAAACGGATGCGTCCATCACGCCGGCCCCGTGATGACGATGCTGCGCTATTCCGAACGCGTGCAGATCGGCAATTGCGATGACCGGGAACTCCGCGGCACCGTGACCCTTCGGCCCGGCGACCGGGAGATCATCGCGCTGCTCGCCTCTCAGGACGAAGTGCTCCCGGTTCCGCCTTTAGTGGATATCGATACCCGCATCGACCGCTCCGATCGGGAGTGGCGCCAGTGGGTGGACGACCTGCACTGCGACGCAAGCCGCCGCGCTGAAGTCATCCGATCGGCGCTGGCGCTCAAATTCCTTTGGTTTGCGCCCACCGGGGCCATCGCCGCGGCGGTGAGCGCTTCGCTGCCCGAGCGCATCGGCGGCGACAAGAACTGGGACTACCGCTACGCCTGGGTTCGCGATGCCGCATACGTCATCAAGACCTTCCTGCGCGTGGGTGCCCTGCCCGACGCCAAGGCCGGCTTCAGCTGGCTGATGACCACCATCGGTCGCCACCGTCCCGGGCTTGCGCCGTGCTACACCCTTCGCGGCGAGCGGGTCGAAGAGGAACGCTGTATCGATGTGCCGGGCTACCGCAACAGCCAACCGGTGCGCGTGGGTAATGCGGCCTCTGAGCAGCTGCAGACCTGCGCCTACGGCGACGTATTGGAAATGGCCAGCCGGATGATCGAAGCCGGCCACATCCTCGACCCCACAACTGCCCGGCTCTTGTTCGAACTGGCTGACGAATGCGCCGACAGATGGATGCGCAAGGACAGCGGCTTCTGGGAACTGGGCGACGCGCAGCACTACACGATGTCCAAGGTGGAATGCTGGATGGCGCTCCGCCGAGCCTGCGAACTGGCCGAAGCTGGCCACATCACCACTGCCCGTCTGCCGCGCTGGCAGCGCGAGAAAGAGCGCATCCTGGACTGGATCGACGAGCACTGCTGGGATGAGGCAAAGCAGAGCTACGTGATGCATGCCGGCAGCGACCGGCTGGACGCGAGCCTGATGCTGGCGTCGCGCTTCGGCTTGGGCGAAGTGCGCCGGGAGCGTTTCATCGCTACTCGGGAGGCCATGCGGCGCGAACTGTCAGATGAGAGCGGCGATCTGCTGTGGCGCTACAGCGGCATGCAGGACTGCGAAGGCACGTTCATCAGTTGCGCGTTTTGGATGGTGGAAGCCTACGGCCTGCTGGGGGAGGAAGAAGAAGCGGATCGCTTGTTCGGATCGTTACTGGCCCGCGTCCAGAACGACGTGGGCCTTATGCCAGAGATGTGGGATCCCCAAGCCGATGAAGGGCTGGGCAATACGCCGCAGGGCCTGAGCCACTTAGCCCTGGTGCACGCCGCTTATGCGATAGATGGCGAATAAGCCGGACGGCGGACGTCTCGAAATGCGGTCTGAGGGATCCGAGCCCGTCATCGGCATCCCTATCCTAAGCGGCGGTGCAGCGTTGACGGAACAACGCTGCGTCCCTTCACGACAACCCCGTCACGGGTTTCCCGAGATGCTCTGGTCAGTCCCTCTGTTCAGGAGCAACGATGCCCACCTCAGCATCTTTTGTCATTCGCTCCTTTGAAGCGAGCTATGCCTCTACTGGCGACGTAGAGCGAATCCTGGCGCTTACCGTCGAATGCAGTCATTGCAGCACGACCACCGCGTCAACCCGTGGCTCCCTGATAGAGCTTCCGGGCGGCGCGCTTTTCCGCTGCGGCCAGTGTGGCTCGCATCACGCCGTCAGCAACGCGCGGCTCTCGGCTTTTGGGGAGCCTTCCAAGCGTTCCGCGCAGCACCCTTTGGCACCGAGAATACCGCTCAACCCAATGCTGCCAGTGTCCCATCGGGCTCTGGTCATCGAAACCAGGTAGCAGCCTACGGACGTCGTGTCTTAGCCTTGGCCTTCGCCTCGACGTCCACCCTCACATTTCTGAGCCGCCCTTGGACGTCGCGTTCTTGTCCCCGTCGGACGGCGCGTCAGGTTCTTCTTTCTCTGCGTGAGCATGCCCGCCGCTCGGGTCCTCGATCTGGATGACCTTCCCCTTCTGCCACGCATCCGCCCCTGCATCGATGGGGGGCGCGGCGATATCGGCACGACGCTTCCGCTTGTCCTCACTACTGACCCCGAGCCGGGCGTCACGGGCAGCGACCATGGCTGGGTCCGCTTGGCCGTCTGCGGTGAACCCCATCATCAGCTGCGGCATGCCTCGGGGCAGGTCCTTGTCCAAGTCCGTGTGCCAGGTGTGCCAGGTCTTGCCATACGTGTGGATGAGCTTCTCCATCAGTTCATGCTCGGCCACCTCGGGAATCCCTGGCGCAATGAGCTGACCCGATTTCACCTCTTGAACATGACTGTGCCATAGCGCTTTTTCCTGCTCAGGAAGGCCTGCAAACAGCTTCTCACTGATGATGTATTCCACCCCCATCAGCTTGGCATCTTTCACGTTACCGTCGTAGATCGTGCACTGGATGACATCCTCGTTGAGGATGGAGCAGTAGTGATGGGCTTCCATTTGGACCTTCATCTGGCCGTTGTAGAAATGGAACCCGTCCAGATAGGCGTTGATGGCGTCGACCGGAGGCCGGTCCTGCAGCACGGCCGCCCCGGTCTCGAGCGCTTTGGTCTTCGCGCTTTCTTCGGCCCCGGGCGCTTGGACGCTGGACTCTGTGTTCCCGCCCCCGCACGCAGACAGGGCAAGCGCGACGGCGACGCAAACGATGGATCGACGCATAGTGATTCCTCCTGAAAAGCGACGGCAGCTGGTGAGTGGGATCAGTCGTCCTGTGCCCACCGTGCCAAGTTCTGTTGGATTGATTCGATACCTTCCCAAGGATCCTTGCGCCTGCGTTTGAGCTTGGCGGGCACGTCCTTCATGGTGAAGCTATCGGCCCGGGTGAGCTTCGACAGCTCGCTCCACGCGATGGGCATTGCCACGGGCGCGCCGGGCCTGCCTCGCAAGGAATAGGACGCCACGGCGGTAGCCCCTCGGCCGTTGCGCAGGTAGTCGACGAAGATGCGTTTGTTGCGCAGGCTTTTGGTCGACGTAGCCAAGAATCGCTGCGGCTCGGACTGTGCCAAAGCGTCTGCGAACCCATGGGCAAACCGCTTGGTCAGATCCCAATCGCATCCCGGATTCAACGGCACCACCACGTGCAAGCCTTTGCCTCCGGAAACGCGAAGGAAGGACTCCAGCTCCAACTGCTGAAGGAGCTTCCGAATGTCGGTTGCAGCTTTCTTGACCTCGGAGAACGGCACATCCGGGCCGGGGTCTAGATCGAACACCACGCGATCGGCCCGGTCGGGGGAATCGGCGTGGCTGCCCCAAGGGTGGAACTCCAAGGCGTTGAACTGCACAAGCTCCAAGAGGCTGGCAGCGTCTTCAACCACCAGGTAGTAGGCATTGATTCCACTGTCTTCCTTGAGCTTCACCGAACTGACCAACTCCAGACCCGCAGTGTGGTGTTTCTGGAAGAAGCACGGCCGGCCGGTCCCAGCTGGGCAGCGGATGATCGACAGTGGACGCCCAACGATCTCAGGCAGCAAATGGTCCATGACCGCGCTGTAGTAGTCCCACACCTCCTGCTTGGTGGCCTTGATGTCGGGAAAGATCACCTTGGAAGGGCTGGAGAGCTTTGGGGGAACCCGCTCTCCCGCATCCGCCCTGCCCTTGCTGTTCGTGGGTTTGACGGCGACACCGCGCTCGGGTTTGGTGACGGCTTGCTTCCCACGTTTGTTCGGCTTGGCAGATGTCACCCCGCCGCCGGAATCGTTGCTCCGATCCGAGTCCTTTAGATCGGCCACATCTTTGTCGGGCCGCACCGCTTTCAGCGACGCTTGGCGCAGCAATTGTTGCCCGCCAATGCCTCGGTAAAAGACCTCGACGACAAACCGGGGCGCAAACCAGGTGGCGGCCCGCAAGTCGGTCTCTGTCGTTGGGACATGTGCGGTGGGCTTCTTCCCGCCGGCCGTGCCGATCAGCGCCGTCAGCTCCCCGATCAGGGTGTCCGAAAACCCCGAGCCGACGCGCCCCACGTAGAGCCACCCATGCTTGGGGTCGGGCTTGGCCAGCAGCAACGATCCGAAACCAGTGCGGCTTCCTTTGGGTGCCGTGTAGCCGACCACGGCAAATTCGTCGCTGGCCAACTGCTTGGTCTTCTTCCAATCCTCGCCTCGGCCGCCGTGGTAGCCGCGATCGGCGCGCTTGGAGATGATGCCCTCGAAATGCTGCTCACCCGCCAAACGGTAGGCGGCCTCCCCATCGCCGGCGATGTGCGAGCTCATGGCCAAATGGGTCGGGGCTCCCTTCAGGACGTCCTCCAACAGCGCCTTTCGTTCCAGCAGCGGCGCATCCGCGATGTCCACGCCATTGATATGCAGAAGATCAAAGAGCGCATACGACAGTGCACCTTGGCGCTCGCCAGATAGGGTGGCTTGAAGCAGATTAAAGTCTTCCTTCGTCCCACGCCCCGCGATCAACTCCCCGTCCAAGGCGGCGGACTTCAACCCCAAGGCAGCAATGGCGTCACGGATCTCCGGGATCTTGCTGGTCCATTCCAACGCGTTGCGCGACCACAAGCGAACCTCGCCTTGCGCCACCGTGGCGAGGATCCGGTAGCCGTCCCATTTGATCTCGTGAACCCACCGGTCGCCCTTGGGTGGCAAGTCGCCCAGCTTGGCCAACTGGGGTTCGAACGGGCCCTGGGGGGCCTCGGCCTTTTTACTACTGGTGAGCGCTAACGCCCTCTTAGCCCAATCCACGCGTCGAGCGGATTTTGCGACGGGGACCGCCTTGAGCCGCTTCTTGTCAGGCTTCCCGCTGCCGGCCCGTTTGAGGTCTGCGGCAGGGGGCGCGGCGACATCCCCCAACAGGTCATCGGCCTCGACCTGGCTGGCGTAGGCATCGGCTTCCTTGAAGAGAAGCCACTGCGGTTGGCGCGCCGGCTTGCCGGACCGGACCAGGTGCCATCCGCCTTTGAGCTTGGATCCGAACAGTTCGAAGCGCAGATGCCCTTTGGCGAGTTGGGCCTCGGGATCCCCTTCGGTGGCCCAGACCCCGTGATCAAACTGGGCGACGTGGCCCCCGCCATATTCGCCCTTGGGGATCTCGCCTTCGAAGCTGGCGTAGTCGACGGGATGATCTTCCACCTCAACGGCCATCCGCTTGACCTTCGGGTCGTAGCTTGGCCCTTTGGGCACGGCCCAACTCTTCAGCGCGTCACCGACCTGGAGGCGGAAGTCGTAGTGACGACGGCTGGCATGATGCAACTGAACGACAAAAATGGCTCGCTGCCCGGGGGGTAGTGCCTTGCCGGGTTCGGGCTCCTTGGTCTTGCTAAAGCTGCGCTTGCGGCGGTATTCGGTGAGGGACATGCCCCGCGCCCGTCACTTACCCAGGTGCTTACGAACCGCCGCCGAGGTCGGGCCAACGGCCTTGACCGCTTCCCTGAGCTGCGCAGCCGTGACGCCCAAGGCCTTCGTCCAATACTGGAGCTCGTAGTCCTCATTGACGTTGATGCGATCGCGATCGGATGATCCAGTCTTCTTTTTGTCGTCGCTCATGGTGTTGTTACTCCTTGGCAAGTAGCCCGTTTCTAGCCCTGCGCCCGTCGGGTTCCCGTGAATTGACGTTGCCCACCCCTTCACACCTACTCCTCCGGCAGCCCGTCGCCACTTCGCTGCATCCATAAGGTCCTAGCTCGACTAGACACACCAGCAGGCAAGGCCGGGCAAGGGCACTGCTTAAAGGCTTGGTGAGCGTGGCACTTGCAGACGATCGACCAGTTCGGAGCAGAAGGCGGGGCATGCTCCGCGAAAAGATCTCGGGGAAGATGACTTTTCGGATGGAGCGATCTGGTCGCCGCAGGTTAATGCATCGCTTCCGAAATTCAGCCCGCCTGGACTGTAGCAAGCATTCCGCTTACCCGCCTCGCCGCGCTTGGGGGGTCTAAGGCCACGCCATGGATATAGACGAAGCAACCATCAAACTTCGCCGACGCTAGTTGCATCCCTTCCGCGCGAGACATCTCCCTCTTGAGGGCCTTCAGCCACCGCCTAGGCACCGGGGCGTCAAACTCCACCACTACGCCAGCGCCTCCCACCTCAACCGGCACTGCTTCGACGCGCACGACTTTTGGCGTTGGAACAGGCTTAGATGTCGCGACCATGGCTGCTTCCTCCGGATAGAAGGAGGAAATTATGTGCAATGGACGCCAATGCCGCGTTAACCCACAACGCAGCCGACCTTTCGGAGACAAAAAGCACCGGCAGCCTCGGGGTAAGCGGCCTACATCCAATGACGCTGCGGCGTGCGCGTCGCGTGAGCCAGAGACCGTCCACTGCCTTAATGTGCGCCATTCAGGCAGACCTGCGCGCCCTCTTGACCGGTGTCTTCTTGGGAGAAGCCTTCTTGAGGGAGGCCTTCTTGGCGGCCTTCTTTGGCGGCGCACGCCTTTCCTCCTCCTTTCCCGATTTTGCTTGAGCCTTGGAGGCCGTCTTTACGGGAACACTCTTGGCGGGCGTGCGCTTGTTCGTCTCCAGGCTTTTCTGCAAGAGAGACATGAAATCAACCACGTTCGTGGCGGTGTCTTCTTGATGCGCGGGTTCTTCAAACTTGGTTGTGGCGCCTACATCTTTGACCCGCTTTTGAATGATTGCCGAAAGCCTTTCGCGGAACTCGTCGTGATAGTTGTCCGGGGCCCACTCGCTGGTCATCGAGTTGATCAACTGCTTAGCCATCTCCATTTCTTTGGGAGCGATCCTGTAATCACCCGTCTGTCCAGCCGGCAACTTGTAGTCATCCGGTGCTACCAATTCCTGAGGATATCGAAGCAGGATGAGGACCAAGGCGTCACCTTCAGGCATGACCGCGCACAGGTATTCGCGGGTGCGAATCACCACTCGGGCGATACCGACCTTTCCTGTGTCCCTCAGCGTTTCCCGAAGCAAGACATAGCCCTTCTCGGCCTTCTTTCCCGGGGCTAGGATGTAAGGCTTTTCGAAGAACCGCAGACCGATGCTGGATGCGTCGACGAACGCCTCTACGTCCACGGATTCGTGGGTCTCGGGGGCCGCAGCGGCAATGTCTTCCTTCTCCACGACAACGTAGCTTCCCTTGTCGTATTCAAAGGCCTTGACAATGTCCTTCCACGGTACTTCTTCGCCGGTGTCAGCGTTTACCCGCTCAAATCGAATCGGCTTCTTGTCTCGGGAGTCGAGCATCCGGAAGCTGAGATCAGTTCGGCGCTCCCCTGACATCAGCGATACCGGAATGTTGAGGAGACCAAACGACAGCGATCCACTCCAGATAGGCCTGGCCATAGCAATCCTTGTGGCCGTGGTCCGGCCGTTCCCTCCTTCTATCGCCCCTACCGTCGCGTATCCGTGAATGGTGCGCCAAGGCGTGGCTCACCGCAGAAACCAGCCTTGCCGAGAGGGCGGCAAGAGCGGGCGTTTGACTGGCCACTCCCGCCGACAGATCCTTGGAACGGACCACCTTCCTGAACTGTCGCGATCCACGTCCCAGTCATCGCTTTCCAAGGTCTCTTCCAAATCGCTTGAGCAGCTCACGGCTTGGTAGATGGCGTCTGCTACTGCCTCCATCTCGTGGTCAAACCAACGACAACCGTCGGGCGAGACCTTCGTCGGCCCGTCCCCTAGTCCCGGGAATCCGGGCACCAACTCCTGAAGATGCTCCGCCGCGTCACGCACCGTAAGACAGCGAAAACCCCTCATTGAGGCCCAGATCTCAAGTCGACGCACGATGGCAGGAGTCATGACCCGGCCCTCATTTCGCTCAGGAGTTCAGCCTCGTTCCTCGGCTGTCACAGTCAGGCGATAGCAATGTAAAAAAAACCTTAATTCGCGGTTTGGTGCTGTGAACCGTGACGTGGCGCACACGGACCTGAACTATTGAGGTTCTTGCCCTTTCTTTGCCATAACGCTCACCAAGCGAAGACGAGAGAGTTCCTATGGTCCTGCCACCACCCCTCGATGAATGAGCAAATGGGAAACGTCTTTTTTAACCGGGTTGCTTGCAGCGTTTCCAAGGCTTCCGGATCGCTGAGTGCATTTGTAGCCGCCTTGGGTGTTGTCGTCGTATGGGCAGGGAGCGGCCCGCTGTTTCGTTTCAACAACACTTGGCAGCTGGTCATCAATACGGGCACGACGATCGTAACGTTCCTGATGGTTTTCCTGATCCAACACACCCAAAACGCAGACACTGCGGCCATTCATATCAAGCTTGACGAATTGATCCGCGTCACGCACAACGCGAACGACGAACTGCTCAATCTGGAGGAAATGGACCAAGACAGGTTGGAGGAGATCCGCCAGCGTTACGAGCAGCTCGCAAAGACCGCCGCTCACCTGAAGGCCAAGAAAGACCGCTGCATGCCTGGGGCGTGCGAGGAAGAGGAACCCGCCGGTGTGTAGTACCCCTTCACGCCAACCCGATCGAAACTAACGTCGCGAAGCATAGCGTCTAACACCCACCCACTCTAGGAACCGCTGACATGGCGATTAAGACTGCCGAAGACCTCTTCATCCACGAGTTGTCTGACATCTACAGCGCTGAGAAGCAGCTCACCAAAGCCCTGCCTCGCTTGGCTCGTGCGGCCTCCAATCCGGACCTTGCCACCGCCTTCGAGACTCATCTGGAGGAAACGCAAGGGCAGATCGAGCGCATCGACAAGGTCGTTGAACTGCTGGGGATCCGTCTCAAGCGCATCAAGTGTGCCGCGATGGAGGGGCTTGTCGAGGAAGGCAAAGAAGCGATCGACAGCATTGAAGAAGGGCCGGTCCGCGACGCGGCCTTGATCGGCGGGGCGCAAAAGGTGGAACACTACGAAATTGCATCCTACGGCACCATCGCCGCGTTGGCCAAGCAGCTGGGCTACAAGGCCGCGATTCCGCTTCTTCTCGAGACCCTTGAAGAAGAGAAGGCGACCGACGAAAAGCTAACCCTGCTGGCGCAGTCCGGCGGGAACGCGGCTGCTGCGGCCGCCTAGTTCCGAGCGCTGCCGCACCGCTGCGGCAGCATTTCGTGTTGCCTGCACTTTTCAGGAGCCAGCCGTGGAAAGAGATCAAAAAGACCCGCCTCTTCCGGGGGAACACAGCGCGAAAGAAACGCCTCAAGAGCAACGAGCCCGAGAGGCACGCACCCACCGCAACCATGAGGAGGCGTTGGAGGAGACATTCCCAGCGAGCGACCCTATCTCACCGTTCGTGCCTGCCAAGCCGCCGGCGGAGGAAGGTGATCCTAGCTCGTTGGAAGCGGAGAACGCTGGCTATAACCAGCGCGGTCACAGTAAGGGCGGCAAAGCGGGCGAAGGCGAGGCTGAGGGCATCCCGGAGCGCTCTGGAAGCACCCAGCCCAACTTCGGGCAAGTCGGCAGCACAGGGAAACCACCAGGCTTCGGGAGCTGATCATAAAAGGTGGCGGCACGGTGTCGCCTTTCCTCAAAGCCACGGCGCCCCTACGCGCAGCGGATTCAACACCCTGCGGCCTAGCAACCGCACTATTTGGGCAGCACCGGTCATGTGGAAGAGAAACGGATTATCGATAGTTTTGCTTTTTCTGCTCCTGTGCTTCCTGGCGGGACAGGTCTGGACCGGTTTCTTGGCGCACAATGAGGAGTTGCGAGAGGCGCACAGGCCGCTTTTGGGCCTGTGGCAGTATCTGCACAGTGGTCACTTCGTCAGCGCTACCTTTGAGAATTGGGAAAGCGAGTTCTTGCAGATGGGGATGTATGTGCTTCTGACCGTCACCCTTCGCCAAAAGGGATCAGCAGAGTCTCGGCCCTTGTCGCCCGATGAGGAGGAGGAGCGTGTAGAGGACGGACCTACGCCGTGGCCGGTTCGTCGTGGGGGCGTGTGGAAGGCGCTGTATGGCCATTCCTTGGCGATCGCCTTTGGCCTCCTATTTGTTATGAGCTTCTCTCTTCACTTGGCCGGCAGCTGGCGCGCGGAAGTTGACGAAATGCTGTCCAAAGGACTCCCTGCTCCGACATGCTGGGAGCACCTTTGGAGCAGCAGCTTTTGGTTTGAGTCGTTCCAAAACTGGCAGAGCGAGTTCCTCGCCGTGTTGTCGCTGGTGATATTGACGATCTTCCTCCGTCAGAAGGACTCGCCTCAGTCCAAGCCCATGGCCGCACCCCACAGCCAAACGGGCGATTGAACGACTTAGGAACCCCCATGAAGAAGCCGATGCCCGCCCTGCTGATCGTTGACATGTTTAGCCGATTTGATTTCCCCGAGGCGGACCTGATCCAGGACAGCGCTCTGAGCGCCGCAAAGGCTATCGCCCGGCTTCGACAGCGCTTCAAAGACGAAGAGAAGCCGGTCATCTACGCCAATGACAACTTTGCAAATTGGCAGATGGATTTCAAAGAACTGGTCCAAGAGTGCTTGGTCACGGACGGCATCTCCGCGAAAATTGCGACGCTGCTCCGTCCCAGCGCGGATGACTACTTTGTTCTGAAGCCCAAGCACTCCGCGTTTCTCGCAACCCCCTTAGCTGTCCTTCTCGCGAAGTTGGGATGCAATCAGTTGGTGGTGTGCGGGATGGCCGCAGACTCCTGTATAGCCTCGACCTGCTTTGACAGCAATTCCCGAGAATACGAGACTGTTCTTGTTCCCGAGGCCGTCGCCGGAATAGGAGCCAGGAAGGCCAGAGCGCTGCAGCTGCTCGAAGATGCTCAGGCAGCGAGGCTCGTGCCGATAGAGCGCTACCTCCGCTAGGACCAAGGCACGTTGCCGGCGAATGCCCGTTGCCGGCGATCCAGGCAGGCTTGGACCGAGGGGCCTCCGCCAGCCGGGGAGAACATCTGCCCCTCATCTCCTGACAGCTCCGTCTTCCTTTGAAGGAGGCGCTTGATGGGGACTGCAACAGGTGGCACATTTTCTCCTACCTTATAGGAGCAGACCGTTGGAGTTCGAAGAAGAACAGCTTGAATTGATGGCTGACCTCAGCATGGTGGCGCAAGGGTTCCGGCCCTCCCCGTCACGATCGATGGAGCTCGTGGCGGCGGGCTTGGTGTGGGTGCTCATCGCCAAACCACCGCAGCATGGCCTCACAGGCTTGGGCAAAACGAGGTTAGTGTCCCTCGTGTGCGACGGATCCCGCCTTGACCCTACCGAACTGGCCGCGGTCGCAGAGCGCCTTACGCCTTCTGTCACTGACTTTGCTGCGGGGACGGCCTTCTTGGATGAGCTCGAATCCCAAGCCAGATCTGGTCAAAAGCTGCTCCCCAGCTTGGAGCAGGGCACTTTCTTGCTCTGGCTGCTCGCTGAGATGCCCAGCACTGCGTCGGCCCCCGCCCCACCTTCTGATTCTCATTGCGAAGAGCCCCTGACCTGACCCTTCCTGGACGATGACCGGGTCTGCTAGCGTGGCAATCCCTATGGAGGAACACTGAAGTGGACATGGTCTGGACCCCGCCCGAGGGAAAGCAATTCGGCAATCTTGTGCTGGCCGACGAGCACACCCTGGTCGCAGAAGGGATAGCGAAGTTGCTGGAAGATAGCTTTTCGAGGGTCTCGATTGCATCAACGGCCGACCGCTTCCGAGAGGTTGTCCGCAATGTCCGCCCGAGCCTGGTCATCACAGACCTCTACCTGCCAGGCTCCGGCTGCATCGAGCTGATGGAGGGAATACTGCAGGAGCAACGAGCACCAGCTTTCATGTTCCTTCCTGCAGAGGCTGACTCAGATACTGTAGCGAGGGCGATGGCGGCCGGCGCGAAGGGATTCCTCCATCGGCGCTGCGGAAGCCAAGAGCTGTTCCGAGCGATCGATTGCGTCATGGGCGGCTGCACGTATGTGGCTGCAAGCTTGCTTGTCTCGCCGGCCGGTGCGCCCAAAAGGCGAAAGGCGATGCTAACCACCAAGCAGCTACAGGTCTTGGAGCACGTGGCCTTGGGCATGAGGGCGCAGGAGGTCGCGCAAAGGCTTCACCTTTCCACCCGGACTGTGGAATCGCACAAGCGCGCGATCATGCGCCAACTTGATGTACGCAGCTCTTTGGAAATGGTGCGGGTAGCACGGGATGAGGGAATTCTCGCGTAGGAGCTTTTGAGCATAAAAAAAGGCCCGACACAGACGGTCGAGCCCTGACACCATCAGGCAAGGAGAACTTACTCTTCCTCGTCTTTGCTGCCCTGCTCGCCCGAACGCTCGCGTTTGTCGTTCTGGTCCTGCTGCTGCTGCCCCTGGCGCTGGGTGTCACGATCCTGTTGCCCCTGCTGCCCCGGCTGGTTCTGCTGGCCCGGCTGGTTCTGACCCGGATTCGGACTCTGCTGATTCTGATTTCCCATGATCGTTCTCCACGTTCGGCGTCACCATGAAGCCGATGGGCCCACCGTACTACTCAAATGGTTAGGACACCGTGGCGTTCACCGTCGCCGCCTAGACGCGCCCGGCACTTTTTTGAACTGTTCACGTCCTCTCGTGGGACCCCTACCTAGTCGGCGGCGCGTCGACCGACCAGAACTCGTACAGCAGTCGCAGCGCTGGGTTCTTTTCTCCATCCTCTTCTAGGTAGGGATGACTGCGCTCGTTCCATCGGGCGGCCTCAATGCGTTGGATCAAAGATGCATCGGCGTGCTGACACGCCATTGACCAGTTCCAAAAATAACGCTCGCTCACTTCTCCACTGAACAGCACGCGGATATCGGCGTGGCGGCTCGACCTCTTGATGCGATCAAAAACAGAAGCGACGCCCTCGTCTGGGCCTTCAAGGTATTGAAGAAAGCTCGTGCCGTCATATAGCAACACCCCTGTGACATCGGCTATGCGGTTCTGAGCCGATGCATCAACGAGGATTGCTTCCAAGTCCGCGTTCTGGAGATCGGATGAGGAACGGCTCGCGTAAGCCAAGGCAAAGATTGGTGTACTGTCAGTCATCAGCAACATGATATCGCAGGGATCGCAGACCTTGGACCCTCACTCTCTTGCACCGTCGACGTCGCTGAATTGTTCACAGAAGAGCTATCCACGAATTGATCCTAGCGGCCAAATGTTGATCATATCCGTAGCCCGCGCGTTCGCGTGCTGGGACGGCCCATACGGGAGGACGTGTTGTCATGTTGGTCACTGACAGATTTATCATCACGAACGTCACCGAGATCAAACGCTTGACTGCCAGCGAGCCAACGCATGAAATGGGCTGGCAAGAAGCGATTTGGCTGGGCGCCGAGAGCATGGATGCGGAATGCCTGTCGTGCCATGGGCGGTGGCTTGCTGTGTCAACGGGCCCCTCCCAGTTCGAGCGGCACGATGGCGCCACAGTGGTGCGCTGTCCCAGGTGTGGCGCCACAGAGGCCGTTCTAGATCGGGCGCTCCGTGACGAGGCAACCCTCTAGCTGGAGGGGTTTCGGTCGACCCGTTGTCCTTCCTCGCACACCGCTTGTGCGAAGAAGAAAAAGGACTCCGGAGATAACGCCCTGCGAGAGTCCGCGGAGGCTCGCTGTAGGTGGGCTGCAACCGAGCAGAACTTACCTGGAGTACGCCGTGTGATTTCATCGGATATGCTCCAAATTGGTGCTATAGATCTAATCCACCGTGGACTGAACGCAGCGCGACCGCTATGAGCTTACCTATCACCGATGCCCAAGAACGGATGGCGGTCTTGGGAGCGATGCACGTCTTAGACTCGGAGTCCGGGCCTTCTCTAGACCGCATCACCTCACTGGCGGCGTTTGCCTTTGGGGCACCGGTTGCGTTCGTCTCGATACTTGAGTCAGACAAACAGCGCTTTATCTCTCGAATCGGCCTGCCCGTGGCGGAGACCGACATCAGAATGTCGATTTGCGCGCACGCGATTGCATGTAGGGATGTCATGGTTATTCCCGACTTGCTTGCAGATGAGCGCTTCAAGAGCAACCCTCTGGTGGTCGCCTCTCCGCACCTTCGGTTCTACGCGGGTGCACCGCTGGTCGCTAAGAATGGAGTAGCGATTGGAGCCATGTGCATCATGGACACCCGGGTCCGGGAATTTTCAGAAGCCGACCGCGCCCAGCTCTCCACGCTTGCCCAACTGGTGATTGGGCAGCTTGAACTGCGGAACATGTCAGGCCGCTTGGAGCCTGTCAGCGGCATACCGAATCGACACCAGTTCCAGATCGACTATGACGCCTTGGCCCAGCGACACAGCGGTCGGCGTATGTTCGCGGTCTTGGTCGATGTGTTTGACATCCCGCGAGCGAACGAAGCCGGCCAAGCGTTGGGTATGCGTCCGCTGGAAGTATTGATTCGGCGGGCCGCTGTGAGACTCAAGCTCGCCTTGGAAGGCTTGGCCGACGTCTACCACGTCGGAGTCACGCGGTTTGCCTTCTTAGTGGAGTTTTCCAGCGCGGCGGAGATGGAAGCGCTTGTGGATGAACTCCGGCAGCGAATGACCCGGCCACTAATGGCCGCTGCCGTTCCCATGTCCCCCCGCTTCCATGCAGGGGTGTGCGCGGTGACACTGGGCGAAGACACCAGTGACGATGTCATTCGGAAGGTGCTGATAGGACTCCACCAATCGTTTGAAGCCCGACATCCTTTCGCGTGGTATTCGGAGCAGCGCGACACCAAAATGCGGCGTGGGTATCGCTTGGCGGCCGACGCCGAGCGAGGGCTTCGAAAAGACGAGTTCTATATGGTGTATCAGCCGAGGTATCGCGCCTCGGATCTCCAGCCCGTCTCGGCAGAGGCCCTGCTCCGGTGGACACATCCTCGGCTCGGCCCGGTGAGCCCAGGCGAGTTCATCCCGGTCTTCGAGCGAACTGCATTGATGCAAACGGTAACGCCGTGGGTGCTCGATGCAACGCTCGATCAACTTGCCGCGTGGAGGGGGGCAGGCCATTTCTTGGCGCTGTCCGTCAACCTTTCGGGTGCTGACTTGTCATCTGAAGATGCTTGGAATAGGCTGCGCGGCAAGCTTCACGCTCGATCGCTCCCGTTTGATTGCATTGAGATCGAAATCACGGAAGGCGAATGGCTGCGCGCGGACTCTGTCGCCGGACGCCAAATCAAAGCAATGGCCGAGGCCGGCATCAAGATTGCGATCGATGACTTTGGCAGCGGTTATAGCAATTTTGGTTATCTGTCTGATCTGCCCATCGATACCATCAAGATGGACAAGTCCCTCATCGATAACCTAGAAACCGACCCAAAGGCCAAGCCAAAGGTAACGGCCATCATCAACTTGGCGCGAGAGCTTGGCTACCGCACCGTGGCCGAGGGCGTGGAGACGCCCGCCCAGTTGCATTTCCTGCAGGCTCAAGGATGCGATCAGATCCAGGGTTACCTCCTATCTAAGCCGGTCAGCGCTGAGGCGCTGCTCAAAGTGTTTGATAGGGCTTTGGATGGGCGAGGCCCCCAGGCCTCCTCCGAGATCGCGTGAGACCCTAAGGTGCGACGTTCGTGGTCTATGACGTGGAGGCGAGGGTCAACTCTCCCCCTGACCAGTCCGCCGGTGACGCCAACGGAGCTCCACACGATCTCCAAGACCGCGGCTTGTCGGCCTCAGCGTCCCACTGGCCCGTCCGTGCGCTTTTACGTCAACGCCTAGATTTGTAACGCTGGCATCGAAGGTGCTGAGGAGCGGGTCTGCTCATCGGCGCAGGCGGCCGCGCGTGCGGCTTTGGAAGCCTTGGGCTTCTTCGGCGCTCGGGTTGGGGTCGTCTCCTTTGTGGAGGCGACCAGCCGCGCTACCCGGTTGTGAGTGGCCGAGCCAGACGCTGAGCCGAAGCCGACAAAGAAGAGCCAGTAGCCATCCAAGCGTACGGCCACCTCCTCCATCCCAGGCGTTGAATCCACGATATCGCGCAGATGGTCCACCCATTCTGATGAGGGCTCCCGGTCCAGCTGGGCCACGACGGCTACCTCGCCAGCGTCCAGATCCATCACTTCAATGCGGAGAACTTCGGGAGCAAGGGTGGCGGTTGCCATGGCGGGGGCCTCTGTCGGTCTTTGCCGGAGTATCCACAGGGCCTGCCAACGAGGTGTCAACTTCCGATGACCGGAGCGTCAACGGCCCGGGCAGGACCGAGTGCCACAAAAGCTGGGGCCCGAGGCCCAGCTGCATTCAAGCGGCACGTTCCTTAGCCATGCCACCCATGACGGGGCCCGCGGCCAGGCGACGTCCAGAGGAGTCGGTCAAGGGCTTCCCGCGGCACCCATCCCGTAGTCGTTTGACAGGTGCATCAATGTGGAGTCAAGCGGCCTCATCATATTCCTTGCCCCAGCATTCCCGGCCCACTGGCCACGCGCCCGCACCAGCACCAGCACCAGCACCAGCACCGTGGCGCAGCAGACCGATCAGTCGACGCCCGAAGGGGTGCTTGCGATCAGTCAATTCAGAGGGGGCTGCGCAAGCTTCTTTTTGGCTTGGAAGAAAGGCTACTGTGATTACGGGGCATGCCTTGCGCGGCGACCAGGAAACCAAACGAACCTGCCCTCGCATCGGCAAGTGCGCGCCATCCCACCGACCGCCCCCCTCTTTCGAGGGGATGTGGGGAGTGTGGAGGGGCGACCAACATGAACGGATGAAGTGAGACACCCGTCCCATGACCTCGGTGAAGAAAAACTGCAATTGGGGGAGCCAGAGGTGCTGAAGGCGCTGGAAGTGCGCAGGCTGCGGGTTGGATTACACCCAGATGGTTGAGGCGATCTGACGGGAACGCCGCACGGCCTCCCCGGCCAAAACTTCGGCCTCAAGCAGTGCAAGCTCCAACGAAGGAAATGGACGATCCAAGTCGGCGATTGCCACACCGATGTCGGGAAGAACCGCGAGCAATAACCATCGATCAGGGGCGTCCCGCCAGATCTCGGCCGTGTATTCCACCCCTTCCGTCGTGAGGCGAACGGAATAGAATCGCTCGTCTGAATGGTGTGTCCCCACGCGCCCACCTCCAAGCAACTTCCGGCCCAGGCCCTTCGCCCTGTCGCCGCCATGTCATTCCACTGATTGTACTGTCCAACCAGTGTTGGCCGTCACATTAAGGATGGCCTCTTCTCCGCCGGCCGCGTCCCAAATATTAAGCAGCCCCTTGTTGATCTCCCCGGCAACCTTCTCAAGCTCGATCAGGTTGTGCAGAGGGCGGAAGTGCCGCTGGACTGCGGCGTGCGCGTCAAAGTGGGGGTCGGCGTCCTCATCGACCGCCAACACCTCATCGACCAGCTGTGCCGCGGCGCGGGGCGCCAACAGAAGCGCTCTGGCCTCGAACAGAGCATTGACGTGGATCCAAGGCTCTTCCCGGTAGTCGACCTGCACCCCCACTTCCCGCCCGATCAACTCAAGCTTTCTCAGGACCGCCTTGTTCGCCAGCGGTCTTGCCCCATCGGTCCAACGGTCAGGAAATAGACCGGGACCGAGCGTTTGACAGAAGGCTTCTACCGCCAAAGCAGTGAGAACCAGCGCTCCCGTCACCACATGTAGTTTCGCAGCCCCCTGCTCGCGAGCGGCCCTCCTGAGGGTGCGAGCGGCATGATTCATCTCGGGCCATGGACGGTAAGACGCCTCCCCCACCACCCGCGTGTTCTTCTTCATGTTCAACTGCATGCCCCCCTTCTGGCGGCGGGAGTATGCCAGAGCCGATTCGGCTTCTCACCTGCGGCAGCTGCACCGCCCACGGGGAAATGTGACGTAGATCGTGGCTCCTGTCAGGGGCTATCCCCAACAGCTTCCGTCGCCGGAGCGCCGCAGCGGCCGACTCCAAAAACCTCCAGCGCCATCGTTAGGCTTCCCCACTTATCAATTATCCGAGGAGCGGATCAGCGACAGGGGCGGCCATAGCAGCGCTCAGGATCCCAGCCACCAGCTCGTTTTGGCTGCGGGGGGAACAGCGGCTCGGGAGTGCCCAAAGGCCTTCTCTGTTTTGCTCAGCCGCCCAGTCTTCCCCGCTGAGAGACACGTAGTGAAGGTGAGGCCGCCGCGCCGCGCGATGGATTGCGTCTGCAAGCGCTTCCATTTCGTTGCCAAACCACCGGTAGCCGTTGACGCAGATCGCCAAGGGCTGGTCCGCTGGGTGGGGGTAATGGGGCAATATCTCTTGAAGCTGCTGCTGCGCTGCGCCAACCGTCAGGTGGCGGAAGCTGGGCAATGCCGCCCAATGAGCCATAGCGGAAAGGGCGCCGGGGGTCATAGCGAAGGTCCAGTCAGGCAGGAATGAGCGGCAATAGTCCCGCCGCGGAAGTACAGGCCCCGTGATCATCCCTTACCGGGCCTCAGCCAACCGGAATCATCCCATTGGCGTCGATGCGCGGCAGCGGCAGCGAGGCGGAGATCCCGGCATCTCTTTGGCCCCAGGTCTCTCTAGCGCCTTGGCCAGGCCTGGGGCGACCAGGGCGTTGCTCGGATGCCCAATAGGCCTCCGCCGTCAGAACGCTTCCGCCAAGCGGGACTACTCTGAAGGACGCTTTGCCATCCCTTCCAGCTCTTCGAGAACTGCTGCCAGCCCCTCGTTGCTGTCCAAGGCAAGGTCGTAACGACTGCGGCGAGCTTGGTCGCGCGCGCTTAACCAAGCCCGACCCTCGCTCCCTAAGATGAAGTCGGTCGCATCCATCAAGCACTCCAGCCGACCAGCCCGCGCCATGCGCACCAGCTCCGCGTCGTAGGCTTCTGCCAAGGTCATCCTTCCTATCAAAAACGACTGCCGAGGATTTCCGAGTCTGGCCCCGTCTACGTGGAATTGCGCAACAAGCGACTCCAGCAGGTGGCCCGTATCTAGGAGCAGCGCCCTTTCATCCTCCAAGGGCTGGCCACGGTCGCCTTCACTGGGGCTTAGGATGGCTTCGCCCGCCCGTTTGAACAGAACAACTGCGCGATCACGCGCCCGTTGGCACAGCGTCAGTCTGTCGCTGTCGGTGTAAGGATTTTTCATGGCCGCGGTCCTAAGCCTTGGTCCTTTTCACAACGTCAACCGGCGTGACGAAGCATGCCAGCACCTACAGCCCAGCAACCTGAATAGGGACGTAGAGTCGCCACGCGTTCAACTTACGACCAACAGCGCCGATGTATCAAGCGAACGAATGCGTTGCCGGAGTGGTCCGTCAGAGGGGCCAAGAACCTGGGCAGCAGCGTCTGGACTCCGGCGGGGAGCAAAATTGGCCCCCGCCGCCCCACGGAAGCGGGGCGTCTGTGCTCGGGGCCTGCCCCATTGGGCCGAACTCCAGGGAAGCAGCGAGGGCGTGTCGGGGCCCCCGATCCTCTTTGGGCTCAGTAACGGCACGCGCAGTCTCCAACACAGGTGAGCAAATACATGGGATGCGGCTTACCGGCTTCCCCCTGAACAAACAAAGTGCTATCAAATATCAGCGTTGGCGAGGACCTCCAAGCACAGCCATTGCTTCCGAAGGCTTAGACAGATGCGCAAACGCAACAGAACCCACGATGGCTTGGCTTTGGCAGCAGCCGTTGGGCTGTCCATGCTGACGACGCTCCTGATCACGCAGGCCGTCTTGTACGTCCAAGACCTCGAGCGCGCCACTGGGGCCGCCAAGCTGGCATTGAGCCAGGCCGAGGTCATAGCAAGAAGCAGCTCTGCGGCCGCCGTGAAAGCCCAAGCAGAACGTGGGGACGACTGCTCTGAAGATGACCTGCGCAATCTGAAATCTATTGCCTTCGGCTCGAGCTACATGAGCGACGTGGGCAAAGTCAGGGATGGCGAAATTATCTGCACCGCCCTGTGGGGAGTTCTGAAGGAGCCTATGTTGCTTCCTCCCCCACGGTTTGAGCGGAATGGGGCGCGGATCTGGCGATCGTCCGATTTGAGCAATTCACCCTACGTGGGCACCAACGTCGTCGTCCGAGGGAATGTCGCCACAGTCACCTCTCCTTCTGCATTTGACAACGTTGATCCCTCTCGGACGAGCACCATCGTGGTCACCACCGCCAACGGGGCCTACACGTTTAAAGCCGTAGACCCAGACCCACGTGCGGTCCGCGCAGGCCGAAAGGACACAATTCAACGGGCGGTGTGTAGCGACATATCGGGGGTGTGTGCCACCGTGACTTCCCCACGCACCGGCCTGTGGTCGCTTCCCCCCCACTCGTTGGCCTGGTTTGCGGGGCTGGGTTTGATCATGGGCCTCTGCCTGGGGTGGCTAGCTGTGCGATACCGAAACTTAGAAAGGAGCCTGGACCAGCGATTGCTGAGCGCCATCCAGAATCGGGAGCTAACGATCGTCTTTCAGCCGCTGCGGCGTATTTCCGACGGCAGCTTGGTCGGCTTCGAAGCGCTTTGCCGATGGCATGCATCGGCCAACGAAGAGATCGGCCCCGATATCTTCGTGCCGCTGGCGCAGGTCAACGGATTTGGTCCGCTGCTCTCGCGGTATGTTCTTGCGACATCGCTCGACGAAATCCAACCATTGCTATGTTCGGATCAGGAGCTGTACGTCTGCATTAACGTGGAACCGGAAGACATCGCTGACCCGTCGTTTCCCCGTTACGCCTGTAGCCAGGTTTCAGGGCGTTCCCTGCTGCCGTCCCAGATCTGCTTCGAGGTGACCGAACGCAACGACATCGTGACGCCCGAGTTTTTCGACAACATGGCAGCGCTTCAAAGAGCCGGGTTCCGATTCCTCATCGATGATTTTGGGACGGGGCATTCCAACTTCTCACATTTGGCACGGACCGGCTTCAACGGCATCAAGATTGATCGGCTGTTTACGGGAGCAATCACGACCGATTCACCGCTTCGGTCGGTATTGCCGGCCGTCTATGAGTTAGCGCTCAAGCTGGATCTTGACGTCACTATTGAAGGAATCGAAACGCATGCCGAGGCAAGCCTGCTCCGAAACTTGGCCCCAAAGGGCATCGGACAAGGTTGGTACTTCGGCAAACCGGTGAGGGCCGACAGCTTGGAAGCAGTGCTTCCGGCCGATGCTAGCGAAGGACCCTGAATGCCCTGCTCACCGCCCCTCCACATCGCTTCCACACCGATACTGCAAACATCCTTATCAGCTTTGCAAAGTCCGCCACAAAGCAAGGCCAGCTGTGCTCCCTGGATTGCCTGCCCGCCCCTTCTCCCCTCAGTAGGCTGCGGTGACTTCTCGGCAATGACGTTCCTACCCAGGCCGTCGTGACCAGTGGGCGCGGCTTTTTTGTTGTTGCAGAAAGGCGGGAATGCAAAACGCCAACGCCTGCTGCCTTGGCGGGTTCCCAAGCGCTGGGGGCAACTAAACCTTGAGTTCAATCACGAATTTTTTTCAGAATGCTCGAAGGACGGCTGTTCACCTCCAGCTGTCCACCGTACGCTTAGGGTGGCGCGAACTCACCGAGCTCCGGCAGCCGCTTTGCGGTGGACTCTAATTGTTCGCCCTGGCGCCATTTGACCAAGAAGGGACGCAGGCCGCATGCGGCATTTTGCAAGGCACCTCAACCTACAACGCCTGATCGTCGGATTGGCCTTCTTGTCAGCGGGGGTCATGTTGGCAAACGCGGTCTTTGCTGCTTACCAGGTTCAACGCGAGCAACTCATCGCCAGCGCCCTTGAGTCCAACCGGGTTTACGCCCACAAGCTCGCGCAGACCACCCACAACTTCTTGGTATCAACGCAGCAGCAACTTGATTACAGCGCGCGCGTCATCGGGACAAGCGGCATTGATACGGAAATCGGCGCATCTGAGGCACATCGGCTACAGTCCCAGACCAACGCATTCAACTCGGTGATCGTGGTAGACCGCCAGGGGCTTGTGAGGGCGGCCTCCCCCGCCTTGCCCCAGATCGAAGGACGGGTGCTCTCGAGCTTGGCAAACTCCTTAGCAATCGCCAGCCGCGCGCCCTTGGTGAGCAACCCGTATGTTTCTGCCACCGGCAAGTTGGTGCTGACCATCTCCCAGCCCATCTTTGACCCGTCGGGGACCTACCAAGGCTATATCAGCGCGTCCATCCACCTGAAAGAGCCCAATGTCCTTCACACCCTCCTTGGAACGCACTACTACAAGGATGGCTCGTATCTCTACGTCGTGGGTCAAGACGGCAAGCTTCTGTATCACCCCGAGCCCGATCGGGTCGGACAGTCCGCCCTAAAAAATGAGGTGGTCAGAGCAGTCTCGCGCGGGGAGGCCGGCGCCATGCCGACGATTAACAGCCACGGAGTGCACATGTTGGCAGGGTTTGCCCCCATTCCCGCTGTCCACTGGGGCATCGTTTCGCAGCGCCCCGTAGAGGCTACCCTTCAGCCGCTCAAGCGCTTGACGAACCTGGTCCTCTTGAACGCGGCACCTTTGGGATTGCTGTCGCTGCTCTTGATCTGGATCGTATCCCGCCGCATCGCGCGCCCCCTTTGGCAACTTGCGTCCACCGCGCAGAACAGCGACGTATCACAAGCCATCTCGACGGTGACGGCCGTGGACACTTGGTATTACGAGGCGGACCAACTGCAGAAGGCCGTGCTCATCAGCTTCAACGCATTCAACGATCGGATTGGTCGGCTGGATCGCGCAGTACTGACTGACCCCCTTACGGGCTTGCTCAACCGGCGCGGCTTGGAAAGAGCACTGGAGATCTTGGCGAGCTCCAATACCCGCTTTGGGGTCATCGCGCTGGACATTGATCACTTTAAGAACGTCAACGATATCCACGGACATGAGGCCGGCGACGTGGTCATTGCCGGCGTGGCAGACTTGATGCGACAGAACTCAAGGGTGGAAGACATTCTTTGCAGGATTGGTGGAGAAGAGTTTTTGCTATTGCTGCCAGACATCAGCGCGGAAGTCGCCGAGTTCGTTGCCGAGAGGCTTAGAAAAAGCATTCACGATCACGGCTTCCCCATCGTCGGCAGCATTACCGCCTCAATGGGCATCAGCCACTTCCCCGAGACGCACGAGGATGCCGACCATGCCATTCGGCAGGCTGACAAAGCTCTGTACAAGGCCAAGGGAGAAGGACGAGATCGGGTGGTGACCTACCGCCGCAGAAGAACGGATCGTTGAAGTCAGAAGGCGGGGCCGCAACTGGGCTAGGCTAACTGCGCCTGGTTTCCTGCGGCGACCATGGATCTCCGATGGACATGACGCCTGTTCAAGCTCTTGGCTGTCGCGGCCAGCATTGCCCAGTTCTCATGCGAAAAGTATCCGCCTTGGCATGATGCAGAGTTTGCTCGGCAAGGATTTGAAACCCCGATAGATCCTTGCATAGTCGGCTCCCGCCGCGGCACATCGCTTTGAACTCCAGCCGGTTGAACTCCAACAGGTTTAGCTCGATAAGCGCTCTCCTCTTGACCGGCGCTGGAGATGACGTTGCCACTCCGTTGCTAACGCCCAATTGATGGCAAGCAATGCTCCTCCCTCTCACCACGCGCCTCAGCACCGCTTGAAGCAGGAGCATCAACACTTCACTCCGCTCCGCGGCGCACCAGGAACTCCACAAACGACTCTTCCTCCGCCTCCTTCGCGTGGTCAAGTGCACCGCCTTCGTTGACATCCGCCCCGCGGTCAAGCAACAGCGTTGCGACGATGATCTTTTCATCGCTGCTCAAAAGTTCGTCTCGCGCCAGCCACACCAAGGCCGGCTCATCGTCTTCGTCTTCAGTGCAAGGATACGTGTCGGCTGCAAGGCCCGCGTCCAACAGTGCGGTCACCAGCTCCAAATCCGCTTCAAGGCATGCGTGGTGGAGTTGAGGAAAAGGAAGCTCCTGCCCGCGCACTAGCAGCAGCGGAGGCAGGCCATCCACGGCCTCATGCATCTCGTCGAAGATCGCTTTGAAGTCAGGGTTCGACGCATATGCCTTGCCCCAACCCAGTGCTTCCGCTTTTGCTTCCATGCACAGAATCCTTCTTGGTTAGATTGTATGGCTCT
Organism: Stenotrophomonas nematodicola; assembly: GCF_009467805.1. Taxonomy (GTDB): domain Bacteria; phylum Pseudomonadota; class Gammaproteobacteria; order Xanthomonadales; family Xanthomonadaceae; genus Stenotrophomonas; species Stenotrophomonas nematodicola. Next base: position 186,028 of record NZ_WIAY01000006.1, read on the forward strand.
CGGACCGCGGCCTATGGGCCCGGCGCGTGTCCGACGTGACCGTGGCCATCCCTACCGCTTGATCTTCTTCAGCAACCAGAGCGCCGCCTCGGCCCGTTCCTCTGGGGAGAGCTCCTCCAACGCCAAAATTACGTCGGCGGTGTGATCGTCCTTAGCCACTAGGTAGGCCATCGGCACCTCCAGGGTGTCCGCCAGCTTGCCCAGCGCATCGAGATCGATGCCGCTCGTCTCGTTCTCGTAACGGTTCACTCGGCTGCTGGCCAGCTTCTTATCAAGCCCCATAAGCACCCCCAGCGCGCGCTGGCTTGGGATGGCGCGGAGCTCTCTGGCCTGCTTCAGGCGAGCGGCAAATAGCGAACGGGGGGAAGCCTTGGGCACGTGAACAGATGTTGAAAACTTGGGAAGACAGCATGACTTGGTCCCTCAATGCATGGCAGACTCTTCGTGAAATGTAGCACTCTCCCGACCAACGACAGGCGTTTTCATGAAGAAGATCAAGACAAGGATGGCCGCCAGCTTGGCTGCGGCGTTGCTTTTGGCCGCCCAAGGCGCAGGCGCGCAAAGCCACCCTGAGCAGGAAGAGGTTCCTAACAAGCCGGGCTTTTTCCGGCAGTTGGGCAGCAGCCTCAAGAACGCCGGGCAGCAGATGGTCGGCGTGAAGCCGGCCCAGGGCGGCTTCAAGACCGATGGTGCCCCTGGTGCGATCTACACCCCGATCAGTGGCGCCAGCAAGCTGCCCAACCTCTTCAGGTCGGACAACCACCAACAGGCCCAACTGGGAAAGCTCGATTGGCCCCGCGTCGCGTTGACGTTTCAGGAATGGGGCGCCTCTATGCCGTGCTGGACCGTTGAGGCCCGGATTTGGACCAGTTCCACCGTCTCGACCACCGAGACGTTCAAGGCGTGCTCGGATGCCCCATTGAGGGAGACCGACGACCTCGGTGAGGTGGCCGAACTCAACGACGCGGCCCTTTGGAAGGGCAAAGACACGCTGCGCGGCATTCGGGTCCTGCCGAGCAAGCCGAACACCGGCACCCAGCGGTCGACCGGACCGAACCCGCCGGCGCAGCCGTTCCAGGTCAACGTGAGCCGGGATGCCGTGGCCAACCGTGCAGTCGAGGTCGCGCTACGCGCTGCCTGGGTTAGCGGCTTCATTCAGACCTCGGACCTCCACCCGGGCCCGTCGGGAATCCTGACCCCATTTAGGGATGGCCGCATGTGGATCGCCGGGTTCAAGCCGGAAGGCAACCGCGACCGCTGAAGCACCCCGGGCCTTGCGCCCTCACCAAAAGGGAAACGACATGAAAGCATGGATCCTGGCCGCTGCGGCGGCCCTCACGCTGACTGCCTGCAGCGGTAAGCCCTCCGAAGCGGAGGCCAAGCAGGCACTGGCTGACCTGATGGCTCAGAGCGCATCGGCGCCTATCGTCATGATCGATGGGTTCACCCTGACGGGGTGCACGCCGGCGGAGGAGACGGACGGCTATCGGTGCGATACCCGAGGCACCGTCGTGATGGACGTGATGGGCAACCGAGTTCCGCTCCCCGTCGACAAAAACCTGCGCTATGCGAAGGTCGACGGCGCTTGGAGGGCCTACGTCCAATGAAGACTCAGTCTCCCTCCCGGCGCTTTGACGGCACCAAGGTAGAGCCTCGGGCTAAAAGGCTTATGACGCCGCGAAGCCGCTTCTTCGCGTGGTATGCCTGCTCGCTCATCATGCTGGGGCCATTGGGGTTCGTAGTCGGCCCGCTGGGGGCCAGTTACATGACCGGGCGCGCCGAACGTGCATATCCCCAAGAAGCCTACGCGGCTCGGCAGCGCGATGTGGGGTTCAACGTCGGGCAGTGGTGGATCATGGGACTCTTGACCCTCCTTGGCGGGATCGGGACGCTCGTGCTGCTCCAAGCGCTACCGATGCTGGCCTTGGTGCTTTGGGCGCAGCTGGCTAACGGGTGAGCAAACGGGGCCAGACAAAGTTCGCCCGGTCTCGGTGCACTCGGTTGCCGGGCCGGTAACCCACCCCTCCCCGCCCTTAGCCTGCGCAACGTCACGCCGTGAACCCCGAGAGCTCGGCGTGACGGGAGGGCTTAGACACAAGCACACCAATGGAAAGAAGCCAACAGCTGCTGCGCGGCTCGATGTCTTCACAGACGACGACACAGAGTTGACCGAACACTCACCGTTGGCAAACTTGCCAAGGTGTCTACTCCACGCCAGTTCGTCGAAGCCCGACGAGAGGCCACCGCGAAATGCCATATACAGGCCTTTTCCTCCTACGCCATGCGTCCGCCGACTCTGACCGCGAAAGTGGCCTGGTAAGTAGGGTCACCGCGGTGAAAGCGACCTGCCTGAGTTGCGAGCGACTGGTGGACGCCACCGACTCCCCGGATCTGGAAATCGTTACTGGGGGTGCGATTCTCTATTGCCGGGGCTGCGGGACTCGCCAAGTCATCAGCAATGCGCACTTCGATGAATTCTTGGCTCGCACGCGGAGGGACTGAACCTCAGATGGATGTAGCTACCTTGCAACGGGCCTAATTTGTGGCTTGGTCGCCCCGCCGCGAGTATGAGCGAGGGCTTCGGCGCATGCGTTCGCAAGGGACGCCGGATTGGCTTGAACCAGATCGGCTGATGGCGTCCTAGCATCAGATTGCTGCCACATCGGTGATGATCGCCTGTCCGTTGCGCAGATCTGCCACCAGCAGCCGTCCCCCAGCCACGGTCCGACCCACGCTCTCGTTGAGGTAGGCTGCCTGCAGGTGGCCGGCCTCCAGGACGGCCTCAAGTTCGAAGCTGTCCGGACGCCCACGCAGCGGCTCCCCAGGCGACGCCATACCGCCTTCCAATGGCTGCACCCGTGCCGGACCACCGCCCGCATCCTTGGCATAGGCCGTGGCCATCATCCGGCCGTTCTTCGGCGACCAGCCGCCCAGAACGAGCTCGCTGTGCAAGATGCCCCTCGACATGCCCGCGTCCTCAGCCGCCTGAAGGTAGTTCGGCCAAAGATGATCCATGACTAGACCCAGCTCGGCCATGAGCTGCTCCATCGTGAAATCCGCGCGGAAGCTGGCCTGAAGGCACAGCTCGTAGATCTTCAAGAAAAACTGGGCGGAGCCACGACTGGCCAGCACCAAATTGTGTTGCGGGATGAGCAGCAGCTTGGCGCCCGCCGACGACTTCTGAGTCAGTGCGTCCTCGGCCCACGTATCGACCGCGACGAGCAGCTGGTCAGCGCGTAGCAACACATTGAGGATGCTCATGGGAGGGTCCCTAGCCGAAAGAAGAAGGCTATCGTCGGCCCGCCCAAACTGTCCATAGATGCCCCTGCATTACTCGCTGATAGGCATCGAGCTATGGGTCCGCGCGCCCCTTCGGCCGACAGGAACCAAGGAGACCCATCCGCACCCCGCAGCTCGGAAGCTGATGATCCCGCGAGACCGTTTCTTCTGGTGGTATTCGGGAGCCTTGCTCCTCTTGGGACCTTTCGGATTCGTCGTCGGGCTGCTCATCGCCGGACGCGCAAGCCGGAAGGCGACCCTGGGGCATCCGGTCAAGGCGCGTGTGACCCAAGCCACGGACACGGGGTTCGCTTGGTGGCAGCGGTGGGTCATGGCCTCGCCGACCCAGCTAGGCGCGCTCTGGGTGTTCGGGCTGTTGAGTGGGTTGCTGATGTTCCTGCTTGTGCTTTATTCGCTGATTACCGTCCCTCAGCTTTAATCAAGTAAGCATGTGACGTGGAAAAAGGGCCCCGACTGAGGGCCCTTCATGCTTCATCGTCTTACCATGGACCACGACTCAATGGGTGTTAAGTCGTCTATTGTTCATCGCCTTTACAACCATCAAATCATCAGAAATGACTACCAAAGTGATGATTAACGTCGGCACGAGCAGCGCAGCAATCTCAGGGAAGGCAACCCATCCAAGTGCGCAGCTTACGAACGTAGCAACTTGCGCAAGCAAAACGCCCCATAGGCGCAGCCGACCCCCGCGAGAGAGATTGCGAACATTATCCATGTGGTCTTTCCTTCTTGGTTGAACCCGAAGAACGGGATTACCCAAGCAGCAATAGCAACAACTGAGAGATTGTCAAGGATTCCTGCAAACCCTTTAATCTGCTCATCATTTTTCCAGATACGTTTCATATAGGCCTGCCCTTTAAATATTGTTAGTCAAAATAAGGTCTTGCCTTGCTACTTGAAGCTCATTGCCTCCTCGGGAGAAGGCGCAGAGCTTTCAACCCCACTGACTGTTTTCCCAGACCTCTCAGCTTTTCTGTCACCGTGAAAGCACGGCTGTATGTCGAATGATGCTCGTCATCAAGTTCGTGCCCGACGATCTGCGCCCTGAGCTCAGACACCACGCCAGCCCCCTGCAACTCCTGGATAAACGTCTTCCTGAGCGAATGGAATCCACGCTTAGCAGGCTCCCAGCCCCTCCCCACCTCGGAAAGGTGCCGACTAAACGCCTTGGTGATCCAGTTGCCCTGCCCGTTCACCGCCGTGGCCTTGGCCGCCGGGAACAGCCTTGTCTCACCAGCCTCACGCTTCCCGTCGACCCACTCCAAGAGTCCCATCTTGAGCAATTCGGGATGTAGCGGCACGGTGCGAAGGCTCACTTCTGTCTTGACTTTCTGGTGCTCGCCCTCGTCTGAGATCCGGATACACGGGATACCGTCCTCCTCAAACACGTCCTTGATGAGGAGCTGACCGACCTCCGACGCCCTGGCACCGGTGTAGAGCCCAATGAGAGAAGCCCAGCGGGCCGATTCGGACAGTTTGGCCAGCGCCTCAGGAGCGAACAGGGCTTGAATCTGCGCACGATCGTAAGCTTTGAAGCCCAGCTTCTTCCGGGCGCGCTTTTCGCGCTGGGAGTAGCTCACATGGCCCGAAGCCGGGTTGTCACCCCGCGGGTAGTGACCAGAAGCCATGGCCCACTCGAAAAAGCCGCCCTTGCCGCCGATATAGGACTGTTTGTTCGTCAGGGTGGGCGTGGACGCCCCCTTCTCCCGCATGTCCTGATACCAACGGGCCAAGTCCGATCGCGTGATGGTGTGGACCTTGGCCTTCGGCCCCAAGAAGGCCACCAATGCCTCGATGGCCGTCTTCTTGATCGTGTAGGTCTTGGGGAGGGTTGAGGACTTGAGCGTCGCCAGGAACGCATCTCGCGCCTTTCCCAAGGCGATCGTCTCGATCGCTTGGGCCGGTGGTGCTGCAGATGCTCGGGTCGCCTGTGGCCATATCTCGCGGGCCGGCCCCCGGTGGGCTGCTTCAGGCTGCTGGAGCGTTGCCGCCATGGCCTCCAGCTCCATCAACTGCCGGTAGAGCTTCAAGTCCTTCGGACTGTCGATCTGCCACTGCTCCGTGACCGTCCCGTCCGTCGCCCGGGTGCGGTTCAACGTGAGTTCGCGCAGGTTCTCAGCGCTCGTCAAACGATCAATGAGAAGGTCAGCATCCGTTTTGCTGAGCTTGGCCACGCGTTGATCCTTCAACTGTGCGAAGAGCCGAGCATAGCCTGCGCCCAGCACGACCGCACGCACGTGGGCCTGAACCAGGTCTTTCGTTCGAAGGGTTCGTTTGATCAGCCGGCAGTCGAGCACGGCTTGAAGGTCGACGGGAACACGCTGGACGAAAGACCAGCGACCGGTCTCGGACCGACTCAAATGGTGAGGGATACGCATGCGATTGTCGCCTCTGCATGCTTTCCGTCTACCAATCAGGACACATCAAAAGTTCTTTTTTAGAATCAATGATTTATACGTGATTGGCGGAGAGAGTGGCAGCCTCCGCCATAATTCACGACCTTCCATGTCGAATCAGCAGAGCCGAGACTTCAGCAGCATCAAGGTTTTCGTTGTGTCACACGGCATCACCGTATAGCATCCCAATGCATCAATTGATGTTGGGACAGATGTTGGGGTAGGTATGCCAAAGAAAGCAAACACGGGGCTGACAGCCGTCCAGGTGCCTGACCTAGGGCCGGGATTCCACGCAGAAGGCACCGTTACCGGCCTATACATGCGTGTAACCGCCAATGGGGCAAAGAGCTGGATTTTGCGCATCGTCATCAAAGGCCAGCGACGTGACATGGGCTTGGGCGGCTATCCTTCCGTAACCCTAGCGGACGCGCGGAAAGCAGCCCGCAAAGCCCGTGAAGCGGTGTCAGCAGGTACCGATCCCGTGACGGACAGAGAAGCACGAAGAAATGCGCCCAAGCCTACCCCCGCCTTCCAATGGTGTGCAGAGCGAACCATTGCGGCCAAGAGGCCCGAATGGAAGTCGGCAAAACATGCCGCACAGTGGACTAGTACGCTTTCTGCGGATGCCTTTCCCATCATCGGGAGGGTTCCGGTAGATCAAATTGAACTATCGCACGTGCTCGACGTGCTCTCCCCCATCTGGACGGTCAAGAACGAGTCCGCCACGCGTCTGCGCTCTCGGCTGGAAGCGGTACTGGCCTGGGCCACCGCTTCCGGCTACCGCAAAGGCGACAATCCCGCGCGCTGGAAGGGGAACCTAGATGCGGTTCTGGCGAAACCCAGCAGGGTGGCAAAGGTAACCCACCACAAGGCGCTGCCAATCGATGAGATGCACAGCTTTGTAACTTCGCTCCGCTTGCAGCAAGGCATGGCAGCGCGGGCACTGGAGTTCCTGATTCTGACCGCTGCGCGATCCGGAGAGGTTCGCGGGGCCAAATGGCAAGAAGTGGACATAGCGTCCGCTGTGTGGACAGTGCCAGCCGACCGGATGAAGGCCAGCAAAGAACACCGGACGCCTCTCAGCGCGCGAGCAGTATCAATTCTTAAGGAACTGCCCCGCATGGCAGGCAGCGACCTTGTCTTTCCCGCACCCAGAGGAGGCATGTTGTCAGATATGACCATCTCCGCCGTTACGCGCAGGATGCGAGTCAACGCCGTTCCGCATGGATTCCGCTCTACTTTTAGGGATTGGTGCAGCGAGCGAACAAGTTACCCGCGCGATGTGGCGGAGATGGCCTTGGCGCACACAATTGCGAACAAGGTTGAAGCTGCGTATCGACGGGGCGACTTGTTCAATAAGCGGACACTACTTATGAATGACTGGGAAGCGTTCATAAATCGGAAGCCTGACATTGCAGACGTCATTTCGCTGAGGTCCCACACCGCATGAGTGCACACGTTCCCGACGCCCCCGAACCGGAAGATGTCGAGAGGATGGACTGGGAAGCCTTCATTCGGCTATGGATTCACATAGATGTAGACAAAATTGAAGACATATCCAAACGTGCCAAGGCCGACAAGCTTAACGCCAGTGAGGTCACCAAGCTCGACGAATATCTGAGCAGGTCACTAAGCGCCTACCGCAGCGGAGGTGAAGATGAATCAGCGGCGCTCTGCGAAGCGGCATGGGAGAGAGCAAATATGCTCAACCTCTATCTAACGAACCGCCTATCCATTGGCACAGGAGAGATTGTAAGGAGGTCAGCAAAGAAGGGTGGGCAGGTGAAAGCTAACGCCGCATTAGCGTCTTCAGCCCAGTACCAAGCCATTGCGGACGAAATATGGGCAGCCAACCCTAGAATTAGCAAATCAGGTGTAGCGGAACGTATAGCGGAAAAGTTCATTCAGAGCTATCTAGACGAGCGCGGTCTGGGCAGGGAGTCAAAATCAAAGGCAATGAAGACACTTCAGGACACCATCCGGCGAAAGATAAAAAAGCCAAGCTAGTTCGGAGTTGGCAAAGGCAGGGGTAACGCCAAAAGGCATTCAGCACAATGCAGCCTCTTCTGGCCGCATAGCGTTTCATTCAATGTCACCAATCGATTTTCGCACTCTTCCCGACAGCGCAATGCTGCGAATCAGTGATTTTCTTCCCGTCATCCCATACTCCAGAGCCACTTGTTGGAGGCGAGTAAAGTCAGGAGAGTTCCCGCGCCCTCATCATCTTCCGGGCCGTATTACATGCTGGCGTTGGGGGGACGTCCGTAGCTGGCTGGATGCGCAGACGCAGGGAGGACTAAAGTGATTAATTTCGATGACCCGACCCTCTGGCACGACAAGATTACGGCAAGTCAAAATGAGACATGCGTTGAGGTGCCAAGCGGAGCCGAGTTCAATTTGAGCTCCTATTCGACTGACCAACTCCCGCGCACGTTGCCTAGGGCAGAAGCGCCCTCTGGAGGTCAAAAAAAACGAAACCCGGCTGGCGGACCGGGTTTCGCAAGAGGTTACAGCTTCAGCGAGAAATCGAATGATAATTCAATTACCACCTACCCGGCAACCGGCTCGGCGAGAGCCAAAGTTCTGGACGCACTAATGCTTGGCAGAAACCTCACAAGTGCCGACGCTTGGCGCGAATTTGGATCGTCACGACTTGCCGCAGATGTTCACGAGCTCCGACGGATGGGATGGCCCATCCTCTCAACGTGGATAAATGTAACTACGCGTCATCAAACGATGGCCCGCGTCGTCCAGTACCACCTCCCCTTGCCCAAGGGGTCTCTTGAACGATGAAAAGAAAATCCAGGAAAGCAGATGCGCATGTACGAATCTACTGGTACGAGGAGCGATGCCTCGCTTGGACGACAATGTCTCCCGACGCTCGCGCATTGCTCGTTGCGCTCAGAGGTCTGTATAGACCCTCGAACGGGAACGTTGTATTTCTTTCTATTAGAGAAGCAATGGCTCGCCTGAATATTGGGCAGAGACGCGCACAACGCGCATTCTCCGATCTTATCGAACGTGGCTGGATTACTGTGGAAACCCCGGGCGGCTTCCAACAAAAGACGCGCCACGCCACAAGCTATCGCCTAACAAATGAGGCTACCTGTGCGCCTGGGGCCAACCCAAATAAGGCGTATCTTCGCTGGACGCCTGCACCTGCCGATCTAAAAAACACCGGTAATCATTGTGCACAGGCTCTGTAGTTGTATTCGCTACAGTGATGAGGCTTAGTGAGAACGAATCGCCCTTTTGGTAGCCAATCCGACTACGGAAAGGGTGGTTCAAATGAGCTTTGCGTAGCCATCACAGCTACACAGATACTGCTGCCACTCCATGCGCTGCTCACAGGGCTGAGTCAGCGCTCAGCAGCGGGGCGCTGCGACTATTTCGCGCAACCATAAAACTAGACGGACGCTTAATTTGTTCAGCCCCTAAAGGGACGCAGTCAACGAGTACAAATCAAGACCGAATCCCCCCTCTCTTATGGCTCCACCCCATGCTTCTCCCGGAATCGCTTTTCCATAAGCTCACATGCGCTTGCTACGAATCTCTTGGTGGATGGATCAAGAGACCTCCGCTCGTAGTCTTTCCAGCACAGATCGATTGCGGCGCGCTCCTGACCCTTTTCTTTAGCCTTAGGTGACGGCCCCCGCATCGCTGCAATCAGGAGAAGCAAAACCAACAAGCCCGCGCCCAAACCGAAAATTAGGATTGCCCACCCCGCGCCAGTGAGCAAAGGAGGCCGCACATGCGGCATGGGCGTCGGCGGGGGAGCTGCGCCACATGAAGGGCATGCCTTTGCAGTAGTGCTGACGTTGTGCCCGCATTCGTGACAAGCTACTAAGGCCATCCTTTTAGTCTCCTAGCAATTTTCCAGATTGTACTTGCATCGCTTGGGTTACGACCTTTCCGGGCTGCAGCGCCTTGATACCGATTGCCAGGGCCGCAACGGAACGGCGAGACTCGACTCGCCTTGGCTATGTCAGAAGACTTGTACTACCCATGCCCATTTAACTAAAGTGCGGTCTAAACCAATCGGGCCGAGCCATAGAGACATGGGACCTAGTATGAAAGCACACGCAGGAATTCTCTCCGCTTTGCTTGCGCTGGGTGGATGCGCAACCACACCGGCCGACCACTCAACGGCCCGCCAGGTGCCAGCGGATAGGCTAGTCGGCTTTCAGTCCACTATTGACGGCCCAAGTGGGACGCTGGTACTGACCCGAGACAAGGGCTACCTTGGTTCTGGCTGCTATGCGGGCTTCTTCGTCAACGAGGAACTTGCCGCCCGGATCGATAACTCTGAAACGGCAACATTTACTGTCCCTGCGGGTGAGCTAGTGCTTCGCGTGGGGGGCGACCCGATGGGTCGAGGGCTATGCGCGCTGAACAAAGAGCATTGGACGCAGCGCGAAACCACTTTCCGGAAGGGTGAACAAAAGTTCTTTAGGCTGTCTATAGACATGAACGGAAAGCTGGATATTCAGCGAGCCGGCCCCATCACCCCGTGAGGGGTAAGAGCGTAATTAGGTTTTCTAATTTGGCACTTGCGCGGCTAGTAGAAGCCGCTTGGCCTTCGCTCACCCCATCAGGCCCATAGAGACCGATTGGACAGAGCTCTATCGACCCCCAACTAGATACGCAATGCCGGATGTTGGGATAGATGTTGGGCAGCCAAATTGTTTCACCAAATAACCCAGCAAAATCAACATCTTAGTCTTTGATGTGGCGGAGAGAGTGGGATTCGAACCCACGGAAGGTTTGACCCTTCGCCGGTTTTCAAGACCGGTGCCTTAAACCGCTCGGCCATCTCTCCGTATGTCGCGCGCCGGCCTTGCGCCGGGCGCGTATTCTCGCATGAGCGGCCGGGTTTTCCCAAGGCCGCCCGTGATGCGGCTCAGCCGGCATCCACCGCCAGCGCCCCCAGCGCGCTGGCCTTGATCTTCTCCTTGGCGCGCTCGCAAGCGCCGCCGCAGTCCAGGCGCGAGGCTTCGAGCTGGGGCGGCAGGTGTTCGGCGAGGAAGTCGATGAACACGCGCACTGCCGGTAGCAGGCCGCGGCGGGAGGCGAACACGGCGTGGCAGATGCCCTGCGGCAGCGACCAGTCCGGCAGCACCACTTCCAGCTCGCCATTGCGCACGGCTTCGGCGCACACGGTTTCCGGCAGCATGGTGATGCCGAAACCGTCCTTGACCATGCTCTGCAGCAGCGGGAAATCGAAGCCGGCCACACGCGGCTGCAGGTCAACGCGGCGCACCGCGCCTTCCGGGCCGTGCAGCTCCCAGCGCTGGCGGGCTTCGTCTTCGCTGATGCTCAGGGTGACGTGGTTGGCCAGTTCGTCCGGGTCCTTGGGGCGCCCTGCGCGGTCGAGGTATTTGGGGCTGGCGACCAGCAGTTCCTGCACCTGGCCGAAGCTGCGCATGACCAGGCTGCCGTCGTCATCCAGACGCGAGCGCACGCGCAGGGCGACGTCGTAGCCTTCATTGATGATGTCCACGCGGCGGTTGCTGATGTTCAGTTGCAGCCGCACTTTCGGGTACTGCGCCAGGAACTTGGGCAGCAGCTTGGGCAGCTGCATCTGCGCCAGCGACACCGGTACGCTGGCGCGCACGACGCCGCGGGGCTCGGCGCTGAGGCGGTCCACCACCTCGCGTGCGGCCTGGGCCTCGGCAAGCATGGTCTGGGCATGGCGATGGACGCTGGTGCCGACGTCGGTGACCGCAAACCGGCGCGTGGAGCGCTGCAGCAGGCGGACGCCCAGGTCGGTTTCCAGCTGGCTGATACGGCGGCTCAGGCGGGATTTGGGGATGCCCAGCGCGCGTTCGGCCGCGGCAAAGCCCCCGTGGTCCACCACCATCGCGAAGTAGTAGAGATCGTTGAGGTCGTGCATTCCGAAGTTCCAGATTTAGAACAATACGTGGCATTCAACCACCTTTATCCCAAACTAGCAACAACCTATCGTGTTCTCCGTCGGCGGCGTCTACCGCCTCTCCCAGAACAAGGTACATGCCATGAAGCTTCTTCACATCGACGCCAGCGTCCTTGGCGACAACTCCGTCTCCCGCCAGCTGTCGGCCGCCGTGGTCCAGCAGTGGCGCGACCAGGTGCCGGATCTGGAGGTCAGCTACCGCGACCTCGACGCCCAGCCCGTTGCCCACCTGCGCAGCAGCTCGCTGGCCAAAACCGACGCGGCCGAAGCGGCCGATGCCGAACAGGTGCTGGAACAGTTCCTGGCCGCTGACGTGGTGGTCATCGGCTCCCCAATGTACAACTTCAGCGTGGCCTCCACCCTCAAGGCGTGGATCGACCGCCTGGCCGTGGCCGGCCGCACCTTCAAGTACACCGAGAACGGCCCGGTGGGCCTGGCCGGTGGCAAGCGGGTGATCGTGGCCAGCAGCCGCGGTGGCCTGCACACCGGTGCCCCGACCGATTTCCAGGACCCGTACCTGCGCCAGGTGTTCGCGTTCTTCGGCATCGACAACGTGGAGTTCGTGCGCGCCGAAGGCATCGCCTACTCGCCGCAGCACCGCACCGATGCGATCGCCGGTGCGCTGGCCGCGCTGCCGCAGCCGCAGGCGCTCGCCGCGGCCTGAGTCGTTCGACCCATCCCGTCCCCTCCCCCTCGTCGTGACGGTGTGGTGCGCGGCAACCGGTTCTCTCTCCCCTGCCGGTTGCCGCGCCTGATGGCCCCTTTTGGGGCCATCTTTTTTCTGGGAGGTTTTTTTGGTGGCGCGCGATGGTAGAGCAGCCGGGTGGGACCCGGCTCTACGGGTGATTGCGGGTAGGCTTTGTGTTCCTCCGCAATGGATTCCCGTACATGCGCTACACCGTTGTTGCCTCCCACCGCAGCGAGTTTCCCCAGCCGATCACCTTGAGCCGTGGCGACGCGCTGGTGGTTGGCGAACGCTACCAGGGGCCCGAAGGATGGGATGACTGGTATCTGTGCGAGGCAGCAGGCCAGCAACCGGGCTGGGTGCCGGCGCAGGTGATCGGGCGCGATACGCAGCAGCAGGCGTTCGCGCGGGAGGATTACTGCGCACGCGAGCTGGATGTGGATGTCGGCCAGGTGCTGGACGGGGGCCGCATCATGAATGGCTGGGTGTGGAGCGAGACGACCGACGGTCGCGGCTCGGGATGGGTTCCGTTGCGGGTGTTGCGCGAAGGCGCCTGACGAAAAACCCGCCGGTTGGCGGGTTTTTCGTGGATCAGCCGATGGTCTCGATGCCGCCCATGTACGGTTTGAGCGCGTCGGGGACAGTGATGCTGCCGTCGGCGTTCTGATAGTTCTCCATCACCGCGATCATCGCGCGGCCGATCGCCACGCCCGACCCGTTGAGGGTGTGCAGCAGCTCGGGCTTGCCGGTATCCGGATTGCGCCAGCGGGCCTGCATGCGGCGCGCCTGGAAGTCGCCGCAGTTGGAGCAGGACGAAATCTCGCGGTAGGTCTCCTGCGAAGGCAGCCACACTTCCAGGTCGTAGGTCTTCACCGCCGAGAAGCCCATGTCGCCGGTGCACAGCAGCACCTTGCGGTACGGCAGGCCCAGCGTCTCCAGCACCACTTCGGCGCAGCGGGTCATGCGCTGGTGTTCGTCTTCGCTCTGCTCGGGACGGCACGCGGTGACCAGTTCGACCTTCTCGAACTGGTGCTGGCGGATCATGCCGCGCACGTCGCGGCCGCCGCTGCCGGCTTCGGCGCGGAAGCACATCGACTGTGCAGTCATGCGCAGCGGCAACTGGTCGGCATCGACGATCTCGTCGCGGACGATGTTGGTCAGCGGCACTTCCGAGGTCGGGATCAGGTAGCGGGTCGACTCGCCAACGGCGGTCTTGAACAGATCGTCCTCGAATTTCGGCAGCTGGCCGGTGCCACGCAGCGACTCGGCGTTGACCAGCAGCGGCACGTTGGTCTCTTCATAGCCGTGCGTGCCGGTGTGCAGGTCGATCATGAACTGACCCAGGGCGCGGTGCAGACGCGCCAGCGGCCCGCGCAGCACGGTGAAGCGCGCGCCGGACAGCTTGGCGGCGGTTTCCGCGTCCAGCCCTTGATTGCGGGCGCCGAGCTCGACATGGTCGAGCACCGGGAAGTCGAAGCTGCGCGGGGTGCCCCAGCGCTTCTCCTCGACATTGTCCGATTCGTCCTTGCCGGGCGGCACATCGTCGGCAGGCAGGTTGGGCAGGCCCAGCGCGATCGCTTCGATCTTCTCGCGCAGCTCGTCCAGGGCCACTTCGGAGGCCTTCAGCTCATCGGCGAAGGCAGCCACTTCGGCCATGATCGCCGACAAATCCTCGCCCTTTGCCTTGGCCTGGCCGATGGCCTTGGAACGGCTGTTGCGCAGGCTCTGCAGCTCCTGGGTGCGCACCTGGATGCGCTTGCGGTCAGCTTCCAGCGACTCCAGCGCGGAGACATCCAGCTCGAAACCGCGCGAGGTGCGCAGGCGTTCGGCAAGGTCGGCGGGCTGTTGGCGGAGCAGGGCTGGATCGAGCATGGCGTGGGAAAGGTCTGCGGGTCTGGAGGGGGATTATCGCCTGTTATGCGGATTTCTGCCGCCCTGCAGGCCCATGACACGCGCCAGTCAGCGGGTCCGTGGCAGAATCGGGGGGTTCACAACGGTATGCCTCATGTCCGCTTCCCGCTCTTCGTCTGGCAAGAACATCACCTTCCACCTGCCCCGTCGCAGTCTGATCATCGCGGGCATCGCCTTTGGCGTCGGCCTGCTGTTGTTCCTGGTGGTATGGCTGAGCAGCCGCAACAACGACTTCTACAAGGCCAGCCCCGCGCAGACCCCGCAGCAGGTGGCCGAGATCGAGCCGCTGCCCGAACCCCTGCCCGCAGCGGCCGGCTCCAGCGACATGCCCGACGCCAAGGCGCCGCCGGCCGGTGAGGATGTGCCGCAGCTGGTGGAAACCGCACCGCCTCCGCCGCCGGCCGCCGCCCCGGCAGCGCCGGCGCCGGAAACAGCCCCGGTGGCGATGGCCGCCGGCGACCGCCCGATGCCGATCGCCGACCAGTCGCCGCCGCCGAGCTATCCGCCGGGCGCGCTGCGCCGGGGCGAGAGTGGCAGCGTCGTGGTGCGCGTGGATGTGGATGCGACCGGCGCGCCGGTGGATGTGACCATCATCCAGCGCAGCGGTTCACGGGACCTTGACCGCGCGGCCACCGATGCCGTGCGCCGTTGGCGCTTCCAACCCGCGCAGAGCAATGGCCAGCCGGTGCCGGGCAGCATTGAAGTGCCGTTCGACTTCAAGCAGGAGTAACACGGCGGCGGTTGCATAACGGCTCAGCAAGCTGAACCCCGTCGGCAATGCAGTCGCCGCGTTGACGTTGCGCTGACACATCCGGAACCGGGCCCGGGCAAGACTGCGGGTGTCGCAACGACACCAGGAGTCCGATATGAGTGTTACCCATCCGGAAATGCATGCTTCGCCGCACCAGCAGCGCGACGTCATCGATGAACCTGGCCGCCGGCGTGCGTCGCCCTGGCTGTGGATGGCCTTGATCGTGGCGATGTTTGCCGCCGCGCTGGTCTGGCTGCGCTATGCCGCGCCGGGCGAACCCACCGCGCCGCCGGTCGGTGAGCGCATGTTGCCTGCCACCGAAACCCCGGTAGCCACGACCGCGCCGGCCCCGCGCCAGGTGGCCCCGGCCAACGCCACGCAACAGCGCAAGGCCGCCCCGGCGGTACGCAACCGCGATGCGCGCCCGCTGGCCAGCAATGCCAAGCCGGCCTATCCGCGCAGCGCTCTGCGCAGCGGCGTGGAAGGCAGCGTGGTGGCCAGCCTCAATGTGGATACACGTGGCCAGGTGACCAATGCCAGCATCGTGCAGCGCAGCGGCACCCGCGACCGCGATCTGGACCGTGCGGTCCTGGGCACCGTCCGCGACTGGAAGTTCGAGCCGGCGATGCACAATGGCCGTGCTGTGGCCAGCGTGGTGCGTGTGCCGGTGGATTTCCGCACCGAGCGCTGATGCAGGCGGTGGTGCGTAACGAAAAGGGAGGCCGTTGGCCTCCCTTTTTCGTGGGACGGATGCCACCGCGTGTACGCGGTCGGATCAGCCCTGGCGCAGCCCGAAACCTGCGCCGGCAGCCAGGCCGTCGAAGTCGGGGAAGGACGTGGAGACGTTGGCGATGTCGTTGACGCGCACTTCCCCAACGCTGAGCTGGCCGGCGATGGCGAAGGCCATCGCGATGCGGTGGTCACCGTGGCTTTCGATGGTGCCGCTGCCCAGCACGGCACCGCCGTGAATGGTGGCACCGTCGTCGGTTTCGTCCACCTGCACGCCCAACGTGCGCAGTCCGGTGGCCATCGCGGCCAGGCGATCGGACTCTTTCACCCGCAGTTCGGCGGCACCGCGCACGACGGTATTGCCCTGCGCGGCGGCCGCGGCCACGAACAGCGCCGGGAACTCGTCGATCATGTCCGGCACCAGCGCTTCGGGGATCTCCGCGCCATGCAGCGGGGCATGGCGCACGACCAGATCGGCCACCGCTTCCCCGCCATGCTCGGCATGGTTTTCCTCGACGATGTCCGCGCCCATCAGGCGCAGCGCGGCCAGCAGGCCGGTGCGGCGTGGATTCAGGCCAACGGCGCGCAGGCGCAGCATGGAACCGGGAATGATGCTGGCGGCGACCAGGAAGAAGGCGGCCGAGGAGAAGTCGGCCGGCACGGCGATATCGGTCGCGCGCAAGCGCTGGCCGCCGCGCAGGCGGGCCTGGCCCGGCGAGAAGGCGATGTCCACGCCGAACGCGCGCAGCATGCGCTCGGTGTAATCACGGGTCGGGTGCGGTTCGCTGACCGAGGTCTCGCCCTGCGCGTACAGACCGGCCAGCAGCACGGCGGATTTGACCTGTGCGCTGGCCACCGGCGAGGCGAAGTCGATGCCGTGCAGCGTATGGCCGCCCTGCACGCGAAGGGGGGGCGTACCGTCGGCCTCGGTCGCGATCTGCGCGCCCATCTGCGCCAGCGGGCCGGTGACGCGGCGCATCGGGCGGCGTGACAGCGATGCATCGCCGACCATCACCGAGTCGAAGCGCTGCGCGGCCAGTACGCCGGCCAGCAGACGCATGCCGGTGCCGGCATTGCCGCAGTCCAGCGGCGCGGTGGGCGCCTGCAGCCCATCCACACCGACACCGTGCACGATGCGCTGCGACGGCGACGGGGTGTCGATGCGGACGCCCATCTGCGCAAAGATCGCGGCGGTCGCACGGGTGTCTTCGCCTTCCAGGAAACCATCGATGCGCGAGACGCCATCGGCCAGCGCGGCGAACATGACCGCGCGGTGGGACACCGACTTGTCGCCGGGAATGGTCAGGCTGCCCTGCAGGGGCTGGCCCTTGTAGGCGATCCAGTACGGAGAAACGGTCATCGTCGGTCCTGTGTGGCAGCCGCGCGCACGGCGCGCGGCGTGGTTCGGAGGGAGCAGCCACGGCGTCGCGCGACGCCGGGCCGGTGCGTCGCGCGCGGTACGCGGCGACGCGGATCAATCAGGGCACGGCCACCGGGTACGAGCCCAGCACTTTGATCTGCGCCGAGTGCGCTTCCAGCTCGGCCAGCGCGGCCTGCATCGCCGGGTCGTCGATATGGCCGGCCAGGTCGATGAAGAAGCCGTACTCCCACTTGGCATTGTGCGACGGGCGCGATTCGATGCGGTTCATGCTGATGCCGTGCCGCGCGAACGGGCTGAGCACGTCGAACAGGGCGCCGGGCTTGTCGTGGATGAACACGAGCACCGAGGTGCGGTCGTGGCCAGACGTGGGGAAGATGGTGCGGCCCACGACCAGGAAGCGCGTGGTGTTGTCGGCGTCGTTCTGGATCGGCTTGGTGACGACCTTCTTCAGGCCGTACACGTGCCCGGCACTCTCGCCGCCGATGGCGGCGGCATCGTCGGCATTGCGGGCACGGCGGGCGCCTTCGGCATTGCTCGACACCGGAATCCTTTCGGCCTTGGGCAGGTTGGCGCGCAGCCACGAGGAGGTCTGCATGAACGACTGGGGATGGCCGTACACGCGCTCGACATCATCCAGCCTGCCGCTGCGCGACATCAGGTACTGCTGCACGCGCAGTTCCACTTCGCCGCAGATCTTCAGGTTGGAGGTGAGGAACATGTCCAGGGTGATCTGGATGGTGCCCTGCCCCGAGTTCTCGACCGGCACCACGCCGAAATCGGCGTTGCCCGCCTCCACTTCCTGGAACACTTCCTCGATGCTCGCCAACGGCAGGCCCAGCGCCGAGCGGCCGAAATGCTTGAGCACGGCCTGCTGGCTGAACGTGCCTTCCGGACCGAGGTAGCCGATTTTCAGCGGCTCCTGCTGGGCCAGGCAGGCCGACATGATCTCGCGGAACACATGCACCAGCACTTCGTCGCTGAGCGGGCCTTCGTTGCGGTCCACCACCATGCGCAGCACCTGCGCTTCCCGCTCGGGGCGGTAGTAGTCCACCGCGGCGGCAAGCTTGCCCTTGGCCTTGCCGACCTGGTGGGCGAACTGCGCGCGTTCGGCAATCAACGCCTGGATGCTGCGGTCGATATGGTCGATCTTGGCTCGCACGTCCGAGAGCACCGGCGCCGGCAGTGCGCCATCAGGCTTGGACGCGGCCTTGGGCTTGGGCTTGGGCGTGGCCTTGGGCGTGGCGGCAGTCTTGGCGGTGGATTTGGCGGGTTGTTTGGCCATCAGGGATTCCAGGTGCAATGGGGCGGCAGGCGCCCCGGTCGAAACGTGAGAACTCAGCCGTGGCGCTGCTGGAAATCGCGCATGAACGCGGCCAGCGCGCGGGCGCCCTCCACCGGCATGGCGTTGTAGAGCGAGGCGCGGATACCGCCGACCGCCTTGTGCCCCTTCAGCGCCAGCAACCCGGCCGCCTTGGCGTCACTGACGAAACGCGCGTTGAGCGTGTCGTCGGGCAGGAAGAACGGAATGTTCATGCGCGAGCGTGCCGCCGGCACTACGTCGTTGCGGTAGAAACCGCCGGACGCATCAATGGCCCCGTACACCAGCGCCGCCTTGGCGGCATTGCGGCGGGCGAATTCCTCCACGCCACCTTCGGCCAGCATCCACTGGAACACCAGCCCGGCCAGGTACCAGTTCCAGGTCGGCGGCGTGTTGAGCATCGAATCGCGCGCCACGTGCGAGCGGTAGTCGAAGATGTCGGCGCGCGGCTGACCGGCGCGTTCGAGCAGATCGCGGCGCACGATCACCACCGACACACCGACCGGGCCGAGGTTCTTCTGCGCACCGGCGTAGATCAGGCCATAGCGGCTTACGTCCAGCGGCTCGCTGGCGATGGACGAGCTGAAATCAGCGAACAGCGGCACGTCGCCGACGTCCGGCGTATCGCGGAACTCGACGCCGTGGATGGTTTCGTTGGCGGTGATGTGGACGTAGGCCGCGTCATCGGACAAACGCCAGCCGTCGCGCGCCGGGATGTCGTGGAAGCCGTTGGCTTCGCTGCTGGCGGCGACGTTGACGTTGACGTAGGGGGCAACCTGCTTGATGGCGGTCTTGCCCCAGTGCCCGGTAACCACGTAGTCCACGGTTTGCCCGGGGCCGGCGAAATTGAGCGCGAGCAGGGCCTGCTGGGTGGTGGCGCCACCGGCCAGGAACAGCACGGCGTAGTCGTCGGGAATGCCGATCAGGCGGCGCAGATCCGCGTCGGCCTGCGCGGCCACGGCCATGAACTCCGGCCCGCGGTGGCTCATCTCGACGATGGAGGCGCCGGCGCCGTTCCATTCCAACATCTCCGCCTGCGCCTGGCGCAGGACCGATTCCGGCAGGGTTGCGGGGCCGGCACTGAAATTGAACGCGCGCGTCATGTCACACCTATGGGGCAAGACCCCTAGTATGCCGCAGCGCACCAGGCTTTAGGCCTTGCCGCACAAGGCGAATTTGGTTGCAAACGAATCTATCGGTCAGCGCGCGCCGAACCAGAGCAGCCCGCTGATCGCACCGGCCAGCAGCACCGCACTGGCCAGCAGCCACGGCCAGCGCTGCACGCGCGGCCGGGTAGTGGCGACATCGGCATCGGCCGGCGCGTCGAGGGGTTCGTCCTCCTCCGCCTCCACTGCGCGTCGGCGGCCGTCGTGCGGCACTTCCAGCACGAAACGGTGCTGGGCATCGAACACCAGCTGATCGCCGGGCTGCAGCCAGCAGTGCCGCACGGTGATGCCGTTGACCCGGGTGGATTCGCCCGCGCCGAGGTCGCGCAGCAACAGGCGCTCGCCGTGGCGTTCCAGGCGGGCGTGCTGCTCGGCGAAGGCCGGATCGTCAATGACGATGTCAGCCTCGACACTGCTGCCGATCACGCGCGGCCGGTCGAGGGTGAAACTGCGGCCGTGGTGCTGGCCGCCCACGCCACGCAGCAGACGCGGGTCGT
This sequence comes from Stenotrophomonas nematodicola, assembly GCF_009467805.1. GTDB lineage: Bacteria > Pseudomonadota > Gammaproteobacteria > Xanthomonadales > Xanthomonadaceae > Stenotrophomonas > Stenotrophomonas nematodicola. Next base: position 206,094 of record NZ_WIAY01000006.1, read on the forward strand.
CGCCCCCCTCGTCGCTGCGCGCCGGTGCCTGGGCCAGCGCTTCGCACTCGCCCTGCACCACCATCTCCACGCCGTCGGCATACACCGCATCGCCGGGACGCAGCAATGCCATGCGCCGGACCGGGCGGCCGTTGACGTGGATGCCACGGATACCGGTGGCGACCTGCAGCCACAGGCCACGGTCGTCCAGACAGAACTGGGCCAGCAGCAGCGTGCCCGGGCTGTCGTCGGCCAGCCGGACGGTGCCCGAGGCGTGGCGCACGATGCGATGCACCCCGGGCCGCAGGGGCTGGTCGGGATGTTGGCGATGGGTGAAGTGGACTCGCAGGTTCTGCACGCGGGGAAAGCCTAGCAGGTTGACTGTCAGGGAAGAAGAAGTGTGACGCAGACCTTGGAGTTGGCGCGCAGGATGCGCACAATGCACCCCCTTTCCCTGCCACGGTCCGCCAGGAGCCCCCATGTCCAGCATCGATATCCGCCACGCACATTCCCTTCCCGCCGACGGCGCACGCCAGGCGATCGAGGATGTGGCGGCCAAGCTCTCCGAGCGCTTCGGGCTGCAGTCCAACTGGCTGGGCGATGTGCTGAACTTCTCCGGCTCCGGCGTGGATGGCGCGATCGCGCTGCTGCCCGGCCAGGTGCACGTCACCGCCAAGCTGGGCTTCCTGCTCTCGGCGATGAAGGGCATGGTGGAAAGCGAGATCCAGCGCGTGCTCAAGGAAAAGCTCGGCTGAACCGGCGGCACGCCATCACCCCGCCGCAACGGTCGGGGTGATTACGATCCCAAGGAGTCCACCAACGGGATCGCAGCATGAATGCACACGACGAATTCGACGAGCGCAACCCGGGCGAGAAGCCTTCGTTGCAGGACCAGGCCGAGCGCTTCTCGCGCCGGCTGACCGGGTCGGCCCACCAGGTCTGGCTGGCCGGGCTGGGCGCGTTCGGGCGTGCACAGGCCGAAGGCAGCCGCGTGTTCGACACGCTGGTCAAGGAGGGCGAAACCCTTGAAGCCCGCAACCGTGAACAGGCCGGCGACACGCCGCGCTGGCGCGACAGCGTGGAAGAACACCTGGGCGATGCGCGCGAAAAGGCGGCCGGCACCTGGGACAAGGTCGAGAAGGCCTTCGATGACCGTGTCCAAGGCGTCCTCAAACGCCTCAACATTCCCACGGCCGAGGATGTGGCCGCGCTCAACGCCCGTATCGAGGCGCTGACCGCACGCGTCAACCGCGCCGAGAGCCGCAACGCCTCGCCCAATGCGGACCCGTCGCCGGGCAGCCACCAGTCGCCGGGATCGCCCCCCTGATCGCCCGCCACTGCGATTGTTGCAAAGCAGCAGGACTTTGTTGACAATCCGGATCGACCCGCCAATCGCTTCTTCGCCGTTTGTTCCCTCCCCTCACGGCTACGGATTGGCGGGTTTTTTGTGCCTTGCATCACACCGCACAGCCGGGTGGGCACATATAAACTGTTGATCGTTCTTCCCTGTTCAGATCAAGCATCTAATGTTCTCCTGGATTCTGGCCCTGCTGCTGGCCCTCATTGTGTGGTTCCTGGCGACGGCCTACCTGTGGCTGGTCAAGCGGCGGCAGAAGGAGACCCAGCTCGGGCTGAACGCGCTGGCAGGGATGCATTGGCGGGATTTCTCCGAGATCGTGCGCCGGGCCATGCGCGAGCAGCGCGGCCTGAAGGATGTGCCGGGCGAGGCTGACGACAGCCGTGAGCCACGCAGCGACTTCATGATGGACGACGGCCAGCACCGCTGGCTGGTGTCCTGCAAGCACGGCCGCGCCTACCGGATCGGCACCGCCGCGGTGAACGAGCTGGGCGCCGCCGCGCGCCTGGCCGGTGCCCGTGGCGGCGTCCTGATCACCGAGGGCCGGGTCGAGCGTGATGGCCGCCTGGCCGCCGAGAAGCAGGGTGTTGAAGTGCTCGACGGCCACCTGCTGTGGCCGCTGCTCAAGCCCTACCTGCCCGGCGACATGGAAGCGCGGGTGCAGGCCGGCGCGCGTCGTGAGGCGATCCGCCGGATTTCGATCGCTGCGCTGGGCTCGCTGACCCTGGGCCTGTTGGTGGGCATGGGCTACCTGACCTCGCGCCTGGAGCATGGCGCAGCAGTGGCCCCGCCGGCCGTGGCCCCGGTGCCGGCCCCTGCCGCAATGCCTGCCCCGGCCCCCGCACCTGCGCCGGTCGCCGCCGCACCGGCCCCGCCGGCGCCGGTCGCCCCGCCGGCGCCGGCAATGGAGGCCAACCCCGACACCGCCACCCTGGACCGCTATCAGCAGGAACTGTCGCGCGCCCTCGCCGGGCAGCCCGGCGTGGCCAGCGGCATCTGGCTGACGCGGCAGACGCTGGCCATCAACCGCACCGGCGAGATCGACCAGGTGTGGCCGCTGATCTGCGCCGAGGTGACCCGCTATCCGGCACTGCGCACCGTGCGCATCCAGCTCAACCCACGCCCCGGTGTGGACGAGCCGGTCCGCTGGCGCCAGTGCGCCACGCTCTGAAGCACCGCAGCAGGGTCGAGGGCCGCGCCGCGCGCAGCCTCAGCGCGCGCCCGGTGAGAAACGCGCCACCAGGTCCCAGGCATCGCCCAGGAACATCTGCCGCACACAGGTGATCGGCTGCTCACCGCGCCAGGTCAGGCGGTCGATCACCAGGCATGCCGTACCGGGTTTGACCTCGAGCAGCGCGGCAGCGGCGTCGTCGGCGCCCCACGCACTGATGCGGTGCTGGGCGCGCGTCCAGGACACGTTCTGCAGCAGCCAGCTGCCCGGCGCGGTGGTGGCGAAATCCACCTCCAGCACCTCGGGCACGCCGACCGGGCTGATCAGGCGGTGCTCCAACGCGAAGGGCCGCCCATCGGCACGGTGCAGGCAGCGGATCGCCAGCAGTTTCTCGCCGCCGGCCAGCGCCACCTCTTCGTCGGCCTCGGCGCGCGGGGCGCGATAGGCGCGCTCGAGCAGCTGATAGCCGTACGCGTGGCCACGCGCGCCGACCGCCATTGCGATATCGGGAATCTCCAGCGCCACCTGTTCCAGGTGCGGCGGTTGCCGCGCCACGAAGGAGCCGGCGCGGCGGCGGCGTTCGATCATGCCACTCTCGGCCAGCGCGGTGAGCACCTTGTTCACGGTCATCCGCGAACAGCCGTACTGCTCCATGAGCTCGTGCTCATAGGGAATACGGAATCCCGGCGGCCACGTCCCACTGAGGATGCGGCTCTCCAGATCGGCGCGGATGCGCTGGTTGAGGGTCGGTGCTTTCTTGCCCGTCACGCGGGATTCCTGGGAGGGCGCGGCCGGCGGTCAGCCGGCCTGCAGAACAGTACGAAGGGCGTTGGCGAAGCGGGCGGCCACAGCATCGCGCTGCAGATGGCGGCCCTCGCGGACCAGCTGGCGCCCCTGGCGCCACACCGAACGCACCGCGCCATTACGTGCGGCGAACACCCAGCTGTCAAGCAACGCATCGCCCTCGCGCGCGATCAACGCCGGGTGCGCGGCGTCCAGCTCGACCACATCGGCCGGTGCGCCCACCTGCAGCCCCGTGGCCACGCCCAGCGCCTGCCCGGCACCGCGCAGCGACTGCTCGAACAGCCAGCGCCCGCTGGACTGGCCTTCGCCCGGGGCCAGCACGTTGCGCCCGCGGACGTGCAGACGCTGACCGTATTCGAGCAGGCGCAGCTCTTCGGCCGCATCGATCAGCACGTTGGAATCCGAGCCAACGCCGAACCGGCCGCCGGCGCGCACGAAGGCCTGCATCGGGAACAGACCATCGCCCAGGTTGGCCTCGGTGATCGGGCACAGCCCGACGACGGCCTGGCTGGCCACCATCCGCTGCACTTCGTCGGCATCCACATGGGTGGCATGTACCAGGCACCAGCGCGCGTCCACCGGGGCATGCTCGTACAGCCAGTGCACCGGACGCAGGCCGCTCCACGCCACGCACGCATCGACCTCGCGGGTCTGCTCGGCAATGTGGATGTGCACCGGGCCGGCGGTAAGCGGCAGCAGCGCGGCCAGTTCGTCGCCGGTGACCGCGCGCAGGCTGTGCGGGGCGATGCCGAGCACGGCATCGTCGCTGCCGCGCAGCGCGTGCGCGCAGCCCTGCAGCAGTTCGGCGAAGCCGTCCACATCGTGGATCAAGCGGCGCTGGGCCGGGTTGGGCGCGACGCCGCCGAAGTCGGCATGCGCGTAGAACACCGGCAGCAGGGTCAGCCCGATGCCGCTGCCCTGTGCGGCCGCCGCGATGCGCGCGGCCATCTCGGCACGGTCCGCGTACGGGGTGCCATCGGCGGCATGGTGCAGGTAGTGGAACTCGCCCACGCGGGTGAAGCCCGATTCGAGCATCTCCACATAGGCCTGTTCGGCGATGGCCTGCACCGCGTCCGGCTGCAGGTGCGCCAGGAAGCGGTACATCAGCTCGCGCCAGCTCCAGAAGCTGTCGCCGCTGTTGCCGCCGATCTCGGTCAGGCCGGCCATGCCGCGCTGGAAGGCGTGGCTGTGCAGGTTGCCCAGCCCCGGCACGGCGATCGCCAGTGCGTTATCACCAGGCTGCGCCGGCACCCTGGCGGTCACCTCGACCAGCGTGCCGCCCTGGCAGGCGATGCGCACATCACGCGCCCAGCCGCTGGGCAGCAGTGCGTGGGCGGCGTGGAAAACGAGCAGCGGAGCGGGGTTGGCTGGCATCACTGGACATCCCGGAAGAGGCGCCTATATTGTATAGACATATACACCGATGTGGTTGCTGCCATGCACTGTGACACCCTCTGGTACAACGCCCACCTCATCACCGTCGACGGCCCCGGCCTGGCGGTGATCGGGAACGGCGTGATCGCCGCCACCGACGGTCGCATCGTGCACGTCGGCCCGGCCGGCTCGGAGGCGCACCTGCAACCGGCCCGGCGCATCGACTGCGGCGGCCGCTGGATCAGCCCGGGGCTGATCGACTGCCATACCCACCTGGTCTACGCCGGCAACCGCGCCGGCGAGTTCGAGCAGCGTCTGCAAGGCGTGAGCTACGCCGACATCGCGCGCGCCGGCGGCGGCATCGTGTCCACCGTACGCGCCACCCGCGCCGCCACCGACGACGCGCTCATCGCCGCGAGTCTGCCCCGGCTGGACGCGATGCTCGCCGAAGGCATCACCACGCTGGAGATCAAATCCGGCTACGGCCTCACCCTCGCCGACGAAAGCAAGCAGCTGCGCGTGGCCCGCACCCTGGGGCAGCGGCGCGCGGTCGAGATCGTGCCGACCTTCCTCGGCGCCCACGCCATTCCGCCGGGAAGCACCGCGCAGGCCTACATCGACGAGGTGTGCGGGACGATGATTCCCGCCATCGCCGCCGAGGGCCTGGCCGAGGCAGTGGATGTCTTCTGCGAGACCATCGCCTTCAGCGCCGAACAGGCCGAACAGGTATTCCTGGCAGCCAAGCGCCACGGGATGGCGATCAAGATCCACGCCGAACAGCTCAGCAACCAGCACGGGGCTGCACTGGCCGCCCGTCATGGTGCGCTGTCGGCCGACCACATCGAACACCTCGACGCCGACGGCATCGCCGCGATGGCCGCCGCCGGCACCGTGGCGGTGCTGCTGCCGGGTGCGTTCTATTTCACCCGCGATACCACCCTGCCCCCGATCGCCGCCCTGCGTGCGGCCGGCGTGCCGCTGGCGCTGGCCACCGATTCCAACCCCGGCACGTCACCGCTCACCAGCCCGCTGCTGGCGATGAACATGGCCGCCACGCTGTTCCGCATGACCGTGGAGGAGTGCATCGTCGGCTTCACCCGGGAGGCCGCGCGCGCCCTTGGCCGCGCCGACCGCATCGGCCGCCTGGCGGTCGGCCTGGACTGCAATCTGGCCCTGTGGGACATCGATGCACCCGCCGACCTGGTGTACCGCATGGGCTTCAACCCGCTGCACGCGCGCGTGATGCGCGGCGTATCCGTCTGACTTCTGTGATGTCTGGAGATTTCATGAGCACTACCCTGACCCTGCACCCCGGCGCCGTGACGCTGGCGCAATGGCGCGCGATCCACGACGGGGCGCGGGTGCGCCTGGACCCGGCTTCGGCCGGGGCCGTGCTGCGCAGCGCCCAGACCGTGGCGGCGATCGTGGCCAAGGGCGAGCCGGTGTACGGCATCAACACCGGCTTCGGCAAGCTGGCCAGCGTGCGCATCGAGCGCGATGACCTGGAAACCCTCCAGCGCAACATCGTGCTCTCGCACGCGGCCGGCGTTGGCGAGCCGATGCCTGCGCCCGTGGTACGCCTGATGATGGCGCTGAAACTGACCAGCCTGGCGCAGGGCGCGTCGGGCATCCGCCCGCAGACCCTGGCCTTGCTGGAAGCGTTCCTCCAGCACGACATCGTGCCGGTGATTCCGTGCCAGGGCTCGGTGGGCGCGTCCGGCGACCTGGCACCGCTGTCGCACCTGGCCAGCGTGATGATCGGCGTCGGCGAAGCCTTTGTCGCCGGCGAGCGCCTGCCCGCCGCTGATGCGCTGGCCCGCTTCGGGCTGGCGCCACTGGTGCTGGGCGCCAAGGAAGGCCTGGCCCTGCTCAACGGCACCCAGTACTCCACTGCCTACGCGCTGGCCGGCCTGTTCGCGATCACCACCGTCTTCCAGGCCGCCCTGGTCACCGGAGCATTGTCGGTGGAAGCGGCCAAGGGCTCGGATACGCCGTTCGATCCGCGCATCCATACCCTGCGCGGGCAGCATGGCCAGATTGCCACCGCCGCCGCGCTGCGCACCCTGATGCAGGGTTCGACGATCCGCGAATCGCACCGCGACAACGATGTGCGCGTGCAGGACCCGTACTGCCTGCGTTGCCAGCCGCAGGTGATGGGCGCGGCCTACGACGTAATGCGCCAGGCTGCCACCACCCTGGCGATCGAAGCCAACGGCGTGTCCGACAACCCGCTGGTGTTCACCGACACCGGCGAAGCGCTGTCCGGCGGCAATTTCCACGCCGAGCCGGTGGCCTTCGCCGCCGACATGCTGGCGATGGCGGTCTGCGAGATCGGCTCGATCAGCGAGCGCCGCACCGCGATGCTGGTTGATCCGGCATTGTCCGGTCTGCCCGCCTTCCTGACCCCCAAGCCCGGCCTCAACTCCGGCTTCATGATTCCGCAGGTCACCGCCGCCGCGCTGGTGTCGGAAAACAAGCAGCGTGCCTACCCGGCCAGCGTCGACTCGATTCCCACCTCGGCCAACCAGGAAGACCACGTGTCGATGGCCGCGCACGGCGCCCGGCGCCTGCTGGCGATGGCCGAGAACGCGGCCAACGTGGTGGGCATCGAGCTGCTGGCCGCCGCGCAGGGCTGCGACTTCCACGCCCCGCTGCGTTCCAGCACCGCGCTGGAAGGCGTGCGCGCGCGCCTGCGTGCGCAGGTGCCGACCCTGCAGGACGACCGCTACTTCCACCCGGACATGGTGGCCGCCACCACCCTGGTGCGCAGCGGCGCGCTGGCCGAAGGGCTGGCCGACGTGCTGCCGCAGGTGGAGCCGCTGGCATGAACACCCGGCCCGACTGGCTGCAGGTGCATGAAGGTGACGCACCGCTGATTGTCAGCTTCCCGCACACCGGCAGCGACCTGCCCGAGGACCTGGCCAGCCGCTTCGTCTCGCCGTGGCTGGCCCGCCGCGATGCCGACTGGTGGGTGCACGACCTGTACGAGTTCGCCCGCGGCATGGGCGCCACCACGGTGCGCTCGGCCATCTCGCGCTCGGTGATCGATCTCAACCGCGATCCCAGCGGCGTATCGCTGTACCCGGGGCAGAACACCACCGGACTGTGCCCGCTGACCACCTTCGACAACCAGCCGCTGTATCGCCCGGGCATGGCACCGGACGAGGCGGAGATCGCGCGCCGCCGCGACACCTACTTCGCGCCATACCACGACGCGCTCGCCGCGCAGATCGCACGCCTGCGCCAGCGCCACGGCACCGTCGTGGTGTACGACGCGCATTCGATCCGCTCGCGCATCCCGCACCTGTTCGATGGCGAGCTGCCGCAGTTCAACCTCGGCACCGCCGGCCCCTCCGGCGCACCGGATACGTCCTGCGACAACGCGCTCAGCGACGTCGTGGAGAACCTGTGCCGCATCAGCGGCATGCCGCAGGTGCGCAACGGCCGCTTCAAAGGCGGCTGGATCACCCGCCACTACAGCGACATCCCCGGCGGCGTGCACAGCCTGCAGATGGAACTGGCCTGCCGTGGCTACATGTCCGAGCCGGCCCCGGACCAGCTGGACGAGCACAGCTGGCCCACTCCACTCGACCCCGACCACGCCGCACACCTGCGCCGCACCCTGGCGCAGGTGCTGACGGCCTGCCTTGACTTCGCGACCAACCGGAGCGCCGCATGACCCGCAACGACCCGTCCCGCACCATCACCGCGCCCACCGGCACCACCCTCACCGCGAAAAGCTGGCTGACCGAAGCGCCGCTGCGCATGCTCATGAACAACCTCCATCCGGACGTGGCCGAGCGCCCGCAGGAACTGGTGGTGTACGGCGGCATCGGCCGTGCCGCGCGCGACTGGGAGAGTTTCGACGCCATCGTCGACACACTCACGCGCATGGACGACGACCAGACCCTGCTGGTGCAGTCCGGCAAGCCGGTGGGTGTGTTCCGCACCCATGCCGATGCGCCGCGCGTGCTGATCGCCAACTCCAACCTGGTGCCGCGCTGGGCCAACTGGGACCACTTCAACGAGCTCGACAGGAAGGGGCTGGCGATGTACGGCCAGATGACGGCCGGCAGCTGGATCTACATCGGCGCGCAGGGCATCGTGCAGGGCACCTACGAGACGTTCGTGGAAATGGGCCGCCAGCATTACAACGGCAGCCTGGCCGGCAAGTGGCTGTTCACCGGCGGGCTGGGCGGCATGGGCGGCGCACAGCCCCTCGCCGCGGTAATGGCCGGCGCCTCGTGCCTGGCGGTGGAATGCCGCAAGAGCAGCATCGACATGCGCCTGCGCACCGGCTACCTGGACACCTGGACCGACAACCTGGACGAAGCGCTGCGCCTGATCGAGGCATCGTGCACCGCGAAGAAGCCGCTGTCGGTCGGCCTGCTCGGCAATGTCGCCGACGTGCTGGACGAACTGCTGGTGCGCGGTGTCAAACCGGACCTGCTCACTGACCAGACCTCCGCGCACGACCCGGTCAACGGCTACCTGCCGCAGGACTGGACCGTGGAGGAATGGGACGACAAGCGCGTGAGCGCGCCCAAGACCGTGGAAAAGGCCGCACGCGCCTCGATGGCCAACCATATCCGCGCCATGCTCGCGTTCCACGCGCTGGGCGTGCCGACCGTGGATTACGGCAACAACCTGCGCCAGATGGCGCTGGAAGAAGGCGTGGAGAACGCGTTCGACTTCCCCGGTTTCGTTCCCGCCTACATCCGCCCGCTGTTCTGCCGCGGCATCGGCCCGTTCCGCTGGGCCGCGCTGAGCGGCGACCCGGAGGACATCGCCAGGACCGATGCCAAGGTCAAGGAACTGATTCCGGACAATCCGCACCTGCACCGCTGGCTGGACATGGCCGCCGAGAAGATCAGATTCCAGGGCCTGCCGGCGCGCATCTGCTGGGTTGGCCTGGGCGACCGCGACCGGTTGGGCCTGGCCTTCAACGAGATGGTCGCCAACGGCGAGCTGAAGGCCCCGGTGGTGATCGGCCGCGATCATCTGGACAGCGGCAGCGTCGCCTCGCCGAACCGCGAAACCGAAGCGATGCGCGACGGCTCCGACGCGGTCTCCGACTGGCCGTTGCTCAATGCCCTGCTCAACACGGCCAGCGGTGCCACCTGGGTGTCACTGCACCACGGCGGCGGCGTCGGCATGGGCTTCTCGCAGCACGCCGGCATGGTGATCGTCTGCGATGGCACCGAGGCGGCCGCCAAGCGCATCGCACGGGTGCTGTGGAACGACCCGGCCACGGGCGTGATGCGCCACGCCGATGCCGGGTATGAAATCGCGCTGGACTGCGCGAAGGAGAAGGGGTTGGATCTGCCCGGGATTCTCTGAAAGCGCGTGCGGACCAGCGGTCCGCACCGCCCCGGGGGAGATGACGTTTTCCGCCCACCCTGTTAACTTGCGCACCCCATTCGCAGTTGACAGGGTTGCGCGCTCGCGCGTGGCCGGTCGCTACCATCCGATCCCGCACGCATGACTGTTTCCCCCCGCCCCACCCCGTCCCTGCTCGCCACCGCCCTGCTCGTCAGCTTTGCTGCCAGCGCCGCCCACGCCGCCCCGCAGGCCACCACGCTGGACGCGGTCAACGTGACCGCCGCCAGCGAGACCGACCAGGCCCGCGCCGCGCTCAAGCGCGTTCCCGGCGCCGGCAACGTCATCGACGTGGCCAACGCCGACCGCCGCCTCGCAAGCAGCGCCGATGTACTGGCCTACCAGCCCGGCATCAGTGCCCAGTCGCCGGGCAACGAAGGCACCCGGGTGTCCATCCGTGGCTCGGGCATCAACCGCGGCCCCGGCGCGCATGCCTCCGGCATCGCAGTCTCGCTCGACGGCCTGCCGCTGACCGGCCCGGGCGGTACCCCGTACGAACTGCTGGAGCCGCTGTGGCTGAGCCGCGTCGACGTACTGCGCGGTGCCAACGGCATCGAACGCGGCGCGCTGGCGCTGGGCGGGGCGATCAACTACGTCAGCCGCAGCGGTCGCGATTCGGCCGGGCTGGACCTGCAGTACGACGCCGGCAGCCGCGGCTACCAGAAACGCAGCGTGGGGTACGGCGGCGTCAGCGGCGCAGTCGACTACCACCTCGCCTACACCGATACCGAATTCGACGGCTACCAGCGCCATGCCCGCGGCGACGGCAAGGGCGCGATGGCCAACCTCGGCTGGCAGATCACCCCAACTCTGGAAACGCGCTTCTTCGTGCGCTACCGCGAGACCAATCACGAAACGCCGGGGCGCCTCACCCGCGACCAGATCCGCAACGATCCGCGCGCGGCCAACCCGGCCAACCTGGCCATCGACGCGCACCGCCCGCAGCCGGGCAGCACCTGGATCGGCAACATGACCACCTGGCAGATCGATGACGCATCGTCGCTGCAGGCCGGGCTGGTGTACCACCACTACCCGATGGACCTGAACGAAAGCCTGTACCGCCAGCAGCTGGACTACACCAACCTCAATGCGACCGTGGACTACCGTCACCGGCATCGCCTGCTCGGCCGCGACAGCGTGACCACGGTGGGCCTGCGCATCGCCCACGATCTGGATGCCGATGTGCGCGAAACGCTGCGCTTTGCCAGCAACGGCTATCCCGCCGGCACCCACACGCGCGACTTCTCCCACCACGGCACCGACAGCACGCTGCACGTAGCCAACGATCTCGTCCTCACCGACACCCTGCGCCTGCAGACCGGGCTGGCCCTGATCCAGACCCGTCGCGACGTGCAGGTGACGTGGCCCTCCACCCCCGGGCGTCTCAACGAGCGCAGCTGGGATTACGCGCCACGCCTGGGCGTCACCTGGCAGCAGACGCCGGCGACGCAGTGGTTCGGCAACCTGAGCCGGTCGGTGGAACCGGCGCATCCGTGGTCGATGATCTGGGGCTCCAACCAGTACTTCGCGCCGGGCAACGGCGCCTCCAGCGGGCGCCAGCGCGCACCGGTGCCGCTGGACAACCAGACCGCGACGACGCTGGAGCTGGGCGCGCGCGGCGAAAGCGCACTTGGCCGATGGGAGCTCACCGGCTACTACGCGCACGTGCTGCACGAACTGCTGAGCGTGGAAGTGCAGCCGGTACCGAACCTGTTCGTGGCCGAGAACAACGCCAGCCCCACCGTGCACCGCGGCATCGAAGCTGCGCTGGACAGCGCGCTGTGGCACGGCAGCGACGGCACGCTGTCGCTGCGCCAGGCCTACACCTTCAGCGATTTCCGCTACCGCCACGACGCCCGCTTCGGCGACAACCGCCTGCCCGGCCTGCCGCGCCACTACTACCAGGCCGAACTGCGCTACGCACACCCCACCGGCTTCTATGCTGCGCTGAACACCGGGTACGCCTCGCGGATGTTCGTGGACTACGCCAACACCTTCAGCGCCGACAGCCATCTGATCTTCGGCAGCCGCGTGGGCTTCGATGCGCCTGGCGGCCGCTGGCAGGCGTGGGCCGAACTGCGCAACCTCACCGACCGCCACTACGCCGCTACCGTCACGCCCGGCTACAACGACGCCGGCAAGGACGTGGCGCGCTCCACGCCTGGCGAGGGGCGCGGCGTGTATGCCGGGCTGCGCTGGCGCTTTGATTGAGCAGCATCGGCCGGTCCGACCAGCGCTTGATCTTGCTCAACCAGGTTCAGCACACTCGCTGGTTTCAGCTGGCAAGGAGTGACTGTCGTGGATAGAGCCTGGGTACAGAAGGTGATTTCCGTGCTTTCGGTGGCGCGGCGTTCTGATCTCACGTTTTACGACGCTATTGAGGCCAGGGGCGCCAATCTACCCAGCAAGCTCTACAAGCTCAGGGGCTGCACCGACTTTTCGTTCGAGAACCTGGCCAACGCGACGATTCACCTGAGCCCGGCCAGCGAGTTCAATGACCCGTATGACACCGCATTCTGCGCGGACCCAGGCTTCCTGAGCCGCAACTCCTTCGTATTCGGCGCGCCTGACAACAACAACGCAGATGACCGTCTTCAGCAGGGTTCGGCGCCTCCGAACAGCCTGTCCGTCCTCGTCGATGAACTGCGGGATTCCTACAAGATCTGCAGCTTCACCGAGCGCCTTGATTCCATCCTCATGTGGAGCCACTACGCCGACAACCATCGCGGATTCGCGATGGAGTACGACTTCACGACCTGCCACCGGAATGACTACCCGTCACTGTGTCTCTGGCCTGTTGCCTACACGGACTGCCTTCTGGACATCACCGAGGTCCTTGCCGCTGCGATGAACGACAAGGACGACGTCAATCATGCCTTCACGATGGCAGCGTCCCTGTGCAAGGCCAGGGATTGGACGTACGAGCAGGAATGGAGAATCGTGTATCCCGACGACCGAACCCGCCGGTGCATGGCACTTCCCGCGCCGTTGAAGGCAGTTCATCTCGGCGCGAGGATATCGGCCGACAACGCATCGCGCATCCGAGATATCTGTGCTGCGAGTGGTATCCCGGTGCATACGATGGCCTTGTCACGGCAGGAGTACCGAATGGAATCCCACCTCCCGGCCGGGTAGAAGATGCCGTTCGCATGCCACAGCCGGTGCGCGGTGACGTGGCAGGGCGCCGGGATCAGATGGCCGCGTTGACCGCCATCATCGGCAGGTACAGGGCAAAGATGGTCACGGGCGCGGCGATGAACACGGTGCAGATGCCGATCAGGCCGATCAGGAGGTGCCAGCCCGGTTTGCGTGGACCGAAGGCCCACATCGCGCCCAGCACAAGCGGGGCGAGCCACACCAGCGGCGCGCCGCTGGCAAACGCCCGCGTGACCAAGGGCGGCACAACGCCGATCGACTGGAACGCGTCGGAAAACGCCGGGTATACCCAGGCGCGGATCACGGTCACAGCGACCGCCGTCACCGTTGCGCTGGCGGTTCCCAGCAGCGCCCAGACCCTGCCAGCCAGGGCGATCGAGGGACGGAAGCGGGGGATCTCGGGCGGTTCAGGGCGCATGCCAGCGGATCTTAGAAGAGCAGCCGCGTGCCAACAAGCACCGCGCCATCTGCGGCGCGCGCGTGGCATGCGACACTCGCCGCTCCGTTCGACATTGCCGGCAAGGACGCACGTGATCGTTCCCGACTACTGGGCCGAAGCCCGCCTGCAGCTCAAGCAGCAGCGCCGCAGCATCACCGTGACCCGCATGGGCTGGTCCGACGACAGCGAGGCCGCCGCGCAGGCGCATGCCGACGTGCGCGCCCGCGAGGCGCTCGCGGCGATCCTGGCCGGCAACGACCTCCCCCGGCAGGAGCGACGCACCCCTTATGGACTGGAAGGCGTACCGATCCGCGAGCAGATCGTGTCGCGCCACGGCGATGTGGTGGTGACCCGCAACAGCTATGGCGCCCTGTGCCTGAACACTCCGGACGTGCTGTTCGGTGATGTGGACTTTGAATCGCCCCCCGGCGGATTTGCACTGGACCTGAAAGGTGCCCTGCTGCTCTGGGCGGGCGTGGCGATGGTCGTGGGCGCCGCGTGGCAGGGCGTGCCCGGCCTCGGACGGGCCATCCCGGCAGTGGTGGTGGCCACGCTGGTGGTGATCGTCGCCAACGCCGTGGTGGCGGCCATCAAGCGCCGCGCGTTCGCCAACGCGGGCGGCGTGGAGGCCCGGGCGATGGCGCGGGTGGAGGCCTTCGCCCGGCAGCACCCGGACTGGCACCTGCGCGTGTATCGCACGCCAGCCGGGCTGCGCGTGCTGGCGATGCACGCCACATTCCTGCCGGACGACCCGGCGGTTGCCGGGTTCTTCGGCGCGCTGCGCGGCGACCCGCTGTATGCGCGGATGTGTGCGCTGCAGCGCTGCTTCCGTGCACGCCTGACGCCCAAACCGTGGCGGATCGGCATCGCCCGCCATGTGCGTCCGGCGTCGGCGGCGTGGACGCCGGCACAGGCACAGTTGCCCGACCGGCTGGCCTGGATCGCCGAGTACGAACGCCGTGCGGCGGCATTCGCTGCCTGCCGTTACCTGCGCACGCTCGGCGAAGCCAACCGCACCGATGCCCGGGCCGAGGCGGTGCGCGAGCTGCACGACCGCCTCACCCGCGCCGAGGCGACGCTGCCGCTGGCCTGAGCGGATACGTGGGGACGGCACCTGCGGCATGGCGCGCACAGACGTCTCCGCCGACCCGTGTGCTGGTCGGCAGCGTGGCATCCACTGCCTCGGCGAGCAGTCACCCGCAGATGTCCTTCGCCCCGGCGGTTGACGTTGAACGGGCCACGCCGGTGCTGGCGGGTGTCGCGGGACGGCGGGGCAGACACGCGGTGACCGGTTTCTGTACGTGGCCGCTGGAAACGCGGCCGCCTGCGGCAACCACGCGCGCCGTTATCGCCCCAGCGCCTCGGCGATGGCCTGCTCGGCCAGCGGCGCCATGCGCGCATACCCGGCCGGCGTGGGGTGCACGCCATCGGTGGCCAGGACAGGATCGAGCCCACCGTCGGCATTGGCCAGCGCGCGGTAGTAATCCAGATACACAACGCCCTGGTCGCGCGCATAGCGCTGCAGGGCGGCGTTGAGCGCCCGCACCTTCGGTGCCGGATGCACGCCGGGCTGCCACGGATACTCGCTGACCGGCAGCACCGAGGCCAGCACGACACCAATGCCATGCGCCTGCGCCAGCTCGCGCATGGCATGCAGGTTGTCTTCGATCATCGCCTGGGTGGCCGGGCCGGTATTGCCGGCGATGTCGTTGGTGCCGGCCAGGATCACCACGACCGCCGGTTGCAGGGCGATCACGTCCTGGCGGAACCGCAGCAGCATCTGTGCGGTGGTCTGCCCGGAAATGCCGCGGTTGACGTAGCCCTTGCCTGGGAAGAACGTGCCGCTGCCGGTGGGCCCCCAGCCCTCGGTGATGGAATCACCGAAGAACACCACACGCGGCTGCCCCGGCTGCGCCACCGGCAGCGCCGCGTTTTCCGCGCGATAACGCTCCAGTTGCGGCCAGTCGCGCAGTTGCTGCTGGAGGTAGCGGACCTGGTCCGGCGTGAGCGCTTCCGCAGGCGTCACGTACAGCGGATTGACCGCCGGCGGGTCGATCGGCGGCGCATCCGCGGCTGCACAGCCGGACAGCGGCGCCCCGAGCAGGGCGAAGGCGGCGGTCAGGGCCACGGTGTGTGCCGACTGCGGCATGGCGGTTGCTCCGGTTCGATGCGAACGGCAAGTCTACCGCCGGTTGCCCCTGCATCGCGCCCAGACGCAGACGGCCGCACCCCGCGGGATGCGGCCGTCGCGTGCGTCAGCGCGCCGTCAGTGCTTGCCGGCCGGTGCGTTTTTCACGTAGGTGTCGAACCAGTTGAGCATTTCCGATACCAGTTGCTCGTTGGATTCCAGTGCGGTGTACCAGTGCGGCTCATGCGGCAGCATCACCAGGCGGGTGGTGCCGCCGTTGCCGCGGATCGCCTGGAACAGCTTGCGCGACTGGAACGGCTCGGTGCCCGGATTGGCATCATCCTCACCGTGGACCAGCAGCAGCGGCAGCTTGATCCTGTCCGCGTAGAAGAACGGCGACGCCTTCAGATACACGTCCTGCGCCTGCCACACCGACCGGCGCTCGTTCTGGAAGCCGAACGGCGTGAACGTCTTGTTGTACGAACCGCTGGTCGCCACGCCGGCCTTGAACAGGTCGGTGTGCGCGATCAGGTTGGCGGTCATCAGGCCGCCGTGGCTGTGCCCGGTGACGCCGATCCGGTTGCGGTCCACCACCCCCATGTCCACGGCCTTGTCCACCGCGGCCCTGGCATCGGCTTCCAGCTGTTCCAGGTAGGTGTCGTAGGCGGTCTTCGGATCGCCGACGATCGGGAACGAGGCATTGTCGATGATCGCGTAGCCGGCCAGCAGCATCAGGCGGTACGGTGCCAGACGGGTGAAGGTCTGCTGCGAGCCGGACACCTGGCCGGCCTGCGCGGCGTTGGCGAAATCGGCCGGGTACGCGTACAGGATCGCCGGCACGCGCTGGCCTTCCTTGTAACCCGGCGGCGTATACAGGGTGAACGACAGATCCACGCCATCGGCGCGCTTGTAGGTCACCAGGCGCTTCTGGATCTGGCGCACCTCCGGCGTCGGATCGGTCAGCTGGGTCAGCGCGGCCGGGGTGGACGCGAACGCCGCCTCGCCCTTGGCAGCGGCTGCATCGCGCTCGCCCAGGGTGCGGATGAACGCGTTCGGCGCGTCGGTCACCGACTGGTGCCAGGTCAGGACGCGGCCGGTGGTGCCGGCAAAACCGAGGACCTGCTCGTAGGCATCGGCAGCGCTGCGGAACAGGCGTTCGCTCTTCAGCGAGCCCAGGTCCAGGCGGTCCAGGAACGGACGGTCGCCCTGCGGCGAGGCGCCCTGCCCGCGCAGGAACACGTGGTTGCCGTCCTGGCGCACCACGCTGGCCCCGTTGGGCAGACGCGTGAACACCAGGTTGCCCGGGTCGCCGTAAAGCTCATCGCTGGACAGATCCCAGAGCAGCCGCCCTTCCTGCCCGGGACGGTCCACATCGACAATGCGGGTCTGACGCCAATGGCGATTCTCGTCGTTCTCGTACAGGAACGACACGGCCGGGTCCGCGCTCCAGGCGATGCCTTCGAAGCGCTGCGCGGTACGCGCGATCTCCACCGGCGTCCCGGTGAACGGCGCCTTGAGCATCAGTACGCGGTCACGGTGGGGCACGCTGACCTTCCAGTCGCCCTTGTCCAGCGCTTCGGCATACACCAGCGTGGCCGGATCGGTGGAGCGCCAGTCGAAGTCGCGCGGGCCTTCCGGCACGCCGTGCACCGGCACGCGATCGGCCAGCGGCAGGCTGGCCACCGGCGTGCTGCGGCCGCTGCCCAGGTCCAGCACGGCCACGTCATTGGCGAAGCGCTGGTAGGTGACCGCGTGCGAGAACGGCGCCTTCAGCGTCTCGGTGAGCACGTGCACGCCATCCGGCGCAGCCGTGACATCGTTGTACAGCGCCGGCGCGCCAATCGGACGCACGCTGCCGGCCTTGGCATCCACCACTGCCAGCTGCGACTGGCCGTAGTAGGCGAACAGCTTTTCGTCATGCACGCTGGTCAGCGTGTCGCGCGATTCGTAAGTGCTGCTCTCACCCTTGGCGCCGAGCGATTCCTGGATGTCCGGGCCGGCCGCGCCATCCTCATTGGACGGCGCTGCCCCCTGGTTGGCCGGCACCAGCTTGACCAGCAGGTTCTGGCTGCCGCCGAGCCACTGCACGGTGTAGCCGAAGATCGGATTGAGCTGTACACCCGGGATCTGCTTGACCTGTCCGGTCGCGGCATCTCCCACCCACAGCTGCACCGAGGTATCCACCGCGTTCTGGAACACGAAGCGCTGGCCGTCGGCCGACCATTGCGCGTTGCCGGCACAGCCCTGTGGCAGCGCCACCGGCGTGTGCCTGCGGCTGTCGATATCCACCAGCGTGAAATCGGCCACGCAGGCCGGGATGCCATAACCGCCCTGGGTGTCGTGGCGGCTGCGGTTCTTCGGCTCCAGGCGCACACCCGCCAGCTTCAGGTACGGCTGCGCGACACGGCTGATCGACGGGTAGGTCTGCGCGGTGGTCAGCAGCAGACGCTGGCCGGTGGGGTCCACGCTGGGCATCGGCGGCGGCGGCGCCTTGAGCACCTTGAGCAGGTGTTCCGGCGGTTTGGCATAGTCGGCGAAGGCCGGGCCGGCGGCCAGCAGGCCGAACGCGGCCGTGGCGACGGCCGCGGCAAGAGCGGTACGACGGATCAGCATCCTTTACCCCTTGTGGTGTTGGGTGCCCGTGCAGGGGCGATATCCCGAATCTAGCACCGCCGCGCGGGCCGGGAATGGGCCGGAAGGGCTAGTCGCCCGGTGCGGCAACGCGGTGCGCGTCCGGCCGGCCGCGCACCGTCACGGTAAGATGCGCGCACATTCCCTGCCGATGCCGCCGTGCGCACTGTTCACGCCCTCCGCTACATCACCCCGCTCCGCGAGGGTGGCTCGCTGCCCGCCGTGGTCGAAACCGACGACGACGGCATGGTGGTGCTCAAGTTCCGGGGTGCCGGCCAGGGGCCGAAAGCGTTGATCGCCGAGCTGATCGCCGGTGAGCTGGCCCGCACGTTGCGCCTGCCGATTCCGGAGATCGTGTTCGTCGAGCTGGATCGCGAGTTTGCCCGCACCGAGCCGGACCCGGAGATCCAGGACCTGATCCGAGCCAGCGAAGGCCTGAACCTGGGCAGCGACTATCTGCCCGGCGCGCTCAACTACGACCCGGCAGCGATGGCCGTGGATGCCGACCTCGCCTCGCGCATCGTGTGGTTCGACGCATTCACCAGCAACGTGGACCGCACCGCGCGCAACCCCAATCTGATGGTATGGCACCGGCAGCTGTACCTGATCGACCACGGCGCGGCGATGTACTTCCACCATGACTGGGCCACCGCCGGGGATGCCTGCGTGAAACCCTTCATGCTGATCCGGGACCACGTGCTGCTGCCGTTTGCCACGCAGATCGACGCGATCGACGCCGCGCTGGCCGCGCTGCTGCCCGACGCGGAAATCGAACGCATCGTCGGCCTGGTGCCGGACAGCTGGCTGGTCGACGAACCCGCGTTCGACAGCCCGGCGGCGTATCGCCAGGCGTATATCGATTACCTCACCCATCGCCTGCGCATGCGCGCCGCCTTCGTCCAGGAGGCCGTCCGTGCCCACACTGCACACGTATGACTACGCCGTCATCCGCGTGGTACCGCGGGTGGAGCGCGAGGAGTTCATCAACGTCGGCGTGATCGTGTCGTGCCCCGGTGCGAAGCACCTGGAAGCGGCGATCGAAATCGATGCGGCGCGGATGCAGGCGTTCGCGCCCGGCCTGGACAGGGACGCGCTGCAACCGTGGCTGGACGCCATCGTGGCGATCTGCCGTGGCGACGCCAACGCCGGTCCCATCGCCCGGCTGCCGGCACGCGCGCGCTTCCATTTCCTGACCGCCAAGCGCAGCTCGGTGGTCCAGATGTCCAGCACCCACGTGGGCCGGACCGCGCACCCGGAGAACGTGGTGGAGCACCTGATGACCCGGATGGTGCGGGTACCGCAGTAACGCAACGCGCAAACACGCGCACCCCGTAGAGCCGGGTTCTACCCGGCTGCTCTTCGTCAGGCACAACACCTGACACACGCCGGGCAGAGCCCGGCGCTACCAAGGCCACCCGCGCGCATCACGTAGAGCCGGGTTCTACCCGGCTGCTCTTCGTCAGGCACATGCACACCTGACACCCGCCGGGCAGAGCCCGGCGTCACCAAGGCCACGCGCGCGCACCCGTAGAGCCGGGTTCTACCCGGCTGCTCTTCGTCAGGCACATGCACACCTGATACCCGCCGGGCAGAGCCCGGCGCTACCAAGGCCACCCGCGCGCACCCCCACGCGCGCGCACCCCGTAGAGCCGGGTTCTACCCGGCTGCTCTTCGTCAGGCACATGCACACCTGACACCCGCCGGGCAGAGCCCGGCGCTACCAAGGCCACGCACGCGCACCCCGTAGAGCCGGGTTCTACCCGGCTGCCCTTCGTCAGGCACATGCACACCTGACACCCGCCGGGCAGAGCCCGGCGCTACGGGAGGGGCCATCGGCACCAGGCGAAGGGGTAATCGTTCATGCCCTTGGCCAATCCGGCGCGCAGCGGTTGGCGAGTATGTAGGTGGCCGCGGCCAACAGATGGCGATCGTCGCGCTGCAGCTGGTCGTAGTAGCCCGGTTGCCAAACGGTGCCCCGGGTGCTGTTGCTCTGGTTGAGGGCCTTGGCCGACCGCGACTTGAAGGTTCGCATCACGATCGACAGTGGTGTGTCGCGCAGGCGGAACATCCAGTGGATATGGTCGGGCATGACCACCCATGTCAGGGAGTCGGTGCGGCCCTGGGCATCCGAGGTGCGCAGCCAGTAGCAGACCTCCTGCGCATTGGCGGTATCGACGAACAGGCGGGTGCGCTGCGCCGTAACCGTGGTGACGACGTAGTAGCTGCCCTCGCAGGAGATGCGTCCGCGTTGTAGAGAAGGACTCGCCATGTCTGCATCTTGGGCGAGGCTGCGCGAACCTTGAAGCAGGGGGCGCTGCAGTGTCGTGTCAGGGGAATACCCGATCTGATGTGATCTTGTCATCGGGTGCGCAGGCACCTTGTAGAGCCGGGCGCTGCCCGGCTTGCATGATCGTGCGTGAGAGCAGCCGGGTAGAACCCGGCTCTACGGGGCTTGCATCAGGTTGCTTGGCTTCGTTGAAGAGCAGCCGGATAGAACCCGGCTCTACGGGCTTGCATCAGGTTGCTTGGCTTCGTTGAAGAGCAGCCGGGGAGAACCCGGCTCTACGGGGCTTGCATCAGGTTGCTTGCCTTCGTTGAAGAGCAGCCGGGTAGAACCCGGCTCTACGGGGCGTGGGCCAGCGTGCGTCGTCACGTTTTCGGCAGCGCGTAGGCGATCACGTAATCGCCTGCGGGGGTTTCCATGAAATGGTGGCCGCCGGCCATGATGACCACGTACTGCCGCCCGTTCTGCTCGTAGATCATCGGGTTGGCCTGGCCCCCGGCGGGCAGCGGGGCGTGCCACAGCTCCTTGCCGGTCTTCAGGTCGATGGCGCGCAGCAGGTCGTCGGTGGCAGCAGCGATGAAGACCAGGCCGCTGGCGGTGACGACCGAACCGCCGTTGTTGGGCGTGCCGATCTCGATCGGCAGGCCCGAGCGGATGCCGAACGGACCGTTGCCGCGGGCGCTGCCGAACGGGCGGTCCCACAGCGTTTTGCCGCTGCGCAGATCGACGGCGCGGATGCCACCATACGGCGGCTGCTTGCACAGCAGACGGGTGAACGGCAGTCGCCAGCCGGCGTTGACGTCGACGGCGTACGGCGTCCCCACCTGCGGGTCCCCCGCCCCTTCGGCGCCGCCCTTGTCGGCGCGCACCTCCTCGCGCGGCAGCCAGCCCAGTCTGTCCGCCGTGGCGCGCGGCACCAGCCGGTTGTAGTTGGGCATGTCGTTGTAGTTGGCCACGATCACCCCGCGACGTGGATCCACCGCGACACTGCCCCAGTCCGAGCCACCGTTGTAGCCGGGGTACTCGATGGAATGGCGGTCGGCCGTCGGGGGAGTGTAAAAACCCTGGTAGCTCGCCCTGCGGAACTGGATGCGGCAGACGAGCTGGTCGATCGGGGTCATGCCCCACATGTCGCGCTCGGTCAGGTCGGGCTTGCGCAGCGTGTGGTACAGCGAGAACAGCTGCGTGGGCGAGCGCTGCTCCGGCTCCACCCCGCCACCCGGCACCGGGCGCTCCTCGGCGGGAGTGAGCAGCTGCCCGGTGCGGCGATCCAGCACATACATGTCGCCCTGCTTGGTCGGCAGCAGGATGGCCGGCACCTTGCCAGCCGGGGTGGGATAGTCGACAAGCGTCGCCTGCGAGCCCAGGTCGTAGTCCCACACGTCCTTGCGCACCGCCTGGAAGTGCCACACCGGCTTGCCCGTGTTGACGTCGATGGCGACCAGCGAGGTCGCGTAGCGGTTCTGGGCCTCGGTGCGCGACCCGCTCCAGTAGTCACCCGCCGCATTGCCCATCGGCAGGTAGACCAGCCCCAGCGCGTCGTCACCGGTGGCGGTGGTCCACATGTTCGGCGTGCCGCGGGTATAGGTATGGCCGCGCGGCGGTGCACCGCTGCGCTGCGGCTGGTCCATGTCCCAGGCCCAGCGCAGCGCGCCGGTGACTGCGTCGTACGCCTGGATCACGCCGGACGGCGCATCGCGACGCTGGCCGTCCAGCACCTGGTGGCCGGTCACCACCACGCCCTGCACGATGGCCGGCGGCGAGGTGATCGAGACATAGCCCGGCGGGGTCTCGCCCATGCCAAGGGTGATGTCGACCTGGCCGTTGTTGCCGAAACCGGCGCACGGTTTGCCCGTGGCGGCATCGACCGCGATCAGCCGGCCATCCAGCGTGCCCTCGATGATGCGCGCCGCGCAGGCGCCGCGCGGCACCTGGGTAAGCAGCGGTACGCCCACCTGCGGCACGGCCAGGTCGGCGGCAACGTCGGCCAGTGCAGCGTCCTGCGCGGTGGTCGGCACCTCGTAGTAGGCGACGCCCCGGCAGGCGGCGGTGTACGGAATCGAGGCATTCCTGACCTTGGGATCGAAGCGCCAGCGCTCGCGCCCGTCGGCGGCATCGAGGGCGATCAGCTGGTTGCGGGCGGTGCACAGGTATAGGCGGTCGCCGATCTTCAGCGGGGTGGTCTCCGCGCCCCAGCGTTTGTCCGGCAGATCGCCGGTGCGGAATACCCAGGCCTGCTGCAGGGTTCCCACGTTGTCCGGGGTGATCTGCTGCAACGGCGAGAACCGGGTGGCTGCGTTGCTGCGGCCGTACGCGGTCCAGTCACCATCGGCAGGCCGGTCGGCCGGTTGCAGCGCCGCCTCGGTTGTCGGCGCCAGCCCGGCGGCGACCATTGGCTCGGGGAAGGCACCCACGGCTGCGGTGACGCCATGCGGAACGAACGCCAGGCTGAAGGCCGCCACGAACACCAGCGCCAGGACACCGGCCAGACTGCGCGACACAGCGCGGGATACCGGCCGTCGCAGGCGCGGCAGCAACAGGCAGAGCATGAAGGCCAACGCCACCATCAGTCCGAGGCGCGGCACCCACCGCCAATAGTCGCTGCCCGACTCCCACCAGGTCCACAGCACGGTGCCCACCAATACCAGTGCGAAGCACGCCGCACCGCTGACCCGTCCGCGCCACAACTGCACGCCGGCCACCAGCAGCCCGACCCCGGCCAGCACGTAGTACCAGGAACCGCCGAGGCGGGCCAACCAGCCGCCGCCCAGCACCAGCACCGCGCCAAGCACCAGCAGGATCATCGCCAGGACACCCAGCAGCCAATGGCGGGTGTAGCGGGCCTGCGTCGTGGCGGACATCGCGCGCTCCTCCCTTCCCCTGCACCGCCGGCCAGCGTCTGCACCGGTCCTGTGGGTCCTTATCCCACCGGGGTCGTGAACGCGGTGCGTTCTTTCCAGCCGTGCCTGGACCCCCAACGGAAAACGCCGGCAGGCGCCGGCGTTTTCCGTGGTACCGCAACGCAACCGCGTTACGCGTCCGGCGGTGCCACCACCGGCGCGGCAGCGGTCGCGGCCGCCTCGTCGGCGCCCTCTTCGTCGGCGCCGTCATCCAGCGAGGCATCCATGCGCTCGACCGCCTGCAGCTTCTCGTCCTTGGACAGGCGGATCAGGGTGACGCCCTGGGTGTTACGGCCCACGCGCGAGATTTCCGAGCTGCGGGTGCGCACCAGGGTGCCACCATCGGAGATCAGCAGCACCTCGTCGCGCGGCCCCATCAGCACCGCGCTGACCAGCTTGCCGTTGCGCTCGGTGGTCTGGATGCCGATCACGCCCTGGGTGCCACGCCCCTTGCGCGGGTAATCCGGCAGCGGGGTGCGCTTGCCGTAGCCGTTCTCGGTAGCGGTGAGGATGTACAACGCGTTGTCGTCATCCACCCCGTTCTCGATCACGGCATCGCCATTCTCGCCCACGGTCTCGTCGATGACGGTGTCATCATCGTTGTCGTCCTCGCTGCCGCCGGCACTCTCGGCCACGATCAGGCTGACCACTTCCTCGCCCTTGGCCATCTTGATGCCGCGCACGCCGGTGGCGGTACGGCCCATCGAGCGGACCTTGTCCTCAGCGAAGCGCACGGTCTTGCCGTTGGAGGCGAACAGCAGGATGTCACGCTCGCCATCGGTCAGGCCGACCCCCACCAGCGCATCGCCGTCATCGAGATTGATGGCGATCTTGCCGCGTGCGAGACGGAACGCAAACTCGCTGAGCGGCGTCTTCTTGACCGTGCCGTTGCGGGTGGCGAAGAACACGAACTGACCATCGGCGTATTCACGCACTGGCAGCACGGCCTGCACCTTCTCGCCGGATTCCAGCGGAATCCAGTTGATGATCGGGCGGCCACGGGCATTGGAACCGGCTTCGGGCAGCTGATGCACCGGCAGCCAGAACACCTTGCCCGAGCTGGTGAAGGTGAGCAGCGTGTCGTGTGTGTTGACCAGCCACAACTGCTCGATGAAATCCTCTTCCTTGGTCGACGCCGCGCTGCGGCCACGGCCACCGCGGCGCTGGGCGCGGTAGGCGCTGACCGGCTGGCGCTTGACGTAGCCGGCATGCGACAGGGTGACCACCACGTCTTCCGGCGCGATCAGGTCGAGGATGTCCAGGTCTTCTTCGCTGTGGCGGATCTCGGTGCGGCGCTCGTCGCCGAACTCGGTGCGCACGTTGATCAGCTCTTCGCGGATCACCTGCAGCAGGCGGTCCGGATCTTCCAGGATGTGGATCAGCCCGGCGATCGTTTCCAGCAGTTGCTTGTATTCCTCGGTCAGGCGGTCCTGCTCCAGCCCGGTCAGGCGGTGCAGGCGCATTTCCAGGATCTGGGTGGCCTGGATCTCGGTCAGCTGGTAGCCACCCTCGATCAGGCCCACGCCCTTGGGCAGGTCGTCCGGACGCGAGGTCTCGGCACCGGCGGCACCAAGCATCGACCCCACCAGGCCCGGCTCCCAGAGGCGGGCGAGCATGCGTTCGCGCGCTTCGTTGGGATTGGGCGAGGTCTTGATCAGTTCGATCATCTCGTCGATGTTGGCCAGCGCGACGGTCAGGCCTTCCAGCACGTGCGCACGGGCGCGCGCCTTGCGCAGCTCGAACACGGTGCGGCGGGTGACCACTTCGCGACGATGGCGCACGAAGGCCTCGAGCAGCTGCTTGAGGTTCATCAGCTGCGGGCGGCCATCGACCAGCGCCACCATGTTGATGCCGAACACCGACTCCATCTGGGTCTGCTGGTAGAGGTTGTTCAGGACAACTTCCGCCGACTCGCCGCGCTTGATTTCGATGTAGATGCGCATGCCGTCCTTGTCGGACTCATCGCGCAGCTCGCTGATGCCTTCGAGCTTCTTTTCCTTGACCAGCTCGGCGATCTTCTCGATCAACCGGGCCTTGTTCACCTGGTACGGAATCTCGGTGACGATGATCGATTCGCGGCCGTTGTCGGCCACTTCGATATCGGCCTTGGCGCGGATGCGCACACGGCCACGACCGGTCCGGTAACCGGCGACGATGCCGGCGGTGCCGTTGATGATGCCCGCGGTCGGGAAGTCAGGGCCCGGGATGTACTCCATCAGGCCGTCGACGTCGATCGCCGGATTGTCGATCAGCGCGATGCACGCATTGATCGACTCGGTCAGGTTGTGCGGCGGGATGTTGGTCGCCATGCCCACCGCGATACCGGCCGAACCATTGACCAGCAGGTTCGGGAACCGGGTCGGCATGACCGTCGGCTCCAGTTCCTTTTCGTCGTAGTTGGGCTGGAAATCGACGGTTTCCTTGTCGATGTCCGCCATCAGCTCATGGGTGAGCTTGGACATGCGCGCTTCGGTGTAACGCATCGCCGCGGCGGAGTCGCCGTCGACCGAACCGAAGTTACCCTGGCCATCGACCAGCATGTAGCGCAGCGAGAACGGCTGCGCCAGACGCACCAGCGTGTCGTACACCGACTGGTCGCCATGCGGGTGGTACTTACCGATGACGTCACCGACGATACGCGCCGACTTGAAGTAAGGCTTGTTGCTGTGCGCGTTCAGCTCACTCATCGCGAACAGCACGCGGCGATGCACCGGCTTGAGGCCATCGCGCGCATCCGGGAGGGCGCGGCCCACGATCACGCTCATCGCGTAATCGAGGTAGCTCTTGCGCATCTCGTCTTCCAGGTTGACCTGGATGATTTCCTTGGCGGTTTCTGCCATTCGGGTTCCGTTGTCTGGTAGCGGTCCAGTCCGTCGCAGCCAGCCCTTTCGGGGCGGCCGCGCCGGAATCTCGATTAACCGTTGAAGTCTACCACAACGGGCCGTTTCCCGCCTCGTTTTACCGGGGTTTTACCGGCAAGAATCAGGAACTTACGGGGCCGTTGCGGGGGCTTCCCCGAAGGCGGCCCGCATATTGGCCGTGGTCGGGTTCAGGATCACCCCGCGCTCGGTCACGATGGCATCGATCAGGGCGCCCGGGGTGACATCGAACACCGGGTTCCAGGCGGCGATGCCCTCGGCCACCGTACGGACCCCGCCCACGCCGTACAGCTCGCCGGGATCACGCTGCTCGATCTCGATCTGGTCGCCGTCGGCGGTGTCCATGTCCACCGTCGAGGACGGCGCCACCACCATGACCTTCACCCCGTGGTGGCGTGCGGCGATGGCGAGCTGATAGGTCCCGATCTTGTTGGCGGTATCACCGTTGGCGCAGATGCGGTCCGCACCGACGATCACCCACTGCACCGCGCCGGTCTTCATCAGGTGCGAGGCGGCCGAGTCGGCGATCAGGGTCGCGTCGATGCCATCCTGCTGCAGCTCCCACACGGTCAGGCGGGCGCCCTGCAGCCACGGGCGGGTCTCGCCGGCGAACACGCGGGCGATGCGGTGCTGGGCCATGCCGGCGCGGATCACGCCGAGCGCGGTGCCGAAGCCGGCGGTGGCCAGCGAGCCGGTATTGCAGTGGGTCAGCACGCCGCTGCCGGCCTCGATCAGCCCGGCACCCAGCGCGCCCATGTGGCGGTTGGCGGCCAGGTCTTCATCGGCGATGGCCTGGGCCTCGGCCGCCAGCACGTCGCGCCAGTCGCTGCCGGCCGGCGCCAGGGCACGGCGCATGCGCGCCAGGGCCCACGCCAGGTTCACCGCGGTCGGCCGTGCGGCATTGAGCCGCTGCAGCGCCGGCTCCAGCTTCAGCAGCGCCTGCGCGCCATCGTCGGCCTGCACGTCGTTGGCGGCCAGCACCGCGCCCCACGCCGCAGCAATGCCGATGGCGGGTGCGCCGCGCACGGTCAGTGCGTGGATCGCCGCGGCGACGGCATCGCTGTCATGGCACGCCACGTGCTCGACCACGAACGGCAGTTTGCGCTGGTCCAGCAGTTGCAGGGCGTCGCCGGTCCACAGGATCGGGCGGATGTGGTCGTAGCGGGCGTAGTCGATGTCGGTGGATGCGTTCATCGCGCCATTGTAGCGGCGCGCCGGCGTCGGGTCAGGCCCGGACGCGCGGCCGTTTCAATTGACCGAGAACTCGGCGCGGCAGCCGTCGTCCACCCACACCCCGCGAGCGTCCCAGCCCCAGCTCCGCCCCTGCTCGCACGGGCTGCCGGACAGCTGCCTTGACAGCGTGGCGCCGTGGTTGATGCTGGCACCGCAGAAGCGACGCTGGCGCGACTTGGATTCGCAGGTGAGCAGTCGCGGCACCATCAGGAAGCCGGACCCGTCGGCGGCCCCCACTTCGAAATCACCCTGGCATCCACGCGTCACCCAGATCTCGTTGCGGCGTACGCCCCAACTGTGGTTCTCGCGGCATGGCAGCGCCGACAACTGGCGCAGCAGGCGCACCGGTGCACCCTGCAGCACCACCGGGCAGTTCTGCGGGCGACCATTGGATTCGCAGCGCACCACGCGCCGCGTCAACCGCTCGCCTGCGCGCTTGGCCGTCACCGGCGTGCGGGCGCGGAACTCGGCGCGGCAGCCCAGCGTCACCCAGACCCCCGAGCGATCAGTGCCCCACTCGGAGCCGCGCACACAGGTGTTCTCCGACAGCTGGCGGACCATATCCACGCCACCGTCCACGGGCATGTCGCAATGCACCCATTCCATGTCGCGCGATTCGCAGCGCACCACCTGCCCGGCATAGCCGGACGACTGCGCCACGGCCGGCGATGCCAGCCCTGCCCACAGCAACAACGAACATAGCGGCATGCCTGCGCTGGCCAACACCTTCATCGACACGGTCCCCGCCGCAACTGAACGATCACGCGTTACACCTTCTGACATCGGGTGTGATCAGAGCATCATCATCCACGGTGCGCAAGACGCAATTGGCCGGGAACGGTTCAGGCCCGGGCGAAATCGATGGCCAGGACATCGGCAATCGCCGGTGTACGGTTCATCGCCATCAGCAACCGGTCCACCCCCACCGCTACGCCCGCACAGTCGGGAAGCTGCGGCAATGCGGCCAGCAGCGCCTCGTCCAGGGGCGGCAGCACCGCGCCGCGCATGCGCCGCACCGCATGATCGCGCTCGAAGCGCGCCCGCTGCTCGGCGGCATCGTTCAGCTCGTGATAGCCGTTGGCCAGCTCCACCGGCCCCAGATACAGCTCGAAGCGCTCGGCCAGTGCCGGCGTCCCGGGCCGTACGCGCGCCAGCGCGGCCTGGCTGGCCGGCCAATCGTGCACGACCGTCATCGTATCGTCACCGAACGCAGGCTGGATGCAGTGGGTCATCAGCAGGTCCAGCCAGTCGTCGCGGGTCAGCCCCTGCGGATCGATGTGGATCTCCGACAGCGGCGCGCGCAGTGCGTCGATGTCCGCTTCGAACGGGTCCACCCCGAGCTGGCGCTGGTACAGACTGCGGTAGTCGATGACCTCCAGGCGCGCCTCGCGCTGCACCAGCGACAGTGCCGCGCGTACCAGCGCCGCCGTTTCCCCGATCAGACGGTGATGGTCCCAGCCCACGCGGTACCACTCGAGCATGGTGAACTCGGGATTGTGGCGGCCGCCAGCTTCGCCGTTGCGGAACACCCTGCCCAGCTCGTAGCAGTCGCCCACACCGGCGGCAAGCAGGCGTTTGAGCGGATACTCCGGGGACGTGCGCAGCCAGCGCTGCGCCTCACCCGCATCGACGTGGCCACTGAAACGGGTGTGGAAGCTGTCAATGTTGGGTTCGGTATTGCCGGCCACCGACAGGATCGGCGTTTCCACTTCGAGCACACCACGTGTGGCGAAGAAGTCACGGATGCACGCATTGAGCGCGGCGCGCTGGCGCAGGGCCGCGATCATGCGCGCGCGTCGCGCAGGCGTTCGGCCAGCGGCAGGGTCAGCAGGTCGCGGGTGTCATCCACGTAGCCGGTGGCCAGGTACAGGCGGCGCGCCAGTTCGTTGTGATGGTTCACTTCCAGGCGCATCCGCGCGACGCCGCGCGCGTTGGCACGCTGCTCAAGGATCGCCAGCGCCTGCTTGCCACGCCCACGGCCGCGCGCGGCGTGCTGCAGGTAGAGCTCATCGAGCAGCGCGAAGTGTCCGCCCTGCTCCAGGCTGAAGCCCATCGCCAGG
Source organism: Stenotrophomonas nematodicola (assembly GCF_009467805.1). GTDB lineage: Bacteria > Pseudomonadota > Gammaproteobacteria > Xanthomonadales > Xanthomonadaceae > Stenotrophomonas > Stenotrophomonas nematodicola. The sequence goes on from NZ_WIAY01000006.1 coordinate 235,868, forward strand.
GCCGCATAGCCCACGACCTCGCCGGTCTCGGACAGCCACAGCAGCACCTCGCCGTTGCGCGGCTCTTCGAGCAGGGCCAACAGCGCGGGACGCACGCGCGCCGGGTCGAAATCGAGCTTGTCTTCGGCGTAGAAGTCGCGCATCAGGCCAATCAGCAGATCGGCGTCGGCCACGGTGGCCAGGCGGAAATCGAGGGGTACGGTATGCATGCGACGTCTCGTAGAAATCAGTGTGCGGCCAGGTAGGCCAGCAGGCGGTCTTCGTCCCAGACCTCCACGCCCAGCTCCTGCGCCTTGGTCAGTTTGGACCCCGCCTCGGTGCCGGCGACGACGAACGCGGTCTTCCTGGACACGCTGCCGGAGACTTTCGCGCCCAGCGCTTCCAGCCGCGCCTTGGCATCGTCGCGGGTCATCTGCGCCAATGTGCCGGTCAGCACCACGGTCTGCCCGTCCAGCGGCCCGGCAATCTGCTCCGCCTGGTCCGGGGCCAGGGCCAGGAGTTCCTGCCGGCAGGCCTCGGCCTTGAGCAGCATGTGGCCATGACCGTCGCGGTCGAGCCAGTCGGCCAGGCCCAGCGCGACCTCATTGGGCAGCCCGGCGGCGACGAAACGCACCGGCTCGGCATCCAGCAGCGTGGCAGCGTCAGGCAACGCGGCTACCAGCTTCTCGGCGCGCAGACGGGTAATGCCCGGGATTTCGGCCTCCACCAGCACCTGGGCGAAGTCCAGGCCGTCGCGCAGCTTGGCCGACGGCCTGTGCGTGTCGGTGATGCGCACCTTGCCGATCGTGATCAGAGCATCGATGGCCTTCTGGTTGCCGTCCTGCTCGAAGAAGTGCCCGAGCGATCGCGCCACTTCGCCGCCAATGTCCGGCACACGCTTGAACAGCGGCCACGGCAGCCGGCGGATCAGCGCCAGGTCGCCGAACCAGGCAGCCAGCGCCTTGGCGGTGCTCTCACCCACATGCTCGATGCCCAGCGCGAACAGCAGCCGCTCCAGCGTGGTGTCGCGGCTGGCGTCGATGGCCGCGATCAGGTTGTCCGCCCAGCGGGTGGCAATTTTCTTCGTGTTCCAGACGAACGCTGCCGGCATCGCCAGCGCCTGGGCGCGCCAGGTCTCGTCGCGGCCATCCAGCTGCAGGATCGCGCGCAGGTAGTCGCCACTGGCCTCCGGCGGGAGGTGGGCACCGATCTGGCTGGCCAGTGCCTCGGGCGACCCGGCATCGAGCACCAGCTTCAACTGCAGCAGCTGATCGCGCTGCAGCCGGTACAGATCGGCCACGCCGCGCACGATGCCCGCATCGACCAGGGTGTCGATGTACTTGCCGCCCAAGCCATCAATGTCCATTGCGCGGCGCGAGGCGAAGTGCGCGATGGCCTCCTTGCGCTGCGCCGGGCAGCTCAGCTCACCCGAGCAGCGCCAGGCGGCAGCGCCTTCTTCGCGTACGATCTCCGCGCCGCATACCGGGCAGTGCGTCGGCATCTGCCACGGTGCGGTGCCGGCTGGCCGGCGCTCGGCGATCACGCTCACCACCTCCGGAATCACATCGCCGGCACGGCGTACGATCACGGTGTCGCCCACGCGAACGTCCAGCCGCGCGATCTGATCGGCGTTGTGCAGGGTGGCATTGGACACGATCACCCCGGCCACCGCCACCGGGTCCAGGCGCGCCACGGGCGTGGCCGCACCGGTGCGCCCGATCTGGATCTCGATGGCCTCCACGGTCGTGGTCTGTTCCTGCGCCGGGAACTTGTGCGCGATCGCCCAGCGCGGTGCGCGGGAGACGAAGCCCATCTGTTCCTGCCCGGCGCGGTCATCGAGCTTGTAGACCACGCCGTCGATGTCGAAGGCAAGCCCGTCGCGGCGCTCGCCGATGTCACGGTAGTACGCCAGCAGGCCCTCGCTCCCTTCCACCACCTGGCACAGGTCGCTGACCGGGAAGCCCCACGCGCGCAGCTGCGCCAGCGTGGCCGAGTGCGTGGCCGGCAGCTCGCCGCCCCGCACCTCACCGGTGCCGTAGGCGAAGAAACTCAGCTTGCGCCGCGCGCTCACCTTCGGATCGAGCTGACGCAGCGAACCGGCTGCGGCATTGCGCGGGTTGGCCAGCACCTTGCCATCGTGCAGACGGGCGTCGGCGTTGTAGGCCTCGAAATCGGCCCGCGCCATGTAGACCTCGCCGCGCACCTCCAGCACGTCGGGCCAGCCCTCGCCCTGCAGGCGATGCGGAATCACACGGATCTGGCGCAGATTGGCAGTGACATCCTCGCCGGTGGCACCATCCCCACGGGTAGCGCCCTGGACGAACTGGCCGTCCTCGTAGCGCAGGCTGATCGCCAGGCCGTCCAGTTTCGGTTCGGCCGAGAAGTACAGCGCGTCGCGGCGCAGCCGCTCACCGATGCGGCGCACGAAATCCTGCACTTCTTCATCGCTGAACGCATTGCCGAGCGACAGCATCGGCACCACATGCCGGACTTCGGCAAAGCGTGAAGAGGCCTTGCCGCCCACGCGCCGGGTCGGCGAATCGGCACGGGCCAGCTCGGGATGTGCCTGCTCCAGCGCCTCCAGCTCACGCACCAGCGCGTCGTAGTCCGCGTCGGGAATCAGCAGCTCGTCGCGCTCGTGGTACGCCTTGCCGGCATCCTCGATCTGGCGGCGCAGGACGTCGGCACGTTCGGCGGGGCTGGGGCTCATGCGGTCGGCAATCCTGAAGGGGCTGCCGATTTTATCGCGGATGGTGAACGCTTGCCGCCTCACGCCAGCAGCGCTAGCGTGCCGGCTTGCCCTCTGCACACGGTGCCCCGTGACACATCCCAGCGCGCCCTCCCGCCGTTCCTTCCTGCACCTGGCCGGCACCGGCCTGGCACTGTCGACGCTGGGGCTGACGCCCGCGCAGGCCGCCCTGCCCCGCTCCGGGCCGGCAGCCCCTGCCGGCGGCCCGGTCCTGCTCAACTTCAACGAGTGCCCCTATGGTCCTGCCCCGGCTGCGCTGGCCGCAGCCCGTGACGTCGCAGGCCGGAGCGGGCGGTATCTGTTCGCGATGGCCGGCGAACTGCGCGACCTGTTCGCCGCACAGGAAGGTCTGGGCAAGGAACAGGTGCGGCTGTTCCCGGGCTCCAGCGAGCCGCTGAACCGGGCGGCCGTGCTGTGGACGGGGGCCGGTGCCGGACTGGTGGTCGCCGATCCGACCTTCGAGGCGCTCGGCGATCTGGCTGCCGCACGCGGCGCGCCGGTGGTGCGGGTGCCGCTGCGCGCGGACGGCGCGCACGACGTGCGGGCGATGGTCGCGGCCGCCGCGCGCATCGACGCCGGGTTGCTGTATCTGTGCAATCCCAACAACCCGACCGGCTCGATCACACCGGCCGCCGACATCGCCTGGTTGCTGGCGCATAAACCGGCGCGTACCCGCGTACTGGTCGATGAGGCCTATCTGCAGTACAGCGAGCAGCGCTCGGTGATCGGCCAGGTGATGCAGCGCGACGACCTGATCGTGCTGCGCACGTTCTCCAAGCTGTATGGCATGGCCGGGTTGCGCCTGGGCGTGGCAGCCGCGCATCCGGACCGCCTGCGCGAGCTGGCCAGCCTCGGTGACAACCCGTTGCCGGTGACCGCGCTGGCGGCCGGCCTGGCCAGCCTGCGCGACCCGGACCTGATCGTGCGACGCCGGGCGGAGAACGCCCAGGTGCGCCAGGCCACGATCGCGTGGCTGGGCAAGCGCGGCTTTTCCTGCGTGCCGTCCGAAGCGAACTGCTTCGTGGTGGATGTGCAGCGCGAGGGTGCCGCGTTCGCTGCGGCGATGGCCGAACGCGGCGTTGTGATCGGACGCAGCTGGGCGATCTGGCCGCAACGGGTGCGGGTCACCGTGGGCACGGCAGCGGAGATGGAGAGGTTCCAGACCGCCTTCGCCGCCGCAATCGACCCGCCCCGGTAGCGCCGGGCTCCGCCCGGCTGCTCCACCGCGCTACGCCCGCGGTTACCAGCGCGGCGGCTTGGTCAGCGGCGGGGCCTGGTGCTGGCGGTCGTAGGCGCGCAGTTCGTCACGGATGTGGGCGACGCGCTGGCGGCCGAGCGTGGCGCGGCTGTCGTCGAGCACCACGCCGTCCAGCAGCTCGCCCATGCGCTGCACCGTGGGCAGCATCTTTTCCCATGCATCCAGCGCCGTCAGCGGCGCCGGCAGGGTCAGGAAGAAGGCGATGGCAGGGGTTTCCATCTCGCGGATGTTGGCCATGTCGAAGCTGCCCGGCTTCATGATGCTGGCCATCGAGAAGATCGGGCCGCGCTCGGGGTGGCCTTCGACCAGGCGGTGGAACACGTTCATGTGGCCGAAGACCAGACCGGTCTTCTCCGCTGCAACCACGATGTCCTCGCCACGCAGCTGCTCACCGGCACGCGCGGCCACGAACAGCGACACGATCTTGTCGAAGTCCTGGGTGGCACGCTTGCCCACGTCGCTGGCGGCCGGGGCATCGACCTCGGGCAGGCCCAGTTCCGGCTGGGTCACGCCGTCATCGGCGGGCACACCGGCGTCAGCGCCTGCAGGGTCACCTTCGCCCAGCACCGGCTCACGCCGCGCGCCGGCGGCCGTGTCGGTGCCTTCGATGCGGCGGCCCTGGACTTTCTTCTTCGGACGGCCAAACAGGAAGATCGCGGCGATCAACAGCAGGCCGGCGGCCAGGATGCCGATGCGGAGCATTGCCATGTCGGACATTCGAGGGGGTCTCCGGCTAAATCATTCAGGTACGCAAGGATGGCACGTCAGGCCGCGCCCGCCAATCGGGCCGCTTCCTCCAGGTCCACGCTGACCAGTCGGCTGACGCCCGGCTCGCGCATGGTGACACCGGACAACTGGTGCGCCGCCTCCATCGTGGCCTTGTTGTGGCTGACGAACAGGAACTGCACTTTTTCGCTCATCTCCTTGACCATGTTGGCCAGGCGACCGACGTTGGCTTCATCCAGCGGCGCGTCGACCTCGTCCAGCAGGCAGAACGGCGCCGGGTTGAGCTGGAAGATCGCAAATACCAGCGCCACCGCCGTCATCGCCTTCTCGCCGCCGGACAGCAGCGAGATGCTGGACACGCGCTTGCCCGGCGGGCGGGCCATGATCGTCACGCCCGTGTCGAGAAGGTCTTCACCGGTCAGTTCGAGGTAGGCATGCCCACCCCCGAACAGGCGCGGGTACAGCTGCTGCACGCCGGCATTGACCCGGTCGAAGGTGTCCTTGAAGCGGCCGCGGGTTTCGCGGTCGATCTTGCGGATCGCCTCTTCCAGGGTTTCCAGTGCGGTGGTCAGATCGGTGTTCTGTGCGTCCAGGTACTCCGAGCGCTGCGATGCCTCGCCGTACTCCTGGATCGCGGCAAGATTGACCGGCTCCAAACGGCGCATGCGGCCATCGATCTGGTGCACGGCCTGCTCCCAGTCGCTGGTGCGCGCCTCCTCGGGCAGGCTGTTGATCACGTCCTGCAGCACGAAGCCGGCCTTCTCGACCGAAGCCGACAACTGCTCGGCGCTCAGCACCAGCGCCTGCTGGTCGAGCTTGCGCTGGGAGATGCGTTCGCGCTGCGCCAGCGCCTGCTCATCGCGCTGATGACGGGTCTGCTCGAAATTGCGCAGCTCCGCATCGATGCCTTCCAGCATCGTACGCGCCTCACCCAGCACGCGATCGGCACGCACGCGCTCGCCCAGCGCATTCTGGTGCTCGGCCTCCAGCGCCTGCACCGGGGAGTCACCCTCGTCGAGCTGCGAATGCAGTTCACCCAGGCGTGTGTCCAGCTGGCCTCGCTGGCTGCTCATGCGCTCCAGCGCCTGGCTCAGCGAGGTGATCTGGGCGCGCTGGGATTCCAGCGTCAGCGCCAGCGAATGCGCGCTCTCACGGACGTTGCGCGCGGCTTCGCGGGCAAGGTCGCGGGCGTCGGTGAGCTGGCGGCGCTCGCCCTCCAGCGCCGCGCGTACCGATTCCAGATCGCCCATGCTGGTGACCGCGTCGTCGAGCCGGGCACGCGCTTCGCGCACCTGTTCGCGGCTGGCATCCAGGGTCTCAAGCAACTGCGACAGTTCGCCTTCGATGCGGTCGATACGGGTACGTGCCGCCTCCACCTTGCCCTGCTGGCTCTGCAGCTGGCCGCCCAGCTCGGACACGCTGCGATGCGCCTGATACAACTGGCGCTGCGCCTCTTCGCGGTGCTGCTCGCCGGCCAGCAGCTGGTCGCGGAACCCCGCCAGGCGCTGCTCCAGCTCGGCTTCGCGCGCCTGCAGGGTGTCGATCTGCTCGCGCAGGGTCACAATCTCGCGTTCGCGCAGCAGCGCGCCCTGCTTGGCGGCGCCGGAGCGCGAGACCCGCACCCAGCCGTCGCCGAGGCGCTCGCCACTGCGGGTGATCACCGAATCGCCCTCGCCCAGCGTGGCCTGCAGGGCACGTGCCGCCGACAGATCCTCGGCCGCGTGCAGGCGGGCGAGCAGGCGACGGATCGCGGTGGGCCCCTGGACCTTGGCAGCCAGCGAGGTCGGCGCGACCTGCAACGCCTCCTGCGAGGCCGACACCAGGGCAAGACGGCCATCGCCGAGTTCGCCCAGCGCATCGACGAGCGCTTCGGGGTTCTCGACCAGGACGCCCTCGATCAGCTGGCCAAGCGCGCTCTCCACCGCGTTTTCCCAACCGCTCTCCACGGTGAGGCGTTCGCCCACGCGGGCCGCCGAATCCAGCCGCTGCGCGGTAAGCCACGCGACGGCCGCACCCTGCTCCTGGCCAAGCGCGGCCTGCTGCAGGGTTTCCAGCGATGACAGGCGACCGCGCGCGGCCTGCGCCTGCTTCCGGATCTCGGCCAGTTCGGTCTGCCCGCTGCGCTGGCGGTCCTGCAGGCCGTCAACGACCTGCTTGCGCGCTTCAACCTGCTCAGTGAGGCCGTCGAGCGCCGCCTTCTGGGTCTCGTGCCGGAGCTGCAGGTCCTCGAAGGCCGCGGTCAGCGCGTCCAGGTCGAGGCTGCCGCGTTCGCTGGTCAGGGCTTCGCGGCGGCGGTCGGCCTCAAGGACCTGACGGTCGAGGTAGTCCACCCGCGTGCGTTCCACTTCGCCGGCGCGCGACGCTTCGGAGGTGTTGCGGGTATGCGCTTCCCAGCGCTGCTGCCAGTCGGCCAGACGGGCCTCGGCCTCGCGCAGGGCTTCCTGCTTGATCTCGTTCTCTTCGCGCAGGTGCTCCAGGCGCGGCTCGGCCTCGTCCACGGCCTCGCGCAGCACGAGCAGCTTGGCTTCGTCGCCGCTGATGTGCTTGCCCAGTTCGGCCAGCGCCTGCTGCGCTTCATCGCGCGCCTTGTTCAGCCGCTGCGACAGTTCGCGCTGGTGCTGGATCTGCTGCTCGAGGCGGGCCAGTGTGCTGCCCACCTGGTAGACCTCGGCCTGCGCGGTGCTGAGGGCGTCAGCCGCCTCTTCCCGGCGCACGCGGCTGGTTTCGATGCGGGCCTCCGCATCGCGCTGCTCGGCAATGAACTGCTGCAGCCGCGTTTCTTCTTTGGACAGCGCATCGCGCAGGCTGCCGAGGCGACTCTCCAGGCCACGGTACTCCAGCGCCTTCCACTCGGCATCCTTGACCTTGCGCTCTTCCTGCAGCGCCTGGTACTGCTCGGCCTGGCGGGCCTGGCGTTTGAGGTGCTCGAGCTGCTTGCCGATTTCCTCGCGCAGATCGTTGAGGCGGTCAAGATTCTCGCGGGTGTGGCGGATGCGGGTTTCGGTTTCCTTGCGGCGCTCCTTGTACTTGGAGATGCCGGCGGCTTCTTCCAGGTACACGCGCAGATCTTCGGGCCGGGCTTCGATGATCTGGCTGATCATGCCCTGCTCGATGATCGAGTAGCTGCGCGGGCCCAGGCCGGTGCCGAGGAACAGGTCGGTGATGTCGCGACGGCGGCACTTGGTGCCGTTGAGGTAGTAGTTGCTGCTGCCATCGCGGCTGACGGTGCGCTTGACCGAGATCTCGTTGAACGACGCGTACTCACCGGAAATGGTGTGGTCGGTGTTGTCGAAGATCAGCTCGACGGTGGCCTGTGAGACCGGCTTGCGCGCCGAGGACCCGGAGAAGATCACGTCCGTCAGCGAATCGCCACGCAGGCGGCTGGCCGAGCTTTCGCCCATGACCCAGCGCACGGCGTCGATGATGTTGGATTTGCCACAGCCATTGGGGCCCACCACGCCGGTCATATTGGTCGGCAGGTGCAGCGTGGTCGGATCGACGAAGGACTTGAAGCCGGAGAGCTTGATCGTGGACAGACGCATGGCGTGGTTGGTTTCCGGGCAAGGGGCGGATGCGACCCGTGCCGTGGTGGATGTTGGAGCAGAATCCACCCTCAAGCCATTGATGTTGCAGGGATTCAATGGTCCCGAGGGCGACGCGATAGCCTGAGTATAACGGGGCGGCTGTTCCACGGGCGGGAGGGCCCCTTCTCCCCCGTGACGTGCAGACCCCAAAAACAAAAACGGGCGCCCTTGCGGGCACCCGTTTCAGCGACTCCAGCCTTGCGGCAGGGATCAGGCTTCGGCTTCCACCACCACCTTGACGGTGGTTTCGACGTCGGCGTGCAGGTGAATGGTCACCTCGTACTCGCCCACGTTGCGGAAGGCGCCTTCGCCCAGGATGACTTCGCTCTTTTCCAGCGCCAGGCCGTTCTTGGTGAAGGCTTCGGCGATGTCGCGCGGGCCGACCGAGCCGTACAGCTTGCCTTCGGTCGATGCGTTGGCGGCGATGGTGACGCTTGCGCCTTCCAGCTTGGCCTTGCGGGCTTCGGCGTCGGCGTGGATCGACTGGGCCTTGGCTTCGTAATCAGCGCGCTTGGCTTCGAACTCGGCCACGTTGGCCGGGGTCGCCGGAACGGCCTTGCCGGTCGGGACGAGGAAGTTGCGGCCGTAGCCCGGCTTCACGTCGACCAGATCGCCCAGACCGCCGAGGTTGGTGACCTTCTGGAGAAGAATCAGCTTCATGGTGTAGCTCCAAATATGTATTCGTTAGCGAGGCGTGGCCCCGCAGCGATGGCTGTCCGAATATCCGAACGGTGGACCGGAAACCGCCCGCGGCCTTGCGGCGCGGGCGGAAGGTCCACGAAAGCGGCGACCCGGGGGCCGCCCGCCTTCATCAGACGTCGTGGTTGTCGGTGTACGGGATCAGGGCCAGGAAACGGGCGCGCTTGACGGCCGTTGCCAGCTGGCGCTGGTACTTCGACTTGGTACCGGTGACGCGGCTCGGCACGATCTTGCCGTTCTCGGTCAGGTACTGGCGCAGGGTGTTGAGATCCTTGTAGTCGATCTCCTTGACACCTTCGGCCGTGAACTTGCAGAACTTGCGGCGACGGAAGAACTTGGACATGTCAGTGCTCCTTAAGCGGCCGAAGCGGCGTCTTCGCCGGCTTCGTTGTCAGCGGCGGGGGTGGTTTCACCTTCTTCGTCGTCACGACGACGACGCTCGCCACGCTCGGGCTTGTCGCCCTTCTCGTCCTTGCTCTTCATGATCAGCGACTGCTCGGTGTCAGCTTCGTCACGCTTGATGACGAGGTTGCGCAGCACGGCGTCGTTGAAGCGGAAGCTCTCCACCAGCTCGCTCAGCACGGCCTGGTCGGCTTCGATGTTGAGCATGACGTAGTGGGCCTTCACCAGGTTCTGGATCGGGTAGGCCAGCTGACGACGGCCCCAGTCTTCCAGACGGTGGATGGTGCCGTTGCCGTTCTCGACCAGCGACTTGTAGCGCTCGATCATGGCCGGGACCTGTTCGCTCTGGTCCGGATGGACCAGGAACACGATTTCGTAATGACGACTCATGTTTTTCTACCTTTCGGATGTGGCCCCCGAGGGGCCGGACAGCCCCCCGCGGATGAATGCGGTGGGGCAAGGGTTCCTACGCAGATCGCAGGAAGCCGCCGATTATGCCCGGATGCCCGTTCCCGGGCAAGTTCTACCCGGTTGCCGGGCGTAGTGTCCGGTCGCCCGTTCATGCGCCTGAATGGCCAAGATCGTCTAGAGTTGGGCTTCCGCCGGCCCGACCGGCCTGATGTGTACCGTGACCGGATGCTGCTTCGGCCCCTGCTGCCCGATGGCGTTCTGCTGGCCAGTATGCCGCCCGCGTTGGCCGATCCCGGCCAACTCCTGCCGTCGGAGCGGGCCCAGGTGGCCCATGCCGTGGAGAAGCGCCAGCGCGAGTACGCGGCGGGTCGCCAGCTGTTCCGGCACCTGCTTGCCGACCGTGCCGAAGCCGCCGCACCGCTGGTCAACGACGCGGACCGGGTACCAGTCTGGCCGGACGGCATCGTGGGTGCCATCACCCATTGCGACACCCTCTGCGCGGTCGCGCTGGCCCGCAGCGCCGATACCGTCGGGTTGGGCATCGATGTCGAACCGGCCCGCCCGCTACCTGCGGACATCCACCGTCTTGTGCTGCGTGAGGCCGAATACGCGGCACTGGGCGAGCTGCCGACCGCCTGGCACGCGCTCGGCGCCACCCTGACCTTCTGCGCCAAGGAAGCACTGTACAAGGCGCTGTACCCGACCACCCGGGAGTTCCTGGATTTCCAGCAGGTGGAGCTGCGCTGGCAAGGGGACCGCTTCAGCGCCCGGGTCGTCCCGGCCACCCACCCTGCCTATACATCGCAGCCGCTGGAAGGCCGCGTCGCCTGCGACGGCAACCATGTCGCCGCCGCAGTGCTGCTGGCGCGGCGACCCTGAGCGGCGGCACGTCGCCCCAGCTCCGCGCCGGCCGCGTCAGCGCCTGGACACCGCCAGCGCCCGCGCCTGCTCCACCATCGCCTCCTGCCCGGCACCGGACGCCGTCAGCAGATGCTCGGGCTGCACGCCGCCCACGCGGCGGTCACCACTGGGGCGGAACAGCAGCCGGGTCGGTGCGAAGGCCCGGATGCGGGTGTTGGGCAGATCGAAGAAGTAGATCTGGCCGGTCTGGTTGGCAAAACCGGCCGTCGGCTCACCGACCAGCGTACCGACCGCGCAGTCCTGCACTGCCGTCGCCATGACGATGCCGGCCGAGTAGGTGTACGGCCCGATCAGGAGGTAGACCTTGCCGGGGAACCGCTTCGTCTCCTTGGCCGGCGTCACCGTCGAATCGTAATCCACGTTGACCAGCTCGCCGGCCTTGCCCTTGGCGAACCAGCCACCGGCACTGGTGTCGTTGATCTTTTCGGTGATCCCGGACACCAGGCGGCACTCCTGCGCCGACAACCGCGACAGCAGCGTCTCGACGTTGTCGGTGGAGCCGCCCGGATTGTTGCGGATGTCCACCAGCAGATCTTTGACGCCGTCCTTGCGCGCGGTGGCAATGGCGTCATCGATGCTGCTGCGGAAGTCGCCCTGGTCGCCGCCGAAATAGGACACTTCGAGGTAGCCCACGTCCTGCTCCAGGGTCCGATAGGCCACGTTGCTGCCCCCGGCGTCCTCCTGTTTCTCCACGCCCGCCTCGAACGCGGTGGCCGACAGTGCGGGGACCTGGGTCTCGACCTCACCGGTGGTCGACTGGTAACGCACGGTTGCCGGACCATCGACGTCGTAATAGTGCCAGAGCAGCGTCGAGAACTCGCGCGCGGCGATCTGCTCGCGCAGCAGCTGGCTTTCACCGCGCGTATAGCGCGCCATCGTCGCGAGCATCTCCTGCGCCGGAACCCCATTGATGGCCAGCAGGCGGGTGCCCGCCGCCAGCGGCGTGGTTGGCGAGAAATCGTGTTTGACGTACAGCGCCCCATCGCGGCTGGTCACCGTCATCGGAAATACGGTGCCACCGCCCGCGCTGAAACGGTTGAATTCCGGGTAGGGATAGAACACTCCGGCGTGGCCGTCACGGAAGGCCTCTGTCGCTGTGCCGACCAGCCGCTGGAACGCGCGACGGTCCATGCCCTCGCGCACCTGGCCACGCAACGCAAGGCGCAGCGTCTCGCGCTCGGCCGATGGCAGCCGTGCGTCCAGGTCGGGATGCAGTTCGGCCACGCGCTTGAAAAGGTAATCGACATCCTGCTGCAGCTGCGGTGCGGTGAAGGTCGCATCCATCAACGCGGGGTCGTCCAGATCGGCGTACACCTTCTGATGGTCTCCATGACAGGCCGTGGCAGACAGCATCATCGCGACACTGGCGCATCTCGCAAAACGTTTCAGCATTTCAACACCCCACGTTCGTTGCCGCCCCGGCAACCCGGGCCGGTGGCGGGGCGACCCTGTCGCCCCGCCCCTCTGCATCACTCGTAGCGCAGCGAGTTGACCGGCCGTGCCTTGGCCGCCGCATACGCCTGCGTGAACACGGTCAGCCAGGCCACCGTGAAGGTCACCAGCGCCGCGATGGCGAAGAACACCACATTCATGTCGATGCGGTATTCGAAGCCGTTGAGCCAGTCACGCATGACCATGTAGGCGATCGGCCAGCCGATCACGTTGGCCAGCAGCACCAGCCAGCTGTACTCCTTGATGAACAGCATCACGATGCTGACATTGCTGGCGCCCAGCACCTTGCGGATACCGATTTCCTTGGTCCGCCGCTCGGTGGAATAGGACACCAGCCCGTACAGACCGAACACCGCGATCACGATGGTCAGGCCCGCCAGCCAGGTGAATACCTTGGCCTGGCGCTTCTCAAGGTGGTACATGGCGTCGAAGCGCACATCGAGGAACTGCGCCTCCATCGGCTCACCGGCAGCGAAGCGGTCCCACACCGTATTGATGTGCTTGAGCGCGCCATCGATGTTGGCTGCATCCACCTTGATGGACACCTTGCGGAAGGTGTCCGGCGAGACCACGAACACCGCCGGGCGGCTCTTCTGGCGCATCGAGGTGAAGTGCATCTCGTTGGCGACGCCGATCACGGTGGTCTTGATCAACGGCCGCTGCGGGTCCTCGCTGAGCTGGATGTCCACGGTCTTGCCGATCGCATCCTCCGGTGACCAGCCCTGCGCCTTGACGAAGGACTCGTTCACCACCAGCTTGGCCTGGGTCACCGGGTTTTCCTCGGTGGGCACGATGATGCGCTCGCCGGACCGCTCGCGGGCGAACGGCCGCCCTGCCGCGAAGGCCACCTCATACGTGGAGAAGAAGTCCTCCTCGACGGACAGGTAGTAGTACATCGCGTACTCGGCCCCGTCGATCTGCAGCGCCATCATGTCGCCGAGGTGCTCGGTCGGGATGCGGCTGGAACCGGCCACCGACCGCACCGACGGGTCGGACAGCAACTGCTGCCGGAACGCGTCGTACTGGCCCGCAACCCGCGCCGGCAGGGTCAGCGTGACCACCTGCTCCTTGTTGTAGCCAAGGCGTTCGGCTTCGGCAAAGCGCATCTGCGCGAGCACCACCACGGTAGCCACCACCAGCACCGCCGACACGCAGAACTGGAAGGTCACCAGCGACTTGCGGAACAGCGCGCCGGCGCGGCCGCGGGTGACATCGCCCTTGAGCACCTTGGCCGGCTCGAAGGCGGACAGGTACAACGCGGGGTAGCTGCCCGACAACAGCGCCACGATCACGGCCACCAGCAGCAGCCCGCCCAGCAGCAGCGGATCGCTGAACAGGGTGAAGTGCAGATCGCGCCCCAGCACACCGCCAAAGGACGGAATCAACACCATCGCCAGCAGCGCCGAGATCACGAAGGCGACCAGGGTCAAGGCCATCGCCTCGATCATGAACTGCGCCACCAGCTGGCCCCGCGTGGCGCCGAGCACCTTGCGGATGCCCACTTCCTTGGCACGGCGGCTGGAACGGGCGGTGGCCAGGTTCATGAAGTTGACCGCCGCCACCAACAGCATGACCAGCGCAATGGCGACATACACGTAGACCGTGTTGATGTCCCCGTTGATCTTCATCTCGTTGTCCGACGGCGGCGCACGCAGATGGATGTCATCCACGCGGACCAGCAGCGGGGTGAGCACCTCATGCACGTCCTGGAAGCGCTTGAACAGCACCTGCAGATCGGACATCACCTGTTCACGGCTGCGTCCTTCCTCGACCCGGATGTACGTGTAGGCCCGTGCATCGGCCAGCGTGTCCAGGATCTTGGCCGTGTACAGCGTCTTCAGCGTATCGATGGAGACCAGCAGGCGATAGTTGAGGTGGGTGGTGGCCGGCAGATTCTCGACGACGGCCGACACGACCACGTCCACCTTGTTGGTGCCTTCCAGGGTCAGGCGCTTGCCCACGGCGTCGGCCGTACCGAAGTACTTCTCGGCCGCTTCACGGGTCAGTACCACCTTGCCGGGCTGATCGAGTGCCGTGGTGGCGCTCCCTTCGATGAACTCGGCCGGGAACATCGAGAACACATTGGGATCGGCGAAGTACACATCGTCCTGGTTGAAGACCGCCTCGTCGCGGATCACCCGGAACTGATTGCCCTGCAGGGAGTACATGCGGACCACCGCCTCGATACCGGCGACGTTGTCCTTCACGTAGGGCGCGGCGGCAGGAGCCAGCTTGGCGGTGGTCACATGGACCCCGTTCTCCAGCACCTGGAAGCCGACACGGTAGGTGCGCTCGTAGTGCGGAATGCTCCGGTCGTAGCTCAGCTCATGGCGGACGAACGTCGCCACCAGCATGGCGCAGGTCAGCCCCACCACCAGTCCGGCGAGGATGATGCCGGTGTACAGCTTGTTGTGCGTGATGTTGCGCCAGGCGATCAGCAGATAGTTCTTGAACATCTCATGCCTCGCTCGCTTCGGTCTGGCGGACGACCGGCGCTGCCGGGGCAGCTTCGATGCGATGGTCGCTGACCATAGTGCCGTCGACCATCTCGATCATGCGGTTGGCATAGGTGGCGTGCTCGCGCGAGTGGGTCACCATCAGGATGGTGGCGCCGTCGGCGTTGAGCGAACGCAGTAGGTTCATCACCTCTTCGCCGTTCTTGGAGTCCAGGTTGCCGGTCGGTTCGTCGGCCAGCAGCAGCTTGGGGCGGGTCACCACGGCTCGGGCAATGGCCACGCGCTGCTGCTGGCCGCCGGACAGCTGCTGCGGCATGTGGTCCTTGCGCGGCAGGATCGCCATGCGCGTCAGGGCTTCCTCGACACGCTGGCGACGCTCTGCGGCGGCCACCCCCTGGTAGACCAGCGGCAGCTCGACGTTGTCCCACACCGACAGTTCATCGATCAGGTTGAAGCTCTGGAAGATGAACCCGAGATTGGTCTTGCGCAGATTCGCCAGGCGCGCTTCGGTCATCGACATGATGTCCTCGCCCATGAACTCGAACCTGCCCGATGTGGGTCGGTCGAGCATGCCAACCGCGTTGAGCAGGGTCGACTTGCCGCAACCGGACGGCCCCATGACCGCAACGAAATCGCCCGGGGCGATGTTCAGGTCGATGCTGTTCAGCGCAGTGGTTTCGACTTCGCTGGCGATGTACTTCTTGGTTACCTGGTGAAGCTGCAACATCCTGACCCCCTCAATTGTCCGTATTGAATTCGAGCTTGGTTACGTTGACCAGGTGCCCGTAGCTGGACACCACCACCGATTCCTTCTCCTTGAGCCCCTCAAGCACTTCAAAGTGATTCACATTCTTGCGGCCCAGCTTGATCTCGCGACGCTGCGCGGTCTTTCCCGACGGATCCAGCACGAATGCCCAACTGCCGCCGGTGTCCTGGAAGAACCCCCCACGCGCCAGCATCAGGCGCTGGCTCGGCTCGCTCAGCTGCAGGTTGACCTGGAACGTCTGCCCGCGGGTCACATCCGCCGGTGGCGTTGCCTTGAAGCGGAAGTCGATCTTGACCTGCCCATCGACCACCTCGGAGTACACCTTGTCGATGATCAGATCGAACGGCTTTCCACCGATCTGGCAGCTGGCCAGCTGACCGGCCTGCAGGCGGCCGATATAGAACTCATCGACCAGCGCGGTGACCTTGATGGCCGTCAGCACATCGACCTGCCCCAGCCGCTGCCCCTTCGCCTTCGACTCGCCCACCTCGGCGGTCAGCATGGTCAGGTGGCCGGTGACCGGGGCGCGGACGGCAAGGTTCTCCAGGTTCTTGCGCGCCACCGCCAGATTGGCCTGGAGATGCTTGAGGTTGTCCTCAAGCTGGCTCATCTGCGCCTGGCGCATGCGCGTTTCCTGCTTCTGCGATTCCACAATGATTTCGCGCGACAGCGTCTGGTACTGGAACTCCTCCGCCATCCGGCGGTAGTCCTCTTCGGAGATCAGCTTCTGCAGCGACAGCTCGCGCCGTCGTTCCAGCATCGGCTTCATCTCCGCCAGCCGATAATCCGACTGTACGAGCTGCTGCTTGAGCAGCAGGCGATTCTGCTCGAATGCCAACTGGGTATTGCGCAGGTTGTTGAGCTGTTCGCTGATCTGCGCTTCGCGCGTGATCGCATCCAGCTGCAGCTGGTTGTTGGTCAGGGTCAGGATCAGATCCCCGGCCTTGACCGGGTTGCCCTCCTTGATGTGCACGGCATCCACCCGCCCGCCTTCCTCGGTATCGAGGTAGATGGTGTCCACCGGCATCACCTGGCCACGCAGCGGGAGGTACTCGGCGAACGCACCGGTCTTCACCTGGCTGATGGTCAGCTTGCCCCGGTCGACGTTGGCCGAACTGGTGCTGGCGGCCGACAGCACGCCATAGGCGATGGCGACAGCCGCCACGCCCGCCGCCGCGATGGCGATCCGGGTCTTCTTACGATTTGGCGCCTCGATCTTACGGTCCATGTCAACACACTTGTCCGAAGTACGACGTCAGGAAACGGCTTCCATTGCCTTGCGAAGCGAGAGCGGACGCATATCCGTCCAGACTTCCTTGATGTGCTCCAGGCACTCGGCCTTGGTGCCGTGCTTGCCGGCGTCGGTCCAGCCCAGCGGAATATCCTTGTGCTCGGGCCAGATGGAGTACTGCTCTTCGTGGTTCACGACCACGACGTAGGTCAGGCTGTCTTCATACTCTGTGTTCATTGCTTGCTCTCCTAGATCACAACGTCACTGTCACTTCCGGCCTATCCGTGCCGGGGGGGTCAACCGCCTTCGTTCGCCACCACCTGCGGCTGTGCCGGGGCGGATGGCTGGCGGATGTTCGACTTGGTCAGGTGGCTGAGCTGCTGCACGCCACGATTGCGCATGGCGACCTGGGCGACCACGACGACCACCAGGCCCATCACGATGAACAGCAACGCCATGCCACGCGACGGGCCGGCACCAAGCAGCGGGGCGAGCGTGCGCGACAGTCCGCTGTCGGTGCGCATCAACGGCTCGAACACGTACTCGGCGAGGAACGGCGACAGCACCATGCCCAACGGCATGAAGAGCGTCGAAATCACCTGGCGGAAGGCGAACACCCGCCCCTGCATGTCCTCGGGAATGCTGCGCTGCCAGATCACCTGCGAGCAGGAGGTGATGATCGGCACGCAGAAGGAGAACAGGACTGCAGCCGCGCCGATCAGCCATACCGAGCCTGTCGCGCCGCAGAGGATGATCGCGCAGCCCGCCAGGAACATGAACCGGGTGACGCCGTCGATGTGCCGCTGCGGGCCGCCCCATGTCGCCATCACGATGGCGCCGGTCAATCCACCGATCCCGCCGGCGGTCATCAATAGTCCCAGCGTGGTGGCATCGGACAGGGTCAGCACCAGAGGCCGGAACAGAACCTGGACAAAACCGATGGAGAAGCTGCTGATCGCGAAGAAGTACAGCAGTGACAGCAGTCCGGGCTGTGCGCGCAGGTAGCCCCACGCATCGACGATCTGGTTACGGATGCCCGCCAGACCCGGCCGCGCGCCAACGCCGGTGCTGGCCGGTATCGACGGGAAGCGCACCAGCAGCAGCGTGACCAGCGCGATGCCGAACGAGGCGAAGTCGATCAGCATGATGTTCTTCAGGCCGATCCACTGCATCAGCAGCGCCGCGCCCAGCGGGACCATCACCGCCGATCCGTGAATGCTCAGCTGCACCAGGCCGTTGGCCATGCCCAGCTGCTCGCGCGGCACGAACTGGACGACACAGGCCGCATACGCAAGCTGCTGGAAGGTGGTCAACGCGCACGACAGCAGCACCGCGATGTAGATGTGCCACACCTGCAGCTGATCGTTGAGCAGCAGGGTGAACAGCACCAGCGCAACCACCATGTCGCACAGATCGGACACCAGCATCACGGTGCGCCGGTTGAACCGGTCGACGATCACGCCTGCCAGTGGCGACAGCAGCACGCCGGGAACGATCTGCAATGCGATCGAGAGGCCGAACAGCAGCGCCGATCCAGTGCGCTGGAATATCCATACACCCAGCGCGAAACTGCTCAACTGGGTACCAACGACGGAGATGGTCTGCCCCGACCATACGACCAGAAATCTTCTCAATCCTGCCGACATTCGATAGTGCCTCCTCCTGAAGCGCTACTGCGGTCAATACGGGAACTGATCTGAAGCGCTCGACGGGCCCCCAGCGTCATGCGGTTGCAGACGCCGCATCCGCACAGGCCTCTGCAACGGCGGGATGGTCGATGACCGAGAAATGATCGGCGCGGACCTGCATGACACGCGATCCCACGGGATCGACCAAACGCCCAGCCATCGTCGTCTGGAGATCCATGTCCATGGTCTCCGCCGTTCTTTCCGCGATGATGCGTAGATGGAAATCCGGTTGGATGCTTCCGTCCGTACGCTGATCCAGGACCGCCAGCAGATTGGCTGCGGCCAGTGCCCTGAATCTCCCCTTCATGGCGTCCAGAATGCCGTCGTGACTGAAGCCGATGGCTTCATCGAGTACGTCCATTACCCCCTTGTCATCAGTGATCGACTCTAGCACCCATTTCCAGGGCTGTCCATTGATCCAGTTGCTCACAAAATCACGTGTTTTCTGCCCGGCCCAGACCGTGTCGATGGTCACCAGAAGGGACGCTCTTTCCCCTTGTTTTTCCAGCTCCCGGATCATTTCGATGGCGATGAGTCCGCCCAGCGACCAGCCCATCAGACGGTAGGGTCCGTGCGGCTGGATCATGCGCATCTGCCGCACGTATTTCTGCGCCAGTACATCGATCGGAATCAGCTCGACGGGCGCGTCGCCGATATTCTCCGGGCGCTGGATCGCGTGCACGCTCAACCTGCCGTCCAGCGCGTCGGCCAATGTGCGGTAGCGCCCGATGTCGCCGGCCGCGGCGTGGATCGCGAACACCGCCGGAAGCGCCTGGGTGCGATTGAGGGGCACCACCATCGTGGACGACGCAGGGGTCTGCATCGCGCTGGCGAAGCCGCGGATCGTGGGCGCGCGATACACCAGCGACAACGGCAGGCTCACCCCAAACGCCTCGCGCACGCGCGACATCAGCTGCACCGCCAGCAGCGAGTGGCCGCCGCTGTGGAAGAAGTTGGCGGTCACCCCGATCTGCGGCTGCTCCAGCAGCTGTCCCCAGATCGCCTGC
>NZ_WIAY01000007.1 GCF_009467805.1 Stenotrophomonas nematodicola
GCCCTTGCTGCGCCCGTCCGCCGCCAACCAGGTGTGGTCGATGGATTTTGTGTTCGACCGCACCGCGGAAGGCCGAGTAATCAAGTGTTTGACCATCGTTGATGACGCCACTCACGAGGCCGTGGCCGTTGAGGTTGAACGAGCTATTTCCGGGCAAGGCGTTGCCAGGGTGCTGGACAGATTGGCCGTTCAGCGCGGTTTGCCGCAGGTGATCAGGATAGACAACGGCAAGGAGCTTTGCGGAAAAGCGATGGTGGCGTGGGCTCACGAGAAGGGAATTGCCCTGCGCCTGATCGAGCCGGGGAAGCCGAACCAAAACGCTTACGTTGAGTCCTTCAACGGGCGGCTGCGCGATGAATGTCTGAACGAGCATTGGTTCCCGACGTTGCTCCATGCCAGGACCAGTATCGAAAGCTGGCGGCGTGACTACAACGAAGAACGGCCTAAGCGGGCTCTTGGCGGGCTGACGCCCGCCCAGTACGCCGCACAGTTGGCTGGAAAGAGAGATACCATCAGCACCGGACTCTAAACCCGCCCACTACTCAAGCCGGGGGGACGTCGGTGGCAGTATGAATGGAATGCCGAACAAGAAGTGACTATGACCATGAGAAGCTATGAGTGGATTCGGACTTCCGGGTCATGGACTCTGGCCGAGTTGGCGTGGGGTTTGGATCGAAATCTGATTGATCTTGATGCTCTGAAGCAATGCGAACTGGGGCAAGCTGCGTTTGAAGGGCAGTTGGACTTGGTGGGCCTGGTACGTCACTTGGAGAGAATTGCCCCTGAAGAGAGAGGAGCGGAGGCTCTACGACTCACCGTTCAGGACGGAGATATGGATCACGACAGCATTTCATGGAAGTGGCTTGTCGCAGTTCTCACGGATCTCTATGCCAACCGCAATGAAGTTGATGATCCGCTCGGCGAGGTTGAGCGGATATATGCGGATTTTGACTATCCGGAGCGCATGGAGAGCTTCGTCAGATACATGCCCGCCACTGATGGATGCGCTCCCGCTGAGCACTCCCTTGATCAAAATGTTGAACGTCTCTTCGAAAACTGGAAGAGATTCCTGGACTCCGCGGGCTGAAAAGGAACTATGACGCGTTGGGGCGTCGCATTCTTGCCCACTCCCCCACGGCCGGTAACGTGCTGTCCCAGTACACCGAAGATGGGCGCCTGGTGTTCCAGAGCGATGGACGCAAGGGCGTCGGCCGTGAGTTCGTGCACCTTGCGGGTAGCCTGATCGCGCAGCGTGAGTACAACGCCGCAGGCGCAACCATCACGTACCTGCATACCGATGCGTTGGGAAGTCCGGTGGCAAGTACGAACCAGGCGGGGGCTGTCGTCGAGCGGACGCACTACGAGCCTTATGGAGCGCCGATCGGCAAGGTGGTGGACGGGCCGGGGTATACCGGGCATGTCATGGATAGCGCCACTGGGCTGAGCTACATGCAGCAGCGGTACATGGACCCGCAGTTGGGGGTGTTCCTGTCGGTGGATCCGGTGACTGCGTATGAGCAGCCGGTTGGGCAGTTCAATCGCTATCGGTATGCGAACGGAAATCCGTACACGTTCTCGGATCCGGATGGGGGACAAGCATCAGAGCGCTTTGTCGAACAGCATCGCGAGGACATGGAGGCCGGTAACGGTGCAGTGTATGCGCCACTCCAGCCATATGCTATCGCTGCTACAGCGGTAATGCTTACTCCTGTAGTAGTAGAGGTTCGTCTAGCTATAATGACCAACCCTGGTGCAGTGGCCACTGCCACCAACATCGCTGCGGAGGCGGCTGGAGTCACCGGGGCCGCTGGCGCCGCTGGCCTTGCTGCCAAGGAGGTGGGTCCGCTATTGCGGGCTGCCAACAAGCCGTTCAATGCAACCGGCCTTTCAGTTGCCGCACGAAAGCTCGAGCATCACGCTACGCGCCCAGGTGGTACTTTCGCTGCTCCAACGGGAAGTGTGGCACAGAAGAATGAAGCTGCTGGACGGGTGGTAGAGGGGCTTCTGAAAAGCCCAGATACCGTCAAAACATCCCTGAGTGGCGGAGGAGCTGAGTACCGAGGGGCGAGTGGTCAGGGGGTGCGGTTCGAGGCAGACGGTTCGTTTAATACATTCTTGGATCCCAAGAGGTAGGCGCAATATGGAAAAATTCTCAATTGATTTTGTGAGCCCGATGAGTTTCAATTCGCTTGCTGCTGAGATCTCGTTTGAGTCACAAATTCTTTGTCGTATTGATCAGGAGCGGGTTGACGGCGTGTTTGAGGTTGAATTCTTTCATCTAACTAGAATTCTTAATGCCAATGTAAATATGAAGTTCTCATTGCCTGACTTCCTCAAAGTCGTTGAGGATGCATGCTCGGAGCTGCGTGGAATCGCTTCCTGAATTTGTCAGGCCGTTAGTTTCTGGCTGGCCCCGCGCTCTAGGCGGTCTGAATTACTTGAAAACCGCGTCCAACTGCTTGGTTGTATGTCGACGTCCCCCGAGATTGAGTAGCGAAGCGGTTTGGAGTCCGGTCCTCAATGACAAGGAGATTGGACGTGAAGAAGCGCTTGTCCGAAGAGCAGATCATCGGCTTCCTACGCGAAGCTGAGGCCGGCATGCCCATCAAGGACCTCTGCCGCCAGCATGGCTTCAGCGAGGCCTCGTACTACCTCTGGCGCAGCAAGTTCGGTGGCATGAGCTTGCCTGATGTCGAGCGGCTCAAGAACTTGGAGACGGAGAACGCGCGGCTGAAGAAGCTACCGGCCGAGCCGGTGTTCGAGAACGACGTCATCAAGGATGCGTTTCGAATAAAGTGGTGACCGCGCCGGCACGTAGGTTGCTGGTGCGGTAGATGTTCAATAAAGGGCTGAGTGAGCGGCGTGCGTTGTTCGTTGCGCGGATGAGCGCCAGTGCGCTTTGCTACGAGCCCAGGCCGGACCACAACGTTGATTTGCGCGAGTAGATCGCTGCACTGGCGCACCGTCACAGACGCTACGGCGTGGGCATGATCCATCCTAAGCTGCGACAGAAGGGGCTTGCCGTGAACTACAGGCGCGTGGAGCGGCTTTCAAAGTGTGGTCTATTGATTTCGTGGACGACGCTACCTATGAAGCTTCAACGGGCGGCTCCGGGACGAATGCCCAAACGGCATTGGTTGCAGACGTTGCTCCATGCCAGAGCCAGTATCGAAAGTGGGCGGCGCGACCAAAACGAAGAAAGGCCTAGACGAAGGCTTGGCGGGCTGGCTCCCGCTCATTGTGCCGCACAGTTGGCCGGCAAGAGGGATAACATCAGCACCGGGGCTCTAAATCGCGCCTCTACTCAGTCCAGGGGAGTCGTGTGGAGTCGGCGTGGCGGCGTCAAGAGCTCTGGGCGCTGAAGGCGGGGTGCTCGTGAATTCTCGACCCGTGGGAAGCGAACTTAAGGCCGATGCAGGGCAAAATTCAGCACGCACCATGCGCGAGATAAAAAGCCATTGGAGCATCACCCTTGTTCGATTGATTGGACGAAAGCAGGCGTGAGATGCGACAGTGGGGATGCTGCCCGATGGGGTTGTTGGCCGATGCCTGATACAGGCGCAATGATGATTCAGTTCGTCAGAGCTTGCCTGCGTTCTCGTAGCGAGCCACACCCTGTTCCACAAGACGCTGCAATTCCTGCAGCAGAGCCAGGTCCAGAGCATCGAAGTTGAAGCAGGACTTTCCCTGCATGCGCTTCTTCAGTGCGGGGCTGATATCGCTCAGCAGCTCGGGAAACACGTAGATGGGCATGAAAGGAACTATGACCCGTTGGGGCGTCGCATTCTTGCCTACTCGCCCACGGCGGGGAATGTGCTTTCCCACTACGCCCAAGATGGTCGCCTGGTGTTCCAGAGCGATGGGCCCAAGGGCGTCGGCCGGGAGTTCGTGCATCTCGCAGGAAGCCTGATCGCGCAGCGTGAGTACAACGCTGCAGGCGCAACCATCACGTACCTGCATACCGACGCGCTGGGAAGCCCGGTGGCAAGTACGAGCCAGGCGGGTGTGGTGGTCGAGCGGACGCACTACGAGCCTTATGGTGCGCCGATCGGCAAGGTGGTGGACCGGCCGGGGTATGCCGGGCACGTCATGGACGGCGCTACCGGACTGGGCCACATGCAGCAGCGGTACATGGATCCGCAGTTGGGCGTGTTCCTGAGCGTTGATCCCGTGACGGCGTACGCGAAGCCTTTGGAACAGTTCAATCGGTATCGGTTGCCCAATGCCGGTGGAAACATCCAACGGAACGACGATGCATCTGGCGGGAGTCGTGAGAGCGGGCCGAGTGGGAGGCCGGCCTCAAGTCCGACGGGTCGGCCTACAGGCAGGGACACGGTTCGCCGGGCGGCGGGACGGCCAGCCAGTCCCTAATCGCTTTCCGGACAGGCCATTGCTCACGAAATCAAACGGTGAGCCTGCGCCAGATCCGGACGCGGCTGGTCCGCATGCCCAACTTGGCCAACGACAAGGCAGCAAAGAGAAGTACGATCAAGCCAGAGAGTTCGACGGGCAAGGGAAAGCAGTAAGGATCATTGATTTTACTGACCACGGTCCCCCGCGTGATCATACAAACCCGCACGAACATCCTTATGTACCCAGTGCTACAGGAGGCACGCCTCAGCGCTGGCCACCGCGACCACTCGATGGAGGTTGATAGCTATGTCAGAAATAGACTGGGGGTTCCCCATCACAGGGAGCAGAGTGGCAGAGGAAATACTGAGCAAATTCAGTGCGAATGAAGTATGGGAGATATCTTATATGGATATACCTTCGGGAACTGGCGACTTCACAGTCCTGAATGACATTCGAGATAGAGTGGCGAACGGACCCGTAAAAGTGTCCTCGGCCGATTTGTGCAATGCACTTGCGGGTGCTCCGCAAGTGTGGGTGCTGGACATGCGGCTCTCGTCCGATGACAAAGTGCAACTTTGCATTGAAGATGGTGAGGTGTTTGAGATGAATTTGGGCCGGAAGTAAGTCGCAGGTTCAACTACCATTTCCGGTGCCAGACACAGCAGAAAGTCCCGCCTTGCTTGGGGCTTTCTGATTGTGGTGTGAGTGGTTAGTGTCAGGTCCTCAGAGCTTGCCTGCGTTCTCGTAGCGAGCCACACCCTGTTCCACAACGTGCTGCAGTTCCTGCAGCAGGGCCGGGTCCAGAGCATCGAAATTGAAGCAGGACTTTCCCTGCATGCGCTTCTTCAGTGCGGGGCTGATATCACTCAGCAGCTCGGGGAAATCGTAGACCGGCATGAAGTGAACGACATGCTTGCGGCCAGAGACCTTCACTGCCCCGAAGAACTGCGCCTTGCCCTTGGCGTCGAGGTGTCGGCAGTTTGCGTAGAAGTGGTCGTCTTCATCGTGCACAACGTCAAGCCTGCTCCGGTAGGGAATCATAAGACTCCGCAGCGCGGCGAACAGGTTGGGCTGCGTTTCCGCTGCGGTGCTGTTCGTAGTGGCGGCGGATTGGCGTGGCGTCTTCATGAGGTCTGCCTGGAACGGAACACGATGGCGGAAGGGTGCGGCGTCCTTGCGGTTTCAGGCTAGCACGCGGGTATTGGACGATGGTCGGCTCTGGTAGGCAAGCGCCGGGCCACGCTGACGACAGGGCAGGTATGGCGATCGGTGCTGAAGAAAAAACGCCGTGTGAGCATGCGTTTTACGACCTCTTCACGCCCTCTCCACGTCTTCCAACCAGAACTGAAAGCCTCTCGTGGCGCCAACAAAAAGGCAGCTATATTCCAGTCTCCCCAGACAAAGGAGGGACTGCAATGACCATGACCAAGCATCACCTGACGCTCGCCCGTACGCTCGGCGTGGCGATCATCGCCACCGTCGGCCTTGGCGGCTGCGCCACCTACAAAGACGAGTTCGCCTCGATCAACTCACGCCTCGACCAGCTTGATGTGAAGGTGCAGGGCGCTGCCCAGAGCGCCGAGTCCGCCAACCAGTCCGCGCAGCAGGCCAACCAACGTCTGGATCAGATCGAAGGCCGCGTCCAGCAGCTCGAAAAGGCGCCCCGTCGCCAGCCACGCGGCTGATCGCGCCTGCACACCTGGTGTGCAGGGTATGAAGTGGAACCGGTGGCCGTTGTTGGCCACTGGTTTCGTTTAAGCCCATCGTTCCATCCGAAGGAATCGTCCCATCGTTATGTACTCACACGCAGCACGACGTGCCGCCTCTGGTGCGCTCGCCGTGGCGCTGGCATTTGCAGGTGTCGGCGTTGCCAGCGCCAAGGATGCCGCCCCGCAACCGGTCGCCGCCGTCGATGAACTGCCGAAAGGCCAAGACGTCTCCGACACCGTGATCGAGCTCGCGGGGTGGATTGTCGCCACCAAGGACAGCCAGGGCTATCCGTTCGCCATCATGGACAAGGCCGCAGCACAGATCCTGGTGTTCGACGGCGAGGGCCGGCTGCGCGGCGCGGCGCCAGGGCTGTTCGGCTCGGCGACCGGGGACCATACCGCCCCCGGTGTCGCCGGGCTGGCGCTGCGCGAAATTCCGGGTCGGGACCGCACCACGCCG
This sequence comes from Stenotrophomonas nematodicola, assembly GCF_009467805.1. GTDB lineage: Bacteria > Pseudomonadota > Gammaproteobacteria > Xanthomonadales > Xanthomonadaceae > Stenotrophomonas > Stenotrophomonas nematodicola. Next base: position 6,523 of record NZ_WIAY01000007.1, read on the forward strand.
GCAGGCCGCTTCGTAGGCGGTTACGGCCCGTCGATCGACGCCGGCCGCGTCCTGTGGGTGGATTACGAGTCCGCCGTTTCCATCCATCCCACCGCGACCGGTGTCCCGGCCGAGAAGCGGGTGGAACGCCTTGCGTCCGCCTCGCCGGACGACAACCGCGTCACGCATGGCTGCATCAACGTCTCGCCCGGGTTCTACGAGCAGATCATCAGCACCACGTTCCAGCGGGGCGGGGTGTTCTACATCCTCCCGGATGCCGACCCGATCGAGAAGACCTTCCCCGCGTTCGCGAAGAGTCGCGCGGCATCGCAGGACGAAGACGGAAAGCGCACGCGCTCCGCTCGCAGGTAAACCGACGCGTCACCACTGAAGCGGGCGGGGTGGGCTAGGGTTACTTGTGATCTCCAGGACATGCGTCGGGTTGGCAGGCCAGCGCCTCCCACACCCGGCCGCGCCGCTGTGCCGGGGTTGTCACCGCTTCGACCGCTCCCGCACCAAGGCGATCCTGCAACTGCTGCAGATACAGGCTGCGCGGGATCACCACCTGTGACGGGTGCTCCACGATGCCGGCGGGCTCTTCGGGCTGGAACTTGCCCGGTACGGCATTCCCGATCTCTCCCACGCTCCAGTTCATCGCATGCGGCGGCGCCTGCAGCACGTAGTGCGCGCTGCCCGTGTTCCAGAACATCTGCTGCGCGCCGGCCCAGCCGTGGCCGGACCCGCTGCGACGCCGGTTCTGTGCCCGAAGCTGAGTGTCGCGGGTGTTGTCGTACAACGTGCCGGTGGCCCAGCGATGGTGCGGGCCGCTGTCGTTGGTGCCGTCCACGGCCAGGCAGTCCAGGAAAACGTTTGGCCCGGGGGTGAGCGCGCCGGTGACGACGCTGTGCCGGGCGTGCTCGGCATAGCAGCGCTGGGTCAGGTTGAACGACGCGTTGCCTTCGTAGTTGTACGCGTAGCGGCGCATGCCCTCGGTCTGCCCATAGCGCGGGTCCAGATAAGCCAGATCCTGGAACGTGTTGAAGTGGGCGCCGTCGTGCGCGGTGATGCCGTGTGAGACATAGCGCAGCGTGACATTGCGCACCCATGAATCACGCACACCGCTGAAACGGATGGCTGTGTACGGCCCACTATCGGGCGTACCCACAGCCGTGCCGGTGTGCGGGTTGCCTTCCAGACGCAGGTCCTCGATGCCGACCTCGCCGATGCGCTGCACAGCGACGCGATACACCGTGCCGCCGCCGAAGCGGCGCTCGATCGCATCCACCACCGGTGCGTCCAGCACCAGTGCGTCGCGATCCACGGCGGCCACCACGCGCGTGTAGTCCATCGCGAAGCCGTCGGGCGTCCAGCCATAGCGGGCGGTATCGATCCCGTCGGCACCCAGCCAGGCGGCATTGGGCGTGCGACGCAGAATGAGGGTGTCGCCCTCGCGATACCCGGCGGTGGAGGCCAGCGGCACCCGCATTGCCCCCACCGGCACGAACGCGGCGCTGATGGTGGACGACGGCAGGCCGGCAGTGTCCACCAACCGGGAGGGCTCGCGGTTGCCCACCTCGATGATCCGACCCTGCCGGCCGGTGTAGGTCGAACGGATGATCGTGCCGTTGCCGCCGCGCCCTTCACCGCGCAGCACAACGCCGCCGCTGCGGATGACCAGCCCGTTCGAGACGGTGTAGCGCCCGCGCGTGAGCAGGACGACACCGCGCATGCCGTGCGCATCGGGCGTGCGCGCACTCACCGTGTCGATGGCCTGCTGGATGCGCGCGTGGTCGTCGCCGCCAGCGGAGGGAGCAAGCACCACGCGGACGGGGAGCGAGGCGGGCGCAGGCAGCGCTACGCCACCGCCGCGGTAGCCGGCGCGCGAGAAGTCCGGAACGATATGCCGGGCCTGCGTGCCACCGCGCTCGCGGTACATGCCGTAGCGCAATCGGCCATTGCTGCCTGGTGCGACCAGCGGCGCGTCTGCGGCCGTATTGATGGGATGGGTGAAGAATGCGGTGGAGCCGGGCCCATCCGCGGCGTGCAGCACCGTGGGCGCGCACGCGGCGAAGGCGATCAAGGCAAGCGCGGCGATTCTGCGGGACGGCGGCAACGGGCGCATTCGGGTGGTTTCATCCGTGAACGGGCAGGCGCTGATGGTAGCAATGCACTGCGGGGTGCCGGCGGGCATCGCAGGACCGATAGTGCGTCGGCTTGCCAGCGGGGCCCGGCAGCCCCAGGATCGAACCTGTCGTTTCCACTCTGACGCAGGAGGAGGCCTGTCAGGCCCTTGACCCATATGGAAAGTGCTGATCGCATAACGCTTGATGATCTGTCAGATGTTCGCAAGGCCGTAGCGGTCATGCGCTCACGATCAATTCTTGCAGCCGCTGCGGGTGGACCCATCTTCAGTGCGCTTCTGGCCACGGCGTGGCTTTGGCTGCATCCGGGTGGGGTATCCGTGGCTGTCGTTCTAGCTGTTGTGAGCTATTTGCTGTTCGGCCTGCCGCTCCTCGTGCGCTGGATTCTGCACTGGCGCAGAATCCATCAGCGCCTCACGGACGTCGAGGTGCGGGTCAACGCAGGTGAAACGGTGTACGGGTCGGAGGTGCGGTTCCGCTAGCCCCGTGCCCGAATCGAGCCTGGCGCCGACCCCGGCGCCTGGGTCCGCTCATCCCCCCGCTTGTTGGACGGCGGCGGCCCTTCTATGATCGAGCCGCGTCAGGTAAGCGCCCGTCTACGCGACAGTCTGGGCACGTCGTGCAAGTGGCTTCCGGGTCCATCCATTGGAAGGGTTTCGCTCATGGCTGCTGTCATCCGCGTGTTGATGGTCCTCTCCGTTGCTCTTCTATCGAGCGCGTTGCTTCTGCCCCTGGAACGCTCCGTGCACGTGGAATTTTCATTGGATCAACCGCCTCCAATGTGGGTCTTCGGTGCGTTTGTGCTGCTGGTGGGCGTGGTCACTGGCGCCGCAGCATGGACAGGGCTCGTGCGGTTCAGGCGGTGGGGGCGTCCGCTCGCCATCGTTGCCTCTGCCCTGATCGTCCTGGCGGCAGGGCTGCTGGCACAATCGCCACTGATGGGGCAGGTGAGTGGACTTGGCATCGCGCTATTTGCTGCCGCTGCGTCAGCGTGGCTGTGCGGTGTCGCCCTGTCCTATCACCCGCTTGTTGCGTCGCGCTTCCAGGCATGAGTGCTGTCAACCAATGCGTCGAACGATCCTCCAGGATGTTGCCAACACGCTTTGCCACATGCTGGTCGGCTGGCGCATGGGCGATGATTTTGACGTCCTTGCAGCGCTTCCGGATGGCACGCTCGTCGTTGATGTCCTCGCAGGCACCGCCATCCACAGTGCGGCGGGAGCTGTCCACCTCCGTATCGCAGGCGAGTTGCAGGCATGGTTCCACCATCGCCTGAACGTCATCCAGATTCCCGTTCAGGCTCTGTCGTCGGCACAGGTGGTGGCCGAGATCCGCACGGATCGCCTCGCTACCAACCGCAAACGGATCGTCTCGTTTGACGTCTCCGTACGTTCGGTGATTTCCACCGACGAATGCCGTTACACCGGCAAGCTGCATGAGGTGCACCGCTGGCATTCGCGGGTGCCGACTACCTGCGGCCCGGGGAGGATGGCGCCCTGGCGCACCGTAGTCTGCTTCCGGTCGGCATCCGGCCAACGAGAGCGTTGCGAAACGCATCAGTGATCTGGATTACCATCCATTCGGGCCGATCCGGTCCACGGGAACCCATCAGGGGGGCGTCATGAAGCGCGCGGTTCTTGCCGTAATCACAAGTGCAGTCCTGGGCGGATGCGCCACCGTGGACCAGAAGACCACGTTCGATGGCAGCGATGGCAACGCATTTGTCCTGGTCGCTGCCGACAACGTGCCTGATCGGGGCGTGAGCAGCCACAGCTTCGTCTTCAGCAGGGTCGACCTGCAGTCTTCAACCTTCCTGCCGGAGTGGTTCTCCATTACCTTCGACGGCGGAGCGGGCACGTTCGTCGTCGACGAATTGAAGAAGCCAGAAGGTCTCAATACGACGCTGCGTTTCGGTGCCCGTTCCGTGGTGCCCGGCGACTATGCCTATGCGGCGAGGCGGGATCTGCAGGGCAATCTGCAGACAGAGCACTGCTATGCCAAGGGGGCGGGCGTGTTCCGTATCGTTGCGGGCAAGACCAACGTCATTTCGCTTGGTGATGTGCTCAACGACATGGGCAGCGATCCTGACGTCGCGCTGGATCAGGGCGCGACGATTCTGACCGCGTATCCGAAGATCAGCGCGCCGCTCGTGCAGGCGCAGCAGGTGGGTTCGATCACGTTCCCGCCGGCGAAGTCGCTGGGCTGGGAGGGCTGCCTGAACCGGAATGTCACGGCCTTGACGGTCATTTCGGCAACACCGTAGGTCGTGGCCCAGGTGACGCGTCAGTGAGCTCGCGTTGATACGTACGCCATTCCCCCGCACCAGCGGCCAGACTGTCCCGGATGCGTCCATCACGGAACTGTTGCAGATAGAGACTGCGAGGTGTCGTCACCTGGCCCATCGACTGCACCATCCCCGCTGGTTCCTCAGGCGGGAACTTCCCAGATCCAATGGTGCACAACATGGCGTAGTCGCTGGGCGTCCATCGGTATCGTGCGGTATCGATGCCCTCGGGGCCGACCCAGCAGGCATTGGGTTCCCTCGTGATCGACACCGTATCGCCTGGGCGATAACCGGCTGCGGACGCGACGTTGATCCGCATCGCCCCGCGCGCGGGCAACCGGGGCAGGCAGGTCCGCCCTTGGCCGGAAGTCCCCATCGACCCCGAAACGATCTACAGCGCTCCGAAGGCCTGGATGCCTCCGGAACGGAAAGTCCGTAAGCTCATTGCTTCACGCCCCGTATCCTCGGCGTCCGGTCGTTCGGGCAGCAGTCGAGCGGCCGGTTCTCCAGTCCTGTGATTTCACTGTCGTGGAAGGATCTTTGATGCTCAGGGTTACCCGCAAAGCCCTTGTAACTCGGGTTCCACGTCCACGCCAAATCCGCCTCAGGGTGGTATCCATCGTACTGATGTCGGCCGCGCTGTCCGTATCCGCGCAGGCGTTGTCGCCTGCCGACGAATCCCGGATTGCCAGAGTGGAACAGGGCCTTTCGACTCGTGTGGTCGTCAAGGACGCACCCGGCCAGAAGATGTCGCTTGTCGAACGCATGGCGTTCCATGACGTTCCTGCTGTCAGCATTGCCCTCATCAATAATGGACGCGTCGAATGGACACGTGCCTACGGCGTGCTCGATGCGGCCAGCCGGCGGCCCGCCACGACAGCAAGCCTGTTCCAGGCTGGCTCGGTCAGCAAGTCGATCACTGCACTGGGCGCGCTGCACCTGGTTGAGCAGGGCGTGTTGTCTTTGGACGATCCTGCGAACGGGCAGCTCAGCAGCTGGAAGATCCCGGACAACCACTTCACCCAGCAAGGTCCTGTCACGTTACGCGGTCTACTCAACCACAGTGCGGGCATGAACATACATGGCTTCCACGGCTACGCCCAAGGTCAAGCAGTACCTTCACTGCTCCAGGTGCTGGATGGCGTGGCGCCAGCCAACTCCGAACCGGTCCGCGTAGAGGCGATACCCGGCACAGAATGGAAATACTCCGGAGGCGGCTACAGCGTTGTTCAACTGATGATGACCGAAACGCGTGGCAAGCCGTTTCCCGAGCTGATGCAGGAGCTGGTCCTCGACCCACTGCAGATGAGGGACAGTACGTTCGCCATGACCTTGGCGCCGGCGTTGCAGGCACGGGCCGCAATGGGGCATCACACCAACGGGGCGCCCGTTTCCGGCGGGTGGCATGTGTACCCCGAATCGGCGGCGGCCGCGCTTTGGTCCACACCGACGGATCTGGCCAGGGTGGTCGTCGATATCCAGCAAACGCAGTCCGGCAAGCCCGGCAAGCTGCTGTCCAGTGGAATGATTGCCACGATGCTGAGCCGTGGGTTGGGCGAGTACGGCCTGGGGTTTTACGTTGAACAGCTGGGCGACGGCGTCAGCTTCGCGCACTCGGGCGGCACCGACGGGTTCCGCTCGCAGCTGTATGGCTACACCCACACGGGGCAAGGCGTGGTGGTGATGACCAACAGCGACAACGGTGCCGCCCTGATTGACGAGATTCTTGTGAGCGTTGCCGCCGAATATGGCTGGCCAGAGTTCCAGATCACCGAGAAGGTCGCGCTGCGATCCGATCCGGTTGGCAACGCGATGCTTGTGGGCAACTACATCCTGGTGGAGAAACCTGCACAGGTCATTGCCGAAGGCGATCGGCTGTATCTCCGGAGCGAATTGTTCGGCGAGCGACCGATAGAGCTGTTTGCACAGTCCAAGACCCGGTTTTTCATGACCGCACAAGACATGACGGTTGAGTTCCAGCAGGTAGGTAAGGACAAGGAAAACGGCTTTTTGCTGAAGCGCGGAAACAACACCTATATCGCCACCCCAGCGCAATAGCGGGTAAGCCACTGCTGTCCAGGGTCCGCCATTGGCCGAACCCGGATGGGAGGGGGCAGGGCGTGATCGGCACGCAGAGGGCTGCCTGGCGCGCGATTGCAGAGGGCGTGCTGTCGACGTGATCCGCTCGGGGAAGCGCCATCACTCTGGCGTGGGCTCTGCACAGCGCTCGCTGATCACGGCGCCCTCAATGAAGCTGTCGACAGCCGCTACAAAGCAGCGAGGCGCCACCAGTGCCAGCAGATGGGCGCCGCGGTCCACCGTGTGGAACGTGACAGGCCCTGACCTGCCAAGCGTGGCAGCGTGTTCCTTGGCGCCGGCGTACGCGGTATTCGGGTCCAGTGTTCCCTGAATCACCAGCGTCCGCGGGAGGGTGCGCGGACTCGTTCCGAACCATGCATCGCGTGGGTAGCGCGGAACGCTGCCATTCACCAGCAGACCGGGAATGGGGCTGACGAACAGCGCGTCCTTGGCCTCTTCGTTGACAGTGGCCATGCCGAGCTCCGGCCGGGCGTTGTTTTCCGAGGCGGCAATGAGCATCACCAGCGGCAAGGCCGGTTGATTGTTTCCACCCTGTCCCAGCTGTGCCAGCGCAACGTTCCAGTCTTTTACCGTGGCAACCAGCGAGCGGTCGTCGCCGGCGGAAAGATCCTGCACGATCCTCGGGATTCGATCGCGCAACGCAGGGAAGCTCAGCAGCGCGGCGAAGAATCGGCGCACGTCGCCGCCCGGCACCTCTTTCTGCCAGCCCGCATCCTTCACGGCCAGCAGCGTCCGATAACGCTCGAGGCTACGTTCATCCATGCTGTCCCGGCCCACCTGGTCGACAAGCGCTGTGCGCCGGCTGAGATCGAACGTTTCAGTGGTTTCGGGCGGCACCAGTCCGTCAAGAATGAGGCCATCCACGCGAAGGTCGTTGACCTGGAGCGCGCGCAACGCCAGTTGAGTGCCGTAAGAAACGCCATACAGGAGCACCGGGCCGCTGCGATCTGCGTCTGACATCAGGATGCCAAGGTCCTGCGCGGCCTCGGTAATAGAGAAGGCCGAGGTCCGTTGCAGGTTGGCGTACATGGCGCCGATGCAGGGTCCCCATTCCGTTCCCGCCAGCCCCGTGCCTTCCGGGCTTTCGGGTGATTCCTGGACGGGGCAGATCCGCGAGGATCGGCCTGTGCCCCGGTGGTCGGGAATCACAAGATCAAATCCGGGAAACGCGCGCTGGTAGGTCTGGATCAACGGGTACAGGGATGCCCCTGACTCGCCGGGACCACCAGAGAGCAGCCAGACCTCGCCCCGTCTGGTCGTGTCGGCGCTGGCGGGTATGCGCCGCAGGAACAACGATATGTGCTCGCCTGATGGGTCGGCATGGCGCAGTGGCACATCCATCGATGCGCACTGCGATCCGCGTAAAGCGGGTGATGCGTCATCCTCGCAGGCATGCGCCTCCGGCACCGCCGCAGTGGCAGCCAACGGTGCGACCACAAGCAACATCGCCCACACCATACTGCGACACATCGGCTATCCCCCTGGGTGATCTGGCCACTACGATGAACCGGCCGCGGGATCGAGGCGAATGCCGGAAGTAACCCTGGACTGCCGTCTCTGTCTGCTTCCGGCTGAGAGGGGCAGGCGCGTGCTGCCACCGCCACGCCCTGGACACGGCATATACACCTTCCGACAGGGGAGTCCACGCCTGACCAGTTGTTCCGTTCGGTCATGCCGAATACGGGGCCCTTTGACCTTGGGTCCCAGCATTCGTTGACGATGCCAACGTCGGCATCCTGCCGGGATCGCTGCTTTCTGAGCTGCCGGGAGCGGTTGTACTGAGGTTTGCACCCAGAATCTGGAACAGGTCGCCCATTCCTATCCAAGGCGCCTTGCTTGACGTCCCGGCCAACCGGCTCCGGTTGGCCGGGACATGGATCAACGAACGTGATCCAGGAACTGGCGGTGGCGCTCGTACTGATCCAGCACATCGTGAATCAACTGCACCTTCGGCCAACCCATGACGTCGTAGTCTTGTCCGCCCTCGCGCAGGTAGACTTCAGCCCGATAGTGGCGGGTGCCGTCGCTCACTGGGCGACGCGGGTCCTGCAACGCGAAGGTGGGGGGGGCGTAAGGCTGGGGACGCACGGAGTAGAAGAAGTCCATCTCCTCGCCATGACCTACGCGAAGCCAGGCTCGCCCATCTTCTCCTTCGGTAACTTCAACCGGAAGATCCTGCTTGCGCAGCTCCACTGCAACTTCCTGCAGTGCCGGCAGCACGTGATCCCTGATGAAGCCAACAACCTCGATCCTGATGGGGTTGTGAGCAAGCAGTCTGAGCCTGGCGCGCCAGTCATCGCTGGTGCCCGGAAGCAGTCGTGCTTCACGGGAGATCGAGCGCTTGGTGGCGTCCAGATGCATCGCTTTGAGAAGCCCCCAGCACATCAGGATCATGACGATCGTAAAGGGAAGGGCGCTGGCGATGGTTGCCGCCTGGAGAGACTCAAGACCGCCTGCGATGAGCAGGGCGACAGCGATGCCGCCAACCAGCAGCGCCCAGAAGATACGCTGCCAGACCGGAGACTCTTCCTCTCCCTTGGACGTCAGCATGTCGATGACCAGCGCGCCGGAGTCGGCGGAGGTGACAAAGAACAGCGCGACGAGGACAACGGCGAGTGAAGAGGTGATCATCGTCAGAGGAAGATGGCGCAAGAACTCAAACAACGCCATCGAGCTGTCATCTGACACGGCCTTGACGAGCTCCTGTACACCCTGCGTCATTGGCGGTCCAGTTCTTATCCTTCCTATGCCAGTATTCAACCTGACCTTGGGCATAGGCGCTTTCAAGTGCCCAATACACCGGAGTCGCTCGATTAATGGAGTGCAGCCACTCGTTCAACTCACGCTGTGTTGGGACGGTGGCGGCGTGCACGTGTTCTGCCAGACCGACCGATAGATTTTCAATTCTGGCGACCATCCCTGCTGCTTTCAAAGAAGGGCTGCTCCAAGCCGAATTGCGCCGGGTGCTTCCAGCCCTACGCAGACGCCTTTAGCGCCAAAGGACATAACGTGCGCTTCAACCAGATCTTGATTGTCGACTCTATACCCGCCGGAGAGCGCAACACAGCTCGCGAGCTATATCAGGACGTGGGACTTCGTGCCCAAGTATCCGCGCCCGCACCGGAAGTCCGCTATCGGCGCGTTGAAAGCCAAGACGAATTCTTGACGTTGCTCCCAGAGCTGGCTGCGGCGGCATCGGCTACTGGAGATATTCCTGTGCTCCACATCGAGTGCCATGGGAACGATGACGGCCTAGCATTCTCGGACGGCTCATTCGTCACTTGGGTCGATCTGAAGGGACCGCTGACTACCCTAAATATTGCGACGGCAATGAACTTGCTCGTGGTTGTTGCTGCGTGCGATGGAAGTGCACTCACATCGACGCTCGGACTGGTTGATCGAGCACCTGTTCACGGTCTCATCGGGCCGACGAGCGCGGTCACGCCGGAGGAATTGATGCGTGCGTATCTTGAGCTCTATGGGACGCTCATACGTACTCGATCAGCGCGGGAGGCAGTGGAAGCGATGCTTCGTGCCACGCCTGACACCTTCGTCTATCGCGCAGCGCAATGGCTGTTTCAGTACGTGTGGGATCACTATCAGGAAACACATGAAACGCCAGAGGCTCGTCTGGAGCGCGGCATAAAAATGGCGGCCAATCCCCCCGCCGACTACGTCGGTCCACCTCTTCAGCCAGAAATATTTGCCCAGGCCTTGGCGGAACGAAATCGGGAATTCTTCGACGCCTTTCGCCGGAAGTTCTTTCTATGCGATCTATTCCCTGAGCATGAGACGCGCTTCCCTGTTCGATACGACGCCCGTTGATGACCGCTTTTGGCCAAAAGCAGACGTGCCGCACCAGACAACGTGACCAAGAATGCTAGAGCCCGCTATCGACCCAAAGCGGACCATGTCCAAACCTATAGGATGCCGTCCGGTAGCTGGGTCCGGCTATACGTCAGCTTGTTAGCCGGACGCGATAACTCTAAGATCGAGCCGTATTAAGGGGGATAGCGCCGCACGTGGTGCGCTATGGATAAGTGCTCTAACCGAATCCCGGGATTCGGCTATTAGGAAGATAGATCTCAATGGACATCCCATCTCAGCATGTTTTTGAGGCGCTTTCAGGGAAAGGCGTAGACGAGCTACATCATGCTAATAGTGTCGCGACTGCTTGCCAGTTCCTAAGAAGCAAAGCTCTGATGTCTCGCGGCACCGTGGAGCGAATGGGATTGACGCAGACTGCGCAGTCCTCTGACGAAGTAGATAGGCGATACAGCATCTGGTTTGATGTCTTTCTCGACTCAGTAGATATTCATGCGAGAGCAAGTCGTGCCAATGCCTATGGCCCCGTTCTATTTGTCTTCGATCTCGCACTAATTTATCGAAACAAGACAGGCCGAATTTGGGTAACCAAAGAGAATCCGACAAAATGGGCCGGGAAGTCGGACGAAGAAAGGTGGTTTCAGGGTAAAAAAGAATTGAATGGTGATTTCGTCAGGGGAAGATTCGATCAGATGATTGTATTGCGGCACTGTGGCGGATCGCTGCCATTCGGGAAGCATCTGAAGAAAATTATCCTTGATGATCCAAAGCTAAAAACCAATGAGGACGTCAACATCTATAGCATGGCAGTGGGGGCTCTTCGGCTTGCGATGCAAGATGCCAACATCGATGCTCCCATTGAGCGTAGAAGGTGCAGAGCCCACTGCACGTGTAAAGCCCACTGGAGCGGTGACGATGAGCGTCTCTTTAAAATGTTTGATCCAAAGATCTAACTGGCACTTCAAGTCGACGTCCATGCCTTCTCGGCGGTCCAGCTCATCCGGTGCTTGGCTACCTCTTCGCGACGCAGCTTAATTCAGGGGGCGCTGATGTCCGCTTCTGGCCGGAAGCGGTCGCTGGCAGGAAAGGAGGCGGGGCGTGCTGGCGCAAAGAGGTTGACGGTCCTCAAGCACGGCCGTTGACCTACTCCAGGTTGTCGTCACGTTCGTACCCGGCCGGGAGCTCCAGCGCGTGGCGTTTGAGCATGGCGTGGATGTGCGCGTGCGCCTGGTCCCGCTCCGCATGCTCGCATTGGTCCAGAATCTCTGCCGCCAACGCTTCAAACTGCGGCCAGAACTGCGCCGGATGCCGCACCTGATCCAACCAGTGGACCAGCATGTCGCCGAGCGCATCAAGCTGTACCTGTATTTCGGGGCGCAGGCTCATGTGGGAGCCGCCCCCAGGTCAAGCGTGACACGGTAATGATGACCGTCATCGCGGAGCAGCACGGTCAGGTCCGGCTGCGGGATCCCGTCCACCTGCAGCGTAGGCTGACCCTGTGCACTGCGGGTCACCACGAACTCGTAGAAGCTTCGGCCGAAGCGGTAGCTCAGTTCGAATGACGGCCAGTGATCGGGCAGGCACGGTGCAAGCGACAGACGATCGCCCTGGCGGCGTATGCCGAGCAGGGATTCGACCAGCAGGCGATACATCCACCCGGCCGAGCCGGTGTACCACGTCCAGCCGCCTCGTCCGACGTGCGGCGACACGGCGTATACATCGGCCGCCAACACGTAGGGTTCGACGCGGTAGGTCTGCACCGCTGCCGGGTCTCGGGTGTGATTGAGAGGGTTGATCATGCCGGCCAGCTCCCAGGCGCGCACCGCATCTCCCTGTTGTGCGAATGCCATCGCCGCCCACACTGCCGCGTGGGTGTACTGCCCACCATTCTCACGCACGCCCGGGACGTACCCGCGGATGTAGCCAGGGTCCTCCGTCGTCTTGTCAAAGGGCGGGTCGAGGAGCTGGATCAGCTTGGCATCCTTCCGCACCAGATGCGTATAGAGCGAATCCAATGCCTGGCGGGCACGCTCTGGCGCGGCAACGCCGGACAGCACCGACCAGCTTTGGGATATCGAATCGATGCGGCATTCCCGGTTCTCTGCCGAGCCCAGGGCGGCGCCGTTGTCGAACCAGGCGCGGCGATACCATGCCCCGTCCCAAGCGTGGTGTTCCAGATTCCGGCGCAGGCTCTCGGCCTGCTGCTGGCACCACTGTGCGCGGGTGGCGTCGCCACGCGCGTCGGCCAGCACAGCAAAGCGGCGAAGCGTGTCATGGAGGAAGAATCCGAGCCATACGCTTTCACCGCGCTGCTGGTCGCCGACACGGTTCATGCCGTCGTTCCAATCGCCGCTGCCCATCAACGGGAGACCGCGCTCGCCGAGCAACCGGCAACCGCGGTCGAGCGCGACGATGCAGTGGGCATACAGAGTGCCGCGCTGCACCGACGGTGTGGGCATGTCGTAATACCCTTCCTCTTCCGGTGTCACCGCGCGCCCTTCGATGAAGCCGACCACTTCATCCAGCACGCTGGCGTCGCCAGTGACCTCCAGGTAGCGGCATGCGCCCTGGGGCAACCAGAGATAGTCGTCCGAGCAGCGGGTGCGCACGCCGCGACCTTGCGGGGGGTGCCACCAGTGCATCACATCCCCTTCGGTGAACTGGTGTGCAGCGCATTGCAGCAGGTGCTCGCGGGTCAGATCCGGGCGAGCGTGCACGAGCGCGAGCGCGTCCTGCAGTTGGTCGCGGAAGCCGAATGCACCGCCGGATTGATAGTAGCCGCTGCGTCCCAGGTAGCGGCAGCCCAGGGTCTGGTAGACCAGCCAGCCGTTGGCCAGCGCGTCCAATGCCGGGTCGGGCGTGCGCACCTGCACCGTGGCCAGCACGTTGCGCCAGTGGATGCGCACTGCGTCCAGCGCATCGATTGCCTCATGGGCGCCCTGGCGGCTGTGTGCCAACGCGAGCGTTTCCTCGCGGTCGCGCCCCGCGCCAAGGCGGAACGTCGTTTCACTCCGGTCGCCCGGCCCCAGCGTGAGTGGCACCTGGATCGCCGCGCAGGGGTCGAGGCCCGCACCGATCCGCCCATCCAGACGTTCGCGACGCAACGCCGCCGGCGCATGCAGGCTGCCGTTGCGGCCGATGAACTCCAGGCGATCACAGGTCCAGCCGCAGCCTTCTGCATCGGTGTCGAAAAACGCCACCCGGCCGCCGAACTCGGTGCTGTAGCTGTTGCGCGCCAGCAGCGCGCCGGTCTGCGGGTCGCGTTCGGTGACCACGTGCATGCGTGACTTTGTGCGCAGGTCTCCCATGACCCATTCAACGTAGCCGATGGCCGACAGCCGCCGTGGCCGGCCCGAGAGGTTGTGCAGACGCAGGACCGAGAACTTGAGGGGCGCGGTGACGTCGACGAACACCCACAATTCGCTGACGATACCGTCTTCGCTGTGCTAGTAGACCGTGTAGCCGAATCCATGACGCGTACGGTACGCACCGGTGCCCCTGCACGGCAGCGGCATCGGTGACCAGACACGGCCGGTCTCCTCGTCGCGCAGGTAGAAGGCCTCGCCGCCCGTGTCGGACACCGGATCATTGAGCCAGGGCGTCAAGCGGAATTCGTGTGCATTCTCGAACCAGGTGTAGCCCGGCGCACTCTCGCTGACGACCGTGCCCAGGCGGGCGTTCGCGATCACGTTGGCCCACGGCGCCGGCGTCGGGGCACCTTCGCGCACCACCACGACGTACTCGCGGCCGTCCTCGCTGAAACTGCCGGTACCGTTGTCGAACTGGCCGGTGCCGCGGTACGGAAGGAAGGGCCACGGGTCGTCCACCTCTTCATCCTGCTCGGGACCCGGGGGCATCCCGGGCTCGGGTCCGGCCCCGGTGATGGCGGGGTGCCCGGGCGTCGCCTCCATCGACAACGCCAGTTCCTGCTGCTCCACCTGCGGCACCAGGGGCGGGATGCGGCGGGCAGGCAGGGGCTGGCGGCCCACCTGCGCGACCAGCGTGCCGTCCTCGTCGCTGATGACCACGCGGGCGACCGCCTGCAGCAGAATGCGGTCCTCATGACTCATGTTCTGCACCGGCCGGACGAAAATACCGCCCGGGCGATCGAGCAGGCCGGTCTCCGAACTGGCCGCCACCATTCCCAGAATCTGGTCCTGCAGTTTCTGCCGATAGCCGGCCTTGCTGTCGTTCCAGATCACCAGATCGGTGTGAAGTCCCTTCTGGCGCCAGTACGCATGCGCCTGCACCAGTTGCCTGACCAGTTCCACGTTCTCCACGTCGGTGACCTTGAGCAGGACGATGGGCAGGTCGCCCGAGATGGCATGGCCCCACAGCCCGGACTGGCCTCGCTGGTTCTGCTGGAGAACGCCGGTGCCGGCGCGCAGCAGCGCATTGGCGTACAACACGTGGCCGGCCAAGCGTTCGTACAGGGATGCTTCGGCCTGGCTTGCGTTGATCTGCCGGCGCACCACCTGGCTGTGCGTCCAGGCCAGGTCGAAGACGCGGTCGGCCAGGCGACGATCACGGTACTTGTCCACCAGCGCCTCGCAACCGGGGCGGTCGGCGCCGATGCCATACACCATGTCCAGCTGCACGGTCTGCTCGGGCTCAAGCACGACACGCACGCGGATTGCCACGATCGGGTCCAGCACCGAGCCGTCAGTGCCGGAGAGGTCGGTATCGGTAGTCAGCGCCTGCGGCGCCCGCGGGGTGTTGCCACGCCCCAGGAAGCGCGCACGGTCGGTTTCGTATGAGATCGCCACCACCTCCGCATCATGCACCGCGACCAGATGGAACATCCACGGTGGCACCTCGTCGTGCGAGCGTGGTCGGCGGGTGCACAGCACGGCCTGCTTGGCGGCCAGGATCTCACTCTGCACGAAGAGGTTGCTGAAGGCCGGGTGGGCGTCGTCGGACGCTGCAGGTGCCAGCACTACTTCGGCATAGGTGGTGATCTCCACCGTGCGCGGGCGACGGCTGCGGTTGGTCAGGCGCAGGCGCCTGAGTTCGATGTCGTCCTCGGCGGAGATGGCCACCTGCAGGTGGCTCTCGCAGCTGCGGCGCACACCGCGGAACTCTGCCTTGGCGTCGGAGAAGATCGCCTCGTAGTTGTCCATCGGCACGCAGGTGGGCTGATATGCAGCCGACCAGAACTCGCCGCTGTCCACATCGCGCAGATAGCAGAAGGTACCCCAGGCATCGGTAGTGCCGTCTTCGCGCCAACGGGTGAGCGACAGATCGCCGTGGCGACTGTACCCGCCGCCGGCATGGGTCAGCATGCCGTGGTAGCGACCGTTGGACAGCAGCTGCACTTCCGGACGCGGGCCGCCCGGGTCGCGCAGGACGCGCAGGGCCGTCTCGTGTTCGGCCAGGGCGGAGTGCTCGCCCAGGGCTTCGACCTCATGTGGATGGAATACGCCGATGCGCGGGATGCGCTCCTGCAGCAGCAGCAAGGTGGCCTGGAACTCGACGTCGGCAACGAAGCGGCGCTGCATCGGCTGGTCGCGCAACAGGTAATCCAACGACAGCAGCCCCATGCCCTGATGGTGGGCCATGAACGAACGCAGCAGAACGTGATCCTGCCCCGGCGGCACCCGGGCAGGCGTGTAGTCGATGGCTTCGTACATGCCGAAGCGGCCGGAGAACCCCAATGCGTCCAGGGCCTGCAGGTTCTGGCACGCCGCCTCCGGCGCCACCATCAGCGCCATCATGCTGGCATAGGGGGCGATGACCCGATCCTGACCCAGACCGCGCTTGAGCCCCAATCCTGGCACTCCGAACGCGCGGTACTGGTAGTTCAGGCGGGCATCGACGGCGTTGTAGCCCGACTCGGACACGCCCCACGGCAGGTTCAGGGTGCGCCCGTAGACGATCTGTGCCTCGACCGCATGCCGCGTCGTCTGGTCGAGCAGCGTGTCCGGATAGCTCGGCATCACCAGCTGCGGCATGAGGTACTCGAACATCGAGCCACTCCATGACAACAGCGTGGGCGTGCCGTTGACCTCGGTGAGCATCCGGCCAAGCGCGAACCAGCTCTCCTGCGCCAACTGGCCCTGGGCGATGGCGACGAAGGCGCACAGCCGCGCTTCGGAGGCCAGCAGGTCGTAGAAGCTGTTGTCGAGGCGGTGGTCGTCGACGTTGTAACCGATCGACAGCAGGTTGCGGGTCCGGTAGAACAGGAACCCGTATTCCATCAGCGAGAACTGTCCGGCGCGGTGTGCCAGGTCCTGCAGCTGCTCGATGCGCGCGCGTGCATCCGCACCGGCCGTACCGGGCAGGTCGGCCAGTTGGCGCAGGCTGGGCAGCGGCGCGTCGCTGTCCGCGCCGGCATCGGCAGGGATGCCGGCCAGTGAGGCGTGGGCGGCATGGCATTCGGCAGCGAACAGGGCTGGCCAGTGCAGCGCGCCGTCCTCGGGCGATGGCGGTTCCGGCCACTGCACCAGCACCGCGTCGGCCAGACCGGCCAGTTCCTGCAATCGGCCGAGCACCTGCGCCGGCCCGCGGGGCGGGTCGATACGCGTTGACGCCAGGCGCTGGCGAAGGTGGTTGAGGGCGTCGCCCAGGGGCGCGTCATCGGGGCGATGGCGCTGCCGTTCCTCTTCCAGCACGGCGAGCGTATCGGCCAGGCCGTCGAACGTGTGCGGCGCCAACACCGGCGCGTCCACCAGTGCGAGCAGGCCTTGGCGTAGCGTAAGCAGGTGGCCGGCAAGGTTGCCGCTGTCCACGGTGGAGACGTAGCGTGGCGGCAGCGGCGCCAGGGTTTCGGTGTCGTACCAGTTCAGGAAGTGACCGCGATGGCGCGGCAGCTGGTCCAGCGTATCGAACGTGCGGGCTGTCCGTTCCGCCACTGCGTCCTGCTGGAGATAGCCGAAATCCCACGCAGACAGGTTGGCCAGCAGGGACAGGCCGATGTTGGTCGGCGAGGTGCGTCGCGCCACCACCAGCGCGGGATGCTCCTGGATGTTGTCTGGCGGCAACCAATGATCCTGTTCGCGCACCCACGCCTGGAAGAATGACCAGGTACGCCGCGCCAGCCGGCCAAGAAACGCCCGCTGGCTGACCGACAGTTCCGCCACGCTCGCGACCGGCGGCCGACCCAGCCACGCCATCAACGCAGGCGCGAAGGTCCATGCCACCAGCAAGGGCAGGGCGAGCGGCAGTGCCTGCGGACGCACGCTGGCCACGACAGCCGTCAGCGCGAGCGCCAGCAGCGATGCCGGCGCCATCACCCGCCATTCCGCGCTGCGGTCGCCGCCAAGGCGGCGCTCGACTTCGCTGGAGGGGTTCCATTGCAGCAGATGCCGGCGTGTGACGGCCATGCGCCAGAGCGTGCGCAGCACCGCGCCACTGGCCAGCAACGCTTCGTAGGGAAGACAGGCGACCTGGGTGGACGCGCGCAGCAACGACTGCAGCGTTCCGCGCCCCACCTTGATGTAGTGGGCTTCCAGCGGCGTGTCCTCAGGAACGCTCAGCGCATCGCGCAGCATGCCGATCAATGGCGGCGCAAACCACAGCGCGAGCACCCACGCCGTCCATATGGACGGATGTTCGGCACACAGCCAGCCGGCCACCAGCAAGGCCAGGGCAGCGATCGGCACCAGGCTCCGGCGCAGGTTGTCCAGCAGCTTGCCGCGTGACAGCAGACTGAGCCGGTTGCGTTCCCATCCAGATGCCGGCCGCGGTGTCCACGGCAACAACCAGGGCAACAGCTGCCAGTCGCCGCGGATCCAGCGCGCCCGGCGCTTGGCATCGGCAACGTAGCGCTCGGGATAGTCTTCGTACAGGCGCACGTCGCTGACCAGGCCTGCGCGTGCATAGCAGCCTTCCAGCAGGTCGTGGCTGAGGATGCTGTTCTCGGGCAGGCGGCCCTCGAGCGCATGCTCGAAGGCCTCGACGTCATAGATGCCCTTGCCCACGAACGAACCTTCGTCGAACAGGTCCTGGTAGACGTCCGAAACCATGCGCGTGTACGGATCGATGCCGGGCTCGCTGCCGAACATCCTGGCGAAACGCGAGGTGCGCCGCCTGCCCAGGCTGGTGCCGACGCTGGGCTGCAGGATGCCGTAACCCTCCACCACGCGTTGCAGCGTCGGATCGAAGCGCGGGCGGTTGAGCGGGTGCGCCAACGTGGCGACGAATGCGCGTGCGGCATCGCGTGGAAGCTGCGTGTCCGCATCCAGCGTGATCACGTAGCGGACGCCGACCAGGGCAGCCGTGTCACCGACGATGCGCATGAATGCGGCCGCGTTGCCGTGGCGGAGCAGGGCATTGAGCGCTGCCAGCTTGCCGCGCTTGCGCTCGTGCCCCATCCATACCCGTTCGCCCGGGTTCCATTGCCTGGGGCGGTGCAGGAGGTAGAAGCGATCACCGTGTTCCGACACGTAACGGCGATTCAGTTCCTCTATCCGCGCCACGGCGTGCGCAAGCAGGGTGTCGTCCATCGATGTGGTGGCTGCCGCGGCGTCGAGAAAGTCCGTCAGCAGGACAAAGCGCAGGTGAGGATCGCGGTTGGCCAGGAAGCGGACTTCCAGTGCCTCGCTCAGAACGTCGATCCCGTCGATGCTGGACAGCATCGACGGGACCGCGACCACGGTGGCGCAGGATGCAGGGATGCCCTCGCTGAAATCGAGTTTCGGAAGCGGCCTGGGGGTGACCAGCACCGTCGCGGTCCAGTTCACCAAGACGATGCCCAGCTCGCTGAACACCAGCAGCCCGAGCAGCGCGGCCAGCCAGGCCGGCACCGCGCCGCTGCCGGCGGCCAACAGGCCCGCGGTGGCCAGCACCGCCAGCAGCGTGATCGGCAGCAGGTACAGCGCAAGCGGCACGCGATGCGCCAGTGGCCGTGCCTTGCGGTGGCGCGGCGCTGTCTGCGCCACCGCCTCAGCGGTGGTGTGCAGGCCTTCACCGACGAGCCAATAGCCCACGTGCGTGCGTGGCCCATCAGGCGGTCCAGCCGCCCGTGCCAGGTCCAGCGCGATGGTCGCAACACGCTCCTCCGCCACGCGGCTGCCGCGGGCGATCTTCTCCACCACGTGACGGTAGGCGTCGCGGGTGCCGAAATCCATCTGCGCATAGACGGCCATCGGGTCTTCCCGCAGCCGCTGCTCGACCACGCTCATGTCTTCGACAAAGATGCGCCAATCCATCGTGGAGAGAAAGCGCAGGCTGCCGATGCTGTTGCCGATGGAGACCTGGTCGGCCGCCTGCTGCTGCCCCTCGGCGGCGACCAGTTCGTCTATGCGCTGACCGGCTGCGCCTGCCCACTGTTCCAGCCAGGCGATGGGCATGGCCCATGCGCCACCGCGCCCCAGCAGCGAGCGGGTCAGCTCGGCGATGAACGCGCCGGTCAAGGGGGGCGCGGACCGTGCCATGTCGGCCACCACCAGGACCACATCGGTGGGCGTGTCGGACGCCGCCCGATTGAGGCTCTCAGCCCATTGCGCCGCCAGGCGACGGTCAGTGCCATCGCGCATCACCCGCGCCGCCATGCGCCGCAGGTTCTCCAGCAGTGCCAGGCGCAGCATGATGGGAACGGCCCACAGTTCGCCCAGGCTCAGGGGCGCGAGCGACTGGTACGAGGCAATGAAACGGCCCAGCGTGTCGGCGTCGATGCGGCCATCGCCGTGCGCGATGGCCTGCATCGACAGTTCATACACGCGCGGCAACCCGGCCGATGGCCCCGAGGCCAGTGAAGGCAATTGCCGGCTGTAGCCGCGCGGCAGGTGACGCCGCGCGGTCTGGATCTGTTCTTCGATCAGGTAGTAGTTGTCGAGTAGCCATTCCCCGGCCGGGGTGACCGGGCGCTGTTCGCGCACCACGCTGCTGAGCAGCGTGTTGGCGTCTTCCAGGACACGCTCGTTGGCCTGCAGTCGATCAAGCAGGCGCTCCGGGCCAGGTCGCATCCTCACGCGATGCTGGCGCGCGAGGGCGCGGCCATACACCTCCATCTGTTCAACGCTGTACAGCGCGGCACGCAGTGGGCCCTCGGTGGCCTCGATGGCCGGGGCCGACGCCTGGCGTTCGCGCCAGCGCCAACGTACGCGACGACGCAGGCGCAGCCAACGGCCGAAAAGACGAGGAAAGTGGGGCATAGGTTACCGGGGAGGCAGGTCGCGTCATGCATAGTTGCATTGGTGCGGCCGTGGTAGCTGTGAAGGTCGGGTCCGGTTGGCCGTCCTGCGGCGCAAACGAGGCCTGGCTACCCCGTTGGTCCCGTTCACGTTGCGCGGGAGCGTCTCCCACGGCCACACCCCCGCTTGTTGAATGAGACGTACGTGAACTAGCATCGCGATCCCACTCAGACACGGATGTTGAGTATGGTGCGCATGGCTGCGTTCCTTGTGTTGATGCTCCTCAGCGGCGGCGCCACCGCGCGGTCCGTCTGGAACAACATCGGCCCCCACGCGCGGACCAGCGGCGCGGGCGATATCCTGTCGCCCGAGGGGGGAGCGGTCACCGTGTCTGCCGAGTCGGTCGGGCAGGACACGTTCTTCGGTGCCATCACGTCAGTGGACGCCACTGCCTTCCGGGGACGGGAGGTGCGTCTGGCCGGTTCGCTCCTGGTCGCCGAGGGCACCGGCATCGCTGCGCTCTGGCTGCGTGCGGACGGCCCGGACGGACGGTTGGCGTTCGCAAGCACGGGGGCCAGCCCAGCCCGCGCCGGTGAGGGAGCACAGGCGAGGGAGCTGCAGCTCTACATCCCGTCGGACGCGACCCACCTCAAGCTGGGCGTCACGCTGGACGCGGCAGGGCGGGTGAACGTCCAGCGACTCACGCTGACGTCGGAACCTGCGGTGTCGGCAGGTGTTTCTGCGTACGACATGATCGCCTATGCGCTTCCGATCATCCGCGCGAACGCATTGAACGCCGGCAATGTGGACTGGTCAGCCCAGGAGGCGATGATGCGGGCCCCCGGCCTCGCGCAACGTCCTGCGCAGGAGGCGTATGGCCGACTGCAGCGGGTGCTGAATGCGCTCGGTGACCGGCACAGTTTCCTGCAGGTGCCGGGTCAGGCCTCGACGGCCCGCACGACCGCCGTGGCATCGACGGCTATTGAATCGCGGCAGATGCAGGACATCGGTTACGTGCTCGTACCGGGGCTGCGCGGAACCGATGCCGCAGCCGGCGACGCATTCAGCGCCGAACTCTGCGAGAAGATCGCCACTCTGGCGCCCACGTCGTCCAAGGGCTGGATCGTCGATCTTCGCCAGAACACCGGCGGCAATATGTGGCCCATGTTGAGTGGGTTGGGTCCGCTGCTCGGCGCTGGCGACATCGGCGCGAACCGCACCCGGGACGGTGCAGTGACCCGCTGGCCTTCTCGCGGCGCCAAGGCATGCACCATCGACCTGGCCCGCAGTCGCGTGGCCGTGCTGGTGGGCGCGAAGACCGCCAGCTCTGGTGAGGCGGTCGCCGTTGCATTCAGGGGCCGCCCTGACACCCGGTTCTTCGGCGAGCCAACCTCGGGGCGGGCAACCTCCAACCGAACCTATCCACTTCCCGACGGCGGCGCACTCCTGTTGACGACCGCGATGTTCGTGGATCGCCAGGGGGATGTGTATCCGCAGGGCATACGGCCGGAAACGCCTGCATCGGGTGAGCAGGGCGGCTTCGAGGCAGCAGCGGCGTGGCTGCGTTCGCCGCCTTGAGGGCGTGTGCGCATCATTCGCCCGGCTTCAGCAGGGTCCATTCGGCAAGGTGGTCATCCAGGTCGCCTGACGGACTGCGGTGGCGTTCCGGCCGGCGCTAGCGAACCTGCTTGCCGTACATCTCTGCCAGTACGGCTTTGTAGGCGGCCAGCGGCTGCAGTCCCACCTCGCGGCGGCGTGCGTCCAGCCCGTCCATATCGGCAGTGGGCTGGAGCTCGAAGATGCCGTCGGCGTTCTCCTTGAACTGGCTGCCGTAGCGCTGCGGTTTGCCTTGGGCGAGCAGCACGCGATCGGTGAGCAGGGCGTAGTCGGCGAAGTCGGCTTCACCGCGCCTTGCGGCGGTCTCGATCAGTGGCAGCATCTCGGCCTGGAAGGCCGGGTCATGATCGGCGTGCTGCACGATCACCCAGGCGGCCTTGGCACCATCGGCGCCTACCCGCGAGCGCTCCGGCCAGCCCTTCTCGGCAACCGTTGCTTTCAGCCAGGTGGCGTTTTCCACGCTTACCGGCGTGGTCTGCGCCCAGGCGCTGCCGCCGCCGGCCGCGACCGCCGCGTGCTGGGCGGCCTGGTCCTTCGCCTCGCGCTGCAGCAGCGCGTCGCGCAGGGGAGCATCGCGTTGTGCGGCGTGTCTGTGTTCTTCGGCGGCGATGCGTTGCAGCACCGAAGGCCAGACCGGATCGGCGCGCAGGGCGTCCAGGCCAGGCCGCGCTTTGGTGCGCAGGTCGTCCAGCGGCAGACGGCCGGTGGGCAGCAGGGCGTCGATATAGACCAGCGCGGCAGCGCGATCGCCGGAGGCTGCCGCGCATTCGACCAGCAGCAGTTCGCCACCGGCGGGGAACGCGCCGCCGCTGTTGTACAGCGTGTCCAACGTCCGGGTACAGCCAGCAAAATTGTCCGCGCCGTATTGTTCGACGGCATCGAAGAAGGTGCCCGGGGACGCAGCGCCGGCAAGCAGCGGTGCCGACAGCAGCAGGGCCGTGGAGACGACCTTCTTCAGGGGGGACAGAGAGATCGAACACGGATGCATGGCATTCCTCCTTGAACGGCAGTCCTGGCCCGGTCCGAGTTGCCGGGTGCACGGGCAGGCTAGCAGATCCACCGTTGCCGTTGGTCGTGGTACCCGCCTGCGGCCGGTACTATCTGAGCAGGGCGGCCAGCGAGGCGACGTTGGCCACGGCGCATAGCACGAAGATCCCTTGGAAGGCGGTCTTGCGGTGCTTGTGGCGGAACAAGGACTGGCCGAGCAGGGCACCCGGCCAGCCTCCGGCGAAGGCCAGCAGTTGCAGGGTGCGTTCGGGCGTGCGCCAAGTGCCGCGTTGCGCGGCGCGCTTGTCCACGCCATACAGCGTAAATGCCACCGCGCTGGTCAGCGCGTACCAGGCTGCGGCCCACAGCGGCAGCGCGCCGGTGACCGTCATGGCGATCAGGGCGCCGGCCGCAGCGAGGGCGAGGTAGCGTCGCAGGTGCGTCACAGCGTGCCGAGGAAGTCGCCCACGGCCGGGCCGAAGCGTGCGAAATCGACCAGGAAGGCGTCGTGCCCCTGTGGCGATTCCAGCCCGATGAACTGCGCATCGGCGCCCCCGGCACGCAGGCCGTCGGCGATCTGCTGCTGCTGCTGCACCGGGAACAGGATGTCGGTGTTGGCGCCGATCGCCAGCGCCTTGTCCACCCGGATCCGGGCCAGGCCAGCCAGCACGTCGCCGTCGGCGTACTCGGCCAGGTCGAACCAGTCCATCGAGCGGCTCAGGTACAGGTAGCAGTTGGGGTCGAAGAAGCGAACGAAGCGACGCGCGTGGCCCTCGAGATAGCTTTCGACCTGGAACTCCAGGCCGAACGGATCGTCGTCGGTCTGGTCCGAATCCAGCCGCACGCGACCGAAACGGCCGTCCCATTCCAGCGCCGAACGGTAGGTGATGACGCCGAGCTTGCGCGCCATGCGCATGCCCGATTCGGGATAGCTGTCTTCGCTGTACTGGCCGGCATCCCAGCGCGGATCGAGGCGGATCGCTTCGCGCTGCAGCGAGCGGATGGCAATGGAGAACGGCAGCGCCTGCGCGCTGCCGGAGATGTTGATGTGGCTGCGTGCGATGCCGGGCGCAAGCAGCAGCACGGCCAGCGCGGTCATGCCGCCCATCGAATTGCCGATCACGCAGGCGAGCTGGTCGATGCCGAGCGCGCGCACAAGATCGATGGCCGCGTTCGCGCCATCCTCGATCGACAGCTCCGGGAAGTGCAGGCGATACGGCTGCCCGGTGGCCGGGTCGATGCTGGCCGGTCCCGTGGAGCCCTTGCAGCTGCCCAGCGAGTTGACGCACACCACGAACCAGCGGTTGGTATCGATCGGCTTGCCCGGCCCGAGCATCGGCTCCCACCAGCCGGCAGCCGGATTGCCCGCATTGGCGGCGGCATGTGCGTCCGGCGACAGGCCGGTCACCAGCAGAATCGCATTGCCGGCCTGCGCATCCAGCGTGCCCCAGGTTTCATAGGCGACATGGGCGCCATGCAACTGGCCGCCGCGCTTGAACGCGAACGGCGAGGGCAAGGCGTGGTAGCGCGTGCCCGGTGGGATGAATTCAGTCATGCGGGCATTCTAGCTCGCCCGAATCGGTGCACGGTGCCGCTGGCGGCACGCTGTATCGCGGTGATCGCCCGCTCAGGGCGAGCCCAGCACCAGCTGCACCGGGGCGGCATGGGGCAGGCTCACGCGCACCACCGCCGAGTCGAGGTCGCCCTCCTGGCGGGTGGCGTTGCCGGACGCGGACAGCCGGGCGAACACCTCCACCTCGTCGAGCGCCGACAACGGCTGGGTCGGCATCGGGCTGTCGGCATCGTCCAGCGTGACCACCAGCGGCAGTGCATCGGCGCGGTGTTTTTCCACGGCCACCGGCATTGGCGGGCCGCCCGGTACCCGGGCGATGACGAACACGCTGGTATCGCCGTGCAGGCGTGCACGCGCGGCGAACTGCGGGTCGAGCATGACCTTGATGGTCAGGCCGGGGCGCGCGGCGCTGGCGTCGGCGGAGCCGGCGGGGCCGGCGGGGCCGGCGGGGCCGGCCGGCAGCCCGGCGCTGGCCCGGGCGATGGCGATCTGCTCGCGCAACGCAGTGGCCGCGCCCGGGTCCAGGCGCGGCAGCAGCGCTTCCCAGGTGGCGGCAGCGTCGGCATCCTGGCCGCGCTGGCGCTGTGCGATGCCGATCAGCCAGCCGGCGCGTTCGCTCTCGGGCGCGAGCTGGGCGGCGTGGCGCAGCCACGTCAGTGCGGTATCGTCGAAGCGTTTGTCCGGGTCGGCCTGGGCGCGTGCCTGCGCCGCTTCGACCAGGACCACCGGCTCATCCGGTGCGAGCGCGATGGCGCGTGCATAGGCGCGGTTGGCGGCCTCGAGGTTGCCGAGCGCCAACTGCGAACGTCCCAGCAGTGCCCAGCCGTCGGCGCGTTGCGGGTCACGCGCCAGCGCCTGCTCCAGGTCCTGCACACCGTCGCGCAGCGTCGCCGGGGCGGTGCGTTGCGCTTCCTCGGCCGCCTGCGGTGTGCCTACCAGCAGATACAGCGACGCGCCGGCGATGCCCATTGCCAGCGCCCCACCGAGAAAGGGCCCGCGGCCGGTGCGGCGCAGCGGCCACAACACCACCATCGCCATGACCGCCGCGACCAGCCCGGCCAGCACCATCAGCCACTCGCTCACCAGTGATCCTCGCGTTGTTCGATAGGCTGGATGCGGCGGCCGCGCCGGCGCACCACCCACACCAGCACGCCGGCACCGGCCAGGAGCGCGAGCGGCGGGCCGAACCACAGCAGTGCGTTGCGCGCATCCATCGGCGGCCGGTACAGCACGAAGCTGCCGTAGCGCTCGACCAGGAACTGTTTGATCTGGGCATCGTCGCGGCCCTGCTGCATCAGCGCCAGCACTTCCCGGCGCAGGTCGTGGGCGATCTGCGCATCCGAATCGGCCAGTGACTGGTTCTGGCACTGCACGCAACGCAGTTCGGCGGTGAGCGCATGGAAGCGCGCTTCCTCGGCGGCGTTGCGGTACTGCAGCGGGGTGGGGTCGGACACGGCCTGCGCCAGCGCCGCCAGCGGCGCCAGCAGCGCCAGCGCGAGCAGCGCGGCGCCTGCCCGCGCGCGCGGGTTACGGTGCGGCCGGCAGATGATGCTGGGCATCGGCATTGGCGCGTTCCACCTTGTCCAGTTCGGGAATCAGCTGGGTATCGATCACCCGCTGGCTCAGCGCGCCGCTGTACTTCCAGCGCACCACGCCGCTGGCGTCGACCAGGAAGGTTTCCGGCGCGGCGGTGACGCCCCAGTCGATGGCCGTGCGGCCCTCGACGTCGCTCAGGACCAGCACGAACGGGTTGCCGAGCTGCTCCAGCCAGCGCAGCGCGTCGGCCGGTTCGTCCTTCCAGTTGTAGCCGATCACGCGCACGCGTTTGGTTTCGGCGAAGCGGGTCAGGACCGGGTGTTCTTCACGGCAGGCCGCGCACCAGCTGCCCCATACGTTGAGCACGTAGGGCGCGCCGCGCAGCTCGGCGCTGCTCACGGTGATGGTGGGATCGTGCAGGACCGGCAGCTGGAAAGCAGGGGCGGGCTTGCCGATCAGCGCGGACGGCAGCACATCGCGGTCGGGCGCGCCGGACTTCATCACGCCATACACCATCAGACCCAGCAGCCCGAAGAAGAACAGCACGCCGATCACGATCGCAACCGGTGGCAGCGGGCGGGACGGGGTGGGGCGGGGATCGGACATGGGAACTCCTACGGGCGACGGAAACGGCGGTCGGCGGCGGTGACGAAGCCACCCAGGGCCATCAACAGCGCGCCCAGCCAGATCCAGCGGACGAACGGTTTGATGTGCACGCGCACGGCCCACGCATTGTTGCCCAGCGGCTCGCCCAGCGCCACGTACACATCGCCGCTGATGCGGGCGTGGATGCCGGCTTCGGTCATGACCTGGCCGCCGCTGGCATAGGCGCGTTTCTCCGGATGCAGCAGGGCCAGCTCGCGGCCGTGGCGCAGCACGCGGACGTGGCCGCGGTCGGCGCTGTAGTTCGGGCCCTGCTGGTGGTCCACGCCTTCGAAGCGAAGTTCGTAGGCGCCCACCTGCACTGCCTGGCCCGGAGCGAGGGCGACTTCGCGCTGCACGTTGAGCGCCTCCACCAGCAGCGCGCCGGCCAGGAACACCGCCACGCCGCCGTGGGCCAGCAGCATGCCGACCATCTCGGCGTTGAAACGACCGTTGCCACGCAGGCGGGTCCACACGAAGCGCGCGGTGCCCAGCGCCACCCAGGCCGCAGCGGCAACGCCGGCGGCGGTCTTGAGTGCGCCCTGCGGCGCCATGAAGTAGGCGATGACGCCCAGCAGCAGCGACAGCGCGGCCCACGGCGGAAGCATGGCCAGCGCGCGCGAGGCCTGGTCGCGCTGCCAGTTCACCAGCGGCCCGAGCGGCAGCAGCGCCACCAGGGGCGCCATCAGCACCACGAACAGGGTGCCGAAATACGGCGGGCCGACCGAGACTTTGCCCAGCCCGAGCGCATCGGCCAGCAGCGGGTACAGGGTGCCGAGCAGGACCATGCCGCAGGCGGCGGCCAGCAGCAGGTTGTTGGCCAGCAGCAGGGTCTCGCGCGAGGTCGGCATGAACCCGCGCCGGGGATCATCGTTGCCCAGCGCACCGGCGCGCAGCGCGTACAGCAGCAGCGCGCCACCGACGACCAGGGCCAGGAACACCAGGATGAAGGTGCCGCGCGAGGGATCGGCGGCGAACGAATGCACGCTGGTGAGTACGCCCGAGCGCACCAGGAAGGTGCCCAGCAGCGACAGCGCGAATGCGGCGATGGCCAGCAGCAGTGTCCAGCTGGCGAAGCTGCCGCGCTTCTCGGTGACCGCCTGCGAGTGGATCAGCGCGGCACCGGCCAGCCACGGCAGGAAACTGGCGTTCTCCACCGGGTCCCAGAACCACCAGCCGCCCCAGCCGAGTTCGTAGTACGCCCACCAGCTGCCCAGCGCGATGCCGAGGGTCAGAAAGCCCCACGCCACGTTGGTCCACGGCCGGGTCCAGCGCAGCCAGCGTGCATCCACGCGGCCTTCCAGCAGGGCAGCGATGGCGAAGGCGAACGGCACGGCGAAACCGACATAGCCCAGGTACAGCATCGGCGGATGGATGATCAGCCCGGGGTCCTGCAGCAGCGGATTCAGGTCGCGGCCTTCCAGCGGCGCCGGCAGCAGCCGCGCGAATGGATTGGAGGTGAAGATCAGGAACGCCAGGAAGCCGATGCTGATGATGCCGAGCACGCCAAGCACGCGTGCGCGCACGTCCGGCGGCAGCCGTCTGGACCACAGCGCCACCGCGCCGCTCCACAGCGCCAACACCAGCGCCCACAGCAGCAGGGAGCCTTCATGCGCACCCCATACCGCCGAGTAACGGTACGCCATCGGCAGCAGCGAGTTGGAGTTCTCGGCGACGTACCGCACCGAGAAGTCCTGCACCACGAAGGCCACGGTCAGCACGGCGAACGCGCCCAGCAGCAGGGCCAGCTGGGCAAAGGCCGCCGGCCGCGCCACCGCCATCCAGGCCTGCTGGCCGCGCTGGGCGCCCCACAGCGGCAGCACGGCCTGCAGCAGGGCCATCAGCAGGGCGCTCACCAGCAGAACCTGCCCCAGTTCGGGCAGCACTCAGCGGGTCTCCGCAGCGGGCATGGTCACGTCGTGCCTGGTATGCGCCTGGCCCATTTTGTCGGCCACTTCCTTGGGGATGTAGTTCTCGTCGTGCTTGGCCAGCACTTCATCGGCAATGAAGCGGCCGTCCTGCAGGCGGCCGCTGGCCACCACGGCGGTCCCTTCGCGGAACATGTCCGGCAGGATGCGCGAAGTGGTCACCGGCAGCACGGCATCACCGTCGGTCACCACGAAATGGGCATCGAGCGAACCGGATGCGCGCTCGAACGATCCCTTGACCACCATGCCGCCAAGCCGGAAGCGCGACTGCGCATCCACATCGCCGCGCAGCACTTCCGACGGCGTATAGAGATAGGCGATGTTCCGCTGCAGCGCGAAGGCCACCAGCGTGGTTGCCAGCCCCGAGGCGAGCAGCAGCAGCAGCACCCAGACCATGCGACGACGCTGCGACGGGGTCATCGGGTGAGCTCCGTGGCCAGCGGCGTGTCGGGAAGCGCCTTGGTGCGCGCCTGCAACCGCTGCTGGCGCCGCAGTGCCTGCCGCCGGGCCACGCGCAGACGCAGCCAGGAGCCGAGCGCGTCGCTTCCCAGCACCAGCACGAACACCGCGTAGGCGGCGATGATGAAGGGGACGTGCGTCATCGCGGCAGCTCCTCGGATGTGGCCGGCGCGGTGTCGCCGAAGCGCTCGCCGACCCAGGCCTTGCCGGCCTCGCGCGCGAGGTTGTCGGCGCGCGCTTTGGCCAGCAGCGAACCGACGAACCAGAGTTTGGTGGCCACCACCATCCACCACAGCGGGGCGATCAGCTCCGGGCGCACTGCGTTGGTGCCGAACACGTTGATCGACTGGCGCTGGTGCAGGCCGCCAAACCAGTCGACCGAATAGCGGATCACCGGCAGCAGGCCGACGCCGACAATGGCCAGCAGCCCGGCCGCGCGTGCGGCGCTGCGTCGGTCGTCGATGGCGTGGTAGAGACCGATCACGCCCAGGTACAGGAACAGCAGGATCAGTTCGCTGGTGAGGCGTGGGTCCCAGTCCCACCAGCCGCCCCAGGTTCCTTTGCCCCAGATGCTGCCGGTGAGCAGGGTGATCAGGGTGA
Source organism: Stenotrophomonas nematodicola (assembly GCF_009467805.1). Lineage (GTDB taxonomy): Bacteria > Pseudomonadota > Gammaproteobacteria > Xanthomonadales > Xanthomonadaceae > Stenotrophomonas > Stenotrophomonas nematodicola. Next base: position 36,267 of record NZ_WIAY01000007.1, read on the forward strand.
AGCCGGCGCCCATCGGCGCGCAGGCCATTGCCAGGATTTCGCAGATTTTGATCCGCCACACCAGGGCGATGACCGCGTAGAAGGCCATCAGGGCGAACACGAACAGGCTCATCCACGCGCTGGGCACGTGGATGTAGATGATCCGGAAGGCATCGTTCTGGGTCTGCTCGGCAGGTACCACGAACAGGCCCTGCCACATGCCGAGCAGCAGCACCGGCACCGCGGCGACATAGAAGATGCGCGACCACCGCGTGGCGAAGCGGTCGAAGGTGGGCGGTGAACCGAGTTGATGGAACCAGCGGACTATCGGGTGCATGCGGCAGTGGCTATCCAACGAAGGGCGACGATCCAACGGACGTGGAGTGGCTCGTTAAACGATGACACTGGAACGGTGGCACGGGAACAGCAGCTCAACTCAGCGAGATCCGGATGGCGGCAGCCGTCGCCAGCGGCGCCAGCACCAGTGCCACCACCAGCCCGGCGGCCAGCAGCAGCAGCGCACCGACCGGATCCTGCCCGCGTGCCGCAGCGCCGACACTGCCCGCACCGAACACCAGCACCGGTACGTACAACGGCAGGGCCAGCAACGCCACGAGAATACCAGAGCGCCGGATGCTCACCGTCAGCGCGGCGACCACGCCACCGATCAGACTCAGCACCGGCGTTCCCAGCAGCAACGATGCCAGCAGGATCGGTAGTTGGTCATGTGGCACGTGCAGCATTTCGGCCAGCAGCGGCGTGATGGCGATCAGCGGCAGCGCGGTGGTGGCCCAGTGCAGCAGCACCCGTACCAGCACCAGCCAGGCCAGCGGGACCGGTGCCAGCAGCCATTGCTCCAGCGAACCGTCCTCGGCATCGCTGCGGAACAGCGAATCCAGCGCCAGCTGGCCGGCCAGCAGCACCGCCAGCCACAGCACCGCCGCACCGACCTGACCCATCAGCGATGACTCGCGGCCGAGTGCCAGCGCGAACAGCACCACCACCAGCAGCGCGAACAGCAGCGGTTGCAGCGCGTCGCCACGGCGGCGCCAGAGCAGGCGCAGGTCGCGCGTGACAAGGGCACAGGCGGTCTGCCACAGGCCCGGTTCGGTGCCCGGCGCGATCATGCGGCACCGCCGATGGCGACCGGGGGGTGCCCGGCGGGCGTCAGGTCGATCAGGCGGGTGCGCACGGGCGGGGCGGCGTACGCGCCGTGGGTGGTGACCAGAGCGGCCCCACCGCTGCGCAGATGCGCGGAAATCATGCGGTTCACCAGGTTGATGCCGTCCAGGTCGAGATTGGCGTAGGGCTCGTCGAGCAGCCACAGCGGGGCCGGCGACAGCCAGATCCGGGCCAGTGCCAGGCGACGCTTCTGGCCGGCCGAGAGCTGGCGGACCAGGGTGTCCTCATAGCCGGCAAGGCCGACGATGGCCAGCGCATTGCCGGGCATCTGGCGCGCGCGGCGGCCATGCAGGCCGCACAGGAAATGCAGGTTCTCCAGCGTATCCAGGTCCGGCTTGAGTGCGGGCAGGTGGCTGAGGTACGCCACATACTGCGACCGTTCCTTGTGACCGGCCACGCGGCCATCGATCTGCACCTGGCCGCTGTCGGCGCGCAGCAGCCCGGCCAGTACCCGCAGCAGGGTGGTCTTGCCGGCGCCGTTGTCGCCCTGCACCAGCAGGGCTTCACCGGCATCGATATGGAAGTCGAGCGGCCCGAAGACCGGTTCATCGTTGCGACTGAAGCCGAGGCCTTGCGCGGCCAGCAACGGAGGAGCGTTCAAGGGGCTCAGGCTTCACACCGGGAAAGGGCCGCCATTGTAGCGGGGGTGAGGTGGCAGGGTGGAGGGAGGGCCATCATGGCCGCGGACGTTTTGCGTACACTGGCCTTTCCCCCTTTCCTCTTCATTCTTTGCCGATGCAACCCCAGACCAAGCTGCCCAAGGTGGGCACCACCATCTTCACCGTGATGTCTCAGCTGGCCGCCGAGCACGGTGCCGTGAACCTTGGGCAGGGGTTTCCGGACTTCTCCGCGCCGCAGCGCCTGATCGATGAAACGGTCAAGGCCATGCACGGCGGGCTGAACCAGTATCCGCCGATGACCGGCGTGGCACCGCTGCGCCAGGCCATCGCGCAGAAGTCGCTGGAGCTGTACGGCGCGCAGGTCGATGCGGATACCGAGATCACCGTGACCAGTGGCGCCACCGAAGCGATCTTCAACGCCATCCACGCCGTGGTGCGCCCGGGTGAGGAAGTGATCGTGCTGGACCCGGCGTACGACTGCTACGAGCCGGCCATCGCGCTGGCCGGCGCGGTGGCCGTACACGTGCCGCTGGACCCGCAGAGCTTCGCGGTGGACTGGGACCGCGTGCGTGCGGCGATCACCCCGCGGACCCGCCTGCTGATGGTCAATACCCCGCACAATCCATCCGGTGCGATGCTGACTGCCGGGGACATGCAGGCGCTGGCCGACGTCCTGCGCGGCACCGGCATCTACCTGATCTCCGATGAGGTGTACGAACACATCATCTACGACGGCCGCCGCCATGAATCGGCGCTGCGCTACCCCGAGCTGCGCGAGCGCGCGTTCGTGATTTCCAGCTTCGGCAAGACCTATCACTGCACCGGCTGGAAGATCGGCTACGCCATCGCCCCGCCGGCGATGAGCGCCGAGTTCCGCAAGGTCCACCAGTACAACACGTTCACCAGCTTCGGCCCGGCGCAGTACGGCTTCGCTGCGATGATCCGTGACGAGCCCGAACACCACCTGGAACTGGGCGCGTTCTACCAGGCCAAGCGCGACCGCTTCCGCGAACAGCTGCTGACCACCCGCCTGACCCCGCTGCCGGTGCCGGGCGGTTACTTCCAGCTGGTCGACTATTCGGCGATCAGCGATCTACCTGACCACGAGTTCGTGAAGTGGCTGACCATCGAGAAGGGCGTGGCCGCCATTCCGCTGTCGCCGTTCTACGAGACCGCGCCGCGAGGCCAGCGCCTGGTGCGGCTGTGCTTTGCCAAGAACGACGCCACGCTGGACGCGGCGATCGCACGTCTGCAGGGGCTGTGATGACCGCCGCCGAACGCCCCGATCTGCGCGTCAGCCTCGTCCAAGGCGACACCCGCTGGCATGATCCGGCCGGCAACCGAGCGCACTACGGTGCGCTGCTGGCACCGCTGGCCGGGCAGAGTGATCTGGTGATCCTGCCGGAGACCTTCACCAGTGGTTTCTCCAACGACGCCATCGACAAGGCCGAGAACATGGACGGCCCGACCGTGGCCTGGCTTCGCGAGCAGGCGGCGCGGCTGGGCGCGGCGGTCACCGGCAGCGTGCAGCTGCGGGTGGGGGAGGGCGTGTTCAATCGATTGCTGTGGGCCACGCCGGATGGTGACCTGCAGTACTACGACAAGCGTCATTTGTTCCGTTACGGCGGCGAGCACCTGCGCTATGCCGCCGGCAACGCGCGTCTGAGCGTGGACTGGAAGGGCTGGCGGATCAATCCGCAGGTCTGCTACGACCTGCGCTTCCCGGTGTTCTGCCGCAACCGCTACAACGTGGAGCGTGCCAACGACCTGGATTTCGACCTGCAGATCTTCGTCGCCAACTGGCCCTCCGCGCGTGCCTACCCGTGGCGCACACTGCTGCGTGCCCGTGCGATCGAGAACCTGTGCTACGTGGCCGCGGTCAACCGGGTCGGCATCGACGGCAACGACCTGCACTACGCCGGCGACAGCGCGGTGATCGATTGCCTCGGCCAGCCGCAGGTGGAGATCCGCGAACGCGAGCAGGTAGTCACCACCACCATCTCGGCGGCGGCGCTGGCCGCGCACCGCGCGCGTTTTCCGGCGATGCTGGACGCGGACAGCTTTGACCTCCACACCCGCGCGTAATGCCGGCCGCTGGCCGGCGCCGCGTACGCCATGCCGAACCGATGCAGCCGGCCAGCGGCCGGCGCTACTGAACGGTGGCCGCATGCGCGTAGGCGGCCACATGCTGGCGCGATGCGCGCGCTGCTAGATTCTGGGCCGTTCCTTTCCGCATGAGTGCACTGCAATGAAGACGCTTTCCCTGGCACTGACTGCACTGGCAAGCCTGGGCGCGGTTCCCGCCGCACAGGCCGCCGGCAACATCGACTGCAAGCTGCACTACAACCTGGCGGGCTGGTCTGTGCTGTACAAGACCGCGTCGGGCACCGGCACCATCACCTGCGACAACGGCGCGCGCATCCCGGTCAAGATCACCGCCAAGGGTGGTGGGCTGACGGTGGGCAAGTCCAGGATCGTTGATGGCAAGGGCAAGTTCTCCGGCGCGTACGCGGTCAACGATCTGCTCGGCTCCTACGCGTCGGTTGAAGCGCATGCTGGCGCGGAGAAATCCGGCAATGCGCAGGTGATGACCAAGGGCGACGTCTCGCTGGCGCTGGCCGGCACGGGCAAGGGCTGGGATCTGGGCGTGGGTGTGGGCCGTTTCACCATCGAGCGGCGCTGACAGCAGCCCGGGAGCGACCTGCCAAACGAAAAACCCCGGCTCACGCCGGGGTTTTTTGTGTTCTGCGGTTCAGCGATCAGCCGCCGCGCGGGCCGCCACCACGGTGACCACCGCCGCCGGGACCGCGGCTGCCGCCGGGGCGTGCGCCGCCCGGACGACCGCCCGGGCCGCCGGGGCCACGACCGCCGGGGCCACCCGGGCCACGGTTGCCGCCCGGACCGCGATTGCCGCCGGGACCGCCGGGACCACGTGCGCCGGGACCGCCCGGACCACGGTTGCCACCCGGACCACCCGGACCGCGATTGCCGGCCGGACGTGCGCTGCCGTACGGGCTGGCGCCCGGATTGGCGTGGTCGGACGGGAAGCTGGGCGCATTGCCCGGATGGCCGTACGGGTGGCGCGACGCGCCCTGACCGCCCTGACCACCGCGGTTGCCGCCGCCGGCCGGACGGCCCTGGCCGCCGAAGCCGCCACGGCCTTCACCGCCGTATCCGCCACGGCCTTCGCCACGGCCTTCACCGCCGAAGCCGCCGCGCCCTTGGCCGCCTGCGCCGCCCGGACCCTTCGGCTTGCCGTAGGGACGCCCCTGGCCACCGGCACCTGCGCCGGCACCCGGGCCGCGCGCCCCCGGACCACGGGCAGCGCCCGGACCGGCATTGCGATGGTTGCTCGGACCGGTGCTGACACCGTCCGGCACGTACCAACTGCGGAATGCAGCCGGGTTGCCTTCCGGCAGGGCGCGGTTGCCCTTGTCCGGACGCTGCTTGAACGGACGCTGCGACTGCTTGGCTGCCGCTTCGCCGCTGACCGTGAGGCCGCCCTTGAAGCCGCCGCCCTTGCCGCCGCGACCCCGGCCGCGCTCTTCGCGCACGTTGTCGAAACGACGCAGCTCGCGGCCTTCATCGGCCTGGTTGTGGCCGTTGACGTAGGCGTTGCCGCGGCCACCTTCGCGCGACACGCGCACGGTGGTCTTGGCGGCGCGGCGCTGGCCGATCACCGGCTGCAGGGTCAGCGCCGACGGCGCGCCTTCTTCCAGCTTCAGTTCGGCGCGCAGCGCTTCGACCTGCTTGGCCGGCAGTTCAACCGACTGGCCGCGCAGCAGTTCGCGCGGCAGGCTGACCTTGCCGTACCGGGTGCGCTTGAGGCGGCTGACCTGGCAGCCCTGCGACTCCCACAGGCGGCGCACTTCGCGGTTGCGGCCTTCCTTGACGACCACGCGGAACCAGTCGTGCGAGTCGGTGCCGCCGATGCGTTCGATCTCGTCGAACTTGGCCGGGCCGTCTTCCAGCGCCACGCCGCGGGCGAGGCGGTCGACGATGCTGTCAGGCACCTTTTCCTCGCCTTCCGGTGCACGCACGCGCACGACGTACTCGCGCTCCACCTCGTAGGAGGGGTGCATCATCGCGTTGGCGAGCTCACCATCGGTGGTCGCCAGCAGCAGGCCGGTGGTGTTGATGTCCAGGCGACCGATCGCGATCCAGCGCGCGCCCTTCAGGGCCGGCAGCGCTTCGAACACGGTGGGACGACCTTCGGGGTCTTCGCGGGTGGTCACTTCGCCTTCCGGCTTGTTGTACGCCAGCACGCGCGAGGTCTCGGTCAGCGCGGTGGCGACGAAGCCACGGCCATCCAGTTCGACCTTGTCGCCGCTCTTGATCGACTGACCGGTCTGGGCGACTTCGCCGTTGACCTTGACCAGGCCATCGGCAATGCGCTGTTCCAGCGCGCGGCGAGAACCGAGACCGGCCTGCGCCAGCACCTTGTGCAGGCGCTCTTCGAGCTTGGGCTGATCGGTGTCGGATTCGCGCTTGAGCGAAAGCTTGTTCAACGACAGCTTGCGGGGGGTGTCACTCATTTACTTGGCTCCGGCCGGCGACGGTTTCGTCGGCCTCTGGTTCGGGATCGGCTTCGTCAACAGCCACGGTCGTCGTCGCGACGGCGTTGTCTTCGGTTTCGTTCTGGTGCGCCGCGCGCTCTCCCGGCGCGGTAACGGGTTCGCCATCGCTGGCGGTCGTATCAGCGTCGTCGTCGCGGAGCGGCAACGGCGCATGGGATGAGGTGGTACCGGCTTCCGCATCGGCGGACGCCTCGCTATTGTCCTGATCTGCGGGCCGATCCGCCAGTCGGGCGGCGGCCAGCGCAGCGCGCGCGGCGGCCCGGGCGGCGGCCGGGTCGAGGTCCTGTGCCGGATCGGATGCCGGGGGTGGGGCCTCGTCGGCGTGCTGGTCGGCGTCCGGTTCCACCGTGTCCTCACCCGTGGCCGGCGACGGGATGCCGTCGTCATTGGCGGCGTCGCTGTCCCCGTCGGGGTCCGGGCTGGCGGCGCCGGCGGCCAGGCGAGCGGCCGGCTGGCCGTCGCTGTCCAGCGGCAGCTGCGGTTCCAGCTCGCCCAGGTCGCGCAGTTCGGACAGCGGCGGCAGTTCATCCAGGCGCTTGAGCCCGAAGTAGTCCAGGAAGCCCTTGGTGGTGCCGAACAGCGCCGGCCGTCCGGGGACGTCGCGGTGTCCGATCACGCGGATCCATTCGCGTTCTTCCAGTGCCTGGATGATGTTGCTGCTGACCGCCACGCCGCGCACCTGCTCGATCTCGCCGCGGGTGATCGGCTGGCGATAGGCGATCAGCGCCAGCGTTTCCAGGGTGGCACGGGTGTAACGGGTCTTGCGTTCGGTCCACAGCCGGGTGATGTAGCCGTGGACCTCGTTGGTGATCTGGAAGCGGAAGCCCGAGGCGACCTCGACCAGCTCCACGCCACGCCCGCTGCAGCCCTCGCGCAGCAGTTCCAGCGCGCGCTCGATGCTGCCCGGGGGCGCCGGTTCCTCTTCGGGGAACAGGCCCTGCAACTGCGCCAGCGTCAGCGGCTGGCTGGATGCCAGCAGCGCGCCTTCGACAATACGGTTGATCAGCGGTTGATCCATGCGTGGGTCGGGTGCTCAGTCGGATTCGTTGGCGGCGTCGTTGTCGTCGAACTCGCTGTTGAACTGCAGCGGTTCGTTGGTATTGCCGGCGGCCAGGGACTTGACGTAGATCGGCGCCAGCGGAGCTTCCTGGACAATGTCCAGCAGCTGCTCCTTGGCCAGTTCCAGCAGGGCCAGGAAGGTCACCAGCACCCCCAGCTTGCCTTCTTCGGCAGTGAACAGCGATTCAAACCGGTAGAACCGGCCATCTTCAAGACGACCCAGCACGTCGCCCATCCGTTGCCGCACGCTCAGCGCCTCGCGCTTGATCGCATGGCCGGTGAACAGCTCGGCGCGCTTGAGCACGTCGTGCAGCGCCATCAGCATTTCCTTCAGGTCCACCGGCGGCGGCAGCTTGACGGCCGCGCGGTCGGGAACGAAGGCATGCGCCAGGCTGGTGTCGCGATCCTGCCGGGGCAGGGCGTCGATGTCCTCGGCGGCCTGCTTGAAACGTTCGTACTCCTGCAGTCGGCGCACCAGTTCCGCACGCGGGTCGGCTTCGTCGCCTTCCACGCTGGGCGGCCGCGGCAGCAGCATCCGCGACTTCACTTCGGCCAGGATCGCCGCCATCACCAGGTACTCGGCCGCCAGTTCGAAGCGCAGCTCCTGCATGACGTTGATGTACTCGACGTACTGGCGGGTGATCTCGGCCACCGGGATGTCGAGGATGTCCAGGTTCTGCCGGCGGATCAGGTACAGCAGCAGGTCCAGCGGACCCTCGAAGGCGTCCAGGATCACTTCCAGCGCGTCCGGCGGGATGTACAGGTCCTGCGGAATCTGCAGGACCGGTTGCCCATGCACCACGGCCAGCGGCATTTCCTGCTGCTGTGGGGCGGTCGGCCGGATTTGCGGGTTCGCGTCGAGCGCGAGTTCGGAAGTCATCAAATTGACGTCAGTATTGCAACGGACCGGTCGCCGCACCGTGCCTGCCACTGGAGAACCAGGTGGCAGGGTGGCAGGCCAAGGCACGCCGCTGTCGGCGCGATTCCACACTTCAAACAGCAAGGCGCGCCGCGATGGGCAGCGACAGAACTACGGGGAGGTCGTCTACGTGAGCTGGTGTGGGGCAGTGGGTCGGTCGACACGGGGCCGGGAGAGCCGGGGGTCGACGGGCCGCTGCATCCAGCCACGTGCAATGGACACAAGAGTACGGCTTTGCACCGGCAGTGTCCAGCGAGCCGGGCTAGAATCGTCCCGTTTGTTTATATGAGTCTCGGGAGTTTCCTGTGTGGTATGTGATTGAAGGCTATGACGGCGCGGCCGTACTGCCTGCCCGCCAGTCGGCGCGGCCGGCCCATCTGGCGCGTCTGCAGGCCCTGCAGGACGAAGGGCGTCTGCTGCTGGCCGGCCCATGCCCGGCCATCGACAGCGAAGATCCCGGCCCGGCCGGCTTCAGCGGCAGCGTAGTGATCGCCGCATTCGAGTCGCTGGAACAGGCCCGCGCCTGGGCCGATGCCGACCCGTACGTGGCGGCCGGGGTGTACGAGCGGGTCCAGGTGCGCCCGTTCCGCAAGGTGCTGCCATGAGCAACGCCGAGCGCGTCGAGCGCATCCGTGCGGCCCTGCAGCAGGCCTTCGCCCCGGAGCAGCTGGTGGTGGAGGACGACAGCCACCGCCATGCCGGCCACCCCGGCGCGCGCGATGGCCGTGGCCACTTCACGGTGCACGTGGTGAGCACGGCGTTTGCGGGAATGGCGCCGCTGGCGCGCCACCGGGCCGTCTATGCGGCCGTCGGGACCATGATGGAGACCGATATCCACGCGCTGTCCATCGACGCCCGCAGTCCGACCGAAAACCGCTGAAACCCTTGTCCCGTCTTGTCCTGGCGAGTCCTGGAAGGACCCGCCGTGGACAGCGTTCCGTTACCGCCGTGAGACATGAGGCTAACGTAGTGTTTACATTCAGGATTGAAAACGCTTACATTCCGCGCCAAGCCCAGATCTCTAAGCCGTGGAGGGCGGCGAGGTGAACAAGGCAGCCATCACAATCAAAGATGTCGCTCGCGAAGCCCGGGTCTCCGTGGCCACGGTCTCGCGTGCCCTGAACGGTCATGAAAATGTCGCCGAGCCCGTGCGCAAGCTGGTGCTGGAGGTGGCTGCGCGCCTGCGCTACACCCCGCACGCGGCGGCCCGCAGCCTGAGCAGCCGGCGCACCAACACCATCGGTGTGGTGCTGCCCGACCTGTACGGCGAGTTCTTCTCCGAGCTGATGCGCGGCATCGACAACGTGGCCCGTGCGCGCCGCCAGCACCTGCTGGTGTCCAGCTACCACGGCGACCAGGAGCAGCAGGGGGCCGCGCTGCGCGCCATGCGCGGCCGGGTGGATGGCCTGCTGGTGCTGTCACCGTACGCCGAAAGCCCGGGCTTCCTGACGGACAACCTGCCGCAGTCCCTGCCGACGGTGCTGATCAATACCTATCTGCCCGAGCAGGATCATCCGGTGCTGAGCATCGATGACCATGCCGGTGCGATGGCCATGACCCGCCACCTGCTGGAGGTCGGCCATCGCCGTATCGCATTCATTTCCGGTCCGGATCTCAACTACGACGCCCGTGAGCGCCTGCGCGGTTTCCGCGATGCGCTGGCCGCATTCGGCGATGCTGCCGACGGGATCGAGTTGCCCGGTGACTTTGACGAAGCTTCCGGCCATCGCGCCGGACAGGAGTTGCTGGCAGCCGGCACGCTGCCCGATGCGGTGTTTGCCGCCAACGACATGATGGCGCTGGGGTGTCTGTACGCCTTCGCGCAGGCGGGCATCCGTGTTCCGCTCGATGTCGCACTGGCGGGTTTCGATGACATTCCGCTGGCACGTTTCGTTCACCCGTCGTTGACGACGATGCAGGTGAGTATCGCCGACCTCGGCGATAGAGCCGCGACGCGCCTGTTGCAGTTGATGGATGGCAACAACACGGAAGGGGCCGGCGACAAGCAGACGCTGGTGCCGACCCTGATCGTGCGTGATTCGAGCAGGTCCAGATCCGAGCAGTAATCCGGCCGCGAGGCCGGGCGTACATCCACTTCAAAAAAACAATACAGGGGCCGCAATGACGGCCACCACCACCCGGAGAGTTACATGACGTATTCCAATCACCGCAATCGTGCGCCGGCCCGTCGCCTGCTGACCACCGCACTGGTCAGCTGTCTGATGCTGGGCGCTGCGCCGGACCTGATGGCGCAGTCGGCCAACGCCTCGCTGCGTGGCCAGGTTGCACAGGCCGAGGCCGGCACCGAAGTCATCGCGACCAACGTCGCCACCGGTACCGTGCGCCGCGGCACCATCCGTGCCGATGGCAGCTACTCGCTGATGGGCCTGGACCCGGGTACCTATGATGTTGTGGCCAACGGCCAGACCCAGAAAGTGACCGTGACCGTGGCCTCGACCGCGACGCTGAACTTCAGCGGCGCGCCGGCCAACGGCAGCACCGCCAATGCCACCAACCTGGACACGGTCAACGTGGTTGCGCCGACCCTGCTGCAGGAAGTGCGTACCTCCGAAGTGGGCAAGACCGTCAGCCTGCAGCAGATCCAGACCACCCCGCAGGTGTCGCGCAACTTCCTGGAATTCGCCGACGCGGTCCCGGGCCTGATCTTCACCCGCGACGCCAAGGGCAACACCTCGCTGCGCGGCGGTGCCACCAACTCCGACGGTACCAATGTGTACATCGATGGCGTGGGCCAGAAGAGCTACGTCAAGGGCGGCGGCGTCGCCGGCCAGTCCGGCAGCGCCGGCAACCCGTTCCCGCAGCTGGCGATCGGTGAATACAAGGTCATCAGCGGCAACTACAAGGCCGAGTACGGCCAGGTCTCCAGCGCGGCCGTGACCGCGGCGACCAAGTCCGGTACCAACGAGTTCAAGGGTGAAACCTTCTACCGTTACACCGATGAGGACATGCGCGCCAAGACCCCGGCCGAGCGCCAGGGCGGCAACGACAAGATGGTGTCGGCCGAGAAGGAATACGGTTTCGCCCTGGGCGGCCCGATCATCCAGGACAAGGCCCACTTCTTTGTGACCTATGAAGCCAAGCGCTTCGACCTGCCGGTCACCATCGCGCCGGATGGCGCGGTCACCGGTGCTGCCGGCCTGCTGCCGCCCGATGGCGCCGCCGGCCTCGGCCCGGCCAGCCAGCCGTTCCAGCAGGACCTGATCTTCGCCAAGATCGACTTCGAGCCGACCGACAACGATCGCATCGAGCTGACCTTCCAGGACCGCGATGAAACCCAGTCGCAGTTCAGCGGCCAGACCTCGCCGGAAGCCGGCCGTGAAGTGGTCAACACCGACCGTCGTTACGCCCTGCGCTGGAATCACAGCGGCGAGCGTTACTACAACGAAATGATGGTCACCCATGAAGATTCGTTCAACAACCCGACCCCGCTGACCCTGGCCAACGGCATCACCTACACCGCACCGGACGGCACCGAAGACCGCACCGTGGTGAAGATCGGTGGCGCATCGGCGCTGGATTCTCAGGTGAAGGGCCAGAAGGGCTGGTCGATCGAAGACAACCTGACCCTGGACGGCATCCAGTGGATGGGCGACCACACCATCAAGATGGGTGCGAAGTACAAGCAGATCGACCTGTACGCATCCGATGCCGCGCAGATCAATCCGACCTTCACCTACAGCCTGGGCGATCCGGACTTCCCGTCTTCCATTCCGTACAAGGCGCAGTTCGTCAAGCCGGTAACCGGCGTGTCGGGCGTGTCCGGCGAAGTGCGTTCGAAGTCCAAGCAGATCGGCCTGTTCATCCAGGACGACTGGCAGGTCAATGACCACCTGCAGCTCAACCTCGGCCTGCGCTGGGACTACGAGAAGACCCCGTCCTACCTGGACTTCGTGACCCCGCAGCAGGTGGTCGACGCGATCTACTCGCAGGATCCGCGCGCCCCCGCCGGCCAGACCTACGCCGATTCGCTGGCGCTGGGCGGTCTGGACATCAGCGACTACATCAGCACCGGCAAGAACCGCAAGGCATTCAAGGATGCCTGGCAGCCGCGCCTGGGCTTCTCGTATGACATCAACGCCGACGAGCAGCACGTGATCCACGGTGGTGCCGGCCGTTCGTACGATCGCGACCTGTTCGACAACCTGCAGCTGGAAACCACCAAGCTGGCGCTGCCGCAGCCGACCATCTACTTCCGCAACCCGGCCACCGGCACCTGCATCAACGGCCAGGCCGCCTGCTATGACTGGAACCCGGCCCTGCTCAACGGCATCGGCAATCTGCAGAACCTCGTGGGTGCCACCAGCAATGCCGGTCTGGAAGTGGATCTGCTGAACAACAATCTGAAGGCTCCGTACTCGGATCAGTTCAGCCTGGGCATGAGCAACCAGATCGGTGAGTGGCTGACCGACGCCACGATCGCCCGCACGCTGAGCTACGACGGCTTCGCCTTCACCCTGGGCAACCGCTACCCGACCGGCCAGTTCTTCGATGACCCGCGCCTGTGCGGCGGTTCCGACCCGGGCCTGAGCCAGGCCTGGAGCTGCAACGTGCCGGGCTTCGGCAGCCTGATCATCGGCCAGCAGGGCATCAAGACCCGTGCGACCCAGGTCCTGCTGTCGGCGCAGAAGCCGTTCACCAAGGAAAGCGGCTGGGGCACCTCGGTCGCCTACACCTGGACCACCGCGCGCCACAACCGCGACATCAATGAGAAGTACGCGTTCGACCGCGGCCTGATCAGCGAGTACCCGACCATCCGCTCGAACGGCGCGCCGCGCCACCGCCTGGTGGTCACCGGTTCGTACGCCGGCTTCTGGGGCATCACCTTCGGTGGCAAGATCACCCTGGCGACCCCGACCGCCGTCAACGACTGGTACCCGGTGCCGCAGGCCAGCGGCTACAACCTGCCGACGCCGCAGGCGGCTGTGCCCAACGCCAATGGCAAGTTCCTGCTGGGTGGCAAGATCTTCGGCTACCGTTCGGTCGATCTGCAGGCGACGAAGACGTTCAAGATGGCGGGCGATACCGAGCTGTACGCTCGCCTGGACATCATCAACGTGTTCAACTTCGACAACTTCTCCACCTACAACTACGTCAAGACCAACGGCAAGCTGGAGGCCAGCTACAACGAGACCGGCGAAATCATTGGTACGCCGCGTCAGGTCAAGGCGGAAGTCGGCTTCCGCTTCTGATCGCATTACCCGGCATCGCCTTCGCAGGCGATGCCGGGGCAGCACCGCCGGCCGGCCTCTGGCCGACCGGCGGACTGCACAGGCGCTTGCCCATCGGCGATGGACAAGCGCGTGTGCGGCAGGTAGCCCGCGTTGCCCGGACAGACTGGATCCGCCCTCGACACGCGGATTTTTTTTGCGTCGGGTCTGTAAACGATTTCAATCTGGTTGAGGCTATGCTCTCCAGCACGAACATGCGAAAAGGTGGTGGTCGATGAATGCACGTCGGGTGGTGACGCTGACTTTGCTGTCCGCAGCGATCGTCGGCTGCCAGAAGGCGCCGGAACAACCGGCCAAGCCCAAGCCTCCGGTCATTCTGGTGGAGGCCGATGCGCCGCCGCGTCCGATGAAGCCCGAACTGCCGCCGCTGTTCGACGACATCGAGCGCCGCACCTTCCAGTTTTTCTGGGACACCACCAACGAAGTCAACGGACTCAGCCCGGATCGCTTCCCGTCGCGCCCATTCGCCAGCATCGCCTCGGTGGGGTACGCGCTGACCGCCTATCCGATCGGCATCGAGAATGGCTGGGTCAGCCGCACCCAGGCGGTGGACCGCACCCTGCTGACGCTGAAGTTCTTCCGCGACCTGCCGATGGGGCCGCAGCGCACCGGCAAGGGCGGTTACAAGGGCTTCTACTACCACTTCCTGGACATGCAGCAGGGCCGCCGGTACGACAGCTGGGTCGAGCTGTCCAGCGTGGATACCGCGCTGCTGATGATGGGCGTGCTGTTCGCGCAGTCCTACTACAGTGGCGATGACCCGCGAGAGAAAGAGATCCGCGAGATCGCCGATACGCTGTACAAGCGCGTGGACTGGCCCTGGCTGCAGCAGCGTGCGCCGCTGATCTCGATGGGCTGGTTCCCGGAGAGCGGCTTCATCGACCACGACTGGATGGGCTACAACGAGGCGATGATGGTCTACATCCTCGCGCTCGGTTCGCCGACCCATCCGGTCAGTCCTGACGCATGGACGGTGTGGACGCGCACCTACGACAACGACTGGGGCGTCTACCAGGGCCAGGAATACCTGTCCTTCGGCCCGCTGTTCGGTCACCAGTACACGCACGTGTGGGTGGATTTCCGCGACATCCAGGACGCCTACATGCGCGAGCGGGGCAGCACCTACTTCCTCAACAGCCGGTCGGCCGCGCTGGCCCAGCGCGAGTACGCCATCGCCAATCCGATGAACTGGAAGGACTACGGCGAGAACGTGTGGGGCCTGACTGCCAGCGATGGCCCGCAGAACACCACGCAGGAGTATCGCGGCGAGCAGCGCCAGTTCCGGCACTACTCCTCGCGCGGCGCCGGCCTGCGCGAGAACTTCGACGACGGCACCATCGCGCCGACGGCGGCGATCGCCTCGATCGTGTTCGCGCCGGAAGAGGTGATCCCGGCCACCGAAGAGATGCACAAGCGCTACGGCGACTACATCTATTCCAGCTACGGCTTCCTGGACTCGTTCAATCCCAGCTTCAACTACGACATCCCGATCAAGACCGGGCGCCTGGTGCCGGACCGTGGCTGGGTGGCCAGCGACTACATCGGCATCGACCAGGGGCCGATCCTGACCATGATCGCCAATTACCGGAACGATTTCGTCTGGGACGTGATGAAGAAGAACCCGCATATCCGCAAGGGGCTGGAGCGCGCCGGTTTCAGTGGCGGCTGGCTGACCCCGGAAGGCGAGACGGCGCCGACGACGCTGCAGAAGGATGAGAAAGCAGCGTCGGCACGATCGGTCGGCATCGCCGAATCGCGCGCGGCCGCGGCGCAGGAACAGAAGAACAACACCAACCGCAACCAGCCTCAAGGGAAGTAAGCAGTGCCATTGTCGTCGCGCCCCACGCTGGGTCTGAGTCTGTTGCTGCTGCTGGTCGGCAGCCTGTTGTTGAGTGCCTGCCGGAAAGAGCCGGAAGGCGTCACCGTGCGTTTCTGGGCGATGGGCCGCGAGGCCGAGGTCGTGACCGGCCTGATCCGCGAATTCGAGGCGGAGAACCCGGGCATCCATGTCGATGTGCAGAATATTCCGTGGACGGCGGCGCATGAGAAGCTGCTGACCGCCTTCGCCGCCGATGGGTTGCCGGACGTGTGCCAGCTCGGCAACACCTGGATTCCCGAGTTCGCCGAGCTCAACACGCTGACCCCGCTGCAGCCGTATGTGGCGAAGTCCACGGTGGTGGACCCGACCGACTATTTCCAGGGCATCTGGGATACCAACGTCATCCACGACGAACTGGTGGGCGTGCCGTGGTATGTCGATACCCGCCTGCTGTACTACCGCAAGGACCTGCTGGCCAAGGCCGGTTTCGATCATCCGCCGCGGACGTGGGCCGAATGGAACGCGATGATGGCGGCTATCAAGACGATGCAGGGCGCCAACCGCTACGCCGTGCTGATGCCGATCAACGAATTCGAGCAGCAGTTGTCGCTGGCCCTGCAGCAGCCGGACCCGCTGCTGCGCGACAACGATACCCGTGGCAACTTCCGCAGCCCCGGCTTCCGCCGCACGCTGGCCTTCTACGAGAACATGTTCGCCCAGGGCTGGGCGCCGCGCATGTCCGAAACCCAGATCTCCAATGTCTGGGACGAGTTCTTCCGCGGGTTCAATGTGTTCTACGTCTCGGGCCCCTGGAACATCCGTGAGTTCAAGAAGCTGCAGCCGGCGGCGCTGGAAGGCCAGTGGGGCACCGCCGCACTGCCGGGCCCGGACGGTCCGGGCGCCGGCATCGCCGGCGGCACCAGCCTGGTGATTTTCCGCTCCTCGCAGCAGAAGGAGGCGTCCTGGAAGCTGATCGAGTTCCTTTCGCGCCCGCAGATCCAGCAGCGTTTCCATTCCATCATCGGCGATCTTCCGCCGCGTCGCAGCGCCTGGGCATACCCCTCGCTGGCCAACGATCCGCTGGCACAGCCGTTCCGCGACCAGCTCGAGCGGGTCAAGCCGACCCCGAAGGTGCTGGAGTGGGAGCGGATCGCGCAGGAAATGCGCATCACCACCGAGCAGGTGGTGCGTGGTGGACTCAATCAGGATGCGGCCGTGACCGAACTGGACAACCGCGTGGACAAGATCCTCGCCAAACGACGCTGGATTGAAGAGCAGAAGCAGGAGGCCCGCCCATGAAGCAGCGTTCGCTTGCCGGCTGGATGTTCGCCGGCCCGGCCATCCTGGTGATCGGCGTGTTCTTCGGCCTGCCGGTGTTGTCGGCGCTGGCGCTGAGCATCACCGACTTCGACCTGTATTCGCTGTCGGACAGCGCCAACCTGCGGTTCGTCGGGTTGGGCAATTACATTGATCTGCTGCAGACCCCGATGTTCTGGAAGTCGCTGTGGAACACCACCTACTTCGTGATCGTGGGTGTGCCGCTGTCCATCGGCGTATCGCTGGGCGCGGCCATGCTGCTCAACGCGCCGGCGGCCCGTTTCAAGGCGCTGTTCCGTACGGCGCTGTTTGCCCCGGTGGTCACCACCCTGGTGGCGGTGGCGGTGATCTGGCGCTACCTGTTCCACACCAGCTACGGCCTGGTGAACTATGGCCTGGGGCACCTGGGGATCAGCCCGATCGACTGGCTTGGCGATCCCAACTGGGCGATGCCGACCATCATGCTGTTCGCCGTATGGAAGAACTTCGGCTACAACATGGTGATCTTCCTGGCCGGCCTGCAGGCGATTCCGCACGATCTGTACGAAGCCGCGCGCATCGACGGTGCCTCGCGCTGGAAGCAGTTCCTGCACATCACCCTGCCAATGCTCGGCCCGGTGCTACTGGTGGTCGGGGTGATCACCGTGTCCGGCTATTTCCAGCTGTTTGCCGAACCGTACGTCATGACCCGCGGCGACCCACTGCAGAGCACCGTGAGCGTGTTGTATTTCATGTTTGAAGAGGGCTTCAAGTGGTGGAACCTGGGACGCGCCTCCGCGGTGGCGTTCCTGCTGTTCCTGATCATCTTGGCGGTGACCACGTTGATGCTGCGTTTCGGCCGCAAGAGGCAGTTGGTATGAGTCGTGAAATCGGTCAATCGCGCTGGCATGCATGGTGGGTCAACGGTGGCCTGACCGTGCTGGCGCTGGTCAGCCTGGCGCCGCTGCTGTGGATGCTGTCGGTGTCGTTCATGCCGACCGGCGAGGCGGCGCACTTCCCGCCGCCGCTGCTGCCGTCCTCGGTGACCACCGCGAACTACCACGAGCTGTTCGCGCGGACCGGCATGGGCAACAACTTCGTCAACAGCCTGCTGGTGTCGCTGGCGATCACGTTGGGCTCGCTGCTGCTCAATACAATGGCCGGCTATGCCTTCGCCAAGCTGCGCTTCGTCGGCCGCGAGCGCATCTTCCAGCTGCTGCTGGCAGCGCTGGTCATCCCGGCGCAGGTGGCGATGCTGCCGCTGTTCCTGCTGATGAAGCAGCTGGGCCTGGTCAACAACTTCGGCGGGGTGATCGTGCCGGCGCTGGCCACCGTGTTCGGCATCTTCCTGGTCCGTCAGTACGCCCGGTCGATCCCGGACGAACTGCTGGAAGCGGCGCGCATTGACGGGGCAGGGGAGCTGCGGATCTTCTTCCAGATCGTGCTGCCGATGCTCAAGCCGGTGCTCGTGACACTTTCGATCTTCACCTTCATGGGCTCGTGGAACGACTTCATGTGGCCGTTGATCGTGCTGACCGACCAGGAGCATTACACTCTGCCGGTCGCCCTGGCCACACTCTCGCGCGAACACATCATGGACGTTGAAATGATGATGGCCGGTGCGGTGGTCACGGTGGTTCCGGTGCTGGCACTGTTCCTGGTGCTGCAGCGCTACTACATCCAAGGTCTGCTGCTGGGGAGTGTCAAAGGGTGAAGCGAGTCGTCGTCGCGGTGGGTCTGGGTCTGGTCTGGTCACTGGCGGCCGCGGCCGCACCGCCGGCGACGCCGGCTGCACCCCGGGTGCTGGACGGCTTCGACGACATGTCGCCGTGGAAGCTGGTGCTGTCCGACCAGGTCAGCGGCTCGCTGCGCAGCGTCGCCGGCCTCGGGGGCGGGCGCGCGCTGTGCCTGGACTACGACTTCCATGACGTCTCCGGGTATGTCGGCATCCGCCGCGAGCTGACCGTGGAGTGGCCGGGCAACTATCAGGTCGGTTTCCAGCTGCGCGGCGATTCGCCGTCCAACGACCTGCAGTTCAAGCTGATCGATGCCAGCGGGGACAACGTGTGGTGGGTCAACCGCCCCGGTTTTTTCTTTCCCAAGGCGTGGACCGGCGTGCAGTACCGCAAGCGCCACATCGACAAGGCCTGGGGGCCGGGTACCGAGAAGACGCTGACCCGCAGCGCCGCCGTGGAGTTCACCCTCTACAGCAAGGTCGGCGGCAAGGGCACGGTGTGCTTCGACCGCCTCACCCTGCAGGCCCTGCCACCGGAAGACACCAGTGCGTTGACGCCGTCGGTGATTGCCGACACCGCCACCGCGCTGCAGAACCGCATCGTCGATGGCAAGCCGGACACGGTCTGGATCAGTGGCGGGGTCGCCGAACAGACCATCAGCCTGGACCTGCACAAGGTCCGCGAGTTCGGTGGCGCGGTGATCCAGTGGTTGCCGGGGCTGGAGGCCACGCGCTACACCGTGCGCTCCTCGCAGGACGGACGCAGCTGGAAGACACTGCGCGAGGTCACCGCCGGTGGCGGCGGCCGCGACTGGCTGGCGCTGCCGGAAACCGAAGCGCGTTACCTGCGCTTCGACCTCAAGGGCGGCCCGAACTGGCGCTACGGCATCCGCGACATCGGGTTGAAGCCGCTGGATTTCGCCGACACCCCCAATGACTTCATCCAGTCGGTCGGTTCGGACCTGCCGCGTGGCTCGGTGCCGCGCGGCTTCAGCGGCGAGCAGCCCTATTGGACCCTGCTGGGGCTGGACGGCGGCCGCGAACAGGCGCTGATCGGCGAAGATGGCGCGCTGGAGGTGGCGAAGTCCAGCTTCAGCGTTGAACCGTTCGTGCTGGTGGACAACAAGCTGCTCACCTGGGCGGACGTGAAGAGCCGGCAATCGCTGCAGGACGGCTATCTGCCGATCGCCAGCGTGGACTGGGCCCACGACAAGGCCGCGCTGCAGGTGACCGGCTTCGTGCAGGGGCGGCCGGACAACGCGCAGTTGATCGGCCGCTACACCCTGCGCAACCCGGACAAGGTGGCCCACGAGTACACGTTGGCACTGGCCGTGCGGCCGTGGCAGGTCAATCCGCCGACCCAGTTCCTCAACACCGTGGGCGGCTTCAGCCGGATCGACGCACTCGCGGTGGACCCGACCCATGTCGACGTCAACGGTACCCCGCGCATCCATGCCGTGCAGCCGGCCGATGCGGCCTTCGCCACCGCCTTCGACAGCAAGCTGGAGGTGATGCACCTGGCCAGCGGCAAACTTCCGGAGACCCGCGAGGTCAAGGACAGCACCGGGCTGGCCTCCGGCGCGCTGCTGTACCGCTTTAAGCTGGCACCCGGCGAAACCCGCGAGGTGGCCTTGGTCCTCCCGCAGACCGGTACCTGGGCCATGCCCAAGGGGTTCGACGCCGCCAAGGCCCAGCAGCAGGTGGCCTCGATGTGGCGCACCCGGCTGGACCAGGTGAAGCTGCAGGTACCCGACGCCGGCAAGCCGCTGGTGGATACGCTGCGTACCGCGCTGGCGCACATGCTGATCTCGCGCATCGGCCCGAGCCTGCAGCCGGGCACGCGTTCGTACTCGCGCAGCTGGATCCGCGACGGCGCGATGATTTCCGAGGGTCTGCTGCGCATGGGCCGCAATGACGCGGTGCGCGATTACGTGATCTGGTATGCGCCGTACCAGTTCGACAACGGCAAGGTGCCGTGCTGCGTGGATGCGCGCGGCAGCGACCCGGTGCCGGAGAACGACAGCCACGGTGAGCTGATCTTCAACATCGCCGAGTACTGGCGCTACACCGGCGACACCGCCTTCCTGGAGCAGATGTGGCCGCACGTGCAGGGCGCGTTCAACTACATGGAACAGCTGCGCCTGAGCGAGCGCACCGAAGAGAACCGGGCACGCAATCCGGCGTTCTACGGGATGATGCCGGCCTCGATCAGCCACGAAGGCTATTCGGCCAAGCCGATGCATTCGTACTGGGACAACTTCTGGGCGCTGCGCGGCTACAAGGATGCGGCGATCATCGCCACGGCGCTGGGCAAGGCCGAAGCGCTGCAGATGAGCGAATCGCGCGATCAGTTCCGTGACGATCTGCAGGCCTCGCTGCAGGCCGCGGTCGCGCTGCACAAGATCGACTACCTGCCTGGCTCGGCCGAACTGGGTGACTTCGACGCCACCTCCACCACCATCGCGCTGGCACCGGGCGGTGAGCAGGGGCGTCTGCCGCAGCCGTACCTGGACAACACGTTCGAGCGCTACTGGACCCAGTTCGTGGAACGGCGCGACGGCAAGCGGGAATGGAAGGACTACACCCCGTACGAGTGGCGCAATGTCGCCGCGTTCGTACGCCTGGGCTGGCGCGACCGCGCCTGGCAGGCCACCGGGTTCTTCTTCAATGATCGCGCCCCGCAGGCCTGGAACCAGTGGGCCGAAGTGGTGTCGCACACCCCGCGCAAACCGTTCTTTGTCGGCGACCTGCCGCATGCCTGGGTTGCCTCGGACTTCGTCCGCTCGGCGCTGGACATGTTCGCCTACAACCGCGATCTCGACGACAGCCTGGTGCTGGCGGCCGGCGTGCCGGTGCGCTGGCTGGAAGGCAAGGGCATCGCCGTACAGGGGTTGCGCACGCCCAACGGCCAGTTGAACTACGCACTGAGCCGCAGCGAGAAGCAGCTGACCCTCACCGTGACGGCCGGCCTGGTGGCCCCGCCCGGTGGCGTGGTGCTGCCGTGGCCGTACAGCGGTGAACCCGGCGGGACCACCATCAACGGCGAACCGGCCCAGTGGGAAGGCAAGGAACTGCGGGTGATGCAGCTGCCGGCCACCGTCCAGATCGACATTCCGGCGGCGGTACGCCGGGCAGAACGCAAGGCACCGTAATGACGCACCTGTTGAACCGATGGGGACGCCGCGGCAGCCGTTGCCTCGCTGTGTGTCTGCTGGCGTTGCTGGCACTGGCTGAAGCGGCCGCCGCAGCGGAGCCTGCACAAGCGCCGTCGTCGGGCATGACAATGGTGACGTTCAACCTGCACCATGACCGCGAGGACTGGCCGGCGCGCCGTGAGGTGATCCTGCGCGAGCTCAAGGCACTGCGTCCGGATGCGATCGCGCTGCAGGAAGTGATCCAGAAGCCGAAGGTGCGCAACCAGGCGCAGTGGCTGGCACGCAGACTGGGGTACGACTACCAGTTCGTCTCCACCGACCCGCCAGGTGCCTCCAAACGCTACGGCAACGCACTGTTGACCGCGCGCCCGGTGCTGGCGCGCAACGACCATCTGCTCGCCCCGCTTACCGACTACCGCACGGTGGCGCACCTGCGGATCGCGGTCGATGGCCAGCCGGTGAACGTGTACGCCACCCATCTCAACGAGCGCTCCGATGACAGCGGCAGCCGCATCCGTGGCGAACAGGTGGCCGATCTGCTGGCCTTCATCGCCGCCACGTCCGACGACGCGCCGGTGGTGATCGCCGGGGATTTCAACGCGCTGGTCGATGCGGGCGATCTGAGCGCGCTGCGCAACCACTACGGCGACAGCTACGGCAGCGTGCACGTCAATGATCTCGCGGCGGTCAGCACGCTCAACCGGCACTACTACCAGGCGCCCTCGCGGATCGACCACATCTTCTTCCAGCAGGATCGGCTGATCGCGCGCGAAGCCCGGCTGCTGTTCGATCAGCCCTATGCGGAAGGCCGCTGGGCATCGGACCACTACGGCGTGTGGACGCGCCTGCAGTTCGCGCCGCGCGCGGCGGCTCCGGCGGCCACCGCTCCCTGATCGACGGCCGCGTGGCAGGCGCTCAGGGGACGGCCTGTTCGCTGGTCTTTTCCCAGGCCTGGCCATTGCGGGTCCGCCAGGTCCCGCCGGTCGCGCAGCAGCCGCCGGCGCCCAGGGCCATGCGCCCCAGCACGGCGACCACCGCATCGTCTTCCTGGCGCAGCGACTGACGCTGGCACGCGGTGAAGAACGGGTAGGGCGCCGGTGCCAGCACCTCGGCCAGCGACAGCGTCTGGCCGGTGCCGCGCACGACCTTGAACACCTTGCAGTCCTGGACGAGCAGCTCCACCGGTGTGCCGCCAAGCGCGCCGCGGAAGTGGTGCTCGGGCGGAGCATCGCGTACGGCAATGGCGGCATCGCTGAGCGGTGACGGTGCGGGCTGGCAGGCGGACAAGGCCAACAGCAGCGCGCAGACGGGCAGGGGAACGGATCGGCGCATGAGCCCGAGCATGCCACAGCCGGCGGTGACCCCAAACGCAGACAGCGGCCCGAAGGCCGCTGTCTGTTGTTGCACATGCCGCTGGATCGGGATCAGGCCTTGTCGGTCTTTTCCGGGTCCTGCTGGGGGGCGGCATCGGTCTGCGCGGCATCGGTGGGGATGTCGTCGCGGGCCTCGGCCTGCGCTGCCTGTGCGGCCGCGTCGGTGCTGGCCGGGACATCGCTGGTGGCGGAGTCGAACAACTGGCCGTTCTGCACCACCGGTGCGACCGGCGCCGGTTCAACGCGGGTTACCGGCGTGGCGTCGACCTTCTCGACGGCCGCCGGCACCGGATCCACGGCATCCAGCATGCTGGTCTGCACCGGACGGACGGTCTCGGCGGTCTCGCTGCGGGCCACGACCGGCGCGGCGTCCACCCTCGGCGCGGCCGGTGCGGCTTCGACCGGGGTGTCCACGACCACCGGTGCCTCGACGACGGTCGCGGCGGCCGGTGCGACAACGGCCGGTGCCTCGGCAACCACCGGGGTCACGACGGGCGCTTCAACCACCGGCGCGTTCGCCACCGGATCCGGAGCAGCGGCCGGCGTCGGCGCGACAGGTGCGTCGGCCACCGGGGCGTCGGCACGGACCGGTTCAACCGGTGCGGAGGCGGCGACCACGGCCGGGGCCGGCGTCGGCGATTCCACGAACGGCACGCGATCCGTGTAGGACGGTGCCGCGGCTTCCTCGGCCGGAGCGGCTTCGGTGTGGCCGGCGGTCACCACCGGGCTGCTGATCGCGGCAACCGGCGCGGCAGCGGCGACGGCAGCGACCGGGGCCTGCACGGGCGCAGGTGCAGCAGCGGCGGCCGGTGCCGGGCGCGGGGCCTGGACCGGTGCCGCAGCGTTCGGCGCCGAGCCAGCTTCATCGTCGAAGTCGAACTCCGGCTGCGGCTGGCCGTTGGCGGCAACCGGACGCTCGGCCTGGGCGGCGTCGGTACCGTCCTGCTCGCCGTCCTGCTCGTCGCCGTCGTCGTCCAGACCGCCGTCATCGTTCAGGCCATCGTTGCCTGCGGCCTGCTCGCCATTGCCACGACGGCGGCGACGGCCACCGCGACGGCCGCGACGACGGCGCGAGCCGCCTTCGCCATTGGCATCATCGCCATTGCCGGCGGCATCGTTCTGCTCTGCGGCATCGCCGGCAGTCAGTGCCTGCTCGGTTGCCGCCGATGCGGCGGCCAGCGCCGCAGCGTCCTGCACCGGCGAGGTCACGACGGTGGCGTCGGCCACGGTCACGGCTGCGGCGGCCACCACGGCGGCATCGGCGACCGGCGCGGCGGTGTTGCCCGGCTTCGGTGCGTCGGTCTGCGGCTGACGGGCTGCCTTCTCCTCGCCCTGCTGCGGCTTGGGCTGCTGCGGCTGCTTGGGCTGCTTCAGCTTGGGCTGCTGCTCGTTGCGCGGCTGCTTGGGCTGCTGCTCACCGCGCGGCTTGCCCTGGCCCGGAGCCGGGACCTGCGCGGCAGCACCGGCGGCCGGGGCCACGTCCTGGCGACGCTCGTCACGGCGCTCGTTCTTCGGGCCGCGCTCACCGCGCTCGCCGCGGTCCTCGCGACGGTCCTTGCCACGCCCCTGGGCCTGGCCGTTCGCGGCGCCAGTGCCGCCGCGCTCGCCACGCTCATCGCGACGGCCGTTGCGGTCCTTGCCGTTGCGGTCCTTGGTGCGGTTGGCGCGGTTGCCCTCCTGGGCCGGGCGGTTGCCCGGCTGCGGGGCGGCGGCCGGAGCCGGTTCGCCACCGAAGATGCGCTTGAGCCAACCGACCACGCCGGTGGCCGCCGGGGCGGCGACCGGTGCCGGGGCGACCGGTGCCGGCGCGACGACCGGTTCGGGCGCTTCGCGCACCGGGGCCGGCTGGCTGTGCTTGACCTGGGTCACCACGGGGGCGACCGGGATGTTGAGCTGCGCCTTGGTCAGGGCATGCACTGGCAGCTTGCGCGGGGTGCCGCGCTGGTAGCTCGGCTTGCCGCTTTCCTCGCCCAGCTCGTTCTCGCGCAGTCGGGTCACTTCGTAGTGCGGCGTGTGCAGCTGCTCGTCAGCGACGATCACGATCGGCGCGTCATGGCGCTGTTCGATCTCACGCAGCGCGCTGCGCTTCTCGTTGAGCAGGTAGTTGGCGATCTCGACCGGGGCCTGGACCAGCACCTGCCCGGTGTTCTCCTTCATCGCATGCTCTTCGGCAACGCGGATGATCGACAGCGACAGCGATTCGACGCTGCGCATGCGGCCGTGGCCGTCGCAGCGCGGGCAGACGATCTGGCTGGATTCACCCAGGCTCGGACGCAGGCGCTGGCGGCTCATTTCCATCAGGCCGAAGCGCGAGATGCGGCCCAGCTGCACGCGCGCACGGTCGTACTTGAGCGCGTTCTGCAGGCGGTTCTCGACTTCGCGCTGGTGCTTGTTGGAGGCCATGTCGATGAAGTCGATGACCACCAGGCCACCCAGGTCGCGCAGGCGCAGCTGGCGGGCCACTTCCTCGGCGGCTTCCAGGTTGGTCTGGAACGCGGTGTCCTCGATGTCGCTACCCTTGGTGGCGCGCGAGGAGTTGACGTCGATGGCGGTCAGGGCCTCGGTCTGGTCAACCACGATCGAGCCACCCGACGGCAGACGCACGTTGCGTTCATACGCGCCTTCGATCTGCGATTCGATCTGGAAGCGGTTGAACAGCGGGATGTCGTCCTTGTAATGCTTGAGCTTGCGCAGGGTCTGCGGCATCACCTGCTGCATGAACTCGCGGGCGGTCTCGTAGAGCTCCTCGGTGTCCACCAGGATCTCGCCGACATCGGCGCGCAGGTAGTCGCGCAGGGCGCGCACGATCAGGCGCGACTCCTGGTAGATCAGGAACGGGGCCGGCTTGGTCAGCGCCGCTTCGGCGATGGCCTTCCAGACCTGGAGCAGGTAATCCAGATCCCACTGCAGTTCTTCGGCATCGCGGCCGACGCCGGCGGTGCGGATGATCACGCCCATGTCGTCGGGGATGTTCAGCTTGTCCAGCGCGTCCTTCAGGGCGGCGCGGTCTTCGCCTTCGATCCGGCGCGAGACGCCACCGGCGCTCGGCGAGTTGGGCATCAGCACCATGTAGCGGCCGGCCAGGGAGATGAACGTGGTCAGGGCGGCGCCCTTGTTGCCACGCTCTTCCTTGTCCACCTGGACAACCACTTCCTGGCCTTCACGCAGCAGTTCGCGGATGCCGGCCTTGTTGTGGTCCACGCCCGCCTGGAAGTAATCGCGGGAGATTTCCTTCAGCGGCAGGAAGCCGTGACGGTCCGCGCCGTACTCGACGAAGGCCGCTTCCAGCGACGGTTCAAGGCGCGTGATACGGCCCTTGTAGATGTTCGACTTCTTCTGTTCCTTGGACGGCTGTTCGATGTCGATGTCGTACAGCGTCTGGCCATCCACGATGGCTACCCGCAGCTCTTCGGCCTGCGTGGCATTGATCAGCATTCGCTTCATACTTGCGTTCCTCGCGCGCTGCTACCGCGCGGAACGCCATGGGGTTTCGCTTCTGGTCACGCTTCGACGCCCATCGCGCATGCGCGGGGAGGGCGGCTTGGGTTTCCAGCGCTACGACACCACGGCAGGCCGCGGGAGCGCTTCATTTGTTTTGGTTTGGGTGTTTCTGGGCCGGAGGCAGCTTTCAGCCAGGCTGGAGCGCCACAGGGACATGTTCAGCGCAGATGCGTGTCAGGCATCCGGCGATGGCCGGGACCGCCGGTGAGCCGCTAACATGGCCGCCCCGGGGGCGGTGGCTGCGCACTGTGCCGGAATCGCGGGAAGTCGGGCTTCTGGCCCAGAGCAACTTCCAACGAAATCAATCCCTTATCTCGCCCGCCGAGTGTAACAGAATAAAAGGCCAATGACCGTTACCGAGCCCACCCCCAAAGCCGCTGAAGCCATGACCAGCGTACGTATGATCTCTGTCCCGGCCGACCGCGCCGGGCAGCGCCTGGACAACTTCCTGCTCGGCCAGCTCAAGGGTGCACCGCGCAGCCTGATCTACAAGCTGGTGCGCAGCGGCCAGGTCCGGGTCAATGGCGGCCGCGCCAAGGCCGAGCGGAAGCTCGAGGCCGGCGACGAGGTGCGGGTGCCGCCCGTCCGTCTCACCGAGGAAGGAGACAAGGCGGGCCCGCCCGCTGCTTTCATGAAGCGCCTGGAAGACGCCATCGTCTATGAGGACGAGCGGCTGCTGGCGCTGAACAAGCCGTCGGGCGTGGCCAGCCACGGCGGCAGCGGGATCAGCTTCGGCGCGATCGAGACCCTGCGCGCCCTGCGCCCGGGCAGGACGCTGGAGCTGGTGCACCGGCTGGACCGGGACACGTCGGGGCTGCTGATCGTGGCCAAGAAGCGGTCGGCGCTGAGCGAACTGCAGGCGCTGCTGCGGGAGGACCACGGTGCGGGCATCCGCAAGCGCTACCTGACCCTGCTGGTGGGGCGCATGCCGGATGGCACGATGACGGTGGACGCGCCGCTGCACGTGGGGCTGCGCCAGGGCGGCGAGCGGCATGTGCAGGTCAATCCGATCGGCAAGGAATCCATCAGCCACTTCAAGGTGCTGGAGCGCAAGGGCGGCCATTCGTACTGTGAGGTGCGCATCGAAACCGGGCGCACCCACCAGATCCGCGTGCATGCCCAGCACCTGGGCCACCCGGTGGCCGGTGACGACAAGTACGGCGATCCGGACGTCAACAAGCGGCTTCGTGAGCAGATCGGGCTGAAGCGCCTGTTCCTGCACGCCGCCTCGCTGGAATTTGCGCTGGACAACGGCAAGACCCCGTACCTGCTCAACGCCCCGCTGGCCGACGAGTTGACCGAGGTGCTGAACCGGTTGCGTTGATGGGGCGTGGTTGCCGTCCCGGTCAGGGGCGGCCGGGTGCGCGCGGAATGCGGCAGCGCGTGGAGCCGGCCAGCGGCCGGCATGACGCGCTGCGGGACGGCATTACCATTTGAAGAGAACCAGGCTGATGGCCAGGCTGCCCATGCCGGCCACCAGGCCATAGACCGTTTCGTGACCCTTCGCGTAGCGCTTGGCGGCCGGCAGCAGTTCGTCCAGCGCCAGGAACACCATCACCCCGGAGATCAGGCCGAATACCCAGCCGAAGGTGGCGTGGTTGAGGACGCCGGACAGGGCGAAATAGCCAATCGCGGCCCCCACCGGTTCGGCCAGGCCGGACAGCAGGCTGGCACCGAAGGCGTAGACCTTGTTCTGCGTGGCGAAGTACACCGGGACGGCGATCGCGATGCCTTCGGGGATGTTGTGGATGGCGATGGCGAAGGCCAGCGGCATGCCCACCGACGGGCTTTCCAGAGTGGCAAAAAAGGTGGCCAGGCCTTCAGGGAAGTTGTGCGCAGTGATCGCGATCGCGGTCAGCAGGCCGACCCGCTTGATATAGGCCTTGTTGTTGTCGCGGAACAGCGGGTCCTGCTTGTCCAGGCTTTCGTGCGGGTTCGGGATCAGATGGTCGATCAGCACGATCAGCAGCACGCCGGCCAGGAAGGCCATCGTGCCGTAGGCGAAGCCGGTCCGCGCGTCGTAGGCCAGGGTGAAGGAATCGATGGCCTTGTTGAGGATCTCGGTCAGCGACACGAACACCATCGCCCCGCCGGCGAAGGCCAGCCCGAATGCCAGCAGACGGGGATTGGGGCGTTGCGAGAACAGCACCATCAGGCTGCCGAGGCCGGTGGCCAGGCCGGCAGCCAGGGTCACCAGCAGGGCGATCCATACGTTGTCGCTCGAAATATCCAGCATGCGCTACCGCATCCTTTACACGGGTAACAACGCGCCGTCGCCCCTGTAGTCGTCACGCCGGGGAAAGGGCGTGCGGGGCAGGCGGTGCGTGATCAGGGGGATGGAGCTGGCGTGCGCTGGCTTCCGGGGGCAGGAACGGGGCGGTCAACCGCCCTGACGCAGCCGCTCTTCGATCGCGAAGCACTGGTCGGGTTTGGGCTGCGGTGGGTTGAAGCTGATCGGCACCTGGATCGTGGTGGACACCGGCTGGCCGGCACGGGTGGCGGCCTTGAACTGCCAGGCCTGGACCGCCTTCTTCGCCTGCTCGTCGAGCTGGGTGTTGCCGCTGCCGGTGACCAGCGCCACCTCGCCGGGGGCGCCGTCGGCACCAATCACCACCCTGAAGGTGCTGGTGCCGCCGATGCCCTGGCAGGCCAGTTCGATCGGGTACTCCGGCGGCGGGGTCTTCACTGCCGCGACCTCGGTGGGCGGCGCAACCGGTGCGGCCGGTTCGGCGGGCTTGTTGCAGCCGGCCAGGGCGGCCACGGCGACGCTGGACAACAGAATGGATGACAGTTTCATGGGGTCACTCCGTGAGGGCCGAAGCCTTCGCTGCGCAGATGAAGTCGTTTTCGCTCAGTCCGCCCACATCATGGGTGGAGAAGCGCACCACGGCGCGGTCGTAATGCACGCCCAGGTCGGGGTGGTGGTCCTCGCGGTGGGCCACCCACGCCAGGGCATTCACGAACGCCATCGTGCCGTGGTAATTATCGAAGCGGAAGGTCCGGGTCAGGGCCTGGCCCTGTTCGGCCAGCTCCCAGCCGGGCACCTGGGCCAGCAGCTCGGCCACGCGGGCTGCGCCCAGCTTGTGGTCGCTGCCTTTGCGCGGCACGCAATGGGCCTGCGCCAGGGGAATCAGGTCGGCCATGCAATCCTCCACATCTAGATGTCTGAACAATGCGCCGTTCAGTGTATAAACCGAATGAGCGCGTAACGAGCGATTGGCTAGAATAGCCTGATGATCCAGATATCCGACACTGCCCAGTCCTACTTCCGCAAGCTGATCGAGCGTGAGGCCGTGCCCGGCATGGGCGTCCGCCTGAGCGCGGTCGATGCCGGCACGCCGCGCGCCGACGCGCGGCTGGAATTCGCCGAACCCACCCAACTGCTCGGTGACGAGTGGGCGGTGGACTGCGACGGGTTCACCCTGTACGTCGATGCCGCCAGTGTGGCCTGGCTCGACGGCGCCGACATCGACATCGTCGCCAACGCCGCCGGCAGCCAGCAGCTGACCATCAAGGCGCCCAAGATCAAGGGCGAGGCGCCCACCGATGCCGCCTCGCTGGTCGAGCGCGTGCGCTGGGTGGTGGAGAACGAAGTCAACCCGCAGCTGGCCTCGCACGGCGGCAAGGTGGCCGTGCAGGAAGTCTCCTCCGATGGCGTGGTGCTGCTGCGCTTCGGTGGCGGCTGCCAGGGCTGCGGGATGGCCGATGTCACGCTCAAGCAGGGGATCGAGAAGACCCTGATGGGACGTGTGCCCGGCATTACCGCGGTGCGCGACGCGACCGACCACGAGAGTGGCGACGCGCCGTACATTCCACGCGGCACGGCCGCCTGACCGCACTGCGTGCCCTTGCGCCGAGCCGACGAGATTCTCGACTGGTTGCTGGCACGCCAGCCGGATGAACGCATCCTGGAGAAAACCACGGGCCTGCCGTATGGCTGGGGCCTGTGGCTGCGTGCGCTGACGCCGCTGCCGCGCCCGCCACGGGCCACGGGCGTCGTGACGGAGATGCTGCAGCGGCCCGCGCCTGTGCCGACCGGTCGCCTGCCCGCGCTGGGCTTTGTGCAGGCGGTGCGCCGCCTGTTCTGGCAGACCTGGGAGCCGGCCCCCCGCGACCAGCGCTGGATGCGCTGGACCTCGGCGCTGATCAGTGCGCTGCTGCACGTTCTGTTTGCGGTACTGCTGCTGTGGGTGGCACTGGTGCGCACCCCGGTCGATCCGGAGGAGGGTGGCGAAGGCAACCGTATCCAGGTCGCCTTCGTCGGCAAGGGCACGCCGGCCGAGGATGGCGGTGGCGCGTCCAGTGCCGAAGCCGTGGCGGCCAATGCGCCGGCCACGCAGATCGATGCCACCGCAGCGGGGGCGTCGGCGCAGGCCGCCACGCTGTCGCCGTCCCCGGCGGCCGAGCCGACCGACGCCAGTGCATCAGCCGCCGCGCCGCCACCGGCGGCCGCCGAGCCGGCGCCCCCGGCCGAGGCGACGCCGGCCAACGAACAACCCCTGCAGGCCACCGTCGTGCAGGAGGCCACTACCGATTTTGTGGTGCCGCCGCCGAGCGTGCCGCGCACCGAAGTCCGCGTGGTGCCGCGCGAACCGCAGGACGTAACCGTACGCGAACGCACCGTGGCGGTGGTGGAAACGCCGGTGGCGCGTTCGGCCGTCCCGTTGCCGGCGCTTGCCACGCCGCCGCGTGACCGCACTCCGGAGGTCAGTGTGCGCGAGCGCGAGGTGACGCTGATGAGCGAGCGCCCGGTGCCGATGCAGATGCCGCAGTCGCGGGTGGAGGCCACGGTGCCGCAACGCGAACTGCAGGTGCGCGAGCGCGAGGTGCAGCCGGCGCCCACCGCCCCGGTGGCGATGGCCCCGGTGCCTCAGCGCGAGGTCAACGTGCGGGGCGCTGCAGCGGAAATCGAGGTGCGGGAGCGCAGCATTCCCAATGCCGCCCCCCGGCCGGCGCCAAGCGCGCCGACCGTGGCTGCCGCCGGCACCAGCACCAGTGCCGCGACCACGTCGTCCCCGTCGACCACGTCCGCGCCGGTCCGCGATGGCCCGGCCGCGTCGGCCCCGGCCAGTTCGCGCGCGGGTACGCAGCTGGCGCCGCAGCCCGGCAGCTGGGCCACGCCGCAGCGGGGCGATGACTGGGGTGCAGACGCCCAGGCGCGCGATGGCGCGCGGCGTGGCGCCCAGCAGGCCAACCAGGCCGGTACCGGCCTGTTCAATGCCGATGGCAGCGTGCGCGTGCCCGGCGACGACGGCAAGGGCGACCATGAGCGGGGGGCGCCCGGCGGTGACAAAGATGGCTGGAGCCGCGAGCGCATCGCGCAGTCGGGCACCTGGCTGAAGCGTCCGCCGTACGATTACACCCCGACCTCGTTCGACAAGTACTGGGCGCCCAACGAGTCACTGCTCGCCGAGTGGGTTCGCAAGGGCATCAAGGCGGTGGAGATTCCGATTCCCGGTACCAGCACCAAGATCTCCTGCGTGGTGTCGATGCTGCAGTTCGGTGGCGGCTGTGGCCTGACCAATCCGAACATGAACGACCAGCCGGCGGTGGCGCGACCGCCGCCGGACATCCCGTTCAAGAAGGAACTGCAGGAAGACAACGGCAGCCGTTGAGGCCAACGGCCCCAACGGAGTTGTCTTACGGCTCCACCACGGCATCCTGCAGCGCCACGAAGGCCCAGAACGGCACGTTCTGCCCGCTCCAGTGCGCGCTTGCCTCGTCCAGAATGTCCAGCAGCGTGTCGAAGTCGGCCGACGCGCCAGCGCGCAGGTCGTCGGCATCGTTGAAGAACAGCGCATACCCGTTGGCCGGCAGCCACTGCAGATCACGCAGGCTGTCGGCGAGCGCATCCCAGTTGCCGCCGAAGCCGGATGGGAAGTCCAGCTGCGCGGCCAGCCGCATCAGCAGCGTGCGCTTGTCGCTGCAGCCGGCCAGGTCGATCCGGCAGATGCGCAGGCCGGCATCGCGCATCGCGGCCGAGAGGGGGGCGACGTCTTCGTTGCCGATGGCGTAGACGCCGGCATTGTTGATGTCGTGCAGGCCCAGCTCGAATCCATCATGTGTCATTGCCAGC
Source organism: Stenotrophomonas nematodicola (assembly GCF_009467805.1). Taxonomy (GTDB): domain Bacteria; phylum Pseudomonadota; class Gammaproteobacteria; order Xanthomonadales; family Xanthomonadaceae; genus Stenotrophomonas; species Stenotrophomonas nematodicola. The sequence continues at coordinate 68,807 of NZ_WIAY01000007.1, forward strand.
TCCCGGCCGGTGGTACGTCGAAACTGCGGAAGGTTTCATAGTGGTCGTCGGTATAGAACCACGCGGTCGGCGGGTTGCCGCCGGTAACGATGCGGCGCGCGCCCCGGTTGCCGGCACCCGGGGTGTCGACGGTGTATTCGCGGTAATACCCGCGCGGGCGCTGCGGCAGGCGCTGTTCGCGGTTGCCGAACACACTGCCGTCCTGGCGGTGCGGGTAGGGGCCACCCTGCTGGATCAGGGCGAGCGTGCGTCGCGCCTCGGGTGGCAGGAACGGCGGCAACGCATCGCGGGGTCGCGTCGATGCGGCGGCCGGTACCGGCGCGGCCTCCGGCTGGGTCAGCGACGGGGCGAACTGCGGCGGTGGCGGACGCTGGGCCAGCTTGATGGCGGCCAGTCCGCCGATCAGCAGCACAATGGCGAGCAGGAGCAGCAAGGGCTTGCGCATGAGGGGCGGAAGGCAGGAAAGGTGACGCGTACTCTACCGCCATCGGCCTGCATCTCCGATGACGCTGCGCACTGCCTGCGGGATGCGCCGTCACCGCTGCATAACAATCACGCGGCACACCGCGCGCGACGAAGAATCCTTTACATGCCCCTTGGTATGCTCGGAGACCATCCCCATCATCGACACCGCAACGCCCGGTCTTCGCCGGGTGAGTGAGCTACCAGGAGAACCACATGGCCTACACCCTGCCCAAGCTGTCCTACGCCTACGACGCGCTCGAGCCGCATATCGACGCGGCCACGATGGAGATCCACCACACCAAGCACCACCAGACCTATATCAACAACGTCAATGCGGCGCTGGAAGGCACCGAGTTCGCCGACCTGCCGGTCGAAGAGCTGGTGAAGAAGACCAAGTCGCTGCCGGAAAACCTGCAGGGCCCGGTGCGAAACAACGGCGGCGGCCACGCCAACCACTCGCTGTTCTGGACCGTGATGTCGCCGAACGGCGGCGGTGCGCCGGTCGGTGACGTCGCCAAGGCGATCGAGTCCCAGCTGGGCGGTTTCGACAAGTTCAAGGATGCTTTCACCAAGGCTGCGCTGACCCGTTTCGGCAGCGGCTGGGCGTGGCTGAGCGTGACCCCGGACAAGAAGGTCGTGGTTGAAAGCAGCGCCAACCAGGACAGCCCGCTGATGGACGGCAACACGCCGATCCTGGCGCTGGATGTGTGGGAGCACGCGTACTACCTGAAGTATCAGAACCGTCGCCCGGAATACATCGGCGCGTTCTTCAACGTCGTCGACTGGAACGAAGTCGAGCGTCGTTACCAGGATGCCATCGCCTGATCACAGGGCATTGGATGACGCAACGGCCAGGCAGCAATGCCTGGCCGTTGTCGTTTCAGCGGGAGGCGCTACAGCGTTTCGCCCTGCAGGCGCAGGGTGGCCATCACGCCCAGGCGCAGCGCGCCGGTCTCGCCCTCGGCAGCCGGCAGCTTGACGTTTTCCTGGCGCAGGCCATCGAAGTGCTTGACCTGGAACAGCACGTCCAGGCCGTGGCCGCGTGCCGCGCCGGCCATTGATGGCGGATCGACACGCTCGCCCGGGTTCTTCCGCGCCGGCTGGAAGCCGGGCGTGCTGCGGACCAGCTCGCCGGCCTCGGCGGAAAAATCGCCGGCAATCAGCGAGGGCAGCCCATCGGAGGTGGCGCCGATCCAGGTCATCAGGTCGCTGGTCTGATGGCGGCGCACGTCCGGCTCGTCCGGGTCCGGACGCAGCCGGGCAATGTAGATGTTGACCAGTTCCTCCTGCACCTTGACCCGCATCATGCCGGCCGCGCTGAACTGGCCGGGCGGGTGCAGCAGGGTAACGCCGTCTTCGGTGACCGGCAGCCGGGTAAGCATGGCGCTGCCGTGGCGCAGGCCCTGGCTGGGCGGGTCGGCGGTGACGAAGTCGCAGCTGTAGCGCAGGCGCGTGGCCAGCCAGCAGGCCGGGTTGCGGCCCTGGCTCTGCAGCACCCGTTGCACCGCGATCACATCCGGCTGCAGGGATTCCAGCAACTGCAGCACCTGGTCGCGGCGCTGCTGCCACTGGCCGTCGTCGGCGACCGGCAGTTCCAGGGTGGCGATCTTGAGAAGGTGCGGGCGGGTGCCCTCGGCCTGGCGCGCGCTGGCCGCAGGAGCGGACACGACAAGCGCCAGCAACAGGACCCATCCTGGCCAGCGTCCCAACACAGCAGTCGACGTCATGCGCATAACGATAAGTTTACGCTTTGTCCGTCGACGCCTCGTGACTTCCGGCAGCGTCTGTCGCCATTGGCCTGCCATGTTCGCCGGCCGCTGTCATGTAGGGCCGCAGCGTGCGCAGGTGTGGGGCTTCCGGTAAGCTCGCGCCCTTTCGTATTCGCAGGACAGCCCCATAGGATGAGCACGATCGCAGCCGCCAGCGCTGGCAAGGGAAAGATGCCGCGCCAGATTCCCTACATCATCGGCAATGAGGCCTGCGAACGCTTCAGCTTCTACGGGATGCGCAACATCCTGGTGCAGTTCCTGATCACCTCGCTGCTGCTGCAGGAGATCACGGCCGATGGCCGGGCCGGCGAGGCCAAGGACATCATGCACAGCTTCATGATCGGCGTGTACTTCTTCCCGCTGCTGGGCGGTTGGCTGGCCGACAGATTCTTCGGCAAGTACCACACCATCCTGTGGTTCAGCCTGATCTACTGCGCCGGCCACGCCTGCCTGGCGGTGTTCGAGAACAGCCGCGAGGGCTTCTTCGTCGGTCTGGGCCTGATCGCGCTGGGCGCCGGCGGCATCAAGCCGCTGGTGGCCTCGTTCATGGGCGACCAGTTCGACCAGAGCAACAAGCACCTGGCCAAGCTGGTCTTCGACGCGTTTTACTGGATCATCAACTTCGGCTCGCTGTTCGCCTCGCTGCTGATTCCGCTGGCGCTGAAGAACCTCGGCCCGCAGTGGGCGTTCGGCATCCCGGGCATTCTGATGTTCGTGGCCACCTTCGTGTTCTGGATGGGCCGCAAGCGCTACGTACTGGTGCCGCTGCCGCCGAAAGACCCGCATTCGTTCGGCAACGTGGTGCGGACCGCGCTGTCGGCGCAGGTGCCGGGCAAGGGCCGTCCGGGCCGTACCCTGGCCATCCTCGGTGCCGTGCTGGCGGTGGCGTCGATGGGGCTGGTGGGCAGCCTGGGCATCGTGATCTGCCTGTGCATCGCGCTGGTGCTGGTGCTGGCCGGCGTGGGGGGCGGAACCTGGATCCAGCTCGACCGGGCCCGGGCGGTGCATCCGGCCGAAGCCGTGGAAGGCGTACGCTCGGTGCTGCGCGTGCTGGTGATCTTCGCGCTGACCACGCCGTTCTTCTCGCTGTTCGACCAGAAGGCGTCCACCTGGGTGCTGCAGGGCCAGCAGATGGCCATGCCGTCGTGGTTCACCGCCTCGCAGATGCAGGCCCTGAACCCGCTGCTGGTGATGATCCTGATTCCGTTCAACAACCTGGTGCTGTACCCGATGCTGCGCCGCTTCGGCTTCGAGCCGACCGCGCTGCGCCGCATGACCGCCGGTATCGCCTTCAGCGGCCTGGCCTGGATTGTGGTCGGTGGCATCCAGGTGATGATGGACGGCGGCAACGTCATGTCCATCTTCTGGCAGATGCTGCCGTACGCGCTGCTGACCTTCGGTGAGGTGCTGGTCTCGGCAACCGGCCTGGAGTTTGCCTACAGCCAGGCGCCGCAGGCGATGAAGGGCGTGGTGATGAGCTTCTGGAACCTGACCACCACCATCGGCAACCTGTGGGTGCTGCTGTCCAACGCGGCGGTGCGCAACGATACGGTGACCCACCAGATCGCCAGTACCGGCTTGAGCGAGGCGGCCTTCCTGATGTTCTTCTTCGCCGGCTTCGCGTTCCTGGCGGCGTTGGCCTTCGGTTGGTATGCACGACGCTATCGTATGGTCGACAACTACCGGATCGCCTGAGCCCCGCCATGACCCCCGTCAACCTGCTGTTGATCGCCATCACCGTCATCGTGTCGTGGATGGCGTTCAAGAACCGCGCCCTGGCCGACCGCCTGATTCTCTGGCCGCCGGCGGTGGACCGCCGCCGCCAGTACGACCGGCTGGTGACCTACGGGTTCATCCACGCCGATCTTGGCCACCTGGCCTTCAACATGATCACGCTGTTCTTCTTCGGCGGGCAGATTGAAGGGGTGATGGTGCAGCTCACCGGCAGCTACCTGACCTACCCGGCGTTCTATCTTGGCGCGCTGGTGGTGTCGATCCTGCCCAGCTACCTGAAGAACCAGAAGAACCCGAACTACCTCAGTCTGGGCGCATCGGGCGCGGTGTCGGCGGTGCTGTTCGCCTTCATCCTGCTCAGCCCGTGGAGCGTGATCTTCGTGCTGTTCATTCCGGCGCCGGCGATCATCTACGCCGTGTTCTATGTGGGTTACAGCATCTGGATGGACCGCCGCGGCGGCGACCGCATCAACCACAGCGCGCACCTGGCCGGTGCCGCATTCGGCGTGCTGTTCATGCTGATGATGCAGCCGAGCATCTTCAACCACTTCCTGCGCGAGCTGGGCAACCCCTCGTTCCGCCCGCTGGGCTGATCGGCGGGGCGGGGAGGGCGGGTGCCGGCCAACGGTCGGTACCTGTCGGGACCGGGATCACCGGCACCCCGCGGCAGGTCACGGCCGTTGGTCGAGACGCGCGAAAACCGGAAGGCCGCTCAGGCGGCCTGTTGACTGTCCGCGCCGTAGGTGCTCAGCAGGCGCGCATAGACCTCGTTGTCGATCTGGTCGAATTCCCAGCCCTGGGTCTGGCCGTTGACGGCCAGCTCGAACAGGCCTTCCAGCAGCGAGCTGTCGGCGTCCACGGGAAGAGCGGGGGGCTGCGGTGCGTTGTCCATGAGGGCCTCCATAAAACGCGGTCGGGCAGGCAGGTCTCGCAAAAGCCATGCCAGCTTTTACGCCCTGTCCGTTCCCTATATCGGCTTGAACCGGGCAGGCTTGAGCGGCATCCCACGCAAACGCAGTCCACCGTGGCCAGGCGCTGACCTCCGTGCGCGCGGCAGGATGTGACGCAGCGCGTCGGTGGTTGTCCCTGTTCAGGCTTCACGCGATCATGGCGGCCGGCTGCGCACTATCGCGTCAGTCGCCGCAGGAGACACCGCTCATGGCTTCGGTCACCCCGCCCGGCTTGGCCTACGAGGTGGAGCACGATGAGGTCCGGCATCGCTTCCAGGCGAGGGTGCGGGGTCATCTGGCGTTGCTGGATTACCAGATTCAGACCCGCAACCGGCGCAAGCGGATGGTGATCACGCACACCGAAGTGCCCGAGGCGATCGGCGGCCGCGGCATCGCCGGTGAGCTGACCCGGGTGGCGCTGCGCTATGCGCGCGAACAGAAACTCAAAGTGGTGCCTGCATGCGCCTATGCCGAAGCCTTCATGCAACGGCACGCGGAATACGACGACCTGCTGGCGGGTTGAGCAGCCGGTCATGCTTCAGGCAACACCGCTCATGATGGTGGGTTACAACAAGGGGATGTAAGGATGGACAACGCAGTAAACCGCCGCGCGCTGCGCGCCAGCGGCGTGGCCCTGGCCGTGATGTTGGCGGCAGGGTGTCAACGCGATACCGATACACCACCGCCGGCCGCACCGGTGGCCGACACCGCCCCGGCCGCGCCCGCCACCGGCATCGTGCCGGCCGACGCGCCGGTGGAGCTTCGCGATGTCATCGAGACCTCCCCGCAGGCGGTCGTGGGTATCAGCTACCCGCCGGATCTGGCCCGCTATCCCGGGCTGGCCAAGGCGTTGAAGGCCTATGCCGACAGCGCCCGTGGCGAACTGCAGCAGGCCGTTGACGGGTTGGGCAACGACACGCCGACCATGCCCTACGAGCTGTCGCTGAGCTTTGAGAAACTGCTGGAAACCCCGCAGCTGGTGGTGGTTGGCGCCGATGGCAGCCGCTACACCGGTGGCGCCCACGGCGAGCCGCTGGTGGCGCGTTTTGTGTGGTTGCCCGAGCAGCAGCAGATGCTGACGGCCGACCAGCTGGTGGCCGATGCCAAGGGCTGGAAGGCGGTCAGCGTGTATGTGGCCGACCAGCTGCGCGAGCGCGTTGCAACGCGCCTGAGCGGGGACGACCTGGAACCGGCGCAGATGCAGGAGTCGCTGCGCAACGCCAGCCGGATGATCGCCGACGGCACGGATGCGAGCGTGGAGAATTTCAGCCAGTTCCAGCCCATTACCGGCACCGACGGCAAGATCACTGCGGTGCGGTTCGTGTTCCCGCCGTACCAGGTCGGTCCGTATTCGGACGGCACCCAGTCGGTGGACGTGCCTGCCAGCGTGCTGCTGCCGTATGTCGGCGCCGCCTACGCGGGCCTGTTCGCGCGCGGCTGACGGGGGCGGCATGGACGTTGGCCTGCAACGACGCGTACAGGAGTTGCTGCACGAGGCCGGCGTCCAGGTGGACGGCGACCAGCCACACGACATCCAGGTGCACGATCCGCATTTCTATACGCGGGTGATGGCGCATGGGTCGCTGGGGCTGGGCGAGAGCTACATGGACGGGCAGTGGGATGCCGGCAGCCTGGACGGGCTGCTGGTGCGCCTGATGCAGGCGCACCTGGACGAACGGGTGCACGGCTGGCGCGAGGTGGCCGATGCGCTGAAGGCGCGGCTGTTCAACCTGCAGGCGGGCTCCGGCAGCTTCGACGTCGGGCGGCGCCATTACGATCTCGGCAACGATCTTTACGAGGCGATGCTGGGCCGGCGTCTGGTGTACAGCTGCGGCTACTGGGCGCAGGCACAGGACCTCGATGCCGCGCAGGAAGCCAAACTTGACCTGATCTGCCGCAAGCTCCGGCTGCGTCCGGGCCAACGTGTGCTGGATATCGGCTGCGGCTGGGGCGAGGCGCTGAAGTTCGCCGCCGAACGCTACGGTGTCTCCGGCGTGGGCATCACCATTTCCCGGGAGCAGGCCGAGTATGCCCGCGAGCTGTGCGCGGGCCTGCCGATCGAGATCCGGCTGCAGGATTACCACGACGTCGAGGAGACGTTCGACGCGATCCTGTCGGTGGGCATGTTCGAGCACGTGGGTGACAAGAACTACCGCGGCTACTTCGAGATGGTCCGGCGCTGCCTGCAGCCCGATGGCCTGTTCCTGCTGCACAGCATCGGTGGCAATCTGTCGCGTCACCGCACTGACCCCTGGATCGCGCGCTACATCTTTCCCAATTCGATGCTGCCGTCGGCGGCGCAGATCACGGCGGCCTGCGAGGGCCTGTTCGTGCTGGAGGACTGGCACAGCTTCGGCCCGGACTACGATCGCACGCTGCAGGCCTGGCGCGCCAACGTCGAAGCGGCATGGCCGCGACTGGACGGGCAGCGTTACGACGAACGCTTCAAGCGCATGTGGCGCTTCTATCTGGCCGGTTCCATGGCCAGTTTCCGCTGCCGCCACGCGCAGCTGTGGCAGCTGGTGCTGTCGCCCAGCGGCGTGCCGGGGGGGTATGTGGCGCCGCGCTAGCCCCGCCTGAAAAAAAACCGCCCGGTGTCCCGGGCGGTTTTCATTTACGTGCCGTTGTTGTGACCGGCCTTACTTCTTGCCGCCACCCTCGGTCAGGCCACGCTTTTCGAGCAGCGGCTCGATCTGCGGTTCGTGCCCGGCGAAGTTGCGGAACAGTTCCATCGCATCGACGCTGCCACCCTTGGAAAGCAGGGTTTCGCGGAAATGGTCGCCGTTCTTGCGGCTCAGGCCACCGTTCTCGCGGAACCACTTCTGGGTGTTGGCGTCGAGCACTTCGGACCAGATGTAGGCGTAGTAGCCGGCCGAGTAGCCGCCCATGATGTGGCTGAAGTACGGGGTCTTGTAGCGCGGGGGAACCGGCGCATAGTAGATGCCGTCCTTCTCCAGCGCAGCGCGCTCGAACGCCATCACGTCCTTGGCGGCCGGGACCTGGTCCGGGCCGATCTGGTGCCAGCGCTGGTCGAGCATGGCCGCACCGAGGTACTCGGTGGTGGCGAAGCCCTGGTTGAACTTGGCAGCGGCGATCACCTTGTCGAGCAGTTCCTGGGGCATGGCGCTGCCGTTCTGGTAGTGCTTGGCGTAGTTCTTCAGGATGACCGGGTTGTCGGCCCACATCTCGTTGACCTGCGAGGGGAACTCGACGAAGTCGCGCGGCACGGCGGTGCCGGAGAAGTAGGGATACTTCACGTTGGAGAACATGCCATGCAGGGCGTGGCCGAACTCGTGGAAGGTGGTGCTCACCTCATCCCAGGTCAGCAGGGTCGGCTGGCCCGCCGGCGGCTTTGGAATGTTGAGGTGGTTGGCGACCACCGGCTTGAAGCCGGTCAGGGCGGACTGGGAGACGTAGGAGTTCATCCAGGCGCCGCCACGCTTGGAGGCGCGGGCGTACGGGTCGAAGATGAAGATCGCCAGCTGGCTGCCGTCGGCATCGAACACGTCGTAGACGGTGACGTCGTCGTGGTAGACGGGCAGGTCGGTACGCTGCTTGAAGGTGAGGCCATACTCGAGGTTGGCGGCGTGGAAGACGCCGTCCTCGAGCACGCTCTTCATTTCGAAGTAGGGCTTGAGCTGGGATTCGTCGAAGTTGTACTTGGCCTGGCGCACCTTCTCGCTGTAGAACGCCCAGTCCCATGCTTCCAGGGCGAAGGTCGGCTTGCCGGCGGCCTTCTGTTCCTTGTCGATCATGGCCTGCAGGTCGGCGGCTTCGCGCCTGGCGTTGGCGACGGCGGCCGGGGCGAGCTGGCCGAGCATGGCGTTGACGGCTTCGGGGGTCTTGGCGGTCTGGTTGGTGAGGTTGTAGGCGGCGAAGTTGTCAAAGCCCATCAGCTTGGCCTTGTCGGCGCGCAGCTGCATGATGCGCGAGACCAGCGCGGTGTTGTCGAACTGGCCACCGCGGCTGCCGCGGGTGATGGACGCTTCGTAGATCTTCTGGCGCAGGTCGCGGTTGCGCAGGTTGGTCAGCGGCGGCTGGCCGGTGGTGTTGAGCAGGGCGATGACATACTTGCCGTCCAGCTTGCGGGCCTTGGCGGCTTCGGCGGCGGCAGCGATCTGCTCGGCCGAGAGGCCGTCCAGCTGCTTGACGTCGTCGACGATGACGGCGGAGGCATTCACTTCGTTCTGCACGTTCTGGCTGAACGTGGTGCCGAGCTTGGCCAGCTCGGCGTTCATGGCCTTGAGCTTGGTCTTGTCGGCGTCGTTGAGCTTGGCACCGGCGCGGACGTAGTTGTCATAGTATTTTTCGACAAGGCGCACGCCTTCGGCGTCGAGGCCAAGCTGGCTGCGGGTGTCGTACAGGGTCTGGATGCGCGCGAACAGTTTGCCGTTCAGGGCGATGGCATCGCTGTGGGCGGCGAAGCGGGCGGAATAGTCGGCCTGCAGCTTCTTGCGCACGTCATTGGTGTCGGCACCGACCAGACTGAAGAAGACGGTGGTGGCGCGATCCAGGATGTCACCGCTCTTTTCGAGGGCGATGAGGGTGTTGTCGAAGGTCGGCTTGGCCTTGTTGTTGGCGATGGCCTCCACTTCCTTCAGCTGCTGGGCCATGCCGGCGTCGAAGGCGGGGGCGAAGTCGCTGTCCTTGATCTTGTCGAACTGCGGGTAGTGCAGCGGCAGCGGGCTGTCGGCGAAGAACGGATTGGCCTGCTGGGCGGTGTTCGCGGCCGGGGTGGCGGCGACGGCGGAGTAGGCGGGCAGGGCCAGGCCGAGGGTGACGGCGACGGCAAGGGCAAGACGGGTGGTCAAGGGGGGATTCTCCGGTCAGACAAGTGCCCGAGATTACCGCGATGTGAGGGGCCCGGGCTTGTGTCGAAAGACATGGCATGCGGGCGTGCGGCGGCGGCGGCGGTGAGGTTGCCGCCGGGCGCGGGCCGGGTCGGGCCGCGCCAACCCGCACGGCGCTAAGATGCCGGTTTCCGCAGGAGCCGCCGTCCATGACCACCGCCTTTGATTTTTCGTTCGTGGATCTCTCGGGCCAGCCCCAGGCGCTGGAGCAGTATCGGGGCAAGGTGCTGCTGCTGGTGAACGTGGCGAGCAAGTGCGGGTTTACACCGCAGTACGAGGGCCTGGAGGCGCTGTGGCGCGAGTTCGGGTCGCGCGGGCTGGTGGTGATCGGGTTTCCCTGCGACCAGTTCGGGCACCAGGAGCCGGGCAATGCGGCCGAGATCGCCCAGTTCTGTTCGCTGACCTATGCGGTCGATTTTCCGTTGTCGGACAAGGTCGCGGTCAACGGGCCGGCGGCGCATCCGCTGTGGCAGTGGCTGAAGGCAGAGAAGTCCGGGGTGCTGGGAACGCGCGGGATCAAATGGAACTTCAGCAAGTTCCTCGTCGGACGCGATGGACAGGTGCTGGCGCGGTACGCGCCGACGGATACGCCGGCGTCGCTGCGCGGGGATATCGAGGCGGCGCTGGGCTGAGCAGTCAGCCGCCAGCCCGGCGGTTGCGGACCTCGTCGGGCAGCAGGGCGGTGATTTCCTCGAGGATCTTCGGCAGGGCCTGTTCAGAGTAGCCCCGGTGGACGTGGGCCACGCGGCCGTCATGGTCGAGGACGAACATGTGCGGCAGGGCTTCGATGCCGTACTGGTCGGAGACCAGGCCGCGGCTGTCGTGGATCCAGGTCAGCGGCGGCGACTTGCGACCGCGGGCGATGGCCAGGAAGTCCGCGCGCGGTTCTTTGACGTTGACCGCAAACACCTGCAGGGCGTCGGTGCCGACGATGTCCTGCAACTGGCCGAGCACCGGCAGTTCCTTGCGGCACGGGCCGCACCAGGACGCCCAGAAGGTCACGATGACGACCTTGCCGCGATGGGCGGCCAGGTCGACAGGTTCGCCCTGGCGGTCCTTGCCGAGCAGCTGGGGCGGCAGGTCGCCGGCCTTGGGCGGCTCGGCGGTGGCGGCGCTGGCGCCCAGGCTGATCGCGAGCAGCAGGCACGCGAGGGCGGGGCGGATCATCGTGATCATCGGCAATGCTTCCTTGCGCGGGCGCGCTTATTTTTCCACGAAGGCGCGTTCGAACACGTAGTGGCCGGGCGTACCGATGCGCGGGGACGTCTGGAAGCCGCGGGCATCGAGGACGCTGCGCAGGTCGGCCAGCATCTGCGGGCTGCCGCAGATCATGGCGCGATCGTTTTCCGGGTCCAGCGGCGGCAGGCCGAGGGTCTTCTGCATCTCGCCGCTTTCCATCAACGAGGTCAGGCGGCCCTGGTTCGGGAACGGCTCACGGGTGACGGCCGGGTAGTACAGCAGTTTCTCGCCGATCATCTCGCCGAGGAATTCGTGCTCGCGCAGTTCCTTCTCGAACAGGTCGCGGTAGGCCAGGTCCTTTTCGAAACGCACGCCGTGGGTGAGGATCACCTTGTCGAAGCGCTCGTAGGTTTCCGGGTCCTTGATCACCGACAGCCAGGGTGCCAGGCCGGTGCCGGTGCCCAGCAGGTACAGGTGCTTGCCCGGGTGCAGGTCGCTGATCAGCAGGGTGCCGGTGGGCTTCTTGCCGACCAGGACCTTGTCGCCTGGTTTGATGTGCTGCAGGCGCGAGGTCAGCGGCCCGTCCTGCACCTTGATGCTGAAGAACTCCAGGTTCTCTTCCCAGTTGGCGCTGGCGATCGAATACGCGCGCAGCAGCGGGCGCGTGTCGGTTTCCAGGCCGATCATCACGAACTGGCCGTTCTCGAAGCGGAAACCGCTGTCGCGGGTCGTGGTGAAGCTGAAGTAGGCGTCGGTCCAGTGACGGACCTCAAGCACCGTTTCGGCGCCGAAAGCGGAAGACATGGGGGTGGGGTCTGATCTGTGTTGTCCCGCCCAGTTTATCTCAAATGAGATAAATTCTCATTGACTGGCCGGAAACGCATGCGGAAGGGGCCTCAACGATACCCGGCAGCCTGCAGCTCGAACAACTCGGCGTAGCGGCCGCCTTCAGCCATCAGCTGGGCATGGGTGCCGCTGGCCTCGATGCGGCCGCCGGCCAGCACCAGGATGCGGTCGGCCATGCGTACCGACGAAAAGCGGTGCGAGATCAGCACGGCGGTACGGTTGTCGGACAGCTCCTTGAAGCGCTGGAAGACCTCGAACTCGCTGCGCGCGTCAAGCGCGGCGGTCGGTTCGTCGAGGATCATCACCTGCGCGTCGCGCATGTAGGCGCGGGCGATGGCGATCTTCTGCCACTGGCCGCCGGACAGGTCCATGCCCAGTTTGAAGCGGCGCCCGATCAGCTGGTCATAGCCGCCGGGCAGGCCGGCAATGACCTCGTCGGCCATGCCGCGACGGGCCGCATCGCGGATCCGCGCCTGATCGCCCATCGCCTCGACCAGGCCGACGCCGATGTTCTCGCCGGCGCTGAGGTTGTAGCGCACGAAGTCCTGGAAAATCACGCCCATGTTGGCGCGCAGGTCGTCCAGGTCGTAGTCGCGCAGGTCGCGCCCGTCCAGCAGGATGCGGCCTTCGTCCGGGTCGTACAGGCGCGCCAGCAGCTTGACCAGGGTGGTCTTGCCGGCGCCGTTCTCGCCGACCAGGGCCAGCACTTCGCCGGCGCGCAGCTCGAAGTCGAGATGGCGTACGGCCCATTGCCCGGCATCGGGGTAGCGGAAGCCGACGTTCTCGAACACAAAGCCCTGGGTGATCGGCTGCGGGATGGCGATGGCATCGGCGCGCGAGTGGATCTCCGGCTGGATCTGGAAGAAGGAGAACAGGTCGTCCAGGTACAGCGCCTGCCCGGCTACCTGCGAGAAGCCGATCAGCAGGCCCTCCAGCAGCTGGCGCAGGCGCAGGAAGCTGCCGGCCAGGAAGGTCAGGTCGCCGATGGAGAAATCGCCGCGCACGGTGCGCCAGGCGATGTAGGCGTAGGCGGCGTAGTAACCGAGCGTACCCAGCGCGGCCAGCAGGGTGCCCCAGAACGCGCGCCGCCGCGCCAGCGCGCGGTTGGCGCGGAAGAACCTGTCGGCCAGGGTCTTGTAGCGGTCGATCAGGAAGCGGTGGAGGTTGAAGATTTTCACCTCCTTGGCCGTTTCCACGCTGGCCCCGATCTGGCGCAGGTACTCCAGCTGGCGGCGCTCGGGCGTCCACTGGAAGTTGAGGCTGTAGCCGGCCGCGTTGAAGTGCGATTCGCCGATGAACGCCGGCACCAGCGCCACGGCCAGCAGCAGGATCAGCCACGGCGCATACACCAGCAGGCCTACCGCGAGGCTGGCCACGGTGATGCTGTCCTGCACCTGGCCGAACAGCTGGCTCATCAGGTTCATCCGGCCCATCGTCTGGCGGCGCGCGCGATCAAGCTTGTCCTGCAGGTCGGGGTCCTCGAAGTCTTCCAGGTCCAGCTCGGCAGCGTGTTCCATCAGCCGGACGCTGGTGACGTTGGTGAACAGTTCCGAGAGCAGTGTGTCGGCGTAGTTGACCAGGCGGCCAAGCAGATCGGACACGATCGCCAGGCCGAACTCCAACGCCAGCAGGCCGAGCAGCGGGTTGAGCAGGCCGCTGGACGGCGCCTCGCCGAACGGCGGGAACCCGGCTTCGTGCTGGCTCAGGTGCAGGGCCGCATCGATGATCAGCTTGCCCACGTACAGCATCGACACCGGCAGCAAGGCGCGGATCAGGCGCAGGCCCAGGCTGGCGCTGGCCAGTGCGGGACTGGTCTGCCAGACCTGGCGCAGGAAGGGGGGCAGGTTGCGCATCGCCTGGAAGCGTTCGCGCAGGCTCGGGTTCTTCTGGCCGGGAGTGCCGGCAGCGGGGGAGGCGGGCATGGGCGCTATTGTGCGCGCCTGCGCCGTGGCGGAACGATGAATGCGGTGCAATCCCGCCTCACCCTGCGGATATCGCGATGCAAGGCGTGCACCGTGCAGTGCCGGCCAGCGGCCGGCACTGCCGGGATCTCTTACGGCAGCGGCGGCAGCAGTCCGGCGCCGAGGCGGTTCCAGGCGTTGATCACCGCGATGCCCATGCTCAGGTCGCTGATGCCCTTCTCGTCGAAATGCGGCGTCAGTGCCTCGAACGCCGCGTCGGAGGGTGCACCGTCGGGCAGGCGGGTCAGCGCTTCGGCCCAGCCCAGCGCGGCGCGTTCGCGCGCGTCGAAGAAGCGGCTTTCATGCCACGCCGGCAGGGTGTCCAGTTTGCGCGGCTCGATGCCGCCCTTGCGCAGCGCGGTGCCGTGCATGTCCATGCAGTAGCCGCAGCCGTTGATCTGTGACACGCGCAGGAACACCAGTTCCATCAGCGTGGGATCGACCGGGCTGTCATGCACGGCCTTGCTGGTGGCGAGCAGGCCCTTGAACGCGTCGGCGGCCAGGCGGGTGTAGGGAACGCGGGGAGAAGCGGACATCGTGGACTCCGTGACGGCCCCGATGGCCGTCTTCATCAGGAGGACGCGGCAGCGTGGCGCGCTGTGACAACCGCGCCGAGCTTGTCCGGATTCAACACGCTCAGCACCCGCACGATGCGCCCGTCGTCCACGGTGACGGTGGTGACCGAATGCAGATGCCCGTCGTCGAACCGCAGGATCGCCGGCTCGCCGTTGACCCAGCCGATGCGCCCGGGGTGCGAGCCGTTGCGGCGGGCGATGGCCCAGAACAGCTGGGCGATGCGCTCGGCGCCCAGCAGCGGGCGGATCGCGGCGGTCACCCGTCCGCCGCCGTCGGACACCATCTCCGCATTGGCGTGCAGCAGCGACAGGATCGCGGCCTGGTCCCCCTGTTCCGTGGCCTGCATGAAGCGCTCCAGCAGCGTGCGGTGCTGCGCGGCGCTGACCGCGAAGCGCGGCCGCCCGGTCTGCAGGCGCTGCCGCGCGCGATGCACCAGCTGGCGGCAGTTGGCCGGGGTGTGGTCGAGCAGCGGGGCGATCTCGGGGTAGTCGTAGTCGAACACGTCCTTGAGCAGGAAGGCGGCGCGCTCGTCGGGTCTGAGCTGCTCCAGCAGCGCCAGGAAGGCCACCGAGACATCGTCGGCGTGGGCATGGCGCTGCGCCGGGTCGTGCATCGGATCCGGGTCGAGGGCGATCTCCAGCGGTTCGGGCAGCCACGGGCCGACATAGTCGATGCGCGCGTTGCGCGCGGCCCGCAGGCGGTCCAGCCCCAGCCGGGTGGTGGCGGTGACCAGCCAGGCTTCCGGGTCCCGGATGGCAGTGGTGTCGGCCCCCTGCCAGCGCAGCCAGGCGTCCTGGACCACGTCCTCGGCGTCGCTGCGGCTGCCCAGCAGTCGGTAGGCGAGGGCAAACAGGCGCGGGCGATGGGTCTGGAAGGTATCGGGGGTGTGCATGCAGGGAGGACGCCGCAGCGGGCGCTGCCGTGACAGGAGGTTGGGGGTTGTCACTGTGCCTCAAATCGCAGCGTTGCGAGTCATTCTCACCCGTGGCTCCGGTCGGCACGCGGGGGCAGCATCGGTGGACCGCTGGGGGTAAAATGGAGGGCTAACCCCCCGCCAGCCTCCAGCAAGCGAGCAAGTCGTGACATCGATCAAGCAGGAAGACCTCATCCAGTCCATCGCCGACGCGCTGCAGTACATCTCGTACTACCACCCGGTCGACTACATCAAGAGCCTGGCCGCAGCCTACGAGCGCGAAGAGTCGCCGGCCGCCAAGGAGGCGATGGCCCAGATCCTGATCAACTCGCGCATGTGCGCCGAAGGCCATCGGCCGATCTGCCAGGACACCGGCATCGTCACCGTGTTCCTGGAAATCGGCATGAACGTGCGCTGGGACGACGCCACGATGGGCGTGGAAGACATGGCCAATGAAGGCGTGCGCCGGGCCTACAACCACCCGGACAACAAGCTGCGCGCCTCGGTCCTGGCCGATCCGGCCGGCAAGCGCGTCAACACCAGGGACAACACCCCGGGCGTGGTCAACGTCAAGGTCGTGCCGGGCGACACCGTCGAGGTGATCGTCGCGGCCAAGGGGGGCGGCTCGGAAGCCAAGTCCAAGTTCGCCATGCTCAACCCGTCCGATTCGATCGTGGACTGGGTGCTCAAGACCGTGCCGACGATGGGGGCTGGCTGGTGCCCGCCGGGCATGCTCGGCATCGGCATCGGCGGCACCGCCGAGAAGGCGATGCTGCTGGCCAAGGAATCGCTGATGGAGCCGATCGACATCAACGACCTCAAGGCGCGCGGCGCCTCCAACCGGGCCGAAGAACTGCGCCTGGAACTGTTCGACAAGGTCAATGCGCTGGGTATCGGCGCGCAGGGCCTGGGAGGCCTGACCACGGTGCTGGACATCAAGGTCAAGGACTTCCCGACCCACGCCGCCAATCTGCCGGTGGCGATGATCCCGAACTGTGCGGCGACCCGCCATGCACACTTCACCCTGGACGGCAGCGGCCCGGTGATGCTGGACCCGCCGTCGCTGGAAGACTGGCCGCAGATCACGTACGACGCCTCCAAGGGCACCCGCGTCGACCTGGATACGATCACCCCGGAAGACGTGGCCAGCTGGACCCCGGGCCAGACCCTGCTGCTCAACGGCAAGCTGCTCACCGGGCGCGATGCCGCGCACAAGCGCATGGTGGAGATGCTGGACAAGGGCGAGCCGCTGCCGGTCGACCTCAAGGGCCGCTTCATCTACTACGTGGGTCCGGTCGATCCGGTGCGCGACGAAGTGGTGGGCCCGGCCGGCCCGACGACCGCCACCCGCATGGACAAGTTCACCCGCCAGGTGCTGGAGCAGACCGGCCTGCTGGGCATGGTCGGCAAGGCCGAACGCGGCCCGGCGGCAATCGAGGCGATCCGCGACAACAAGTCCGCCTATCTGATGGCGGTCGGCGGGTCGGCGTACCTGGTGTCCAAGGCGATCAAGGCGGCCAAGGTGGTCGGCTTTGCGGACCTGGGCATGGAGGCGATCTACGAGTTCACCGTGCAGGACATGCCGGTCACCGTGGCCGTCGACGCCACCGGCGAGTCGGTGCACATCACCGGGCCGCGCGAATGGCAGGCCCGCATCGGCAGCATTCCGGTGGTCGTTGCCTGATCCAGCGGGGTGCCGGCCACCGGCCGGCACCCCGTTACAGCGCGCCGTCGCCCTTCATTGAGGCGTCCAGGTCCAGCAAGGCCTGGGCGGGGTCGTTCAAGGGCGGTGAAACCGCATCGCACACCCCGACCGCGCCGAGCAGGTCCTCGGCGCTGACGAAACGGCGTGCCCGACGATCGTAGAACCCGGCCAGCAGCAGGGCGCGGGTGGCGACCACCTCATCGTTGCCGATCAGTACACGCTGCTGCATCACCATCCGCGCGTCCTGCCAGCCGAGGACGCGGGTTTCCAGAGTGAAGGACTGGAACAGCTTCAACTCCCGTCGGAAGCGTACCGCCCCGGCACCGACGATCGGCGCCCATCGGTTGCGCAGGGCGGCCCGTCCGATGCCATTGCGCAGGATCAGGTCGATGCGGCCAAGGTCGAACAGCGTCCAGTAGCGGCCGTTGTTCATGTGGCCGTTGACATCCAGGTCGTTGAGCCACACCCGCGAGCGGATCCGCGAGATCCCGTCCGGGGCCGACAGCCGCGGACGCCACAGGGAGCTCAGCAGCAGCCACAGCAGACGGAACCAGAGATTCATGCCGGAACGCCGGAAGGGCGGGGCAGAGCGGGGGTACGGCGCATGGAGGCTCCGAATATGACGAGTGTAATAGTCAATTACGGTAGGCTATGACGACTGTCATGGCAAGGGTCACCGCATGCGCAATCGACACACCAATCCGCGTGGGCGCGTGGTCGTGGCCGCCGTGGAGATGCTGGCCCGGCATGGCCTCAATGCCACCAGCATCCGTGAGATGACCAAGCGCGCCGAGGCGCCGCTGGGCTCCACCTACCATCACTTCCCGGGCGGCAAGCAGCAGGTGGTGGTGGAGGCGATCGAGCTCGCCGGTGCGCACGTCGGTGCGCGTCTGGAGCGGCACCTGCAGGACGGGGCGCTTGCCGGGCTGCGTGCCTATCTGGCGGCGTGGCGGCAGAGCCTGATCGCCACCGAGTTCCGCCGCGGCTGCCCGGTGATGGGTGTGGCGGTGGAGGAGCCGATCGACGACATCGCCGTGGAGGCGCTGGATGCCGCCGCCGCCGCGTTCGGCGACTGGCAGCGCCGGCTGGCCGCCGCGTTGCAGGTGCAGGGCCACGCGGCGGCCACTGCGGCGCGGCTGGCCACCCTGATCATCGCCAGCGTTGAAGGGGCCATCGTGATGTGCCGGGCGCAGCGGAGCATTGAACCCTTCGACCACGTTGCCGCGCAGTTGGAGGCACTGGTCGCCACGCCCTGAACATTGCGGCGGGGGCGGCGCTCATCGTCGCGCGTCGAACAGCATGCGCAGGGCAAGGCCGCCGAGTACTGTGCCCATCACCGCGCGCTGCAGCGCCTGCCAGCGCGGCCGGTCGGCCAGAAAGGCGGCCATGCCGCCGGCCACGCCCACGATCAGCGCGTTGACCCCCAGGCTGATGGCGATCTGCAGCGACCCCAGCGCCATCGATTGCAGTGCAACGCTGCCGTGTCCGCCGGGCTGGATGAACTGTGGCAGGAGCGACAGGTACATCACCGCGATCTTCGGGTTCAACAGGCTGGTCAGCAGCCCCATCGCGAACAGGCGCGGTGGGCGGTCAGGTGACAGCGCACGCACCTGGAACGGCGAACGGCCACCGGGGCGCAGCGCCTGCCAGGCCAGGTACAGCAGATACAGCGCACCGGCAATGCGGAGTGCGTCGTAGGCATACGGCACGGCCATCAGCAGCGCGGTCAGACCCAGCGTGGCGCAGGCCAGGTAGGTCATGAATCCCACCGCGATGCCACTCAGCGAGATCCAGCCCGCCACCCGCCCCTGGCTGACCGAGCGCGAAATCAGGTAGACCATGTTCGGGCCCGGTGTGAGCACCATCACCAGTGCGACCAGAGCGAAGGCGAGCAGGGCGGAGGCGTCCGGCATGGTGCTGTACCGTGGAGAAGAACGGGCGAGGCGGCACATGCTAGGCGGCGGCATCGGGCGCCGACAGCGACAGTCCCCTGCAATGTCGCGTGGCATCTGTACCCGGTCGGCGCGGCATCGCATCGGCCGGCGCCGCAGCGCATACTCGGCGTTTTCCCCCGACAGGCAGCGCCCATGCAGATCACCCTCTACGGTTCGCCCAGCACCGCATCGCTGGTGGTGCACTGGCTGCTGCTGGAACTGGCGTTGCCGCATGAACTGGTGCTGCTGGATTTCGAGGCGCGCGAACACAAGACGGCCGACTACCTCGCGCTGAACCCGGCCGGCGTGGTGCCCACGCTGGTGCTGGACGGCCAGGTGCTGACCGAAGCGGCGGCGATCGCGCTGCACCTGGCCGATCTGCACCCGCAGGCGGGCCTGCTGCCGCCGGTGGGGAGTGCCTCCCGTGCCGAGGCCTACCGCTGGATGTTCTGGTGCGCCAACAGCGTGCAGCCGGCATATCGGGCGTGGTTCTACGCACATGAAATGGCCGGCGCGGCGCATGTTGAAGCGACCCGGCGGCACGCGCGCGAACGCCTCGAAGCGGCGTGGCAGCGGCTGGCCGATCACGTGGAAGCGAGCGGCCCGTACATGCTCGGCGAGCAGGTGAGCGTGGTGGATTTCATGGTGGTGATGCTGCTGCGCTGGTCGCGCGGCATGCCGGCACCGAGTGATCGCTGGCCGGTACTGAAGGCCTACGCAGACCGCCTCAAGGCGCGACCGGCATTTGTTGAGGTGTACCGCCGCGAAGGCATCACCGACTGGCGTTGAGGCGCGGCAGCCCCGCGCGTATTTGCTACAGTCGGGGCGCCATCATGGAGGATCGGAATGCGCTGGACTGCGGTGCTGTGGTGTGTGGGCGTGTTCGCCCTTGCGGGGTGCCGGTCGTATGAGATCGAGCGCCCCACCACGCCGGCCGGCACGGCATGCATGGTCCCCTGCGACGCGCAGGCGTTGCGCTGCTCCACCGATGCGCGGCTGGAGGCCGAGAGCAGCCACGCGATGTGCCTGGCCGGCCAGGAACGCCTGCAGGACCGCTGCTCGGGATACGCCAGCGACAGCGAACGGCGTCGCTGCGAAAGCGCCAATGGCGGTGCGGCCTGCCTGCCTCCCTCGCCCGACACGTCGGCCTGCACCCAGCGCTGGGAGCGCTGCGCGCTGGCGTGTGGCGGGCGCATGATCGAACGCTGACCCTCCCTTCGACGGAAACAAGGAGCACGCCCATGTCACGGAACGTCTGCATGCTGGTGCTGTCACTGCTGCTGGCCGGTTGTGCCAGCAGCGGCGACCCTGCCGCCGACACCGGGTTCACCGCCGGCGCGCAGTGCGCGATGCAGTGCCAGGCCAGTTACCGCAGCTGCATGGCCACGCCGAAGGAAATCCACGACCGCAGTTGCGAGCAGCAGATGGCACCGCAGCCGGACAAGCGCTGCAAGGACATCCAGCATCCCGAGCTGCGCCGCTCCTGCGAGCTCAAGGCGCACGCGTGTCAACAGAGTGGCGTGCAGATCGGCTGCGAAGAGCGGCGTTCGTCGTGCATGTCCGGGTGCGGCTGACCCGGCAGGCAGGCCGCCGGCCGGTGGCTACGCGAGCAGGTCGCGCACCGTTTCCGGCGGGCGGCACAGCCGCGTACCGCGCGGGGTTTCCACGATGGGGCGGTTGATCAGTGCCGGATGGGCAGCCATTGCCTCGATCAGGGCGGCATCGTCCAGGGTCGGATCATCCAGCCCCAGGTCGGTGTATGCCGCTTCCTTGCTGCGCAGCAGTGCGCGCGGGGCGATGCCCATGCGTGCGATCACGGCGGCCAGGGTCGTGCGGTCGGGCGGGGTGGCGAGGTAGTCCACAATCGTCGGTTCGATGCCTGCCTCGCGGATCAGCGCCAGTGCCCCGCGCGAGTTGCTGCAGCGCGGGTTGTGCCAGATCGTCACCGCCATCAGTACCACTCCAGCAGTGACACGCCCACGCCCACGTAGGTGGCCTTGTGGTTGTAGTCGATCATGCTCTCGCCGTAGCCGTCGAACACCTGTACGTGGCCGCGCAGCAGGTTGCTGATCGGAAACCCGTAATCGAGCTGCACCGCACCGTGCGAACGATCGCCGCCGCGCAGCGAGTGGCGCGCCATCAACGAGACTTCGTGGCCGTTGCGGTTCCAGGTCAGGGTGGCGTCGCCGCGGCCCATGTAATCCTCGATGTCCGGATTGTTGTCGTCCTTGCGGTCTTCCGGAATGCGGTACCACGGGCGCAGCACCAGCGCCCAGTTCTCGCGGTCCAGGCCGATGGTGGCGATCACCCGGTTCCAGCTGCGCGAGAGCGGGTCGGGGCGGCCGTTGGACATGTGGTTGAGGCTGATCCCGCTCATGCGACCGCGCCAGCCACCGATCGAGTAGCCGTTGCGGAACATCATCATCACTTCCGGTTCGTAATTGGTTTCGCGGAAGGGACGCGAGTTCTCGGCGTTGTAGGCCTGCCAGCGCGAGCTCTGGGTGTATCCGGCCCAGATGTCGCCGTTGTTGCCGAACACGTTCTCCACGATCTTGGTCTTGAAGCTGAGCTGGAACTTCAGTTCGTTGCTGTCCAGCAGCTGCGGCGTGGTGACCGTGTTGGCCGGGTTGGGCGATTGCGGCGTCTGGTTCTTGTCGCTGGTCCAGAACGCCGGCAGCAGGTACACCGGCTTGTAGGCGCGCAGCTGGAAGGCGCCGAGCTTGGAGTCCTGGGCCAGTTCCCAGCGGCTGTCCAGCAGCGAGCCCTTGCCCGCGTTGGCCAGGGCAGCCTGGTGGCCATCGTTCTGGAACAGTTCGCCGAAGCGCTGCTTGACCCGCTGCCCCGTGGGCGCATCGGCATCGGCGCTGCGGGCGGCCTGGCGTTCCTCGCGGCGCGCCTGCTGGGCCGCCGTGGCGGCCGCATCGGCGGCCACGGTGACGCCGCGGGTGTGGCCGAACAGCGTGTCGTAACAGGCCAGTCGCGCGGCGTCGGTGTCCACCAGCGCACAGGCTTCCGGTGAGGCCGGGGTCGGCGCCGCCTCCTGCGCGGCCAGCGGCAGGCTGGTGGCAGAGGCGGCCAGGGCCAGGAACAACGCGGAACGGGGGAGCGGAAGGGTCATGAACACGGGGCCAGGTGACAAATAGTGAATGGGATTGCCGCCACAGTGTCGCCGGTGCTCTGTTTTCATGCCAGCGCGCGGCCATCACCTGCTGCTGCGACGTTATGCCCGGCGACGACGTGGCGAGGGTGTGAAAGCGCCTTCAGAAAAACCACGCGAACGCGAACAGGCCGAGCATCGCGATGGCCAGCGCCAGCTTCAATGCCACGCCCAGCAGGATGCCCAGCCAGGTGGCCAGGCCGACCTTGGTCGAGCGGCCCAGTTCGCGGCCATGCCAGTACTCGCCAAGCAGGGCGCCGGCCAGCGGGCCGAGGAACAGCCCCAGCGGCATGAAGAACAGCCCCACGATGCTGCCGATGAACGTGCCCCACAGCGCCTTGCGGCTGGCCCCCACCCGTTTGGCGCCAACCACCGTGGCCAGGATGTCCACCGCGAAGGACAGGGCGGTGAGCAGCCCCAGCACGACCAGGGGCAGCCAGCCCACGTGCGCGAACCCGTCCACCCATGCCGCAAGCAGCAATCCGGCGAACACCAGCGGGATGCCGGGCAGCGCCGGCAGGATGACCCCGGCGATGCCGGCGAGCACCAGCAGGATCGCTAGCAGATACAAGATGAATGAGAGGTCCATGCTGTCCAGTATGGTGTGGTAAATGGGGTTGACATCCGAAAGGTTTGCCAGTTGCTTTTTCGTTTTGCCCGGGTTAAGTTGAGGTCGCTGAGCTTGGCAAGGTCACCGTGGATCGTGGCCTGATGATGGTAGATCTTCCGGATCCGCTGCATCGTTGCACCTCGCTTCCCCCTTGCTGTCAGCCGCCCAACCAGGCGTATCCAACAACAAGAGCAGAGTCACCAGGGAGTGAGTGAGATGGCTGATCGTGAGACCGGTACTGTCAAGTGGTTCAATGATGCCAAGGGCTTCGGCTTCATCAGCCGTGAGAACGGCGAAGACGTGTTCGTGCATTTCCGCGCGATCCAGACCCAGGGCTTCAAAAGCCTGAAGGAAGGCCAGAAGGTCACCTTCACGGTTGTGCAGGGCCAGAAGGGCCTGCAGGCCGACGCTGTGGAACCGACCTGAGGTCGACCACGCGGCGGCACGAAAAAGGCCCGCGCAAGCGGGCCTTTTTCATGGTGCGGGCAGGCAGCGCCGATCAGCGCAGGATCACTTTGCCGTTGACCACGCGGACATAGGTGTTCTCGCGGATGCCGCCCAGATCGCGCTGGTTGACCACCACGGTACGGCCGTCATCCATGCGCACGGTGATGTCGAAGGTGTCGCTGGTGACGTTCTTCTGGATCTGGTTGCCGGCCAACGCACCACCCACGGCGCCCGCGGCGGCGGCGATGTTCTGGTTGCCCTTGCTGCCGCCGGTGTGATCGGAGATCTCATGGCCGGCGACGGCGCCGACGATACCGCCCAGGATCGCCCCGGTCGCGCTCGGCGCGGTGCGGCCCGATGCCACCTGGTTGATGCGGGTCACGATGCCGCAGTCGGCGCAGCGGTTCGTGTTGTAGTTGCCGCCGGAATTGCCGTAACCGTTGTTGTAACCACCGCCGCCGTAGCCCGGCGAGGTGGTGGCACAGCCAGCCAGGGCGACGGTAGCAACGGCAGCGGCGGCAATCAGTTGAATCTTCATGGTGTATCTCCTGGCCAGAGGGATGATCGAATGCGTCTGGTGCGCATGGAGCAGATCGTGTCCTGTGCAGCGTGAACAGCGTGCCAATCCCGGGCCGCCAGTGTGGCTGGAAGATGAATCAGCGGAAATCCTGGTGGCAGGCCTTGCAGTCGGTCTGGATCTTCTCCACCAGCGTGGCCATGCCCGGGCAGTCGGTCGGCGGTGCCGCCAACGCCTCGTTGAGCGTGGCGCGCAGGGCACTGGCGTGCTGCTGGAAGCCCTGGCTGTCCTTCAGGCCGGGAAAGGCCAGGTCCAGATCGTTGGACAGCGAGCGCAGCGTCTGCAGACGCGGCACGGTGTCGGCCAGGCTGCAGCGGTTCTGCGCCTGCGCGGCCTGCAGCAGCTCGACCTGGCGGTTCATCACATGCATCAGTGAATCCGGGAAGGGATCCTGCCGGGCCTGAATCGCACGCGAGACCATCACCGTGGCAATCAGCCCGATCACCAGCCCAAGCAGGCCTACGAACAGGTAACGGTAGGCGGCGGAGGGGCGGCGGGGCGGGGACGCGGGATCGTTCATGGTGAGGGCTTCCTTGAGGGTGGCTGCGGCGATGGTACGACGCGTCCTGTCCACGGCGCGTACCGGTACGGGGTCATGGGCCTTAAAATGTGCCGATGAATGACGTACTGCGCGAACGATTTGCCGGCATCGACCGGTTGTATGGGGTGGGCACCGTGGACCTGTTGTCGAGCCGCCGGGTGGCGGTGGTCGGCATGGGCGGCGTGGGCTCCTGGGTGGTCGAGGCACTGGCCCGCACGGCCGTGGGTCACCTGACCCTGATCGATGCCGACGACATCTGCGTGTCCAATACCAACCGCCAGTTGCCTGCCCTGGCCGGCCAGTACGGTCGCAACAAGGCCGAGGCGATGGCCGAGCGCTGCCGCGCGATCAATCCGGATATCAGCGTCGATGCGGTCGCCTCGTTCCTGACCGTGTCCAACATGGTCGAGTTGCTGGACCGTGATTTCGATCTGGTCATCGACGCCTGCGACAGCTTCCGGGTCAAGGTCGAAACCATCGCGTGGTGCCGCCGCCGCAAGCTGCCGATCCTGACCGTGGGCGCCGCCGGTGGCCGTACCGATCCCACCCTGGTGCGGATCCGTGACGTGTCGCGTACCGAGCACGACGCGATGATGGCGCTGATCCGCAAGAAGCTGCGCAGCGATTTCAATTTCCCGAAGAATGCCTCGCGGTACTTCGGCGTACCGGCGGTGTACTCGCTGGAAAACGTGAAGTACCCGCAGGCGGATGGCAGCGTGTGCGGCATCCGCCCGAACCTTGGCGCCGATGCGGCGCTGAAGCTGGATTGCGGCGCGGGCCTGGGGGCCGCCACCCACATCACCGGCGCCTTCGCGTTCGCCGCCGTCGGCAAGGCGCTGGACATGCTGCTGAAGAAGGCCGCAACCCGGTAGAGCCGGGCTCTGCCCGGCTGCCGCGCGACGTGGTATGCGGGTGTTCAGGCATTTCGGATCGTGCGCCAACGGCAGCCGGGCAGAGCCCGGCTCTACGGGGCTGGCGCGTGCTGGTGTTTCGGGTCGTACGCCAACGGCAGCCGGGCAGAGCCCGGCGCTACGGGGCTGGCGCGTGCTGGTGTTTCGGGTCGTACGCCAACGGCAGCCGGGCAGAGCCCGGCGCTACGGGGCTGGCGCGTGCTGGTGTTTCGGGTCGTACGCCAACGGCAGCCGGGCAGAGCCCGGCTCTACGGGGCTGGCGCGTGCTGGTGTTTCGGATCGTACGCCAACGGCAGCCGGGCAGAGCCCGGCGCTACAGGGCGAACAGGCGGCGTGCGTTTGCGGTGGTCTGCGCGGCGATGTGCTCTGCTGGCTGGCCGCGCAGACGCGCCACCGTCTCCAGGATCACCGGCAAGCGCGCCGGCTCGTTGCGCTGGCCACGGATGCCCGCGTCGGGCTGGTCGGGAGCGTCGGTTTCCAGCAGCAGCTGCTCCAGCGGCATATGCGCGACCAGGCGCTGCAGGCGTTGGGCCCGTTGGTACGTCAGCGGGCCGCCGAGGCCCAGCAGGAAGCCCTGCGCGTGCAGCTGCGCGGCTTGCTCCGGGCTGCCGGGGAAACTGTGCACCACGCCGCGCAGACCGCCCACCTGTCTGATCGCGGCGATCACAGCGTCCACCGCACGGCGCGCATGCACGATCACCGGCAGGTCGAACTCGCGCGCCAGGCGTAGCTGGCCGAGGAAGTAGAACTGCTGTTGTTGCACGTCCAGCCCCTCCACGAAGAAGTCCAGGCCGCACTCGCCAACCGCGCACGGGCGCTCGCGCGTGATCCACGTGCGCAGTGCATCGAGATGTTCGGGCCGGTGCTGATCGAGGAACATCGGATGCAGCCCGTAGGCGGGATGCAAGCCGTCGCCGAGGCGGCAGGTCTCTCGCAGCGCCGGCCAGCTGGCAGCCGTGACCGCCGGCACCACCTGCGTGCGCACGCCCGCAGCACGCGCGCGCTCGATCACCTGCAGCCGATCCCCGTCGAACTTGCCCGCGTCCAGATGGCAGTGGCTGTCGACCAGGTTCACGCGCGGCGTTTGGCGGGCAGCGGCGGCGGCGTCCGGTTGCCGCGTGTTTTCCAGTTGGCCAGCAGCAGCGTGCCCAGTCCCAGCAGAATCTCATCCACGAGCAGCACCGGGTCCGGCAGGAGCAGGCTCAACGCAAACAGCCCGGCGGTGAGCTTGAACAGGGTGGGGTAGCGCAGGTGGCGCGCCCATTCGAGCACGGGCAGCAACAGGGGATTGGCCATGACGCACTCCTCGACAGATGCTGTAAACGCTATCACGGGCCTTGCTGCGACAGAACCTGAATGGGGTAACGCGGTGTGCAGGGAATGTGGAGATTCCGTTCAGGCACGCCATGCTGGAATTCGCTCAAGAACGTTGCGGATGGTCCGCAAGGAGCCGGTTATGAAAAGTACAACCACCACTGCTTTGGTCGCCGCTGGCGCGCTGCTCGTCGGCGGTATCGCCACCGCCGCTTTCATGAAGAGCGGCACGTCCTCCCCGGATGCGACCACCGCGGCACAGAGCCGGCCCACCCTGGACACCACCCCGCTGACCGACGACGGTGCGCGCACCGATGCCGTGGCCCTGGAAGACAAGGCCGGCAGGCTGGAATACGCCGACGTGGTCAAGGTCGATCCGCTGACCCGCAAGGAGAAGGCCTACGCCACCGTGATCGGCACCGAGCCGGTGCGCGAGACCTCGACCACCCAGACCCCGCATGAGGTCTGCCAGGACGTCGTGGTGCAGGAACGCCTGCCCGAGCGCGACGGCAACGTCGGCGGTACGGTGGCCGGTGCGGTGATCGGTGGCCTGCTGGGCAACCAGGTCGGCGGCGGCAACGGCAAGAAGGCAGCGACCGCCGCCGGTGCGGTGGCCGGTGGCCTGATCGGCAACCAGGTGGACAAGCGCCACGTGGGGGGCCGTGTGGTCAACCGCACCGAGCGGCAGTGCCACACCGAAACGGCAACCTCCGAGTCGACGCGCGTCACCGGCTACAACGTGACCTACCGCAATGAAGACGGCACCACCGGCACCATGCGCATGGCCAGCAAGCCGGGCAACCGCATTGCGATGGGCACCAGCGACGCGGTCACCGGTTACAACGTGACCTACCGCTACGACGGCGTCGAAAAGACCGTCAAGATGGACAACAAGCCCAGCAGCGATCGCCTGCCGGTGATCGATGGTCAGCTGGTCACCCGGACCGCGTCGCTGGATGCCAACCGGCAGTAAGCGCCGCTTCTCCCCGAAGCATCGAACGACACGCCGGCCCTGCGCCGGCGTGCCGCGTTGTGGGGCCTGCCGTGCGGCCCACGTTCTGCGATCATGGCCGGCGTAGCCATTGGGACCGCCGCATGAGCATTGTCGATCTTGCCCTGGAAACCGACCGCCTGATCCTGCGCCCGCCGCGCGTCGAGGATTTCGATGCCTTCCTGCGCTTCTGCAGCGACCCGGAGGTGATGCAATACCTCGGTGGCGTGATGCCCCCCTCGCAGGCCTGGCGCAGCTTCAGCTGCCTGGTGGGCAGTTGGCACCTGTATGGCTTTTCGATGTTCTCGGTGATCGAGAAGGCGACCGGCGCGTGGGTCGGGCGCATGGGGCCGTGGCAGCCGCTGGACTGGCCCGGCACCGAGATCGGCTGGAGCATCTGCCGCGACAGCTGGGGCAAGGGATACGCGCCCGAGGCTGCGGTGGCCAGCATCGACTGGGCCTTCGACACACTGGGCTGGGATGAGGTGATCCATACCATCGAGCCGTCCAACGTCAATTCCCAGGCCGTGGCGCGCAAGCTCGGCAGCACGCTGCTGCGCATGGGCGAATTGCCGCCGCCGCATGCAGGCGTTCCGATGGAAATCTGGGGCCAGTCGCGCGCCCAATGGCGACAGCGCCGGCAGGCGTGAGCAGGATGCTGCACCCGCGCTTGGCAAGCCCGCCTGCTTGCGGCCAGACTCGCGGCTGCGGGCAGACCGCCCGCCAGTGATCCGAGAGGGTGGCAATGACGTCGGTACGGGCTCCGTTGACGGTGTATGGCATGTCCGTGTCGGGCAACTGCCACAAGGTGCGCATGCTGCTCGAACACCTCGGCAGCCGTTACGAGTGGGTGGAAGTGGACAGCGCCAACGGGCAGACCCACACGCCCGGGTTCCTGGCCCTCAACCCCAACGCCAAAGTGCCGCTGGTGCAGCGTGACGACGGCCGGGTGCTGCCCGAGTCCAATGCCATCCTGTTCTGGCTGGCCGAAGGTACGCCGTACCTGTCCACCGACGGCTGGGAGCGCGCGCAGACGCTGCGCTGGATGTTCTTCGAACAGTACAGCCATGAGCCCTGCGTGGCCGTGGCCCGCTTCATCCGCGGCTGGACCGCCATCGATTCCCCGCGCCGCGCTGAACTGCCGCAGCTGCAGGCGCGCGCGGCACAAGCCCTGGCGGTGATGGAGCAGCACCTGGCGCAGGCCGACTGGTTCAGCGGCCGCCACTACGGCATCGCCGACATCGCGCTGTTCGCCTACACCGATGTCGCCGCCGATGGCGGCGTGACGCTGGCGCCGTATCCGGCCGTGCTGGCCTGGCTGCGGCGCGTGCGCGCGCAGCCAGGCTTCGTGCCGATGCCGCCGGTGTCGCCGCAGGTGCAGGCGTTGCTCGTACAGCCGGCCTGACCGGCACGTTTGATCGTTTCCGCAGCACCTCACGGAGGGTGATGGATGTTTGCCGTGGTTCCCGATCCGATTCCCGCACGCATGAAAGGCCTCAACCGGGCCGAGATCTGCGATACCAACTTCATCGACTTCGTGCAGCAGTGGCGCGGCCCGGCCGTGCCGCGGCCCGATCCGGGCGCGCCGATCCTGCCCGGCAGCACGCTGGACGCCCAGGGTTTCGGCGAGCTGCTGGAGTCCCAGCTGATCAGCCGCCACCTGGACCTGATGGCGCGCGTGCTGCGTGTGCAGAACAAGGTCTTCTACACGATCGGCTCGGCCGGGCACGAGGGCAATGCGCTGGTGGCGCGCCTGGCCCGGCACACCGATCCGGCGTTCCTGCATTACCGCTCCGGCGGCTTCATGGCCGAACGGTTCCGCAAGGTGCCGGGGATGGACCCGGTGATGGATGCGGCGTTGTCCTTCGCGGCCAGCCGCGACGACCCCGCCAGCGGCGGCCGCCACAAGGTGTGGGGCAGCAAGCCGCTGTGGGTGCTGCCGCAGACGTCCACCATCGCCTCGCATCTGCCCAAGGCGCTGGGAACGGCGATGGCGATCGAGAGCGGGCGGCGCATCGGCCATCGCCTGCCGATTCCCGACGACAGCGTGGTGATCTGCTCGTTCGGCGATGCGTCGGCCAACCACGCCTCCGCGCAGACCGCCTTCAACACCGCTGCGTGGGCCGCCCACCAGCGGCTGCCGGCCCCCATCCTGTTCGTCTGCGAGGACAACGGCATCGGCATCTCGGTAAAAACACCGGAGGGCTGGATCGCCGCGAGCTTCGGCCATCGGCCGGGCCTGGACTACTTCTTCGCCGATGGACTGGACCTGGCCAATGGGCATGACGCGGTCCAGCGCGCGCTGGTGCATTGCCGGCAGACGCGGCGGCCGACCTTCCTGCACCTGCGCACCACGCGGCTGATGGGCCATGCCGGTACCGATTTCGAGATCGAGTGGCGGCCGCTGGCCGAACTCTGCGCGGCCGAGGCAGCCGACCCGCTGCTGCGCTCGGCGCAGATCGCACTGGCCTCGGGCTGGATGACGCCGGATGCGCTGCTGGCCGCGTACGAGGCCGTGCGGCAGCGCTGCTTCGCGGCGGCGGACGAGGCCGATCGCCGGCCGAAGCTGTCCGCACTGGAGGACATCATCGCGCCGCTGGCGCCGTACTCGCCGGCGGCCGTGCGCGCCGAAGCCGAGCGCCTGCCGGACCCGGTGGCGCGCGAAGCGGCCCACGGCGGCGCGGCGCAGCTGCCCGAACGCCTGCCGCCGCGCCACCTGGCGATCCAGATCAACCAGGCGCTGCACGAGCTGATGGCCAAGTACCCCTCGACCCTGCTGTTTGGCGAGGACGTGGCGCAGAAGGGAGGCGTGTACACGGTCAGCAAGGGCCTGCTCAAGGCGTTCGGCCCGCGCCGGGTGTTCAACACGCTGCTGGACGAAACCATGATCCTCGGCATGGCCCAGGGCCTGGCCAACCTGGGCATGCTGCCGATCCCGGAGATCCAGTACCTGGCCTACCTGCACAACGCCATCGACCAGCTGCGCGGCGAGGCGTGTTCGCTGCAGTTCTTCTCCAACGACCAGTACCGCAACCCGATGCTGGTGCGTGTGGCCGGGCTGGGCTACCAGAAGGGTTTCGGCGGCCACTTCCACAACGACAACTCGATCACCGCGCTGCGCGACATTCCCGGCCTGGTGGTGGGGTGCCCCTCGCGGGGCGACGATGCGGTGCAGATGCTGCGCACGCTGGCCGCGCTGGGCCAGGTGGATGGCCGCGTGGCGGTATTCCTGGAGCCGATCGCGCTGTACATGACCAAGGACCTGCACGTGCCGGGCGACGGCCAATGGGTATTCGACTACCCCCCCCCGGGCCAGCCGGCGATGCTGCCCGGCGAGGGGCGCGTGTACGCGCCGGACGCCAACGACCTGGTGATTTTCACCTTCGGCAATGGTGTGCCGATGAGCCTGCGTGCCGCGCGCGGCATCGAGGCGACGCTGGGCTGGCAGGTGCGCGTGGTCGACCTGCGCTGGCTGGTGCCGCTCAATGCCGGCTTCATCGCCGAGCAGGGCGCTACCGCGCAACGCATCCTGGTGGTGGACGAGGGCCGCCACAGCGCCGGGGTGGGGGAGGGCGTCATCACCGCGCTGGTCGAGGCCGGTCTCGGCCACCTGCCGCTGCAGCGGGTCTGCGGCGCGGACACCTATACGCCGTTGGCGGGGGCAGCAATCTCGGTGCTTCCAAGCGACAATGCCGTCCTGAGCGCCGCACGGGTGTTGGCGCAGGATCTCTGACGCATGTGTGGATTGGCA
Source organism: Stenotrophomonas nematodicola (assembly GCF_009467805.1). Lineage (GTDB taxonomy): Bacteria > Pseudomonadota > Gammaproteobacteria > Xanthomonadales > Xanthomonadaceae > Stenotrophomonas > Stenotrophomonas nematodicola. The sequence continues at coordinate 99,988 of NZ_WIAY01000007.1, forward strand.
GGAATGCTGCTGCCCGCTCCCGGGCTGGAGCAGGCGACACTGGAACACCGGGCGCGCGCGATGGGCGATGCGATGGTCCATCGTGGGCCGGACGACAGTGGGGTCTGGGCAGATGCGGCCGCGGGCATTGCGCTGGCCCACCGCCGCCTGAGCATCCTGGACCTGTCGCCGCTGGGCCATCAGCCGATGGCCTCGGCCGACGGCCGCTACGTGCTGGCCTACAACGGCGAGGTCTACAACTTCGCCTCGCTGCGCGCTGAACTGGAGGCGCTGGGCCACGGCTTCCGCGGGCATTCGGATACCGAGGTGCTGCTGGCCGCGATCAGCCAGTGGGGGCTGGACGAGACCCTGCAGCGGAGCAATGGCATGTTCGCCATCGCGCTGTGGGACCGGACCGGGCAGTGCCTGTGGCTGGCCCGCGACCGGGTCGGCAAGAAGCCGCTGTACTACGGCTGGGCCGGCGGTGCGCTGGTGTTCGGCTCGGAGCTGAAGGCGCTGTGGCAGCACCCGGACTTCGACAACGGGGTGGACCGCGACGCGCTGACCCTGCTGTTGCGCCTGGACTACATCCCGGCCCCACACTGCATCCATGAGCGCTGCTTCAAGCTGCTGCCGGGCCGGGTGCTGCGGCTGGATGCGCAGGCAGTGGCCGCCGGCGCCGCCGCGCATCGCCCCGACCAGATGCAGCAGCCGTTCTGGAATGCGCGCGAGCGCATGCAGCAGGCGCTGGCAGCCCCGTTCGTCGGCAGCGATGAGGAGGCCGAAGAACGGCTGGATGCGATCCTGCGCGACGCCGTCGCACTGCGCATGGTGGCCGACGTGCCGGTGGGCGTGTTCCTGTCCGGTGGCACCGACTCGTCGGTGGTGGCCGCGCTGATGCAGGCGCAGTCGCCCACGCCGATCCACAGTTTCAGCATCGGCTTCGAGGGATCCCACCACGACGAAGCGCCGCTGGCCAAGGCGCTGGCCACCCACCTGCAGTGCGACCACACCGAGCTGTACGTCAGTGGCGCCGATGCGTTGGCGGTGGTGCCGACGTTGCCGGCGATGTTCGACGAGCCGTTCGCCGATGCCTCGCAGGTACCCACCGCCCTGGTGGCGCGCCTGGCGCGCGGCAAGGTGACCGTGGCGCTGTCCGGCGATGGGGGCGACGAGCTGTTCTTCGGCTATGGCCGCTATCAGCGCGCGCTGCGCAATTGGACGATGCTGAGCCGGGTGCCGGCGCCGCTGCGGCGCTGGATGGCCGCGCGCGCACGCGGGCAGGGCGAGGCCTCGCGTACCGGCGGGCTTGCTGCGCTGCTGGCCGAAGCGGGCGCACGCGGCATTGGGGATGTGTACCGCAACCGCATCACGCGCTGGCGCGATCCGGTGGCCGCGGTGCCGGGCGCTACGGCGGCGGGCAGCTTCTACGACCTGGCCGACCCGCTGCACGGTGCCGGCTCGCCGGCCGATGCGATGATGCTGGCCGATTTCAGCACCTACCTGCCCGACGACCTGCTGTGCAAGGTGGATCGCACCAGCATGGCGGTGAGCCTGGAGGCGCGCGCACCGCTGCTGGACTGGCGGGTGGCCGAATTCGCCTGGTCGCTGCCGATGGCGCTCAAGCACCGCGACGGGGTCAGCAAGTACCTGCTCAAGCGCGTGCTGGGCCGTTATGTGCCGCAGGACATGGTGCACCGGCCCAAGCGCGGATTCGGCGCCCCGGTCAGCGAGTGGCTCAAGGGTGACCTGCGCGGCTGGGCGGACGAACTGCTCGACCCGGCGCGGCTGGCCGCCGAAGGCGTGTTCGATGTGGCCGCGGTGGCACCGCGGTGGCAGCAGTTCCAGCAGGGCGAGCGCAAATGGCATACGCACCTGTGGAATGTGCTGATGTTCCAGGCCTGGCAGGCGCACTGGCAGCAGGTCCGGGCAGGGGTCGCGCGCGGCTGACCGGCTGTCGCGCCGCATCCGGCGTGGCCTTCACCACTCGCGAAGGCCGCCCCGCCTAGGCTGGGCCTTCCCACGACTGGAGATGTCTTCATGCCTGAATTCAAGATTGCCGTGCTGGTGGGCAGCCTGCGCAAGGGGTCGCACAACCTGGCGCTGGCCCATGCGCTGGAAAAGCTCGCGGGCGACAAGGCCCGGTTCGACTATGTGTCGATCGGTGACCTGCCGCTCTACAACCAGGATTTCGACAGCCACTATCCTGCGCAGGGCGTGCGCCTGAAGCAGCAGATCCGCCAGGCCGACGCGGTGCTGTTCGTCACCCCCGAGTACAACCGCTCGGTGCCGGGCGTGCTCAAGAACGCCATCGACCTGGGCTCGCGGCCGTATGGCGACAGCGCCTTCGCCGGCAAGCCTGCCGCGGTCATCGGGGCGTCGGTCGGGGTGATCGGCACGGCCTTGGCCCAGCAGCATCTGCGCAACATCCTGGCCTACCTGGACATGCCGGTGCTGGGCCAGCCGGAAGCCTTCCTGCACTTCAAGGAGGGCCTGATCGACGCACAGGGCACGATCACCAACGCGGGCACGCAGGCATTCCTGCAGGGCTTCGTGGACCGCTTCCTGGCCTGGACCGGTACGCACGGCGGTCAGCATTGAGTCGGGTGCATCTGCGATAATGTGGCCCTCGACGGGTGCCGCAACGGCGCCCGTCGCCACCACGGCGCCGGCCCCGGCCGATGCGGCCGGCCGCCGCCGGCATGCCCCCAGCTCATCCACTGCTTATCCACAGAGTTGTGCATGGCTGCGGCAGTCGCTGCGTGCCTACCATGTCCAACGCCTCATACCCCGCAGGAAGTACGCTCCCATGTCCGCCCGTTCTGGCTTCCGTTCCGACCGCAAAGACCGCGGTGACCGTTTCGACCGCGACGAGATGCGCATCGACGCATTGCGTGTTCCGCCGCATTCGATCGAGGCCGAACAGGCGGTGCTGGGCGGATTGATGCTGGCGCCGGAAAGCTACGACCGGGTCAACGACCAGTTGACCGAAACCGACTTCTACCGCCGCGATCACCAGATGATCTACCGCGCGATCCGCGAGCTGTCCGAGCGTGATCGGCCGTTCGATGCGGTCACCCTGGGCGAGTGGTTCGAGTCGCAGGGCAAGATGGAGCTGGTCGGCGACGGCGCGTACCTGATCGAACTGGCCAGCACCACGCCCTCGGCGGCCAACATCGCCGCCTATGCCGAGATCGTGCGCGACAAGGCCGTGCTGCGGCAGTTGATCCAGGTCGGTACCGACATCGTCAACGACGGTTTCCAGCCCGAGGGGCGCGAGAGCAGCGAGCTGCTGTCGGCGGCGGAAAAGTCCGTGTTCGCGATCGCCGAGCAGGGCGCGCGTGGCCGGACCGATTTCGTGGCGATGCCGGGTGCGCTGAAGGACGCGTTCGAGGAACTGCGCAACCGCTTCGAGAACGGCGGCAACATCACCGGTCTGCCGACCGGCTACGCCGACTTCGATGCGATGACCGCCGGCCTGCAGCCGACCGACCTGATCATCCTCGCCGCGCGTCCGGCGATGGGCAAGACCACCTTCGCGCTGAACATCGCCGAGTACGCCGCGATCAAGTCCAAGAAGGGCGTGGCGGTGTTCTCGATGGAAATGTCGGCCTCGCAGCTGGCGATGCGCCTTATTTCCTCCAACGGCCGCATCAACGCCCAGCGCCTGCGTACCGGCCAGCTCGAGGACGAGGACTGGAGCCGCGTCACCGGCGCGATCCGGATGCTGAAGGAAACCAAGATCTTCATCGACGACACGCCGGGTGTATCGCCGGAGATCCTGCGCTCCAAGTGCCGCCGCCTCAAGCGCGAGCACGACCTGGGTCTGATCGTGATCGACTACCTGCAGCTGATGTCGGTACCCGGCAACAGCGAGAACCGCGCGACCGAAATCTCGGAGATTTCGCGCTCGCTCAAGGGCCTGGCCAAGGAACTGAACGTGCCGGTGATCGCGTTGTCCCAGCTCAACCGCTCGCTGGAAACGCGTACCGACAAGCGCCCGGTGATGGCCGACCTTCGCGAATCCGGCGCAATCGAGCAGGACGCGGACATGATCGTGTTCATCTACCGCGACGACTATTACAACAAGGAAAATTCCCCAGACAAGGGCCTGGCCGAGATCATCATCGGCAAGCACCGAGGCGGCCCGACCGGCTCGTGCAAGCTCAAGTTCTTCGGCGAATACACCCGTTTCGACAACCTGTCGCACGACTCGGTCGGCTCCTTCGAATAACGCCAATGGCGTTGAGGGGTTCGTTCTACGCGTGCCGGGGGCCTGGTCGGGCGTGCGGGCCGCTTGCCGGCTCTTCATGGACCCTCGGACGGACGTGGGGGGTTGCCGGCCAGCGGCCGGCACCACGGGGCTGTTCCTCCAGACCGATCCGGGGTTCGTCGGAGAACCGGAGGGTTTCGTCGCAAACAGCTTGAAGCCGGCCGGGCAGGGCGGCACGGTACTACCGCAGCGGCAAGGTGCCGCCCTGGAGACCGTCATGAAGACCCTGTTCGCGCTCGGTGTGTGGTGCCTGCTGTTCGTGCTGTGCTGGCCACTGGCGGTCCTGGCGCTGGTGGCGTGGCCCTTCGTCTGGCTGTTGAGTCTGCCGTTCCGCCTGGTGGGCATTACTTTCTCGGCACTGTTCGCGTTCCTGCGCGCGCTGTTGATGCTGCCGGCGCGGCTGCTGGGCGGGGGACCCGTGGCTGCGTGACCGCCGGTGGTGGCCACGTTGCCCCGGCGCAGCAGCCCCCTTTAGACTGCGGGCTGTTTTGTCCAACAGGGATGTGGAATGACGTTGTCCGATCAGGCGTTCATCGCGCTGTGCGAGCAGCACGCGCTGGGGCAGCACGCCGCTGTCCTGCAGCCCTGGCTGCGTCCGCGTGTCGGCTTCAGCCGCACGGCCGATGCGGACGCGCCGGTCGGGGCATCGCGCATCGGCGGCGGGCCCGACGTGCCCGCGGACTTCCAGTGGCCCATGCGCAACGGCCGACCACTGGATTTCCTGCTGCAGATCAATCTTGCCGACCTGCAGGGCCTGCAGTCGGGCCTGGACCTGCCCGCGCAGGGGCTGCTGTCGTTCTTCTACGATACCCAGGAACAACCCTGGGGCTACGACCCTGCGCATGGAGACGGCCACTGCATCGTGCTGCTGGAGGCGGGCGATCTGCAGCGCCTGCCTGCCCCCCATCCCGAGATGGCACTGCCACCGGCGGCGCTGGGCTTTCATCAGGGCTGGGGGCTGCCACATCCGTTCTCGGCCGATGGCGAACGCATGGTCGAGGCGTTCCAGAGCGATGGCATCGACTGGGACGATGATGAGGTCGCCGACGACTATTACGACCTGGTGGATGCGGTCGCCGATCATGGCGCGCCCACTGCGGGCGAGCGGCATGGGCTGGGCGGGTACTCGCACAACGTACAGGGTGACATGCGGCTGGAAGCGGAGCTGGTCAGTCACGGGCTCTACTGCGGGAACCAGACCGGCTACCAGGACCCGCGCCGTGCGGCGTTGGAAGCGGGCGGTGCGGAATGGAGCCTGCTGCTGCAGCTCGATTCCGATGATCACGCGATGTGGGGCGATTCCGGGATGCTGTACGGGTGGATCCGCCAGAGTGATCTGGCCGCGCGGGATCTGTCGCGCACCTGGATGCGCCTGCAGTCCTGCTGAGCGAGTCGTGGCCCTCCCACAAAAAACCCCGCCAAGGCGGGGTTTTACGTTGCACCGGGGGGTGTGCCGGCCAGTGGCCGGCAGCGCCCTCAGTTAGCCTTGTGGATCGACCGCTTGCCGACGGCCATCGCGGCGTCGTGCACCACTTCGGACAGCGACGGGTGGGCATGGCAGATGCGCGCCAGATCGTCGGCCGAGCCGCTGAACTCCATCGTCAGCACGCCCTCGTGGACCAGCTCGGACACGTTCGCACCGACCAGATGCATGCCCAGGATGCGGTCGGTTTCGGCGTGCGCCAGCACCTTCACGAAGCCGGCCGGCTCGATCATGGCGACGGCACGGCCGTTGGCGGCGAACGGGAAGCTGCCGGCCTTGTACGGAATGCCTTCGTCCTTGAGCTGCTGTTCGGTCTTGCCGACCCAGGCCAGCTCCGGCTCGGTGTAGATCACCCACGGAATGGTGTCGAAGTTGACATGGCCCGGCAGGCCCGCAATCAGCTCGGCCACCGCGATGCCTTCTTCGAAGCCCTTGTGCGCCAGCATCGGGCCGCGCACGCAGTCGCCGACTGCCCACACGCCATCGACGCCGGTGTGGCAATGGTCGTCCACTTCGATCTGGCCACGGGCGTTGATCTTGACGCCGGTGCCTTCGGCCAGCAGGCCCTTGGTGGCGGCGCGGCGGCCAACGGCCACCAGCAGCTTGTCCACGACCAGGCTCTTTTCGCCTTCACCATCGGTGTAGGTCAGGGCAACTTCCTTCTTCTTGCCCTTGCCGGTCACCTCGGCCTTGGAGACCTTGGCACCCAGGCGGATGTCCAGGCCCTGCTTCTTGAATTCCTTGGCGGCGACCTTGGCCACTTCGGCATCGGCGGCGGCCAGGAAGTCCGGCAGTGCTTCCAGGATGGTCACTTCCGCACCCAGGCGCTTCCACACGCTGCCCAGTTCCAGGCCGATCACGCCGGCGCCGATGACGGCCAGGCGGGCCGGCACTTCGGTGAAGTCCAGGCCGCCGACGTTGTCGACGATGGTGTCGCCGTCGAACTTGGCGAACGGCAGTTCGATCGAGTCCGAACCGGCAGCGATGATGACGTTGGTGCCCTTCAGCTCGACTTCCGAGCCGTCGTGCTGCTTGACCTTGACGATGTTGCCCGGCTGCAGCTCACCGAATCCGTAGTACGGGGTGACCTTGTTGGCCTTGAACAGCATGCCGATGCCGCCGGTGAACTGCTTGACGATCTTGTCCTTGCGGCCAATCATCGCCTCGACGTCCATCTTGGCGTCCTTGAAGCTGATGCCGTGGTCGCCAAAGATGTGGCCCATGTTCCAGAACTGGCGCGAGGAATCCAGCAGCGCCTTGGACGGAATGCAGCCCACGCGCAGGCAGGTGCCGCCGAGGGCGGGCTTGCCGTCCTTGCCCAGCGCAGCGTCGATGCAGGCGGTCTTCAGACCCAGCTGCGCGGCGCGGATGGCGGCGTGGTAGCCGGCCGGGCCGGCACCGATGACGACGACGTCGAATTGTTCAGCCATTGAGATAGTCCTTGTTGCTTTACCAGAACCCCTCCGCGCAGGCGCGGAGGGGCGGGAGGTCTTACAGGCCGAACAGCATGCGGCCCGGGTTTTCCAGCTGGTTCTTGATGTCCACCAGGAACTGCACCGAGTCCTTGCCGTCGATGATGCGGTGGTCGTAGGACAGCGCCAGGTACATCATCGGCGCGATCACGACCTGGCCGTTCTGGGCGATCGGACGCTCCTTGATGGCGTGCATGCCCAGGATGGCGCTCTGCGGCGGGTTGATGATCGGCGTGGACAGCAGCGAACCGAAGGTGCCGCCGTTGGTCACCGTGAAGGTGCCGCCCTGCAGTTCTTCCAGGCCCAGCTTGCCGTCACGTGCCTTCTTGGCGTAATCGGCGATGGTCTTTTCGATGTCGGCGAAGGACATGCGTTCGACGTTGCGCAGCACCGGGGTCACCAGACCCTTCTCGGTCGACACGGCGATCGAGATGTCCGAGTAGCCGTGATAGATGATGTCGTCACCATCGATCGAGGCATTGACCAGCGGGAAGCGCTGCAGCGCATTGGCGGCGGCCTTCACGAAGAAGCTCATGAAGCCCAGCTTGATGCCGTGGGCCTTGACGAACTCGTCCTGCAGTTCCTTGCGCGCGGCCGAGACCTTGGACAGGTCGACCTCGTTGAAGGTGGTCAGCATGGCGGTGCTGTTCTTGGACTGCATCAGGCGCTCGGCGATGCGCTTGCGGATGCGGGTCATCGGCACGCGTTCTTCCGGACGTGCGCCACCGGCCTTGCCGGCACCGCCATTGCGGGCGAAGTTGACGATGTCTTCCTTGGTCACCGCACCGCGGCGGCCGGTGCCGTCCACGTCGGCCGGGTTCACGCCTTCGGTGATGGCGGTGAAACGGGCGCCCGGGGGCAGGGCGTCGGCGGCGCTCTTGGCAGCCGGAGCCGGAGCGGCGGCGGCGGCGGCGGCCGGCGCGGCAGCCGCCGGGGCGGCAGCGGCCTTCTTCTCTTCAGCGGCGGGTGCCGGGGCAGCCGCCACGGCACCTTCTTCGATGATGGCCACGACCTGGCTGGAGGTCACGGTAGCGCCGACGTCGAACTTGATTTCCTTCAGCACGCCATCGACCGGCGACGGCACTTCCAGAACGACCTTGTCGGTTTCCAGATCAAGCAGGTTTTCATCGCGCTTGACGGCATCGCCGACCTTCTTGTGCCAGGTGGCGATGGTGCCGTCGGCGACGGATTCGGGCAGTACCGGGGCTTTGACTTCGGTGGCCATGCGGGAGCTTCCTGGTTTGTCTTTTCTAGAATGAGGGAGGAGGTTATTCAGCGACCGAGTCGTTGAACGGGTTGACCAGCGCGTCGGCGATCAGCTTCTGCTGCTCGATGACGTGGTCAGCCATGTGTCCAGCGGCCGGCGATGCCGAACGGGCGCGACCTGCGTAATGGATGCTCTGGCCATCGGCCAGGCACGCCTGCAGGTGGTGGCGGATCTGGTACCAGGCACCCTGGTTCTGCGGTTCTTCCTGACACCACACCACATCGGCCGCCTTGCCGTACTTCTTCAGCTCTGCCGCCAGGGCCACGCGCGGGAACGGATACAGCTGTTCGACGCGGATGATGGCCACATCGTCCTGGCCGCGCTTGGTCTGGTCTTCCAGCAGGTCGTAGTAGACCTTGCCCGAGCACAGCACCACGCGCTTGACCTGCTTGGCGTTCGCGGTGGTGTCGCCGATCAGGTGCTGGAATTCGCCGTTGGCCAGCTCGTCCAGGGTCGACACGGCCAGCTTGTGGCGCAGCAGCGACTTGGGCGACATCACCACCAGCGGCTTGCGGGTGGTCATGCGCATCTGACGGCGCAGCATGTGGTACGCCTGCGCCGGGGTCGACGGCACGCATACCAGCATGTTTTCCAGCGCACACAGCTGCAGGAAACGCTCCAGGCGGGCGGAGCTGTGCTCCGGGCCCTGGCCTTCGTAACCGTGCGGCAGCAGCAGGGTCAGGCCACTGATGCGGCCCCACTTGGCTTCGCCGGCAGCGATGAACTGGTCGATCACGACCTGGGCGCCGTTGGCGAAGTCGCCGAACTGGCCTTCCCAGATGCACAGCGTGTTCGGATCGGTGGTGGAGAAGCCGTACTCATAGGCCATCACCGCTTCTTCGCTGAGCAGCGAATCGATGATGGTGGCCCGTTCCGGCGACTCGACCAGCTGGCGCAGCGGCAGGTAGTAGTTGTCGGTCTTCTGGTCGTGCAGGATCGCGTGGCGGTGGGTGAACGTACCGCGGCCCACGTCCTGGCCGACCAGGCGCAGGCTGTTGCCCTCGTCCAGCACGGTGGCGTAGGCCAGGTTCTCGGCAAAGCCCCAGTCGCCCGGGATTTCGCCGGCGGCCATCCTGCGGCGGTCGTCATAGACCTTGGCCACGCGCGAGTGCAGTTCCACGCCTTCCGGCACGGTGTTGATCAGCTGCGCGAGCTGCTTGAGCTTGTCGATGCCCACGGCGGTGGAGACCGGATCGGACAGCTTGCCGGCCAGCAGCTTCGGCCAGTCCACGTACATGCGGCTGGTGGCGGGGGTCTTCTCGACCGCGGCCAGCTCGGTGGTGACTTCACCGGCGTCGAGCTTGTTGCGGTACGCATCGACCAGCGCCTTGCCGCCGTCGGCCGGGATCACGCCCGCGGCTTCCAGCTTGGCGGCGTACAGCTCGCGGGTGGTCTGGTGCTTGCGGATCACCTGGTACATCAGCGGCTGGGTGATCGCCGGTTCGTCGGCCTCGTTGTGGCCCCAACGGCGGTAGCACATCAGATCGATGACCACGTCCTTGGCGAACTTCTGGCGGAACTCGAAGGCGAGCTGGGCCGCGAACACCACCGCTTCGGGATCGTCGCCGTTCACGTGCAGCACCGGGGCGGCGATCATCTTGGCCACGTCGGTGGCATAGCGCGTGGAACGCGTATCCAGCGGGTTGGAGGTGGTGAAACCGACCTGGTTGTTTACCACGATGTGCACCGTGCCACCGACGGCGAAGCCGCGGGCCTGGGACATCTGGAACAGTTCCATGACCACGCCCTGGCCGGAGAAGGCCGCGTCGCCGTGGATCAGGATCGGCATGACCTGCTTGCGGGCAGTGTCGCCGCGACGTTCCTGGCGCGAGCGCACGCTGCCGGCCACGACCGGGTCGGCGATTTCCAGGTGCGACGGATTGAACGCCAGCGCCAGGTGGACGGCGCCGCCCGGGGTGGACACGTCGGCCGAGAAGCCCATGTGGTACTTCACGTCACCCGCCGAGGCGTGCTCGTCGTGATCGAACTTGCCTTCGAATTCGTCAAACAGCTTGCGCGGGCTCTTGCCCAGCGTGTTGACCAGCACGTTCAGACGGCCGCGGTGGGCCATGCCGATCACCACGTCCTTGACGCCATCCTTGCCGGCGTCACGGATGATGGTGTCCATCATCGGGATCAGGGCATCGCCGCCTTCCAGCGAGAAGCGCTTCTGGCCGACGTACTTGGTATGCAGGTAGCGCTCGAGGCCTTCGGCCGCGGTGAGCCGCTCCAGCGTGCGACGCTGCGTGTCGGCATCCAGGTTGTAGTTGCCACCGGCCGATTCCAGGCGCTGGTACAGCCACTGGCGCTGTTCGACCTCGGAGATGTGCATGAACTCCGCACCGATCGACCCGGTGTAGGTCTTCTGGAGGCGCTCAAGCAGGTCGCGCAGCTTCATGCGCGGCTGGCCGGCGATGCCGCCGGTGCTGAACTCGCTGCCCAGGTCGCTCTCGGACAGGCTGTGGAACGGCAGCCCCAGGTCCGGCGGGTTGGTCGGCGGGGTCAGGCCCAGCGGGTCCAGGCGGGCACCGAGGTGGCCACGCGAACGGTAGGCGGTGATCAGACGGCCGACATTGCGCTCGCGCTCGTCGCCGGCACCGGTGGCCGTGGCGCTGTTGCCAGCGTTCTTGGCGGCTTCGGTGATATGGGCGATGACGGCCGAGTGCGGAATGTCACCGGCTTCGCGGCCCTTGAAGCCGTCGAAGTAGGTCTTCCATTTGGGATCGACACTGTCCGGAGAAACGAGGTACTGCTCGTACAGATCCTCGATATAGGAGGCGTTGCCGCCGGCGAGCTGCGAAGACTGCGCAAACTGCTTCAGTAGATTGTCCACGATGGAGGGTCGGATTCGCTTGTGGGGTAAGGCTTCGGTGAGAACCGGCAGGAAAAGTGAATAGCCCTGCGCGGGCGGTATCTAACTCCCCAAATTGTACCCCCATCGGGACAGGAAGGGGCGCCGGGGGGCCGCGCAGCGGTGCTGCGGTGTCATTCCCAGACAGGTTCGGGCACGCGGCGTGAGCTACAGGCCGAGCGCCCGCAGTTCCGTGCATTCACGCGAACGTTCCCATACGCGCTGCAAACCGTCCTGCAACGGTCGCGAACGTGCCGGCTGGTCGAGCCCGGCTTCGCCGTCGACGCGATGGCCGGCAAGACGAAAGTAGTAGTCCCCTCTGTCATTGACCAGACAGGCCGAGGCCACGGCGCGGTCCACCGGGTCCGCTACCTGGCGGACCCGGAACACGCTGGGCAGCCGCTGCAGCAGCCCCGGCAGAGGGGAGCCGCCCTGGGCGATGGCCGTGGCGTCATGCACGATCAGGCAGGCCTGCTTGTCGTGGCGGGCGGTGGCGAATCGGCGCAGTGCCGCCATCACCGGGGCGGCATCGAGCAGGCCCGGGTCGAGCTGGCGGCTGTGGATCCACAGGTGGCGCCGGGCGCGATGGACCAGCGCGGTGGTGATGGCCACGGCCTCGTCGAAGGTGGTGATGGTGGCCGCCCCGTCCAGCACGCGGCGCATGTGCTGATGGGCGATGCCGGCCTCCTCGAACAGGTCCCCGTCCGGCAGGAAGCCCTGACGGGCGTAGAAGGCGCGGGCCGGCAGCTGGGCGTGCAGGGCAATCTCGCGCCAGCCCCTTGCCCGGGCTGCCGCGACCAGAGCCAGCAGCACGGCCTCGCCGACGCCACGGCCGCGCCAGCCGGCCAGCACGGCCATGCGCCCGACGCGGCCGTCCGGGGTCAGCCGGCCGGCGCCGATCGGCTGGCCCCCGCTGTCGCGGGCCAGCACATGCACGCTGAGCGGGTCCAGCGCATCGACCTCCAGCGTGGCGGGAACCCCCTGTTCGTCGACGAACACGCGCTGGCGCACCCGGTGCAGCGCGGCATGCTGCGCCGGGTAGGGGACCTCCTCGACCTGGAAGGCGGGGCCGGCCATGTTCAGCGGCGCGGGGTGCCGTCTGCGGGGCTGGCGTCGTCCTCGCCGTCGCTGTCGTCGAAATCGACGATCACTTCGATGCCATCGTCGTGGATGGTGACTTCGTGGACATCGGCGCGGACGTCCTCGACCTCGACCACCTCGACGGTGTCGCTGGCGTCGAGGATGGCGTACCCGGCAATGGCATCGCCCTGGTCCTCGTCGTCGTACGCGTCCTCGTCCTCATCATCGAAGGCGTTCGGGTCGAGCAGCTGGTAATGGCCGCCGGCCAGCAGCGCGTGGACGGCATCGCGGCCCTTGGCCGAGAGCTTCTGGTACAGCGGAGCGCCGAGCAGTTCGGTGGCGGCCAGCAGCTGGGCATCCTTCACCGACAGCGCGAACTCCAGGCCGCTGCAGTACAGGCTGGCACCGCGCTTGGCGCGCCGCCAGGCCATGCGCGACCAGGGGTGGCGCTGCAGCGCCAGGCCAGCGCCGAGGGCGGCAGCGACCTCTTCGGGCGGCACCGGTTCGCCGTGCGCCATCACTTCGCCGGCGGCGCGGTAGGTGGTGATGAAGCGGCCGAACCAGTCGCCGAGCTTGTCCGGGTCGTTCATGCGGATGGCATTGAGCGCGGCAACCACGCGGTTCATGGCGACCACGTCGATTTCGTTCGGGTCTTCGGGCACCTTCAGGTCCGGGTCCTGGTACCGGATGGACTCATCGGCATCCATGATCAGGGTGTCGAGGTAGTCGCTGATCAGTTCGGCCGAGGCCGGGGCGCGCATGCCGAAGGAGAAGGTCAGGCAGGGGTCTTCGGCAACGCCGTTGTGCGGGACGTTCGGCGGCAGGTACAGCATGTCGCCCGGGGCCAGCACCCAGTCGTGGGTCGGCTTGAAGCGGCGCAGCAGCTTCAGTTCGACGTCGTCGCGGAAATCCAGCGGCGGACGCTTGCCCTTGATCGATTCGCTGGCGTCGATCTGCCAGCGGCGGTGGCCGTAGCCCTGCAGCAGGAACACGTCGTACTGGTCGACGTGGGCGCCGACCGAGCCACCGGTGGCGGCGAAGCTGATCATCACATCGTCCATGCGCCAGCGCGGCAGGAAGTCGAAGTGGCCGACCAGGGCGCGCACGTCCGGGTCCCACTTGTCGACGTCCTGCACCAGCAGCGTCCAGTCATGGTCGGGCATGCCGGGGAATTCTTCTTCCTGGAACGGGCCAGTGCGCACGGTCCAGCCGTCGGTGGCGCGGTCATGGCTGATCAGGCGGGCCAGGGCGCCTTCTTCGCAGGCCAGGCCGGCCAGATCTTCCGGCTGCACGGGGGTCTGGAAGTCGGGGAAAGCGCCGCGGATCAGCAGGGGGCGCTTCTGCCAGTAGTCGCGCAGGAAGGTAGCGGCGGGCATGCCCAGCGGGAGGCCGGGGCGGGCCTGGATTTCGATGACGGGGGTCTTGGTCTTGCGGGCGGCCATGCGGGAATCCTTGGAGCGTCTAGACGGAATGAGGGGGCGCAGCGGGTCACGCGCGCCGGCACGGCTATTGTCCGCTGGTTGGGCGGGATGTGCACCTGCGGTGGGATGTCGCGTACCGCCGGCGCGTTGCGTGCTGCGAGCTGGTGCGGGGCCGGGTGGCAGTCGTCGGCACGCGCAGAGCATTGGCGCCTCGTTGCGACGTCCCCGGAGGATTTGCCGCACGCGCGGCGGGTGAGAGCCGCACACCGCACGGCCCGGCAGTTGTTTTTTGATCTTCCCTACCCGCCGGCCCTGAACCTGTACCCCATCAGCGAAAGGCTGTTCGCGCAAAAAAGAAGGGCACCGGAAACTCCGATGCCCTGCTGGGTTACAGGCGATGAAACGGCGGAATCAGACTGCCTTGGCAAGCTCCGCCGCCAGGCCGACGTAGCCGCCCGGGGTCAGTGCGCGCAGGCTCTGCTTGGCGTCGTCGGGCAGGTCCAGCGATTCCACGAAGGCCTTCATCGAGTCCGGGGTGATGCCCTGGCCGCGGGTGAGGGCCTTGAGCTGCTCGTAGGGGTTGGGCAGGCCGTAGCGGCGCATCACGGTCTGCACGGCCTCGGCCAGGACTTCCCACGAGGCGTCCAGGTCGGCATCCAGGCGTTCGGGGTTCACGGTCAGCTTGCCCAGGCCCTTGGCCAGCGAGTCCAGGGCAACCTGGGTGTGGCCGAAGGCGGTGCCGACCGCACGCAGCACGGTGGAGTCGGTCAGGTCGCGCTGCCAGCGGCTGATCGGCAGCTTGGCGCTGAAATGCTCGAACAGGGCATTGGCGATGCCGAAGTTGCCTTCGGCGTTTTCGAAGTCGATCGGGTTGACCTTGTGCGGCATGGTCGAGGAGCCGACTTCGCCTTCCTTGAGCTTCTGCTTGAAGTAGCCCAGCGAGATGTAGCCCCAGACGTCGCGCGCCAGGTCGATCAGGATGATGTTGGCGCGGCGCGCGGCATCGCCGATCTCGGCGACGTTGTCGTGCGGCTCGATCTGGGTGGTGTACGGGTTGAACACCAGGCCGAGGCTCTCGACGAAGCGCTGGGCGAAGGCCGGCCAGTCCACGTCCGGGTAGGCGATGACGTGGGCGTTGTAGTTGCCCACGGCGCCGTTGATCTTGCCGGTCAGTTCGACCGCGGCGATCTGGCGGCGCTGGCGCTCCAGGCGGGCGACGACATTGGCCACTTCCTTGCCCAGGGTGGTCGGCGAGGCGGTCTGGCCGTGGGTGCGCGACAGCATCGGCTGGGCGGCCTGGGCGTGGGCGAGGGCGCGCAGGGTGGCGGCGATGCCGTCCAGCGACGGCAGCAGCACCTCGCGGCGGGCCTGTTCGAGCATCAGGCCATAGCTGAGGTTGTTGATGTCTTCGCTGGTGCAGGCGAAATGCACGAATTCCAGCGCCGGGCCCAGCTCGGCGTCGGCCTTGAGCTGTTCCTTGATGAAGTACTCCACCGCCTTGACGTCATGGTTGGTGGTGCGTTCGATCTCTTTCACCCGCGCGGCGTGGGCCGGGGCGAAATCATCGGCCAGGGCGCGCAGGCGCGCCGCAGCGGCGGCGGAGAAGGGCGCCAGCTCGGCGATGCCCGGTTCGTTGGCCAGGGCCAGCAGCCATTCCACTTCAACCTTCACGCGGGCCTTGATCAGGCCGTATTCGGAGAAGATCGGGCGCAGCGCATCGACCTTGCCGGCGTAGCGGCCATCGAGCGGGGACAGGGCGAGCAGGGCGAATTCGGACATGGCAGGGGCAGGGCGATGACGACGGGGGCCGTCATTCTACGCTGCCCCGGCGGTTCCGGCGGGTTCGGCTGCCATCCGTACGGTCACTGCCTGGATGCGGTGGCCCGCCATGCGCTTGACCGTGAAGGTGTGGCCGTCGATCTGCAGCTGATCGCCCTCCTCGGGCAGGCGCTGCAACTGGTGGACGATCAGCCCGCCAACCGAATTCAGGTGCTCGGGGGCGTCCAGGTCATGGCCCAGCAGCCGTTCCAGGCGGAAGATCGAGGTCGAGCCGGCCACCAGCAGGGTGCCGTCCGCGCCACGGGTGGGCGCGTCCTTG
Source organism: Stenotrophomonas nematodicola (assembly GCF_009467805.1). Taxonomy (GTDB): domain Bacteria; phylum Pseudomonadota; class Gammaproteobacteria; order Xanthomonadales; family Xanthomonadaceae; genus Stenotrophomonas; species Stenotrophomonas nematodicola. The sequence continues at coordinate 115,912 of NZ_WIAY01000007.1, forward strand.
ACGATGTGCGGGTGCTCGTCCTCGATGTCGCCGACCACCACTTCGAGCAGGTCTTCCAGGGTGAAGTAGCCCAGGATGCGGCCATGCTCCTCCACGCACAGCGCCAGATGGGTGGTGCCGGTGCGGAAACGCTCCAGCACCAGCGGCACCGGGGTTTCCAGGGCGATCAGGTTGGCAGGGCGCAGCAGGGGGCGCAGATCGCCGGTCGGCTTGCCACGCGCGATCTCCACCAGCAGGTCCTTCATGTGCAGGATGCCCAGCACCTCCTCGCCATCGCGGTCGAACCACGGATAGCGGCTGTAGCGGCTCTCGGCGAATTCGGCCATCACCTCGTCCAGGCCCATACCATCGCGGAACGCGCGCAGGTGGTCGCGCGAGCGCATCAGGTCGCCCGCCACCAGCTCGGGCAGTTCCAGCGCGTGGCTCATCAGCGTCAGGTCGTGGTCCGGTGCATCGCCGGTCGGCTGCTGGCGGCCGACGATCAGCTTCAGCTCCTCGCGCGAATAGCGGTGCGAGGTGTGTTCAACGTCGCCCCAGCCGGCCAGTCGCAGCAGGGCATTGGCGCTGTTGTTGAGCAGCCAGATCGCCGGGTACATCGCCCAGTAGAACAGGTAGAGCGGGGCGGCGGTCCACAGCGACATGCGGTCGGGGCGGCGGATCGCCATCGACTTGGGCGCCAGTTCGCCGAGCACAATGTGCAGGAACGAAATCACGCTGAAGGCGATGATGAAGGCGGTCAGGCGCGAGGCATCCGCGCTCATGCCCACCGCGTCGAACAGCGGCTGGAGCAGGTGCGCGAAGGCAGGCTCGCCCACCCAGCCCAGGCCCAGCGAGGACAGGGTGATGCCGAGCTGGCAGGCCGACAGATAGGCGTCCAGGTGCGAATGCACGTTGAGCAGCAGGCGGCCGCGCCAACCGTGCTGTGCGGCCAGGCCCACCGCCTGGGTATGGCGTAGTTTGACCAGGGCGAACTCGGCGGCAACGAAGAAGCCGTTGAGCAGCACCAGGCCGAAGGCCAGCAGCAGAAGGAGCAGATTGCCGATCATGGTCGGCCCCGCGATGGCGTCGTCATCGGCATGGCGGTGTACAGGCCGGCGCGCGGCGCGGGCAGCGGTGCGTGCGCGTCGGCACGCCCGGAACTACTGTCGGGGTCGTCACCCATCGGGGCGGAGTGCTTTCTGAATGGACGTGGATTCCGAGTCTAGCCGATGAGTGGCACGCTTGGGTTTCATCGCGGCATCGGAGTATCGTGCGCAGAGCCGCCAGCCAGGGAATCGGGCCCGTTGCCAGCCGCCATTCCCTTTCCACACTGAAAGAATCGCGGAGTCATGCAATGAGCAAGGGTTTCAGGATCGAACACGACAGCATGGGTGAGCTGCAGGTGCCCGCCGATGCGTTGTGGGGCGCGCAGACGCAGCGTGCAGTGAACAATTTCCCGGTGTCCGGCCAGCGCATGCCGCGCGGGTTCATCCGCGCGCTGGGGCTGATCAAGGGCGCGGCCGCGTCGGTGAATGCCGAGCTGGGCCATCTGCCGAAGAACATCGCCAAGGCCATCGAGCTCGCGGCGGCCGATGTCGCCGACGGCCGCCATGATGCGCACTTCCCGATCGACGTCTACCAGACCGGGTCGGGCACGTCGTCGAACATGAATGCCAATGAGGTCATCGCCACGCTCGCCAACCGCGCGGGCAAGGCCGGCAAAGTCGCGGTGCACCCCAACGACCACGTCAACCAGGGCCAGAGCTCCAATGACGTGATTCCCACCGCGCTGCGCGTGTCGGCGCTGCTCGGCGTGCACGAGCAGCTGCTGCCGGCGCTGGTGCACCTGCGCAAGACCATCGACAGGAAAGGCCGCAGCCTGCGCAAGGTGGTCAAGACCGGCCGCACCCACCTGATGGATGCCATGCCGCTGACCTTCGAGCAGGAGTTTGGCGCGTGGTCGGCACAGCTTGCATCGGCGCAGGCGCGCATCGAGGACAGCCTCAAGCGGCTGCGCCGGCTGCCGCTGGGCGGCACGGCGATCGGCACCGGCATCAACGCCGACCCGCGCTTCGGCGAACGCGTGGCCAAGGCGCTCAAGCAGCAGACCGGGGTCAAGTTCGACAGCGCCGAGAACAAGTTCGAAGGCCTTGCCGCGCAGGACGATGCGGTGGAACTGTCCGGTCAGCTCAATGCGCTGGCGGTGGCGATGATCAAGATCGCCAACGATCTGCGCTGGATGAATGCCGGTCCGCTGGCCGGGTTGGGCGAGATCGAACTGCCGGCGCTGCAGCCGGGCAGCTCGATCATGCCGGGCAAGGTCAATCCGGTGATTCCCGAAGCGACGGTGATGGTGTGCGCGCAGGTGATCGGTCACCACACCGCGATCACCGTCGCCGGGCAGACCGGCAACTTCCAGTTGAACGTGACGCTGCCGTTGATTGCCGCCAACCTGCTGGATGGCATTGGTCTGCTGGCCAACATCTCACGCCTGCTGGCCGACACGGCGATCGCCGGGCTGACGGTGCGCGAAGACCGCGTGCGCGAAGCGCTGGGCCGCAACCCGATCCTGGTGACCGCGCTGAACCCGATCATCGGCTATGAAAAGGCCGCTGCGATCGCCAAGCGTGCGTACAAGGAACAGCGGCCGGTGCTGGACGTGGCCAAGGAGGACAGTGGGCTGTCGGAGGCCGAACTGCGCACGCTGCTCGATCCGGCAGCACTGACGGCCGGTGGCATCCACGCCGGCGGCGGCGGCGGCGGTTGATCCCTGTTGTGAAGGAGCCGACCCACGGTCGGCTCCTCCTGTTCAGTGCCGGTCTGCCTGCAGGTTGTCGAAGGTCTCGGTGTAATCCTTGAACTCCGGGATGCGCGCGACCAGATCCGGCGGGATCGGCTGCATGCCCTCGGGCACCTGGATCCTGACCGAGCGCTTGGCCGGGTCCGGTGCGGCATCGGTCAGCGTGTTCTGACGCAGCACCTGCAGCTGACCGAACATCTGCTGCAGCAGGGCCTGCTGGCTGGCATCCAGCGGAATCTCGATCTCGTCGATCTTCATGTGGCCGTTCGGCAGCACGATGATGTTCGGCGCGGGTGCGCGGCGCACGGTGAGCATGCCGTCGCTGACGGTGATCTTCGGCTTGCTGCGCTCGGCGCGATGATTGCGGTACTCCTGGTCGCAGCCGGTGGCGGCCAGGCAGAACAGGGCGAACAGCAGCAGGCACAGCTTCTTCATGAGCAGGCAACGCACGTGGGGGGAGCCTGATTGTAGTCCTCCCCCCGCGCGACGGGGCCGGCCTGCGACCGAACGTCGCAGGCCGGGGTCGCTTACTTGCCGCAGTCGTCGATGTCGGACTGGTCCATCGTGGCGTAGGGTTTGAAGGCCGGCACTGCTGCCGCCAGCGCCTGCTGGCGCGCCATCATGCCCGGCAGCAGGCCGCACAGCTTCTTCGCCTCGGCCTCGATCTTGGCCGCCTCGGCGTTGACGCGTTCCTCGATGCCCTGCGTATCGCCGGAGAAAATGCCCTTGAGCGCCTCGCTGGCCGCCTTCACGCCCAGTCCGGCCCCGGCCACGCCGATGTCCATGCCGGCGCCTGCAAGGGCTTCCACCTGCTTGCGGTAGTCCAGCATCAGCGCACGCTGGGCTGCGTCCAGCGGCACGTTCTCGCCGTTGACCAGGAAATCGCCCTGCGGCGTGATCTCGGCCTTGATGTTGTTGCCGTCGGACACGGAGATGTTGCCCTGCGCGATCTCCCTGCGCGCCTTGTCGGTGGCTTCCTGCACCTTCTGGCCGATGGACGCGGTGTCCAGCTCGGCGGCGGCCTTGTCCTTGTCGTGGTTGCCGCAGGCCGCCAGGGGCAGGCACAGCAGCAGTGCGGGCAGCAGCAGTCGGGTATTCATATGCTCGGTTCCGTCGTTGGAAAGGGAAAGCCTTACTTGCCGCGGGGCAGGGTGATGCGACCGCCGATGCCGCTGTGACGGACATCGCCGCTGCCACTGTGGTTCACCGTGAGGTCGCCGCGGACGTCACGGACGGTGATGTCGCCGGAGCCGTGCCGATCCACGCTGACGCTGCCGCCGATATCACGCAGTTCCACCTCGCCGGAGCCCACGGTGCCTACGCGGGCGCTGCCCTTGACCTGGCGTGCCTCGATGTTGCCCGAGCCAAGCACACCGATCTCGACGTCGCCGCCGACCCCGTCCAGCTCGACATCGCCGGAGCCGACATTGCCGACCGTGGCGGTGCCGCGCACGTTGCGTCCCTTGAAGTCGCCCGAGCCGAGGTTGAGCAGGTTGAGCGAGCCGGCACCGTCCAGCGTGATGTCGCCCGAACCGACCGCCGCAGTGACCCGTCCCTTGATGTCCTTCAGCGTCACATCGCCCGAGCCGACATCGGCGCTGGCCGAATGCAGGCCGGTGCCGCTGGCGTCACCGGAGCCGACCTTGAACTGCACCAGCACGGTGTCCGGCACGCTGCCGCGCAGGTCCAGGTAAGCGTAGCGGTTGCCGCCCAGCGAGAGGCCGCCGCGCTGTTCGCGCTGCAGCCGCACCACCAGCGTGTCGCCGGATTTCTGCTGGGTCACGGTCAGGTCGCGCAGCAGGTCCTCGGCGGACGCGCAGGCGCGGCCGCCAAGCTTGGCGGGGCCGGTGCCGGCGGTCAGTACCAGATCATGCTGGTTGACCTCGAACACCACCGCCTTGGCACCGGCCAGGTCGAGTGTCAGGTCGCGCGGTGCAGTGAACCTGCACTGTGGCGTGTCGGCCAGCGCGGTCAGCGGCAGCAACAGCAGGGAAGCAACGGCAAGGGTACGCAGCATGGGACGGTCCTCGACAGGGCAGAGTCAGATTTCACCGGCGCGACGGCGCAGGCGGATGGCGATGATCAGGAACGCGATACCGACGACCGCGCCGATCCACACTTCGGGCTGCTGCAGCGTGGACAGGTGCTGCGCAGGCGACAGCATGCTGACCAGCTGATCGGAACCGGTGATCCGGCCCGGTGCGTTGTAGGCGGCATCCACGCCGGGGAAGGTGCCCAGCAGCAGGCGCCCGACGATGTGGCCCCAGAACCAGCCACTGGTCAGGCCGAAGGCGGACATCAGGTTGGTGCTGCTGACCACGATGCCGGCGAACAGCGGCAGCATCACCGCCCACAGGAACGGCTTGGACTTGGCCCAGGCCGAGCACATCAGCAGCCAGCCGACGGTCGGCAGCGCCCACAGCAGGTAGACCGGCAGGCGGGCGATGTAGCCGAGGATGATCGACAGCGGGCTGGCCGGTCCCCAGATCAGCGTCATCGGGTCACCGCCGTGGGCCAGCGCCACCACCGAGATGATTGCCAGGAAACCGAGCATCGTGACGGCGGCGGCGGCCACCGCGATCAGCGGAGCGATCACCAGCGCGCTGATGGCCTTGGCCAGGACGGTCTGGGTGTCGGACAGCGGCAGTGACTTCCAGAACAGGATGCTGCGGTCGCGGCGATCGTCGTACAGCGCACCCAGGCAGTAGAAGAACACCACGAAGGTGAGCACCACGAACGGCCAGCCGGAGCTGAGGAGCAGGGTCAGGTCGAGCGCGTTGGCCAGGTCGGCCATGTCCTTGGCGTCGAGCTGGCCGGTCAGCATGCCCAGGTCGAGGCCGTTGATGCTGACGTTCTTGTTGTCGACCAGCAGGCCGCCACTCTTGGCGGCGCGGTGCAGCGCGAACAGGCCGAACAGAATGCCGAGCAGGCTCATCAGCAGCGAGATGCCGCCGGCGATGAAGGGGGCGTACAGGAACCCGCCACGGTTCTCCCAGTACTCGCGCTTGAGCATCCACTTGAACGTGCTGGCCTTGCTGATCGGGTGATAGTGGACGGTGTTCATGCGTAGGTTCCCTTCATGATGGCCACGAACAGGTCCGCCAGCCCCGGGCTGCGGATCTCGCCGAGCGTGGTGAGCTGATCGCGCGGCACGCCATCGAACAGCAGGACGGTCTTGCCGAACGGCAGGGCGCGTTCGTCGATCGGCTTCAGCGCGCGGGCCAGCTCCACCGTGTCGGCCGAGGCCAGCAGTTCGGTGTAGCGCTCGCCGATGTTCTCCATATCGGTGGTCAGGACGATGCGGCCGTCGCGGATGAACATGACATCGGTGAGGATGTGTTCGATCTCCTCGACCTGGTGGGTGGTGACGATGATGGTCTTCTGCTCGTCGAAGTAGTCCTCCAGCAGGCGCTGGTAGAACTCCTTGCGGTAGAGGATGTCCAGGCCCAGGGTCGGCTCGTCCAGCACAAGCACCTTGGCGTCGATGGCCATCACCAGCGCCAGGTGCAACTGCACGATCATGCCTTTGGAGAGCTCGCGTACGCGCTGCCTCGGCTGAAGCTTGGTGCTGGCCAGGAAGCGTTCGCAGCGGGCGCGGTCGAAGCGCGGGTGCACCCCGGCAACGAAGTCGATCGCCTCGCGCACCTTCAGCCAGCGCGGCAGCACCGCGACGTCGGCGATGAAGCAGATGTCGTTCATCAGCGCGTTGCGCTGCGTGCGCGGGTCCATGCCCAGGACCTGCAGGTCGCCCTCGACACCGGTCAGGCCCAGCAGCGCCTTGAGCACCGTGGTCTTGCCGGCGCCATTGGGACCGATCAGGCCGGTGATGCGGCCCGGTGCGATGGAGAAGCTGGTGTTGTCCAGCGCGAGCGTCTGCTTGTACGCCTTGCGCAGGCCACGTGCGGAGATGACGACATCACTTGCAACGGCATTCATGAGGATTTCCCCTGGGGCAGCAGATCGTCAAGGTTCAGGCCCAGGCGCTGGATGCGCTCGAGCACCAATGGCCATTCTTCGTTGAGGAAGCGGTCGCGCTCGCTGCTGCGCAGCTGCGTGGCCGCTTCCTCGGTCATGAACATACCCAGGCCGCGGCGCTTCTCCACCAGGCCTTCATCAGCCAGTTCCTGGTAAGCGCGCGAGACGGTGATGGGGTTGAGCTGGTACTCGGCGGCGACCTGCCGGACCGAGGGCAGAGCATCGCCGGGCTTGATGATGCCGTCGAGCATCATGGCGATGACGCGTTCCTTCAGCTGACGGTAGATCGGAGCGCCATCGCTCCATTGAATATCGCTCATGGTCAGCTCCGTGGGTTCAGCGACTGTGCGAATGAGAAGTAAGGCATGGACAGGGAGCTGTGCAGCCGGCGGGGGGGGCGGGGGGCGCCGTCGGCGGTCCCTGCCTCGATGACACCTGCGTCCTGCGGGCCTGCAAACGCACCGGAACCGGCGGAACTGCCGGCGTCATCCGAGGCGGGGGTGCCGAACCAGCCCAGCAGCAGCAGCGCGGACGCGGCCGTGAGGGTTTTGGCGGTGTGGTGGCGCATGCGGTTCATGGGCTTCCCCTGTCTCAGGTGACTGGTGTTGTATGCAACTATAACACCGGCACGCCGAAGATCAATACGGGGACACACCCAACTGATGGCAGGGTCAGGCTGAAAGACGATCGTCATCCATAAGGTATTGTTTTGTATGCACTTGTTCGCCGTGCGGAAGGTCATTCGGACGGGGCGTGGGTTCAGTCATGTCAATGAAAAGACAAGGCTAACGCCTATTCAGTCAATTGCGACGCGGTGAACCGGGGGCGGGTTCGACCGCCAGAAACGGCAAGGTGGCCCGGAGAGCGCGCCCCGCGATGCCGCCACGCGGCGCTGAAAACCCCGGTGATATAGTGCGGCCGACGCCCTGCCGGGCCTGCGCTGCGTGCGCCGGACGGCACCTTTCGCCGGTTTCCATGCCCCTGGAGTGCTCCATGTTCCACGCTCGCCTGTTGTCGTCCTTCCACCGCCCGGGCACCCGCGCCCGCGGCTGGGCCGCTGCGACCCTGTTGCTGGGCGTGGTGATCAGCACCGGGGCAGCGTCTGCGGCCGGCCTGCTCGATCTCAGCTACCGCCCGCTGGCCGGCAAGGGCGAGGTCAATCTGCAGCAGCAGTACGGCGGCAAGGTGCTGCTGGTGGTCAATACCGCCAGCAAGTGCGGCTTCACGCCCCAGTACGAAGGTCTGGAAGCGCTTCAGAAGAAATACGCCGCGCGCGGCTTCTCGGTGCTCGGTTTCCCGTCCAACGACTTCAAGGGCCAGGAACCGGGGGATGAAGCGCAGATCCAGGAATTCTGCACGCTGACCTATGGGGTCAAATTCCCGATGTTCCAGAAGGTGCAGGTCACCGGCACCGGCGCGACCCCGCTGTATCAGCGTCTGACCCAGGCCACCGGTGTGGCGCCGGGCTGGAACTTCCACAAGTACCTTATCGCGCGCGACGGGCGGGTGGTTGCGCAGTTCCCCAGCAAGGTCAAGCCGGATGATGCGGCGCTGGTGGCGGCGATCGAACGCGAGCTGTCGGCAGGCAAGGCGGCGCGCTGAGTGCCTCGACATCTCGTACATGCGTGCGACAATGGGCGTTTCGCGCCGACGTCGGCGTCCAGTCACTTCCAGGAATGCAGCGAATGAAGATGGGAATGCGCGGCGCCGCGGCGTCGGTTCTGATTCTGGCGATGGGTGCCACCGGTACCGTGATGTCGCAACAACCGGCCGCGCCTGCGGCTGCCAAGGAGACTTCCGCTTTGAACTCCCAACGGGAAAAGCTCGGCTACGCCATCGGTATCGATGTGGCCAACTCGTTCGCTCCGATTTCCAGCGAGATCGACGTGGCCGCGCTGCGTCGTGGCGTCACCAATGCTTTTGAAGGCAAGCCGCCGCTGATCAGCCAGGAAGAGGCCCAGAAGACCGACGCCGCCCTGCGCCAGGCGGTGATGGCCAAGAGCGGCCAGCCGGTGCCGGGCGTGGCCCCGGGCACGCCCGCGCCGAAGGTGGATCGCGAGAAGGTCGGCCTGATGCTGGGCAGCTATGCCGTTGGTCCCTCGCTGGCGCAGCTGAAGGACGAACTGGACCTGGACGCGCTGTTTGACGCGATCGGCACCACCTTCGCCAACGGCACCCCGAAGATGACCGCCGAGCAGGCCAAGGCCACGCTGGAAGGCTTCATGGCCGCCAAGCAGGCCGAAGGCCAGGCCAAGGCCGCCGCACAGGCCGGCACCAACCGCACCGAAGGCAATGCCTTCATGGCCAAGAACAAGACCGTGCCGGGCGTGGTCACCACCGCGTCGGGCCTGCAGTACCAGGTGCTGCGTCCGGGCAGCGGCGATCGTCCGATGCCGACCAGCAAGGTCCGCGTCAACTACGAAGGCAAGCTGCTGGACGGCACCGTGTTCGACAGCAGCTACAGCCGTGGCCAGCCGGTCGAGTTCGGCCTGGACCAGGTCATCAAGGGCTGGTCCGAAGGCGTTTCGCTGATGCCGACCGGCGCCAAGTACCGCTTCTGGATTCCCGGTGAGCTGGCCTACGGCGAGCAGGGTACCCCGGGCGGTCCGATCGGCCCGAACGCGACGCTGACGTTCGACGTCGAGCTGCTGAACGTTCTTCCGTAATCGACTCTGGAGTCTCCCCGGTCATGCGTGTTGCGATTTTCGGCACCGGCTATGTCGGTCTGGTCACCGGTACCTGTCTGGCCGACGTCGGCCACCAGGTGGTCTGCGTGGATATCGACCAGGCCAAGGTCGACGGCCTGAACCGGGGCGTCATCCCGATCTACGAACCCGGCCTCGAGCCGATGGTGAAGGCCAACCACGCCGCGTCGCGGTTGACCTTCACCACCGACGCGGCCACGGCCATCGCGCACGGCCAGGTGATTTTCATCGCCGTGGGCACGCCACCCGACGAGGACGGCAGCGCCGACCTGCAGTACGTGCTGGCGGTGGCCGAGACCATCGGCCGGCACATGGCCGTGCCGACCGTGGTGGTCAACAAGTCGACCGTGCCGGTAGGCACGGCTGACAAAGTGCGCGCGACGATAGCCGCCGCACTGGCCGCGCGTGGGCAGGAGATCGCCTTCGACGTGGTCTCCAACCCCGAGTTCCTCAAGGAGGGCGATGCCGTCGCCGACTGCATGCGGCCGGACCGCATCGTGGTGGGGGCGGCCAACCCCGACGCGGTGGCGCTGATGCGCCGCCTGTATGCCCCGTTCAACCGCAACCACGACCGCGTGGTGGAAATGGACGTGCGCTCGGCCGAGCTGACCAAGTACGCGGCCAACGCGATGCTGGCCACCAAGATTTCGTTCATGAACGAAATCGCCAACATTGCCGAGAAGGTCGGTGCCGACATCGAGCAGGTCCGCCAGGGCATCGGTTCGGACCCGCGTATCGGCTGGCATTTCATCTATCCCGGTGCCGGCTATGGCGGCTCCTGCTTCCCCAAGGACGTGCAGGCGCTGGCGCGCACCGCGCAGCAGCACGGCCACGAGCCCAAGCTGCTCAATGCGGTCGAGGCGGTCAACGATGCCCAGAAGGGCCACCTGTACACCCTGATCCAGCGCCACTACGACCGTGGCGAGGACGAAGGCGTGCGCGGCCGTACGTTCGCGGTGTGGGGCCTGGCGTTCAAGCCCAACACCGACGACATGCGCGAAGCGTCCAGCCGCCGCCTGCTGGCACAGTTGTGGGAAGGCGGCGCCACCGTGCGCGCCTATGATCCGGAAGCCACCGATGAAGCACGTCGCATTTTTGGCGAGCGCGACGATCTGGTGTTCTGCGAGAACGCCTACGACGCGCTGGACGGTGCCGATGCGCTGGTGGTGGTGACCGAGTGGAAGCAGTTCCGCAGCCCGGATTTCACCCGTCTGCGCGACACCCTCAAGGACGCGGTCGTCTTCGACGGCCGCAATCTGTACGACCCGCAGGAAATCGAAGCGGCGGGCCTGGCTTATTACGGCATTGGCCGGGGACGTTCGCTGCATGCATGATTCCACACCCTCCGAGCGCGAACAGGCGCTCGAAGCCCGCCTTGTTGAACTGGAAATGCGTGTGTCCTTCCAGGAGCACGCACTGGCCGAGCTCAGCGAAGCCCTCGCCGATGCGCGCATGGAAGGCAGTCGCAACGCCGACCTGACGCGGATCCTGCTGGAAGACCTCGGCAAGGTGCGCAATGCGTTGTATTCCGATTCGGCCGAAGAGCCGCCGCCCCCGCACTACTGATCTGACGTCATGAGCGATACCCTCCGCGACCAGCTGCTGGGCCTGGGCTTCAAAGCCGCGCCCAAACCCGAACGTACCGCCGAGCGCAAGCCGGACCGGAAGCCGGAGGCGCGCCGCGATGGCCGTCCGGGCAACCGTCCGCAGGGCGCGCGTCCTGCCGGCAAGCCCGGCGAAGGCCAGCGCCCCGCGCGCGACGGCGACCGCCGTCCGCAGGGCAAGGGCCGTGCGCCCGGTGGCCGTCCGCCGCAGGGCGGTCACGGCGCGCCGCGCACCCGCGAGGACATCGACCTCGCCAAGGCGTATGCGATCCGTGCGCAGAAAGAAAAGGACGACCGCATCGAGGCCGAGCGCCTCAAGCAGGAAGAGGCGCGCCTGCGCCGCGAGGCCAAGGCCAAGCTCGACGTGCTGCTGGAAGGCAAGGCGCTCAACGCCGAGGCGGCGGACATCGCCCGCCACTTCCCGTACGGCGGCAAGATCAAGCGCATCTATGTCACCGCCGACCAGCTCAAGGCGCTCAACGCCGGTGAGCTTGGCGTGCTGCAGCAGAACGGGCGTTACCTGCTGGTCACCTCGGCGGTGCTTGACGAGGCCGAAGCGGTGTTCGCCCCGTCGGTGGCGCTGCGGGTGGATCCCAACGCCACCGTGGAAGAAGATCCGTACGCCGACCCGGCCTATCAGGTGCCTGACGACCTGGTCTGGTGAAGGCGCGGGGCAGCACGACCGTGGGTCGTGCTGCCGCCCTCATGAGGCGTGGCGCCGGCGCGCGGCGCGCAGCAGCGGCAGGCTGATCGCGAAGAAGCACAGCAGTGCGCCCGCCAGGGCGAAGCCGCTGCCCGCCAGGAACGCGGTACGCCCCTGGTCGATGGTCCACAGCTGACCGGCGATCAGTGCGCCCAGCACGCCGCCCACACCCGACGAAAAGCCATACAGCAGGCCCTGGCCGTGGCCGTTGAGCCGGCCGGGGAAGTACGTTGCCAGCATCTGCATCGCCGCGGCGAAGAACGCAGCGAATCCAAGCGCGTGCGCGCTCTGCGCCACCAGCATCACCGGCAGATTTTCCGGGTACAGTGCGGTCGCCGCCCAGCGCAGCGTGGAGCTCACCAACGCGATCAGCAGCATCCAGCTCGCGTCGAAGCGGCGGAAAAAGCGGCCGATGGTGAAGAATACGCCCACCTCGAACACCACCCCGACCGTCCACAGCAGCCCCAGCGTCGAGGTCGCGTAGCCGTGGTGGTCCATGTAGACCGAGAAGAACGTGTAGTACGGGCCGAACGACAGCTGTTCCATGAAGGCGGCCACAAAGAACGCCAGTACCTGTGGCTTGCGCACGATCTGCCAGAAGCCGCTGGCATCACCGTGGGCCCGATGGAGATCGCGCGCGTAGTCGTTGGCGAACGCCGACACCACCAGCAGCGCGAACAGCGGCAGCATCATCCACGGCAGCAGGTGCGCATGGCCGGGGCCACCGTTGCCGTCGATCAGCCAGCCAAATCCCATCACCACGGCGATGAATCCGAGCGAACCCCAGACCCGGATCAGCCCGTAGCGGTGGCTGTCATTGCCGAGGTGGGTGAGCGTGATCGACTCGAACTGTGGCATCACGGCGTTGTAGAAGAAGCAGAACACCACCATCGCCGGATACATCCACGGCTCAGGCAAGGGCAGCAGGAACGCGCAGAAGGTGATCAGGGTCAGCACGGTTCCCACCCGCAGCCAGCGGATCGGGCGGGATGACGCCGCGGCGATCGAGGTCCAGGTCGTGGGCGCCACGATGCGCGTGGCATACCAGATGCCCATCATCACGCTGATCGCCGTCACGCTCATCCCGCGCGCGGTCAGGAACAGCGACCAGTACGGGGTGAACGCACCCAGGGCGGCGTAGTAGAAGAGATAGAAGCTGGACAGTCGGGTGACCGGGACGGGGTGGCGGGGGGAGAGCGTCATGCTGATGAACCGGGGTAGAGCCGTCTGTTGGACAACTGCATCGTCGACGTGGCGGTGCTCACTCCGGATCGTAGTCCAGATTCGAAGCCAGCCAGCGCTCGGCCTGCGCGCGGTCCACGCCTTTGCGCCTGGCGTAGTCGACCACCTGTTCGCGGCTCACCCGCCCGACCACGAAGTACTGGCTCTGCGGATGGCTGAAGTAGTAGCCCGACACCGCCGCGGTCGGCAGCATGGCGAAGCTCTCGGTGAGCTGCATGTCGGCATGTCGCCCGGCGTCCAGCAGCCGGAACAGCGTGGCCTTTTCGCTGTGCTCGGGGCAGGCCGGGTAGCCGGGGGCGGGGCGGATGCCGCTGTACTTCTCGGCGATCAACGCCTCGTTGTCCAGCTGCTCTTCCGGTTGGTAGCCCCAGTAGTCGGTGCGCACGTGCTGGTGCAGGCGCTCGGCCAGCGCCTCGGCGAGACGGTCGGCCAGCGCCTTGAGCAGGATCGCGTTGTAATCGTCGTGGTCGGCCTCGAAACGGGCCACGTGCGGGTCGATGCCGATCCCGGCGGTGACGGCGAACGCGCCGATCCAGTCCTGTCTGCCGCTGTCGGCCGGCGCGATGAAATCGGCCAGGCAGAAGTCCGGCCGTTCCACCGGCTTGTCCACCTGCTGGCGCAGGAAGTGCAGCACCGCCGGTCCGTCGTCGGTGGTCAGGTGCACGTCGTCGCCGACGCTGTTGGCCGGCCAAAGCCCGAACACGGCCTTGGCGGTCAGCCACTTCTCGCCGACGATGCGGTCCAGCATCGCGCGGGCATCGCGGTAGAGCTCGCTGGCCTGGGTGCCGACGATCTCGTCGGTGAGGATCGCCGGGAACTTGCCCGCCAGTTCCCAGGCCTGGAAGAACGGCGTCCAGTCGATCACCTCGACCAGGTCGGCGAGCGGGTAGTCGTCGAGCACGTGCAGGCCGGGCCGGCGCGGCGCAGGCGGCACGTAGGTCGCCCAGCCGCCGTCGAAGCGCTGCGCACGCGCCTTGGCCAGGGTCACCAGCCGCTTGGCGTCGCCGCGGTTGCGATGGCGCTGGCGGATGTCGGCGTAGTCGGCCTCGTTGGCGGCCACGAAGGCGTCGCGCAGTTCGCTGGAGATCAGCGACTGGGCCACGCCGACCGCGCGCGAGGCATCCTTCACCCACACCGTGGGCGCGTTGTAGTGCGGGTCGATCTTCAGTGCGGTGTGCGCGCGAGAGGTGGTGGCGCCACCGATCATCAGCGGCAGGGTGAAGCCCTGTCGCTCCATTTCGCGCGCCACGTGGCTCATCTCTTCCAGCGAAGGGGTGATCAGCCCGGACAGCCCGATGATGTCGGCGTTCTCGGCGCGGGCGGCGTCGAGAATCTTCTGCGCGGGCACCATCACGCCCAGGTCGATCACCTCGAAATTGTTGCAGGCCAGGACCACGCCGACGATGTTCTTGCCGATGTCGTGCACATCTCCCTTGACCGTGGCCATGATGATCTTGCCGTTGCTCCTGGCGGTGTCGCCACTGCGCGCCTTCTCGGCCTCGATGAAAGGCAGCAGGTAGGCCACCGCCTTCTTCATCACGCGTGCGGACTTGACCACCTGCGGCAGGAACATCTTGCCGGCACCGAACAGGTCGCCGACCACATTCATGCCGTCCATCAGCGGCCCTTCGATCACGTCCAGCGGGCGGCTGGAGCGGAGCCGCGCTTCTTCGGTATCGGCTTCCACCCACGCATCCAGACCATGCACCAGCGCGTGCGCCAGGCGGGCATCGATCGGCTTGGTGCGCCAGGCCAGGTCTTCACCCTTGACCTCGCCCTTCCTGCCCTTGTAGCGCTCGGCGATCTCCAGCAGGCGTTCGGTGCCATCGCGGCGGCGGTTGAGGATCACGTCCTCGACGCGTTCGCGCAGTTCCGGGTCCAGCTCGTCGTAGATCGGCATGGCACCGGCGTTGACGATGCCCATGTCCATGCCCGCCGCGATCGCGTGGTACAGGAACACCGAGTGGATCGCCTGCCGGACCGTTTCGTTGCCGCGGAAGGAGAACGACACGTTGGACACGCCGCCGGACACATGGCAGTGCGGCAGCGTGCGCTTGATGATGCGGGTGGCTTCGATGAAGTCGACCGCATAGTTGTCGTGCTCTTCGATGCCGGTGGCGACGGCGAAGATGTTCGGATCGAAGATGATGTCCTGCGGCGGGAAGCCGACCTCATCCACCAGGATGCGGTAGGCGCGCGTGCAGATCTCGACCTTGCGCGCGCAGGTATCGGCCTGGCCGTCCTCGTCGAAGGCCATCACCACGGCGGCGGCGCCGTAGCGCAGCACCTTGCGCGCGTGCTCCACGAACTGCGCCTGGCCTTCCTTGAGCGAGATCGAGTTGACCACGCTCTTGCCCTGCAGGCACTTCAGCCCGGCCTCGATCACGCTCCACTTGGAGGAGTCGACCATCACCGGAATGCGGGCGATGTCCGGCTCGGACATGATCAGGTTGAGATAGCGCGTCATCGCCTTCTCGGAATCGATCAGGCCTTCGTCCATGTTGACGTCGAGGATCTGCGCGCCGTTGGCGACCTGCTGGCGCGCCACGTCCACCGCTTCCTCGTAGCGCTCTTCCTTGACCAGCTTGCGGAACTGCGCGCTGCCGGTGACGTTGGTGCGCTCGCCGATGTTGACGAACAGCAGGTCCGGGGTGATGACCAGCGGCTCCAGGCCGGACAGGCGCGTGCAGGGGGATGCGGTCATGGGCGTGCACGCGGCGGCAGGTCGGCCACGGCCTCGGCGATCGCCCGGATGTGCGCCGGCGAGGTGCCGCAGCATCCGCCGACGAGGTTGAGCAGCCCGGCACTGGCGAACTCGCGCAGGGTGGTGGCCATTTCCTCGGGAGTTTCGTCGTACTCGCCGAAGGCATTGGGCAGCCCGGCGTTGGGATGCGCGCTGATCAGGCAGTCGGCCACGGTGGCAAGGGTCTCCACGTGCGGGCGCATGTCGCTGGCGCCGAGCGCGCAGTTCAGCCCGACCGACAACGGGCGGCTGTGCGCCACCGAGGCGTAGAAGGCTTCGGCGGTCTGCCCGGACAGGGTGCGCCCGGAGGCATCGGTGATGGTGCCCGAAATCATGATCGGCAGCCGCCCGCCGCGGGCATCGAACACTTCTTCGATCGCGTACAGCGCCGCCTTGGCGTTGAGGGTGTCGAAGATCGTCTCCACCATGAGGGTATCGGCGCCGCCGTCGATGAGGCCCTCGATGGCGTCGCGGTAGGTCTCGCGCAGGGCATCGAAGCTGGTGTTGCGGAACCCGGGATCGTTGACGTCCGGGCTGATCGAGGCGGTGCGGCTGGTCGGGCCGAGCACGCCGATCACGAAGCGCGGCTTGCCCGGCGTGGTGGCGGCCACCGCGTCGCAGCATGCGCGGGCGACCTGCGCGCCGGCCTTGTTGAGTTCGTAGACCAGATGCTCCAGGTGGTAGTCGGCCTGGCTGATCGCGGTTGCGTTGAACGTATTTGTTTCGACCAGGTCGGCGCCGGCTTCCAGGTAGGCGGTGTGGATACCGGCGATGACCTCGGGCCGGGTCAGCAGCAGGAGGTCGTTGTTGCCTTTCAGGTCGTGGCCCTGCGGCGTCGCCTCGCCATGCGCGCAGCCGGCCCCGTGCAGGTGGTCGTAGCCTGCGGCGAAGCGTTCGCCGCGGTAGTCGTCTTCGTCCAGCCCGTGGCGCTGGATCATCGTGCCCATTGCGCCATCGATGATCAGGATGCGCTGCGCCAGCGCCTGTTCAAGCGCGTGCACACGGTCGGGATACAGCCAGGGCAGGGAAGACATCGAGGGGGCTCAGGGTTTGCTGGCGATCAGCGAGATGACTTCGAAATGCGGCGGGCGCTTCTCGCGGGTCACCGTTTCCAGGCTGGAGACGACCAGTCCGGCCTTCTCCACGAATCTGCGCAGTTCCTTGTCGCTGAAACCCAGGTTGACGTGGCCGTAGGCATCCACTGCGGCCCGGTGCTCATGCCGCGCCAGACTGCACAGCAGCAGGCGGCCGCCGGAGCGCAGGACGCGCGCGCCCTCGGCCACGGCCTGGGCCGGTTTGGCGGCATAGGTCAGCGCGTGCATCAGCACCACCAGATCAAACGTGCGGTCCTTGAAGGGCAGGGCGTGCATGTCGCCCTCGCGCACCTCCACGTTGGCCAGCCGGCGCAGGCGTTCGCTGGCCGCGGCCACCACGCGCGCACTGGTGTCGATGCAGACATAGCGCTTGGCGTGCGGGGCCACCAGTTCGGCCAGCACGCCGTCGCCGGAGGCGATGTCGAGCACATCGCCGGTTTCCAGCAGCGGCAGCGCGGTGCGCGCCAGCGCCTCCCAGGTACGCCCGGGGGAATAGTGGCGCTCCATGTCACCGGCCACGCTGTCGGCCCAGTTCTGGTCGGCGGCGCGGCTGGCCAGAACGCTGGCCACGCGTTCAGCATCCTGACGCAGCAGCGGATCGTCGCTGCCGGTGCTCAGGGCATGCCACAATGCGCGCTGCGCCGGGTCCAAGGCGGCGTCGTCGAAGCGGTAATATGCCGACACGCCGGAACGCCGGTCGCGCACCAGCCCGGCTTCTTTGAGCCGCGCCAGGTGGGTGGACACGCGTGGCTGCGCCAGCGTGGTGATGGCCGACAGCTCGGCCACGGTCAGTTCTTCCTGTTCCAGCAGCGCCAGCAGGCGCACGCGGGTGGCGTCGGCGAACACCTTCAGCCGGACAGACCAATCCTCGAGATCCATGAATATCTACCTATCGCGATATAGAGATATTTTCGTCCCTTGCCCTGTGCGGGGTCAAGTCAGCCCGGAATCACTGTCGCTCGGTACAATCGCCCGACCTTGGGCTGCGCATTCCGCAGCCCATTTCGCCATGTTCCCGGGAGGGTGTTGTGGATTTCAGCTTTACTGAAGAGCAGTTGATGCTGCAGGACGTCGCGCGTCGCATCGCGCAGGAAAAAATCGCTCCCAGCGCGGAGCATCACGACCGGACCGGCGAGTTCCCGCTGGAGAACATCCGCCTGCTCGGCGAGAACGGCCTGATGGGCATCGAAGTGCCCGCCGAATACGGCGGCGCCGGCATGGACCCGATCGCGTACGTGCTGGCGATGGTGGAGGTCGCCGCCGGTGACGCCGCGCATTCGACCATCATGTCGGTCAACAACTCGCTGTTCTGCAACGGCATCCTCACCCACGGCAGCGAAGCGCAGAAGCAGACCTATGTGCGCGCCATCGCCGAGGGCGAGGCCATCGGCGCGTTCGCGCTGACCGAGCCGCAGTCCGGGTCGGATGCCACCGCGATGCGGTGCCGCGCGGTCAAACAGGCCGACGGCACCTTCGTCATCAACGGCAAGAAGAGCTGGATCACCTCCGGCCCGGTGGCCAAGTACATCGTGCTGTTCGCCATGACCGACCCGGACCAGGGCGCGCGTGGCATCACTGCGTTCATGATCGACACCGACAAGCCGGGCTTCCACCGCGGCAAGACCGAGCCGAAGCTCGGCATCCGTGCGTCGGCTACCTGCGAGATCGAGTTCCAGGATTATGTGGCCGCTGCCGATGACGTGGTGGGCAAGGAAGGCGAAGGCTTCAAGATCGCGATGGGCGTGCTCGACGCCGGCCGCATCGGCATCGCCTCGCAGGCCATCGGCATTGCCCGCGCCGCCTACGAGGCAACGCTGGAGTACGTAAGGGACCGCAAGGCGTTCGGCGCGGCCATCGGCACGTTCCAGATGACCCAGGCCAAGATCGCCGACATGAAGTGCAAGCTGGACGCAGCGCTGCTGCTGACCCTGCGCGCGGCATGGGTGAAGGGCCAGGGCAAGCGCTTCAGCAATGAAGCAGCCATCGCCAAGCTGACCGCTTCGGAAGCGGCGATGTGGATCACCCACCAGGCGGTGCAGATCCACGGCGGCATGGGCTACTCCAAGGAAATGCCCCTGGAGCGTTACTTCCGTGATGCCAAGATCACCGAGATCTACGAAGGTACCTCGGAGATCCAGCGCCTGGTCATCGCCCGCAACGAGACCGGCCTGCGCTGAGCTGCGGTTCACTCGAGGCACACACCCGGGGCCCTTCGTGGGCCCCGGTTGTTTTCGGCACCGTCAGGGAATCACGGAGCCCGTAGGGCCGGGCAGAGCCCGGCTCTAAGAGGCTGGCCGCAACTGAACGGACCAGCGCCCATGAAAAAGCCCCGGATCGCTCCGGGGCTTTTCAGTTCAACGTTCCATCAACCGGATCAACGATCCGGACGGTGGGCCGCGTTGGCTTCGCTCTGGCGCTCGACGAACTCCCTGGAGGGCTCATCCAGCTTGTCGCCCAGCATCCGGCGGACCACGATGAAGAACACCGGGATCATCAGAAGGCCTAGGAAGGTGGCAAACACCATGCCGCCGATCACGCCGGTACCGATGGCGTGGCGGGCGTTGGCGCCTGCACCGGTGGAGATGGCCATCGGCACCACGCCCAGGATGAAGGCGAAGGAGGTCATCAGGATCGGGCGGAAGCGCAGGCGCGAGGCCTCGATGGTGGCCTCGCGCAGGGTCTTGCCCGCTGCACGCTGCTCCACCGCGAACTCCACGATCAGGATGGCGTTCTTGGCCGCCAGACCGATCACGGTGATCAGGCCGATCTTGAAGTAAAGATCGTTGGGCAGGCCACGGGCCAGCGAGAACGCCAGCGCGCCGAGCACGCCCAACGGCACCACCAGCAGCACCGCCACCGGGATCGACCAGCTCTCATACAGCGCGGCCAGGCACAGGAACACCACCACGATGGACAGCACCAGCAGCAGGGTCGCCGCGTTGCCGGCCAGGATTTCCTGGTAGCTCATGCCCGACCAGTCGTAGCCGAAGCCCGCCGGCAGGTCGTCGCTGACGATCCGTTCCATCGCCTGCATCGCCTCACCCGAGCTGCGTCCGGGTGCCTGCGAACCGACGATGTTCACCGCCGAGTAGCCGTTGTAGCGGCTCAGCGACGGCGGAGCGGACATCCACTCGGACTTCACCACGGTGCTCAACGGAATCATCGCCGGGGTGCCGTCTGCGTTGGTCTGCAGGCTGCTGGGCGTGTAGAAGCTGTTGAGCGACTCGGCACCGGTGCGATACGGGCCGTCGGCCTGCATGGTCACGCGCTTGATGCGGCCTTCGTAGAAGAAGTCGTTGACGTACACCGGGGCCAGCATCAGCTGGATGGTGCTGTACACGTCCGACACCGACAGGCCCATCGTCTGCGCCTGCACGCGGTCCACGTGCAACTGCAGCTGCGGGGCGTTTTCCAGGCCGTTGGGACGCACGCCGGTGAGCAGGTCGCTCTCCTGTGCCGCCTTGCCCAGCAGGATGTTGCGTGCCTGCGTCAGCTGCTCATAGCCCGCACCACCGCGATCCTGCAGCCACATGTCAAAGCCGCCGAACTGGCCCAGACCCTGCACGGTGGGCAGGTTGACCACGAAGATCTGTGCCTCCTTGATGCCGTAGAAGGCGCCGTTCATGTTCTGGATGAACTCGGGCACGGTGACCTTGCGCTCGTCCCACGGCTTGAGGCGGATGAAGCCCATGCCGACGTTTTCGCCGGAACCGACGAAGCTGAAACCGGCCACCTGCAGCATGCCCTCGAACCCTTCCTGGTCCTTGAGCACGCCACGCATCTGCGCGAAGGCCTGGTTGGTCTGGGCCTTGGTCGAACCCGGCGGCAGCTGCACGATCGCCAGCGCGTAGCCCTGGTCTTCCTCGGGCAGGAAGCTGCCCGGCATGCGCGTGAACAGGAAGCCGCACAGCACGGTCAGAACCACGAACAGGATCATCCAGCGCGGCGCATGGCGTACCGCCGAGGTGATGTGGCCCACGTAGGTGCCACTGATCCGGTCGTAGTACTTGTTGAACGTGCGGTAGACGATGTTCGGCTTGTCGCTGTGGGTCGGCTTGAGGAAGGTCGCGCACAGGGCCGGGGTGAAGCCCAGCGCCAGGAACGCGGAGAAGCCCATCGCGATGGCGATGGTCAGCGCGAACTGCTTGTAGATCTCACCGGCCGCACCGCCCTGCAGGGCCGACGGAATGAACACCGCCGCCAGCACCACGGTGATGGCCACCACCGCGCCGGTGATCTGGGTCATGGCCTTCTGGGTGGCGGCCTTGGGCGGCAGCTTCTCCTCGGTCATGATGCGCTCGACGTTCTCGATGACCACGATGGCGTCATCGACCACGATGCCGATCGCCAGCACCATCGCAAACAGGGTCAGCTGGTTGATGGTGAAGCCGATGATGCTCATGCCCAGGAAGGTGCCGAGCAGGGCCACCGGAATGACCAGGGTCGGGATCAGCGTGGCACGGAAGTTCTGCAGGAAGATCAGCATCACCAGGAACACCAGTGCCACTGCTTCGATCAGGGTCTTGACCACTTCCTCGATCGAGATCTTGACGAAGGTGGTGCTGTCGTACGGCGAGAACCAGCTCACGCCCGCCGGGAAGCTGGGGGACAGCTCATCCATCTTGGCGGTGACCGCGTTGGCCACGTTCAGGGCATTGGCGCCAGGCAGCAGCTGGATCGCGAAAGCACCGGTCGGCTTGCCGTTGTACTGGGTATCAAAGCCGTAGTTGTTGGCGCCGAAGGCGATCCGGGCCACGTCCTTGAGCATCACCCGCGAACCGTCGGTATTGGCGCGCAGGATGATGTTCTCGAACTCGTCGGGCGAGCTGAAGCGGCCTTCGGCCGACACGGTGGCCGTGAAGTAGTGGCCTTCCGGCGACGGATCCGAGCCCAGCGAACCAGCCGCGAACTGCACGTTCTGGTCCTTGATCGCGGCCAGCACCTGGGTGGCCGACAGGCCATAGCCCTGCATCTTCTCCGGATTGAGCCAGATGTTCATGGCGTACTCGGAACCGAACTGCTGGGTGCTGCCGACGCCGGGAATGCGCGAGATCTGGTCGAGCACACGCGAACCGACGATGTCGTTGAGCGCGTCACGGTCGATCGAGGCGCTGTCCGACTGCAGGGCGACCACCATCAGGAAGCCTGCGTTGGCCTTGGCCACCACCACGCCCTGCTGGGTCACTTCGGTGGGCAGGCGCGGGGTGGCCAGCGACACCTTGTTCTGCACCTGCACCTGGGCGATGTCCGGATCGGTGCCGGTCTCGAAGGTCAGGGTGATCGAGGCACGGCCATTGGAGGCCGAGGACGAGCTGAAATACAGCAGGTGGTCGATACCGGTCAGCTGCTGCTCGATCACCTGGGTGACCGATTTTTCGGTGGTGTCGGCGCTGGCGCCGGGGTAGGTGGCGCTCACCGTCACCTGGGGCGGTGCGATGCTCGGGTAGGACTCCACGCCCAGACCGAGGATCGAGATCACGCCCGAGAGCGAGATCAGGATCGCGACCACCCAGGCGAATACCGGGTGTTCAATGAAAAATTTAGGCATGACGGACGGTTCCCGTTATTGCTTGTTCGGTTCGGCGGCAGGGGCCGCGTCGGCCTTGTCGGCGGGCGCATCGGCCGGCGGGGCGGCAGCATCGGGCTTGGCCGCCGCCGGTGCGGCACCGGCAGCAGCCGGGGCTTGGCCATTGGCGTTGGCGCTGGCCGGATCCCACGGCTTGGCCGTGGCGGGCGCGCCTTCCTTGACCTTCTGCACGCCGGCAACGATCACCTTGTCACCGGCTTCCAGACCGCCGCTGACCAGCCAGTTGCCGCCCTGCTGGCCTTCGCTCTTGACGTTCTTGCGGGCGACCTTGCCGTCCTTGCCCACCACCAGCACGTAGCCGCCGGTGGTATCGCGCTGCAGGGCCTGCAGCGGCACCAGGAACGCGTTGTTGCGCTCGCCCAGGGTGGCCTGGAAGCTGACGAAGGCGCCCGGCAGCAGAATCTGCTGCGGGTTGGGCAGGACCGCGCGCAGCGACACCGCGCCGGTGGCCGGGTCGACGGTGGTCGAGGAGAAGTCCAGCGTGCCCGGCTGGTCATAGACGGTGCCGTCGGCGAGCTTGACCTGCACGGTCGATTTGCCATCGCCGCTCAGGGCCAGCTGGCCCTTGGCCTGCGCCGCACGCATCTGGGTGAGCTCGTCCACGCTCATCGAGAAGTTCACATAGAGCGGGTCGAGCTGGTCCACGGTGGTCAGCAGGGTCACGTCGCCCTGGCCGACCAGCGCGCCTTCGGTGACCTGCTGCTTGCCGGCGCGGCCGCTGATCGGTGCGGTCACTTCGGCGTAGCCGAGGTTGATCTTCGCGCTGGTCAGGGCGGCCTGGGCCTGCTGTACGGCGGCGGCGGCGGTGCGTTCGGCCGCTTCGGCCGAGTCCAGGTCCGAGCGCGACACGAACTTCTGCGGGGCCAGCGAGCGGGCGCGGTTGGCGGCGGCTTTGGCGTTGGCGTACGTAGCCTGCGCCGAGGCCAGCTCGGCCTGCGAGGCGTTCAACGAGGCGCGCAGCGGAGCCGGGTCGATCAGGAACAGCACCTGGCCCTGCTTGACGTCGGCGCCTTCCTGGTAGACGCGCTTGAGCAGCACGCCGGGCACGCGGGCGCGGACATCGGCGCTGCGGTACGGCGACAGGCGGCCGACCAGCTCACGCTGCAGCGGCAGCGTCTGCGGCTTGGCATCGATCACGCCCACTTCCGGCGGCGGGGGCATCTGCTGCTCTGGCTTCTTGCAGGCGGTCAGTGCGACAGCGACTGCGCACGTCAGGGCAAGGGTGCGGAGTGGGGCGATCATCAGGAGAAACTCCGGTGTTGGTTTGAATACGGAGCCGTGGCGGTTTCCGGCACGGCGAACGCGCGCAGGAAGCTGTCGACGGAGAATTCTGCCCAGCGACGGCGCTCGGCGGCGTCGACGCGGTGGGGGGTATGGAAACGCTGCTTCTCGACGTCCAGGCCGGCGATCATGCTTAGTAGCAGTTCGGCCATGAAGTGCGGGTCGTCATGCCTGAGCTGGCCGAGGGCGCTGCGCGCCTGTATCCATTCAGCCACGTGAAGGTGCAGCGCCCCCGCACCATCGCGATACAGGGCCCCGGCCTCCTCCGGAAACCGGGCCGACTCGGCGGCGATCAGCCGGCGGGCCTGGGCCACGTGCGGCTGGTGGGTGTGCTCAAGGTAGTCGCTGGCGAACTGCAGCAGGCTGCCGCGCAGGTCGCCCTGGTCCAGGCTGTGCAGCCCGGCGGTGGCGCGGCTGACATGCCGTTGCATCACCCGGCGCAACAATTCCTGCTTGCTGCCATAGCGGCTGTAGAGGGTCTGCTTGGAGCAGCCCGCATGCTGGGCCACCGCGTCCATGCTGATCTGCATGCCCTGGGTGGCGAACAGGTCGCGCACGGCATCGAACACGCGCTGGTCGCGCGCATCCAGGGGGCTGGCGGCGGGGTGTGGGGGATTCACGCGGTGGACTATACCGTCCAGTTCAGAATTGGAGAAGCCTTGTATTCGCGCGCGGTTGGATGCCGCACGTCAAGTTGCCACACATGTGGCCGATGCTGCGTTGCGTGGCGCTCCGCCGCGTGCCTCCGTACGCGTGCGGATCGACCGGCGCGATGTAAACGCCACCCAACCCGAATTGCCTTATTCCGTCCTGCAGCAAGGTATTTCTGTGCGGTAGGCCTACAATTTCATTTTCCCAACTGAGCAACACGCACCGCTCTGCCATGAAACCGCAAAAACCAGCAGCCAAGACCGTGAAAAACAAATCCAAACCAGCCGATACGCAGACTGTTTCGCCAGTGGGCTTCTCGCTGGAGCCGGTGTACACGGCCTTGCGCAAGCGCTACCCGTCGGCCGGGCAGGCCGAGGCAGTGGCTTTTGCCGCCGACTTCTACAAGCGCATGGAGGCGGACGAGTTCCCGCACCACACCGCTGAGGAGTGGGCCGCACTGGCAGCGGACACGCTGGAATTCGCCCGCGTCCGCAAGCCGGGCAAGGCCAACGTGCGCGTGTTCAACCCGACCCTGAAGGCCAATGGCTGGGAGTCGGCGCACACCGTGCTGCAGATCGTCAATGACGACATGCCGTTCCTGGTCGACACGGTGACGATGTCGCTGGCCGAGCACGGCATCGGCGTGCATGTGCTGGGCCATCCGGTGATCCGCTTCGCCCGCGACAAGGCCGGCAAGCTCACCGCGGTCAGCGATGGCACCGCCGAGTCGGTGATGCTGCTGGAGATCGACCGCCAGCCGGCCGACGCCATGAGCGATGTCGAGCAGGCCATCATCAAGGCGCTGGACGAGGTGCGTGCCATCGTCCGCGACTGGGATGCCATGCGCACCAAGGCGCTGGCCCTGGCCGACGACCTGGGTACCCGCCAGCTGCCGGTCGACGCCGCCTCGCGCGCCGAAGCCCAGGAATTCCTGCGCTGGGCGGCCGAGAACCACTTCACCTTCTTCGGCTACCGCGAATACCGCGTCGAGAAGCAGGGCAAGGAAGAGGTCCTCGCACCGCTCAACGATACCGGCCTGGGCCTGATGCGCGGCAAGGACAAGTCCGCCGCCCGTCCGGTCAAGACGCTGGCCGCGCAGGGCCTCAACGCCACCACCGGGCTGAAGGACGCGCTGATCCTGACCAAGACCAATGCCCGTTCGCGCGTGCATCGCTCCGGCTACATGGATTACATCGGCGTGCTGGAATTCGACGCCAAGGGCAAGATCATCGGCGAACAGCGCTTCCTTGGCCTGTTCACCTCCAGCGCCTACAACCGCCGCCCGTGGGAAATCCCGCTGGTGCGCCAGCGCCATGAGTATGTGATGACGCAGTCCGGCCTGGCGCCGGCCAGCCACAGCGGCAAGGCGCTGCGCCACATCCTGGAGACGCTGCCCCGCGAAGAACTGTTCCAGTCCAGCGAGGACGAACTGTTCCGCACCGCGATGGGCGTGCTGGGCCTGCAGGAGCGCGTGCGCAGCCGCCTGTTCCTGCGCCGCGACAAGTACAGCCGTTTCATCTCCGCGCTGGTGTACCTGCCGCGCGAACGCTTCAACACCGACGTGCGCCTGCGCATCGAGGCGATGCTCAAGGACGCCCTGCAGGGCGAGTACGTGGACAGCTCGGTGGTCCTCGGTGAGTCGCCTCTGGCCCAGGTGCACCTGATCGTGCGTCCGAAGGCCGGCCAGACCCTGGAAGTGGACACCAGCGCGCTGGAGCAGAAGCTGGCCCAGGTGCTGCGCAACTGGCAGGACGACCTGCGCGAAGCGCTGGTGGCGCGCCACGGCGAAAGCGAAGGCCTGCGCATTGCCGCCCGCATCGGCAAGGCGCTGCCGGCCGGCTACATCGAAGACTCGAGCACCGAGATCGCCGCCAACGACGTCAGCCAGCTTGACGCGTTGACCGGCCCGGACGACCTGCGCCTGAGCCTGCAGGCCGTGCAGCGCGATGGCGGCGACGGGCTGCGCCTGAAGCTGTATCGCCAGCTGGACGACATTCCGCTGTCCGATGCGCTGCCGATGATGGAGAACATGGGCCTGCGCGTGATCGCCGAGCGTCCGTACCGTCTGACGGTCGACAACGCCCCGGTGTACGTGCAGGACTTCGAAGTGGAATCGGTGGCCGGTGCGATCGACGCATCTAGCGTCGATGCCGCTTTCGGTGAAACCTTCGCCCGCGTCTGGCACGGCGATGCCGAGAACGACGGCTTCAACCGCCTGGTGCTCGCCGCCGGCCTGCACTGGCGCCAGGTCGCCATGCTGCGTGGCTACTGCAAGTACCTGCTGCAGACCGGCGTGCCGTTCTCGCAGGCCTACGTGGAAGGCACCTTCACCCGTTACCCGCTGCTGGCACGCCTGCTGGTGGAGCTGTTCGAAGCCCGCTTCGATCCGGCCACCGGCAACGAGAGCAAGGACGAAATCGCCGAGGGCCAGGCCCAGCTGCGCGCGCACCTGACCGTGCTGGCCGGCGGCGACGAGGCTACCCTGAAGGTGCTCAAGACCGTGGTCGACGCCCGCAAGGGCGACCGCAAGGTGCAGATGGATGCCGCGCGCGATGCGCTGCTCAAGCTGATGGACCGCGTGTCCAGCCTGGATGAAGACCGCATCCTGCGCAGCTTCATGGGCGTGATCGACGCGACCCTGCGCACCAGCTACTACCAGACCGATGCCGAAGGCCGTCCGGGTCACGTCATCAGCTTCAAGTTCGATTCGGCACTGGTGCCGGACCTGCCCAAGCCGCGCCCGTACCGCGAGATCTTCGTGTACGGCCCGCGCGTGGAAGGTACCCACCTGCGCTTCGGCGCGGTTGCCCGTGGCGGCCTGCGCTGGTCGGACCGTCGCGAAGACTTCCGTACCGAAGTGCTGGGCCTGGTCAAGGCGCAGATGGTCAAGAACACCGTGATCGTGCCGGTCGGCGCGAAGGGCGGCTTCTTCGCCAAGATGCCGCCGGTGAACGGCGACCGCGATGCGGTCTTCGCCAACGGCGTGGCCTGCTACAAGCTGTTCATCCAGGGCCTGCTGGATATCACCGACAACATCGTCAACAACAAGATCGTGCCGCCGGTGGACGTGGTCCGCCACGACATGGACGACCCGTATCTGGTGGTGGCGGCCGACAAGGGCACCGCGACGTTCTCCGACATCGCCAACGGCCTGGCCGTGGCGCACGGCTTCTGGATGGGCGATGCGTTCGCCTCCGGTGGTTCGGTGGGCTACGACCACAAGGGCATGGGCATCACCGCGCGTGGCGCATGGGAGTCGGTCAAGCGCCACTTCCGCGCGCTGGGCCGTGACAGCCAGAGCCAGGACTTCACCGCCGTCGGCGTCGGCGACATGTCCGGCGACGTGTTCGGCAACGGCATGCTGCTGTCGCGTCACATCCGCCTGGTCGCGGCATTCGATCACCGCCACATCTTCCTGGACCCGAATCCGGATGCGGCCACGTCGTTCGTCGAGCGCGAGCGCATGTTCACCGTGCCGCGTTCCAGCTGGGCCGACTACGACGCCAAGCTGATCAGCAAGGGCGGCGGCGTCTTCCCGCGCACGCTGAAGTCGATCGAGATCACCCCGCAGGTGCGTGAGGTGCTGGGCCTGGACGAGAACGTCAAGGCACTGTCGCCCAACGACCTGATGAGTGCCATCCTCAAGGCGCCGGTGGACCTGCTGTGGAACGGCGGCATCGGTACCTACGTCAAGGCGGCCAGCGAGCAGCACAGCGATGTCGGCGACCGCGCCAACAACGCGCTGCGCGTCAACGGTGGCGAGCTGCGCTGCAAGGTGGTGGGCGAGGGCGGCAACCTGGGCATGACCCAGCTGGGCCGCATTGAAGCCGCCCAGGCCGGCGTGCTGCTCAACACCGACTTCATCGACAACTCGGCCGGTGTGGATACCTCCGACCACGAAGTCAACATCAAGATTCTGCTCAACGATGTGGTGCGGGCCAAGAAGCTGACCGTTGAACAGCGCAACAAGCTGCTGGCGTCAATGACCGACGAAGTGGCCGCGCTGGTGCTCAACGACAACTACCGCCAGAACCAGGCCCTGAGCCTGATGGAGCGGATGGCGGTCAAGCGCCTGGGCTCCAAGCAGCACTTCATCCGCACGCTGGAGCAGCAGGGTCTGCTCGATCGCCAGATCGAGTTCCTGCCGTCCGACGCGGAGCTGTCGGCACGCAAGGCGCGTGGCCAGGGTCTGACCCGTCCGGAGCTGTCGGTGCTGTTGTCCTACTCCAAGCTGGTGGCGTTCGCCCAGCTGCTGGATTCGGACATTCCGGAAGATCCGTACCTGTCCAAGGAACTGCAGCGCTACTTCCCGACGCCGCTGCAGAAGAAGTATGCCGATGCG
Organism: Stenotrophomonas nematodicola; assembly: GCF_009467805.1. Lineage (GTDB taxonomy): Bacteria > Pseudomonadota > Gammaproteobacteria > Xanthomonadales > Xanthomonadaceae > Stenotrophomonas > Stenotrophomonas nematodicola. The sequence goes on from NZ_WIAY01000007.1 coordinate 144,618, forward strand.
ATGGAACGTCACCGCCTGAAGCGCGAGATCATCGCCACGGCCGTGACCAACCAGACCATCAACCGCATGGGCGCCACCTTCCTGATGCGCATGCAGGAAGACACCGGCCGCAGCATTGCCGAGGTTGCCAAGGCGTACACGATCAGCCGTGAAACGCTGGACGCGCGCGCCCTGTGGGCGCAGATCGACGCCCTCGACGGCACTCTGCCGGAGTCGGTGCAGATCGATGCGCTGGAAGTCATCTGGAAGCTGCAGCGCTCGTTCGTGCGCTGGCTGCTGTCGCGCCCCGGCGCGATGCCGGGCATCACCGAGGCGGTGAACCGTTACCAGGCGGCGTTCAACGACATCCGCGTGGCCTCCGGCGTGCTGCCGGACTCCCAGCGCCCGGCCTACGAGGCGAGCGTGCAGGAGTGGAAGGAGAAGGGTCTGCCGCCGGCACTGGCACAGCAGCTGTCGGAGCTGCAGTTCCTGGAACCGGCGTTCGACATCATCGAACTGGCCCGCACCCGCAAGCTCAAGCCGGTGGACGTGTCCAAGATCCACTTCCGCCTGGGCGACGCCCTGCAGCTGCCGTGGCTGTTCGAGCAGATCGACGCGCTGGAGGTCAACGGCCGCTGGCACGCCGTGGCCCGTGGCGTGCTGCGCGACGAGCTGGCCGCCCATCACCGCAACCTGGCTGCCCAGGTGCTGTCGATGAAGGGCGGCAGCGCGGAGGCCAAGGTCGCCGCCTGGATCGGCCGTGACGACAGCAGCCTGCGCTTCACCCTGTCGATGCTGGCCGAACTGGCCGAGCAGAAGACCCTGGACTACCCGACCGTGTCGGTCGCGGTGCAGCGCCTGGGTCAGCTGGCCGCGCACGGCGCGTAACCCGCGCTGACGCGTGAGAACGAAAGGGCCCCGCTTCGGCGGGGCCTTTTCTTTGGGGCGACGGCGTGTTGATCTGGCAACCCACTGTCTGAGGGCCGCCGGGTGCGGGGGTACGGGACACGCCGTAAACCCATCCCTGGGGGCTCGTAGAAAACACCCATGTTTTCTACGGTCCCGCACCCCCGCACCCGACGGCCCCTGGACAGTGGATCGGTGGCCTTGGGAACAGCCTGTAACACGCCATACGTGTCTATGCGTCGACCGGGTATGCTTCGGTCGTATGCCTTACCCGGACTTTCCATGAGCGACACCCCCCGCATCGCTTTTCTGGCCAGCAGCACCGAGCCCGCGCAGCAGGCCCTGGCGCTGATGCTGGCCCGCTACGGCGCATGCCCGCCCGAGGAGGCCGATGTCCTGTGCCCGCTGGGCGGTGACGGCTTCCTGCTGCAGACCCTGCACCGCCACGGCGCACTGGGCAAGCCAGTGTTCGGCATGAAGCTGGGCACCGTGGGCTTTCTGATGAACCAGTTTCGTGACGACGACCTGCCGGCGCGGCTGGCGGCCGCCGAGCCGGCCAACCTGCGCCCGCTGGAGATGCTGGCGTTGACCGAATCGGGTACGACCACCGGCTCGCTGGCCTATAACGACGTCTCCCTGCTGCGCCAGACCCGCCAGGCCGCGCATATCGGCATCGATCTCAATGGCCAGGAGCGGGTTGCCGAGCTGATCGGCGACGGCGTACTGGTGGCCACCCCGGCCGGCAGCACCGCCTACAACTATTCCGCGCATGGCCCGATCCTGCCGCTGGGCTCGCACACCATCGCCCTGACGCCATTGGCACCCTATCGCCCGCGGCGCTGGCGTGGCGCGATCCTCAAGGCCGATACCGAAGTACGCTTCCGCGTGCTCGATCCCTACAAGCGTCCGGTCAGCGTCACCGCCGATTCGCACGAGACCCGCGACGTGGTCGAAGTGACCATCCGCGAGTCGCGCGAGCGCCGGGTGACGATGCTGTTCGACCCCGAACACAACCTGGAAGACCGGATCCTCAGCGAACAGTTCATGTTTTGACGGACAATAGCTGGCCGGCCGATCTGGCCGCATTGGATGGCTGACCGACATGGGCGACAACACCCCCCGCTTGCTGACCGTGGCCGTGACCTCGCGCGCCCTGTTCGACCTGGAAGAAGGCCACGCGCTGTTCGAGGCGGAAGGCGTGGATGCCTATGCCGAGTACCAGCGCAAGCACGAGGACGATGTGCTGCGCCCCGGCGTGGCCTTCCCGGTGGTGCGCAAGCTGTTGGCGCTCAACCAGGGGCAGTCGCCGGAGTCGCCGCGGGTGGAAGTGATCCTGCTGTCGCGCAACTCGGCCGATACCGGGCTGCGCATTTTCAACTCGATCCAGCACTACGGGCTGGGCATCATCCGGGCCACGTTCACCGCCGGCGAACCGACCTGGCCGTACGTGAAGCCGTTCGGCACCGATCTCTTTCTGTCGGCCAACCCCGAGTCGGTGCGGCGGGCGCTGCTGCACGGCATCGCTGCCGCCACGATCCTGCCCAAGCCCCCGGGCGAAACCATCGCCGCCGCCGAGCAGCTTGATCTGGGCCGGCCCGCCGGGCAGCTGCGCATCGCCTTCGATGGCGACGCGGTGATCTTCGGCGATGAAAGCGAGCGTATTTCGCGCGAACAGGGGGTGGAAGCCTTCGGCCGGCATGAGCGCGAGAATGCACGCGAGCCCCTGAGCGGCGGCCCGTTCCGCAACTTCCTGTCGGCGCTGCACACCCTGCAGGCGGTGTTCCCGTCCGGCGAAGACGCGCCGATCCGCACGGCGCTGGTCACCGCGCGGTCCGCGCCGGCGCATGAGCGGGTGATCCGCACCCTGCGCGAGTGGGGCGTGCGCCTGGACGAGGCGCTGTTCCTGGGCGGGCGTCACAAGGGGCCGTTCCTGGAAGCGTTCGGCGCGGACATCTTCTTCGATGATTCGCAGCACAACATCGACAGCGCCCGCCAGCACCAGAGCGTGGCGGCTGGTCATGTTCCGCATGGCGTGGCCAACGACTGAGCCGGGTAGAGGGCGGGTCACGACCGTCGGTCGGGACGCCCTGAACACTCACTGCAGCGGCAGCACGATGTTCACCAGTTTCCAGCGCAGCCCGTGGCGCTGCAGCACGAAGACCACCGGTGTGCCGTCCGGCGTGTGCGTGGTGGCGGTGAAGCGCGACAGCGATTCGAAATGGTGCTCGGCGCCCTGCAGCGGTCGCGCGGCGCGTGGCGCGGCGTAGGCGTCGGTGCTGTCCAGATCATTGCTGGCGCGCTTCCACAGCGTGTGTCCCTGCAGCACGGCATCGATGCCGGTCGGGGTCACCATCGCATCCACGGCGGTGCCGGTGAGCGTCTGGCTGGCCGACAACAGCAGCGCGCCGATCCTGTTCGACTGCACCTCCGGGCCGGCCCGGCGGACGACATAGTCGTTGAGCTGTGCGCGCAGATTGGCGCGCAGCAGCGGGAAGTCGACGTAACGGTCGAGCCGGGTGGTGTCGCGGGTTTCGATGGCCTGGGCCAGGCCGCGCACCGCGAGGTACGGGCCACTGAACCAGGCGCCGGCGAGCAGGACGACGACGGCAAGCACGAGCCAGGGGAGTTTCTTCATGCCGTGGCGGTCTCCAGGAGAACGACAGCAGCTTGCCGCAGCACGCGTCAGCCGACGTGAAGGCTACTGGCTCGGCGACGCGCCAGTCTGCTGGAAGGTGGCCACCAGCCGCTCGCGCTCCTGCGGCGCCAGCATGTCCACGCGGGTGTCCAGCACCTGATCCAGACTCGCAACCCGGGTGGTGCCGAGCACGCCAGAGGCGACGGCGGGGTTCTGCAGGACGTAGGCGAAGGCTGTCTGCGCCGGTGCCTGCGAGCCAACGCGGGCGATCGTGCGCTGCATCGCCTTGGCGCTGCGCATCAAGGCCCGACTGGAAGGCTTCAGCCAAGCCCGCGCCAGGTACCACGCATCGGCCAGCCGGGGCACGCGCGGCCGGGCCGGAAGCAGGTGGCCCTGGGCCAGCACGGTGCCGGCGAGCACGCCGATGCCGGCGGCGTGCATGGCGGCGATGACCGGTTCCCGGTCCTGCTGCAGGGCGTTGTAGTCGATCAGGGCGACGTCGAAGGGACCGCGGCGTTCGGCCAGGTGTCGCATCACCGCGCCGGTATGGGTATTGATGCCAAGCAGCCGGAACATCCCGCTGCGCCGCATGCGCTCCAGCGCGGTCAGCAGCTCATCGCTGATCTGCTCCAGGCCGATGCCGTGGAGCTGGAAGATATCCAGGTGGTCGCAGTGCAGGTTGCGCAGCGAGGCGGCGCAGCTGCGTTCGATGGCAGCGGGAGAGAAATCGCGCTGCTCGGCACCGCTGATGCCGGCCTGGCCGGTCAGGGTGCCGGCCTTGCTGGAAATCATCAGGCCATCGCGCGGATGCGTAGCGAATGCCCGCTGCAGGATACGCCCCAGCCGCGGTTCGGCGTTGAAGGCCGCGTAGTTGTGGCCGGTATCGAACAGCGTGACCCCGCGCTCCAGGGCGCGGCGCACGATGCGTTCGGCCTCGGCCTCCGGAAAACGCCGGTTGCCCCAGAACCCCGAGCAGCCGAGGCCGATCTGCGAGACCTGCAGCCCGCTGCTGCCCAGCGCGCGGTAGGTCATCGGTGGCGGCGCGACCGGGCTGGTCATCGTGCTCAGAACTCCAGGTCCAGCGCGGCGCACAGGTAGTCCACGAACGGCGCCAGCGTGGCCAGGTCGGCCGCGAGGGTCTGGCGCAGACGCGGACCGGTCATGGTGGCGTCGTCCAGCGCGCGCCAGAACACCCAATTGCGGTGCTTGAGATCGTCGATGAATTCAAAGTCGGCGTCGAAGCCACGCGGTGCGCGCACCAGCTTCTCGCTTTCCTCGAAATCGAACTTCTTCCGCAGCGCCGGCGCGTGCGCGGCGGCCTTCCAGCTGCCGGGGTTGTCGACGATGAAGTGCCGCACCTTGCGCTGCGTGGCCGGCTCGGGGTGCCACAGGCCCGCACCGACGAAACTCTCGCCCGGTTGCAGATGGATGTAGAACGACGGTGCCGGCACCTGCCTGCGCCGCTCATGGAACAGGCGGGCACCCTGCCAGGTCTTGTAGGGCGACTTGTCGTTGGAGAAGCGCGCATCGCGGTAGATGCGGAACAGCGACCCGCCCACGCCGCGCGGGTCGGCGCGGAAGTGCGGGCTGATCGTGGCCAGGTCCGGCTGCAGGTCGGCAATCAGGCGCAGGAACGGCTGGCGGACATGTTCTTCGTAGGCCGGCTTGTGGTCGTTGAACCAGGTCTTGTCGTTGTGGCGCGCCAGCCCGCGCAGGAAGGTGAAGCTGGCGGGAGTGAAATAACGGCTCACAGGCTTTGCTCCAGGTGGGTGCCCCAGTCGCCGAGCTGAGACAGCAGGGCCAGCCTGGCGGGATCGGCGGCATGTTCGATGGCCAGGCTGTCCAGCTGCGCACGGAACGCCGGCAGGGTCTGTTCGCCCAGCGCGGCGTCGCCCAGCAGGCGCTGCCGCCGGTAGTCGTTCCAGCGCCCGCGCTCGGCGGCATCCAGCGTCTGCGGGTAGTTGCGCGCCCGGTAGCGGAACAGCAGCTCGGGCATGCGCGGATCTTTCAGGCGCTCGGCGAAACCGGCCAGCTCCGACGGCGGGCTGGTGCGCAGGCGGGGCATCAGGGCCTTGTCGCCGTCGGCGAGGAAGCCGTCATACAGCGAGGCATCCACGTCGCTGACGGTGGCCGTGCGCTCGCCGCCGTACACCTGCCGGACCTTCTCGACCAGCGCCGGACCGGCCTCACGTACCCGTGCGGCGTTGGCGTCCACTGCGGCGGCATCGATGCCCAGACGGGCATGGTCGGCCGGGCGCAGGTGGTTCCATGCGACCAGGGCCGGCACCTTGTTCAGGTGCACTTCCTTGAGCGGCACACGCTGCTCGCCCTCGGCCAGGTCCGCCGCGCGCGTGTACAGGCGCGCGGCCAGCGTATCGGCCGGCAGCGCGAGCAGGCCGTCGATGTCGCCCTCCAGATCCAGCGCGATGATCCGGTTGTTGATGTACGGATGCCGCGCGATGGGCAGCACCGGCGCGGCGCACATGCGCTGGGCCGGGTAGCGCATGGACACATGCAGCACCGGCTGCAGGGCGTCCACGTCGAGCAGGCTGGCGACGAAGCGCTTGTCGCGCAGCTTCAGCGCGTACTCCCACAGCCGCGGCTGCGACTGCTTGAACAGCCGCGCCATGCCGATGGTGGCGTGCACGTCCGACAATGCCTCGTGCGCATCGCCCTGGCGGACGTCATTGGCCAGGGCGAGGTGTTCGAGTTTGAACGAGGTGGCGCCGTCTTCGCGCTGCGGCCACACAATGCCGTCGGGGCGCAGCGCGTGCACCAGCCGCAGCATGTCCAGCAGGTCCCAGCGCGAGTTGCCGTTGCGCCACTCGCGCTCGTACGGGTCGTAGAAATTTCGGAACAGCCCGTGGCGGACGAACTCGTCGTCGAAGCGCAGCGTGTTGTAGCCCAGCGTGCAGGTGCCGGGGAGCGCCATCAGGTCGTTGATCCGCGAGAAGGCCTCGGCCTCGCTGACGCCTTGGGCCAGTGCATGCTGCGGCGTGATGCCGGTGATCAGGGTGGCGACGGGTGAGGGCAGCAGGTCGTCGGCCGGCTTGACGTAGAAGCTCACCGGTTCGTCGACGACGCGCAGGTCGGCGTCGGTACGGATCGCGGCGAACTGCGCGATGCGGGTGCGGCGCGGGTCCTGGCCAAAGGTCTCCAGGTCGTAGAACAGGAAGCTGTCGGCCGCCATCAGTGCGCGCCCTCCAGCACCGGCAGCTGCGCGTGCACGATGCGCTCGAGTGCGTCCCAGTCGATGTGGTCCAGGCTGTCGTGGCCGGCAGTGGCATCCTCAAGGATGCGCCGTTGCAGGTCGGTGCGCGCCAGGGCGACCGCATAGGGCGTGTGCAGGAAGGTCACCATCGTGTAATGCGGCACGAAGCGCGTCGGCCAGCGGGCCTGCAGGGCCTGTTCGAGCTCGCGCTGCAGCAGGAAGGCCGGGTCGGCGACGCGGTCACGCATTTCCAGGTAATTCTCGAGCGCCATCTGCTGGATCGCCTCGGCGTTGGGCTTGCGGTCACGTTCGAAGGCGGCGAACGCCTCGGCGAGGGTGTCCTGCTGGAGCAGGTGCCCGGCAAGGGCGACGCAGTCTTCGAACGCGCAGTTCATGCCCTGGCCGTGGAAGGGAACCATTGCATGCGCGGCATCGCCGAGCAGTACGGCGCGGCCCTGCAGGTGCCAATGCGTGAGGTGCAGGGTGCCGAGCAGGCCGGGGGGATGCTCTTCCCAGTCGCGGCGCAGGTTCGGGATCAGCGGCAGTGCGTCGGGGAAGTCGCGCGCGAACAGGGCTTCGGCCTGGGCGCCGGTGGTGGTGGTGGCGAAGCTGGGGTCGCCGGTGTTGGGCAGGAACAGGGTGACGGTGAAGGTGCCTTCGTCATTGGGCAGGGCGATGCACATGTAGTGGCCGCGCGGCCAGATGTGCAGGGCGTTGGCCTCGATGCGGAAGCTGCCGTCCGGGCCCGGCGGAATCTCCAGTTCCTTGTAGGAGTGGTCGAGGAACTCGATGCGCTCGTCCAGCGGCTGCTTGCGGTTCATCGCCGCGCGCAGGGCCGAGCCGGCGCCGTCGGCACCGATCAGGGTGTCGAAGCGGATGTCGTGGGGCTGGTCGTCGCGATCGTCGATGAAGCGCGCGTAGCCGGCGTCGAAGTCCACCGTATGCAGGCGGCGGTGGAAGTGCACGCAGGCACCGGCGTCCTCGGCCAGCTGCAGCAGGGTGGTGTTGAGGTCCTTGCGGTGGATGGACCAGATGACTTCGCTGTCGTCACGGCCGTAGCGCTGCAGCTGCGCTGCGCCGTCGCGCGGATGGACCATGCGCCCGCGCATCATCACGGCCTTGGCCATCACCGCGTCTTCGACGCCGGCCTGGCGCAGGGCGTTGCGGCCGCGTTCGGCGAGGGCAAGATTGATCGAGCGGCCGGACTCGTAGTCGCTGATGCGGGGGTCGCCGCGGCGCTCGTACAGGGTGATCCGCCAGCCTTGGCGCGACAGCAGGATGGCCAGCAGGGAACCAGCCAGGCCAGCGCCGATGATGCTCAGCGAGCGGGAGGGGGTTGCGATCAAGACAGTGTCCTTAGAGGCCGGCCCAGGCTTCCACTTCCTCGACGAAGTGGTGCAGGTCGAGGTAGCGGTTGTACAGCGGGGTGGGCGAGATGCGGATGACGTCGGGCTCGCGCCAGTCGCCAAGGACGCCGACGGTCTGCAGGTACTCGAACAGGCTGCGGCCACGCTCGCGGCCGCCGGTTACGCGCAGGGAGAGCTGGCAGCCGCGGCGTTCGGGTTCGGCGGGGGTCAGCACCTGCAGCACGCCGGGCAGGCGCGCGCGGACGAGGGCGTCGAGCATGCCGGTCAGGCGCAGCGATTTGGTGCGCATGGCATCGATGCCACCGGCCTTGTCCAGGACGTCGAGGGAGGCGCGCAACGGCGCGAGGCCGAGCACCGGGGGGTTGCTGAGCTGCCAGCCCTCGGCGCCGACGGCCGGCACGAACTGGGGGGCCATCTTGAAACGGGTGGCTTCTTCATGGCCCCACCAGCCGGCGAAGCGCGGCAGGGTGGTGTCGCGGTGGTGGCGTTCGTGGACGAAGCAGCCGGCCACGGCGCCCGGACCGGCGTTGAGGTACTTGTAGTGGCACCACACGGCAAAGTCGGGGGCGATGTCATGGAGCTGCAGCGGGACGTTGCCGACCGAGTGGGCAAGATCGAAGCCGACGCGGGCGCCCTGCAGGCGGGCCATGCGGGTGATGGCATCCAGGTCGAAGACCTGGCCGCTGCGGTACTGCACGCCAGGCCAGAGGACGAGGGCGAGGCGGGGGCCGTGCGCGACGATGGCGCGCTCGATGGCCTGCAGCGACACGGTGCCGTTGGGTTCGTCGGGCTGCACTTCGACCAGGTCCGTTGCCGGATCGAAGCCGTGGAAGCGGATCTGCGATTCGACCGCGTGACGGTCGGTGGGGAACGCGCCGGCTTCAATGAGGATGACGGGGCGTTCGGCGGTGGGCCGGTAGAAGCTGACCATCATCAGGTGAAGGTTCACGCTCAGGGTGTTCATGGCCACTACTTCGCTGGGCAGCGCGCCGACGACGCGGGCCAGCTGTTCGCTCACCAGGCGGTGATAGCGCAGCCACTGGGTGTCGCCGGTGAAGTGGCCTTCGACGGCCAGGCTGGCCCACTTGTCCATGACCTCCTGGACGGCCGCACGCGCGCCACGCGGCTGCAGGCCCAGCGAATTGCCGACGAAGTACGTCTGGTCGCGGTGGTTGTGCTGGGGGAACACAAACTCGCTGCGGATGGCGCGCAGCGGATCGGCGGCGTCCAGGGCAACGGCATGGGTGCGGCTGAGGATCTCGGACATGGTGCGACCGGCGGTGACAGTGACCGACAGTTTACCGGCTGCCGGGCCGCCCGGGCTCGACCACCCACCGCTCCACAGCTTCACCCCGTGGCGCCGGGCTCTGCCCGGTTGCTCTCCGTTCCGCGCCCGCAGCGCATCGGTGCGCAACAGCGACAGCAACGTCGCCGCCAACGCCGCAGGGTGGCGGAATGCGTCTGGGGTGCCGGGACAGGCTGCACGTACGTCCCCGTAAGCTCCATCGCCGCATCCATGCGGCGAAGGGTCGCGTCACCCCAGCCGCACCCCGCCCGGACACCGCGTATCGGCGCGCACGGAAAAAGCGGAAGGCGCATGCACCACAGCGCGCCCCTCGCAGGCCGCAGGCGCGGCGTCAGCCTTCGACGGCGACTTTGGCCGGCAGCGGGTCCACGTGCCCGCAGGCTTCGCAGGTGCGAAGCTCCAGCGAGGCGTGGTAGCGGGCGAACACCTTCGGCAGATCCGTTTCGATGTTCTCGAGCGCGAAATACTCTTCATACAGCTTGTGGTTGCACTGTTCGCAGAACCACATAAGGCCATCCTGCTCATGCGCCAGGCGCTTGCGCTCGACCACCAGGCCAACGCCGCCCGGCGGGCGACGCGGCGAATGCGGCACCTTGCCGGGCAGCAGGAAAATCTCACCGGCGCGGATCGGGATGTCGCGTACCGCGCCGTCTTCCTGCACCTTCAGCACCATCTCGCCCTCGAGCTGGTAGAACCACTCCGGACCCTCGTCGTAGTGGTAGTCGGTGCGGCTGTTCGGCCCGCCGACGACCATCACGATGAAGTCGCCGTTCTCGATCATCTTGTTCCCCACCGGCGGCTTGAGCAGGTGGCGGTGTTCCTCGATCCAGGCCAGCAGATTGATGGGGGAGGGGAGCATGGTGGCGGTTCCGTAAGAGCGGCGGTCAGTCGCGGCGGCCGTGGCGCGGGACGTAGGACAAGGCCTTTTCGTAGGCTGCCTGCAGCTCGTCGGGGGCGCCGACGTCAATGCCCATCTCGCGCACTCGGCCGTCCTTCAGGCTGTAAACCCAGCCGTGCACCATCAGCTTCTGGCCGCGGGCCCAGGCATCCTGCACGATCGTGGAACGGCAGGCGTTGACCACCTGTTCGATCACGTTCAGCTCGCACAGCCGTGCGTGCTTCAGGTCCGGCTCGTCGATGGCATCCATGATCGCGGCATGCTTCTGCGCGACATCGCCGACGTGCCGCAGCCAGTTGTCGGCCAGGCCGACGCGGGTGTTGTTGAGGCTGGCGTGCACGCCGCCGCAGCCGTAGTGGCCGACGATCAGGATGTGCTTGACCTTGAGCTGGTCCACCGCGTACTGGATGACGCTCAGGCAGTTGAGGTCGGTGTGTACCACGACGTTGGCGACGTTGCGGTGCACGAACACTTCACCCGGGGCCATCCCGATGATCTGGTTGGCCGGCACGCGCGAATCGGAGCAGCCGATCCACAGGTATTCGGGGTGCTGCTGCTTGGCGAGCTGGTGGAAGAACTCGGGATCTTCCCTCTCGATGCGGTCGGCCCATTCGCGGTTGTTCTGCAGCAGTTTGTGGATGTCTTTCATGGTGCGGAGTCCCTGACGTCGGGTGGGGGCAAGGCGCGGCCGGGGTGGTCGCGTCGTCGCGGGAAACGGGAAGGTCAGTTGGCGGTGGTACGTTCGTCGCGGCGCCAGCGCATCCACTGCGCCAGCTCCTGCGACGCGGGGGCCGGAAGCGCCGACAGCGCGTCGATCACGCTGCACTGGTTGGCCTCGGGATGGTTCTGGCTGAGTTTGAGTTTGATCTGCACCTGGTCGGAACGGAAGCGGAACCCGACGATGCCCGCCAGCATCCGACGCTGACGCGGGTCGATCGGCTGCAGGTCCCAGTCGCCGCCCACGCCGGCTTCATGGCGCGCGCTGAGGCCGTCGAGCATGGCGATCAGTGCGTCCGGGTCGTCCACCGGCTCGAGCACGCCGCGCAGTTCGGCGGCCGCGTAGTTCCAGGTGGGGACGCGGGCCTGGGCCTCCTTGTCGGGGTACCAGCCCGGCGACACATAGGCGTGCGGGCCATGCACCAGCAGCAGCGCGGGCCCGGCGTGGCCGGCCTGCGGGTTGGGCCGGGCCCAATGGCCCTCGATCAGGATGTCCTCGCCGTCGCGCCGGTACAGTACCGGCAGCCGCGTGGCCTGGGGCAGGCCATCGGCGCCGGTGGTCAGCAGGGTCACGAACGCGTCGCGCGCCAGCAGCCGGTCCAGCCAGATCAGGTCGGTCTCAGCGAAGGCGGACGGGATGAACATGGTGGGTCAGGCGCGGGCGCCGAGGCTCTGCACCATCCGGCCGTGCAGGTCGGCGTCGCTGGCGGCCTGCGGCGGCGCCACCTCGTGCAGCGAGAAGCCGCGGATCAGTGCGTCCTCCTCGTCCAGGCCGTCGTAGGCGACGAACTCGGCGTCGAACAGCTGCGCGCGCGCAGTGTCCTCGCTGTCGTAGCTCAGGGTGTTGCCGTCGCTGTCCAGCACCTCGGCGGTGCCGGCTGGCCGGATGCGCAGGCGGGCCCAGATCAGCGTGTTGCCGAGGCTGGCAAGAAACCACTCGTCGCGGTGGGAGGTGTCGTCGTTCATGTCGTTACCATCGAAAGCAGCCAGAGCAGGGCGGCCATGCCCAGCCCGGCCAACAGGGTCAGCAGGGAAACCCATGCCGGGGCGGCCAGCCCCGACAACGAGCGGTCCGTGCTGAGCCGGTAGTCGCGGCCCAGCAGCCAGCGCAGCGCATCCGGGCGCAGGAAGGCACCGCTGCCGAAGCGTTCGGCGAGCGCCGGGTGGCGGTCGCGGATGTGCACCAGGGTCAGCGGCCAGAAGATCACGAAGGCACTGAACCCGGCGATCGCCACGCCGACGAAACACAGCGCGAAGAACAGGGTCATGGGCTCGGTGCCTCCGTGGTGGGATCAGAACTCGGCCGTACCCGGTGCACGCGGGTAGGGGATGGCGTCGCGGATGTTGCCGAGCCCGCACACGTATACCACCAGGCGCTCGAAGCCGAGACCGAAACCGGCGTGCGGGACCGACCCGTAGCGGCGGAAATCGCGGTACCAGCCGTAGTGCGCCGGGTCCAGGCCGAACTGGGCCATGCGGGCGTCGAGCACGTCCAGGCGCTCTTCGCGTTGGCTGCCGCCGATGATCTCGCCGATGCCCGGCGCCAGCACGTCCATCGCGGCGACGGTCTTGCCGTCGTCGTTGAGGCGCATGTAGAACGCCTTGATGTGCTCGGGGTAGTTGGTCACGACCACGGGGCGGCCGATGTGCTCCTCGGTCAGCCAGCGCTCGTGTTCGGTCTGCAGGTCCAGGCCCCATTCGACCGGGAAGTCGAACTTTTTGCCCGAGTTCTGCAGCAGCTTCACCGCCTCGGTGTAGTCGATCTGCTCGAACGGGGCGTTGATGAACGCCTCCAGCTTGGTGATCGCGTTCTTGTCCACGCGCTCGGCCAGGAACGCCAGATCATCGCCACGCTCGTCCAGCACCGCACGGAACAGGTACTTCAGGAACTGCTCGGCCAGGCGCGCGTCTTCGGCCAGGTCGGCGAAGGCGATCTCCGGCTCGATCATCCAGAACTCGGCCAGGTGGCGGGTGGTGTTGGAGTTCTCGGCGCGGAAGGTCGGGCCGAACGTGTACACCTTGCTCAGCGCCAGGCAGTAGGCCTCGACGTTGAGCTGGCCGGACACGGTCAGGAAGGTTTCCTTGCCGAAGAAATCACGGCTGAAATCGACCTCGCCCTTTTCGTTGCGGGGCAGGTTGGCCATGTCCAGGGTCGAGACCCGGAACATCTGGCCGGCGCCCTCGGCGTCGGACGTGGTGATGATCGGGGTGCTGATCCAGTTGAACCCGTTCTGGTGGAAGAACCGGTGCACGGCCTGGGACAGGCAGTTGCGGATGCGCGTGACGGCGCCGAACAGGTTGGTGCGCGGGCGCAGGTGCGCCACTTCGCGCAGGAACTCCGCGCTCATCGGCTTGGGCTGGATCGGGTAGGTCAGCGGGTCCTCGACCAGGCCCACGATCTCGATGTCGCTGGCCTGGATCTCGAAGGACTGGCCCTTGCCCTGGGACTTGACCAGGGTGCCGCGGGCGATGACCGAACAGCCCGGGGTCAGGCCCTTGACGGCGTCGAAATTGGCCAGCGTGTCATTGGCCACCACCTGGATGGGGGCGAAGCAGGAGCCATCGGTGACATTGACGAAGGCAAGCGCCGCAGACCCGCGCACCGTCCGTACCCAACCGCGTACGGTTGCCTCGCCGCCTTCCGGGATCTTCCCGGCAAGCGCATGTTCAACGCTGACCACCGTCATGACTTGAATCCTCTGTTGATCGACTCGATCTGTGAACGGGAGAGTTTACCGGCTGCAGTGTTCCGCTTGCGAGGCATTTCTGCGGTACCGGTGTCCTCTATAATCGTCAAGTCCCTTCCCGGAGCACTCCACATGGCCGTCAGCCTGACCCCGATCGCCCTCCAGCGCGTCCAGCGCTTTGTCGCCGGCACGCCGGGCGCGCTCGGCCTGCGGTTCGGCGTGACCCGGACGGGCTGTTCAGGTTGGGGCCACATCACCGACCTTGCCCGTGATGAGCGGGAGGGCGACAGCGTCTTCCAGCAGGAGGGGGTCCGGATCTACGTGGACGCCCAGAGCCTGCCGCTGGTGGACGGCACGGTGATCGATTACGGCAAGCAGGGATTGAGCGAAACCTTCACGTTCAGGAACCCGAATGCAGCGGCCGAATGCGGTTGCGGAGAGAGTTTCACCACCGACGACGCACATCGCTGAGCATCCGCGTGCGCCGCTCTGTCGTGGCCCGTGTTTGCCTTGACATTGCCATCACATATCGATAAAACCCTACTGGATTGAAGAAAGGTGTTGATCGCGAATTGTCGATCTACATTGCCTTTCGGTATCTTTCGCGCGGCAGGGGAATTGCCGTGTGCAGTACCGCTGTCCGGGCTCGCACGACGCGCCGCGAACAGCGCAGCTTCAATGGAGTTGTATGGCTGCCGGACGCGTCCCGTCCGGGTCGTTGAGGGGGAAGGATGCACAAGGTCGAGCAGGGAAGTGCGCGTTCTGTCATTGCGCTTGCGCGCAACGACGACGCCCGCGTGAGATTGTTCTGTTTTCCATTCGCCGGTGGCGGTGCGTCGGTGTTCCGCAAGTGGACGCCGCATGTGTCCCGGGACGTGCAGATGATGGCCATCCAGATGCCGGGGCGCGAGTCCAGGCTGTCTGAAGACCTGCACGTGGACATGCCCGTTGCGGTCGCGGCGATCGTCGATGATCTGCTGCCGTGGCTGGACCGTCCCTTCGCCTTCCTTGGCCACAGCCTGGGGTCGCTGATGTCGTTCTGTGTGGCCCGCGAACTCCGTGAGCGTGGCGCACCGATGCCGCTGCATATGTTCCTCTCCGCCCGCCGTGCGCCGCATCTCGCCGGCCCGCGCCGCGCCCTGCACGGGTTGCCGCGCGACGAGCTGCTGCGTGAACTGCGCAGCCTGGAGGGAACGCCGTCGGCCGTGCTCGAACATGAGGAACTGCTGGAACTGCTGCTGCCCATTCTGCGCGCGGATTTCCAGCTCAACGAGCGCTACGTCCACGCCGACGCGGCACCGCTGCCGTGCACGGCGACGGTAATGGGCGGACTCTCGGACCACGCCGCAGACCGCGCGCAGCTTGCGCAATGGGCACAGCATTTTGCCGGCCCCACCGAGCTGGACATGTTCCCCGGTGGGCACTTCTACGTCGACCAGATGCTGCCGGTATTGGGGGCGCGCATCGGCCAACGGCTGTTGTCGTCGGTGGGACGTGGAACGGTGGTGGAAACAGCCTGCGCAGCGGGCTGAGCAACAGGCGCGCCGTGGGGTGCGTATCCGTATCGCAACAGTGGGGGAGCGCTTCGATGCCATGACAGGCACCGACGGGGAAGGGCGCCCCACGCAATCGACCGGACGCACCGCATGGGTGATCCGGGTCGTCGAAACAGGCAACACCACGATCGGCAGCAAGCGGTTCTCAATGCATCAGGACGATGAGGAGGCGGTACGCGGTCATGCAGGGCGCCAACGGAAGGGATTTCAAGCCGGCCAAGGCCGAGCCGACGCAGCGTTTCGCCAGTCTTGTCGATCTGGGACGGCATCGTGCCGCCGAGAACGGCGGGCAGACGGCATTCGTGTTTCTCAAGGACGGCCACCAGCCGCAGGCGAGCTGGACGTACGCGCAGCTGGATGAGCGCGCCCGCGCGATCGCGGCGTGGCTGCAGGCGCGCGGCGGACGCGGCGAGCGGGTGATCCTGCTCTACAGTTCGGGTCTGGATTTCATTGCCGGCTTCATGGGGTGCCTGTATGCGGGCGCCCTTGCGGTACCGGTGTATACCCCGCAGGCACGGGATGAACACTGGCAGCGGCTGGAGCAGTTGAGCGACGACGCCGATGCGGGATTCGTGCTGACCACCGCAGACATGCACCGCGCGTTGCACGACCGCCTGGCGGCCTCGCCGCGGTTGGGTACGGTGCCCTGCTGCCTGACCGACACGCTGGATCTTGACCATGCGGCCGCCTGGGTGGATCCCGGCGCCCGCGCGAGCGACCTGGCCTTCCTGCAGTACACGTCAGGGTCCACGGGCGCGCCGAAGGGCGTGATGGTGTCCCACGGCAATCTGCTGCACAACCAGATGCTGATGCAGGCCGCGTTCGACCACGATGCCGACAGCGTATTCGTGTCGTGGTTGCCGCTGTTCCATGACATGGGCCTGATCGGCAACGTGCTGCACACGCTCTACCTTGGAGCGCGCTGTTACCTGATGACGCCGGTCGCCTTCCTGCAGCAGCCGGCGCGGTGGCTGCAGGCCATTTCGGACTATCGCGGTACATCCAGCTTCGCACCGGACTTTGCGTTTGCGTTGTGCGCCGAGCGCGTTACCGACGCACAGAAGGCGACGCTGGACCTGTCCAGCTGGACCTTCGCCCTGAACGGCGCCGAGCCTGTGCGTGCGGCCACGCTGGAGCGGTTCAACGCGGCGTTCGCCTCCTGCGGTTTCGACCCGCAGGCGCACTACCCGGGGTACGGCCTGGCCGAAGCCACGCTGTTCGTCTGTGGCCGGGGGCGCGGGCGGGGCGCGGACATGCGTCGCTTCGACCGGCAGGCGCTGGAGCAGGGGCAGGCGCGCCTGGACGAGGGCGGCGGGGCGCTGGTGGGATGCGGACGCGCCTGGTTCGACCTGGCGGTGGAGGTGGTCGATCCGGTCACCGGCCGCAGGTGCGACGAGGGGCAGGTGGGGGAAATCTGGGTGCGCGGCCCGAGCGTGGCGCACGGCTATTGGCGACGGCCGGATGCCACCGCGGAAACGTTCGCGGCCCGCCTGCCGGACGTGGACGCCGACCACCTGCGCACGGGCGACCTCGGCTTCGTGAGCGACGGCGGGGTGTTCATCAACGGACGCCTGAAGGAACTGATCATCGTCCGCGGCCGCAACCTCTATCCGCAGGATGTCGAGGCGGCGGTGCAGCGGTCGTGGAAGGGATTCCGCAGTGGCGGCGGTGCCGCGTTCGCGATCGAACAGGACGGCGAAGAGCGGCTGGTGGTGGTGCAGGAAGTGGACCGCTCCGCACTGCGCAACCTGCAGGTGGCCGATGCCGTGGCGCTGGCCCGCGAAGCGGTGGCGCTGGCGTGCGACGCGCGCCTGCACGACCTGGTCCTGATTGGGCCAGCACATCTTCCCAAGACATCGAGCGGCAAGATCCAGCGCGGACGGATCCGGCAGCACTACCTGCTGGACAGCATCAATGGTCGCGTCGACGGCACACGCCGCCGTCCGCGTGCCAGCGCCGCCGCCGGCAACGTGGAGACGCCCCTGCAGCGGTTGCAGGCGATGGTCGCGCCCGCGCTGGCGATATCCGCCGACGAGGTCGCGCGCGACCGCCCGCTGCTTGCCCTGGGGCTGGATTCGCTGGCGCTGGTGGACCTTGCCGGCCGCGTGGAAGCGGCGTTCAGCACCAACGGGGTGCTGCAACGGCTGTTCGATGGCGCGTCGCTGGACGAACTGGCTGCCTCGCTGGAGGCGCGCCCCGACGCGTCGCCTGCATCCGCCCCCGCACCTGCGCCGGCCCTGTCGTCCGCAGCGGTGGGCGATCGCCACCCGATGTCGGCCAACCAGGCCGCACTGTGGTACCTGTACCGCCTGCAGCCGGAGAGCGCGGCCTATAACGTGGCCCTGCCGATTGCCTGCACGCATCCGCTGGATCGTGAACGCCTGGGATCGGCGGTGGCCGCGCTGCTGGCGCGTCACCCGGTGCTGGGTTGCCGCTACGAAGACGGCCCGGCGGGGCCCGAGCAGATCGTGCAGGCGCCCGACGCCGCCGCGCTGCAGCCGATGCGCGCCGCGCACGGGGTCACCGCCGCCGAGCGTCCGGCCCTCCTGCAGCGCCTGGCCGCGCGCCCCTTCCGGTTGGATGTCGAGCCTCCGTTCCGGGTAGAACACCTGCGCGAGGCCGACGGCGATGTACTGATGCTGGTCGCGCACCACATCTGTGTCGATCTGGCCTCGATGCTGCGCCTGATCGACGAGCTGGCCGCGCTGTATGCCGGTGAAGCACTGCCGCCGTCCGCAGCGACGGGCTTCTTCCAGTATGTGGAGGACGAGGCGCGCCATCTCCGGCACGGTACCGATGTCGAGCGGGCGTACTGGCGCGACACCCTGCCAGCGCGGCCGCCGGTGCTGGACCTCCCGCGCCGTGGCCCACGGCCGCGCGTGCAGGACGTGGCGGGGGACAGCGTCCACTTCCACCTTTCCGCCGCCGAGGGCGCGGCGGTCGACGCGCTCGCCGCGCAGTGGGCGTGTACGCCCTTCAGCCTCTTCGCTGCGGCCTTCGCCTGGGTACTGCACCGCTATGCACGCCAGCCGGAGGTGCTGATCGGGGTGCCGACTCTGGGCCGCTCGACGCCCTCCGCCCGCACGTCGGTGGGCTATTTCGTGAACACGGTGGTCCTGCACTCCGCGCTCTCGGGGGACGCTGCGGAACTCGATTTCGTGACCTTCCACCGGGCGCTCTGGGCGCGGTTGCGGGGGGCTATCGCGCACGCGCGGCTGCCGTTCGCGCAGGTGGTGGAGGCGCTGTCGCTGGAACGCGATGCAAGCGTGCCGCCGCTGGTGCAGGTGCTGCTCAATCTGCATACCGCCAGCGGCACTCCGGGCCTCGCGGCGCTCATCCAGGGGCAGCAGGACGATGCGATAGCGCTCCACGGCTGGCAGGTGCGGCCGGTGCGCCTGTCACCGGGCACCAGCCCGCTGGATCTGTCGCTGTCGCTGGTCGAGCTGGGCGATGGTCGCTACGAAGGCCGCATCGACTTCGCCACCGCGTTGTTCGAACCCAGCGTGGCCGCCAGCCTGGCCGACAGCTTCGCCCGGGTGCTGCGCGAGGGGGTGGCGCAGCCGACCGCACCGTTGCGACAGATCCCGCTGGCCCCCCGGGACGCACATCCGGGCTGGGGCGAGGACCGCGACTGGGGCGCCTTCCTGTCCGTGGACGCGCAGTTCCGCCGGCAGGCCGCGCAGACGCCGGACCGCATCGCGCTGCACGTCGACGGCGGCACCATGACGTATGCGACGCTGGATGCGCAGTCCGATGCGGTCGCTGCCGCGCTGCTGGCCCAGGGGGTGGGCAGTGACGATGTGGTCGCGGTGTCGATGCGGCGTTCTGCCGATCTGCTGGTGGCGCTGCTGGGGACGATGAAGGCGGGTGCCGCCTATCTGCCCCTGGACCCGGCGCTGCCTGCGGCACGCATCCAGGCCATCCTGGACACCGCCCGCCCGATGGCGGGCATCCACGACGAAGGTGCCGACGCACTGTTCCCGGGCAGTCGCAGCGTCGCCGATCTGCGTGCCGACGGCACGCACCGGCGCACCGCACCGCGCGTCCACGCGCCGGCCCAGGCCGCCTACGTCATCTATACGTCCGGTTCCACCGGACAGCCCAAAGGCGTGGTCAACACGCACGCGGCGCTGGCCAACCGGCTGCAGTGGATGCAGCGGCGCTTCGCCCTGCAGCCTGACGAGCGCGCCCTGCTGAAGACGCCGTACACGTTCGACGTGTCGGTGTGGGAGCTGTTCTGGCCGTTGATGGTCGGTGCCGGGCTCGTCATCGCCCGTCACGATGGACACCGCGATGCGGACTACCTGCATGCCCTGATGCGCTACCAGCGCGTCAGTGTGGTGCATTTCGTGCCGTCGATGCTGGCCGCCTTCGTCGATGCGCACGGGCTCGGTGCGCTGCCGTCGTTGCGGCAGATCGTATGCAGCGGCGAAGAACTGGGCATCGATGTGCTGGCCCGCTGCCGGCAGTGCTTCCCGACCACACGGGTGGCCAACCTGTATGGCCCGACCGAAGCGGCCATCGATGTGAGCTGCTGGGACTGCGATGCACAGGACGCGGGCACCCGCGTGCCGATCGGGCATCCGATCGACAACGTGCAGATGGTGGTGCTTGACGACGACCTGCAGCCGGTACCCCAAGGCGTGGCTGGCGAGCTGTACCTGGGCGGGGAGGGGCTGGCCCGTGGCTATGCCGCAGCGCCGGCGCTCACTGCCGAACGCTTCGTGCCCTCGCCGGTGCCGCGCGCGCCTGGCGAGCGGCTGTATCGCACCGGAGATCTTGCCCGCCAGCGCCAGGACGGCGCCATCGAGTACCTCGGCCGCCTCGACTTCCAGGTCAAGCTTCGCGGCCAGCGGCTGGAACTGGGCGAGATCGATGCGCTGGCCGGCACCTGCGACGCCGTTGCCGGTGCGCTGACCGTCCTGGCGCGGCATGCCAATGGCGAGCCCTATCTGCTCTGCCACGCTGTGCGTGCCGGCGCCTTCGATGACGCCGAGCGGCTGGAGCTGCTGACTGCCCACCTGCGGGCCAGATTGCCGTCCTATGCGGTCCCGGAACGGTTCACGCTGCTGGACGCATGGCCGTTGAACAGCAGTGGCAAGATCGACCGCGCCGCGCTGCCGACATCGGCGAACGTGGCACCGGTCGCGGCCGTCGAGGCCGCACCGCTGACGCCGGTGGGCGCGCAGGTGCTGGCGGCCGTGCGCGAGCTGCTGGCGGTACCGGAGGCCTCGGCCGCCGACAACTTCTTCTCGCTTGGCGGCCACTCGTTGCTGGCCACCCGCCTGTGCTCGCGCCTGCGCGAAACGGCGGGGGTGCACCTGCAGGTCGCCGACGTGCTGCTGCACCCGGTGATCGGCGACCTCGCACGGCGCGCCGACCAGCGTCAGGCCGGTGGCGATGTCGACGCCCCGCCTGCGCCGTCGGCACCGGAGGTCCTGTCGCCGGCGCAACAGCGGCTGTGGTTCGTGGACCAGCTGCACGGCCCCAGCGCGGCGTACACGATGCCGCTGAGCATCCGCCTGGCCGGCGTGCGGGCCCCTGACACCGTGCGCGGACACGTCGCCCATGTGCTCGCGCTGCATCCGGAACTGCACGCCTGCTACGTGGCCGGTACCGACGGTCCGCAGCGGCTTGTCGGCGCGCACCCGCACCCGCCGGTCGCGTTGACCGATCTGTCCGGACACATCGGGCAGGCACGCGAGGATGTGCTCGCCTCGCACCTGCAGGCATTGGCCGGGACCGTCTTCGATCTGGCGGCCGGGCCGATCTGCCGGGCCGATGTGGCCTGGCTGGGGGATGGGGAGTGCGTGCTGACGGTGCTTGCGCATCACATTGCCGCCGACGGTGGTTCGCTGGCCGTGCTGCTGCGGCAGATCGCCGCGCGGTGGAGTGGGGCGGACGCGCTGCGGGCGGGCGACCATACGGGGTACTGCCAGGCGCAGCAGGCGGCGCGCGAGGCCGATGCCTGGCAGGCCGGCCTGCAGCGGATCGCGCAGCGCCTGCAGGGCATGCCGCCGCTGCTGGAGCTGCCCACCGACCTGCCGCGGCCGCCCGTGGCGGGCATCCGTGGCGGAGTCGTGTCGCGCACGCTGTCGCTGCCCGAACGCCACCGTGTCGAGTCGCTTGCCGCCGCCACTGCATGCAGCCCGTTCATGCTGCTGGCCGCGGTCTTCCAGCTGTTGATGTGGCGCTACAGCGGCAACGAGGACGTACCGCTGGGGACCGCGGTGGACACGCGTGACCAGGCGCGGCACGGGGATACGGTCGGTCTGTTCGTCAACACCCTCGTGCTGCGCAGCCCCATCCAGCCAGCGGACAGCTTCCAGGCGCATCTGCGCAGGTTTGCCGGCGATGGCGTGACCGCGTTGCAGGATGCCGCCGTCCCCTTCGACCATGTCGTGGATGCGCTGGCACCCTCCCGCTCGCTGAGCCACGGCCCGCTGGTGCAGGCGATGGTGACGCTGCAGCCGGACGTGGTCGACCCCTGCGCGTGGCCCGACGGCGTGCAGGCCGCGTGGCTGCCACTGCACACGGCAACGGCCAAGTTCGACATCAACCTGCTGATCACCTTCACGCGCCACGGCATGCGCCTGGAGCTGGAGTACCGGCGCGACCTGTTCACATCCGCGTCGGCAGAGGCGATGCTCGCGCATTACGCCGGTCTGCTGGCGTCGGCGCTGGAGCATCCCCTGCAGGCAGTGGCTGCGCTGCCGCTCGGGGCGGCAGTGGCGCCGACGGCGGCTGCGGCCGCACCGGCCACGGTGCCGGGTGTGCCAGGCGATCTGCCTGCGCGCTACAGCGCAACGGCGAAGCGCTTCCCGACGGCCATTGCGGTCAACTGCGCGGACCAGGCACTGACCCATGCGCAGTTGGATGCGCTCAGCGGGCAATGGGCGGCCGCATTGCGCGAGGCCGGCATCGGGCGCGGGAGCCGCGTCGGGCTGTGCATGGAGCGGGGCTGCGACCTCATCGTGGCCATGCTCGCCATCCTCAAGGCCGGTGCCGCCTATGTCCCGCTGGATCCGCGCTACCCGGCCGAGCGGCTGCTGTACATGGCACGCGACGCCGACGTGGCCGGCATCCTCGGGCATCACGCGCATGCAGGGCTGTTCGCCGATGCGTCGCTGCGCTACCTGCCGGTGGAAGCGTTGCAGACCACCGATGCGCCACCGCTGGCGGCCGTGGCCATCGATCCGCAGGAGGCGGCGTATGTGATCTACACGTCCGGTTCCACCGGCCGTCCGAAGGGCGTGGTGGTGACCCATGCCAACGTGCTGCGGCTGTTCGAGGCCACGGCGGCGACCTTCACGTTCGGCCCGCAGGATGTCTGGGCGTTGTTCCACTCCTACGCCTTCGATTTCTCGGTCTGGGAAATCTGGGGCGCCCTGCTGCATGGAGGAAGGCTGGCCGTGGTGCCGTATGCGGTCGCGCGCTCGGCCGACGAGGTTGGCCCGTTCGTCCGCGCGCAGGGCGTGACCGTACTGAACCAGACGCCGTCGGCCTTCCAGCAGCTGCTGCAGGCCGATCTCGCCGGCCCCCCACGGCCCTGGCCCGCGCTGCGCTACATCGTGTTTGGTGGAGAAGCGCTCAACCTGGCGGCACTTGCGCCGTGGTTCGAGCGGTATCCGCAGGGGCCGGTGATGGTGAACATGTACGGCATCACCGAGACCACGGTGCATGTCACGGCGCGGATCATCCAACACGTTGACGTGGACGCGCCCGGCAGCCTGATCGGCGAAGCCTTGACCGATCTGTCCATGTACATCCTGGACGACAACGGCGTTCCGCAGCCTGCAGGCGTGCCGGGCGAACTGCATGTGTCCGGCCCTGGGCTGGCACGTGGCTACCTGGGACGCGCCGAGCTGACGGCCGAACGCTTCCTGCCTGATCCGTTCTCGCCGATCCCCGGCGCACGCATGTACCGCAGTGGCGACCTGGCGGTCCGCCGGGCGCACGATGGCCAGGTGCACTACATCGGGCGGCGCGACCAGCAGGTCAAGGTGCGCGGCTTCCGCATCGAACTGGGGGAAGTGGAGGCGGCCTGCGCGAGCCTGCCCGGTATCGGCCAGGTGGTGGCGCGGGCAACCGGCGATGGCCAGCTCGCCGCGCATGTGGTGCTGGCCGATGGCGGCAGCCTGGACGCCGCCGGCTGGATGCGCCACCTGCGTGGCCGCCTGCCGGAATTCATGGTGCCGGGGATGTGGGTGCCGATGCCGGCGATCCCGCTCACCCGCAACGGCAAGGTCGATGAGGCGGCACTGGCGGCGGCACGCGTGGCGGGCGGCGCTGCCCACACCGCGGCGCCGGTCGGCGGCGCCGACGAGACCGAGCGGCTGGTGCTGCAGTGCTGGTCGCAGCTGGTGGGCTCGGCGTCCATCGGTCGGGATGACGATTTCTTCAGCGTGGGGGGAAATTCCCTGCTGGCCGCCCGCGCCAGCGCGCGGTTGCAGGCCGTGTTCGCCGTGGGCCTGACCGTTCGCGATCTGTTCGATCACCCGACGGCAGCGGGCCTTGCCGCCTGCATCCGGTCGCGCACTGCCGGGCGCGGGCAGCCATTGCCGGTGCTTGGGCCATGCGCCGGTTCCGGCCCGGTGGTGGCCACCACCGGGCAACAGCGGTTGTGGTTCCTGGAGCGCCTGGGCGGCGACCCGACGCTGTACACCATGCCGGGGGTGTTCCACATCGACGGTGCGCTCGACACCGCGCGCCTGTCGGTGGCGCTGGATGCGCTGGTGGCGCGCCACCAGGTGTTGAACGCGTCCTTCGTTGCCATCGACGGGGTGCTGCACCAGCAGGTCCAGCCCGCGCGGACCGGACTGCTGGAGGTGATCGATCTTCGCCACCTTGGCGACGCCGAACGGGCGACAGGGTTGGCGGCGCTGATCGATGCCAATGCCTCGCACGCGTTCGATCTCGCCGCAGGTGCGTTGTTGCGCTGCACGCTGGTCAGGCACGGCGACGCCGCCTGGACGATGCTGCTGAACATCCACCACATTGCCTTCGACGGCAGCTCGCTGGCGATCTTCTGCCACGAACTGCGGGCGTTGTACGCCGATGGCGTGGCCGCGCTGCCGGCGCCCACGCTGCAGTACGCCGACTACGCGGTGTGGCAGCACGACACCGCGCACCTGCTGGAGCCGCAGTTGGCGTACTGGCGCGAGGCGCTGGACGGCGCGCCTCCCTTGCTGGAACTGACCACGGCATCGCTTCGCCCCCCGGTGCAGTCGCACCGGGGGGGACTGCACCGCTTCGAGATGCCGGCCGCCCTGCATGCAAGGCTCGGACAGCGCTGCCAGGCACTGGGCATGACGCCGTTTGTGGTGCTGTCCAGCGCGTATGCGCTGCTGCTGTCGTACTTCTCGGCCAAGCAGGATCTGGTGATCGGCACGCCGGTGGACAACCGCCAATCGCTGGCGTCCCAGTCGCTGATCGGCTTCTTCGCCAACACGCTGGCGCTGCGCTTCCAACTGCAGCCCACCGCCACGGTGGCCGATCTGCTGGAGCAGACGCGGTCGCGTCTGATCCACGGGCTGTCCCACCAGGAGCTGCCGTTCGAACGGGTGATCGAACACCTGCAGCCCGATCGCGCGCTGAGCCACAGCCCGCTGTTCCAGCACATGTTCGTCATGGAACAGGGCGACGAAGCGACCTTGGTCCTGGATGGCGTCCGGGTCACCGCAGCACCGCCCGGCGACCGGGCGGCCAAGTTCGATCTGACGCTGTCGATGCGCGCGTCGGGCGGAACATTGCAGGGCAGCCTGGAGTTCGCGCGCGACCTGTTCACCGCCACCACGGCGGCGCAGCTCGCGGACGCCTACGTGGCGGTCGTGGAGGCGCTGTTGGACGATCCGTCGCGGCGCCTGGACGCACTGGCGCCGCGCTGGCCACAGCCGTCGCTGCTGGACGGCTCGCGGGTTGACCGGTGTGCCCACGCGCTGCACGCACGCGTGCTGGATCAGGCGCTGCGCACGCCGGCCGCCGTCGCCATCGACGATGGGACACAGTGCCTGACTTATGCCGGGCTGGCCGCCGAGGTGGCGTCCGCCGCGCACGCCCTGCAACGCCTGGGCATCGTGCAGGGCGAGCGCGTTGCGGTCTGCCTGCCGCGCACCGCCCGCCTGGTGACGACGCTGCTGGCGATCCAGTCGGTGGGCGCGGCCTACGTGCCATTGGATCCGGACTACCCGCGCCAGCGGTTGCTGGACATCCTGGACGATGCGGCGCCCGCGCTGCTGATCGTGGACGCGCGCATCCGTGACAGCGTGCTCGGGCAGATCGGTGATGTGCGGGTCATCACGCTGGACGAGGTGTTGGCCGGACCGGTGCCGGCCGCCATGCCCGCGCTGCCGGCCGTGCCGGTCGGGGCGGTGGCCTATGTGATCTATACGTCCGGTTCGACCGGCCGGCCGAAGGGTGTGGCAATCCGCCATGTCAATGCGAATGTGATGCTCGACTGGGCGCTGACCGAGGTGGACGACGCGGATCTGCAGGGTGTGTTTGCCTGTACCTCGGTGTGCTTCGACCTCTCCGTGTACGAACTGTTCCTGCCGCTGGTGGCCGGTGGCACGGTGGTGCTGGGCGACAATGCGCTGGCTCTGCACCAGGCCGCCGCGCGGCGTCCGCTGACCCTGGTGAACACGGTGCCGTCGGCCATCGATGCGCTGACGCGCGAGCGTCCGCTGCCGGCCAGCGTGCGCGTGGTCAACCTTGCCGGCGAAGCGCTGCCGGCAAGGCTGGTGGAGCGACTGCACGACCAGTCGCCCGCGCTGCGTGTCTACAACCTGTATGGCCCGTCCGAAGACACCACGTACTCGACGTGGGCGTTGATGCCGCGCCGGACCGGCGTCAAGCCGGTGATTGGCGTTCCGATCGCCAACACCCGCGCGTATGTGCTCGACAGCGCCGGTGATCCGGTGCCGTGGGGCGTCCCCGGAGAACTGTATCTGGCGGGCGACGGTGTGGCGCAGGGGTATCTCGGTCGTCCCTGCGCGACGGCCGAGCGCTTCCTGCCGGACCCGTTTGCGATCGACGCGGGCGCCGTGATGTACCGCACCGGCGATCTGGTGCGCTGCGCGGAAGGCGGTGCGCTGGAGTTCATCGGACGCGCCGACCAGCAGGTCAAGCTGCGTGGATTCCGCATCGAACTGGGCGACGTCGAGCACCACCTTGGCCGTCTGGACGGGGTTGGAGAGTGCGCGGTGCTGGTGGTGCCGAGCGCAGGGGAGGATGCCCTGGTCGCGTTTGTCTCGCCGGCCGAAGGGCAGGTGCTGCAGGCTGCCGGGCTGCGTGACGCGCTGGCCCGCGCGCTGCCCGCCCACATGCTGCCAACGCGCTATGTCCTGCTGCCGGCCCTGGCCAGGACTGCGAACGGCAAGCTCGACCGCAGGGCGCTCGCGCTCGATGACGCGGCCTCCGCCCCCGTGGCGCAGGCGACCGCGGCCCTGCCGCCCGGCAACGAGGCCGAACGCGGCCTGCTGGCGCTGTGGCGGGAGATGCTGCCCGGCGAGGTCGCCGGCGTGGACAGCAACTTCTTCCTGGCGGGCGGCCATTCGCTGCTGATGCTGAAAATGCTGCCCCGTGTGGAAGCCATGTTCGGCGTGCCGGTATCGATGCGCGCGGTGTTTGAACACCCCGACGTGCGCGGTCTGGCCCGTCACCTGTCGGCGCAGCAGTGGCTCGCCAACGCAGACCGATCACAGGGAGTGAGCAGCGATGAGCTTGTCGACGAGGGGAGCCTGTAATGTCCATTGATGCACTGCTGCTGGAGCTGCGGGAACGCGGGATACAGGTCTGGACGGAGAACGGGGCGCTTCGCTATCGGGCACCGGAAGGCCGCTTCGACGCGGAGCTGAAGGAGCGCGTGGTGGCTGCCAAGGCCGCGATCATCCGCGCCCTGGAGGCCTACCAGTCCAGCACCGATGCCGGTGGGGCGCTGCTGCGGGTGCAGCGGGGCGACCTGTTGCCGCTGTCGCACGCGCAGGAACGCCTGCTGTTCATGCGCACACTGGGCGGCAACGAAGCGGCATACAACATTCCGGTCGCATTCCGCGTGCGCGGGCCGCTGGATGTCGATCGGCTGCAGCAGGCGGTCGACGCGCTGGTGCGGCGGCACGAGGTGCTGCAGACCCGTTACCCCGACGGGGCCGACATCGCCGGCGCTTCCTGGGTCGACATGCCCATCCCGATCGAACAGCGCGCCGTCTCCGCGCAGGGGCCGGACCTGGACGCGCTGCTGGTGCTGGAGGCTGGCCGTGGCTTCGATCTCGCCGGGGCGCCGCCGCTGCGGGTGACGCTGATACGACTGGATGACGGCGAGCACGTGCTGCTGATCGTGCTGCATCACATTGCGGCCGATGGCTGGTCGCTGGATGTTCTCAAGCGCGATCTCGGCGCGCTGTACGCGGGTGCGACGCTGCCGACGCTGCCGGTGCAGTATGCCGACCATGCCGCATGGCAGCGCAGCTGGCTGCAGTCCAGTGGCCCGCGGATCCAGGCGCAGCAGGCGTATTGGCGGCAGCAGCTTGCCGGTGCCCCGGTGCTGTCCACCTTCCCGGGCGACCGCCCGCGGCCGGTCACGCAGCGTTACCACGGTGCGGTGCTGCGCAGGGCGCTGCCGGGCGGGGCGCAGCAGGCACTGCAGTCGCTGGCGCACGATCACGGCGTCACGCCGTTCGTGGCCGGCCTGGCCGTGTTCAATCTGTTGATGTGGCGGCATACCGGAAGCACCGATCTGGTGGTCGGTACCCCGGTGGCGAACCGCGTGCGCGCCGAAGTGACGGATCTGGTCGGCTTCTTCAGCAACACGCTGGTGATGCGCACCCGCGTGCAGCCCGGTGAGCGCTTCCAGGACCTGCTGGGCAAGGTCCGTGAGACTGTACTGGCCGCGCAGGAAAACCAGGACATCCCGTTCGAGCAGGTGGTCGAGCTCCTGCAGCCACCGCGCAGCCTCAGCCACACGCCGCTGTTCCAGCTGATGTTCTCGATGATCGAGCGCGACACCGACGGCCTGCGGCTGACCGGCTGCGACGTCGAGGCGATTGCTGCCGATACCCATGTCGCCAAATACGATCTCACCCTGACCCTCGAGCACGCTCCCGACGGCACGGAGATGGGCCTGGAGTACAACACCGATCTGTTCGATGCCGACACGGTTGATGCCCTGGCCAGCCAGTTCGCCGCGCTGCTCGAGCAGGCCGGCGCGGCGCCGGCGCGGCGGCTGCCGCAGTTCCGCCTGCCGGCCGACGCGGTCGACCCTGCAGGCCCCGGTATCGCTGCCGACGAGCGCTCGGTGGCCTGTCGTTTCCGTGACGTGGCGCAGCGCGATCCGGATGCCGTCGCACTGCGCTGCGGTGACGTGTCGCTGGATTTCGGCACGCTGGCATCGCAGGTGGCAGCGCTGTCGGCGCGGTTGCGGGCACGGGGCATCGGTCCTGAGCACCGGGTTGGCGTACTGCTGGAGCGCCGTCCGGAGATGGTCGTGGCGCTGCTGGCGGTGCTGGACGCCGGCGCGGCCTATGTTCCGATCGATCCGGACTACCCGGTGGCCCGGCAGGCGTTGATGATCGAGGACGCGGGCCTGAGCCTGCTGATCAGCGCGCCGTCGCTGGGCGCGATCGCCGAGGTGGCCGGTGCCGGTGTGCCGGTCGAGATGCTCGGTGTCGGCGATCCGCTGCCGCCGCCTGCGATGGACGAGCCTGCGGCGGCGCCACCGCCGGAGGCCCTTGCGTACATGATCTACACGTCCGGCTCCACCGGTCGCCCCAAAGGCGTGATGGTGTCGCACGCCAACCTCTGCGGTTTCCTGCATGGCCTGGACCAGCGGCTGCAGCCGGCGCCCAACGAGCGCCAGGTGTGGCTGGCCGTCACCAGCGTCTCCTTCGACATCTCCGTCCTGGAGCTGCTGTGGACGTTGTCGCGTGGGCACCAGGTGGTACTGCAGCAGGAGCAGCCTGCTGCCACGGCTGCAGCGGCACTCCCGTTGGCCGGCACCGTACAGCGCCGGCCGGCAGCGCCGGTGGGGTTCAGCCTGTTCTACTTCGCCGCCGAACGCAGCGCGCCGGGCGCGGACCGCTATCGGCTGCTGATGGACGGCGCGCGTTTTGCCGATGAAAGCGGTTTCGAGGCGGTGTGGGTGCCTGAGCGCCACTTCCATGCCTTTGGCGGCCAGTACCCGAGTCCGGCGGTCGCCGCCGCTGCGCTCGCGGCGGTGACGCGCAACGTGTGCATCCGCGCCGGCAGCGTCGTGCTGCCCCTGCACCATCCGGTGCGGGTGGCCGAAGAGTGGTCGATGATCGACCATCTGTCCAAGGGCCGTGCCGGCATCGCCTTTGCCTCGGGCTGGCACTTCAACGATTTCGTTTTCAACCCGGACAACTATGCCGAGCGCCACCAGGTGCTGCGCGACGGGGTGGACACGGTGCGTGCGCTGTGGCGTGGCGAATCGCGGCCGTTCCGCGCCGGCAACGGCAGCGAGGTGGAGATCCGCACCCGTCCCGAGCCGATCCAGCCCGAACTCCCGGTGTGGATCACGGCGGCCGGCAGCCCCGAGACGTTCGAGTATGCCGGGCGGATCGGTGCGAACGTACTCACCCACCTGCTGGGGCAGAGCTTGGAGGAGCTTGCGGGCAAGATCGCGCTGTACCGGCGTACCCGCGCCGAGCATGGGCACGACCCCGAGGCGGGCCGCGTGACGCTGATGCTGCACACCTACGTGGGCGAGGACAGCGCGGAGGTCAGCGCGCGTGTGGAAGCCCCGTTCAAGGACTATCTGCGCAGTTCGGTCAATCTGCTGCGGCCGGTGGCCGAAGTCAATGGCCTGGACCCGGATGTCGACCAGGACGTGCTGGTCGAAGCCGGCTTCCAGCGCTACGCCCGTTCCAGCGCGCTGTTCGGCACGCCCGAGGAATGCCTGCCGATGATCGGACGGCTGCAGGCGATCGGCGTCGACGAGGCGGCCTGCCTGGTCGACTTCGGTATCGACGAGGATCACGTGGTCGAGGGATTCGCGCAGCTGAAGCGGCTGCGCCAGCTGGCCGACGCCGAACACGCGCGGCAGCAGATGCTGGCGCGGCGCACCTACCATCCCGCAGAGGAGACGATGGCCCGCCATGCGGTGACGCACCTGCAGTGCACGCCGTCGTTCATGCGCCTGCTGCTGGACTCCGAGCCGGGCCGGCAGGCGGTGGCCCGGCTGGATGCGGTGCTGGTCGGCGGTGAGGCGTTGCCCGCACCGTTGGCACAGCAGCTGGCGGCCACTGCGCGGTCTGCATGGAACATGTATGGACCCACCGAGACCACCGTGTGGTCCGGGGCCACCCAGGTCACCGAAGCAGCCCCCACGCTGGGCGGCGCCCTTGGCGGCGAGCAGATCCGCGTGCTGGACCTGGACCTGGAACGGGTGCCGGCCGGTGTGGCCGGTGAACTCTACATCGGCGGCATCGGCGTCACCCGTGGCTACTGGCAGCGGCCCGCGCTGACCGCCGAGCGCTTCCTTCCCGACCCGCTGTCGTGCGTGCCCGGCGCCCGCATGTACCGGACCGGCGATGGGGCGCGCGGCCGCCGTGATGGCGCGATCGATTTCCTGGGCCGCCTGGACCAGCAGACCAAGTGGCGCGGGTTCCGGATCGAGCTCGGTGAGATCGAGGCGGCCCTTGAAGCAGACCCGGCGGTGACGCAGGCCGTGGCCGTGGTGCGCCACGACAGCGGCGCACCGCCGCGGCTGGTCGCCTACGTGGTGGCCACCGGCATCGCGCAGGGCAGCGTGCTGCAGGACGCGCTGCGTACGCGCCTGCAGCGGATGCTGCCCGATTACATGCAGCCGGACCTCGTCCTGGTGCTGCCGCACATGCCGCTGACGCCGAACGGAAAAGTGAACCGGGCAGCGTTGCCGGCACCGGATGCCGCACAGCTTCCGACCCGGGAGGATGAGCCGCCTGCGACCGACACCGAGCGCGCGGTGGCGAAGATATGGGCGTCGCTGCTCGGTGTGGAGGGCATCGGCCGTCATGCCAATTTCTTCGAGCTGGGCGGGCACTCGTTCCTGCTGGCGCAGATGCACGCGCGCCTGCGCGGCATGGGGCGTCGCGAACTCAACGTGGTGGATCTCTTCCGCAACCCGACCATTGCCGGCCTCGGCGATCTGCTCGATGCCGAGCAGGACGACGATGGCAGCGCGCGTGCGGCGATGATCGCCACGCGCAGTCGGGAACGCGGACAGGCGGCACAGCGGCAACGACAGCAGTTGAAGGAGCGACTCCGCAATGGATGACAGGTTGGACAGCCCGATGGAAGGCATCGCGATCATTGGCATGGCAGGACGGTTCCCGGGCGCGGACGATGTCGCCGCTCTCTGGCGGAACGTGCTGGCAGGGCAGGTCGCGGCACGTCCGCTGAGCGAGCAGCAGTTGCGCGACGCCGGGGTGGACCCGGCCCGCATCGCCGATCCGGCTTACGTGCGGGTGGCGTACGGCCCCCAGGATATCGACCGCTTCGATGCGGGTTTCTTTGGTTTCACGCCGCGCGAGGCGGAGACGATGGACCCGCAGCACCGGTTGCTGCTGGAGTGCTGCCAGCAGGCGCTGGACGACGGCGGGCATGCCCCGGCGCAGTTCGACGGGCTGATCGGCGTGTATGCCGGCGTGGGGACGCCGGCCTACATGATCCGCAACCTGCTGCCGGAACCGGGCCTGATCGATGCGATCGGTACGCTGCAGTTCTCCATCGGCAACGAAAAGAGCTTCGCGGCCACCAAGGTGTCGTTCAAGCTCGGCCTGCAGGGGCCAAGCGTCAACGTGGATACCGCCTGCTCCACCTCGCTGGTGGCGGTCCACCAGGCGTGCCAGAGCCTGCTGTCGTTCGAATGCGACATGGCGCTGGCCGGTGGCGTCAGCCTGAACGTGCCGGTGGACGAGGGGTATCAGTTCCATGAAGGCGGCATCGTCGCTTCCGATGGCCTGTGCCGCCCTTTCGACCACCGTTCGCAGGGAACGGTCAAGGGCGCCGGTGCGGGAATCGTGCTGCTGAAGCGGCTGGACGATGCCATTGCCGATGGCGATCGCGTGTACGCCGTCATCAAGGGATCGGCGGTCAACAACGATGGTGCGCAGAAGGTCGGCTTCACTGCGGCCAGCGTGGACGGCCAGGCTGCGGTCATCGCCCAGGCGCTGGGCGTTTCCGGCGTCCCGGCCGACAGCATCGGTTACGTGGAAGCGCACGGCACCGGCACCCAGCTGGGTGATCCGGTGGAGATCGCCGCACTGTCGGAGGCCTATCGTGCCACCACGGCGCGCACGCAGTACTGTGCGCTGGGCGCGCTGAAGGCCAACATCGGTCATCTCGACATCGCCGCCGGCGTCGCCGGGTTGATCAAGGCTGCCAAGGCGGTGGAGCAGGGCGTGCTGCCGCCTGCCACCCATTTCGAGGCACCCAACCCGGCGATCGACTTTCCGTCGTCGCCGTTCTACGTCCCCACCCAGGCCACGCCGTGGCCGGCGTCCTTCGATGCCCGCCGCGCCGCCGTCAGTTCGTTTGGCATCGGCGGCACCAATGCACATGTGATTCTCGAACAGGCGCCGCTGCCGGCGCCGCCGCCCGCACCCGCACCTGTCCAGGTCCACCCCGCCCACGGTACCCCCACGGCGCGGTCGCAACTTCTGGTGGCGAGCGCGAAAAGCGCGGCGGCACTGGCCGACACCGTGGAGGCGCTGGCAACGGCACTGGCCGACGGCGGGGTGGACATCGCCGATGCCGCCTTCACCCTGCAGGCCGGCCGCAGCCATCACCGGTTCCGCTGTGCCGTGGCCTGCGCCGATGGCGCCTCCGCAGCCGACGCGTTGCGGCGGGAGATGGCCCGCGCCGGCCGCGAGGTCCATTCGAAAAAGCGCCGCGTGGTGTTCATGTTCCCCGGGCAGGGCGCGCAGCATGCGGGCATGTGCCGCGGGCTGTACGAGCACGAGCGCGTGTTCCGGCAGACACTGGACGAGTGCGCGGATCTGCTGCGGTCGGAGCTCGACTGCGACGTGCGCGACATTCTCTTCGCCGATGACGACCCCCGGCTGAAGCAGACCCGCTACACCCAGTCGGCCCTGTTCTGCGTGGAGTACGCGCTTGCCTGCCAGTTGCAGGCCTGGGGCATCCAGCCGGATCTGCTGATCGGCCACAGTCTGGGCGAGTACGTGGCCGCCTGCGTGTCCGGCGTGCTCGGGCTGGAAGACGCGATCAAGGTCGTGGCACGGCGCGGCGCACTGCTCGATGCGCTGGCGCCCGGCGGCATGCTGGTCGTGCCGCTCTCCGAGGCGGCCCTTCAGCAGGCCCTGGCCGACGGCGGAGACGCCACGGCCGGCTGCGTGGCAGCCGTGGTGAACGCACCCACACTGTGCGTGGCGGCCGGTCCCGTGGAGGCGTTGGAGCGGCTGCGTGATCGACTGGCGCCGCGCACCGAGTGCCACCTGCTGCCCGCCTCGCACGCGTTCCACTCGCCGATGATGGATCCGGCACTGTCCGCGTTCGGCGATGTAATGCGTGGCGTAAGGCTGCTCGCCCCGCGGATTCCGCTGGTGTCCAATGTCACCGGGCGCCTGCTGGCACCCGAAGAGGCGACCTCCGCAGCGTACTGGGTCCGGCATCTGCGTGAGCCGGTGCGCTTCGCCGATGGCATGGACACCGTGCTGGACGGCGGCGCTGCGGTGCTGATCGAAGTGGGGCCCGGCGTCACGTTGACGACGCTGGCCCGGCAACAGCCGGGCATCGATGCGCATGTGGTGTGCAGCTCCCTGCGCCATCCGCGCGATGCCAGCAGCGACCACGCCGCGCTGATGGCGGGCCTGGCCCAGGCCTGGATGGCGGGTGTCGAGATTGACTGGCGTGCCTTCAACGAGGCGCGCAGGGGGCGGCGCGTGGGGCTTCCCGGTGTGGCGTTCGAGCGCCGCCGGCACTGGATCGCAGCGCCAGGGCAGATCATGCCGGCCGAGGTTCTGCCGCCAGTGCTGGCAGCCACCGCAGCTGCACCCAGCGGTGTGCTGCCGCGCGATGAGATGGAGCGGACCGTTGCCGACGTCTGGCAGGCCCAGTTTGGCATTGCGCGCATCTACGTCGACCAGGACTTCTTCGAACTCGGCGGCCATTCGCTGCTGGCGGCGCGGATTCTGGTCGCCCTGGAGGAACGTACCGGCGTTCGCCTGACCATCGCCGACCTGTTCGGCGCGCCCACGGTGGCCGGGTTGGCCAACCGGCTGCTGCTGGCGCAGGTCGACGGGGCCGATGACGCATTGCTGGCGCGCCTGCTGGCGGAGATCGAAGGAGCGCCCGAGCCGCTCGCAGGCTGAGCTGCGCGGCCGGGCACAGGGGTACGGGCGGGAGGCGTCCGTGCCGAAGCAATGGACTTGGAGGCACTACGACATGGATTCGCTGAACGACAGGATCGCCCGTCTCTCTCCCGCCGAACGCGACGCACTGATGCGTGCGCTGCGCCAGCAAGGCACTACGGCGGCACCGGCACCGATCCCGCTGGTGGATCGCAGCCAGTCCGTACATGCCGTCAGTCCGGCCCAGCAGCGCATGTGGATGTTCCAGGAGCGCGGCGGCAATGCGGCGTACAACATGTCGTCGGCGGTCCGCCTGCGTGGTCCCCTTGATCTGCCGGCGCTGCAGTCCGCGCTCGACGACCTGCAGGCGCGTCACGAATCCCTGCGGACCACCTTCGAGCTGGATGGCGTTGCGGTGGTGCAGCGCGTACATCCTGCCGGGGGCCAGGGGCTGACCCAGGTGGATCTGTCACCGCTGACAGCCGCCGATCGCGCCGCGGCGGTGGACGCCCGCTGCGCCGCGCTGAGCCAGCGCGTGTTCGATCTGCAGACCGGGCCCCTGTTCGAAACGCAGCTGCTGTGCGAGGACGCAGAATCGCATGTGCTGCTGGTGAACATGCACCACATCATCTCCGATGGCTGGTCGATGGGTGTCCTGATCGGCGAGCTGAGCCGCCTGTATGCGGCCCATGCGAGCGGGGCGACGGCGGCACTGGACCCGTTGCCGGTGCAGTACGTCGACTA
Source organism: Stenotrophomonas nematodicola (assembly GCF_009467805.1). GTDB lineage: Bacteria > Pseudomonadota > Gammaproteobacteria > Xanthomonadales > Xanthomonadaceae > Stenotrophomonas > Stenotrophomonas nematodicola. The sequence continues at coordinate 179,928 of NZ_WIAY01000007.1, forward strand.
CGCGCACTGGCAGCAGGACCAGATGGGCCCTGACCAGGCGCGGCGTCACCTTGCGTACTGGCGCGAGCGTCTTGCCGATGCTCCGCCCCTGCTGGACCTGCCGGGCGACTATCCTCGCCCCGCAACCAAGAGCTTCCAGGCCGCGACGCTGTTCTTCGACCTGGATGCGTCCACGGCCGACGCGGTGGCCGCGCTGGCCCGTCGTTGCTCCGCTACGCCTTTCATGGTGCTGCTTGCGGCATTCGAGGTACTGCTGGGCGTCCACAGCGGGCGCAGCGATATTCTCGTTGCAACTCCCGTGGCCAATCGGGGACGCTCGGAGCTGGCGGGGGTCATCGGCTTCTTCGCCAACACCGTGCTGCTGCGCGATGCGATCGACACGGCACTCAGCTTCACCCAGCTGCTGGAGCAGGTCCGGCATGGCACGCTGCAGGCCTATGCCCACCAGGAGCTGCCGTTCGACCAGGTCGTGGACGCGCTGAATCCGGTGCGGAGCACCGCGCACGCCCCCTTGGCGCAGGTGTTGTTCGCGGTGCAGAACGTGCCCGGCGGGGATCTCGCGCTGGGCGGGCTGGCGATCGAGCCGATCGAGATCGGCCGTGAGGGCAGCGATTTCGATCTGGTGCTGGAACTGCAGCCGCAGACCGCCGGGTACCGTGCGATCCTCACGTACAGCACGGACCTCTACCAGGCCGCGACGATGCGCACCTTCGGTGCCCAGTACGGCGCGCTGCTGAGCGCGCTGGTGCGCGCGCCGGAGGCGCCGGTGGCCGGGACGATCGCGGCGGCACTGCCCCCGCGGTTGCCGTTGCCGGAAGGGGCGGCGGTCGATGCCACCACGGTGGCCGCCCTGCAGGCCCGCTGCGCGGACATGCGGCTGGTGGACGCAGACGGCGTCCACGAGGGCCGGGATCTGCTGCAGGCGGCGGTCCCCGCAGCCCGCGCGCTGGCGGGCACCGCCGGCCAGGGGGCGGTGGTCGGTGTGGCGATGGACGATGCGGTGGCAGGCTGGACGGCGGTGCTGGCGTGCTGGCACGCAGGCGTGGTGCCGTTGCTGGTGGACCGGACGTTGCCGGCAGGCGCGCTGCGCGCGCTGCTGGGGCGCCACGGCTGCACCGTCCTCATCCATGACGGAGAGGAACCGGCGTCGCCGCTCGACGCTGACCTGCGCGCGATCGCCTGGCGCGATCTGGTCGCGCCGGACGCCGCCGTCGTCCCGGACGCCATCTGGTCGCCCCGTCTGGATGTACCGGCCCTGCAGGTGGACTGCGAAGGCACCGCACGGGTCTGCTCGCATGACGCGCTGCATGCAGCGGTTCTGCGGCAGGGCCGCTGCTGCGCCTTGGTGCGTGGCGACGACGTGACCCTGTTGCGGCATCCCGGTACGGCAGGATTCGTGCGCGACATGCTGTGGGCAGGCCAGGCGGCGCGCGTGATCCTGCACGCCGGTGGCATGTCGGGCCAGGCGCTGCTCTGCGACGACCGCTGCATCGGCGAGGTGCAGGCGGCGCATCCGGGCCTGCTGCCGCCCATCCTGATCTACGTGGGCGGGGCCACCGATCTGAACCGCCTGCAGGCCAAGGTCGGCGGCGCGCTCGTCCAGCTTCACCATCTCCACGCGCTGACCCCGTCGCCGGCGCATGTAGTCGCGCAGTCGATGGCCGGCGGCAGCGCGTCGCCGGGTCAGGACCGCTGGGAGGCGTGGGATGCCGCGTTGGAGATCTGCGACGCGCAGGGCCGTGGCTGCGCCCCGACCATCGCCGGCAACGTGCGCGTGACCGGTCCGTCGCCGCTGACGCTGCAGCGACGGGCGCGCTGGCGTCCGGACGGACAGTTGCAGTTGCTGCCGGGGCCGGCCGATGTGGTCCGCCGCGATGGCCATGCGCTCGCACTGGCGGGCATCGAAGCGACGGTGCAGGCGCATGCGATGGTCAAGGATGCGCACGTCGCGCTCCAGCCCACCGCAGACGGCGACCGGCTCGTGGTGTACGTCGTGGTCGCGCGCAGCGAAGCGGTGGCGTCGGTCGCCGAGGCCACCGCGCTGTTGCTGCCGGTGGGCCTCCGTCCGGACATCTGGGTGAGCGTATCGACCATTCCGCTGTGCGCCGACGGTCGGGTCGACCTCGCCGCGCTGAAGATGTGTCCTGCGCTGGCAGACACGGACATGGCGCGGGTAGCGCAGGCGCTGTCCGAGGCGACCGCAGGCGCCGATACGGCCGCAGTGCTGGTGGACACCGAGGTGCAGGCGCGTCGCCACCACCTGGCCGATGCGATTCCGGGCTGGCGTCGCCAGGCCGTGGAGCAGGCCCGGGTCGAGGATGCCGCGGACGCGACACTGCAGGCGGCGACCGCGCCGCAGGCTGACGCGCTGCTCGAGGGCAATGCCCTGCCGTCGGACCTGCCGACCGACCTGGGGGCCGTGCTACGGCGCGCGGCGGCCGGCGACCGGGGGGTCATCTGCATCGACCGCGACGGCGTGGCCGTGCGCCGCAGCTATGCCCAGGTGCTGGTGGAGGCCGAGAAGGTGCTGGGCGGGTTGAGTCAGGCAGGCGTTGTCCCCGGCGACATCGTGGTGCTTCAGCTGGCCGACAACCTGGACGTCGTGCCGGTGTTCTGGGCCTGCGTGCTCGGCGGACTGGTGCCGGTGCCGCTGGGGGTGCTGCCCAGCTATGATGTGCCCAGTGCCGGACGCGACAAGCTGCTCAATACCTGCCGGCTGCTGCAGCCCAGGGCGGTGGTGGCCAGCGCGGCCCAGTACAGTGGAATCGCCGCGCTGCTGCGTCGCGAAGACGTGCCCGTCGCCGTGCTCGACGGCGCCGTGCTCGCACGCGCGCAGGCACCGGGTCACCTGCACACGCCCGATGCGGATGACGTCGCCCTGCTGCTGCTGACGTCCGGAAGTACCGGCATGCCCAAAGCGGTGCGACAGAGCCACCGGGCGCTGATCGCACGCTCGGCCGCCACAGCGCTGCACAACGGATTCGATGCCGGTGCCGTATCGATGAACTGGATGCCGCTGGACCACGTCGGTGGGCTGGTCATGTTCCACGTGCTCGATACCTGGCTTGCCTGCGAACAGCTTCAGGTCGCCACCGAGTATGTGCTGGAGGCGCCGCTGCGCTGGCTGGACCTGATCCAAAAGTACCGCGCAACCGCCACCTGGGCACCCAACTTCGCCTTCGCGCTGGTCAATGAAGCCGTGGACCACGCGCCCGAACGCAGCTGGGACCTGTCCTCGATGCAGTTCATCCTCAATGGCGGCGAAGCGATCGTCAGCAAGAGCGCGCGTGGGTTCCTGCGTCGCCTGCGCGCCTTCGGCCTGCCCGGCACCAGTATGCGCCCCTCCTGGGGCATGTCCGAGACGTGCTCGGGCGTCGTGTTCTCGCGACTGACCCTGGAGGGCAGCCGTGATGACGATCCGTTCGTCGCGGTGGGCGAGCCGATTCCCGGCGTGGCCATCCGCATCGTGGACGCCGACGACCGCGTGCAGCCGATGGGACGGGTCGGACGCCTGCAGATCCGGGGCCCGAATGTCACCAGCGGCTATCTGCACAACGTCGAGGCGACGTCGGAGGCGTTCACCGCCGATGGCTGGTTCAACACCGGCGACCTGGCCACGATCGGTGCGGTGGGGTTGACCATCACCGGTCGCGAGAAGGACGTGATCATCATCAACGGCGCCAACTTCCACAGCCACGAGATCGAACAGGTGGTGGATGAGACCGGCGCCGTGCAGATCTCCTTCACCGCTGCCACCGCGGTGCGCGAGCCGGGCGCGGCGACCGATCGACTGGCGATTTTCTTCGTTCCCGCCGCAGAAGCGGGGGACACCGATGCCGCCATCCGCGCGGTGCGGCAGGCGGTCCTGCGCGGCTGCCAGGTCAATCCGTCCTACATCGTCCCGTTGTCGGTCGACGATGTGCCCAAGACCTCCATCGGCAAGATCCAGCGTGGCCAGCTGGCCGCGCAGCTGATGGCCGGCCAGTTCGACAGCCTGCTGCGCACGCAGGACCTGCTGGCCGGCAACGCCAACACGGTGCCGGCGTGGTTCCACCGACGCACGTGGCGGCCTGCACAGCGTCGCGCGATGGGGGCACGCACGCCTGCTGCGCGGATCGCGTTCGTGGATGATGCTCTGCAGGCGCGCGCGCTGCTGGCAGCGTCGGGCGACACCGTGCCGCTATGGCTGGTGTGGCCGGCCGGTGGCGCGCCTGCCGTGGACATCGTCGCACCGGACGGGGCAACGCCTCGAACCCATGTGGTGCGCCGCGACCGCGCCGAGGATTACCGGGCACTGCTGGATGCCGCGCTTGCCAGCACGGCGGGCGTGCTGCAGCTGCTCTGGTTCTGGCAGGACCCCGTCGATGCGCCGGCGCACGACCCGGTGAGTGAGACCGATGCGGCCCTCGCTCCGGTGCGCACGCTGCTGCGGGTGCTGGCGCAGTGCGCTCCCGCGCAGGACGTGCAGTTCCTGCTCGCACGCGGCGGTGAGGCCGGCGCCACGGCGGCAGATGCCGCGTTGCCGGGCCTGCTGCGCACCGCCGCGCTGGAAGCGAGCTGTCTCGAACCCAGCCTGGTGCACCTTGCCGATGCCGACGCGGAGGGGACCGTCGCGCGGCTTCTGGAAGAAGGCAGTGCCGCCGCGCTCGATCACGAAGTGATGTACCGGCGGTCGCAGCGCCTGCTGCCTCGGTTGTCCGAGCTGGACGTCAGCGCCGCCGATGCGCAGCCGTTGCCGCTGGTCAGGGGCGGAACCTACCTGCTGACCGGTGGCCTGGGGGGTATCGGCCGGTACCTGGCCAACCGGCTGTGCCACGAGTTCGATGCGCAGGTGCTGCTGATCGGGCGCAGCGCTGCCACGCCCGATGGCGATGCACGTGAGCGTGAGCGGGCCCGCGTCCTTGCCGAGCTGCGGTCGCGTGCGCGCGATGGCGCTGTGCTCTATGTCCAGGCCGATGTCACCGACAGCGCTGCCGTGTGCGCCGCCGTGGCCGAGGCCGAGCGGCGGTGGGGACGGGGGCTGGACGGGGTGTTCCACCTGGCGGGCGATCTGGCGGAGGGCGGCAATGTAGCCGCGCACTGGTCGCAGGCCAGCCGCCACGGCCTGGCGGAAGAGACCGAGCAGGCCTACCGTGCCGCACTGACGCCCAAGGTGGGCGGGCTGCATGCCGTGGTGCCGCTGCTGGAGGAACGCCCGTCGCTGCTCTGCGTGGCGTTCTCGTCGGTCAACGCGCTGTACGGCGGTGCGACGTTTGGTGCCTATTCGATGGCCAACGGTGCGTTGGCCGGGTATGCGGAACAGCTGCGCCCGCGCTTCCCCAACACCTACGTCATCGACTGGGCCATGTGGGACGACGTGGGCATGAGCCAGGACAACCCCGGCTATGCACGCGAGGCCTCGCGCGCGATGGGCTACCACGCCATCAGCCTGGAAGAGGGCTGGGTGTCGATGAAGGCCCTGCTGTGCCGGTCGCCAGGACGCTATTCGGTCGGGTTGGACGGTGCCAATCGACACCTGCTGCCCGACATCGAGGGCACGCCGGCCCGACGCCGCGTGCTGGCTGCCTACATCGCGGCGCCTGCGGCCCTCGTCGCACAGGCGACGGATACCTACCGCGATGGGCTGGGGCACCGGCATGTGCTGGATGTGCGGCCGTGCGAGCGCATTCCGCGCCTGCCCGACGGCTCCCTGGACGAGGCCGCGCTGGCCGGCATGGGCGCTACGGGCGCTGCTGAAGGCCATGATCCGCAGCTGCCGCGCAACGCCTGCGAGCGCACGCTGGTGGAGGTGTGGCGGCAGGTGTTGGGGCTGCAGCGGATCGGGGTGCATGAGAACTTCTTCGAGCTGGGGGGCGATTCGGTACTGGGCACGCAGGTGGTGGCACGGGCCAACCAGGCGGGATTGCGCCTGACCTCCCGGCAGCTGTTCGAGCGGCAGACCATCGCCGAACTGGCCGAGGTCGCGGCGCAACCGGACGCACCGGCGATTCAGGCCGAGCAGGGGGTGCTCAGCGGCGACTGTCCGCTGGCACCGATACAGGCGTGGTTCTTCGCGCAGCCATTTGCGCACCCGCATCATTGGAACCAGTCGTTGCTGCTCAAGGTCAACCGGCCTTCGCTGGACCTGGCGGCAATGCAGGCCGCGCTTACCGCGCTGGTAGAGCACCACGACGCGTTGCGGCTGTGCTATCGGCAGGACGGGGGCCGCTGGCATCAGTCCTACGGTGCTCCGGAGGAGGTGGTGCCGGAGTGGCACGACCTGGGCATGCATGCACCGGAGGCGGCCGCCCAGGCCATGCAGGACCAGGCCGCCGCGATGCAGGGCAGTCTTGTGCTCGAGCGTTCGCCAGCCCTGCGTGCCGCGTGCTTCGACCTGGGACACGGCGAGCTGCGACTGCTGCTGGTGGTCCACCATCTCGTCACTGACGGGGTGTCCTGGCGCATCCTGCTGGAAGACCTGGCCACGCTCTACACCGCGCATGCGGCGGGTACACCGGCCCTCCTGCCGGCCAAGACCAGCGCCTACAAGGCGTGGACCGGGCAACTCCAGCACTACGCCCGCACTGAGCAGGCCAACGAGCAGGCGCGCTACTGGCACGGCATGCCGCTGGCGCCGCTGCCCGTGCCGCTGCTCGACGGTGGCCACAACCGGCATGGTGGACAGGAGCAGTACGAACTGGCGTTGGACGAAGGCGACACCCACTGCCTGCTCCGGGAGGCCGGCGCGGCCTACCGCACCGAGATCAATGATCTGCTGCTGTGCGCCCTGGCGCTGTCTGCCCGTGCGCTGACCGGCCAGCTTCAGCTCAGCCTGACGCTGGAAGGCCACGGACGCGAAGACCTGTTCGACCAGATCGACGTATCGCGGACGGTGGGCTGGTTCACGTCCATGTTCCCGCTCACGCTGGACCTGCCTGCCGCGGGCGACGAAGGGCGTTGCCTGCTGGCGGTGAAGGAGCAGCTGCGCGCGCTTCCCGGCAAGGGACTGGCCTATGGCGTGGTGCGCTACCTCGGGGCGGGTGTGGATGAGGCGCCTGCACCGGCGGTGAGCTTCAACTACCTCGGACAGTTCGATCAGTCGATGGGGCAGGGCAGCCTGTTCGACCTCGCGCTGGAACACCCTGGCGCCATGCAGGCCCACGACGAGACGCGCACCCATGCGATCGACGTGGTCGCCTTCGTCAAGGACCAGCGGCTGCAGGTGGTGTTCACCTATTGTCCGACGTACGTCCGGAAGGAGGATGTCGCCGCATGGGCCGCGCAGTATGTCCAGGCGCTGCGCGGCCTGGTGGGACACTGCGTGCTGGCATCCAGCGGCGGACTGTCGCCCTCCGATGTGCCGCTGCTGGAGGACGGACAGGAGGAACTGGACGCGCTGGTCGCGTCCACCGGGCTGGCCTCGGCCCGCATGATCGAGACGATCTTCCCGGTCACCCCGATCCAGCACGGACTGATCTACCACTCGCTGCTGGCCCCCGGTGAGGGCGTGTATGTATCGCACCTCCGCAACCAGATCAGCGGGCGTCTCGACGCAGTTGCCTTCCAGCAGGCCTGGCAGATCGTGGCAGGGCGCCACGATGTCTACCGCGCCAGCGTGCAGCGCGCAGCGGGTGCGGTACCGGTGATGGTGGTACAGCGCAGCGTCGACCTTCCGTGGGTCTTCCATGACTGGCGGTCGCTGCCGCCGGCCCAGCAGGAGCAGCGCTACCAGGCGCTGCTGCAGGAGGACCGCGAGCGCGGCTTCTGTTTCGAACAGGCGCCGTTGCTGCGGGTCTACCTGCTGCAGTTTGCCGACGATGTCCACCGCTTCGTGCTCAGCGAACACCACGCGGTGTCCGATGGGTGGTCGCGATCGATCGTGCTCGCCGAAGTGCTGGCGTGCTACCAGGCGCTGGTGGCAGGCCGCCGGCCGACGCTGCCCGAACCCCGCCGTTTCGCCGATCACGTGGCGTGGCTGCGCCGCCAGGACCGCACCTCGATGGCCGCGTATTGGCAACGGACCTTCGAGGGACTGTCGCCGCGCCAGCCACTGGCCGGTGGCAGCCTCGCTGCTCCCGCACGCGGAGAGAAGCGTCCGTGCGCCTCGCGCGGCACCCTCGACGGACGGCACACGGCGGCCCTGCAGGCGCTTGCGCGTCGCTGCCAGTTGACGCTCGGCGTGCTGGTGCAGGGCGCCTGGGCGATTCTGCTCGCCCGCTACAGCGGCGACGCGGACGTGGTGTACGGGTGTACCGCCTCGGGGCGGCCGGTGGATCTGCCGGGCGTTGAACGCACGGTCGGACCCTTCATCAACAGTCTGCCGGTGCGGGTGCAGGTCGACGACACGCGGGAACTGCTGCCGTGGCTGGCCGGTCTGCATGCCGCGCAGTCCGAGCGTGAATCGCACGGACACTGCTCGCTCGCCGATATCGTGCAGTGGACGGGCCTTGCCGCCGGCACGCCGCTGTTCGACACCCTGGTGGTGTTCGAGAACTATCCTGCGGTCGATGGCGTTCTGGGCGATGGACTGCGGATCGACTGGGCCGACGCGCTGGACCAGACCGAGCTGCCGTTGACATTGATGGTCGAGCCCGGCGAATGCCTGTCGTTCTGCCTGTACCACGATGCACAGCGTTTCGCCCCGGCTGCTGCGACACGGCTGCTCGGCCATCTGGCCCGGCTGCTGCAGTCGATGGCCGAACAACCGGCCTCGGCGCTGGGCGCGCTGCCCATGCTCACCGCAGCCGAGCAGGCGGCCATTGATGGGGAGTGGAACGCCACTGCCACCGATCTGGGGGACCCCGACGCGACCCTGCATGGCCTGTTCGCTGCCCAGCTTGCGCGGACGCCGGATGCCGTGGCGGTCATCGCCGACGACAGGCAGATGACCTACCGACAGGTGCACCAGCACGCGCTTGCCGTGAGCCGGCGGCTTTCCGACGCCGGCGTGCGCCCCGGGCAGCACGTGGCGGTGGTGATGGAGAAGGGCTGGCAGCAGGTGGTCGCGGTGTACGCGGTTCTGTACGCGGGCGCGGCCTACCTGCCGATCGAGTCGTCCTGGCCGGCCGAGCGCCGTGCCTTCCTGGTCGGCCACGGCGAGGCAGCCGCAGTGCTGTCGGTGCCGGGTGTCGCCTGCGGCGATGTGCTGCCCGCGGGCGTGGCACGGCTGGACATCCACGCCGATGATGCGCTGCTGGAGGGGCCGGTGCCCGCACTGCAGGTGGCGACCGATCTGGCGTACACGATCTTCACCTCCGGCTCGACGGGGCAACCCAAGGGCGTGATGATCGATCATCGCGGCGCGGTCAACACCGTCCGCGACATCAATGCGCGCTTCAACGTGGAGGCGCGGGATCGCGTGCTGGCGGTATCGTCGCTGAGCTTCGATCTTTCCGTGTATGACATCTTCGGCCCGCTGGCAGCAGGGGCTGCGGTGGTGATGCCTGCCGCGTCCGCGCAGCAGGATCCGGCCGCCTGGACGCAGCTGCTGCAGGCCCACGGGGTGACGCTGTGGAATTCCGTGCCGGCGCTGCTGCAGCTGCTGGTGGACGAGCTGGAGCGGCAGGACCGCTGTCTGCCCGGCAGCCTGCGGCTGGCGATGCTGAGCGGCGACTGGATACCGCTGTCGTTGCCGCAGCGCTACCGGGCGCGCTTCCCCGGCGGCGCGATCGTGTCGATGGGCGGGGCCACCGAGGCGTCGATCTGGTCCATTCTCTATCCCATCGGCGAGGTCGACCCGTCCTGGCCCAGCATTCCGTACGGCAAGGCACTGGCCAACCAGCGCTTCTACGTGCTCGATGCAAGGCTGGCGCCTTGCCCGATCGGCATCGAGGGCGACCTGTTCATCGGCGGCGTCGGCCTGGCTCTCGGCTACTGGCGCGACCCGGTGAAGACCGCCGCCAGCTTCATTGTCCATCCCGGCACGGGGGAGCGCCTCTATCGCACCGGCGACATGGGGCGCTACCTGGACGACGGCAACATCGAGTTCCTGGGGCGCGCCGACTTCCAAGTGAAGGTCAACGGTTATCGCATTGAACTGGGCGAGATCGAAGCAACGCTGCAGCAGCAGCCGGGCGTTGGCGATGCGCTGGTGGTCGTCCGCGAGGACACGCCGGGCGAACGCCGGCTGGTGGCCTACGTGCGGCCCTCGGAGACCGGCGGACCGGTGGCGGCCACGCTGCGGGAGGCACTCGCCGAGCGCCTGCCGCATTACATGGTGCCGTGGCATTACGTGACGCTCGCGGCCTTCCCCTTGTCGGCCAACGGCAAGGTGGATCGCAAGCAGTTGCCGCTGCCGGACGGGCAGGCGGCGACGCTGCCGGTGGCGCCCGGTACCCTGTCGGCCAGCGAGGAACTGCTGCTCGGCATCTGGAGTGAAGTGCTGGACCGGCCGGTCGTGGACCGCGACAGCAACTTCTTCGAGATGGGCGGGCACTCGCTGTTGACCGCCCAGGTCGTGGTCCGCGCGCGGGAGGCGTTCTCCATTGACCTGCCGGTGCGCGCGCTGTTCGAGTCGCCCACGGTGGCTGGATTGGCATCCCGCATCGATGCGCAGCGGTCTGCAGGCATTTCCCGTCGAGCGCCGTCGGGGCCGGTCGCCGACGATGGCGCGCTGTCCTATGCGCAGCGTGGTCTGTGGTTCCTGGACCGTCTCCAGGGCCAGGACGCGACCTACAACATCACCACCGCGCTGCGCCTTGACGGGGTGCTCGACGAGGAGCGCCTGCGCGACTGCCTCGCGCACCTGGTGGAGCGCCACGCCGCCCTGCGCACGCGCTTTGTCGACGACGCCGGCGTTCCGCGGCGGGTGGTGGATGAGGGCATGGCGGACGCGATGCGGCTGATCGCCTGCGACGCAGAGGCGCTGGAGGCCATCGCGCGTGAAGAGGCCGCAGCGCCGTTCGACCTCGCGGCCGGGCCGGTGCACCGGTTCACCTTGGTGCGGATCGGGCCGGTGCAGCATGTGCTGCTGCTCAGCGTGCATCACATTGCCGCCGATGGCTGGTCGATGGCGCTGCTGCTGCGCGAGCTGGCGGCACTCTATGCAGGCGGTACCGACGGCGCCCGGTTGCCGCCGTTGCGGCTGGGCTACGCCGATCACGTCGCGCGCGAACGCGCGCTGCAGATGGAGGGTGTCACCGGGACGCAGCTGGACTACTGGCGTACCCGGTTGGCCGGCCTGCCCGCGCTGCTGCCGATCCGCACCGACCTGCCGCGGCCGGCCGTGCAGAGCTTCCGGGGCGCCACAGTGGACCTGCGCATCGGCGGCGCGGTGCGGGATCGCGTTGTCGCGCAGTGCAACAAGCAGGGCATCACGTTGTACATGTACCTGCTCGCGGCGCTGGATGTGGTGCTTGCGCACGCCAGTGGCAGCCGCGATATCGCGGTGGGAGCGACCGTGGCCAACCGCGCCGAGCGGGACCTGGAAGCGGTGTTCGGCCTGTTCGCCAACCAGGTGGTCATGCGCGTGGATCTTGCTGGTGATCCCACCTTCGAGGCACTGCTCCGGCGCGCACGTCAGACCGCCCTGGATGCGTATGCGCATCAGGACGCGCCCTTCGACCAGGTGGTGGACGCGGTGGGCCATCCCCGCACGCTGGCCCACACCCCGCTGTTCCAGGTGAAGCTGGTGCTGCAGAACGTCCCGATCCAGCAGGAGGCGATGCCCGGCCTGATGGTCGAGCCGGTGGGTGTGGACGCCGGCTCGTCCAAGTTCGACCTGCAGTTCACCATCGAGGAGGTGGAAGGCGAACTGCGTGGCAGCCTAAGTTTCAACACCGACGTATTCACCCGCGCCACCGCTGAGCGCCTGGCGGCACAGTTCGCGCACCTGCTCGACGTCTCCAGTGCAGCACCCACGCAGACCGTGGAAGCGCTGATCGAGGAACTGGCACGGATCGAGGACGCCGCGCAGGCGCGCCAGGCGGCATCGTTGCAGGAAGCATCCCACGGCATGCTGGCGCGCAGTCGTCGGCGCAACGCCATCATCAACGAAGGAGTCGTCGACCATGAGTGAGAGCGAATCGCCGTCCTCGCTGTCCCTGTTGCGCCAGCGCAGCGGGCGGCGCCAGGTGCCGGTGTCGGGCAACCTGGTGGAGGAGCTGGACTTCGCCGACGGGCATCCGATACCTCGGCGCCTGCAGGCGAACGCCGGGGCGCAGATCGATCCCGTGGCCTGGACCTGCACCCATCGCGCGCAGTTGCGCGAGTGCCTGCTGCGGCACGGCGCCTTGCTGTACCGCAACATGGGCATCGACGATGTGGCCGTGTTCAAAGGCGTGGTGGATGCGCTGGGCGGCGGCGAACGGCTGACCTACGAGAACCGCTCGACGCCGCGCACGCAGCTGGACGACCGCATCTACACCTCCACCGAGTATCCCGCCGAGTACGCCATTCCGCTGCACAACGAGAACTCGTACACGCATGCGTGGCCGGGCGTCATCTATTTCCATGCGCAGCAGCCGAGCGCCGAAGGCGGTGAGACGCCGATCGCCGACAGCAGGAAAGTGTATGCGTCGCTCGATCCGGCGCTTCGCGAGCGCCTCGAACGGCGAAAAATAATGTATGTTCGCAACTACGGTGAACTGGACCTGTCTTGGCAGGAAGTGTTTCAGACTGAATCGCGCAGCGAGGTCGAAACATTCTGTGCCCAGGCGGGCATCGGGTTCTCGTGGCGGGAAGGGGAACGGCTTCGCACCTGGCAGGTATGCCAGGCGTCTGCAACACACCCACTGACCGGCGAGAAGGTCTGGTTCAACCAGGCCCACCTGTTCCATGTGTCTTCCTTGCCGGAAGACCAGGGGGCGATGCTGCTGGCTGCATGCGGAAGGGACAACCTTCCCCGGCATGCGTGCTACGGCGATGGGGGGGAAATAGAGGACAGCGTGCTGGAAGAGATCCGTGGCTGCTATGAACGCCATGCGATCCGCTTCCCCTGGCAGAGTGGTGACCTGCTGGTGTTGGACAACATGCTGTTCGCGCACGGTCGCATGCCGTTTCGCGGCCCCAGGAGGATTCTGGTGGCCATGACGGACTGAACCGTTGCAGCACTGTCAGCCAGGAACGCAGTTGGACTTCAAGGGATGAAGGAAAACCATGCTGGAAACTGATGTCGGATATCGTCTGTCACCCCTGCAGCGCCATGCATGGCAGGGACGCGGCACGGGAACGGGGTACAGCGCCGCAGTGTTCGCTCTGGATGCGCCGCTGACGCCGGATGCACTGGCAGCGCGGCTGCAGCGGCTGGCTGCCGAGCTGGAAATCCTGCGGGTCGAACTTGTCCAGGTGGATGGGCTGCGCGAACCGGTGCAGTACGTCCGCGAAACGGCGCGCTGCCATGTGGTCGCAGGCAGGCTGGCGACGGAGGCGGAGGCGGAGGCGGACGTCGACACGCTGGTCGACGCCTGGCTGGACTGCAGCGCGAGCCGGCAGGCGAACCTGGCGGTGGCGCTGCTGGACGCAGCGACCGGCCCTCGGCACCTGCTGCTGCGCGCGCCCACCTGGATCGCCGATGACGCCGCGCTGGCACTGCTCGCGCAGGCGTTGGCCGCGTCCGAGCCGTTCGTGGCCGACACGCAGTACATCGATATCGCCGAGTGGATGCACGACGTCCTGGAAAGCCCGGTCGCCGAAGCCGGGCGCGCGTTCTGGTCCTCGCTCAACGCAGACGCAGCGCACGCGGCACGGCTGCCGTTCGCGCGCCATGCCGCCTCGTCCAGCGTCACCCCGGCGCGGCGGAACTACCGGGTGGAGAGCGGCGTGACCGGTCCGGTCGAACCGGAACTGCAGGCTCTGCTCGCCTGGCACGGCGTGCTCTCCCGATGGTGCGGCGTGGGCGCATTGGACCTGACGCTGTTCGATCACGGCCGCAGGTTTGACGAACTTGCCACGGTGATCGGGCCTGTCGCCCGCGCGATTCCGCTGCGCTGCGATACCTGCGGCCTGACGGCGGCCGACAGCGCGGCGCGGATGGCGGACGCGCTCGCGCAGGCGCGGCGGCATCAGGAGTATTTCGATCCGGCCCTGCCTTTGCCTGTGCACGGATATCAGTGGCGCACGAGCGGCGGCAACGGCGGTGCGCGGTGGCGCGGCGACAGCGGGCTGGCCATCATGCCGGGTCAGCTGGTGCTGCGGGCGGGCATCGACGCGGGCGCGTGGATGCTTGAATTCGTGTTCGATGCCGGCTGCTTCAGTGCGGCCGATATCGACGTGCTGGCAGAGCAGATGCGCAGCGCGCTGCTGCAGGCGCCGCTGGCGGGGTACACCCCGCTGTGCGGGCCTGCGGTCACCCCGGCGCGTCCGGTCAGTGCCGATGCCCTGTTCGATGCATGTGTGGCAGGGTTCCCACATGCCCCGGCGGTCCGGTCCGGGCAGACGGTCCTGGATTACGCGGCGCTGGATCACCAGGTGGGCCGCATCGCCGATGCGCTGCTCGGCCTCGGTGTACGGCACGGTGATCGGATCGCGCTGGTGCTGCCGCGCGACGCGGCGTGCATCGCGGCGATGCTGGCCGCGCTCCGCTGTGGCGTTGCCTACGTACCGCTGGACCCGGACGCACCGACGCAGCGGCTTGCCGACATCCTTGCCGAAGCCTCGCCGCGCGTGCTGGTGCATGCCGGCGCGACGGACCGCTGGGCGTCGCTGGACGGCATGGCGACGCTGGATGTCACGCGGTTGCCGGCGCGGGCCGAAGCGGCGGTGCGCCCGCCGCGGGTAGTGGTCGATCCCCTGCAGATCGCCTATGTGATCTATACGTCCGGTTCCACCGGCCGACCGAAGGGCGTGGAAGTCAGCCACCAGGCGGTATGCCACTACGTACAGGCCATCGAGCAGCGTCTGGGGCTGGAGGCGTCAACGTCGCTGAGCGCGCTTTCCACGTGGACCGCCGACCTCGGCTACACGGCGCTGTATGGCGCGCTGCTCACCGGGCGCTGTTTCGACATCGTGCCGTCCGACACCGTGCTCGACCCGGCTCGACTGAGCCTGCATCTGGCCCAATATCCGGTGGACTGTCTCAAGATCGTCCCATCCCACCTGGCCGCGCTGCTGGAGGTGCCGGGGGGCGAGGCCGTGCTGCCGCGGCAGTGCCTGGTGCTGGGGGGCGAGGCGGCGGCACCGGCCCTGCTGGCGCGCCTGCGCGAGCGTCGGCCCGACCTGCGGGTCGTCAACCACTACGGCCCGACCGAGACCACGATCGGCGTGGCGACCCATGAGGCGCAAGGCGCACCGCATCATGCCGGCCTGCCCATCGGCCGAGCGCTGGGACGCCTGCGGCTGCATGTGCTCGACGCACAGCTGCAGCCCTGTCCGGTCGGCGTGATCGGTGAGCTGTACATCGCCGGTGCCGGCGTGGCGCAGGGCTATCTGTCCCGGCCCGACCTGACCGCCGAACGGTTCCTGCCCGAGCCGGTGTCCGGCGAGGATGCTCCCGGTACGCGCATGTACCGGTCCGGTGACCGTGCCCGCTATTGGCCGAACGGCGCGCTGCAGCTGCTCGGTCGCGCCGATGACCAGGTCAAGATCCGCGGCCATCGCGTTGAACCGGGCGAGGTGGCGGCGGTGCTCGGCCGTCTGCCCGGGGTCGGCGCCGCCGTGGTGGTTGCCCAGGAGGCCGGCGCGGACGCGTGGCTGGCGGCGTATCTGGTGCCCACCGGTGCGGTGCGTCCCGGCGATGCGGCGCTGCTAGCGCAGCTGCACACGTGCCTGCCCGCCCACATGGTGCCGTCGGCGCTGGTGTGGATGCAGCAGTTGCCGGTGACCGCCAACGGCAAGGTGGACCGGCGCGCGCTGCCGCCTGCCAGCCGCCAGCGAGGTAGCGGCCGCGCCGTGGTTGCGCCGCGCACGTCGCGAGAGCACGACATCGCCGCGATCTGGACCGCGCTGCTCGGCGTGGACGAGGTCAGCGTGGAAGACAATTTCTTCGACTGTGGCGGCCACTCGCTGCTGCTGGTGCAGCTGAAGGCACGGCTGGACGCCGCATTTGGCAGGGAGATGCCGATCGTGACCCTGTTCCAGGCCACCACCATCGCCGCCCAGGCGCGCTTCTACGACGCATCGTCGGCACCGGCGACGGGGCAGGGCGCTTCGACGGCCGAGCACGACATGGCGCGCCGTGCGGAGAAGGCGCGCGCGGCGCTGCAGCGCCAACGCGAGGTACGTACCGATGGCTGATACCTCTGTGCCGGCGCAGGCCGTGGCCATCATCGGGATGGCCGGACGGTTCCCGGGCGCGCCCGATACCGACACGTTCTGGGCGGCGATCCGTGACGGTCGGGAGTGCATCGTCGATCTGGACGCCGCTGCGCTGCAGGCGGCCGGCGTGGATGCAGCCACGGCAGCACGCCCCGGCTATGTCCGTCGTGCGGCGGTGATGGCGGCCGTCGAGGACTTCGACGAGGCCTACTTCGGTATCACCCCGGGCGACGCCCAGCTGAAGGACCCGCAGCACAAGGCGCTGCTGGAGTGCTCGGAAACCGCCCTGCAGGATGCCGGCTATGTGGCCGCCACCTATCCGGGGTTGATTGCCATCTACGCCAGCGTGGGCACCAGCGGGTATCTGTACCAGCATCTGCTGGCCTCGCCGGACATCGTGCACAGGGTGGGCGTGCACCCGCTGTACCTGCACAACGAGAAGGACTTCGCGCCCACCTTTGTCTCCTACACCCTCGGGCTGCGCGGCCCCAGCCTCAACGTCAACTGCGGCTGCTCGTCCTCGCTGGCGGCGGTCCACCTGGCCTGCCGCAGCCTGCTTCAGTACGAGACCGACATGGCCCTGGCCGGGGCGGCGTCCATCCTGGCAACGCAGACCAGCGGCTACGCCTACAACGAAGGCGGCATCCTTTCGCCGGACGGGCATTGCCGTCCGTTCGACGCCGCCGCGGCCGGCACGCTGCCCGGCAGCGGTGTCGGCATGGTGGTGCTCAAGCGCCTGGAGGACGCGATCGCCGATGGCGACCACATCCACGCGGTGATCCGTGGCTCGGCGATGAACAATGATGGCCGCGGCAAGATCGGCTTCACCGCGCCGAGCCCGGAAGGGCAGGCACGGGTCATCCGCGAGGCGCTGCTGGTGTCGGCGGTCGATCCGGCCGAGGTGGACTACATCGAAGCGCATGGCACCGGCACCCGGCTGGGCGACCCGATCGAACTGGACGCGCTGCATGCGACCTACGGCGCGGGTGGAACGCAGCCGTGCCACCTTGGCTCGCTGAAGGCCAACATCGGGCACCTCAATGCCGCCTCCGGCGTTGCCGGACTGATCAAGGCGTCGCTGTCGCTGGCGCATGGGCTGATTCCCCCGCAGGTGGGCTTCGTCACCCCGAACCCGGCGCTGCAGCTGAGCGGATCGCGGTTCCGGATTGCAGCCAACCCTGCGCCCTGGCCAACGCGGGCGCGGCCGCGCCGTGCCGGCATCAGTTCCTTCGGCATCGGCGGTACCAACGTCCATGCCGTGCTGGAGCAGGCGCCGCCGCGCGCGCCGGGGCGGGAGGGCGGCATCCACGTGCTGCCCGTGTCGGCGCTGGATGAGGTGGCGTTGGCGCAGTCGAGCGCCGCGTTGGCGGCCCATCTGCAGGCCAACGCCGGCCTGGCGCTGTGCGACGTGGCCCATACCCTGCAGCAGGGGCGGCGGATGTTGCCGCTGCGGCGCGCGGTCGTCGCGCGGACGCTGGAGGACGCCGTTGAGGCCCTGCGGCGGCCGGATGCCGGGACGCGTGTGGCGCAGCCTGGCGCGCGGGTGGCCATGCTGTTCCCTGGCCAGGGCAGCCAGTATCCAGGCATGGCGGCGGCGCTGCATGCCGCCGATCCGGCCTTCCGTGACGCGTTCGATGCCGGCGAACAGCTCCTGCGGCGCCTGCTTCCGCACGACCTGCGCGCGCTGTTGCTGCAGCCGGGCGATGGGGCGGCGGCCGAATGCCTGCGCCAGACCGAGGTGGCGCAACCGGCCATCTTCCTGGTCAGCCATGCGCTTGCCAAGGCATGGCAGGCCCGGGGTCTGGAGGCCGATGCGATGCTCGGGCACAGCCTGGGCGAGTATGTCGCCGCCACCCTGGCCGGGGTCTTCGACCTGGCGGACGCCCTGACGCTGGTCGTGGCGCGTGGGCGCGTCATGCAGGAAACGCCGCAGGGGGCCATGCTCAGCGTCGCGCTTCCCGCCGACGCGCTTGCGCCGCTGTTGCCGCAGGGCGTGACCATTGCGGCCTACAACGCGCCAGGACACTGCGTGGTGGCAGGCACCGCCGCAGACATCGACGCGCTCGACACGCAGCTGGCATCCACCATCGCGCGACGCCGCCTGGTGACCTCGCACGCCTTCCACTCGCCCCTCGTGGAAAGTGCCGTCCCTGCATTCCGGGCGGTGCTGGACTCGGTGCGGATGCGCCCGGCAGTGCGTCCCTTCGTCTCCAACGTCACCGGCGACTGGGTCGATGCCGGGCACTGCGCCCGGTCCGACTACTGGGTGGACCACCTGCGCAGCCCGGTCCGGTTCGACCGCGCCGTACGCACGCTGCTGGCCGGTGGCAGCGACCTGCTGCTCGAAGTCGGCCCTGGCCAGGGGCTGACCTCGCTCGTACGGCACTCGCTGGCCGACGGCGCGCACGCCGCGGTCGCACTGTCCACCCTCGGGCATCCAGCAGCCGTTGGCGACGAGGCCGCGGCGATGGCGCGCGCCCACGCGCAGCTCTGGTGTCACGGTGCCGGTGTGGTCTGGAACGTGCCTCCCGCAGGTGAGCGCCGCCGTGTCCCGCTGCCGACCTATCCGTACCAGCGGCGTCGCCACTGGGTCGAACGCCCAGGCATGGCTGCGCCACCGAAGGCGGCGGTGGTACCGTCCACGCAGGCCGCTGCGCAGCCACGGCACGAGACGGCACCGGTGTCCGGTGATGCACTGGCCTCGCTGCTGCTCACCCTCTGCGCCGAGCGGCTCGGACGCGCGCAGGCGGGCCCGGCGGACAACTTCTTCGATCTCGGTGGCGATTCCCTGGTGGCGACCCAACTGATCGCGCATCTGCGTGCCGCCACGGGCAGCCGCATCACGCTGGACCAGTTCCTGTCCGCCCCCACGCTGGGCGACGTGGTGGAGCGGGCGCGACAGGCATCGCCGGCGCCGGCCGCGACGCCGCTGCCGGACGTGTCACCACTGGACGCCGCACAACGCACCCGCAAGGTGGCGCTGTCCGCCGCCCAGCAGCGGATGTGGTTCTTTGAACGCCATGAGGGAGGTGCAGGCGCCAACACCATCCTGACCACCGCGCGCCTGAGCGGACGCGTCGATCACGCTGCCCTGTGCGCCGCCTTCGAAGCGCTGGTCGCCGATCATGCTCCGCTGCGCACGGCATTCTTCGAAGAGGACGGCCGTCCCTGGCAGCGCGTGCTGCCGGCAGCCACGGTCGACATCGAACGGGTCACGGTCGCGCAGGGGCCGCTGCAGACCGGGGAGGTCGATCGGATCCTGGGCGACTTCGCCGCCCGGCCGTTCGATCTGGAGCAGGGTGGGTTGATCCGCGTCCTGCTGGTCTCTCTGGGCGAAGACGACCTGGTGCTGGCGGTCGCGCTGCACCATATCGTGGGTGACAGCTGGTCGATGGGCGTGCTGATCGCCGATCTGCAGGCGCACTACCTGCGCAGCATCGGCGCGGCCGACGGCCCGGCCCCTGGCGTACGCTCGCCGGACGCGATCGATGTGGCCGCCTGGCAGCGGTCGCCGCAGTGGCAGGCGATGGCCAGCGGGCAGCTGGCGTACTGGACGCAGACACTGGCGGGGGCGCAGACGCACGCCAGCATCGCCGATCCGGCACGCCGCAGCGTTGAACGCAGTTTCGACGGCAGAGTGGTGACGCGCCAGCTCGATGCATCGCTGGAATCGGCCATCGCCGGGTTCGTGCGTCAGCGCCGGACCACCCGCTTCTCGCTGTACCTGGCGGCCTATGCGCTGCTGCTGGCGCAGGAAAGCGGCGCGGGGGACATCATGATCGGCACCGATGTCGCCAACCGCACCCGTCCCGAGATGGAAGGCATGATCGGCTTCTTCGTCAACCTGCTCGCGCTGCGCGTGCGGTTGCAGCCCGGCGAACAGGTGGACGCGTACCTGGCGCGCGTCCAGGCGCTGGCGATCGACGGCCACTCCAACCAGGACGTGCCCTTCGACCAGGTCGTGGCCGCGCTGGACCTGCCCCGCGACCGCCGTTTCGCGCCGCTGTTCCAGCACAAACTGGTGCTGCAGAACGCGCCCGTGCCACCGCTGCAGCTGCCCGGCGTGCAGGTGCTCGCCTGGCCGCATGCGCGCGAGTCGGCCGAGCTGGACATGGTGGTGACCGGTTGGAGCAACGACGCCGGGGCGGGGCTGCGCATCGAGTACAACCGGCTGCTGTTCGACGCCGACGCGGGTGAGCGCTGGCTGGACAAGCTGTGCCTGCTGCTGCAGCGGCTGGTGGAGCAGACCGGGGTGCCGGTCGATGCGCTGCTGGCTGAGCTGCATGCGGCCGACCAGGCACGCCGGGAACACGATGAACGACTGGCCGCCGGCAGAATCGGCATGGTCAAGCGACGACCAATCAGCGGCAAGGTTGCCGCCCAGGCTGACAGGAGTGAGGCATGACGATGGAACAGGACGCGGCCAGCGGGTTGCGCGGCACGCGCCGCCGTGGGATGAGCGTGTCGGGTGCCGGGCGCGTGACACGGTCGGTGATGCACGCGCAGTCCGGCCTGCCGCTGGTGTTCACCGCCCAGTCGCCCGGGCAGGTCCTCGGCGAGTGGATACAGGCCAACCGCGAGGAACTGGCCGCCCTGCTGCTTGAACACGGCGCACTGCTGTTCCGTGGCTTCGCGGTCGGCACCAGTGCCGCCTTCGAACAATGCATCGTCGCCGGGTCGGGCGCGTCGCTGGAGTACCGGTTCCGCGCCTCGCCGCGCACCACCGTGGTCGGCAACATCTATACGTCCACCGACTATCCCAGCGACCAGTGGATTTTCCCGCACAACGAGCATTCCTACTCGCCGGTCTATCCGCTTCACCTCTACTTTCATTGCGCCCTCCCGTCGTCCACGGGTGGCGCCACGCCGTTTGGATCGACCCGCCGGATCACCGCGGCGATTCCGCCGCACATCGTGGAGGCGTTCGAGCGACGTCAGATCCTGTACGTCCGCAATTATGGCGATGGCTTCGGATTGCCCTGGCCGACCGTGTTCCAGACCGATGACCGTGCCGAGGTCGAGCGCTATTGCGCAGGCGTCGGCATCGAGACCGTGTGGAAGTCCGGCGATCGACTGATGACGCGCCAGATCGGCAACGCGATGGTGCCGCACCCGCAGACCGGCGAGCGGCTCTGGTTCAATCACGCCACCTTCTTCAACGTCAGCACCCTGCCGCCGAGCATCGGCGAGGAGCTGATGCGCACCTTCCCCGCACATGACATGCCGACCAATACCTTCCACGGGGACGGCGGTGATATCGATCCGGACCACCTGACGTGTCTGCGCGACATCTATCGACGCGAGATGACCCGGTTCGACTGGCAGGCCGGCGACGTTGTCTGGTTGGACAACATGCTCGTCGTGCACGGTCGGGAGCCTTTCCAGGGGCAGAGGAGGGTGCTGACGGGCATGGCCCAGGCGCAGCGCGGCATGGCCATTGAAACGACTACTGAGGGGACGTGACATGCAGGACGAACACACCGGGTACAGCCTTTCGGAGCAACAGCGGACCCGCCTGGCAGCACGCCCGGCCGATCATGCCGGGCGCATCGGCGTGCATGCCTGGGCGCTGGGCGCCGGGCTGGATCCCGCGCGCCTGCAGGCGGCGGTAAGCGCGGTGGTCGACCGCCATGAAATCCTGCGGACCGGCTATCCGGTCGTGCAGGGCTTCAGCGAGTCGCTTCAGGTGGTCCTGCCGCAGGCACGGATCGACTGGCTGCCCTCCACGGGAAACCTCGCGGACGACCTGGCGCTGCTGGTTGCGCGCGCCCCCCTGGCCGTCGGGACGCTGGAGGCCATCGCGTCCACCCACGCGCAGGGCGGCCATCTGCTGCTGCGCGGCACCGACCTGCAGTTCGACGCCGTGTCGCTGGCGGTCTTCGCGCGTCATCTGCAGCGTGAACTCGCCGGCGATACCGATGCACGCGAGGACGCCATCGTCCAGCACGCCGACTACGCCGAGTGGCAACAGCAACAGTGGCCCGCCCGGGCCGAGGGCCATGCCGACGTCCACCTGCAGCGGACCCTGCCGTTCGCCCGTCCGGCAGCCGGCGCAGGGCGTGAACGTGGCCGCGTCGCGTTGACCGTCCCCGCCGCGCTGGCCACGCAGGTACCGTCTCCGGCGCAGCCGGGTGCCGCGAGGGCGCGCCTGCTGTTTGCCTGGCTGCAGGTCCTGCGCCGGCACCAGGGCGACACTCTGGTCCACGTCGACCTTGAAGCCCCGTCGCGCGTCGCCGAGCTGGACGAGGCGATCGGGCCCTACAGCCAGCGTGTCGCCGTCGGTGTCGAGGTCGATCCTTCCCACGCGCTTGGCCAGGCCCTGGCGCAACTGGAGGCGACGGTCGCCGCCGCCGCTGCCAGCGTGGCCTTCGCGCCGGCGGCATCGGGTGGCCTGGCCGGCTTCCTCCATCGCGTACATGTGGCCGCACCGGTAGACGCCGTGCACCTGGTCGCGTCGCACCCGGCCGACAGCGAGGGCGCGCTGGACCTTGTCTGCGAGCAGTTCGGCGACCGTCTGCAGCTCATGATCCAGTACGACCGCGGGCAGTACGGGGATGCGGATGCTGCCGTGCTGGGCGAACAGTTCCTGGACGCGCTGGACGCGGTGTGCACGTCGGACCTGGAGACGCCGGTGGCCGCGCTGTCGGGACGCGCGGCGGGCACCGCCGCCAGTGCCGTCCTGCACGGGCCGCTGCTGCCGCCCGTCGCCGCCGACCGGCGGGGTCTGGCTGGCCTGTTCCTGCACGCAGCGGCGCAATCGCCGGCGCGTGTCGCACTGGTCCGGGAATCGCAGCAGCTCACGTATGGCGACCTGGAGCGCCGCAGTGCGCAGCTGGCCGCGCACCTGGCCGCGCTGGGGGCCAGGCCGGAGCGCCGGGTCGGCGTCTGCTTGGCCAATCCGCTCGACATGATTGTCGCGATCCTGGCGGTACTGCGCTGCGGGGCAACCTACCTGCCACTCGATGTTGCCTACCCGCAGGCGCGACTGCGCTACATGCTCGCCGATGCCGGCGCCGCGTGGCTGATCGTCGATGAGCGCCAGGCGCAGGCGGACCTGTGCGACGGCCTGCCGGTGACATCGCTGGTGTTCGGTGACGCCATGCAGACCCCCGCCGGTCATCCCGGCGTGGATGCGGACCTGCATCCGGAGACCGCCGCGTACATGATCTATACGTCCGGTTCCACCGGACAGCCAAAGGGCGTCTGCGTGCCGCACGCCGCCATCCTCGCGTCCACCGCGGCACGCGGGCTGGGCTATCGCGATCCGCCGCAGTGCTTCCTGCTGCTGTCATCGTTCTCGTTCGACAGCTCCATTGCCGGCATCTTCTGGACCCTCGGGTCCGGCGGCACACTGGTCATGACCACCCCCGAGGTCGTTCACGACATCACCTGCCTGTCCGAGCTGGTCCGCGCCCGCCAGATCACCCACACCCTGATGGTGCCGTCCCTGTACGCCACGCTGCTGTCGTCGGGCGATCCGGCCACCCTGACGAGCCTGCGCACCGTGATCGTTGCCGGCGAGGCATGTCCGCCGGCGCTGGTGGAGCGTCACCGCGCGCTGCTTCCGGCCACCGCACTGTTCAATGAGTACGGACCCACCGAGACCGCCGTGTGGTGCACGGTCGAGGATCTGGGTGCTGGGGGACCGCGTGTGGGCATCGGGGCTCCGACGGCGGGCACCCGGATCTACCTGCTGGACGGCCACGGCGACGCGGTCCCGGTGGGGGTGGTCGGCGAAGTCCACATCGGGGGCGCGGGCGTGGCACGCGGCTACGCCGGCCGCGCCGATGCCACCGCCGAGCGCTATCTACCCGATCCGTTCGGCACCGGCCCCGGTGCACGCCTCTACCGCAGCGGCGACCTTGCGCGCGCCCTGGCGGACGGGCGCCTGGACTACGTGGGCCGGATCGACGCGCAGGTCAAGATCCGCGGACACCGCATCGAACTGGGCGAAGTGGAGTCGCAGCTTGCGCAGCATCCCGCCGTGGCCCAGTGCGCGGTTGTCGCACGAGGCCAGGCCGGCGAGCAGGTGCTGATCGCCTACTGGAGCGCGCACGCAGATGCGGCGGCCGACGTTCTGCAGCTGCACGACCACATGCGGCACCGGCTGCCGTCGCACATGCTGCCGCAGGACTACCTGCAGATGGACGCGCTGCCGCGGACCGCCAACGGCAAGATCGATCGCGGCGCGCTGCCCGATCCCGATCAGCTGCGGGCAACGTCGGTGCATGTCGCGCCCGAACCCGGCATCGAGACCCGGTTGGCCGCGCTGTGGGAGGCGCTGCTCGGCGTGGAGGGCATCGGCCGCAACGACAACTTCTTCAAACGCGGTGGCCACTCGCTGCTGGCCATGCAGTTGATCTCGCGCATCCGCGACGCGTTCGACGTGGAGGCACGGATCAAGCTGATCTTCGACCACCCCGAGCTGTCGGCGATGGCGGTGCAGCTGCAGGCGCTGATCGAGGAGACCGCCGACGCAGGCCCGGCACTGGATGTGCTGGAGCTGTGAGTGATGCGATCCGCGGCCATGCGCCGCGGAAGGACTGACAAGGCAGGACGCGCGCGGCATGGGGCAGGCGCGGGCCATGCCGGCAAACGGACGCAGGATCAACGATGAACAGGACGTACATTGAGCAGTTGCGCGCGAAGGGCCTGGAACTGGCCGCGCATGGGGATCAACTGCGGATCAGCGCGGCAAAGGGGGTCATCACGCCCGCGCTGGCCAGCGAGCTGAAGGAACGCAAGGCGCAGATCCTGCAGGCGCTTGCGGAAGAACAGGCCGCGCCGATTCCGTTGTCGTTCCAGCAGCAGCGTCTGTGGTTCCTCGATGAGCTGGGCGGGCAGGACGGCACCTACAACATCTCCACCGCGTTCCGCATCCACGGTCGCATGGACGTGCCCACCTTCCAAAGCGCATTCGCCACCCTGGTGGCGCGCCACGAAGCCTTGCGCACGCGTATCGAGGTGGTCGACGGCGAGGCCGCGCAGATCATCGATCCGGGTCCCGGTTGCGGCCTGGCGGTCCATGCCGCGCCGACGCCGGTGGACGAGCGCGACGCACGCGTCGCCGCGCTGTACCAGCAGCAGGACCAGGTGCGCTTCGCGCTGCGCCAGGGCCCGCTGCACCGTTTCGAACTGCATCGGTTCGCCGAGGACGACCACCTCCTGTTGACCAACGTCCACCACCTGGTGTTCGACGGCTGGTCATCGGCGGTGATGGTCCGCGAACTGGCCGCGCTGTACACGGCCGGCCTGGAGCAGCGCCCCCTCGCACTGCCGCCTCCGGCGCGGCAGTACCGCGACTTTGCGCGTTGGCAGCGTCGCCAGCTGCAGAGCGGGCAGTGGGATGCCCAACTGGCGTATTGGACCCAGGCCCTTGAGGGCATGCCGCCGCTGCTCGATCTTCCGCTAGATCGTCCCCGCCCGCTGCAGCGCAGCTCGCGCGGTGCGACCTGTCCGATCCGCTTCGGGGCGGACCTGAGCCAGCGGCTCGCCGCATTCAGCAGTCGCAGCGGCTACAGCCCGTACATGATCGTGCTGGCCGCACTGACCGCCGTACTCGGTCGCCTGTCCAGCCAGGACGACGTGGCGGTGGGCACGATGATCGCCAATCGCAACCACGGCGAGTTCGAGCATACGCTGGGCTTCTTCGCCAACACCCTGGTGCTGCGCACGCGGATTCCCGCCGCGACCACGTTCGCCGATCACCTGGCCGCGACGCGCCGCACCGTGCTTGATGCCTTCGAGCACCAGGATGCACCGTTCGAGCGCATCCTGGACAGCCTGCAGGTGGAGCGCACGCCGGCGTATACCCCGCTGTTCCAGACGATGTTCGTCTGGCAGGGAGCGGTTACCGCTTCTCTCGACCTGCCCGGGCTGCGTTTCGAGGACATCTATCGCGACAGCGGACAGGCGAAGTTCGATCTGACCTTCACGCTCGTGGAGGAGCGTGAGGGGATCAGCGGCGGGTTGCAGTACAACACCGACCTGTTCGACGCCAGCACCGCCGATCGCATGGTGGCGTGCCTGCAGCATGTGCTCGGCCAGGCGATCGATGCGCCGTCGACGGTGCTGGAACAGATCCCGTTGACGCCGGCACCGGCAGCCCTCCGGCCCGTGGCATCGCCCGCGCCGGCAGTGGAAGAGGGGGATATCGCGAGCCGGTTCGAGGCCATGTGCGATGCACATCCCGGCGCGATCGCGATCACCTGCGGCGATGAGAGCATCGCCTACGCGGACCTCGATGCGCGTGCCAATGCGGTGGCGGCGCTGCTTGCCGGGCACGGAATCGGGCGTGGCGATCGCGTCGCGCTGTTCATCGACCGCTCGGTCGATCTGATCGTGGCAATGCTGGCCGTGTGCAAGGCCGGGGCCTGCTATGTTCCGGTCGATCCCAACGGGCCGATCGAGCGCCTGCGGCATATTCTTCGTGATGCCGCCGTGGCCGCCAGCCTGGTGGGTGCCACCGAGCAGGCGCAGTACGCGCGCGTCAATGACGGCAACCCGCTCGCGCCCCGGGTGCTGGACATGGCGGCCAGCCACGGCGCCTCCCGCCGCGAGCGTCCGCGGGTCGCGCTGCGTGCTCAGGACCCGGCCTATGTGATCTACACCTCCGGCTCGACGGGACTGCCAAAAGGCAGCGTGATTCCGCACGGCAACGTGCTGCGCCTGTTCGACGCGACCGCACCCTGGTTCGGTTTCGGGCCGGACGATGCCTGGACGCTGTTCCATTCCAGTGCGTTCGATTTCTCGGTGTGGGAGATCTGGGGAGCCCTGCTGCATGGCGGCCGCCTGGTCATCGTCCCGTACCTTGTCAGCCGCGATCCACACGCATTCCATGCCTTGCTGGTCGATCAGCAGATCACGGTCCTCAATCAGACACCGTCGGCCTTCCTGCAGCTTGCCGAAGCCGATGATGCCGCTGGCGAGGCGCAGCGGCAGGCGCTGGCGCTGCGCTGGGTGGTGTTCGGCGGCGAGGCGCTCACGCTGCCTGCGCTGGCGCCGTGGTTTGCCCGGCGTCATGGCGCGGGGCCGCGCCTGGTCAACATGTACGGCATCACCGAGACGACGGTGCACGTGACCTACCGGGAGATTGTCCAGGACGATACCCGTCAGCCGCGCAGTCTGATCGGTGACCCGATCCCCGACCTCAGCCTGCACCTGCTGGATGCCGACCTGCAGCCGGTACCGACCGGCGTGCTCGGCGAACTGCATGTCGGCGGCGCAGGCCTCGCGCAGTGCTACCTCGGCCAGCCGGCCCTGACCGCGCAGCGCTTCGTGCCCGATCCGTTCGGTGCAGGCGGCGCACGCCTGTACCGCACCGGTGATCTGGCCCGCATCGGCAACGACGGGCAGCTGGAGTACGTGGGGAGACGCGACGCGCAGGTCAAGCTGCGTGGCTTCCGGATCGAGCTGGGCGAGGTGGAACATGCCGTGGCGGCGCTGCCCGGCGTCGCCAACGCACTGGTGCAGCTGCGCGACGTGTCCGACATCGGCAAGCGTCTGGTCGCCTACATCGTGCCGGATCCGGCGGTCGCGCTGCAGGACGCGTCCGCGTTGCGCGAGGCGTTGCTGGCCCGCCTGCCCGAGCACATGGTGCCGACGGTATTCATGCCGCTCGCGCGGTTCCCGCTCACCGCCAATGGCAAGATCGACGTGGCGATGCTGCCACCTCCGGCACTCGCCGTGGCGGATCGACGTGGCGCGGCCGCGCCGCGCGACGCCGCCGAGGCCGCGTTGCTGGCCGTCTGGCAGACGGCACTGGGTCGTGACGACATCGGCGTGGACGACAACTACTTTGCTCTCGGCGGCGATTCGATCCGCAGCATCCGCCTCATCGCGCAGGCCCGGGCCAGGGGCATCACCTTCAGTGTGGCGCAGTTGTTCGCGGCGCAGACCGTGGCGGCCCTGGCCCGGCTGGCCACGTTCGATGCATCTGCCGGCCCGCTGACGCTGACGCCGACGCTGGCTGCATTCGCGCTGCTGGAGGCCGATGAGCGCGTGGCACTGCCGGGCGACGTCGTCGATGCGTACCCGCTTGCCGCACTGCAGGCCGGCATGATCCACCATTCGCTGCTCGACCCGGGACAGGGCCACTACCACAACGTTTCCAGCCTGGCAGTGCGCGGTTGTCCAATGGACGCGGCGACCTTCCAGGCGGCGCTGGCGGCCGTCGCCTCGCGGCATCCCATCCTGCGCACCTCCTTCAGCATGGACGGCACCGGCCGTCCGCTGCAGCGGGTGCACGCCGATGTCGGGGTGGCCTTCGACTGCATCGATCTGCGTGGATCGAGTGCGGCAGCGCAGGCGGAGGCCATCGACGCGCTGATCGCGGCGCAGAAGCAGACGCCGTTCGACCTGGAGCAGGCACCGCTGTACCGGATCTTCATCCAGCTCACGGCCCCGGACGCGTTCCAGATCACCTGGGTGGACCATCACGCCATTCTGGATGGGTGGAGCGTGGCCTCGTTCTTTACCGAGCTGTTCGACACCTACTTCCGCTTGCGCGGCGGCGCGCCCGTCGCATCGACGCCGCTGCACAGCCAGTACCGCGATTTCGTGGCGGCCGAGGGTGCTGCCCTGGCAGACCCGCACACGCGCGCATACTGGGCCGGCGTGCTGGACAGCGCCCCGTTCCTGGCGCTGCCACGCACCGCCGGTGCGGGCGACACTGCCGCCACCGGCGGGTTCCGTTGCGAGGTCGCCTTGCCCGACGGTCACGCCGATCGGCTGCGTGCGCTGGCGCGCGACGCCGGCGTGCCCCTGCGGACCGTGCTGCTGGCCGTGCACATGAAAGTGCTGTCGATGCTGGGAACGCAGCAGGACGTGGTCAGTGGCGTGGTGTCCAATGGCCGCCTCGAGCACGAGGATGGCGATCGCTGCCTGGGACTGTTCCTCAACACCCTTCCGCTGCGGATGTCGCTGCCGGGTGGCGCGAGCTGGCGTCAGCTGCTGGCCGGAACCTTCGCTGCCGAGCAGGGATTGCTGGCCAACCGGCGTTTCCCGTTGTCCGAACTGCAGCGGATGAACAGGGGGGAGCCGTTGTTCGAGGTCGCCTTCAATTTCATCAGCTTCCACGTGCTGCGCCAGATGGACGATGCCCTGCCGCAGGGGTTCGAGGTGGAGCAGCGTGAACAGTTCCAGCGCAACAGCTTCGCGCTGATGTGCGGGTTCCGCGAGGACCCCGGAAGCGGCGTGGTGGGGCTGGACCTGCAGTTCGATCCGCACCGTCTGTCACGTCTGGATGTGGAGCGCGCGGGCCGCTGTTACCGGGCCGTGCTCGAGGCCATGCTGGCGTGTCCGGGGCAGGCCCACGACGCGGCGGCGTGGCTGGACCCGATGGACCGCGATTGGCTGCAGGGCGTGGCCGAGGTCGGCACGCTGCCGGCGGCCCCGGTATCGGTGGACGTGCGCGTGCAGCGCCAGGCCCGGCTCACGCCGGCGGTGGTCGCCATCGAAGCGGCAGGCGTGCAGGTGTCGTACGGGCAGTTGGACGCGGCCGTGTCGCACCTGGCCCGCCAGCTCCGTGAGCGCGGCATCGGCGACGGTGACCGGGTTGCGGTGTGCATGCAGCGCGACGTCGGCCTGGTGATCGCGTTGCTGGCCATCCTGCGGACCGGTGCAGCCTACGTCCCGATGGATCCGGGCTACCCGATCGAGCGGTTGCAGTACATCGCCCGTGACGCAGCGCCGGCCCTCCTGCTGGCAACGCCCGGCACGGATGCGGCGCTGGCGGCGTGCGTGCCGGCGGTCATGGACGTGACGGCAACCGGGCTTCTGGCGCACGCCGCCACCGATATGCCGGCCATGACGCGCCACGCTGCCGGGCTCAACCATCTGATCTATACGTCCGGTTCCACCGGCGTGCCGAAGGGCGTCGCCATTACGCGCGGGGCGACGGCGGCCATGCTGGACTGGGCCGTGCAGACCTTCACGGCGACGGGGCTGCAGCGCACCCTCGCCAGCACGTCGATCTGCTTCGACCTGTCGGTGTTCGAGCTGTTCGCGCCGCTGTCCTGCGGCGGCTGCGTGGTGCTGGTGGACACCATCCTGGACCTCGTTCATACCGATGTCGGTGCATTGACCCTGGTCAACACCGTGCCGTCGGCGCTCGGTGCGATCCTGGAGGCGGGACGTCTGCCGCGCGTGGATATCATCAACGTCGCCGGCGAGCCGCTGCCGCGTCCGCTGGTCGACAAGGCCTACGCCCATCCCGGCGTGCAGGCCGTGTTCAATCTGTATGGTCCTTCCGAGGACACCACCTATTCCACCGCCGCCCGCGTGCCGGCGGGCACGGGCTGCAAGCCCAGCATCGGCGTACCGCTTCCGGGCACGCAGGCGCATGTGCTCGACAGCGCGCTGAACAGCGTCCCGCCGGGCGCCATCGGCGAGCTCTACCTGAGCGGGGCCGGGCTTGCGCGCGGGTATCACGACCGCGCGGCGATGACCGCCGAGCGTTTCCTGCCCTGTCCGGCGGGCGCAGGAGCGGGTGGGCGCATGTACCGCACCGGCGACATCGTCCGGTTCCTGCCCTCGGGCGAACTGGAGTACCTGGGGCGCAGCGATCACCAGGTCAAGCTGCGCGGGTTCCGGATCGAGCTGGGCGAGATCGAGCACGCACTGGCGATGCTGCCCGGGGTCCAGGCAAGCGCGGTCCTGGCCGACGACCCGGCGGATGCACAGCGTCGGCTCGTGGCGTATGCGCAGGTGGACGGCGACGGCGTGTCCGAAGCCAGCCTGCTGGCAGCATTGCGCGCCCGGTTGCCGGAATTCATGGTGCCGTCGCGCGTGGTGCTGCTGCCGGCCCTGCCGATGACGCCGAACGGCAAGATCGACCGCAAGGCGTTGCCTGCCCTCGGCGTGGCGAGCGGGGAGGCGGCTGCGGCGACTGCGGTGGCGCCGCCGCGGCCGGGCACCGAAGCACTGATCGCCGAGGTGTGGAGCGGGGTGCTGGGCTGCGCGGTGGACGACCGCCATGCCGGGTTCTATGCGCTGGGAGGCGACTCCATTCTGGGTATCCAGGTGGTCGCCCGCATGCGGCGGCTGGGTTACGACCTCACGCCCCGCCTGCTGTTCGAACGCCAGACGCCTGCGGCCTTGGCAGCGTGCATCCGTCGGACCGACACGCAGGCGATGCACTGCGAGCAGGGGCCGGTCACCGGCACGGTGGAGGTCTCGCCGGTGCAGCACTGGTTTGTCGATCAGGCCCTGGCGCATTGGCAGCACTGGAATCAGGCGGTCGTGTTCGACGTGCGGCCCGACCTCGACGCCGCACGGCTGCGCCGGGCGCTTGGCCTGGTGATGGCACACCACGACATGCTGCGGGCCAGCCTGGTACCCGACGGTGACGCAACGCGGCAATGGATCGGGACGGCCGACAGCGAGCCTGTCCTCGAGGAGGTGGTCATCGATCCCCCGGGCAGTCCGCAGGGGGATGCGCAGTGGCTGGCAACGGCGGACGCGCTCCAGGCCTCGCTGCAGCCGGCCCAGGGCCGGGTCATGGCCGGCGCATGGGTCCACTGCGATGGCGGGCCTGCCCGTCTGCTGCTGGTGGCGCACCATCTTGTCGTGGACGCCGTGTCCTGGCGCGTGCTGATCGAAGACCTCGAAACCGCCTGCGCCGCCGTGGCACAGGGCAGTTCGGCCGTGTTCCCGGCAAAAACCACCGCGTACCCCTACTGGACCCAACGGTTGCTGGGCGACCTGCGTGCGGGACGCTGGAACGCCGAACGCAGCTACTGGCAGTCGGTGCTGGACACCGCCGCGCCTGCGCTGCCCCGGCAGCGGGACGGCGTCAATGACGTCCGCTCGGCGCGCAACATCAGCGTGGCGCTGGATGCCGGGGAAACCGAGCGGCTGCTGCGTACGGTGCCGGCCGCGTATCAGACCGAAATCAACGACGTCCTGCTGCTCGCGCTTGCCCACGCACTTCGTGCGTGGACCGGCCAGCACAGCATCGCGCTGACCCTGGAAGGGCACGGCCGTGAGGACCTGTTCGACGACGTCGACCTGTCCCGCACCGTCGGATGGTTCACCTCGATGTATCCGGTCAGCCTGGTGCTGGAGCACGGCGCCGACCTGGCGGCCGACCTCAAGGCAGTGAAGGAACAGCTGCGGCGCATTCCCGGCAAGGGCATCGGGTTCGGGATGCTGCGCCACCCCGCCGCAGGCGCGGAACGTCTGCCGCGCTCCGGGGCACATGCCGACATCGGGTTCAACTACCTGGGCCAGTTCGACGCCGGTACACCCGGCAGCGCGGACCGCTGGCTGCGTCCGGCAGACGCGCCGACCGGCGCGCTGCATGCGCCGGGACAGGACCGCGCGCACCTGCTGGACATCACCGCAGCCGTCACCGGTCGACGCTTCGGAGTGAACTGGACGTACTCGGAGAACATCCACGACCGTGCGGCCATCGAGGCGCTGGCCGATGCCTTCATGGTCAGCCTGCGCGCGATCATCGCGCATTGCAGCAGCCCCGGACGCTGGGGCCGGACGCCCTCGGACTACCCGCTGGCAGGGCTCGATCAGGTCACCCTGGACGGCGTGCTGGAGGCGTACCCCGACGGGGTGGAGGACATCTACCCGGCCACGCCGCTGCAGCAGGGCCTGATCCACCATTCCCTGCTTGATCCGGACGGGGGGACCTACCTGATCCAGATGGATTTCAGCCTGCCGGACGCGCTGGATGTCGACCGGCTGGTGGCGGCCTGGCAGCGGGTGCTGGCCGGGCACGCGATCCTGCGCACCGCGTTCGTGCAGCTTGCCGACAGCCGCCTGCTGCAGGTGGTCCAGCCCGCCCCGGCGCTGCCCGTGCAGCGGTTGGACTGGCGCGCCCGGCAGAACGATGCGGAGGCCGCGTGGCAACAACTGCAGGCACGCGACCGCGCCGTCGGTTTCGACTTCGCGGTGGCGCCGCTGCTGCGCCTGCATATCGCGCAGATGCCCGATCACGCACATCGCCTCCTGCTGACCTACCATCACGCGCTGTTGGACGGGTGGTCCATTCCGCTGCTGCTGGAGCGGGTGCACGCCGCGTACGCGCGTGCGGCGGATGGCCAGGCCAACGCTGTGCCGGAAATGCCCGGCAGGCCGTTCCGCGACTACGTCCAGTGGCTTGCCGAGCGACCGGTGGAGACGGCGGAGCGCTACTGGCGCGACCACCTGGACGGCTTCAGCCAGGCAACGACCATCCTGCAGGGCGCCGCCAGCGAAGGGCTGGGCAGCGCGTGCCAGCGTCTGGTCGTATCGCCGGCGCTGCATGCGGCGATCGACGCGCTGGCGCGCCGCCAGGGCACGACCCAGAGCAGCGTGCTGCAACTGGCCTGGGCGCGGGTGGTGTCCCGCTACAGCGGCCGCCACGACGTGGTGTTCGGTGTCACCGGTGCCGGGCGACCGCCGGAGATGGCCGATATCGAAGCGTCCGTGGGCGTGTTCATCAACACCGTTCCCGCGCGGTTCCGGCTGGCGGCGAACGCGCGCGTCGGCGACCTGCTGCGCGAGTGCCACGCGCAGCAGGTGCAGCGCGACGAACATGCGTTCCTGCCGCTGTCGCGCATCCAGGCCCTGTCGGACATCCGCGCGGATACGCCGCTGTTCGAGTCACTGCTGGTCTTCGAGAACTATCCGGTGGCCAACGGCGATGGCGATGCCGACCCGACGTCGGACAGCCTGCAGGCATCGCTGCTCGGCTCGCAGGAGCGCTCCAACTATCCGCTGAGCCTGTGTATCGTGCCGACGGCCGATAGTCTGGTCGTCAACCTCAACCATGACCTTGCCCGCTACCCGGTCAGCCAGGCACGCGCCATGCTCCAGCACTTCGAGCAGGCACTGCAGGGCATCGTCGATCACGTCGATGCGCCGCTGGGTCGCCTGCCGACCCTGCTGGCCGACCAGGCAGCCGCGCTCCGCCAATGGAGCGCGGCTGCGTCGGCAGCGCTGCCGACGCGTTCGCTGCTGCAGCAGCATGCCGACATCGTCGCCCGGCATGGTGGGCGGACCGCCGTGGTCGACGCGGAGGGCAGCATCGACCACGCTGCGCTGGATGCGCGCGCGTCGGACTGGTGCGGCTACCTGCTCGGTGCGGGTGTACGACCCGGCGATATCGTGGGCGTCCACCTGCCACGCGGGCGCGAGCTGGTCGCGGTCATGCTCGGTCTGTTCAAGGCAGGGGCGGTGTATCTGCCGCTGGACCCCGCCCAGCCGGCCGAACGCCTGCGCTGGATCCTGCAGGACGCCGCGCCGGGTTGGGTGGTGTGTCCGTCGGCCGAGGCCGGTGCCGCGGTGCTGGCCGGGCAGGCGGTACTGACCCCCGACGGCCTGACCGGCATCAGCCGTGCCGGCGGGGCGGCCGGATGCGCGGCGCCGTCGCTCGATGCGCCGGCCTACATCATCTACACCTCCGGTTCGACCGGGCACCCGAAGGGCTCGCTGTCGACCCATCGCGGCCTGGGCAACGTGGCGGCGAGCCAGGCGCGCGCGTTCGAACTGGGCGTGGAGGACCGTCTGCTGCAGTTCGCGGCATCCGGTTTTGATGCGTCGTTGTGGGAGATCGCCATCGCGCTGTCCTGCGGCGGCGAACTGCACGTCGTGGACGATACCGGCAAGCAGCTCGGCGACGGATTCGACCGGTTCCTGCAGCGGGCCCGCCCGACCTGGGCAACGCTGCCGCCGTCCGTCCTGCGGCACCTGCAGCCGGACCAGTTCCCCCACCTCAGAACGCTGGTCTCGGCCGGTGAAGCGTGCGATGCGGACATCGTGCGGCGCTGGTCGGCGGGGCGGCAGTTCCACAACGCCTACGGTCCCAGCGAGGCCAGCATATGCGCCACGCGTACCGCCGTTCGCGACGCTGCGGTATCGCCCGGTATCGGCTACCCCATCGAAGGGACGTACGCCCGGGTGCTCGACGCCAACCTCGATGACGTCGTGCCGGGTGTTGTCGGTGAACTGTGGGTGGGGGGCATCGGGCTTGGCCAGGGCTATCTGGGCCGGCCGGACCTGACCGCGGCCGCCTTCCGCCCTGATCCGGCGGCCACCGTCCCCGGGGCACGCCTGTACCGTACCGGCGACCTGGCCCGGCATCGCGCCGACGGCTGCCTGACCTTCCTCGGCCGCATCGACCACCAGGTCAAGATCCGTGGATTCCGTGTCGAAACCGGCGAAGTCGAGGCGGCCCTGTTGTCTCTTGACGCCGTGCTGGATGCGGCCGTGCTGGTCGCCGTGGACGGGCAGGGCACGCCGTGCCTGCACGCCTGCATTGCGACCGGGTCCACCGATACGCCCGCGTCGCTGCGCGACCGTCTGCGCCAGGCGCTTCGCAGCACGCTGCCCGATTACATGGTGCCGGCCCGTTTCAGCTTCCTCGCCCAGCTCCCCCTGACCGTCAATGGCAAGGTGGATCGGGTCGCGCTGGCTGCGCTGGAGCCCGCCGTTGCCGACGCGCCATCCGGCGCGCTGGCGTCGGACACCGAACGCACCCTGGCCCGGATCTGGTCGGCCGTGATCGGCGGCAGCGTTGGCCGCGACAGCGACTTCTTCGACATCGGCGGCAACTCGCTGTCTGCCATGCAGGTCATCCGGGACGTGCGAGATGCGCTCTGGCAGGGCGCCCGCATCGAGGACCTCTACCGCAATCCGCGCCTGTCCGACCTGGCGCGCCACATCGATACGCTGCAGTGGCTCACGGCGGACGCGACCGCCCCGTCGGAAGCCACGTTCGAGGACCTGCTATGACGATCATCCCGAGCCTGCTGGAGCAGCTCCGCCAGCTGGATGCGCGGCTCACCGTGCAGGACGGCAACCTGCGCATCCAGTCCCCGCGCGGCCCGTTGCCGCCGGTGCTGCGCGAGCAGCTGGTCGCGCACAAGCAGGAACTGATCGTTGCCCTTGGCGGTGGCGGCAGCGCGGCCGGGGACGCAGACACGGGTGCGGCCATCGTGCCGGTGGATCGCTCCGGGCCGGTGCCGCTGTCGTTCGCCCAGCAGCGGCTGTGGACGCTGGACCAGCTGGGTGCGGACGGGGCGACGTACGCGATCCACATGGGCCTGCGGTTGTACGGGGCCGTCGACATCGCGGCGATGGGATCGGCGCTGGATACCCTGGTCCACCGCCACGACATCCTGCGCAGTCGCTACGTTGCCATCGATGGCCAGCCGATGCAGGTGGTCGATGCGTCCGCTGGCTGCCCGTTCGACGCCATCGCGATCGACGCGGCGGACCTGGATGCCCGTCTCGCGCAGCATGCCGCGCTGCCGTTCGACCTTGCCGCCGGCCCGCTGTTCTCGGCCGTGCTGTTCACCTTGGGCGCGCAGGAACACGTACTGTCGCTGCGCATGCATCACATCGTCGCCGATGGCTGGTCGGCGGGCATTCTCCTGCGCGAACTCACCCACGCGTATCACGCGCATGCGGCCGCGACGCCGCCGGTGCTGCCGGTGCTTCCCGTCCAGTACGGCGACTTCGCGGTGTGGCAGCGCGGGCAGGTCGATGCCGCGCGGTTGGCCGCCCAGCTGGACTACTGGCGCGGTCATCTTGCCGGTGCGCCGGACGGGCTGGATCTGCCGACCGACGGCCAACGCGGCCCGCTGCAGACCTATGCGGGCGACCTGTGCGCGCATCCGCTTCCCGCCGCGCTGGGGCCGGCGGTGATCCAGCTGGCGCGGTCCCACGGGTGTACGCCGTATGTGGTGCTGATCGCTGCCTTCGCGGTCCTGCTGGCGCGGCTGGCGCGGCAGGACGACGTTGTGATCGGAGTGCCCCTGGCGGGTCGCGAGCGGCGTGAACTGTCGGGATTGGTCGGTTACTTCGTCAATACCCAGGCGCTGCGCTTCGCGCTGGACATGCGCGAACCGTTCGAGGCCGTGCTGCGCCGCGCCGTCCGCACCGTGGCCGATGCGCAGGCCAACCAGGATGTCCCCTTTGAACAGGTTGTGGACGCGCTCCAGGTGAGCCGGAGGCCGGGCCAGACGCCGCTGTTCCAGGTCATGTTCGACCTGGAAGCCGGCGCCGATCCGGCCGAGCCCCCGCCCGGGGACACGGCACTGCGCGTGGAGCCGGTGCGCAGCCCGCACACGGTGGCCAAGTTCGACCTGACGTTGAACATGGTCCAGCGTGGCAGCGCGTTCTCCGCGCAGCTGGAATACAACACCGACCTGTTCCAGGCGAACACCATCGCCGGATGGGTCCAGGCATTCGACACCCTGCTGGAGGCGGCCGTCGCGGCGCCAACCACCGCGCTGGTGGATCTGCCGCTGCAGTCGCCCGCGGGGGTGGCGCAGCGCGTGCAGGCCAGCGAGGGGCCGCGGCGCCTGCTGCAGGGCGACGTGGTCGCCCGCTTCCGCGCGCGCGCAGCGGCATGCCCCGATGCGGTGGCGCTGGACGGTCCGGCGGGCCAGTGGACCTACGCCGAGCTGGAGCGCCGCAGCGCGCACCTTGCCACCCGCCTCGCCGCCGCGGGCCTGGCGCCGGGTGCCTGCATCGCCCTGAGCTTCCAGCGCAGCCTCGAACAGGTCGCGGCGGCACTGGCCGTGCTGCGCGCAGGCCTGTGCTATGTCCCGCTGGACCCGGCCCTGCCGGCGGAGCGCGCGGCGTTCGTCGTCGAGGACAGTGGGTCTGTCCTGCTTCTGACCCACGCCGGGCTGCACCCGGATGCGCGGCTGCCGACGTGGCGGCTGGACGGACCCTGGTGGGAAGGCGCGGCGGCGGGCGCAGCCATCGACCTTCCGCTGCATCCGTTGCAGTCGGCCTATGTCATCTACACGTCCGGTTCGACGGGGCGGCCCAAGGGCGTGCGGATCGGGCATCACGCACTGCTCAACCATGCCGAGGCGATGGCGGCGCTGTTCGAGCTCTCGCCACAGGACAGGGCGCTGCAGTTCAGCACCTTCAGTTTCGATATGGCCGTGGAAGAAATCTTCCCGACCTTGCTGGCCGGCGCGACCCTGGTTCTGTACGACGACCGGATGGGCCTGGACGTGGAGGCCTTCGAAGGCTATCTGTCGCGCGAGCGGATCACCATTGCCAATCTGCCGACCGCGTACTGGCACCTGTGGACCCATGCACTGCACGGTGCCGGTGCCGCGCCGCCGGCACTTCGGCTGGTGATCGTCGGTGGCGAAGCGCCGGCCTTCGAGTGCCTGCAGCGCTGGCGTCGGTGTCGCCCGTCGGTGCGGTGGCTGAACACCTACGGGCCGACCGAAACCACGGTATCGGCGAGCTGGTGGGAAGGCAGTTCCAGCGATCTGGATCTGCTGCACAGCCGGATCCTGCCGATCGGCGTGGCGCTGCCCAACAGCGCGCTTCGGGTACTCGATGCAGCGCTGCAGCCGGTCCTTCCCGGCACGCTGGGCGAGCTGCATGTCAGCGGCGTCAACCTCGCGCTCGGTTACGTGGGCCAGCCGGCCCTGACGGCGCTGGCCTTCGTGCCGGATCCGCATGCCGGCGAACCGGGCGCGCGCATGTACCGCACCGGCGACCTGGTGCGTTACGGCGCCGACGGACAGCTGGACTACGTGGGCCGCGCCGACCACCAGGTCAAGGTGCGCGGCTTCCGCATCGAGCTGGGCGAGGTCGAGATCGGCCTGCGTGGTTGTGCCGGCGTACGCGATGCGGTGGTGGTGGCACGGCCCGATGCGGCCGGTGGCTATCGCCTGGATGGGTATGTGGCCGGTGACGCCGTGCAGGCCGAGGCGCTGCGCGAGCAGCTGGCCACGCGACTGCCGGCGTACATGGTGCCGGCCCGGCTGTGCGTGCT
>NZ_WIAY01000008.1:0-70533 GCF_009467805.1 Stenotrophomonas nematodicola
ATCATCCTTCCTGCAGGCGCCTTCACAAGATACCTGCGCATACTGTCAAAGAACCTTGGAGTCGGCCTCAGCGCCTTCCTCCGTGTGCCCCGACGTTTCCGTCGTTGCGAGCCGCCCATTATAGCCGGCTTTTCCGCCTCGTCAACACCTTTTTTCAAGGCCGTCTCACCGAAGTGGACGTTGTTGCCGATGCTGCTTCGTCGTGTGACCCGGAGGTCTTTTCGTCGAAGCGAGCCGCCTATTATGTCAGGCTTTTCGTTTCCGTCAACACCTTCTTTCGAAGTGGTTGCCGTCCTGTTCCGGTGCGGTTGCCGCCTTGCGGTGGCCCCTGCGTCGGGGGAGGGAAAGTATGTCCCTATCGGCGGCATTTGTGAAGGGGGATCGTCACTTTTTTTGACGTCTTCTTCTTCCGATTCAGGTCCGGCCGCGTCACCGCGGCCGGAAACGCCTTGTGACGCTTAGGCCGCGACGAGCAGAACGCGCGCGAACGTGCGCTTGCCGACCTGCAGCAGGCCTTCAAAACCGGGCGCGAACAGCGTCTGGGCGTCGTCCACGACCTCGCCATCCACCTTCACCGCCCGCTCCTTGAGCTTGCGGGACGCCTCGGAGTTGCTCGGGGTGAGCCCGGCGGCGGTCAGCAGTGCACCGATCCGCAGGCCTTCGGCCGGAATCGCCACTTCCTGCAGCGGCAGCAGGGTCACGTCGCCCTGCCCGGTCACGGCCGCGTTCCAGCCGGCGATGGCCTGGTCGGCAGCGGCCGCGTCATGGAAGCGGGTGGTCAGCTCCCGGGCGAGACGCAGCTTCACCTCGCGCGGGTTCAAACCGCCCGCCTCGACCTGCGCACGCAGGTTCCTGGCCTCGGCTTCGCTGATATCGAAGGAGAGCAGCTCGATCCAGCGCCACATGAGGTCGTCACCGATCTTCATGGTCTTGGTGACGATGTCGATGGCCGGTTCACTGATACCAATGTAGTTGTTGAGCGACTTGGACATCTTGGCCACGCCGTCCAGGCCTTCCAGCAGCGGCATGGTCAAGACGATCTGCGGCTTCTGGCCGTAGTGCTCCTGCAGGCCCCGGCCCATCAGCAGGTTGAACTTCTGGTCGGTGCCGCCCAGTTCGACGTCGGCCTCCAGGGCCACCGAGTCGTAGCCCTGCACCAGCGGGTACAGGAATTCATGCAGGGCGATCGACTGCTGGGCGGCGTAGCGCTTGGCGAAGTCGTCGCGCTCGAGCATGCGGGCCACGGTGTGCTGGCCGGCCAGGCGGATCATGTCCGCCGCGCCCATCTTGCCGAACCACTCCGAGTTGAAGCGGACTTCGGTCCTGTCGCGGTCCAGTACCTTGAAGACCTGGTCCTCATAGGTACGTGCATTGGCCAGCACGTCGTCCTTGCTGAGCGGCTTGCGCGTGACGTTCTTGCCGGAGGGGTCGCCGATCATGCCGGTGAAGTCGCCGATCAGGAAGATGACCTGGTGGCCAAGGTCCTGGAACTGGCGCAGCTTGTTCAACAGCACGGTGTGGCCCAGGTGCAGATCCGGCGCGGTGGGGTCGAAGCCGGCCTTGATCCGCAGGGGACGGCCGCTTTCCAGACGCTGACGCAGCTCCTCGGACTTGAGGATCTCATCGGCGCCGCGACCGATCAGGGCAATGGCTTCTTCAATCGAGGACACGTGACAACTCCCGGCAATGCCTTATTTACATGAATGACGTTAATTACAAGTTAACCGCAAGCGCTTCACAAAAGCCAATAGGCACAAGGGTTTGACGCACTATTTATACCTGTCTATGTTACCGACGTTTGGGCCCGCGCTCCCGGGCCAGCCAGGAACAGACCCACGATGCTGAACTCCGATCAAGGCCGCGCGCGCAAGCAGCGCTTCAAGGAACGCCTTCACGTCCTTCACGACACCGCCCTCCATCGGAAGCTCAAGCAGCATCTGCCCGCAGCCTTCAACCAGCGCTGGACCCGCCGCCACTGGATGCATGCCAGTCTCTTCGCCACCATTGGCGCGCTGGTGGCCACCATCGTCCCCGGCTTCTCGCACACCATCGAATCCCCCTACTCCGAGGGCCATGCCACGCTGGCCCTGCCGTTGCCGCCGCTCTCGCAGGAACGCCGCCTGCAGACGCCGGGCGACAGCTGGCAGGTGCTGCGCGTGCAGCGCGGCCAGACCCTCAGCAACCTGTTCGACGAGGCCGGCATCCCGGCCACGGTGATGCACCAGGTGCTGGAGCATCCTGGCGCGCGGCAGGCCCTGACCAAGCTGCGTCCCGGCGCGGAGATCGCCTTCGACCTGCCCCTGTCCGGCGACCTGCGCACGATCCGCTTCGACCGCGATGCCGACAACCGCGTCGAACTGTCATTGAAGGACAACCAGATCACCGAGAAGGTGATCAAGCGCGAGTCCTCGACCCGGCGCGTGGTCGCCAGCGGGGAAATCACCAGTTCGCTGTACGCCGCGGCGCGCAAGGCCGGGCTGTCGCCGTCGGCGATCGCCACGATGACCGACGAGATCTTCAAGTACGACATCGACTTCTCCAAGGACCTGCAGCCGGGCGACCGCTTCAGCGTGGTGCTGGATGAGACCTGGCGCGAGGGCGAGAAGGTGGACACCAGCAAGATCCTGGCGGCGACCTTCACCTCGGGTGGCAAGACCTACAGCGGGTTCCGCTTCGACCGCAACGGCAAGTCCGAGTATTTCGATGCCAGCGGCCGGCCGCTGAAGAAGAGCTTCATCCGCATGCCGATCCCGTTCGCGCGGCTGAGCTCCAGCTTTGGCGCGCGCAAGCACCCGGTGCTGGGCAAGATGCGCATGCACAAGGGCGTGGACTACGCCGCGCGCACCGGCACGCCGATCATGGCCGCCGGCGATGCCCGCGTGCAGTTCGCCGGCACGCAGCGCGGCTACGGCAATGTGGTGATCCTGGACCACGGCCGCGGCCACACCACGCTGTACGGGCACATGTCGCGCTTCGGTGCGATCAAGACCGGCCAGCGCGTGGCGCAGGGCACGGTGATCGGCTATGTCGGCTCGACCGGCCTGGCCACCGGCCCGCACCTGCACTACGAATTCCGCGTCAACGGCGTGCATCGCAATCCGCTGTCGGTGACGATGCCGCCGCCGGAGCCGCTGCAGGGCAGCGAGTTGGCCGCGTTCCGCGCGCAGACCGCGCCGGCGCTGGCCCGCATCCAGGGCATGGAGAAGCTGATCTACGCCGACGCGTCGCCGGCACCGGTGGCGGACAAGGCCGCGACGGCCACCGCCAGCGCGGCCAAACCGGCCAAGCCCAGCCGCGGTTGACCGTCGCGCCGCCGGTTCGATGCGCGCGACCACGCGCGCATTGACGACGGCCGCTGCTTGCGCGGAAGCTGGCCGCACTCCGTTCAAGCGCCTGCCATGACTGCTGTCGATCCGCATACTCCGCTTTACCTGGGCCTGATGTCCGGCACCAGCGCCGATGGCATCGATGCCGCGCTGGTGCAGTTTCCCGCCGAGGGCGGCTGCCGCTTTGTGCACGGGCATACCCATCCCTGGGACCCGACGCTGCGTGCCGACCTGATCGCGTTGGGCGAAGGCGGCGACATCACCTCGCTGGATGCGCTGGGGCGGATCGACGCCGAGGTCGGCATCCAGTTCGCCGCCGCCGCCAATGCCCTGCTGCTCGCCAGCGGGGTACAGCGCGCGCAGGTCCGTGCGATCGGCTCGCACGGCCAGACGGTGCGCCACCGCCCGCTGGGCGATCCGGCCTTCACCTGGCAGCTGGGCGATGCCAACCGCATCGCCGAGCTGACCGGGATCACCACGGTGGCCGATTTCCGCCGACGCGACGTGGCCGCCGGCGGGCATGGCGCGCCGCTGATGCCGGCGTTCCACCTGGCGATGCTCGGCACCACCGGCGAAGACCGGGCGATCCTCAACCTGGGTGGCATCGCCAACCTGACCCTGATTCCCCGTGAGGGCGTTCCGCGCGGCTTCGATACCGGGCCCGCCAACGCGCTGATGGATGCGTGGTGCCAGCGCCATCGCGGGGTGCCGTTCGATGCCGATGGTGCGTTCGCGGCCAGCGGGCAGGTGGACGAACCCTTGCTGGCGCACTGGCGGGCCGATCCCTGGTTCGCGCTGCCGCCGCCGAAGAGCACCGGACGCGAGCAGTTCCACCTGGCCTGGGCCGAGGCGGCGATGGACGGGGAGGCCCGGTCACCGGCCGATGTACAGGCCACGCTGCTGGAGCTGACCGCCGCCACCGTGGCCGACGCGCTGCTGGCCCACCTGCCGGGCGCGGCGCGGCTGCTGGTGTGCGGGGGCGGCGTGCGCAATCCGGCGCTGCTGCGGCGACTGGGGGCGCGCCTGCCGGGCGTGGTCATCGAATCCAGCGCGGTGCATGGGCTGGACCCGGATTACCTGGAGGCGATGGGGTTTGCGTGGCTGGCGCAGCGGACGCTGGACGGCCTGCCGGGCAATCTGCCGAGCGTAAGCGGCGCACGCGGGCCGCGGATACTGGGTGCGATCCATCCGGCGTAGTGCCGGGTTTCGGGTTGGCAGGTGGGTATTGCGCCTGGAGCAGCCGGGCAGAGCCCGGCTCTACGGGGGCGTGGTGCGGGGAATGGCCGGCGGCATGGCGCGGCGCGCAGCCGGGCAGAGCCCGGCTCTACGGGGGCGTGGTGCGGAGAACGGCCGGGGGGCATGGCGCGGCGCGCAGCCGGGCAGAGCCCGGCTCTACGGGGGCGTGGTGCGGAGAACAGCCGGTGGCATGGTGCGGCGCGCAGCCGGGCAGAGCCCGGCTCTACGGGGCGTGGTGCGGAGAACAGCCGGCGGCATGGCGCGGCGCGCAGCCGGGCAGAGCCCGGCTCTACGGGGGGGCGTCGGGGAGGGCCTGGAGGGCGGCGATGGCGTCTGCGAGAGCATTCACTTCGGGGTCGTGGAAGCCGCTGCGGACGTCCAGTTCGCTGGTGAACAGGCCCTGTTCGAGCAGCACCATGCAGGTGTGTTCACGGGTCCAGCCGCGCGCCACGGCGACGCGCCGGATACGCTCGTTCAACAGCGGGTCCAGATCCCGCAGCAGCAGATCGACCATTGTTCTCCCCGTCGGCAAGCACCGCCCCCACGGCACAACAGTCCCCATCATCCAACAGCACACTGCGGGTGGCAAACCGGGGCGGCCGGCCCCCGCCGGCGGTCAGCCGGTGGCGGCGGTCTGGGTGGTGGCATCCACTTCCCGGCGCAGCCACCAGGCCATCAGCAGGCCGGGAACGCCGACCAGCACCGAGACCAGGAAGAAGGTCTGCCAGCCATAGGCATCGGCCAGCACGCCTGCGAACGGCCCCACGAACACCCGCCCCAGCGTGGCGAACGCCGACAGCAGCGCGTAGTGGGTGGCCGAGAAGCGCGTGCCGCACAACCCGCTGAGCAGGGCCACGAAGGCTGCCGTGCCCATGCCGCCCGCGAAGTTGTCCAGGCTGAGGGCAAACAGCAGCAGGCTGTCCATCAGCGTGGCGTGCTCAAGGTGCACGATCAGCAGGTTGAAGGCCGGGACGGTGACCGAGCCCCATGCCCCGGCACCTTCGCGGGCCAGCGCGTAGAAGCCCAGGTTGGACACCAGCTGCAGTACGCCAAAGCCCAGCAGGGCCTGCGACAAGCGCAGGCGCAACAGGAAGAAGCCGCCCACGATGGCGCCCACGATGGTCATCAACAGACCGATGGTCTTGTTGGCCAGGCCCACTTCGGCCTGGCTGAAGCCCATGCCCTTCAGCAGGAACGGCGTGGACAGGCTGAGGGCGAATGCATCACCGATCTTGTACAGCACCACCAGCGCGAGGAACGCACCGGCCCCGCGCATGCCGAAATAGCTGCGCAGCGAGGCGTTGAGGGTCTGGAAGGGAATCCAGCGGGTCACGCCGAGGCC
This sequence comes from Stenotrophomonas nematodicola, assembly GCF_009467805.1. GTDB lineage: Bacteria > Pseudomonadota > Gammaproteobacteria > Xanthomonadales > Xanthomonadaceae > Stenotrophomonas > Stenotrophomonas nematodicola. The sequence continues at coordinate 5,905 of NZ_WIAY01000008.1, forward strand.
GACGGTCATTGCGCCGGCGATCTGGCTGACCACGAAGGTGAGCCGGGTCCAGCGGTCGCTGCTGTCCGGGTCCAGGCCGACCAGCACCAGCAGGTAGTGCACCACCCACGCGCCGACCGCGACACCGGCCACCAGGGCCACGAACCCGCGCAGCTCGCCACCGGCACGGGACACCGGCGCGGTGAAGCGCGCGGGCAGGCGCGGCATCAGCAGCAGGGCCAGCACCCCTACCCCGACCGCCAGCCCCGCCATCACCCGGTACACCTGCGGCCAACTCTGCCACTGCTCGGCCCAGATCAGGGTGATGCCACCGGACAGGACCATCGCCAGGCGGTAGCCCAGCACGGTGAACGAGCCGCCCAGGCCGCGTTCGGCCGGTTCCAGCAGGTCGGTGCGGTAGGCGTCGATCACCACGTCCAGGGTGGCCGACAGGCAGGCCACCAGTACCGCGACCCCGGCGAACAGGGGCAGGTTGCGCGACGGCGACAGACTGCTCATCAACACCAGAGCGGCGGCCAGCGCGAACAGCAGCAGGACGATCCAGCCGCGGCGACGGCCCAGCAGCGGGATGTCGAAACGGTCGATCAGCGGCGCCCACAGGAACTTGAAGGTGTACGGGATGCCGATCAGGGACAGGAAACCGAGCGTGACCAGGTCCAGCCCGTCCACGGTCAGCCAGGCCTGCATGGCCCCGCCGGTCAGCGCCAGCGGCAAGCCGGAGGCGAAGCCCAGCAGCAGGATCACGAACAGGCGTCGTGCCCGCTGCAGGGGGGTATGCGGCACCGACACCGCCGCCGCTTCATTCATGGGGCGTAGTCCACCGTGAACGGGGCATGGTCGGAGAAGCGCTCATCGCGGTAGATCGAGCAGCTGCGCAGGCGCTCGCGCAGGCCGGGGCTGACAAACTGGTAGTCGATACGCCAACCCACGTTGTTGGCGCGGGCCGCGCCGCGGTTGCTCCACCAGGTGTAGTCCTCGCCGTCGGGGTGGAGCAGGCGGTAGGCATCGGTCCAGCCCTGGCCGGCGGCGATGTCCAGCGCCTGGCCGGCGTCCACGCACTGGCCGTTGAGCCAGTCGCGCTCGGGCGGCAGGCAGCCGGAGTTCTTCTGGTTGGACTTCCAGTTCTTGATGTCCAGCGCCGAGCGCACGATGTTCCAGTCGCCGCACAGGACGTAGTCGCGGCCGCTGGCCAGCCATTCGGCCAGGATCGGGCGCAGCCACTCCATCACCTCGAACTTGAAGCCCTGGCGCAGGTCGCCCGAGCTGCCGGAGGGGATATAGAACGAGACCACGCTGAGGTTGCCATAGCGGGCCTCGATGTAGCGGCCTTCATCGTCAAACGGCGCCCAGCCCAGCGAGGTGATCACCTGATCGGGCTCGCGCCTGCTGTAGATGGCCACGCCGCTGTAGCCCTTCTTGGTGATGGCGTCGCGGTAGAAACAGTGGTGGCCGTCCGGGCGGAACATCGGGTCGGTCAGCTGGTCTTCCTGGGCCTTGGTCTCCTGGATGCACAGCACGTCGGCGTGCTGGGCGCGGAACCAGTCGAGGAAGCCCTTGGTGGCAGCGGAACGGATGCCGTTGGCGTTGAAGCTGATGATGCGCATGCTGACCCGGGTCTGGAGCGGTAACCGGCAAAGCATACCGGGTTGACCCCCGGCCCGGCTGGCCGGATCCGGCCGCTGCAGGCCCCGCGACCGTCTGCCGCGAGCCTGAATTGCCGCCCATGCATTAGGATTTGCGCTCCAAATGAATTGAATAGAGTCTAGATGAGCGACCATCGCCACCGTTTTCTGCAACTTGCCCTGACCGCCGATGCCCTGCGCTTCGGCCAGTTCACCCTGAAGTCCGGCCGCCTGAGCCCCTACTTCTTCAACGCCGGCCGTTTCGATTCCGGCGCCCGCATGGTCCAGCTGGCGGCCTGCTATGCCGATGCGGTGGAAGCCACCGGGCTGAAATTCGACGTGGTCTTCGGGCCGGCCTACAAGGGCATCCCGCTGGCCACCGCGACCGCCTGCGAGTTCGCCCAGCGCGGGCGCGACCTGCCGCTGAGCTTCAACCGCAAGGAAGCCAAGGCCCACGGCGAGGGCGGCAACCTGATCGGCGCGGACATGAACGGCAAGCGCGTGCTGATCGTCGATGACGTGATCACTGCCGGTACCGCGATCCGCGAGGCCCTGGCCATCATCAAGGGCGCCGGCGGCACCCCGGCCGGGATCGTGGTGGCGCTGGACCGCCAGGAGATCGCGTCGGAGACCGACCAGCGATCGGCCGCCCAGGCCGTGGCCGAGGAAGCCGGCATTCCGGTAGTGGCCGTGGCCACGCTGGCAGACCTGCTTGATTTTGCCTCCGGAAATCCGGAACTTGTCGGCTACAGGCAGCCGCTGGAGGACTATCGGTCCCGCTACGGCAGCCGTCCTACGCGCTGACAGCAGGGGGCTGTCCACCATGTCCAGGGTTTCCGCCATTGTCGTGACCGGCCTGCTGCTGGCATTGCCAGCGTCGTGGGCGCAGGCCCAGAAGGCGCGCAGCGATGTGTCCGTCAAGCCGAAGAAGCTGTTCTGCTGGAACCAGGGCAACGAGCGGATCTGCAGCGATGCGCTGCCCCAGGACGCGGTGAACGCCGCACGCGAGGAGTTCAGCGTCAACAGCGGCCTGCGTCGCGGTGAGGTGCAGCGCGCGATGACCGAAGAGGAACGCGCCGGCGCCGCGGTGGAGGCCGCCCAGCGCCGGCTGGACCTGGCCGCCGAGCAGACCCGCCAGCGCACCGAGCAGGCGATGCTGTCCACGTATGAGAACGAGGCGGACCTGCGCCGGGTGTTCGTCGAACGCACCGGCATCCTGGACAACAACATCCAGACCGCCCACTACAACGTGGCCAGCCTGCGCGATGCGCTGGTGACGCTGCTGTCGACGGCGGGCAACCGCGAGCTGGCCGGATCGCCGGTGGCCGACAAGCAGGCCGCGGAGATCCGCCAGCGCCACACCGAACTGCTGGCGCAGAAGCGAATGCAGGCCTCGTTCGAACAGCAGCGCATCGCGCTGGATGCGGAGATCGAGGAAACGCTGCAGCGGTACCGGTTGTTGAAGGGTGCGGCGAGCGATCCTCGCGGGTAGGCGACCGGGTCGCGCCCGGCGCTGAGGCCAGGACAAAAGGGGCGGATGCGACGGCATCCGCCCTTTTTTTATGCACTCTTTACGCGCTGCCCGCCTGGGGGGCGTGGAGCGTTTACGCCCTGGAGGACCACCATGCTCGCCTGACGTGGAGTGGTTCCACCTGGACGTCCCATGAGCCTGTATCCGATTGTGTTCCCCGCCGCGAGCGCCGACCGGCGCCGATCGCGTGCGCGTGCTGCCGGTGCACCCCGCACCGCGCCCTCCCTTTCCCCCCTCTGAGGCCACGACCATGCCTGCCTGGCTTTCCCTGGTGTGCGGCGTGCTGGTGCTCGTCGCCGCCGCCTACCTGCTGTATGTCGTGCTTCGGCCCGAAGCGTTCTGACCGGAGCCGATCATGACCGAGATCCTGTTGATCCTGCTGGCCAGCATCGCGCTGGCCTTCCCGCTCGGGCTGTACCTGGCCCGGGTGATGCGTGGCGCGCCGATGCGCGGCGACGCCGTATTCGCGTGGGTGGAGAAACCGCTGTACCGGCTGCTCGGGGTGAACCCCGCGCGCGGCATGTCCTGGCGCGGGTACGTGGGCGCGTTCCTGCTGAGCAACGTGGTCATCGCCGCGCTGGTGCAGACCGTGTTCATGACCCAGGCCTGGCTGCCGTTCAATCCCGACCAGATTCCCAACATGCGCTGGGACACGGCGCTGCACACGATGGTGTCGTTCCTGACCAACACCAACCAGCAGCACTATTCGGGCCAGGCGCAGCTGTCCTACTTCGCGCAGATGACCGCGATCACCGGCCTGCAGGTGGTGACCCCGATGATGGGGCTGGCCCTGGCGGTGGCTACCCTGCGTGCGCTGTTCGGCGCCCGCCCGGACGAGGTGGATGCGCAACAGGCGGCCCAGCTCAGTGGCGACCGCCGCGTGGACGTGGGCAACTACTACGCCGACGTGGTGCGTGCATGCGTGCGCTTCATGCTGCCGCTGTGCCTGCTTTGGGCGGTGCTGCTGACCAGCCAGGGCGTACCGTCCACGCTGGCCGGCGGCCCACAGGCCACGCCGATCGATGCAGCGTCGGGCATGGACTCGCAGAAGCTGCCGCTGGGCCCGGTCGCGGCGATGGTTGCGGCCAAACAGCTCGGTGCCAATGGCGGTGGCTGGTATGGTCCCAACAGCAGCATGCCGTATGAAAACCCGACCCCGCTGTCCAATGCGCTCGAACTGATCGGCATCCTGCTGATCCCGATCAGCGTGATTTTCATGCTGGGCGCGTTCACCGGGCGCCGGCGCCTGGCCGGGCTGGTGTTCGGTTGCATGCTGGCGATGTCCAGCCTGTCGGTGGCGGCCACGGTGTGGCTGGAAGGCCATTCGGCGACCGCCGCCAGCCCGCTGCTGATGGAAGGCAAAGAAGTGCGCTTCGGCGCTGATGGAACCGCCTTGTGGGCCGCAGTGACCACCCAGGTCTCCAACGGCTCGGTCAACGGCATGCACGACTCGCTCAGCCCGCTGGCCGGCGCCGTGCCGATGGTCAACATGCTGATCAGCGCCATCTGGGGCGGCATCGGCTGCGGCCTGCAGCAGTTCCTGGTGTACCTGCTGCTGGGCGTGTTCCTGGCCGGCCTGATGACCGGGCGCACCCCGGAACTGTTCGGACGCAAGCTGGAAACGCCGCAGATCCGCCTGCTCGCCCTGCTGGTGCTGCTGCAGCCGATCACGCTGCTGACCCTGACCGCGGTGACGCTGGCGATCCCTTCGATCACCGGCACCTCCAATCCAGGCTTCCACGGCATCAGCCAGGTGTTCTATGAGTACACCTCGGCATATGCCAACAACGGTTCGGGCTTCGAGGGGCTGGGCGATGCGACGGTGTGGTGGAACCTGAGCTGCACGCTGGTGCTGCTGCTGGGCCGCTACCCGGTGCTGGTGATTCCGCTGATCGTGGCCGCGCAGCTGGCCGCCAAGCGCCGTGCTCCCGAATCGGCCGGCACGTTGCAGATCGAAACCCCGACGTTCGCGCTGACCCTGATCGCGCTGATCGCCATCCTGACCGTACTGCAGTTCATGCCGGCGCTGGTCCTTGGCCCGGTGGCCGACCACCTGTCGCTGACGCTGCACTGAGACATGACCCCATGAGTACCTATCCGTTGAATGCTTCCACCCACCGCCACCCGCGCCTGCTCGACGGCGCCGGCTGGCGGCGCGCCCTGCGCGATGCGGTCATCAAGCTCTCGCCCCGGCACCTGCTGCACAGCCCGGTGATGGCCGTGGTGATGGTCGGCACCGTGGTCAGCCTGCTGGTGACCCTGACCGGCAACGCGCCGCTGGGCTTCGGCCTGGCGGTCACCGGCATCCTGCTGCTGACCGTGCTGTTCGGCAACTTCGCCGAGGCCGTCGCCGAGGCGCGCGGCCGTGGCCAGGCCGCATCGCTGCGCCGTGCCCGCCAGGACCTGACCGCGCGGCGCCTGGCCGCCGCGCATGCCGGTGCGGCCGAAACGCATGTCCCGGCCGCCGAGCTGCGTCCCGGCGACCATGTGATCGTCAGCTCTGGTGAACTGGTGCCGGCCGATGGCGAGATCGTGCAGGGGCTGGCCACCATCAACGAAGCGGCCGTGACCGGCGAATCGGCGCCGGTGCTGCGCGAGGCCGGCACCGACCGCAGCGGCGTGATCGGCGGCACCAAGGTGCTGTCCGACCAGATCGTGGTGCGCATCACCGCCGAGCCCGGCCACAGCTTCCTGGACCGCATGATCGCGCTGGTCGAAGGCGCCAACCGCCAGAAGACCCCCAACGAGATCGCGCTGACCCTGCTGCTGGCGGCGATGACGCTGACGTTCCTGGTGGTGGTGGCGACCCTGCCGGCGATCGGTGCGTTCGTTGGCGTGAAGGTCGACCCGCTGCTGCTGATCGCGCTGCTGGTGTGCCTTATCCCCACCACCATCGGCGGGCTGCTGCCGGCCATCGGCATCGCCGGCATGAACCGTGCGCTGGCGGCCAATGTGCTGGCCAAGTCCGGCAAGGCGGTCGAAGTGGCCGGTGACGTGGACGTGCTGCTGCTGGACAAGACCGGCACCATCACCCACGGCGACCGCCAGGCCACCCACTTCCATGCGCTGGCCGGCATCGATGCGTCCCAACTGCGCGAGGCCGCGTTGCTGTCCTCGCTGGCCGACCCGACCCCGGAAGGCAAATCGGTCGTGCGCCTGGCACGCGAACAGGGCTGCACCACGGCCGAGCCGGCCCAGGCGCAGTACCTGGCCTTCACCGCGCAGACCCGCATGTCCGGCGTGGACCTGGACGGCGGCCGGCGTATCCGCAAGGGCGCTGCCGATGCGATCACCGCCTACGTGCGCGAGCTTGGCGGCACGGTGCCGGCTGAACTGCCCGGACGCGTGGAACAGGTGGCGCGCAACGGCGCCACCCCGCTGGTGGTGTGCGAAGGGCGGCACGTGCTGGGCGTGATCGAGCTGTCGGACGTGGTCAAGCACGGCATGCGCGAAAAGTTCGCCCAACTTCGTGCGATGGGCATCCGCACGGTGATGATCACCGGTGACAACCCGCTCACCGCCGCAGCGATTGCGGCCGAAGCCGGCGTCGACGACTACATCGCCGAGGCCCGCCCCGAGGACAAGCTGGCGCGCATCCGTGCCGAGCAGGCCGGCGGACGGCTGGTGGCGATGGTCGGCGATGGCACCAACGACGCCCCCGCGCTGGCCCAGGCCGACATCGGCCTGGCGATGAACTCGGGCACGCAGGCCGCCAAAGAGGCCGGCAACATGGTCGACCTCGATTCGGACCCGGCCAAGCTGCTGGCGGTGGTGGAAGTGGGCAAGCAGCAGCTGATCACGCGCGGCGCGCTGACCACCTTCTCGCTGGCCAACGATGTGTCCAAGTACTTCGCGATCCTGCCGGCGCTGTTCGCCGCAACGCTGCCGGCAATGGCCACGTTGAACGTGATGCACCTGTCCAGCCCGCGCAACGCGGTGCTGGCGGCGCTGATCTTCAACGCGCTGGTGATCCCCGCGCTGATTCCGCTGGCCCTGCGCGGCGTGCGCTTCCGCCCGGCCACGGCGACCACGCTGCTGCGCCGGAACATGCTGGTGTATGGGCTGGGCGGCGTGCTGCTGCCGTTCGCGGCCATCAAGTTGATCGACCTCCTCCTCGTCTCGGTATTCGGCGTATGAACCGCTCGCTCGCTTCGTCCCTCTCTCCCGCGTCGCCGTCCCGCGCGACCGCCACCTCCACCCTGCAGCAGGACGGCGCGTGGCGTCCGGCGATCGTGCTGGGCCTGGGCAGCCTGCTGCTGCTCGGGCTGGCCTACGCGGTGGCCGCCACCAGCGCCAGCCGGCTGCTGTTCCCGGCGCAGGCCGATGGCAGCCTGCTGCTTCGCGATGGCCAGGTGCGCGGCTCGCAGCTGATCGCCCAGCCGTTCGTGGGCGACGGCTACTTCCAGGCGCGCCCCTCGGCAGCCAATTACGACCCGATGGCCGCCGCGGGCAGCAACCTGGCGCGCAGCAACCCGGCCCTGGAGGAACGCGTGCACGAGGCGACCCAGGCCGTCGCCCTGCGCGAAGGCATCACCGTGGCCCAGGTGCCAGGCGATCTGGTGACCCAGTCCGGCGCGGGCATGGACCCGGAGCTGTCGCCGGCGGCTGCCGCCGTACAGGTGGCACGCGTGGCACGCAGCCGCGGCCTGCCCCTCGACCAGGTGCAGGCGCTGGTGAAGGCCCATACCCAAGGCCCGCAGTGGGGCGTGTTCGGGCAGCCGCGGGTCAACGTGATGACCTTGAACGCAGCGCTGGATGCGCAGCCGCCGCGCGGCACGCCTTGATGCGCTGCGTACCGTTGCAGGCGCACAATCGCCACCCATGAGCGACTCCCGTACCCGCCAGGCCGATGCCCTGGTCGAAGGCCTGCAACGCGAAGCCGGCGGCAAACTCACCGTGTTCCTGGGTGCCGCGCCCGGCGTGGGCAAGACGTTCAGCATGCTCAGCCGCGCGCACGAACAGTTGCGTCGCGGCGTGGACGTGGTGATCGGGCTGGTGGAAACCCACGGGCGCGCCGAGACCTCGGCGCTGCTGGACGGGCTGCCGCAGGTGCCGCTGAGGCAGTGCGAATACCAGCACGTCGCGCTGCTGGAGATGGACCTGGATGCGATCCTCGCGCGCCGTCCGGCGCTGGTGCTGGTGGACGAGCTTGCCCACCGCAACGCGCCGGGCAGCCGCCACGAACGGCGCTGGCAGGACGTGATGGAACTGCTGGAAGCGGGCATCGACGTCTGGACCACGGTCAACATCCAGCATCTGGAAAGCCTCAACGACGTGGTCATGCGCATCACCGGCGTGCGGGTCGGCGAGACCGTTCCCGATGCGGTGCTGGACCGCCTGCATGACATCGTGCTGGTGGACCTGCCGCCGCGCGAGCTGATCGAGCGCCTGCAGCAGGGCAAGGTGTACGTGCCCGAACAGGCGGCGCAGGCACTGCAGGCTTTCTTCTCTCCGGCCAACCTGACCGCATTGCGCGAGCTGGCCATGCAGGAGGCGGCCGACCGGGTCGACAGCAGCCTGCGCGAGACCCGCGCCGCGCGCGGCGAAGGCAACCTGCCGCTGCGTCGCCGCGTGCTGGTGGCAATCGATGGCGGCGGCCAGAGCGAGTACCTGGTGCGGGTCGGGCGACGCATCGCCGAGCGCCGCGATGCGCCCTGGACGGTAGTGACCGTACAGGGCCGCCGCCAGGATGAGGAGACGCGGCGCGAAATCGATGCCGCGTTCGCGCTCGCGCGCCGGCTGGGAGGCGAGGCCGAGCTGCTGCACGGCAACAGCATTGCCGATGCGCTGCTCGACCATGCCGCGCACAACAGCGTGTCCACCCTGGTGCTGGGCCGCACCCGCGAGCGGCCGGTGGCACGGATGCTCAACCGCACCCTCACCCAGCAGTTGATCCAGCGCGGCGCGCATTACGAGATCACCATCATCGGCACGCCGCAGGCCCGTGCCCGCGCACGCCGCTCCGGGCTGGCCATCGCCAACCGCAGCGCCGGCCAGGACATGCTGCTGGCGGTGGGCGCCACCACGCTGGCGTGCCTGGTGGCGCTGTTCGCCGAGCGCTGGGTGGGCCTGTATGACCTGTCGATGGTGTTCATCGTGGCGGTGGTGATGGTGGCCGCGCGCAGCCGCACCAGTGCAGCAGTGATCGCCGCGGCGCTGTGTTTCCTGGCGTACAACTTCTTCTTCATCGCCCCGCGCTTCACGTTCGCCATCAGCGCGCGACAGGGCGTGATCACCGTCTTCCTGTTCCTTGCCGCCGCGCTGGTCGCCGGCCGCCTGGCCTCGCGCCTGCGCATGCAGGTCGTGGCGTTGCGCGCGGCCAACCGGCATGCCCATGCGCGGCAGGCGCTGGGACGCGAGCTGACCCGCGCACCGAGCAACGAGCAGGTTGCCCAGGCCGGCCGGGAAGCGCTGGAGCAGGCCCTGGATGCGCCGGCGTGGCTGCGCATCGGCCAGGACACCAGCACCAGTGGCAGCGCCGCGCCCGGTGACACCGACCTGGCCGCCGCGGACTGGGCTTTCCGCCACGGACAGCCCAGCGGCCGCTTCACCAATACCCTGGCCGGCGCGGAGTGGTGGTTCCTGCCGCTGCTGGATGGCGAGGACCGCGCGATTGGCGTGGCCGGCATGCGTTTTCCGCGCACCACCGCGCGGCTGGCGCCCGAGCAACGCCAGCTGGCGGCGGCGATGGTGGACGACATCGCCCAGGCAGCGCTGCGCACGCAGCTGGTGGCCGACCTGGAAACCGCGCATGTCAGCAACGAGACCGAGCGCCTGCGCTCGGCGCTGCTGTCGTCGGTATCCCATGACCTGCGCTCGCCACTGGCCGCGATGATCGGCTCGGCCGACAGTCTCTCCAGCTATGCCGACGCGATGGACGCCACCGACCGCCGCGCGCTGCTGGACACCATCCTGATCGAAGGCGAGCGGCTGGACCGGTACATCCAGAACCTTCTGGACATGACCCGGCTCGGCCACGATGGCCTGAAGATCAATCGCGACTGGATCGGCGTGGATGAACTGGTCGGCTCGGCCGCACGCCGCCTGCAGCGCTACCAGCCCGAGGTGCAGCTGAAACTGGACATTCCCGCCACGCTCGCGCCGATCTGGGTACATCCGGCGCTGGTTGAGCAGGCGGTGTTCAACGTGATGGAAAACGCGGCCAAGTTCTCCCCGCCCGGTGCGGCGGTGGAGGTGCAGGCACGGCTGGTGGAGGGCGAGCTGCGCATCGATGTGCTCGATGCCGGACCGGGCATTCCCGACGAGGAACGCGCGCGCATCTTCGACATGTTCTACAGCGTGGAACGCGGCGACCGGGGGCGCCACGGCACCGGGCTGGGCCTGACCATCTGCCAGGGCATGATCGGCGCGCATGGTGGGAGCGTGCAGGCGCTGCCGGGGCGCGATGGACGCGGTACCCTGATCCGCATCACGCTGCCGCTGCTGCAACCTCACCCTGCCGATGACAACGACGACTCCTGACCCCTCTTCCGGCGTGCCGCCCGCACGTGTGCTGGTGATCGACGACGAAGCGCAGATCCGCCGCTTCCTCGACATCAGCCTGCGCGCTCAAGGGTATGTGGTCCAGCAGGCCGCGACCGGCCAGGATGGGCTGGCGTTGCTGGCCACCGGCGGCAGCGACCTGGTGATCCTGGACATCGGCCTGCCGGACATGGAAGGCCACGAGGTGCTGGCCGAGCTGCGCCAGTGGAGCCAGGTGCCGGTGATCATGCTGACCGTGCGCGCCGGTGAGGCGGAGAAGGTGCGGGCGCTGGACAACGGCGCCAATGACTACGTGACCAAGCCGTTCGGCACCCAGGAGCTGATGGCCCGCGTGCGGGCACTGCTGCGTTCGCGCACGGTATCCGGCGACGGCGCCCTCCCGCATTTCGACGACGGGCACCTGCACATCGACCTGGCGCGCCGCGAGGTGCACCTGGACGGCGTGCCGGTGGCGCTGACGCGCAAGGAATACGCGCTGCTGTCGCTGCTGCTGCGCAATGCCGGGCGCGTGGTGACCCAGCCCCAGATCCTGGCGGAGATCTGGGGACCCACCCACCAGCACGACACGCACTACCTGCGCATTCTGGTCGGCAAGCTGCGCCACAAGCTGGGCGATTCCGCACTGGACTCGCGCTATCTGTTTACCGAACCGGGCGTGGGTCTGCGGTTCAAAGGGTGATGGCCGACCACAGGTCGGGCATCACCCGGCAGGTACCGACCGCCGGCCGGTACACCGTCTAGAAACCCAGCTCCACACCCGGCAGCAGCGGCTGCAGCTGGGCGCGGAACAGGGCCTTGATCCGCTCCAGCGCCGCCTCGTCGTCGGCCTCGAAACGCAGCACCAGCACCGGCGTGGTGTTGGATGCGCGCACCAGGCCCCACCCGTCCGGGAAGTCCGCGCGCAGGCCATCGATGGTGGACAGGCGCGCACCGATGAACGGCGACTCCTCCCCCTGCGCGGCCGATACGAACAGCGACACCAGCGCATGCGGCGTGCCCGATTCGACCGGCACCTTCAGTTCCGGCGTGGACACGCTGTCGGGCAGTTCCTCGAATACCTCCGACGGCGACTCATCGCGCTGGGCCAGGATTTCCAACAGACGCGCGGCCGCATACAGGCCGTCATCGAAGCCGAACCAGCGTTCCTTGAAGAAGAAGTGCCCGCTCATCTCGCCGGCCAGTTCGGCGTCGGTCTCGCGCATTTTGGCCTTCATCAGCGAATGGCCGGTCTTCCACATCAGCGGGCTGCCGCCATTGCGCAGCACGTAGTCGGACAGCTTGCCGCTGCACTTCACGTCGTAGATCACCAGCGCACCCGGGTTGCGCATCAGCACATCGGCGGCGAACAGCATCAGCAGGCGATCTGCGTAGATGATCTTTCCTTCACGGGTGACCACGCCCAGGCGGTCGCCATCGCCATCGAAGGCCAGGCCGATGTCCGCGTCAAACCGCTTCACGGTCTGGATCAGGTCATCCAGATTGCGCGGGTCGCTCGGATCAGGGTGATGATTCGGGAAGGTGCCATCCACATCGCAGTACAGGGGAATGACGTCGGCACCGATCGCCTCCAGCAGCGGCTGGGCCAGCTCACCGGCCACACCGTTGCCGGCATCGGCCACGACTTTGAGCGGGCGGTCCAGCTGCACATCGTCGGCGATGCGCTGGATATAGTCGGCATTGACCTCGCGGGTCTGGAAACTGCCCGGCTCGGCGGCGACATGCAGCTGGCCCTCGCGGATGCGCTGGTACAGCTCGGTGATCGCATCGCCGGACAGCGTCTCGCCGCCCACCACGATCTTGAACCCGTTGTAGTCCGGCGGGTTGTGGCTGCCGGTAACCGCCACGCAGCTGCCGGCGCGCAGGTGGTAGCTGGCGAAGTACACCACCGGCGTGGGCGCCAGGCCGATGTCGATGACATCGCAACCGGCGCGGCGCAGGCCTTCGATCAGCCCGGCGGTCAGATCCGGTCCGGACAGACGGCCATCGCGGCCGACCACGATCTCGCGCAGCCCCTGTACCTGCAGCACCGAGCCGATCGCCTGGCCGATCAGCGCCGCCACCTTCGGTGTCAGGTCGCGGCCGACCACGCCACGGATGTCGTAGGCGCGGAAGATCTCCGCGGCAATGTCCTCGGCCGGTACCTGCGGCACCGGCGGCGGCGGCGTTCCGCTGCCGGCAGCCGGGACGAGCGGCGCCTGTTCCAGGCTCTCGCGCAGCGTGGGGCCCTCGCCCTGCTCATCGGTGCCGGCAACGCGGCGTCGCGGCAGCTGCACCTTGCCCTTGCCGAGCAGCAGCAGGCCGGCCATCGCCAGCAACAGCAGCGCCACCACCCCGCTCGGGATCGGGCCCAGGCCCATCGGGCCCGGCTCCACATCCGGCACGGCGGCGGCCAGGCGGAACCCGCTTGCGCCGATCGGCCGTGCCAACGCTTCGGCACCGCCCGCCATCTCGCTGGCGCCCTGCTCGATCACGTTGAAGGTGCCCTGGCGCAGCGCCAGGTAGCCGGCCGACGGCACCTGCACGGCATCGAAGGCGCTGGTCAGGCGCAGCAGCGGCTGGCGCACGTACACCACCGCCGGCGTCTGCTGGCCCAGCGTGACCCTGCTGGCCAGGCCCAGCCGCTGGCCGCCGGCATCGCGCACCACGCGCAGCACGGTCTTGCCATCATCGTCGGCAAGGGCCGCTTCAAGCAGCGCCAGGCGCGAGTAGCCAAAGGCCTTCGGGTCGGCGTAGGCCGCATCCAGGCCGGCGTCCAGCACCTGCACCTCTTCCACGCCCGGCCAGCCTTCGCGGATGGCCACGGCGCTGGCCTCGGCATCGCCGCTGGCCAGGGCCGCACCCACGCGCTCGCTCTTGAGCACCTTCTGCAGCTGCGCCGCCTGCGAGGTCAGTGCTGCCTGCAGGCCCTGCACCACGGCATCGCGCGATGCCTCCAGCGTCTGGCCCACCGAGGCCTGCCGCCACTGCCGCACACCGCTGTAGCCGAACCAGATCGCCAGCAGCACCAGCGCACCGGCCAGCAACGGTGCCGAGCGTCCGATCGCCAACGGTGACTGTCCTTCCGCCTTCGCCTTGCTCATGGATGCTTTCCCCTGTCAGCGCACCCCGGTATGGCCGAATCCACCCGTTCCCCTGGCGCTGTCGCTGAAAGTATCCACTACCTGCAGGCCCACGCGTGCAATCGGCAGCACCACCAGCTGCGCGATGCGATCGCCCGGCTGCAGGGTGAAGGGTTCGCGCCCCCGGTTCCAGGCGCTGATCAGCAGCGGGCCCTGGTAATCGGCATCGATCAGCCCGGTACCGTTGCCCAGCACGATGCCGTGGCGATGGCCCAGCCCGGAGCGCGGCAGCACCACGGCGGCCAGGTTCGGATCGGCGATGTGGATGGCGATGCCGCTGGGAATCAGCGCCGTGTCGCCCGGTTGCAGGGTCAGCTCGGTTTCCAGCGCCGCACGCAGATCCAGGCCGGCGCTGTGTTCGGTGGCGTAGGCCGGCAGCGGCCAGGTATCGCCGAAGCGCGGGTCGAGCAACTTCACCTGCAGCGGCTGCAGGGTGGAATCGATGGTCATGCGTGCAACCTCTGGGCAATCAGGGACAACAGTTGTTCGGCCAGCCGGGCCTTGGAGGTACCGGGGAACGCCTGCTCCCCACCCTGCCAGTACGCGGTGGCGGCGTTTTCATCGCTTTCAAAGCCACCGTTGCTGATGCCCACCTGGTTGGCGATCACCAGGTCCAGGCGCTTGTCCACGAGCTTGCCGCGCGCGTACTTCTCCACGTCGTGGGTTTCGGCGGCAAAGCCGACCACCAGCTTGAGTGCATTGGTCTGCGCGGCCACCTCGGCCAGGATGTCCGGCGTGCGCACCAGCTCCAGCGTCAACGTCTGGGTACCGGCGGTCTTCTTCAGTTTCTGCGGGGCCACCTGGCGCGGGGTGTAATCGGACACCGCCGCCGCACCGATATAGATGTCGGCCGGCAGCGCGCCCAGCACGGCCTCGCGCATCTGCGCGGCCGAGCGTACGTCCACGCGCTGCACGCCCGGCGGCGTGGCCAGGTGCACCGGGCCGCTGACCAGCACCACCTGCGCGCCGAGGCGCGCGGCGGCGGCGGCAAGCGCATAGCCCATCTTGCCGCTGCTGCGGTTGCCCACGTAGCGCACCGGGTCCAGATCTTCATAGGTCGGGCCGGCGCTGATCAGCACACGCAGGCCCTTCAATCCGGCGGTTTCCGGATCGGCGGCGGCAGGCGCCTGCACCTGCGCCAACGCGGCCACAATGGCGTGCGCTTCGCTCAGCCGTCCCGGGCCGGATTCGCCTTCCGCCAGCGGGCCGTCTTCCGGGCCGATCACCTGGGCGCCGCGCTCGCGCAGCAGGCCGATGTTGGCCTGGGTGGCCGGGTGCTGCCACATCCGGTGGTTCATCGCCGGGCACACCGTCAGTGGCGCGGTGGTGGCCAGGCACAGCGTGGTGACCAGATCGTCGGCATGGCCGTGCGCCAGGCGTGCCAGCAGGTCGGCGGTGGCCGGGGCGACCACGACGCGATCGGCCCAGCGGGCCAGCTCGATGTGGCCCATCGCCTGCTCGGCCGCGCTGTCCCACAGCGTGGTGCGGGTGGGTTGGCCGGACAGCGCCTGGAAGCTCAGCGGCGTCACGAACTGCTGGGCACCGGTGGTCATTGCCACCTGCACCAGGGCACCGGCATCGCGCAGGCGTCTCACCAGCTCAAGCGATTTGTAGGCAGCGATGCCGCCACCCACGCACAACAACAGCTTCTGGCCTTGCAGCGGGCGCGCGGACGCCGGAGAAGCCTGGGGGGAGTCAGCCACCTGCGGATTTCCTGTCGAACTGAGGCGTTTAGCTTACCCGATGGGGTGTGGGGGGCTCATGCCCCAGGGGCATGAGAGGGGTGTTTATGGTCATGAGGGAAGGACGTTGACGTGGTGGTCAGCTGGCTGGCCTTCCTTGGCTGGGGGCGCGTGGCCAAGGCGCACGGTGATGAAGGACGCCATGCGCGGGATGCGCGCCTGCGGATGGAACAGACCGGGGCCCAAGCGGGCGAGTACACGGGCAGTGACGCAGTGCTGCGGCAGCGGATTGCCGGCATTTCCTACGCGAGCGCGGGGCCGCCGCTTATGGGCTCCCGCCGTGTTCGGGCGGACACTGCCCACATGGCAATCAAAGATTGGCTCGAACAGGATCGGCCCCGTGAAAAGCTGCTGACGCGTGGCCCGGCGGCGCTGTCGGATTCGGAGCTCCTGGCACTGTTCATCGGCAAGGGCCCGAAGGGCTCGAACGCGGTCGAGAGCGCCCGTCTGCTGCTGGACGTACACGGCCCCTTGCGGCGCCTGATGGACCTGGATGCCAACACGCTCAAGAAGCTGCCGGCCCTCGGCCCCGCCAGCGCCTGCAGACTGATCGCCGCGCTTGAGCTGGCGAGCCGCCATCTTCTTGCCCAGCTCGAGCGGGGCGACAGTCTGTGCGACCCGGCGTCGGCGGGGCGCTACTTTCAGCACCGGCTGCGCTCACGTCCGCACGAAGTGTTCGCCGTCCTGTTCCTGGACACGCGCAACCGGACGGTGGCGTACGAAGAGCTGTTCTCCGGCACCATCGATGCAGCAGCCGTCTACCCCCGTGAAGTGGTCCGCCGTGCCCTGCTTCACAACGCCGCGGCCGTGATCGTGGCGCACAACCACCCGTCCGGGCATGCCGAGCCCTCCTCGGCCGACCAGCTCATCACTGCCGAACTGCAGCAGGCATTGGGCGTGGTGGGGGTGCGGCTGCTGGACCATGTGGTGGTGGGGGACGGGCCGCCGGTGTCGATGGCCGAGCGCGGCTGGATCACGTCGGGCCGGCGCCGGGGGAGCTGAACGGACCGCTGCGCGGGGCCGCCCTGCCAGGCGGTCGAACCGGTTGCGTGGGACGTTCCCCGCCCTGCTCTGTCCCCGTTCAATGGATCGGGGCGGCTTCTGGGCTAAAATTACCGATTCCGCCGCTCCAGTCTCAAAGCAGGCCTTGTGAAAAATCTCCTCCGCGCCCTGATCAGCCAAGGCATCGAAGCCTTGCGCGCCAACGGCACTCTGCCGCCCGATACCCTGACCCCGGAATTCGTGGTGGAACGCCCGAAGACCCGTGAGCACGGCGATTTCGCCACCAATGCCGCGATGCTGCTGGCCAAGCCGGCGCGCAGCAATCCGCGCGCCCTGGCCCAGGCGCTGCTCGATGCGCTGCCCCAGAGCGCCGATGTGCTGCGCGTTGAGATCGCCGGCCCGGGCTTCATCAATTTCCACCTCGCCCCCAGCGCCTACCAGCGCGAAGCGGCCAGCGTGCTGAAGGAAGGGGCCGATTACGGCCACAACCTGAGCGGCAACGGCCGCACCGTGGGCGTGGAATACGTCTCGGCCAACCCGACCGGCCCGCTGCATGTGGGCCACGGCCGCGCGGCGGCGATCGGCGACTGCCTGGCCCGCCTGCTGGAAGTGAACGGCTGGAACGCCAAGCGCGAGTTCTACTACAACGACGCCGGTGTGCAGATCGAGAACTTGGCGCTGTCGACCCAGGCCCGCGCCAAGGGGCTGAAGCCCGATGACGCCGGCTGGCCGGAAGCGGGCTACCGCGGCGACTACATCGAAGACGTGGCCAAGGCCTATCTGGCCGGCGCCACGGTGGAGCTGGAAGGCCATTCGGTGGTGGGCGAGCGCGACCCGGACAACCTGGACGCGATCCGCCGCTTCGCGGTGGCCTACCTGCGCAACGAGCAGAACCAGGACCTGGCCGCGTTCGGGGTGGATTTCGACATCTACTTCCTGGAAAGCTCGCTGTACAAGGATGGCAAGGTCGAAGAGACCGTGGCCCGGCTCAATGCCGCCGGACACACGTATGAGGAAGGCGGCGCGCTGTGGCTTCGCTCCACCGACTTCGGTGACGACAAGGACCGCGTGATGCGCAAGTCCGACGGCACCTACACCTACTTCCTGCCGGACGTGGCCTACCACCTGAGCAAGTGGCAGCGCGGCTACGAGCGCGCGATCACCGAGCTGGGCGCAGACCACCACGGTTCGCTGGCGCGCGTGCGCGCGGGCCTGCAGGCGCTGGACGTGGGCATTCCCAAGGGCTGGCCGGAGTACGTGCTGCACCAGATGGTGACGGTGATGCGCGGCGGCGAGGAAGTGAAACTGTCCAAGCGTGCCGGCAGCTACCTGACCCTGCGCGACCTGATCGAGGAAGCCGGGCGCGACGCGACCCGCTGGTTCCTGATCGCGCGCAAGCCCGATTCGCAGCTGACCTTCGATATCGACCTGGCGCGCCAGCAGAGCAACGACAACCCGGTGTTCTATGTGCAGTACGCGCATGCCCGCGTCTGCAGCCTGCTGCGCCAGGCGCAGGAAAAGGGTCTGGCCTACACGGCGAGCGAGGGACTGGCCGGGCTGACCACGCTCAACGACGACGCGTCGCTGTGGCTGATGATCGAAATGTCGCGCTTCGCGGAAGTGGTGGAAGCGGCCGGTCTGGCACTGGAACCGCACTTGATCGCGCAGTATCTGCGTGAATTGGCGCACGCGTTCCACACGTGGTATCACGGCACGCAGGTATTGGTAGCCGACGATGCCGAGCGCAATGCCAAGCTGACGCTGGCCTGCGCCGCGCGCCAGGTCCTGGCCAATGGCCTGAACATCCTGGGCGTTTCCGCCCCGGAAAAAATGTAAGCAGTGGAGAAGCAGTAAATGGCAGCACGACGCGGCAAGAGCCAGGCACGACGCAACAGCAATCAGGGCACGCCGGGATGGGTGTGGCTGGTCGCCGGTGTGGCGATTGCGGCCGTGGTGTTCCTGGCGGCACCGAACCTGTTCAAGAGCGACGGCGACGGCTTCCTGCGGGTGGGCCCGCAGCCCAACCCGGCGGCGCAGCCGGCGCCGGTGAGCGATGCCGAGACCGACGTGGGCAGCGAACTGCCCAAGCCGGGTGCGGCCAAGCCTGCGGAACCGGCCAAGCCGCCGGCCACGCAGTACGACTTCTACACCCTGCTACCCGGCAAGGAAGTGGAAATGTCCGATGCGGAGCTGGCTGCCAGCGCGCGCGCCGAAGACCAGCGCCGCGCGAAAGCTGAAGCGCAGCGCGCACAGGCGGCGCTGGAAGGCCGTCCGGTGCCGGCTGCGCCGGCGACCACGACGGCGTCTCCTGCAGCGGCTGCCGTGGCCACCACCGCACCGGCCACGACCAGCCCGGCCCCGCTGCCGGCGCCGGTCAGCGAGCGTCCGGCGGCCAGCACCGCGCCGGCCACCGCGCCCGCGCCAGTGGCAAGCACGACCCCGGCCGCACCGAAACCGACGGCCACCGCCCCGGCGACGGCCGCCGCCGAACCGGCCAACAGCAACGTGCGCTACATCCTGCAGGCGGGCGCGTTCGGGGCCTCCGGCGATGCCGAGGCGACGAAGGCCAAGCTGGCGATGATCGGATTGGCGGCACGCGTGGAATCGGCGCAGATCAACGGCAAAACCGTCTATCGCGTGCGCATGGGGCCGTATGGCAGCGCCGGCGAGTTGGCCGAGGCCAAGCAGAAGCTGGATGGCACCGGGCTGCAGGCGATGGCGATCAAGGCGCAGTAACCGCGCGCGGGTGTTCCCACGGGCATTCGAAACGCCGGCCGCAGGTCGGCGTTTCTTTTTGTGCGAGGCGAACGATGGCCCGCACGCGCCGCTGCGCTATCGTCGGCACATGCCATTTACTTCTGACCCTGCTGACCCTCCCGGCATTGCCGGCGCCACTGGCCGCTACCGTGAATGGACGCCGCCGGCCGGGCTGCAGGGCGACTTCGGCCAACTGTGGCGCAGCGATCTGCCGGTGGATCACGGCGGTGACGTGGCGGTGCTGCCCGACGGCTGCGTGGACGTGCTGTGGCGCGATGGCCGGCTGTACGTGGTGGGGCCGGATGTGGTGACCGCCCACCCGCAGCTGACGCCCGGTGCGCAGGTGCTGGGCGCACGCTTCCGGCCGGGCGCCGCATGTGCCTGGCTGGGGCTGCCGTTGTCGGAGATCGTGGGAACGGCGGTGGAACTGGATGCCGTGCTGGGCGTACGGGCACGGCGGATGGCGACGCGGTTGAATGCGGTCGGCGACGCCGACGCCCGCCAGCCCCTGTTTGCACGGGAACTGGCGCTGCTGCCGCGCAGCGCGCGCGCTCCCCATCCAACGGCGGCGGCGGTATTCGCGCAGGTGCGGGGCGGTGGCACGGATCTGTCCGCCTTGGCGACGACGCTGCAGCTGAGCACGCGCAGCCTGCGCCGTCTGTGCCACGCGCAGTTCGGCTATGGGCCGAAGATGCTGGAACGCATCCTGCGCCTGCAGCGGCTGCTGGCCCTGGCACGCGCGCGACCACGCGATGGACTGGCGATGCTGGCGCTGGAGGGCGGCTACGCCGACCAGTCGCACTTGAGCCGGGAGGTACGCGCCCTGACCGGGATCGGGGCGGCCGCGCTCTGCGCCCGGTGGCGTGACTGACTGGCCGTTTTGTTCAATACCGCTACGCTGCGACCGGCGATGCTGGACCTTCCTTCACCACGAGACCCTCCATGAGTAATACACACGGCAACGACCGCCGCATCGACAACATCGAATTCAACGTCGGCGATATCGCCCGCAGCAAGGCGTTTTACGGCACCGTATTCGGCTGGACATTCACCGACTACGGCCCGGCCTACACCGAGTTCAACGATGGGCGCCTGTGCGGTGGTTTCACCACCGGCGAGCCGGTGGTGCCCGGTGGCCCGCTGGTGATTCTGTACGCCGACGATCTGGCAGCCACCCAGCAGCGCCTGGAAGCGGCCGGCGCCATCATCAGCAAACCGGTATTCGCCTTCCCCGGCGGGCGACGCTTCCATTTCCGCGACCCGGACGGCTACGAGCTGGCGGTGTGGACGGCAGCATGACGCCAGCCCGCCACGGGTAGAGCCGACCGTTGGTCGGCTCTCCCGGAGGAGCGCGCAGGTGCCCTGGCATCCTCAGTCGCGCGCGACCTGGAAGCCGGCGAACGACTGGCTGACCGGCATCACCTCGAGGCGGTTGATGTTGAGGTGTGCCGGGAGGTTGGCAACCCACAGGATCTGCTCGGCGATATCGTCGGCGGTCATGGGGTTTGCCCCGGTGTAGAGCGTGTCCGAGGCGGCCTGGTTGCCGTGGGTGCGCACCAGGGTGAACTCGGTTTCGGCCATGCCCGGTTCGATGGTGGTCACACGCACGCCGGTGCCGTGCAGGTCCGAACGCAGACCCAGCGAGAACTGGCTGACGAACGCCTTGGTGCCGCCGTAGGCATTGCCGCCGGGGTACGGATACACCCCCGCCACCGAGCTGATGTTGATGATCGCGCCCTTGCGCGCCACCAGCTGCGGCAGCAGGCGGTGGGTCAGGGTGACCAGGGCGGTGACATTGGTGTCGATCATGGTGCGCCAGTCGTCCAGCGAGGCGCTCTGTGCCGGAGCGGTGCCCTGGGCCAGGCCGGCATTGTTGACCAGCAGGTCGATGGCGGCGAAGTCCGCCGGCAGGGCGGCCAGCGCGGCCTCCATCGCGGCGGTGTCGCGCACGTCGAAGACGGCGGCATGTACGCGCTCGGCACCATAGGCGTCAACCAGCGGCTGCAGCCGTTCGGCACGTCGCCCGGTGGCGATGACGCGCCAACCGGCCTGGGCGAAGCGATGGACGGTGGCAGCGCCAAAGCCGGAGGTGGCGCCGGTAATCAGAGCGGTACGGGTCATCGGGGTACTCCGTGGGAATCCCCTGCATTTTCGCACCGATCAGCGGATGCGGAACACGCGCGCCTTGGGCAGGTCTTCATCCACCTGCAGGAACCAGCGCCCGGCGATGCCAGGTACCACCACGATGTCGGGGTTGCTGCGACTGGCCTTGAGTGTGATCTCGCCCTTGAGCACCTGCCACTGCTGGCCGTTGTCCAGGGTGAACACGGTACCGGGCGCCCAGCCATCCACCTGGCCGGTGACCTTGGCCTTGATCGGCCCGTCATCCAGGCCGGGGAACATCGCACCCGGTGCCGGACCTCCCGCGGCAGCCATCGGCGCCGCAGCCACCGGCACCGCCGGGGTGCGGGCATCGGCCTCGCGCAGCAGGCGGTTCAGGGCCTCCAGCTGAGCCGGGCTGAGCCCCACCTGCGCCAGTTCCTGCGGGTCCACGCGCGCTTCAATTGCCACATACGGGACCTGGGCGGCGGCCGTTCCGGCCAGCCACAGCATCCCCACACCCGCCACCGACTGCCACCTGCGCATTGCCTGCTCCACTGCCTGTACGGGCTCGATGGCGGCACTGTGCTTCACTTTCATGGCAGCCAGATGACAGCCACGCCGGTCGCGCCGGGCACAGAGGCCGGCAGGGGGTAAAATGGCGGCCAGCCGCGCAGCCGCGCCGGCGGTATTGGACGTCACATGATCAACAACGATGTACTGCGCAGCATCCGCTACATGCTCGACCTCAGCGACGGCATGATCGTCGACACCTGTGCCCTGGCCGATCCGGCCTTCGTGGTCGACAAGGCCGACGTGGCCGGGTGGCTGCGCAAGGAAGACGAGGAAGGCTTCGTGGCCTGCGACGACCGCACACTGGCGCACTTCCTGGACGGACTGATCGTGCACTTCCGTGGCCGCGACGAGAGCCAGCCGCTGCGCCCCGTGGAAAAGCGCATCACCAACAACCTGGTGCTGAAGAAGCTGCGCGTGGCCTTCCAGCTGAAGGACGTGGACATGCACGAGATCTTCCAGCAGGCCGGTTTCCCGGTGTCCAAGCCGGAGCTGTCGGCGCTGTTCCGCCAGCCGGACCACAAGAACTACCGTGCCTGCGGCGACCAGCTGCTGCGCAACTTCCTCAAGGGCCTGACCCTGCGCGTGCGCGGCGCCTGAGCCCCACGCCGGTACGTGGCTCCGCCTGCGGCGCCACGTGCTGCAGCAGTTCGTCCATGAACGCCCGCGCCGCCGGTGTGGGCAGTTTCGACCACACCGCATGCACGCGCCGCACCGGCGCATCCTGGATGGCGACACAGGCCACGCCGGTAAAGCCGGCGGCGATCTGCGCGGGCACGATGCCCACCGCCAGGCCCTGCTGCACGAAGCGCTCGATCAGCGACATGTGGTTGATCTCGAACGGCACCCGGTGTGGCAACCCGGCCGCGGCAAAGGCTTCGTCGGTCTGCCGGCGCGCGCCGCTGCCGTACTGGAAATCCACCAGCGGCAGCTCGGCCAGCGCGGCCAGCGACAGCCGTCTGCGGTTGGCCAGCGGGTGCGCGGGCGGCAGCACGGCCACCATCGATTCCTCGGCCAGCAGGCGATGGCAGGCGCCGTCGATGGCGGTGCCCGGCGACAGGCCGACCAGGGCGACATCCACGCGACGCTCGCGTACGTCGTCCATCAGCACTTCGCTCCTGTCCATGCGCAGACGGAATTCCACCTGCGGGTAGCGCGTGTGGAAGGCCGCGAGGCAGGCGACCAGGTCCACGGCGGTGAGCGAGGTGATCTGGCCGATGGTGAGCGTGCCGCGCACCTGGCCCGCCACGGCCGCGACGTCTTCGCGCAAATGGCGCAGCGCGTCGAGCACCTGGCGCGCGTGAGTGAGCAGGACCTCACCGGCCGGGGTGACCCGTACCTGGCGCGGCAGGCGTTCGAACAGGGTCGCCTGCAGCTCTTCTTCGAGGTGCGCGATCTGGTGGCTGAGGGCGGACTGCACCACATGGCAACGCGCGGCGGCCCGGGTGAAGCTGCGCTCTTCGGCCAGGGCCACGCAGAATTCGAGCTGTTTGAGGTTCACGCCGGCATCTCCACTACCCATCTCATTTTCAGATGCGTTGGATGATAACTATTCATTTCCATCATCACGCAGGGAGGCGGACACTGGCGTCCCCCTGAAGTCTGGAAGCCGCATGACCGCCGATGTCCACACCCCCCTGAGCCGCTGGCAGGTGCTGCTGATGGCCTTTGCCACGGGCGTGGCGGTGGCCAGCAACTACTACGCCCAGCCACTGCTGCACACCATCGCCAGTGAGTTCGGGGTGTCGTTCGGGCGCGCCGGGATGCTGGTGACGGCCGCGCAGTTGAGCTATGGCCTGGGCGTGGTGCTGCTGGTGCCGCTGGGCGACATGTTCGAGCGGCGGCGGTTGATCGTGGTGATGTCGCTGTTGTCGGCGGCCGGGCTGGTGGTGAGCGCAGTGAGCCATACGTTTGTCTGGCTGGTGGTGGGTACGGCGATCACCGGCCTGTTCTCGGTGGTGGCGCAGGTGCTGGTCCCGTTCGCGGCAACGCTGGCGCGGCCGGAAGAGCGTGGCCGGGTGGTGGGCACGGTGATGAGCGGGCTGCTGCTGGGCATCCTGCTGGCACGCACGGTGGCCGGCGCACTGTCGTCGCTGGGCGACTGGCGCTGGGTGTACTGGATGGCGGCGGGCACGCTGGTGCTCACCACGTGGGTGCTGTATCGCGTGCTGCCGCGCTTCCATCAGCACGCGGGCCTGGGCTATGGCGCGCTGCTGCGCTCGATCGGCACGCTGTTCGTGGAGGAGCCGGTGTTCCGCCTGCGCACACTGCTCGGCGCGCTGAGCTTTGCGATGTTCGCGATGTTCTGGACACCACTGGCCTTCCTGCTGGCGGGTGCGCCGTACCACTACAGCGATGCGACGATCGGGCTGTTCGGCCTGGTGGGCGCGGCGGGTACGTTGGCGGCAGGCGTGGCAGGCCGGATGGCCGACCGTGGCAAGGCGGCCCTGGCGACGACGCTGGCGCTGGTGCTGCTGGCCGCGTCGTGGCTGCCGCTGGGCTTCTCGACGCAGTCGCTGGTGGCGCTGGTGGTGGGCGTGCTGCTGCTGGACCTGGCGGCGCAACTGCTGCACGTGAGCAACCAGAACGTGGTGTTCGCGTTGCGCCCGGAGGCGCGCAACCGGCTCAACGCGGGCTACATGACCGGGTACTTCATCGGCGGTTCGGTGGGCTCGCTGGTGTCGGCGCAGGTATACGGCGCATACGGGTGGACCGGCGTGTGCGTGACCGGCGCCGGTGTGGCGGCGATGGCGATGGCGGTATGGGCGATGGCCCGCGGGCGCGGGTAGCACCCGAGGGCAGCAGCCGACCCACGGTCGGCGCTGCCTGTTGGTGTCAGAAGGTGGTCTGCAGCGCGAACTCGACGCGGGAGCCGGCGTTGCCGGGGAACAGGCGTTGGGCGGCGCGGTCGGTGTCGTGCGCGGTCAGGCGCAGCTCCCACGGGCCGTGGACGCGCCAGACGGCGCTGAGCTGGCCATGCAGGTAGTCATCGCTCTGTGCGCTGTCGAGCCAATAGTGGCCGATGGCACCTTCAAGCCGCCACGCCTCGCCCAGCGGCAGGCGTGCGCCGAGCTGGGCATACGTGCCCCCGTGGCCGCCGGCCAATGCGTTGTCCGATACGCCCACCTGCAGCCAGTAGCGCTGCTGCCAGGTCAGCGTGCCGTTGAGCTCGGTCCAGTCCAGGTCCACGTTGGCCGACGGGTACAGGTAGCGGGTCAGGTTGACGTCCACCGCCCAGTCGTCGGCCACGGCACCGCTCCACCCGGCCACCAGATCGAATTCGCTGCGTGCACCGTTGTCGGGCTGGAACGACACGCCCGAGCCCCAGGCCGAGGCATACCAGCCGCGCGAACTGGTCAGCTTCACGCCGGCCTGCGCCGCCGGATCGCCATCGCTCTGCGAACTGCCGCGCCAGACGTAATCGGAGGTCAGGCTGGCGTTGCCCTCCACTGCGGCCGCCGCCGCACCACTCATCGCCAGGCCCACCAGCAGGCCGCTGCAGCAGCGCACCAGGCGCCCTTTCACTTGTTCAACCACCACGTTTCCACTCCAGGGACGGCGGCGCCGTCGAGGCGTGCAGTGTTCCCGGGGCGGCCGTAAAGCCGCTATGGCGCACCGGCCGGATCGGCGCAAAATCGCTGTAAATCCTCTGTTTCGGGATGGCGCGAGGGGCGCGCGGTATCATGGCCGCTCCGACCTGCTGCGAGTAATCACGTGGACGCGATCCTGACCCCGGTATCGATTGGCGAGCTGATCGACAAGATCACCATCCTGGAAATCAAGGCCGAGCGCATCACCGATGCGGCCAAGAACGCCAACGTGCGCCTGGAACTGGAGGGGCTGTTGCCGCTGTGGCAGGAACTGCTGGCCGCGCAGCCGGGCCTGGAGGCGCTGAAGTCGGCGCTGAAAGTGATCAATGCCCGCATGTGGGACATCCAGGACCAGCTCCGCGACAAGGAAGCGGCCCAGGACTTCGATGCGGTGTTCATCCAGCTCGCGCGCGGTGTTTACGGCACCAATGGTGAACGCGTCAAAGTGAAGAACGAGATCAACCGCATCGCCGGCTCGCAGCTGGTCGAGGAAAAGCAGTACCAGGGCGAGTAGACCCTCGGCCCGACGCCGGGCCTACAGCCCGGTGGCGGCCATGAAGCGTTCGCGATCCTGCTGGGTACGCCGCCGGATCTCGGCGAGCGCCTCGTTCTCGGTGGCTTCCAGCATCGACTCGAACAGCCGCTGGAAGTGGTTGCGCATGGCCAGCCGGGCCGCAGCCGGGTCGCGCTGGCGCAGGGCGTCGAGAATGGCGGTGTGTTCTTCGTCGCGGGTGTCGTCGTCGTTGTGGCAGACGTTGGCATAGACCTGCTTGACGCGCGGCAGCTCGTTGCGCATCCGCCAGATCAACTGCACGCAATGCTCCACCACCGGGTTGCCGGCGATGCGGGCGATGGACAGGTGGAACTGCCGGTCGGCCTCGCTGGCGGCGGCCTCGCCCGAAGCCGGGTCGACCATCGCGGCGATCAGGCCGGCCAGATCCTGCAGTTCCTCATCGGTGATGCGGCTGGCCGCCATCGCCGCCGCTTCGGCCTCGATCACCGCGCGGGCGGCGGTGAGGTCGAAGGCCGAGACATCCGGCAATGCGCCCGGTGCCTGCGACGGACGGGCCTTCACATAGACGCCCGAGCCGGTCTTGATGGTGATCAGCCCCTGCGCTTCCAGCGCGATTTCCGCCTCGCGCACCGTCACCCGGCTGACGCCCAGGCGTTCGGCCAGGTCGCGTTCGCCCGGCAGGCGCGAGCCCGGCGGGAATTCGCCTTTCTCGATCAGCGCGACGATTTCGGCGGCAATGGACTGGTACAGACGGGGTTCGGACATCATCAAAGGCCTGGCTGACAGGTGGCTGGGGACCGACACGCGGGCCGCGCCCTCAGAGAGCGGCGCGGTCCTGGAACCGCGCCACTGACCTCAGAAGCGGTAGCGCACCCCCAGATAATAGCGCCGCCCGTAGGTGGTGTACTCGCGGAAGCTGCCGAGGATGGGCATATCCGACACCCGCGGCTCGTCGGTGAGGTTGCTGGCCGACAGCGATACCGACAGGTGCTTGTTCACCTTGTAGGTGGCGCGGAAGTCCAGCGCGCCATTGTCCCGCACGTAGCGGTTCTGCGACGGGTCGCCGACGAACTGCTGGTAGTAGTCCGAGCGGTACTTGTAGATCGCCTGCAGATCCAGCTTGCCCAGACCCCAGTAAACCTGCGCCGACGCCACATGCCTGGACAGGCCGAAGATGTTGGCCGGCTCGACGATACCCGGGGTGACCACCCCGGTGGCGGGGTTGGTGGACTCGCCCAGTCGCAGGTCTTCGGTCCTGAAGTTGGAATCGGCATAGTTGTAGCTGGCCTTCACACCCAGCCCGGAGAAGATGCCCGGCAGGTAGGAGAAGCTGTGCGAGGCGGTGAACTCCACGCCGAACAGATCGCTCTTCTGGTCGCTGGTGGCCAGCTGTTCCACCGGCACGGTCACGCGCTGGCCGTCGATGTCGAAGGTCTCATCGACGATCACCGGCATCGAGCCGCCGTTGAACTGCTTGTAGTACACCGCCGTGGACACCATCGTGTCCGCATTGGCGTACCACTCCAGCGACACGTCGGCATTCCACGACATCAGCGGCGTGGCGCGCGGGTTGCCGGTGGCGGTGATGCTGCGCAGCGCGTCGGCGACGCTGCTGAATTCGGCGTCCACTTCGCCCAGGTTGAACGTGCGGCCGAAGCCTTCGGCGGCCAGGTCCGGGCGCGACATCGCCCGGTAGGCACCCACGCGCAGCAGCAGGTCCGGGTGCAGTTCGAAGGCGGCATTGAAGCTGGGCAGCCACTCGGTATTGCTGGACTTGAGCACCTGCGAGGTGAAATCGCCGGTGGGCTGCAGGGTCACGGTGCCATCGGGGTTGTTGACCACGTCCAGGCCGCTGCGCAGTCCCACCGAACGCACCTCGGTACGCACCCCGCGCACGCCGATGTTGCCGGTGACCGGCAGGCCGAACCACTCGGCGCTGTAGTCGCCCATCAGGTACAGCGCGCTGGTTTTCTCGGTCACATCGTTGTTGGCCGGGTTGCGCAGGTCGGCGCTCAGGCCGGTGTCGTCCTGGCCGGTGAAGGCCTTGAACAGGCAGCGGCTGTCGAAGCTGGCCCAGCGGTCGATGGTGTTGCCGCTGGCATTGGCCAGGAAGTCGTCCTGCGGGAAGTCCTGGCGGCAGGCGAGGTTCGCGGCGCGGATCGCGGCGACATTGGTGGTGGTCACGTCCACCGTGTCGGTGTAGTCGGTGTAGGTCGCCTCGGAGCGGCGCAGGCCACCCTTGATCGCGGTGAAGAAGCCGCTTTCCGGGGTGAACGCGGCATCGAAGCGGCCGGCGCGGATGGTGTGTTCGCGATGCTGCTGGCGGCGGCGCACCAGGGCCGAGTCGGTGAAGTTGTCCGGGTTGTTCACATCGAACGCCGGGTCCAGGGTGATGCTCGGCACATCGCCGCTGTAGTCGTAGGTGTAGTCCACATAACGCGTGTTCTTGATGCCACCCACCGGCTTGCCGTTGACGTCGGTGCGGCCGGCGCGCAGGCGGGTGGAGCGTTCGATCTGGTCGCGGCGCGTGTTGGAGTAGGACAGGTCGGTGGAGAGCGTCCACGCCGGGGTCGGCCGGAAGATCACGTTGAGGCCGCCGCCGGTGTACTCCTCTTTGCGCTCCAGGAAGTTGCCGGTGGAATCGACCGTGGTGCTGCCGGTGTGGTGCAGCAGCGCGCCGTCGTCACTGACCACGCGGTTGTTGAGGTTGCGCATCATCGAGGACAGCGACAGGTCCGAGCGGTCTTCGGTGTAGTCGCGCTTGGAGAACTGGTAGTCCAGGTTCACCTCGACCGCATCGTTGGGCCGCCACTGCAGCGCGGCGAACTGCGAGTCGCGCTTGTCGTGCTCGATGAACTGGCGGTAGATGCGGCTGCCGGGCACCAGGTAGTACGGCACGCCGTTGGCCACCTGGTTGCCGTTGACCTGGGTGCAGTTGCGGGTAGCGCCCACCACTTCGCGGCCATCGCAGGCCACCCAGGTGGAACTGCTGGAGAGCATTTCTTCCGGGTTGCTGCCTTCCAGCGCCTGCACGCCGATGGACACGCCGAGCTTGCCCGCTGCGCCCATGTCGAACTGGTCGATGTAGCTGGCCGTGCCGCGCCAGCCCACACCGTCCTTGTCCTTGAGCCGGTCGTCGTACTCCTGCCATGTGCCGCGGCCATCCACCTGGAAGGTGCGCTTGCCGTACTCCAGCGGTTTGACCGTTTCCATGTTGACCGTACCGGCCACGCCGCCTTCGACGAAGTCGGCGCGCTGGGTCTTGTAGATGGCCACGGTGTTGATCAGTTCGGACGGGAACTGGTTGAAGTTCACCGAGCGGTCGCCGCTGCCGTTGGTCGCCTCGCGGCCATTGAAGGTGGACGAGCCGAGGAACGGCCCCAGCCCGCGGATCGAAATTTCCGACGCGCCGCCCTTCTCGCGGTGCGTGGAGGCGCCGGTGATGGTTTCGATGGCCTCACCGATCGACAGCGCGGGCAGGTCGCCGATGTCCTCGGCCGCCAGCACATCGGAGACCACGGTCTCCTCGCGCTTCTTGTCGATCGAGGTCTGGATCGTGCCGCGGATGCCCGTCACCTGGACCTGGTCCAGGGTGGTGGCCTGCGCCGGCGGGGTCGCCGGGGCATCGGCATCCTGTGCGCGGGCCAGCGGCAGGGCCGCGGTGGCGCACAGGGCGTAGAGCAGTGCGCCATGCAGCGCGGTGTGGCGAAGGCCTCGTGGCGAGGCCGTACGGCGGTCATGCAACATCGTGATCTCCCTCCCAGGATGGATCGTCCGACTACACGGATTCGATCCGGACAATTCACGGTTGCTGGACCAATGTCAATGAATTGGTACTAAAGTCTACCCCTGTGATCCACCCAGACCACTTTGGCGACATTTAATGTGCGGATGCAGCAGAAATATGCGCAACAGGCCAACCACATGCACCTAAAGTGGTATGCAATTGTGGTTGACGTGCGCCACGCGAGACCTGTTACGATCCGGACTCGCGTTGGACGCCACGGTTGATCTGGGAGGGTAAGCCTGTGACTTTGCACCATTCGCATGCGCCACGGGCGCTGCGCCCGCTTGCGGCGACATTGGCCACAGGCCTGCTGCTCGGCGCCCTGCCAGCGGTCGCGGCAGATCATCTGGTCCACGACGCCGCCGGCTATGCGCAGGTGGCCGGCCGGCTGCAGCCGGGTGATACCGTGATCCTGGCCAACGGCGTCTGGCGTGATATTGACCTGTTGCTGCGCGGAACCGGCAAAATTGGTCAACCAATTAGATTGACGGCACAGACGCCGGGCCAGGTGATCCTCAGCGGCCAGTCGCAGCTCCGGCTTGCCGGCGCGTACCTGGAGGTGTCCAACCTGGTGTTCCGCGATGGCTGGGCGCCGGGTGGCGAGGTGGTCTCCTTCCGCGCCTCGTCGAAGGAGTGGGCCAACCACAGCCGGGTGACCGGGGTGGTGATCGACCGCTACAACAAGCCGGACCGTCAGCAGTCGGACAACTGGGTGGGGATGTACGGCCAGCACAACCGCTTCGACCACAACCAGCTGGTGGGCAAGACCAATGCCGGCACCACCCTCGTGGTGGTGCGCAACGCCACCAGCGGCCTCGACAACCGCCACCGCATCGACCACAACTGGTTCGGCCCGCGCCCCAACCTGGGCAGCAACGGCGGGGAAACCCTGCGCGTGGGCACCAGCCACGATTCGCAGTCCGATTCGCACACGGTGGTGGAGAACAACTGGTTCGACCACTGCGACGGCGAGGTGGAGATCGTCTCCAACAAGTCCGGCGGCAACCTGTACCGCGGCAACGTGTTCTTCGCGTCGCGCGGCTCGATGGTGCTGCGCCACGGCCACGGCAACGTGGTGGAGCGCAATGTGTTCCTGGGCAACAACAAGGCGCATACCGGCGGCGTGCGGGTGATCAACCGCGGCCAGATCGTGCGCGACAACTATTTCGAAAACCTGGCCGGCGACAACTTCGCCGCCGCGCTGGCAGTGATGGCCGGCACCCGCGACGCGCCGCTGAACCGCTACGAGCAGGTGGCCGATGCGGTGATCGAGCGCAACAGTTTCATCAACGTGCGCCAGCTGTTCCTGGGTGCCGGGCTGGATGACGAGCGCAACGCGATGCCGGTCAACAGCCGCATGACGGCCAACCTGTTCATCGGAGACGGCAAGCAGACCCTGCTGCGCAGCCAGGGCGACCTGTCGGGCATCGCCTTCAGCGCCAACGTGCAGAGCCCCGCCGTTTCGGACGGCTTCCCGGGCGGGGTGAGCGCGGCCAACGTGACCCTGCAGCGCGCGCCCAACGGCCTGCAGTACCCGGTGGACCCCATCGCTGCCGGTGCACCGCGCGACCTGGCACCGATCGCCCGCGACCAGGTCGGGGTGGCGTGGTACCCGAAGGCGCTGGACACCACCGCACTGGGCAGCGGCAGCCTGCGCCAGGTGGCGCCGGGCGAGGACACCCTCACCCGCGCCATCGCGGCCAGCGCACCGGGCGACCGCCTGCAGCTGCAGCGCGGCCAGTACCGGGTGGACCAGGTGCTGGGCGTGAACCACCCGCTGAGCGTGATTGGACCGGCGCGCGGCCAGGCGCGCCTGCAGTTCACCCGCCCCTCCCTGTTCGAGATCCGTGCCGGTGGCTCGCTGAAGTTGTCGCGACTGGACATCGACGGCGCACTCGCCCCGGACACCGCCGGCAATGCGGTGGTCCGCATCGCCCCGGGCAGCCAGGCGTTCAACTACACCCTGCTGATCGAGGACAGCCGCATCCACGGGCTCACCGCCAACAAGGCGTTCGATGTGGTCAATGCCGGCAAAGGCAGCCTCGCCGCGCGCATCGGCATCAGCAACACCACGGTGGACGACATCAGCGGCAGCGTGATCGCCGCCGCCGCCGAAACCGATGACCTGGGCACCTACAACGCCGAACAGGTGGACATCGTCGATTCGCGCTTCACCCGCATCGGCGGGCCGCTGCTGGACCTGTATCGCGGCGGCACCGACGAGAGCACCTTCGGCCCCTCCCTGCGTGTGCAGGGCAACCAGCTGCAGGCCGTAGGCGTGGCCGACGACACCAGCCTGCGCCTGCATGGCGTGCAGCAGGCCACCCTGGTGGACAACCAGTTCGCGCACAGCGGCCGCGTGCGCTTCAGCCACCGCGTGGGCGAACCCCGCCTGCGCGTGCGCAACAACGTGCTTACCGCCACGGCGGCAATGCAGTCCGATACTCCTGCCGAGACCCTGCCATGACGCGTTCCACGCCCCTGTTGCTGCTGCTGGCCGCTTCCCTTGGTGCGGCGGTGCTGCCCCCCGCGCACGCCGCACCGGCCCGCGCCCAGCAACCGGCGGCCGATGCCACCACCCCGGTGCTGGTGACGCCCGCCCAATGGACACAGATGCGCCAGGACGGCGCGCGCTTCCCCCTGTTCGCGCGGGAACAGCAGCGTGCCGAACAGCGCGTGCGCGCGATGATGAAGGCGGGCATCGACGTACCCGCTCCCAAGGACAAGGGCGGCGGCTACACCCATGAGCAGCACAAGCGCAATTACCAGGCCATCCAGGCTGCCGGGGCGCTGTACCGGCTGACCGGCGACACGGCCTATGCCGACTACGCGCGCGACCTGCTGCTGGGCTACGCCGCGCTCTATCCCGGGCTGGGCGCGCACCCGCAGGGACGCGGCCAGATCCCCGGCCGGCTGTTCTGGCAGACCCTCAACGATTCGGTGTGGCTGGTCAGCGCGGTGCAGGGCTACGACGCGATCCGCGACACCCTCAGCGCTGCCGACCGCGCCACCATCGACAACAACGTGTTCCGCCCGATGGCCGACTTCCTGAGCGGTACGCCGGAGAACTTCGACAAGATCCACAACCACGCCACCTGGGCAGTTGCCGCGGTGGGCATGACCGGCTACGTGCTGCGCGACCCCAGCTACGTGGACAAGGCGCTGAAGGGCAGCCGGCGCGATGGCAGCGCCGGTTTCCTCAAACAGGTGGACCAGCTGTTCTCGCCGGACGGCTATTACGAAGAAGGCCCCTACTACCAGCGCTATGCGCTCGCACCGTTCATCCTGTTCGCCAACGCCATCGAGCGCAACGCGCCGCAGCAGGGCATTTTCAAGCGGCGCGACGGGGTGCTGCTGAAGGCGGTGGATGCACTGGTGCAGACCAGCTACGGCGGCTACTTCTTCCCGATCAACGACGCCATCCTGGACAAGGGCCTGGACACCGAGGAACTGGTGGCCGGCATCGACATCGCCTACGCGCAGACCGCCGATGCGCGCCTGCTCTCGGTGGCCAAGGCACAGAAGCGCGTACTGCTCTCGCCCGAGGGCCTGCAGGTGGCCCAGGCGCTGGCGCAGGACAAGGCCACGCCGTTCGACTTCGTCCCCACCCTGCTGCGCGACGGACCGGAGGGTACTGAAGGCGCGCTGGCGATCCTGCGCATGGGCGGTGCCGATGGCCAGGCGCTGGTGATGAAGAACACCAAGCAGGGCATGGGCCACGGCCACTTCGACAAGCTCAACTGGCTGTTCTACGACAACGGCCAGCGCGTGGTCACCGATTACGGCGCGGCGCGCTTCCTCAACATCGAGGCCAAGTCCGGCGGCATCTACCTGCCGGAGAACACCAGTTGGGCACGCCAGACCATCGCCCACAACACGCTGGTGGTGAACGAGCAGAGCCATTTCGGCGGCGACTGGAAGAAGGGCCAGGCGCTGGCACCGACGCCGCTGCTGTTCGCCACCGGCCACGATACGCAGATCGCCTCGGCGCGCATGGTGGGTGCCTACGACGGCGTCGCCTTCACCCGCACACAAGCGCTGCTGTCGCACCCGGCACTGGGCGAACCGGTGGTGCTGGACCTGCTGCGTGTCACCGGCAGCAAGGCGGCACGCTACGACCTGCCGCTGCATTTCAATGGCCACATCATGGAGGTCGGGTTCAAGACCCAGTCCGCAGTGACGGCGCGGCCGGTGCTGGGCAAGGCCAACGGTTACCAGCATGTTTGGATCGATGCGGCCAGCGAGCCCACGAGCGAGGCGCGCAGCCTCACCTGGCTGCTTGGCGGCCGCTTCTACACCTACCGCTTCGCCAGCACCGCGCCCTCGCGTGCGCTGATCGGCGAGAGCGGCGCCAACGACCCCGCGTTCAACCTGCGCCGCGAACCGATGCTGCTGCAGCGCGTGGACGGCCAGGCCGCCACCACCTTCTACGGCGTGCTGGAACCGCACGGCAGGTACGACGGCACCGCCGAAACCGTGCGCGGCGCCAACAGCCGCATCGACCGTATCGCCCACTACCGCGGCAAGGATGCCGACGTGCTGGTGCTCGACCTGGCCGGCGGCCAGCGCATCGCGCTGGGCATCGCCGACGAACCGGGCAAGGCCGGCAGCCATGAGGTCAGCGGCGACGGACAGCGCTGGCGCTGGGAGGGCGGCTGGAAGCGCTTCGACACCGGCACCGCTACCGGCAAGGACAGCAAATGAAGGTCACCACGCAGGCCCGTACCTACGTCCGCTGGCTGATCGTGGGTTTGATCGCCGTGGCCACGGTGATCAACTACATCGACCGCAATGCCCTGGCCGTGATGTGGCCGCAGATCTCCAAGGACGTCGGCGCGACCAAGGAAGACTACGCGCTGCTGGTCACCGTGTTCATGCTGTTCTACGCGGCCGGGCAGTTCGTGTTCGGGCGGCTGTTCGACATCATCGGTACCCGGCTGGGCTTCGCCCTGTCGATCGCGGTGTGGTCGATCTCCATCGCCCTGCATTCGGTGACCCATTCGATCCTGTCCTTCAGCCTGGTCCGCGCCCTGCTCGGCATCAGCGAAGCCGGCGCATGGCCGGGTGCGGTGAAAGCCAACGCAGAGTGGTTCCCGGCACGTGAGCGGGCGCTGGCGCAGGGCGTGTTCAATGCCGGCGCGTCGATCGGCGCAATCGTGTCGGCACCGCTGATTGCCGTGCTGTTCCTGTGGCTGGGCTGGCGCGGCACCTTCATCCTGATCGGCGCGATCGGCTTTGTGTGGCTGCTGCCCTGGCTGATCATCTACCGCGCCGGCCCCGACAAGCACCCGTGGGTGAGCGCGGCCGAGCGTGCGCTGATCCTGGATGCCCCCACCGAAACGCCGGCCGTGCCCAAGGCGGAGTACGTGCCCAACGTGCGCCAGCTGCTGGGCCATCGGCAGACCTGGGGCATCCTGATCTCGCGGTTCTTCCTGGACCCGATCTGGTGGCTGTTCGTATCGTGGCTGCCGATCTACCTGGCCGACACCTTCGGCTTCGACATCAAGCAGATCGGCATCTTCGCCTGGGTGCCCTATGTGGGCGCGATGATCGGCAGCCTGGGTGGCGGCTGGTTGTCCGGCCGCCTGATCGGCGCCGGCTGGGGCGTGGACAAGGCGCGCAAAGTGGTCATCACCCTGGGGGGCGCGATCATGGCCCCGGCGCTGCTCGGCGCCGTGCTCGCCACCGACCCGGTGTGGGCCGTGGTGACCATCGCCTTCGTGCTGTTCGGCTTCCAGATCGCCATCGGCAACATCCAGACCCTGCCGGGCGACATCTTCAGCGGCAAGTCCGTCGGCTCGGTGGCCGGCCTGGGCGGCATGGCCGCGGTGGCCGGCACGCTGATCACCACCTGGCTGGTACCGGCCATGACCCACCAGTCCTATGCCCCCATTTTCATCCTGGTGGCGGCGCTGGTGCCGGCCTCGCTGCTGGCGCTGTGGCTGGTCACCGGCCGCGTCGAAAAACTCGATGGGCCGGCCACGCCGCGCTGAGCCCCACCCCTTCCTTTTCCCCCAACGCACTACTGGAGCTTTTCCATGACCCAATTCAACGACAAGGTGGCCATCGTCACCGGTGGCGGCCGCGACATCGGCCGCGAGATCTCGCTCAAGCTGGCCGCTGCCGGCGCCAAGGTCTGCATCAACTACGCCAACGACGAAGCCAGCGCGCAGGACACCCTGGCGCAGATCCAGGCCGCTGGCGGCACCGCGATCGTGCACCGCGCCGACGTTACCGACGCCGCCGCCGTTGCCGGCATGGTCGCGGCCACCCAGGCCGCGTTCGGCGAGCGCATCGACGTGCTGGTCAACGTTGCCGGCGGCATGGTGCAGCGCCGCCCGCTGGCCGAGATCGACGAAGCGTTCTTCCACAAGGTGATGGACCTCAACATGAGCTCGGTCTTCCTCACCACCCACGCGGTGGTGCCGCACATGCCCGAGGGCGGCGCGATCGTGAACTTCGCGTCGCAGGCAGGCCGTGATGGCGGTGGCCCGGGTGCGTCGATCTACGCCACCGCCAAGGCGGCAGTGATGACCTTCACCCGTGCGATGGCCAAGGAACTCGGCCCGCGCGGCATCCGCGTCAACGCGCTGTGCTGCGGCATGATCGCCACCCGCTTCCACGATGAATTCACCAAGCCGGAAGTGCGTACCGCCGTGGCCGGCAACACCCCGCTGCGCCGCCAGGGTCGCCCGCAGGAAGCGGCCGATACCGCCGTGTACCTGGCCTCGGACGCCGCCGGCTTCATCACCGGTGCCAACGTCGACGTCAACGGCGGCACCTACTTCTCCTGATAGACACGTTCCGCTGACCGCCTGGGAGGGCCGCCATGCTGCGCTGGATCACTGCATTGTCGATTGCACTTGCCACCAGCGCCGCTGCGCTGCCCGCCCATGCCCAGGTCTGGGTGCCGGCGTGGACTGCCTCTCCGGCACCCGACCGAAAGGACGGTACGCCCGACGCACCCGTACAGTTCGCCAACCAGACCGTACGCCAGGACATGCGCCTGGCCAGTTCCGCCACCGCACTGCGCTTCCGCATCAGCAACGAACTCGGCGATGCGCCGCTGGCCATCGGCGGGGTCACCGCGCACCGTACCGGCACGGCCACGCCGGCCAAACTGGTCACCTTCAACGGTCGCAACGCAGTGGTGGTGCCGGTGGGTGCCGCGCTGCTCAGTGACCCGGTCGCGATGACGGTGCCGGCCTTGGCCGATGTATCGCTGACCGTGTACTTCCCCGAGCCGACCCGGCCTGCGGTGCGGCGCACCGCGCTGCGCATCGCCGACGGCCGCCAGGCCGAGGTGGGCGACAAGGTGAAACTGGCCTACCGGCAGAACGTCGTATCGGCGGTGCTGGCCGAGCGCGCCACCAGGCCGGTGGTGGTGGTCGCCCTGGGCGATTCGATCACCGAAGGCGCCACCGCCACGCGCGGCAGCAACGGCGACTGGCCGGCACTGCTGGCCACCCGCCTGCAGCAGGCCTGCCCGGACCAGGTGGTGGTGGTCAACGCCGGCATCAGCGGCAACAAGGTCATGGACCACGGCCGCAGCCACAGCGCGCTGGCGCGGCTGGACCGCGATGTGATCGCCCTGCCCAACGTGAGCAAGGTGATCGTGTTCGAAGGCATCAACGACATCCGCCACGATGGCGGCACCCCGCCCAAGGCCGGCCGCAACGCCGAGGACATGGTGCTGGGCTACCGCCAGATCGCCGAGCGCCTGCACGGCAACGGCATCGGCGCGATCGCCGCCACCATCACCCCGTTCGGCGGCTCGGACCGCTACGAACCGCTGTCGGCGGCGACCCGCACCACGCTCAACACCTGGATGCGCGGCGGCCGCAGCGGCTACGACGCGCTGATCGACTTCGATGCGGTCCTGCGCGATCCGTCCACCCCGGAGAACCTGCCCGAGGACATCACCCGCGATCACCTGCACCCCAACGACGAGGGCTACCGGCGCATGGCTGCCGGCATCGACCTGGGCCTGCTCGGGTGCAAGGCACGATGAGCGCGCAGCAGTTCGCGGTGGCGGCATCGACCGGCCAGCGCTGGGATGCCCTGGCACTGGGCGAGGTGATGCTGCGCTTCGATCCGGGCGAAGGCCGCGTGCGCAACGCGCGCCAGTTCAGCGTGTGGGAAGGCGGCGGCGAGTACAACGTGGCGCGCGGCCTGTGCAGCACCTTCGGCCATCGCAGTGCGGTCCTGACCGCGTTGCCGCGCAACGAGCTGGGCGAATTGGCCCGGCAGTTGATCCAGGCCGGTGGCGTGGATGCCAGCCAGATCCTCTGGCGCGATTACGACGGCATCGGCCGCAACACGCGCATGGGGCTCAACTTCACCGAACGCGGCTTCGGCGTGCGCGCGCCGCTGGGGGTATCCGACCGCGCGGGTTCGGCTGCCGCGCAGCTGCAGCCGCACGAGATCGACTGGGAGACGGTGTTCGGTCGCGATGGCGCACGTTGGCTGCATACCGGCGGCATCTTCGCGGCCCTCTCCGAACACAGCGCGCAGACCGCGATCACCGCCGTGCGGGCCGCGCGCCGGCACGGGGTAGCAGTGTCCTACGACCTCAACTACCGCGCCAGCCTGTGGGAAAGCCATCCCGATCCGGACGCGGCGCGCCATGCCAACTGCGCGATCGCCGCCGAGTGCGACCTGCTGGTGGGCGACGAGTATTCCTTTGCCGCGTGCCTGGGCATGGACCTGGACGACCTGGGCAAGCGGACCACACCGATGGACGTGGGCCCGGCCGATGCCGCCGCGCTGCGGGCGCTGACGCGCTTCCCGAATCTGCAGGCGGTGGCGTTCACCCTGCGCGATGCCGCCACGGCCGCGCGCCACGGCTGGGCCGGTGCGCTGCGCACCCGCGAGCGGCTGTTCCTCTCGCGCACGCGCGAGGTGGACCTGTTGGACCGGGTGGGCGGCGGCGATGCATTCGTGGCCGGCGTGGTCCACGCCCTGATCAGCGGCAAGGGCGAACAGGCCGCCGTGGACCTGGGCGCGGCGCATGGCGCACTGGCCATGTCCACGCCGGGTGACACCGCGTGCGCCAGCCTGCAGGAAGTGGAGGCGGTGGCCCGCGGCGACGGCGCGGCGGCGCGGCGCTGAGCCGCGCCGGGTTCATCAGGCCGTTGGCCGCACCGGCAACGCCTGCATCGCCACGCTCACGGCGGCCAGCAGGCGCGCGCGGCTGGCGCCATCGCGTGCCTGGGTGGAAATGCCGTGCAGTACGGTGGCGTAGTAGTCACCCAGCGCCTGTACGTCGCTGCCGTCGGGCAGTTCGCCGGCGCTGGCCGCCTGCCGCAGGCGCGTGATGATCTGCGCGGTGCGCTGGCGGCGGTGCTCGGCCAGCCAGTCCATCACCGCCTCGTTCTCGGGTGCCGTGCTGGTGGCCGCCGACACCACCAGGCAGCCCTGCGCGCGGCCGCGCCGCGTGTAGGTCAGCACGGCATCGTGCAGCATGCGCTCGATCGCCGGGCGCACCGCCTGCTCGCGCAGTGCCCGGTCGGCAAAGCCGCCATCGCCCGCTTCGTAAAGCGCCACCGCCTCGCGGAACAACTGCTCCTTGCTGCCGAAGGCCGCATAGATACGCGCCGAGGCGATGCCCAGCGCCTCCACCAGCGCCGACATCGAGGTGCCCTCATACCCGCGCTCCCAGAACAGCAGCATCGCCTGCTTGAGGGCGTGGTCCTTGTCGAATTCGCGGGGGCGGCCGGCCATGAGCATCACTACGGATTGAAGCGGTGCGGCGATTCTATCCAAACCGGGCGTTGACCGGAACGAATCTGCGGCCTATTCTTTGTCGCTAGACAAATAATAAGGCAACACCTTCATGCGTACCCTTAAAGGCCCCAGCCTGCATCTGGCCCAGTTCAGCGCCGATCAGGCTCCCTTCAATGACCTGCCTTCCATCGCCGCGTGGGCCGCCGGCCAGGGCTTCAAGGCCCTGCAGATTCCGGCGTGGGACGAACGTCTGTTCGATGTGGAACAGGCCGCGCACAGCCAGCAGTACTGCGACGACCTGATCGCGATGCTGGCCAGCCACGGGCTGGTGATCAGCGAACTCACCACCCACATCTTCGGCCAGCTGGTGGCGGTGCACCCTGCCTATGACGCGCTCTGCGACAGCTTCGCGCCGGCCGCCCTGCACGGCGACCCGGCCGCACGCACCGCGTGGGCGGTGGAACGGCTCAAACTGGCCGCGAAAGCCTCGCAGCGGCTGGGCCTGGACCGCATGGGCACCTTCTCCGGCGCCTTCGCCTGGCCGTACCTGTTCCCGTTCCCGCAGCGGCCGGAA
Source organism: Stenotrophomonas nematodicola (assembly GCF_009467805.1). Taxonomy (GTDB): domain Bacteria; phylum Pseudomonadota; class Gammaproteobacteria; order Xanthomonadales; family Xanthomonadaceae; genus Stenotrophomonas; species Stenotrophomonas nematodicola. The sequence goes on from NZ_WIAY01000008.1 coordinate 46,045, forward strand.
GGGCTCATCGACGCCGCGTTCGAGGAACTGGCGCGGCGCTGGTTGCCGATCCTGGATGTCTGCGACGCGCACGGCATCGACCTCTGCTACGAGATCCATCCCAGCGAAGACCTGCACGACGGCACCAGCTTCGAGCGCTTCCATGCCGCCGTGGGCATGCACCGTCGCTGCCGTATCCTGTTCGATCCCAGCCACTTCGTCCTGCAGCAGCTGGACTACCTGAGCTTCCTGGACATCTACCGCGATTTCATCGGCATGGTCCACATCAAGGATGCCGAATTCAATCCGAGCGGGCGCCAGGGCATCTACGGCGGCTACAGCGGCTGGACCGAACGCGCCGGACGTTTCCGCTCCCTCGGCGACGGCCAGGTGGACTTCAAGGGCATCTTCTCCAAGCTGGCCCAGTACGACTACGACGGCTGGGCCACGCTGGAATGGGAGTGCTGCCTGAAAAACCAGGAGGACGGCGCGCGCGAGGGCGTGGCGTTCATCAATGCACACATCATCAAGGTCACCGATCGCATCTTCGACGACTTCGCCGGTGCCCCGGTCAGCCGTGCGCAGATCCACGGCATGCTGGGGATCCACTGATGAAGACCGTACACGACCATTCCACCTCCGCCGCGCTGGACGGCGTGGTGCACCGCCATGTCCGCATCGAGGGGCGCAGCGTGCACTGCGCGATCCTCGGCCAGGGGCGGCCGGTGCTGCTGATCCCCAGCTGGCCGCAGACCTGGTATGCCTGGCGGCACATCATGCAGGCGCTCGCCGCACAAGGGTTCCAGGCGATTGCCGTGGACCCGCCTGGCACCGGCGATTCGGACACGCCGGCGCACGGCTACGACACCGGCGCCACCGCCGCCACCCTGCACGTGCTGATGCAGCAGCTCGGCCACGCGCGCTACCAGGTGGTGGGCCACGATGTAGGCATGTGGGTGGCCTATGCGCTGGCCAGCGACCAGCCCGACGCCGTGCAGCGGCTGGCGATCACCGAAGCGGTGATTCCCGGCCTGGCCGAGGCGCCGCCGGTGTTCGTGGCACCGGAAGACAACATCTTCCTGTGGCACTTCATGTTCAACCAGGTACGCGACCTGCCCGAGGCGCTGATCGCCGGCCGCGAGCGTGCGTACCTGACCTTCATGTTCGACCGCTGGGCGCATCGCCGCGAAGCGGTGGCCTGCGAGGTGTACATCCGCGCGTACTCGGCACCGGGCGGGCTCAGCGGTGGCTTCGGCTACTACCGCGCCATTCCCGAAACGATCCGCCAGAACCGTCAACGTGCGCTCACCCCGCTGGCGATGCCGGTCCTGGCGATCGGGGCCGAGCACGCCACCGCCGACATGCCGATGGACACCATGCGCGCCCATGCCAGGGACCTGCGCGGGGCGATGATTGCCGACTGCGGCCACTTCGTCATGGAAGAAGCGCCCGAGGCCTTCCTGGCCCAGCTGCTGCCGTTCCTGCTGCCGGCGTGCCAGGCATGAGCCTGGACCCGGATATCGCGCGCTTCCTGGCTGCACTGCCACCGCCGTCGGCAGTGGCCGAGGCATCGCTGCTGGACCTCCGCGCGGCCAGCGAGACGGCACTGCCGGCACTGCAGGGCCCACTCGAGGACGTCGCGGCAGTCCGCGACGTCCTCGTGGCCGCCACCGATGGCCACGCCATCGGCGTACGGGTGTACTGGCCCGCCGGACACAGGCCTGGCCGCGCGCGGCCAGGCCTGGTGTTCGCGCATGGCGGTGGCTGGTTCCAGGGCTCGCTGGCGGTGTACGACAACCCGTGCCGTGCCTTGGCCAATGCGAGCGGCTGCGTGGTGATCGCGATGGCCTACCGGTTGGCACCGGAGCACCCCTTCCCGGTGCCGCTGGAAGACGTGTATGCGGTGCTGGACTGGAGCCACCGCACCGCCGCCGCCCTAGATGTCGATCCTTCCCGCCTGCTGGTCGGCGGTGACAGCGCCGGCGGCAACCTCGCCGCCGGCGTGGCGCTGCTGGCGCGCGACCGCGGCGGCCCGCCCATCCATCACCAGCTGCTGCTGTACCCGGCACTGGATACGGCGGTGGACACCGACAGCCACCGCCGCTACGGCGAAGGCCACTTTCTCACCACCGCACTGATGCAGCGCTGCTGGGAGGCCTATGTGGGCGCCCACAGCCTGGCCAGCCCGTACGCGGTGCCTGCACGCGCGCAGGACCTGACCGGGCTGCCCGCCGCCAGCATCCTGGTCTGCGACCACGACCCGCTGCGCGATGAGGGCGAGCACTACGCGCGCCGCCTGCAGCTGGCCGGGGTACCGGTACGGTGCGAGCGGTTGCCGGGCATGGTGCATGCGTGCCTGCACCTGCTGGGCGCCGCACCGGCATCGCGCATCCTGCTGGACCGCAGTGCGGCCCTGCTGGCCGAGGTGATGTAGGCGGTCCTGCGGCGTGCGCACAGGCGTGGTGGTAGCGCCCACGAAAAAGGCCCGGCAGTGCCGGGCCTTTTCTGCCACACCAGTACGGCGCGTGGCGATGCCGTCAGACAGCGCTTACCAGCTGAAGCGCGGGCCGACCGACCATTCCTTGTCACCGTGGCGATCCATCTTGATATCGCCGTTGATGCCCCAGTTCTGGTTCAGCTTCACCTGGCCACCCAGGCGGCCGTAGAACTGGCCATCCGGATTGATGCCGTGCTTCTTGCTGTAGTCCTCGTAGCCCGCCATTGCGTAGACTTCGGCGTGCTGGCCGAACGCGGTACGGATACCGGCTTCAGCGCTGTAGCCGTTGAAGTCCAGGCCTTCCTTCGGGTCGAACTTGTTGTAGGCCACGCGGCCCACGAAGTCGGTGCTGTTGCCGATTTCCTGGTTGTAGCCCACGCCCACGCGCCACTGATCAACCTTGAAGTTGCCGATGTCGGTCTTCTGCTGGTTGTACTCGCCAAAGGCGTGGAAGTTCGGCAGGAACCCGTAGGAACCCTTCACGCCCCAACCGTCGGCCTTGCCGCCGTCGGCGTCGGTCTTGACGTAATCGCCTTCAGCGTAGTTGTAGGACAGGCCTTCGGCAGCGGACGCGGCGAACGGCAGGGCGGCGGCGAGCGCCAGAGCAATCAGGGAAGTCTTCATGGGGGTACACCTCTGTTCTTGCAGCGGCGCACTGCGTGCCGCCTTGGAAATGTAAATTCTCCGTTATTCGCCCGAACCCGCCCTGAAAGCGGCCGCTGCGCGAACCGTGAATTTTCTGCGGCGGTTCAGGCGCGCTCTGGCATACGCGCGCCTGCGCAGGTGCGTTGCTGGCGCCCTAGAACTGGGTGAAGCCCGCTGCCACCTACACCACCTCACCGCCGATGCCGCGCTTCCCATACACGCATAGAGCGCCATAACCGAATGGATAGTCGCCAAGCACGAACCCCTCCGGAAATCCGTTCTCGTCCACCTGAAGGAGGAACTCGCAGCCATCGCGAATCAAGGCGCGTACGTAGTAATCCTCTTCCTGGATCAGTCGGCGCCCACTGCCAACCTTCACGAACCATGCCCCGTCGATGTCACCGCCCCCGGTTGCGGGAAGTCGGACCCCGCGAGGCACACGAAGAACCGTGCACCGGGACGTGCCTGCCCGGACTTCACCAGCGCATCAGGCGAACATCCGCCTACCCTGGAACTGCCCGCACCCCCGGGAACAAGATCAAAGTATCTGTCGCTTCCCATCATCGGCTCCTGCCGGACTGAGAAGTGCACAGGATAGCGGGCAAGGCGCCGCGCAAGACCCTATCGGTACACGTGCACCAACGTGATCATGAACTCGAGGAAGGACGGAGAGAAAAAGTGAAACACACCTTCATCATGATCAAACCTGACGACAGGGTACTCCCCCTCCTTCAACCCTCCCCTTGTATCAAAATAGAACGCTTCATCTGACCCCGGAATAAAAACTGGGAGAAGACCAAGCGGAGGAAATCCATTTTCCACGGCAAGGCGGGTGTTGTACACCAGATCATCATCGGCGATATCCCGGTCCTCTATGGGCGCAAGTGTAAACACCTGCGTGTCGCCAACACTCAGATTCCCGTACCTGAGCAGCCACGCCTTATACGTATCGGGCAACGGGATGCCGAGCTCACGCTCCGCATCCTCAATCAGGGCGTGGGGCACGCCCTGCCCTGGGAACACGTTCAACCGGGCAGACTTGGCTACCACGTCATCAATGACATCGAACATTGCCACGCTCCCGAACATCAATGGACACGCCACGCGTCAGAACGCAGCACGCACCTTCCTCAATACGCAACGCAACTATGTTGCGAACTGGCATCACTTCACCGCAATCCTGACAGGGATTTTCCCTGCGACAAACCACGCACTCGTGTGGCTGGTCAGATACGCACCATCGCTACCGCTGTAGTTCATGGCATCAAGCCATCGACACGACACTCCATGAGCTCTCCCGATCAAGCCGTCCAATGTTGTCCGGAATCATAGACACGTCACCAGCCGAAAACTTGATCTTCTTCGCCACCTCAGCCGCTGGCATCCAGCGCTAGACGTCGATGCCCGGCAAAAATCACCCATGAATTTAAACAATCACAAGCCTTCAAACGTAGGAAGCAGAGGAGCGTATCCAGGCCCCATCACATCCTTGATGGATCCACTACAAAGCTTCTCAAGCAGTTGGTCCAGTGACTTTGCCGCATACCGAAGACCCGCCATTCGAGCGCCAACACAGTAGATCGGATACTCGTCCGCGCGTTTCTCATTGAGATCCCAAACAAAGCACTCACCGTTCTCGCTGGCTGCAAAGGGATACAGGCGAGCGGCGATTTCATTATCTCCGTCCGGCTCGAACTCGAAGTAGTCATCGGCGACAGCATCATTTATGAACCCTTTGGCGCGTGCGCCCTGAACTAGAATTGAATCTTGGTGTTCGGGCACGCCCGAATAGATGATGGCCAAGCCGCCAAAGCGGCCATAACCGAACGTCGCTGCAAATTCGCAGTAGGATCCCGGGAGCCTCAAACCTTCCACGCGAATTAGGTCAAGTGAGCTTCTAGCAGCCACTGAACTTGAAGGATCAATTGTTTGAGTATTCTTTCGTCCATCTCAGACCCCAAATCCTGCAGCTTTGCTTGACGTGTCGAGACCCATTCGTAGCAGTCGCATCCACAAGAATATTTTCCCAAGCATCTATGACGTACATAGTTACTGACCTTGGAACTAGTTCATCACCCTAGCAATCAGTGATCACTTCCATCAGCACGGCATTTCCTTTGTTCATGTGTCGACGCACAACGCCCTTTTCCTGGTGAGGTCGCCGGTAGCGCCGTCGAAGTGGCGGGTTCCTTAGAGCCTCTTCATGCGCACTCCAAAGCAAGAAGGAATATGCAAACGAACTCAATCGTCCACTTCTGCAGCCTCCTCCAACCACTGCTTGAAGATTTGCGAGTCAGTGTCGTTCAGCCGCGCCACGCGGTCTACGTTGGAAGGCACTGGAGGCATGATCTCCACTGCGACAAGTAGCTTGCTGCGACGCTGCCCTGTGCCGAATGTACCCTCTTCATCCAACTGGCGTGCGGCCTGCTCTACAGCAGCCATGCGGAACTCAATCTCCCTTTCCCACTCATCGATACTGAGGTCTTGTAGGTTCGGCCTGGCGAGGAAGGGCGCGCGAAGCTCTTCAGTGTGTTCGCTTCCAAAGTCAACGTATGGAGAATCTGCATACGACCATTTCAGTTCCGCAGCTACTTCCGGGCCTTCGCCGCTTTCGTCCACTGCCCTTGCAAGTGCCTCTTCAGACCACGCCGAAAGAAATGGCGCGTGGCCTTCCTCCGTCATGACGAAGGTGCAGTAGTAGAAGTTCTCACCACTTCTAAACAAGTGGAGTAACGCAGGCCGAAATGCCTTGACGACCAAGTTCACCAAAATATTGACATCTTCCATTCTCAAATCTCCGCGAGTCGTCTTGCTAACCTCGGCACGAAGCCGTGAACTCTCTACCAATTTGCCGCAACTCTCTTCGGAGGGCACTCCTCGTCGCACGATGACCATATCCAGCTGCAGACATCCTGTCGACGACCGCAGTCAGTCGCGCCTTCACATCCATGTGGAATTTCCTCGTGTGCATTTTATTGTGCGGCCGCGGATGATCCACTGGAACACCATTAGCGGCATCATTGATCTCAATGTCATATGCCGAAAGGATATCTCTCGAGTCTGCGGCTGCAGCCCAGTGTCCCTTGGATCCTGTTGACGCAACGATGTGACCTGCGGCTTGCCCAGGAGCGACCGCTCTCCCTTCTCGGTTCATGTTTCGGCGAAGGATGTCGGCGTTTTCCCCGGTCGTTCGGCCGCCAGTCAGACCCAAAGGATCTGTCCAATTTATGTAATTGAGTCCGTAAGCGTAAAGATTTGTTCCTCCACTGAGCCCAATCGGATCGGCCGAACAGAACTGACTCGACTCCCGGTCAAAGTAGCGCGCAAGGTTGTAAACCAATCCGGTTTCCACATCGTGATACTGACCGAGCGAACGAACGCAGCTCAGTTCGTCATCGCAACCGTCATCACGCGTGTCTTCAGACGGAGCAACCCAAGCTACCCTGCCTTGAGCTGTAAAAATTCGATTGGGGCACCCATTGGGATCACACTGGTACAGGAAAAATCTATTGCTCGCTCCGTTTAGCGTCTCCGTAGATGCATGGACCACATCTAGTAGTCGCCCATCTGATTCGGTATGCACCAACTCATCGGGTGCCGTGCCGCTTTCGGACAATGGACGAGCCGGATTACGGTGAGTCGTAGGAGTCTGGTGCCCAAGAGGCTTAACCGCATCTTTGGGGTTCGATGCCACCGTTCTATCGGGTCCAAGACCAGTAGCCCCCAGCCTGGTACCCCAAGCACTCTCGGGCTGCAAACTGGCTTGCCCAGCTCTTTCGACAGGCAAGCCAATCGCCGCGTCTTGATTCGCAAGCGAGAGGTTGCCAAGCGTACCCAATCCGTTTGCGCTGTAGTCCGCTGAGCGTAGTCTTCCAGGCGGAGAGCTGTCACGTTCTGGACGCTGACCGGAGCCGTCGGCTGTCGTTACGACGCTAGAAAGCGAAACAGACGGGGACTGCGCGTCACGCCCAACAGTGTCAACTCGATAGTAAGGTTCTGACTCCAGTTCACTACCAGTGCCGGCAGATGAATCACCTCGCCTCTCCAGCATCGCCAACGGCACAAAGCTTCGCGGGTAGTACACATACTCCCGCACCCCCTCATGCAACTTCTCCAACCGTCGTTGCCGCCGCTTCACTTCGATCAGGCTGGCCACGTTGTCCACCCACACCGGTGCAGCGTCCTCGGCGTCGTTGGCCTGCTTCACCTCGCCCAGCAGTGCATCGCCGTCCCAGAAGAACCACGTGGTCTCCGTCGGGTTGCGCTTGAACACACGGCGGCCCAGCGGGTCGTAGCCGTAGTACGTGCTCTTGCCGTCCCGCCGGCTCTCGGCCAAACGATGGTTGGCATCCCAGATCAGCTCCAGGTCGCTCGCATCCCCGCCCCCCGGGCTGCCCTTGCGTACCATGTCGCCGGCGCGGTCGAACACGTAGTGCACGCCCTGGTAGGTGCCCTCGCGCGTCCACAGCACCTCGGCCTGGTCATCGCCGCCAGCCACCTTGCGCATACGCACTTCGCGGATGTCGGTGCGCAGGCGATCGCCGGCCGGGTCGTTGTAGTACGGGTGCAGCACGCCCTTCGGATCGGTATGCGCGAGCAGTCGCCCTATGGCGTCGTAGCGGTACTCGTCCACGCCTTGCGCACTGTCCTGGCGGCGGGTGAGGTTGCCGGTGCGATCGTAGTCGTAGCGGGTGTCGAACAGCGGGGCGGCGTCACGCAGTACGGTCTGCGCGGTGAGCAGGTTGCGCGCGTCGTAGTCGAAGCGTCGCTCAAGGTGCGGGCTCAGCTGCTCGCGCGTGGTGCGTCCCAGCGCGTCGCGCTCGAGGGTGATCGGCACTTCGTCGTTGATGCCGATCTCGCTGACCTGGTCGCACAGATCGTAGGCGAACGCGATGGCATTGCCGGCGCTGGTCTGTCGCTGGGTGCGGTTGCCGGCCTCGTCGTAGGCGTAGCCGACACGGAAGCCATCCTGGATCTCCTCCAGCAACTGGCCCAGCGGGTCGAAGCGGCGGGTGACGTGGCGGTGCGCGTTGCGCAGGTCGACAAGCTGGCCGCGCGCGTCGTACTGGAAGGTTTCCTTGACCTGGCGACCCGGCTGGCGGATGTCCGGCAGGGTCTTGGCGGTGATGCGCCCGAGCTTGTCGGTGGCGAAGACGATGCGTTGGCCAAGCGGGTCCACGGTGGTGGTGAGGCGTCCAGCGGCATCGTAGCTGTAATGGCGCGACTGGCCCCAGTAGTCGATTTCCTCGACGATCCGGCCGAGCGGATCGCGGTTGAGCAGGTAGTGCTCGCCGCGCTGGTTGACCACGCCGATCAGCTGCTCTTCGGTGTCGTAGCGGTACTCGACCACGTGCCCATCGGCCTGCACGCGCTTGCCGATCTGGCCGATGCCCACGTACTGCAGGCGGGTGCGCGCGCCCGCTTCGTCCAGGTAGGTGATGAGCTGGTCTTCGGCGTCGTACTCACAGCGCACGCCGCTGCTGTCGGGCGCCTGCACGCCCAGCAGGCGGCCCTTGGCGTCGTACTCGTAGGCCGTGGTCTGGCCAAGCGGGTCGGTCTGGTACAGCAGACGCCCCAGCGGGTCGTGCTGGTACCGGCTTTGGTGGCCAAGCGGGTCCAGCACACTGGTCACCAGGCCGTGGCGGTCGTAGCCGACGGCGGTGACGGCGCCGCGGGGGCTGGTCTGGGCCTGCAGCAGGCCGTAGGCATCGTACGTGTAGCGGGTGGCGGCCTGCAGTGGGTCGGTCTGCTCGATGAGCAGGCCGCGGGTGTCGTAGTGCTGCTGCCAGGTGTTGCCCTCCGGATCGGTGACGGCGAGCAGCTGGTCCTGGTCATCGAACTGCTGCTGCAGCGTGGTTCCATCCGCCCGCACCAGCACCACCAGGTTCCCGCGTTCGTCGTACTCGAAGCCGGTGCGCAGTCCCTCCGGGTCGGTCACCGCCACGGTGCGGCCAACATCGTCGTACTCGAAGATGGTCACGCCATCCAGCGGGTCGATCTCGCACAGCGGCAGGCGGTTGTCGTCGAACTTGACCAGCGATACGTGGCCCAGCGAGTCGGTGATGCGGGTTTCGCGCAGCAGCGCGTCGTAGTCGAAGTGGTAGTCGTACAGGCCACCGTCGCCCCAGGAATGCACGACACGCCAGTGTGCGTCGAAGGCGTAGTAGAAGGACAGGCCGACGCGGTCGGTGTGGCGCACCATGTGGTGCTGGGTGTAGCCGAAGGTGCGCGGGGCGCCCAGCGGGTCCACGGCGGCGATCAGGTCGCCGTCGGCGTAGCGGTAGCTCACCAGCGGGTGGTTGAGACCGGTGGCGGGATCGTGCAGCTGCAGGTCGTCGATCCGCCCGTGGCGCGCGGTGACGGCGATGTAGCGGCCCTGCTGGTCGTCCACGCCGCGTTCGACGATGCGCACCAGATGGCCGTCGCGGCGCTCGAAGCGCCAGAAGTTGCCGCAGCTGTCTTCGATGCGCTCGATCGGCAGGTGCTGCTCCTGCGGCAGCTGGGCCACGCCGGGCGCGGCAGCGCCGTCGAAGCGGTAGTGCAGGCCGCCCTTGAACCGCACGATCCACTGGCCCTGCTGCCGCCACAGGCGCGCGCCATCGACGAAGTCCAGGACCGCCACGTCGGCGCCGTCGCGGCGCGGCAGCTCGGGGAAGAAGGCCACCTGGTCCGGGCCGGACAGCCAGGCGCTGCCATCCGGGGCCAGTGCCAGCGCGATGTCGGCCGGGGTCTGCCAGCCAAAGCCACAGGCCCCGGGGCGCTGTGCGTGGCGCGAGGCGTAGACGCGCCGCCAGGCCAGCGGCAGGCGGCCGGGGATGCTGAAGTCGTCGTGGGTGACCGAAACACTGCCGTCGCGGATGTCCACCGGCTCGGCGCGCAGCACCTTGCACTTGAGCGTGCCCGAGGGCAGGTGCCCCCAACGGGCACGGCGCCATTGCGCGAAGGCATCCATCTTCTTGCGGAAGAAATCGCTTTTGCGCAGCTTGCCGAGACCGGCAAAGGCGGCGCGGAAGGCCAGCGCGGTCCACGATACGGTGGGCGGGCCACCGATCTTGACGCTGGTGGGAATGGCCACGTTCAAGCCGGTGGGCAGCGACATCGCGCGCAGCGGCTTCTTCGGCTTCTTGGCCCGGAACGGGTTGATCATGCCGGCCAGGTTGCAGTCCAGCACGGGCATGGCCAGGCGCGAGAACGGCTCGCCATCGGCCGACACGGTGCGGCTGCCCATGAAGATCTCCTCGCCGTCGAACTGCGGGCCCATCGGCGCGGCCAGCGGCGGGCCCCACACGCCCAGCGGGATGTGGATGTCCAGGCCACCGGTCCCGGCAGTGCCGCGGTGAACGCCGTTGACCTTGACCGTGGAGCCGATGAAGGGGATGTAGTCGAACGGGTCCAGCACCAGGCCGATGTGCGGGGTGGGCAGCGGGCACGGCGGCACCGCGTACATATGGATGTCGATGCCCAGCTGCGGATCGAAATGTTTGGCGGCGATGCTCATGGCGGCCCTCCGTGGCCTTTACAGCGCGCGCAGCAGCGCGCGCAGGAACGCCTTGACCTCGTCGCGGTACTCCACGCCGAGCCAGACCACGATGGCCATGCCCAGCAGCACAGCGACGGTCATCAGCAGGGTCTTGTTGGCATTCATGCGGCGACAACTCCGTTGGGTGCCGCAGCGGAAGCGACGGTGGGAGCATGCTGGGGATCCAGCAGCGGGGCGGGATCGGGCAGAGGCTGCATGGCCGGCGGTTCGCTCCATACCGGGATGTCGTGGTCCAGCGGGTGCTGGATCGCCGGCAGACCGTTCCAGCCCGGGTCGAGGAAGTCGCGGCCGACCGCGACGATGCGGCGGAAGAACTCGTCGCCGCCCTGGATCAGGCGCTCGCGCTCACGCTGCACGCGGTGGAAGGTCTGCTCCAGCGCGCTGTGCAGCTGGGCCTGGATGACGTCCAGCGGCGGTCGCGCCGGCTGCGTGCCGAGGCGGGCGGCGGCATCCTCGGCCTGCCCGTGCAGCGCGGTGGTCTGTTCCAGGTAGGTGCGCGCGGTGTCCTGCAGCCGCTCGCAGCGGCGTGGGTCCTGCAGCTGCAGCAGGTCCCACAGGGCCTGCGGCAGGGTGGTGGCGTGGCGGTCCTGCGGCGAGAGCGGCGTGGCAATGCGGATGGCCTCCAGCAGCTGGGTGCGGGCTTCCTCGCGCTTGCCCTGCTGGAGCAGGCAGTAGCCGGCCATGCGCTGGCCTTCAAGCTGGAACATGGGGTGCGGAATGCTGGCCGCGGCCGTGGCGGCCTGCAGGTAGCCCTGCGTGGCCTGGCCCGGATTGTTGGCGGCGAGCCAGCAGCCGGCTTCGCCGAACCAGCTCTGCATCACCAGCTCCGGTGCGGCCGCGTGGCCCTGGCTGCGCGCGGTCTGGGCGGCGCTGCGTGCCTGGCGGTACGCGTTGATCGCCTGCCCGTGGTCGCCGCCTTTGAGCCAGGCTCCAGCCACCATCATCTGCACGACCGCCTGCTGGTCCTGCCAGCCGTGGCGGTGGGCCAGCCCCAGCGCGCGCTCGGCACGGGCGGCCACCTGCTGCGGGCTGCCGCGCTCGAGCAGCAGCATCAGGTCGGCAAGCAGTTGGCGGTACAGCACCTCCGGGCCGGTGCCGGCGGACTGGGCTGCGGTGTCGCGGGCGATGGCGAACAGGTCCACCGGTGCCTCGATGCGCGCCGCCACGTGGGCATGGCGTTCCAGCAGGGGCTGCCAGCGCGGGTCTTCGTCGGTGTCCAGCAGCACCAGCCGCAGGCACTCGCCCGGCGCGGCGGCCAAGGCGGCGTCGATCCAGCGCGCGAGACCATCGCCGGGCACGCAGCGCTCCGGGTCGATCACCACGGCCAGCAGGCGCAGATGGCGTTGATGATGGGTGGCGAAGCTGTCCAGGACCTGCACCACGCCGTGCGCACTGTCCGGGTGCGCGTCGTGCGGGCCGCGCCAGCCCAGCGCGACACCCTGCGCGCGCAGTTCGTCCTGGCTGCCGAGGTAGCGTTCAAGCAGGCTCTGCTTCACCTCGCGGCTGTAGGCGAAGCCGGTTTCAAACGCGGTATCCAGGCGCAGGAAATAGTCCGGCGTGTCGCGGCCTTCGTCGTGGCGCTGGGTCTCGAAGAACGCGGCGAGCAGGCGGCTGGCGTTGGCCGGCACGCGCCACACCAGCAGGCGCCGGGTCGGATCGGCGCTGGCGTTGAGCCAGGCCTCGCCCAGGCGTTGGATGGCGCGCAGCATGGGAGTGTCGTGCATGGAAGTCCCTCCGTTGGACCGGTCAGCAGTTGAGCTTGATCTCGCTGCCGTTGACCGACACGCCGCCGCTGTTGATGACCACCTCCGAGCCGCCGGCGGAGATCCGGATCTCACCGTCGGTGACCTCGATGAAGGCACCGCCCACCGCTGCGGTCAGCTTGCTGGCCGAGCCGAGGGTCATGTCGCCGTTGGACAGCTGGCTGTGGGTACCGGTGACTTCATGATCGAAGGTGCCGTCCACTCCCACGGTGCGTGCGCCGATGTTGGTGTCCTCCACCGCGCCCTGCACACCGCGCTTGTCCAGGCCGGTGATGGTGGTCTCGCGCCCGGCCGCGTACTCCTGGGTGACCTTGCCGAGCACCTGGCGCAGCGAGGTGGCGGTGACGGTCTCCTTCCAGGTGCCGGTGCGCTGGCTGGTGTAGTTGCCGGTGAGGGTGGTACCGAAGTCGCCGGTGATGGTCTCGGTATAGCCGGCGGCGGCAATCGTCTTGGTCTGCCCGGCCTGGTAGGCCTCGGTGACTGCGCCGGTCACGTTGGTGGTGCGCGTGCCGGTCACGCCGAGGGTGTCGGTGCCGGTCACGGTGATGCCGCGGTTGGCGCCGACGCTGATGTCCTGGTTGGCGCCCACGCTCATGCTGTGGTTGACCGCCACGGCGGTGGACTTGTTGTTCTGGATGCTGGCGTTCTGGTCGTTGAGCACGGTGGTGACCATGTCGCGCTGTGCGCGCATGTTCAGCAGCTCGCCACCGGCGCTGTCGTGCATGGTGATCTCGTTCCAGCCGGCGCCCTTGACCGTCTTGGACTTCAGGCCGCTCACTTCCAGCCCGAACGGCGGCATGTTCTCTTCGTTGTAGACGCGGCCGGTGATGATCGGCCGGTCCGGGTCGCCGTCGAGAAAGTCCACCACCACCTCCTGGCCCACGCGCGGCGGCGACACGCCGCCCATGTCGGCACCTGCCCAGGGGCTGGCGCTGCGGATCCAGCAGGAGCTGTTCTCCGCGCCGTTTTCGCGGCGGTCTTCCTTGCGGTCCCAGTGGAACTGCACCTTCACCCGGCCATAGGCATCGGCGTGCAGCTCTTCGCCGGGCGGGCCGACCACGGTGGCGGTCTGCGGGCCCGGCATGCGCGGCCACGGGGTCTGGCGCAGCGGGCGGTACGGAATCCGGCGGCGGAGCACCTCGGCCTCGACCGCGTGGCTGGGCGCTTCGGCGCTGCCGAAATCGCTGGCGAAGTTGTTGCGTCCCTCACGCTGCAGGCGCACCACGAAGAACTGGCGGTCCTCGGCGCCACGGCCGATGAAGTCCGGCTGCTGCTCCAGGGAGAAGCAGCCACCGGCCTGCAGGCCGGCCACGTTGCCGGCGCACTCGAACAGCTTGGTCGGCCAGGCGGCCTCTTCGTTGCGCACGGCCGCCAGCGCCTCGCCGATGCGGCTGTCGGCAAAACGCGCGGCACCGTCGTAGCGGTACTGGGTGAATTCGGGCAGCGCGCCGCGCGGGGCTTCGTTGCCGCGCACCACCCGCAGCGGCGTGCTGGGCTGCTTGAAATCGAAACTGCTCAGCGACTGTGCCCCCGGGCCCACGCGGCGGCGCGCGCCCCAGCGATGCAGCCCGGTCTGCAGCTGCACGCCCTGGTCGGCACGGAAGTACACCGGCGCCGGTTCGCCCAGCGCCACGCTCAGGGTGGAGTCGTCGCTGAGCACCAGGCTGTGGCCGTCGGCATCGTGGCGGACGCTGTAGTAGATGCCGGCGTCTTCAAGCAGGCGCGAGACGAAAGCGAAGTCCGATTCGTTGTACTGCACGCAGTACGCGAGCCTGGTCAGCCGCCCGGCATCGAGATCCAGATCGAAACGCGCCAGGTCCGGGTAGTCGGCGAACACCGCCTCCACGATCTGCAGTGCGGTCATGTCCTGGAAGATCCTGCAGTTGCTGGTGTAGTCCAGGAAGGCGAACCAGGGCGCGATCTCGGCGCGGTAGCAGGTGAACTGCGCTTCGCGGCCGACGCTGGCAAACTCGCGTACATAGCCATGCACGCTCTGGCCGTCGAACTCGTCACCCAACTGCAGGCGCAGTGGCTGGCCCACCAGTTGCTTGAGCTCGAGGCGCGGCTCGGTGGAGAGCAGCTCGATCTGGTAGGCGAACGGCTGGGAGACCTGTTCGCTGCCCTGGAAGCGTTTGACCAGGAACGTCTGCGGGTCCAGCACGGTGTCCACACGGATCAGGCGGTGGTCCTGCTGCAACCGCGTCAGGGCATGGAGGGGCGCGAGTGATTCGGCATGCATCGGGCGTTCCTTCGTCCCATGATCGTCGAGACCCCGACTGTGCCATCGCACCATGACAGGTGCCAACTTTCTGACGCGAAGATGCGATTCATCCGATAAATGGCTTCAGCTTTGTGGAAGAAAATGCGGTTTTCATCACATTCTCCACGCGCCAATGGGCGCAGCGTGTCGACTTTCCGTGCCGTGGTTCGTCATATCACCGAGGCGCCCATTTCCGGTGCGCCCCTTCCGGAGGTGTTCCATGTCTTACATCGATGGTTTCGTCATTGCCGTCCCCACCGCAAACAAGGAAGCGTTCCTGGCCCATGCCCGCATGGGCGATGCGATCTGCATCGAGCATGGCGCCACCCGCGTGGTGGAGTGCTGGGGCGACGACGTGCCCCACGGCAAGCAGACCGACTTCTATCGCGCGGTGGAGGCCAAGGCCGATGAGACGGTGCTGTTCTCGTGGATCGAGTGGCCGGACAAGGCCACCCGCGATGCGGGCATGCAGAAGATGATGGAAGACCCGCGCATGGACCCGGCACACAATCCGATGCCGTTCGACGGCAAGCGGATGATCTACGGCGGTTTCGTGCCGGTGGTGGAACTGGGCAAGTAGGCGGCCCGGCGCAGGGCGTCGGGATCAGCGTGGGGGGTCGGGCGCGTCGTCGAGGGCCTGCCCGCCGCCCATGCCCCCCATGCCGCTGCCACCCATGCCGCCACCACCGTCTTTCGCACCGCCCTTGTCGGCCCCGTCGGCCTTGCCTTTGGCAGCGGCCGACGGACGCGCCGGTCCCTGCCGCGGGATCGCGACGCTGGCGGGAATCGGCGCCAGGTCGAGCGCACCACGGATGAAATCGCGCAGCGACACGACCAGTGCCGCCGTCGGCACTGCGCGCCCCTGCGCCAGTTCGGTGGCCGCGTGCGCGGCCAGGCGCACCTGTTCGTCGGTGCCGAGCAGAATGATGTCCGACAGTGCGGCCTCGACGGCATCGCGGATTCGCCGGGCGCGGTCGCTGCCGGCGGTAGCCACGGCGTCGGCCAGACGCAGCGCCGCATCGTCGGGGTGGTCCTCGTGCGGGGCATGGCGCAGGTCGCGCAGGTGGCGTGGGTCCACGTCCAGCGCGCCGGTAAAGGAGCCGCCCAAGGTCTTGTAGGCCGCGATCAGGGTGCGCAGACGTTCGTTGATCTGTCGGTTTTCGCGCTCGCGGCGCTGTTGCAGGGTCTGCATCACCAGCAGGCGGATACCCACGCCAATCAGAGTGATGACCGCCAGCCCGATCAGGGTGGACAGCATGGCCTGCCAGGAACTGAAGTCGAGACCGCGCATGAACACTCCCTCGCTTGGGAGCCTCACCGTAGCAGGCGCCAGGTGAGTGCGGCATCGGCGGCGGGCGGCTGCCTGGCCGCCGCCATGCCGCTCCCGCCCTCGGGCGGGAACGGCACGCAGGTCTTACTTGCGCGCGCGCTTGGCCGGGGCCTTGCGGGCCACGGTCTTGGCAGCGCCGGCACGCTTGGCCGGGGCGGCCTTGCGGGCAGCGGTCTTCTTGGTCACGGCCTTCTTGGCGGTGGCGACCTTCTTGCCGACAACCTTCTTGGCGGCGGCGGTCTTCCTGCCGACAACCTTCTTGGCAGCGACGGTCTTCTTGCCGACGACCTTCTTGGCAGCCGCGGTCTTCTTGCCGACAACCTTCTTGGCAGCCGCGGTCTTCCTGCCGACAACCTTCTTGGCAGCCGTGGTCTTCTTGCCGACAACCTTCTTGGCAGCCGTGGTCTTCTTGGCGACGGCCTTCTTGGCGGTGGCGACCTTCCTGGTCACGGCCTTCTTGGCGGCGACAGTCTTCTTGCCAGCCACCTTCTTGGCGGTCGCGGACTTCTTGGCGACAGCCTTCTTGGCGGTGGCGACCTTCTTGGTCACGGTCTTCTTGGCAGCGGCGGCCTTCTTGGTCACAGCCTTCTTGGCGGTGGTGGCCTTCTTGCCGGCAGCCTTGGTGGTCTTGGTCACGGCCTTTTCAGCGGCGACCTTCTTCTTGGCGACCTGCTTCTTCAGCGCGGCGGCCTCGGCCTTGGCGTTGCTCTTGGCGGTTTCCAGCTTCTTCTTGGCGGAGGCCAGGGTCTTGCCGACCGACTTGGCCGCCTTGTCGGCCTTCTTGGCGACGGTCTTCTCGGCCTTCTTGACGGCCTTCTTGACCTTGGCGACCTGGGTGGTCGCGGCCTTGCGGGCGCGCTTGACGGTCTTCTTCACCGACGCCACGGCATCTTCAGCGGTGGTGGCGATGGTCTCGCCCACTTTGCCGGCCACTTCTTTCACTTCTTCGACGCCCTGCGACAGGGTCGCGGTCACACCATTACCGTTGCTCATGATTGCCTCCTAAGGGGCCTGGTCAGTTAAATCGCTGGCGATGCTATACCGGCGCGGTCCATCGTGGAACGGTCTTGTCGCAGCCCGTGAGCCGCATCTGTGCTTGGCGCGCGGCCGACGCGGCAGCCCCTGCACCAGGTGGTGCACGGCAAACTGCTTGAAAACAGCTTCCGTGCTTGTGTCGACCGGTGCGGCAACCGTCGTTCCGTCGTCTGTCGAACGGGGTGGAGGCGGCGTGCATTTCCGCGTCGCGCATGATCGGTTCGTTGCCCCTTGCCTCCACAACTGCGCCGATTGCGAACACGAAACCGACCACGATGGGCGTGTCGGCAACCGGCGGCGGAGCCTCGGGAGGGTGGGGTGGAAGCATGCCGATCGCGATCGACCGGCCGCCGATGCGAGGGCGACGACACGGCCTCCGCGCGGGCCATCGCCACGGGGGGAGACGGGCTGTTGAAGGCAGCCTCCCCCGCTCCAGAACAGATCAACCGGCGTCGGGTGCGCGTTTTTTCATGGCGCGTTTAGCCGCGAGCGGACACACTCATTCAGCTTGCACTACCGTATAGCCGCTTTCCCGCCCTGCACCCTCGTTACGGAACCGCCGGACCATGCGACCGATCCCGACCCTGCTGACCCTTGCCCTCGCCGCCGCATTCGGTGGATTCGTCGCCACCGCCATCACCGCGCAGCTGGACAACCGCGCTGCCGCATCGCCTGCATCGCTGGCCATTCCGGCCACCGCCGCCCTGCCCGCAGCGGTAGCCGGCCAGCCGGTGCCCTCGCTGGCGCCGATGCTGGAGCGGGCGATGCCGGCGGTGGTGAGCGTCAACACCAAGCAGGTGGTCCGGGTGCGCAACCCGTACTTCAACGATCCGTTCTTCCGCCGCCTGTTCCCGGAAGTGCCGCAGGAACGCATCAACGAATCGCTCGGTTCGGGCGTGATCATCGATGCCGCCGAAGGCCTGGTGCTGACCAATCACCACGTCATCGACAACGCCGACGACGTGCAGGTCACCCTCGCCGACGGGCGCACGGTCAAAGCCGAGTTCATCGGTTCGGACCGGGATACCGACGTGGCACTGATCCGCATTCCGGCCGACAAGCTCACCGCCCTGCCGCTGGGCAACAGCGACCAGCTGCGCGTAGGCGACTTCGTGGTGGCCATCGGCAACCCGTTTGGCTTCAGCCAGACCGTCACTTCCGGCATCGTCTCGGCGGTGGGCCGCAGCGGCATTCGCGGGCTGGGCTACCAGAACTTCATCCAGACCGACGCATCGATCAACCCGGGCAACTCCGGCGGCGCGCTGGTCAACCTGCAGGGCCAGCTGGTGGGCATCAACACCGCCAGCTTCAACCCGCAGGGCAGCATGGCCGGCAACATCGGCCTGGGCCTGGCCATTCCCTCCAACCTGGCGCGCGACGTGGTGGACCAGTTGGTCAAGCACGGCGTAGTGGTGCGCGGCACCCTCGGCATCGAGGCACAGAACCTGACCCCGCAGATCGCCCAGGGCCTGGGCTTGACCGAAGTCCGCGGCGCGCTGGTGACCCGCGTGCTGGCCGGGTCCGGTGCGGCTGCCGCCGGCCTCAAGCCGGGCGATGTGGTGGTCGCCGCCAACGGCCAGCGCGTGGACAGCGCGCAGGCGCTGCACAACGTGGAAGGCCTGCAGCCGGTGGGCAGCACGCTCACGCTGGATCTGCGCCGCGACGGCAAAGCCCTGCAGCTCAAGGTGGCGCTGAAGGAACAGGCGCGCGCGGTCACGGGCGACACCCTCGACCCGCGGCTGGGCGGTGCCACCTTCGTCGACCTTCCCGAAACGCTGCGCCAGGCCGGCGTCAGCGGCGTGCTGGTCAGCGAGGTGAAGCGCGGCAGCCGCGCCGCCGCCTCCGGCCTGCAGCAGGGCGATGTGGTCACCGAGGCCACGGTGGGCGAGTTTGCCGACCTGGCCAGCTGGCGCGCCAACTTCCAGAACCGACCGCAGCAGCTGGTGCTGCGCATCGTGCGCGGCAACGTGCGCGGCGAGCTGGTGATGCGCTGAACGGGTCAGGATGCCGTAACGCCCCTTACACCCGCGCGGTGCTATTACCTTGTGTTCCTCGCCGTCCGGTTTCGTCCGCGGTCACCATCCCCCATCGCATACAGGAGATACACGATGAGCCCCACCAATACCGAGAACCTGAAGGAACACCTGGGTGAAGCCGGTTCGCACCTGAAGTCGGCGGCCACCGCCGCAGGCGGCGCGATCAAGGGCGCCACCGGTGCCGCCACCGACGAACTGCGCATCGGCAAGGCCAACGTCAAGGCCGAGCTGTCCGACACCGCGCTGTCGGGCCTGGCCGCCGCCGAGTTCGGCGGTGCCGCGGCCAAGGAGCAGGTCGATGCGCTGATGGACAAGGGCAAGGACCTGGTCGACAGCGCGGCCGAACTGATCCGTGAGCGTCCGCTGGCCTCCTTCGGCGTGGCCTTCGCGGCCGGCTGGATCATCGCCAAGCTGGCCCGCAGCGGCGGCGACAAGTAAGCGTCGGCGTGAGCGATCAAGCCCACACGGCCGCCAACGGTGGTGCGGATTCCCCGCCACCGGATGGCGGCGACACCGCACCCCGGCTCGATGAGAGCATCCGCCAGGTCGGCCAGGCCGGGCGCGCCACCGTGGACTCGGCCAAGCACACGCTGCGCTCGCTGCGGCGCTTGGCATCGGCCGATTTCGCCCTGGCGCGCAGTGCGTTCGGGCGGGCGTTGGCATGGAGCGGCGTGGCGATCGTGTTCGGTGCGTCGGCGTGGCTGCTGCTGGCCGGCACGCTGATCGCGCTGATGCAGCATTGGGGCCTGTCCTGGTTCCAGTCGCTGCTGATCACCTCGATCCTCAGCCTGGCCGTTACCGGCTATGCGATCTGGCGCGTGTCGTTCTTCTTCCGCCACACCGGCATGCATGCCACCCGCCGCCAGCTGTCGCGGCTGGGCCTGTACGACGAACCCACCGACGACGATCCCGATGCCCATGTGGGCAGGGCGGAGGGCACACCATGAATTTCGAAGCCCTGCGCCGCCGCGTCAAGCGCGCCGAACAGGTGGTGTCGATCCGGGTCGATGAGACCCAGTGCAACTGGTTCACCCTCAGCCAGGTCTGGCGCGCCGGGTGGACACCGTTGCGCATCATCACCGTGGGCCTCGCCGGCGGTTTCCTGGCCGGCAAGCTGGAGCCGGGCACCGCGAAGTTCCACGGCGCCCGGTGGCTGCAGATGATCGGCTCGGTGTCCAATCTGATGGCCAGCGCACAGGCGGCCTTCGCCTCGATGCAGGCCAGCGAAGCGGCCGATACCGCCGAGCAGGCAGCCGACAAGGTCGACGAGGCCGCCGACGACGTGGCCGCGCCTGCCGCCGCCACGCGCCCCACGTCGCCTCCACCGGCGCCACCGCGCCCGGCAGCCGCACCGTCCCAGCAACCGCAGCCCGCAGAAGCGGCCACGGATCTGTCCGAACGTTGAACCCGGCATGCTCTGCCGCACCGTGCGGCGGGGCCTCGCCTGGTCTGCACGGCCACAACACGCCGCGCGCACCCGCCCTGCCCAATAATGACGCTCCCTTCCTGCCTGCGACCTGCATGAGCGTCCCTGCCCCCCCTTCGCCCGATGCGGTCGCCGCACTGCCGCCGCCCCGTCCACGCGCCCCGATGTCGCTGGTGGTGCTGGCCACGCTGGCCGTCGGTTTCACCTTGTGGGCGGCGCAGGAGGTGATCCTGCCGGTGCTCCTGGCCATGTTCTTCGCGCTGGTCGGCAACCCGATCCTGCGCCTGCTGCAGAGGATCTGGATCCCGCGCTTTCTTGGCGCGGTCCTGGTGTTGGGGGTGGGCCTGAGCGGTGCGGCCGCGTTGGGCGTGCAGCTGGTGGGGCCGGCGATGGAATGGGCCGAGGAAGCCCCGCAACAGCTGCGCAAGGTGGCTCGACAGGTGCAGAACCTGACCAAGCCGGTGCAGCAGGCCAACCAGGCGGCGGAGAACTTCGCGCGCGTGGCCGGCGGTGAAGGCAACCGCCGCGTGCAGGTGGTGCGTACCCAGCTCGACGATCCCTACAAGGTACTGACCCTGGCGCCACGCCTGGCGGCCTCGGTGCTGGCGGTAGTGCTGCTGACACTGTTCTTCATGATCTACGGGCAAAGCCTGCAGAAGCACGCCATCGCCCTGTTTCCCAGCCGTCAGCAGCAACGGTTCACCACCGACATCCTGCGCTCGATCGAACGTGAGGTTTCGCGCTATGTGCTGACCATCACCGTGATCAATACGCTGGTCGGCCTGGTGTTCTCCGGCGTTCTGCTGCTGCTCGGGATCAGTCTGCAGGAAGCCCTGCTGTGGGGCACGGTGGCGGCGCTGCTCAACTTCGCGCCCTACGTGGGCCCGTTGATCGGCGTGGCACTGATGCTGCTGATGGGCTTTGTGGAGTTCAGCGATCCGTTCCAGGCGCTGCTGCCGGCGTCCGCCTATCTGGCCCTGCACACGGTCGAGGGCCAGGTGGTCACGCCGATCGTGCTGGGCCGGCGCATGGCGATTTCGCCGCTGATCCTGATCCTCGCGCTGATGGTGTTCGGCTGGCTCTGGGGCATGGTCGGATTGCTGTTGGCAGTACCGCTGCTGGTGTGCATCAAGCTGGTGCTGGCGCGGCTGGACGGCATGCAGGGCTGGGCGCGGCTGCTGGAATGAGCGTGTCATGCCACTGGCCACTCCCCCTGGACGCGGGTCGGCGTGACCTCAGCGTGCAGCCGGACGATGGCCACGCATCCGTCAACCGCGCCTGCCACCTGCGCTGAACGGCCGTTGCCCGCGCCTGCCCGGGTGCGCCATGAAAGCCCGCGCGGGCAGGCGTAGAATGGCGGGGTGAAATTCCCTGTCCTTGCCATCACCCTCGACCTCGACGATACGCTGTGGCCGTTCGCCCCGATCGGCGCCCGCATCGACCAGGTCCTGTACGACTGGATGCGTGAACACAGCCCCGCCACCGCCGCGATGTATCCGGTAGCGGCCATGCGGGAGCTGCGCGAGCGTTCTTTCCATGACAACCCACAGCTGCACCATGACCTGAGCGCGCTGCGCCGGCTGACCCTGCGCGAAGCGCTGGAGAACAGCGGTGCCGACCTTGCTCTGCTGGAGCCGGCCTATGAGGCCTTCTACGCCGCGCGCAACCAGGTGGAGTTCTACCCGGATGCCCTGGACGCGCTGGCCCGGATTGCCGCCAAGGTGCCGGTGGCCGCGCTCAGCAATGGCAATGCCGACCTGCAGCGCATCGGCCTGGCCCACCACTTCAGTTTCCAGCTCGGTTCACGCGAACATGGCGCGGCCAAGCCCGCGGCCAGCATCTTCCATGCCGCCTGCGACCGCCTGGGTGTGCCGCCGGCCCATGTGCTGCACGTGGGCGACCATGTGGACATGGACGTGGTCGGCGCGATGCAGGCCGGCCTGCGTGGCTGCTGGATCAACCGCGTCGAACACACCTGGAACCACCCTTCGCTGCAGCCCGACCTGCAGTTCGACACCCTGACCGGGCTGGCCGACTGGCTGGATGCAGACGCATCCGTCCCACACGCCTGACCCCGCCGCGAACGGAGCCCTCTTCCGCATGACCCCGATCAACGCTTTCACCCCCGATACCGCCCAGGCGCTGCCGCTGCATGTGATGAACCGCGAGCAGTTCGCCGCGTGGCGGGGGCAGCAGTCCCCGGCGCTGGTCGCCTGGCTCGACGCGCAGCACTTCAACGGCAGTGGCGGCAGCGTGGTGCTGCTGCCCGGCGAGCACGGTCTCGCCGGCGCGATCATCGGCGTCGGCGACGCGGGCGATGCCTACGCCTACGCGCACGCCCCCTTCGCCCTGCCCGAAGGCAGCGTGTGGCAACTGGCCGACGCACTGCCGGCGGAGATCGAAACCCTGCTGCACCTTGGCTGGGGCCTGGGCAGTTACCGCTTCGCGCGCTACCGCACGCCGAACCGCGCACCGGCGCAGCTGGCCGCCACGCCCTCGGCCGAGGTGCGCGATGTGATCGCCGCCAGCCTGCGCGTGCGCGACTGGGTCAACACCCCCACCGAAGACATGGGCCCGCAGCAGCTGGAAGACGCCGCGCGCGAACTGGCCAGCGCACACGGTGCGCAGATCGAGGTGATCGCCGGCGATGCGCTGCTGGAGCAGAATTTCCCGTCCATCCACGCGGTCGGCCGCGCCTCGCACCGCGCGCCGCGCCTGATCGTGCTGCGCTGGGGCAACACGGGCCAGCCGCACGTGGCGCTGGTCGGCAAGGGCGTGTGCTTCGATACCGGCGGGCTGGACATCAAGCCGGCCGACGGCATGCGCAACATGAAGAAGGACATGGGCGGCGCCGCGCACGCGCTGGGCCTGGCCGGGCTGATCATGGCGCAGGCATTGCCGGTGCAGCTGACCCTGCTGATCCCGGCGGTGGAAAACGCGATCGGCCCGGACGCGTTCCGCCCCGGCGAAGTGATCGCCACCCGCAAGGGGCTGAGCATTGAGATCGACAACACCGACGCCGAAGGCCGGGTGATCCTGGCCGATGCGCTGACCTACGCCAGCGAACAGCAGCCGGAGATCGTGCTCGATTTCGCCACCCTCACCGGTGCGGCACGCATCGCGCTGGGCCCGGACCTGCCGGCGCTCTTCAGCAACGATGACACCCTGGCCCAGCAATGGCTGCAGGCCGGTGAAAGCACCCGCGATCCGGTCTGGCGCATGCCGTTGTGGCGCCCGTACCTGCGCTACCTGCACAGCAACATCGCCGACCTGGCCAACGCCGGCTCGCGCATGGCCGGCTCGGTCACCGCCGCGCTGTACCTGGAGCGGTTCATCGCGGACGGGCAGAAATGGGCGCATCTGGATGTCTACGCCTGGAACGACGGCGAGCGCCCGGGCCGTCCGGCCGGTGGCGAAGCACTGGCGCTGCGCTCGGCATGGGCCATGCTCAAGGCCCGATACGCGTAACCCGCGTATCGCCGGGTTCTACCCGGCTGCCTTTCGTTGGGTATCGCGAGCGCTGACGCAAGCCGCGTAGAGCCGGGTTCTACCCGGCTGCCTTTCGTTGGGTATCACGGGGGCTGACGCAAGCCGCGTAGAGCCGGGTTCCACCCGGCTGCCTTTCGTTGGGTATCGCGGGGGCTGACGCAAGCCGGGTAGAACCCGGCTCTACGGGGCTGCCTTTCGTTGGGTATCACGGAGGCTGACGCAAGCCGCGTAGAGCCGGGTTCTACCCGGCTGCCTTTCGTTGGGCATCGCGCGGACTGACGCAAGCCGCGTAGAGCCGGGTTCTACCCGGCTGCCTTTCGTTGGGTATCACGGAGGCTGACGCAAGCCGCGTAGAGCCGGGTTCTACCCGGCTGCCTTTCGTTGGGCATCGCGCGGACTGACGCAAGCCGGGTAGAACCCGGCTCTACGGGACTGCCTTTCGTTGGGTATCACGGGGGCTGACGCAAGCCGGGTAGAACCCGGCTCTAC
>NZ_WIAY01000008.1:70628-155320 GCF_009467805.1 Stenotrophomonas nematodicola
TCTACGGGGCTGCCTTTCGTTGGGCATCGCGCGGACTGACGCAAGCCGGGTAGAACCCGGCTCTACGGGGCTGCCTTTCGTTGGGCATCGCGCGGACTGACGCAAGCCGGGTAGAACCCGGCTCTACGGGGCTGCCTTTCGTTGGGCATCGCGCGGACTGACGCAAGCCGGGTAGAACCCGGCTCTACGGGGTTGCCGTTGGTTCGGCTTTATCTGGCTTGGCTATCTGCCGACGGATTCTTGTCGAAAATGTGAATATCGGCCGCGCGGCGGTTCTGACACCATGCAGGGGTCGCCACCCACACGTATCGTGAAGGCAGGAACCCGGACATGTCGCTATTCGGCTATACCCGCGCCGGCCAGGAGCCAGGCGCCCCCCGCCCGCCTTCGCCGCTGCTGTGGCTGGCACTGATCGCCCTGATCGCCGGTGTGCTGGTACTGGCGTTCGCCTGGCTGGCCGGCTGGATCGGGCGTGATCGCGCCACCGCGCAGGTCTTCACCGACAGCATCGAAGCCACCGGCCCACCGCATCCCGGCTTCCGCCGTGCGCATACCAAGGGCGTGTGCGTCAGCGGCAGTTTCCAGGGCACGCCGGAGGGTGCCGCGCTGAGTTCGGCACGGGTCTTCCGCCAGTCCCAGGTGCCGGTGCTGGGCCGCCTGTCGATCGGGGGCGGTGACCCGCATGGCGCCGACGCCAACGCGCGCGTGCGCAGCATGGCATTGCAGCTGGTCAGCGACGATGGTCAGGAATGGCGCACGGCAATGAACAGCTTCCCGTTCTTCGCCGTGCCAACCGCCGCCGCCTTCCTTGAACAGACCCGCGCGGGCATTCCCGATCCGGCCACCGGCAAACCGGACCCGGCGAAGATGGCCGCGGTGCTGGAAAAGTACCCGACGGCGCGCGCGTTCCAGCAGTGGGCCAAGACTGCCCCGTGGTCCAACAGCTGGGCCAATACCGACTACAACGGCGTCAACAGCTTCCGCTTCACCGCCGCCGATGGCAGCCACCGTTACGTGCGCTGGAGCATGCGCCCGCAGGCTCCGTTCGTGGCGATGACCGCCGAACAGCGCGCGCAGGCCGGTCTGGACTATCTGGCTGAGGAGTTCGGGCAGCGGCTGACGCAGGGTCCGGTACGCTGGGACATGTGGGTGACAATTGCCGAGGACGGCGACCCGATCGATGATCCCTCGCAGGTGTGGCCCGCGCAGCGTCGCCAGGTGAAGGTGGGCACGCTCAGCCTGGTGGCGATGCAGCCGCAGGCCGAGGGCGCCTGCCGCGACCTCAATTACGATCCGTTGATCCTGCCCAGCGGCATTGCCGGATCGGACGACCCGATCCTGGCCGCACGGTCGGCGGTGTACTCGCAGTCCTTCAACCGCCGCGAGCGCGAAATCGCCAACGGCAAGGGTGCTGCCGCCACCGGCAGGGAGCGTGGGCAATGAAGCACGGCAACGGACACTTCAATCTCACCGCCCGCGTCCTGCACTGGCTGATGGCGGCGATGATCCTGACCATGCTGTTCGTCGGGGTGACGATGGTGGCCTCGCTGCAGTGGCGGCCGGCACTGATCGATCTGCACCGCCCGCTTGGCATCGCGATCCTCCTGCTGGCGGTGGTGCGCCTGGTCAACCGCGTGCGCCACCGTCCGCCACCGCTGCCGGCAGACCTGCCGGCGTGGCAGGCGGCCGCCGCCCATGCCTCGCACTGGGTGCTGTACGCGCTGATGCTGGCCATGCCGCTGATCGGCTGGGCGATGCTGTCGGCCGGCGGCTACCCGATCGTGATGTGGTCCGGGGTCCACCTGCCGGCAATCGTGCCTCACGACCCGGCGCTGTACGCCGCGCTGCGCAACGCGCACAGCCTGCTTGCGTACGTATTGTTCGCCACAGTGGTGGCGCATCTGTCAGCCGCGTTGTTCCACTTGTGGGTGCGCCGCGACGGCGTGTTCCAGGCAATGTCGAAGGGCCGGTAGTGCCGGCCGGGTGCCGGTCGGCCCTGCCTACAGCCAGCCTTTCTGGCGTGCCAGCCGATAGGCCTCGATGCGGTTGGCCACGCCCAGCTTGCCGATGCACTCGGAGAGGTAGTTGCGCACGGTACCGTGCGACAGCCCCAGCTGCGTGGCGATCTCGCTGGCCGAGCGGCCGTCGCCGGACAGGCGCAGCACCTGGCGCTCGCGGTCGTTGAGCGGGTCGGCCTGCGACCACGCATCCAGGGCCAGCTGCGGGTCGATCGCGCGGCCGCCGCGCTGGACCTGGCGCAGTGCATCGGCCAGGTGGTCGGCAGGTGCATCCTTGAGCAGGTAGCCGTACACACCGGCATCCAGCGCGCGGCGCAGGAAGCCCGAGCGGGCGAAGGTAGTGACGATCACCACCTTGACCGGCAGCGCATGGCGGGCGATGCGCTGGGCCAGTTCCAGGCCGGACAGGCCCGGCATCTCGATGTCGGTGACCAGCACGTCCGGGGTGAACCGCTGCACCATCCGCCACGCTTCCTCGCCATCAGCCGCGCTGCCCAGCACCTCGATGTCGGCTTCCAGCCCGAGCAGCGCCGACAGCGCGCCCCGCACCATCGCCTGGTCTTCGGCCAGTACGATGCGGATCATGGCGCACCTCCCGCCGACAGCGGCGTCGGCCCGGCAGGCGTGGCCGGCAGCGCGGCGACGGCGGTGGTGGCCGCCGGCAGCGCGATCCGGACCGAGAGGCAAGTCCCCTCACCGCGTACCGACTGCAGGTGCAGCGTGCCACGCAGCGCCGCCACGCGTTCGCGCATGCCACTGAGGCCGTTGCCATCGGACTGCACGCCGCCGCGGCCATCGTCTCTGATCTGCATCAGCAAGCTGCGACCGTCCTCCTCGAAGTGCACCCAGGCCTGATGCGCCTGCGCATGCCGGGCGATGTTGGTGGCCGCCTCGCGCAGCACCAGCGACAGCGCGCGCTCGATTTCCACCGGCATCGGCGGCGGCGGTGTGTAGTGCAGGTGCACGTGCTGGCACTCCAGCAGCAGCCGTGCCGAGGCGAGCTCGGCGGCCAGGTCACTGGCACGGATGCCGGTGACCGCGCTGCGCACTTCGGCCAATGCCTGGCGGGCAATCGCCTCGGCTTCGGCGACCTCGCGGCGCGATGCGTCCGGATCGCGGTCGAACAGCTTGCGCGAGAGTTCCAGCTTCAGGGTAATCAACGACAGCGTGTGGCCAAGCAGGTCGTGCAGATCGCGACCGATCCGCTCGCGCTCGGCGGTGGCGGCCAGCCGCCGCACTTCCTCCTGCGACAGCTGCAGGGCCGCGTCACGTTCCTTGTTGAGGCTCTCGACGTTGATGATGATGCCGATGATCAACGCCATCGACGGAATCCACACCACCAGTTGCCATTGATACCCCACCCACAGCGCAATGCCGACGAACAGCGCGTTGAGTGCCAGCAGCTGCAGCAGATAGCGCCACAGGCCGCCGTCCCGGCAGGTGCGCAACATCACGCAACCAAAGATGAAATAACTGATGCCGGACGGGTACCACGGCAGCAGCGCCAGCCCCATCGTCACCATCGCCAGCGCATAGCGCGGGCCGTGGTGGCGCGGAGCGAGCAGCAACCGGCCGTACAACGCCAGGAACACCGGATAGGTCAGCAGCGTCAGCCAGAACCACCGCCAGGAGTAGCCGCTGCCGAAGATCGGGGTGAAGAACACCCAGCCGGTCCACAGCAGATGCACCGCGTCGGCCCAGGCCGGTTTGCCGCGGCGCAGGTTGTCGGCCACCGACGAGTCCGGCGCAGGCCGCAGCAGCGTAGCGATCCAGCGCGATGTCACGGGCGGTTCCAGGAGACGAGGGTCAGGCGCGATCATGCCATTTCAGCCCATGCGCCGCAGGCGGCGCCGTGCCAGAGCCAGGGCCACGGCGGTCACGCCCAGCAGCACCCCGACGTGCACCCATGCGCTGCCCTGCGCCGGCTGGCCCACCGCCGGCAGCGCCAGCTGCGCCAGGTGCCAGGTCGGCCACAGTGGCGCCAGGGCGCTGAACAGCGGCGGCAGCATCGACAGCGGCAGCCATAGCCCGGACAGCAGCGCCAGCGGCAGGTAGACCAGATTGACCACCGCCGGCGCTGCGCCGGCACCGACATGGCTGCCGATCAGCAGGCCAATCGCCCCCAGGGGCAACGCCGCGAGCCCGGCCACTGCCAACAGATGCAGCGTTGCCACGGGCGTCACCACCACACCGGCAGCGCTCGCCACCGCAATCAGAAGGGCCGCCACCACGATCGCAAACAGTACCGTCATCAACAGCCGCGCCAGCAGCGGTGCAAGAGGCGGCATCGGCAGCGCACGCTTGAGCGTGAGCAGGCCGCCTTCGCGGTCCAGCGCCAGCTGCACGCCGAAGCCGAACAGCGCCGGTGCCATCGCACCGAACACGCAGTAGGTGGCCAGCAGATACACCGGTGCGTGGCCGCGACCGAGCAGGACCCCGAACAGCGAATAGAACAGCACCGGGAACAGCAGCGACGGCAGGACGAAGCCCGGATAGCGCCAGGCACGGCGCAGCTCGCACAGGATTTCGGCCCGGTAGATCGGCCACGCGGGAGGGAGGTGGGAGGTGGCGGATGTGGCGTGGACGTCGGTGTTCATGCGGCCTCCCGGGTCAGTTCAACGAAGGCGTCGGCCAGGCCGCCGCCATGCACGTCCAGTTCCTGCAGCTGCGGGTCTTCGGCGAGCAGCCGCGCGACCACCGGCTCGGCCGGCTCGGCCAGCAGGTGCAACCGCAGGCCATCGCGCCGCACCTCGCGTACGCCCGGCCACTGCCGCACTGCCGCCTCGTCGAGCGCGCTGCGGCAGCGGATGCGGCGCGGCGCACGCTGCGGGCGGAACTGCGCCAGCGGGCCATCGGCCAGCACCCGACCCTGCTCGATGACCACCACGCGCTGCGCCAGCGCCTCGGCTTCCTCCAGGTAATGGGTGGTCAGCAGCACCCCGCAGCCCTCGCCGGCCAGCTGCCGGATCGCCTGCCACAGGGCCTGCCGGGCCTGGATGTCCAGGCCGGTGGTGGGTTCATCGAGAAACAGCAGGCGCGGCCGCCCGCAGATGGCGATGGCGAACTGCACCCGCCGTTGCTGCCCGCCGGACAGCCGGCCGTAGCGGCGCGATGCCAGGTCGGTGAGGCCGGCCAGCGCCAGACACTCGTCCAGCGGACGGGGATCGGCGTAACAGACGCGCGCCAGGTCGATCAGCTCGGCCACCTGCAGCACCGGCGGCAGCGCGGTGCTCTGCAGCATCACGCCGATGCCCGCGCGGCTGGCGCGGTCCTGTGGATCGCCCCCGAGCAGCTCGGCACTGCCGGCATCCAGGCGGCGCAGACCCAGCAGGACGGAAATCGCCGTGCTCTTGCCGGCCCCATTGCGGCCCAGCAGCGCGAGGATCTCGCCGCGCTGCAGGGAGAATCCCACGCCCTGCAGCGCGGCCACGGCACCATAGTGAACCTGCGCCTGGTGCAGCCGGGCCAGGGGAGACGCAACGGGATCGGACATGGGACACGCTCCGGGACGGGATGGGAACAGCCTCCGCTGTCGCCTTTGCCCCGGACAGTGGCCGTCGTCAGCGCATGCGGGTGACAGCTGTCACTGCCGCTGCGCCAGTCGTACGCGCATGCTGTGCACCACCCGGCGCCCCTGCCGGATTGCCCGAGGACCGCCGTTGCGGTCACACTCGGCCCGATTCCCCGTCCAGGCTCACGATGAACGCATCTGCTGAACTGCTCAAGGAACTCCGCATCGACCGCAAGACCCCGCCGCCGCCCTCGTCCGGGCGCGGCCGCTGGATCGTGCTGGCAGTGGTGGCGGTGCTGCTGCTCGGCGTGATCGGCTGGTTTGTCGCCGGCCGCGAGCGCCCGATCGAGGTGACCACCGCGCCGGTGGTGGCGATGGGCCAGGGCGGCGGCAGCAGCACCGTGCTGGATGCCAGCGGCTACGTGGTGGCCCGGCGCATGGCCACGGTCTCGGCCAAGATCACCGGCAAGGTCCGCGAAGTGATGATCGAAGAAGGCATGCGCGTGGAGGAAGGCCAGGTCATGGCGACGCTGGATCCGATCGACGCCAACGCCCAGCGCAGCCTGTCGGCGTCGCAGCTGGAGGCCGCGCGCAGCCAGCTGGCCGGGCTGCAGGCCCAGGTGGCCCAGGCCGAGGCCGAGGCCGGACGCCTGCAGTCACTGGTCGGCCAGCAACTGGTGTCGCGCTCGCAATACGACCTGGCCATCGCCCAGCGCGAGAGCCTGCGCGCACAGCTGCGCACCGCCCAGCGCAACACCACCGTGGCCAGCGACGCGTTGGCCATCGCCGACCTGGGTGTGGACAACAATATCGTGCGCGCGCCGTTCTCCGGCGTGGTCACTGCCAAGTCCGCGCAACCCGGCGAGATCGTGTCGCCGCTGTCGGCCGGCGGCGGGTTCACCCGCACCGGCATCGGCACCATCGTGGACATGGATTCCCTGGAGATCGAGGTCGAGGTCGGTGAGGCCTTCATCGGCCGCGTGCAGCCGAAGATGCCGGTCGAAGCCACGCTCAATGCGTACCCGGACTGGAAGATTCCCGGCGAGGTGATCGCGATCATTCCCACCGCCGATCGTGGCAAGGCGACCGTCAAGGTGCGCGTGGCGCTGAAGACCAAGGACCCGCGCATCGTGCCGGAGATGGGCGTGCGGGTGAGCTTCCTGGAAGCGGCCAAGCCCCGGTCGGCCGCGCCCAAGGGCGTGCGTGCGCCGGCCTCGGCGCTGGTCGAGCGCGGCGAGCAGACCGTGGCCTTCGTGGTGGGCGACGACCAGCGCGTGCAGCAGCGTACGGTCACCCTCGGCACGGTGTTGAACAACGACCGCCAGGTCACCGCCGGCCTGCGCGCGGGTGAGGTGGTGGTCACCGACCCGCCACCCGCGCTGCGCGACGGCAGCGCGGTCGTGGAAAAGCAATGACGGCCTGAGGCCCGCGGCAGGCGCCTGTCCTGCCGCTCGCCCGCCGATGCGTGTACGCGGCCCCGGCGTGGTTCCGGTGGCGGCGCGATGTGCGATTCCCGCGTGTCGCCCCGGCGCGCGCCTGTCCTCTTTTCACCGATCTCCGGAGAACCGTCCATGTCCACCCTCGTTTCGCTCCGCAACATCACCAAGACCTACCAGCGCGGCCCCGAGAAGGTGCAGGTGCTGCACGGCATCCACCTGGACATCCAGCGCGGCGATTTCGTCGCCCTGATGGGCCCCTCCGGTTCGGGCAAGACCACACTGCTGAACCTGATCGGGGGGCTGGACACGCCCAGCGGCGGCGAGATCGAGATCGAGGGCGAGCGCATCGACCAGATGAGTGGCGGCCAGCTGTCGACGTGGCGCAGCCACCATGTCGGCTTCGTGTTCCAGTTCTACAACCTGATGCCGATGCTGACCGCACAGAAGAACGTGGAACTGCCGCTGCTGCTGACCCACCTCGGTGCGGCCCAGCGCAGGCGCAATGCCGAGATCGCGCTGACCCTGGTCGGCCTTGCCGATCGCCGCAGCCACCGGCCCAACGAACTCTCCGGTGGCCAGCAGCAGCGCGTGGCGATCGCCCGGGCCATCGTCTCCGATCCCACCTTCCTGATCTGCGACGAGCCCACCGGCGACCTGGACCGGCAGTCGGCCGAGGAGATCCTGCACCTTCTGCAGCAGCTCAACCGCGAGCATGGCAAGACCATCATCATGGTCACCCACGATCCCAAGGCCGCCGAGTACGCCACCCACACCGTGCACCTGGACAAGGGCGAACTGGCCGACGCGCCAGCGGCCCACTGACGGAGGATGCCGCGATGAAATACCTCTCGCTGGTGTGGGCCCAGCTGTTCCGCAGCAAGACCCGCACCCTGCTGACGCTGCTGTCGGTCGTGGCCGCTTTCCTGCTGTTCGGCATGCTCGACTCGGTACGCGTGGCGTTCACCTCCGGCGGCAGCGTCGAAGGCGTCAACCGCCTGGTGGTGACTTCGCGCCTGTCGATCACCCAATCGCTGCCGATCCGCCTGGACCCGCAGATCCGCCAGGTCGACGGCGTGCGCGACGTGACCTCGGCCATGTGGTTCGGCGGCATCTACCGGGACCCGAAGAACTTCTTCGCCAATTTCTCGGTGGCGCCCAACTACTTCGACGTCTACCGGGAACTGCAGTTGCCGCCGGCCCAGCTCAAGGCCTTCCAGGACACCCGCACCGGCGCGGTGGTGGGTGAGAGCCTGGCCAAGGAGTTCGGCTGGAAGATCGGCGACACCATTCCGCTGCAGGCCACGATCTTCCCGCGGGGGGGCAGCAACGACTGGCCGCTGCAGCTGGTCGGCATCTACCGCTCCAAGGACCGGGCGCTGGCGGCCAACGAGGAACGCCAGTTGATGATGAACTGGAAGTACTTCGACGAATCCAACGACTACATCAAGAACCAGGTGAGCTGGTACACGGTGACGCTGGACAACCCCGACCACGCCTCACGGGTGGCACAGGCCATCGACGCGATCTCGGCCAACTCCGACCACGAAACCAAGTCGCAGACCGAATCGGCGTTCCAGCAGGCCTTCGTCAAGCAGTTCGCCGACATCGGCATGATCGTCACCTCGATCATGGGCGCGGTGTTCTTCACCCTGCTGCTGCTCACCGGCAACACGATGGCGCAGGCGGTGCGCGAGCGCATCCCCGAACTGGCCACGCTCAAGACCCTGGGCTTCCAGGATGCGACCGTGCTGGTGCTGGTGATGGTCGAGGCGGTCCTGCTGATCGGACTGGGCGGTGCGATCGGGATGGGACTGGCCGCCCTCGTGCTGCCGATCCTCGCACCGATGACGATGGGCCTGCTGCCACCGCAGGTACCGCTGCAGACCTGGCTCATGGGCATCGGCCTGATCCTGGTCATCGGCGTGGTGGTGGGCCTGCTGCCGGCGCTGCGCGCCAAGCGGCTGAAGATCGTCGACGCATTGGCCGGGCGCTGAGCCCAGGAGAACGACATGAAGAAGCATTGGATGGGAAACGCACTGTCGATTCTGCTGCTGGGCGTGGGCCTGGCGGTCTGGGTCGCGCTGCCGTGGTTCGGCGTGCTTGTCGTCGCCGTGGCGATCGCGCTGTGGCTGGCGGTCACCCGCAGCGGGCGGCTGGCCCTGGCGGCCACCCGCATCGGCATCGCCAGCCTGCCGCAGCGGTGGGGCGCCTCCTCGGTGATCGTGGTCGGCATCGCCGGCGTGGTCGGCGTGCTGGTGGCCATGCTGGCGATGGGCGAAGGTTTCCAGGCCACGCTCAACAGCACCGGCGATGACAGCACCGCCATCGTGCTGCGAGGCGGCTCGCAGGCCGAGACCAACTCGGTCATCACCCGCGACCAGGTGCCGTTGCTGTCCACGCTGCCGGGCGTGGCCAAGGACGCGCAGGGACGCGCGCTGATCTCGCCGGAGCTGTCGCAGGTGGTCAACGTGGCCTCCCGGGCCGACGGCACCGACGTGAACGCGCAGTTCCGTGGTGTCGGCGAGATGGCGTGGGCGGTACACGACAAGATGAAGATCATCGAAGGTCGCCGTTTCAACACCGGTCTGCGCGAGATCGTGGTCGGCAAGGGCGCACAGGCGCAGTTCCAGGGGCTGGAGATTGGCAGGACGCTGATGCTGGGCAACCAGGCCTGGACGGTGGTGGGCGTGTTCGCCTCCGGCGACGCGCACGAGTCGGAACTGTGGACCGACGCGGAGACCCTGGCCGCGACCTACCAGCGCAGCGCCTGGCAGTCGATCAGCGTACGCACCGAGGGCAAGGCCGGTTTCGAGCAGTTCAAGGCGGCGGTCGCCGGCGACCCCCGCCTCAAGCTCGATGTTGAAACCACCCGCGCTTACTACGCCAAGCAGGGCGGTGGCCTCAGCACGTTGATCAGCGTGCTCGGCACCGTGATCGGCGCGATCATGGCGATCGGCGCGGTGTTCGGCGCGCTCAACACCATGTATGCCGCCGTGGCTACCCGGGCCCGCGAGATCGCCACGATGCGCGCGATCGGCTTCCGCGGCCTGCCGGTGGTCACCGCCGTGATGCTGGAGACCATGCTGCTCGCCCTCCTCGGCGGTCTGCTGGGCGGCGCGGTGGCCTGGGCGATCTTCAACGGCTACAGCGTGTCCACCATCGGCAGCAACTTCAGCCAGGTGGTGTTCCAGTTCAAGGTCTCGCCGGAGCTGCTGTGGAGCGGTTTGAAGTGGGCGCTCGGCATCGGCCTGGTCGGTGGACTGTTCCCGGCACTGCGTGCCGCACGCCTGCCGATCACCACCGCCCTGCGCGACGGTTGACGCACTGGCAATGAACACGCGTGCGCAGGCGCGCGCACGGGATAGCAATGAGGGAACCGCATGCGCAAGCGTGCGGTTCTTTTTTTTGGCTTGTGTTCATTGCGCGTTTAGTTGCGCCGCACAGTGCGCGATACCGCTTGTTTTTCGAGGTGCGGCGCAGTGTCGCAGGCATTCAAGATGCGCCGGCCGTCGCCGCTATGGATGCGTCCACGTGTCGTGGCGGCGTGCGTGCGCATGCGCGATGCGTGCAGATGAAAAAGGTTTCGTCTGAATGCGCGGATTTGTCAGCGCGTGTTCATTTAAGGCCTTTTTCATGCTTTCAGATGAAAGTAAAAATTTTGAAAAGTCATTAGAATCCCGCCCCCCACGTCGTGGTGTTGTGCCCACGCCGCCCCCAGGGCGAACGATTTTTTTGAGAAAGAGAACGCACGGATGTATTTGAAGACCAATCCGCTGCGCAACGCGATCGCCATCGCGCTTGTCGCCAGCTGCAGTGCCCCCGCCTTCGCACAGAATGCCGCGGACGGCACCACCAACCTCGACCGCATTGAAATCACCGGTTCGCGCATCCGCCAGGCCAGCGTCGAAACCGCGCAGCCGGTCGTGGCGCTGAACCGCGCCGAGATCGAGAAGAAGGGCTACGTCAACGTTGCCGACATCCTGCAGGACGTCACCGCCGCCGGTTCGCCGAGCATGAGCCGTGCGTCTTCGCTGACCTCCTCGCGCGACTTCGGCGGCATGTACGTCAGCCTGCGCAACCTGGGGCCGGAACGCAGCCTGGTGCTGATCGATGGCCGCCGCATGGGCGTCAGCGCCGGCGGTTACTCCGACCTGGCCTCCATCCCGTCCTCGATCGTGGACCGTGTTGAAGTGCTGACCGACGGCGCCTCGGCGCTGTACGGCTCGGATGCCATCGCCGGTGTGGTCAACATCATCACCCGCAGGAACTTCGACGGCGCTGAAGTCAATGCCTACGTCGGCCAGTACGGCCAGGGCGACGGTCAGAAGACCTCCTACAGCGCGACCTTCGGCAAGACCTTCGATCGCGGCTGGTTCACCGTGGGCGGCGAGTACACCGACGAAGATCCGGTGCTGGGCAGCGCGCGTGAGTTCACTGCCTACCCGAACGGCCCGGCACACCCGACCGACGGCCTGAGCGGCATCACCGAGTGGGGCTACGCCACCGTCGGCGGCACCAACATCAGCGTCGGCCCGGGCGGCGATCCGTCGCAGCCGGGCAACTTCAAGCCGGTCGACAAGGCCAACGACAGCAACGCCAAGAGCAACATGAGCCTGCTCACCGGCCTGCAGCGCAAGTCGGTGTTTGCCAACGGCGGTTTCTCCATCACCGACAACCTGCGCCTCGTCGCCGATGCGCTGTACAGCGAGCGTGAGTCGACCAAGCAGCTGGCCGGCTACCCGTACTCGGTCTCGGCCGCACAGGCCCGCAACGGCACCCGTGCCGCCCTGTCCAAGGACAGCGCGTTCAACCATTGGGGCCAGGACGTGCTGTTCGCGCACCGCACCGAGGAAATGCCGCGCGGCACCGAGAACAACCTGACCACCAAGCGTGCCAGCCTGGGTCTGGAAGGCAGCTTCGAAACCGGTTCGCGTTACTGGGACTGGAACGTCAGCTACATGTACAACCGCAATGAAGGCGAGCGCATCGGCACGGGCAGCATGTACCAGCCGAACGTGAACCTGGCCGTCGGCCCGTCGTTCATCGACAGCCAGGGCGTGGCGCACTGCGGCACCGTCGGCAATGTGATCGCCGGCTGCACCCCGTGGAACCCGTTGGCGCCGATGGGCTCCAACAGCGCCGGTTCGCTGAGCCGCCAGGAAGTGCAGGATTTCCTGTTCACCCGTTTCGTCGACAAGATGCAGAGCACCACCAAGGTGGCCAGCGCGAACATCTCCGGTTCGCTGTTCTCGCTGCCGGCCGGTGACATCATGGGTGCGATGGGCGTCGAGCACCGCAGCGAAGAGGCCAGCTACACCCCGGACCAGATGGTGCAGAACGGCCGGATTGCCGGTACCAGTGGCAAGCCGACCCGCGGCGACTACTCGCTCAACGAGGTGTACCTGGAGTTCCAGGTGCCGCTGCTGGCCGACATGGCCTTTGCCCGCGAACTGTCGCTGGACCTGGCCGGTCGCTACTCGGACTACAACAACTTCGGTGCCACCACCAACAGCAAGTTCGGCCTGAAGTGGAAGCCGATCGACAGCCTGCTGGTACGCGCCACCTACGGCACCGGGTTCCGCGCGCCGACCGTGGATGACCTCTACGGCGGCACCGTCACCACGCGCGATTCGTTCACCGATCCGTGCGACACGCTGTTCGGTGCGGCCGCCAAGAGCCCCGACGTCGCTGCGCGCTGCGCGGTCAACGTGCCGGCGAACTTCCGCCAGCAGAGCGCCGACGGCAGCAATGCGATGGTGCCGGGCCAGCAGGCGACCACCGATTTCAACTCGGGTTCCAACCCGGCGCTGAAGCCGGAAACCGCCAAGACCTGGACCGTTGGCGTTGTGTACAGCCCGGAATTCGTCTCCGGCCTGGACCTGAGCCTGGACTGGTGGAAGATCCGCATCAACAACGTGATCGTGGGTGAGTCGGCAACGGACATCCTCAACCAGTGCTACATCCAGGGCAACCAGTCCGCATGCGGCCGCTTCACCCGCTCCACCTCTGGCAAGAACATCGGCCAGGTGACCGCACTGGACCGCACCCTGAACAACGCCGGTTTCCAGGAAACCGCCGGCTATGACCTCAGCGTGCGCTACCGCCTGCCGGAACTGGCGATCGGCAAGTTCGCGATCTCCTGGAACACCACCTATGTGGATTACCTGGAGCGCAAGAGCGACAACATCGACACCACGCCGGTCGAGCAGTTCACCGGCTGGGGCGGCAACTTCCGCGTCCGTTCCAACCTCAACGTGGACTGGACCTACGGCAACCTGGGCATCGGCTGGACCGCGCGCTACTACTCCAGCATGAAGGAGAAGTGCTCGTACGACCTGACCGGCGGCCCCGAATGCAACCTGCCGGACTTCAACTCGGTCTATACCGACGCGCAGCCGAGCAACAAGGTGGGCTCCAACACCTTCCACGACCTGCAGGTGCGTTACGTGCTGCCGTGGAACGGCACCGTGTCGATGGGCGTGAACAATGTGTTCAACCATCAGGGTCCGATCATGTACAGCCAGCCGAACAGCAGCTTCACCTACTACGGTGGCTTCGACATCGGCCGCTTCATGTACATGAAGTACCAGCAGCGTTTCTGATCCAGCGTTTCTGATCCACGGCTTACTCTCTCCAAGCCGTTGATGGAAGTAAGGCGGCGCCCTCGGGCGCCGTCTTTTTTTTGCGCATCGCCTGGTAGAGTCGACCGTTGGTCGGCTGGCCGCGCGCGGCGCGGCAATGGTCGTTGCCGGCATTGCGCCGACGGCAGCCGGGTGGAACCCGGCTCTACGGGGGCGGGCGCGGCGATGATCGTGGACGGCGTTGCGCCTGCGGCAGCCGGGTAGAACCCGGCTCTACGGGGGTGCGGCGCGGCATTCTGGCGTCAGGCGGCCCTGCGTGACCGCCACACGCTGTCGCCGATGAACAGCGCCAGCCCCGTCCAGATCGCGGCGAAGCCGATCGCCTTGGCGGTGTCGAACGGTTCGCGGAAGAAAAACACGCCCAGCAGCAGGCCCAGGCTCGGTGCGATGTACTGCAGGATGCCGACCAGCGACAACGGAATGCGTTTGACTCCGTAGGCGAAACCGATCAGCGGCAGGGCCGTGACCGCGCCGCCCAGGATCAGCAGCGCATCGTTCTGCCAGCCCCATCCCCCGAAGAAGCCGCCGCCGTGCCCGTTCTCGCTCCACAGCGCGAAGCCGATGGCCGGCAGGAACAGGTACAGGCTTTCCACGCCCAGGCCCGCCACCGGGTCGACCGAGATCAGCTTGCGCAGCAGGCCGTACAGCCCGAACGAACAGGCCAGCCCCAGCGCGATCCACGGCGGCGTTCCCGCGTCGAGGGTCAGCCAGGCCACGCCCAGCCCGGCGCAGCCCACTGCCAGCCACTGAAGCCGGCGCAGGCGCTCCTTGAGCACCACCACGCCCAGCAGCACGCTGACCAGGGGATTGATGAAGTAGCCGAGACTGGTTTCGATCACATGCCCGGCGTTGATCGCCCAGATGTACAGGCCCCAGTTGAACGCGATCGCCAGGCTGCTCAGCGCCAGTGTCGGCAATGCCCGCTTCTGCGCGGCGATCGCCTTCCACCAGCCGGTGCCCCCGCTCAGCAGCAGCCAGGCCACCACCAGCACCGTGCTCCAGATGATGCGGTGGGCGATGATCTGCTGCGACGGCACCGCCTTGAGCAGGTGCCAGTAGACCGGTACCAGCCCCCACAGGGTGAAGGTGAACGCGGTGATTGCCAGTCCGCGACGTTGTTCCTGCAGGCTGTGCTGCGGCGACAGGCTCATTTCGCACGCGTCCGGGCGAGGGTCAACACCACCACGCCGGCCAGGATCACCGCCATCGCCAGCAGGTCGTGGCTGCCGAAATGCTCATTGCCGATGATCACGCCCAGGATCACCGCGATCACCGGATTGACGTAGGCATAGCTGGCCACCAGGGCCGGGCGCACGTTGTGCAGCAGCCACACGTACGCGGTGAACGCCACGATCGAGCCGAACACGCACAGGTAGGCCACCGCCGCCAGACCACTGAGGGAGGGCCAGGTGGTGGGACGCTCACCGGTTGCCAGGCCCAGCGCCACCAGCATCACGCCACCGCAGAGCATCTGCCCGGCGGCGGTCATGAACGGGCTGGGCAGGTCCAGCCCGCGCGCCCAGATCGATCCGAATGCCCAGCCGATCGGGGCAACCAGCAGCAGGATCAGTCCCTGCGGCGAGGCGGTCAGGCTGCTGCCCGCGTTGAGCCAGACCACGCCGAGAAAGCCGATCGCGATGCCCAGCCATTCGCCGCGGCTGGCATGCTGGCCGCGCATGGCGGCGAACAGCGCCATCCACAACGGCACCGATGCCACCGCAGTGGCGGCCAGACCCGAGGACACCGTGCGCTCGGCGAGCACCACCATGCCGTTGCCCAGCACCAGCATGGTCAGCCCCATGATCCCGAGATTGCGCCACTGCCGCCGGGTCGGTGCCGGCATGCCACGCCAGCGCAGCACCGCGTACATCAGCGAGCCGGCGATGATGAAGCGCGCGCCGGACACCGTCGTCAGCGGCAGCGCGCCGCCCTCCAGCGCCAGCCGGATACCGAGATAGGTGGACCCCCAGACCACGTAAACCAGCAACAAGGCGAGTACGACAAGGCCGCTCCGGGGAGCAGCCGCTGCAGGTTCAGGTGAAGACATGGCACACCACCATCCGGGGGAGTGGGAATTCTAGGGCACCGCGCTGCCGGCAATCACCCCGGGAAACGGCATGCTGTATCCGTTGCAGGGCATCTGCCGCTGCCGCGCGGGCACCTGTCGTTGACGTGCGATAAGGTAACAAGGAGCTGCCGCCCGGTCAGTTCGACCGTTTTCCAGCCAGGACCCCTACCCTGCATGAGCACGACCATCCCTCCAGCGATTCCGCACGCCGCCTCCCGCGCCGCCCTGCGCCGCTCCATTTCCAACACCCTGAAAGGCTCGGCCGGCAATCTGGTCGAGTGGTATGACGTCTACGTCTACTCGGTGTTCGCGGTGTACTTCGAATCGCAGTTCTTCTCGGCCGCCGACAAGAACTCCACGCTCTACGTCTGGGCGATCTTCGCCGCCACCTTCCTGATGCGCCCGATCGGGGCGTGGTACTTCGGCCGCTTCGCCGACCGCTACGGCCGCCGCCTGGCGCTGACCGTCTCGGTGACGGTCATGGCCGCCTGTTCGTTCCTGATCGCCATCACCCCCACCGCGTCGCAGATCGGCATCTGGGCGGCGGTGATCCTGCTGTTCGCACGCCTGCTGCAGGGCTTTGCCACCGGCGGCGAGTACGGCACCAGCGCCACCTACATGTCCGAAGCGGCCATCCCGGGCCGGCGCGGCTTCCTGTCCTCGTTCCACTACGTCACCCTGGTCGGCGGCCATGTGCTGGCACAGCTCACGCTGCTGGCCATGCTCATGTTCTGGGATAAGCCGCAGATCTCCGAATGGGGCTGGCGCATCGCCTTCGGCATCGGCGGGATCGCTGCGATCGTGGTGTTCTGGCTGCGCCGCACGATGGACGAGTCACTGGGCGAGGACTCCATCGAGGCGGCCAGGACGGGCAAGGCCAAGGCCTCCGGCTCGATGTACGAGTTGTTCGTGCACCAGTGGCGTCCGCTGCTGCTGTGCTTCCTGATCACCGCCGGCGGCACCGTGGCGTTCTACACCTACTCGGTCAACGGGCCGAAGATGATCCAGAGCGCCTTCGCCGGCGACGACGTGATGACCGGCACCCTGATCAACCTCGGCGTGCTGACCTTCCTGATGGTGCTGCAGCCGATCGGCGGCTGGCTGTCGGACATCGTCGGACGCAAGAGCCTGCTGGTGTTCTTCGGCGTCGGCGGCGTGCTGTACACCTGGTACCTGATCACCGAACTGCCCAACCAGCACGACCCGCTGATGGCCTTCCTGGTGCTGGCGATCGGCTTTGTCATCCTTACCGGCTATACCTCGATCAACGCCGTAGTGAAGGCCGAACTGTTCCCCACCCACGTGCGTGCGCTGGGCGTGGGCTTCGGCTACGCGGTGGCCAACTCGCTGTTCGGCGGCACTGCCCCGCTGCTGTACCAGGGCGCACTGAAGACCGGCCATGTCACCTCGTTCGCGATCTATGTCACCGCCGTGATCGCGGTGTCGCTGGTGGTCTATGTGTTCTTCCTGAAGAACAAGGGCCCGAACTGGCTGGATGGCACCCGCACGCACCCGTAGGCGCGGCGACGCGACACGACAGGCATCGGGCGGTGCGGCGGCGGACGCGCCGCAGCGCCCTCGGGCGCTGCGGCTGTCGCAGGGGCGGGTCGGGACGGCGGGAGTGGCAGCGCGGTTCCGGCGCCGGCGCTGAGGGTCAGCGGCGCGCCGACTCACTCTGCTCGCGCACCGCGCGGAACTCCGACCCCTCTTCCCAGTGCGGCCAGCGCCGGCTGTTGGCCAGTTCCGCGCCCAGGTCGTAGACCAGCAGGGTGTCGGCGGCATGGCCGCTGGCGTCCCAGCTCGGGGTCCAGGCGTCGCAGGCCTGGTGGTAGCAGGCGGCGAAGTACGCATCGCGCAGCGCGCGG
Organism: Stenotrophomonas nematodicola; assembly: GCF_009467805.1. GTDB lineage: Bacteria > Pseudomonadota > Gammaproteobacteria > Xanthomonadales > Xanthomonadaceae > Stenotrophomonas > Stenotrophomonas nematodicola. The sequence continues at coordinate 88,171 of NZ_WIAY01000008.1, forward strand.
CCCTTCTCCACCCCGCCGTCGGTCATGTCCAGCCCCGGGCCGATGGTGATGGCGGGCACGCCCAGACGCGCGAACGCGAAATGGTCCGCGCGGTAGAAGAAGCCGGCTTCCAGATTCGGATCCGGCGAATAAGTGCGGCCACGGGCCTTGGCCACGCGCGCCAGGTCGCCTTCCAGCGACACCCGGCCCTTGCCCCACGACGCGATGTCGCGGGTCGGGCCATCCGGGCTGAACATCTCGATGTTGAGCACGGCGGCGGTCTTGTCCAGCGGCGCCAGCGGGTGAGCCGCGTAGTAGCTGGCCCCGAGCAGGCCCTTCTCTTCGGCGGTCAGCGCCACGAAGTACAGCGTGCGCTGCGGCTGCGGGCCGGCGGCGAACACCCGGCCCAGCTCCAGCACGGTGGCCACGCCGGTGGCGTTGTCGATCGCGCCACGGCGGATGCGGTCGCCCTTCGCGTCCGGCTGGCCGATGCCGAACGCATCCCAGTGTGCGGAGAAGATCACCGCCTCATCGGCGTGCGCACCACCGGGCAGCTTGGCCACCACGTTGCGGGTGATCACCTGCTCACGCTTGAGCTTGAAGTTCACCGACAGGCGCGCGTCGCCGAGTGCGACCGGGGTGAACGCCGGCGTCATCGCCCGGCGCTTCTCGGCTTCGAAATCCAGTCCGGCATCGCGGAACAGCTGCTCGGCCAGCGCGCGCTGCATCCAGCCGCGGACCGGCACGTGCTGGGCCAGCGCCTGCTCGGGGGTGCGCTCGATGTCGAACAGCGGCGAGGTACCGGAGCTCTTCACCGTGGCCCAGCCGTACGCGGCCGGCGTGGTTTCATGCACGATCAGCACGCCCTGCGCGCCGCGCCGCGCGGCTTCCTCGAACTTGTAGGTCCAGCGGCCGTAGTAGGTCACCGCCTTGCCATCGAATGCGCCGGGCGCATCGGCCTCGAAATCGGCATCGTTGATCAGCATCACGGCGATCTTGCCGTGCAGGTCGACGTCCTTGTAGTCGTCCCACTGCCGCTCCGGCGCGTCGATGCCATAGCCGACGAACACCAGCGGCGCGTCCTGGATGTCCACCGCCGCCTGCGGCCGCAGGCTCTGCAGCGTCACGTCCTCGCCATTGACAAGCGGATGCGCTCTGCCGTTCTGGCGCAGCTGCGCGCGCACCGGGCCATCGACCTGCGCACGCACCATCGGCACCGGCTGTACCCAGGTGCCGTCCACGCCGCCGGGCTGCAGGCCGTACCTGCGGAACTCCTCGGTCAGGTACTGGACAGTCCGTTCTTCGCCCGCCGACGCCGGCGCGCGGCCTTCGAACGCGTCAGACGCAAGGATGCGCACGTGCCGCGACAGCGCGTCCGGGTCGATGCCGCCACCGGGCAGGTCGTTGGCCGCGTGGGCCAGACCGCCGACGAACAGACAGGACGACAACAGCAGCATGCGCATCGGATTCACGGCAGACACCAGGCGGAAAACGGAAGGCCCGAGTGTAACGTGACACCTGCATGACCGCTGCCCCGGCCGCCCTCAACGCCGGTCGCGATCCAGCCAACAGGCCAGGCCCTGCGCGTTGAGCTCGATGTCCATCGCCAGCACCTGCGTCACCGCCGCATCATCCAGGGGGCAGCCGTGGGCCTGCGCGCGCTCCAGGTACAGCGCGGTCAACGCGGCCACCAGACAGCGGTGGCGGTCCGGCCGTGCATCGCACTGGCGCGCGATGTCGGTCATCGCATCGATCTGCTCGACCAGGTCGGCGGCCAGGCGCGGTACGTCGTCCACGCGGCCGTAGTGGGTCAGGTACATCGCCTGCGGGGAGCGGTCGAGCATGCGCGCGATCGACTGTTTCAGCGGCTCCGGCTCGAACTGCACCGGCGAAGAGGTGGGCAGGATGAACGGCCCGCGCGCGCTGTCCAGCTCGCGGTAGGACAGGCCGAAGGTATCGCCGGTGAACCAGCTCGCGCTGCGCGCATCCCACACGCACAGATGGTGGCGTGCATGGCCAGGCGTGTGCACGCAGTCCAGCACGCGCCCGGCGAGATCGACGCGATGGCCATCCTCGGCAATCACCACGCGTTCGGCCGGCACCGCCAGGATTGGACCGTAGCTGCGCTTGATTTCCGCTTCGCCATACACCTCGGTGGCGCCGGCGATCAGCCGGGTCGGATCGACCATGTGCGGAGCACCGCGCGGGTGTACCACCAGCCTTGCGTTGGGCAATTGCTGCATCAGCAGGCCTGCGCCGCCGGCATGGTCCAGATGCACATGGGTCAGCACCAGCCAGTCGACCGCATCGGCGGGTACCCCCGCGCGTGCCAGCGCCTTGAGCATGGCCGGCACGGCCAGCCCGGTACCGCAGTCGATGAACGCAGCGCGCCCGTTTTCGACCACCAGATAGGCGGCGTCGAAGTCGTCGCGCTGGAACGCGGTATCGATGGTGTGGATGCTGGGGTCGGAGGTCATCGGCTCATCCCTGGCGGAAAATCGGCACATTACGCCACGCCCAGTCTAGGGCGAACCCGCCGCCGGCTTCGATGCGGCTTTGGTCGAACGCCGCGCCAGCACCGGCCCGCGCAGCAGGATCGCGGCCACCATCACCGCCAGGAACGCACCGTAGGCATACAGCACGGCCAGCACCTGCCGCCAGATCGGGCCAGCATCGGACTGCACCACACCGATGTGATGGCCCCACAGCATCGCCAGGATGCTCAGGGCGAAGGCCAGTGCCAGCGCGACGCCGTCGAACAGGCGGCGCGATGGGCCACGTGGCTGCCGCGGAAACAGCCAGTACAGCGTACCCAACAGCACGAACCAGGGCAGGAACAATACCAACGACAACCAGGCCATTGCAGTCTCCCGTGCAGGATGCCCGCATCATGCCATGCGTCGGTGCCGCCGGCGGCAGGGTACCGGCACCAGGCCGGTACCGCTGCGATCAGGCCTGCTCGCGCAACACCTGCAGGGCATCGAGCACGACCGCCACATCGACCTCGACCTTGAACAGCTCGCTCTGCAGGCCATCGCCGTGCGTGGTCTGCTTGAGCACGCCGATCAACTGGCCGGCATCACGCGGCGAATCGAAGGCCTCGCTCTGGATCAGCAGGCTGCCGTCACCGGCCAGCAGCTTGAAGTAGAACCGGCCGTCCTTTTCGCGGTACTGCTTGAACATCGGCGGCGCCGCGCGTGCTTCGCCGCTGTCTTCGCTGGCCACGCCACCGGCGCTGGACAGATCGCGCAGGCCCACCGCATGGCGCAGTTCGGCCAGCAGCGGCACCGCGTACTGCTCGCGCAACTGCTGGCCGCGGCGACGCAGCAGCGCCTCGATCTTCTCCGGCTCGGCCATCAGCGCTTCGTAGCGCTCGCGCAGCGGGGTCAGCTCGGCGTCGATACGCTCGAACAACTGCTGCTTGGCATCGCCCCAGCCGATGCCGTCGGCGAATGCCTGGGCGAACGCAGCCGTCTGCTCGGCAGTGGCGAAGGCCTGGTACATCTGGAACAGCGCCGAGCCCTCGGTGCTCTTGGGCTCGCCGGGTGCGCGCGAGTCGGTGAGGATCGAGAACACCAGCTTCTTCAGCTCCGCGCGCGGCGCGAACAGCGGAATGGTGTTGTGGTAGCTCTTGCTCATCTTGCGGCCGTCCAGGCCGGCCAGCGTGGCCACCTGTTCGTCGATCACCACCTCCGGCAACGGGAAGTACTCCTTGCCGTAGACATGATTGAAGCGCTGGGCGAAATCGCGCGCCATCTCGATGTGCTGGATCTGGTCACGGCCGACCGGTACGCGGTCGGCCTTGAAGATGAGGATGTCGGCCGCCATCAGCACCGGGTACATGAACAGGCCCGCGCTGATGCCGGCATCGTCGTCGAGCTGCTCCTCGCGGTTCTTGTCCACGGCCGCCTTGTAGGCATGGGCACGGTTGAGGATGCCTTTGCTGGCGATGACGGTCAGGAACCACATCAGCTCGGTGGTTTCCGGGATGTCGCTCTGCCGGTAGAACCACACCTTGTCCGGATCCAGCCCGCACGCCAGCCAGCTCGCGGCGATTTCCAGGGTCGAGCGCTGGGTCCGCGCCGGCTCCTGCGCCTTGATCAGGCTGTGCAGGTCGGCCAGAAAGAAGAAGCTCTCGATGCCGGAGGCCTGGCTGGCCGCGATGGCCGGACGGATGGCCCCCACGTAGTTGCCCAGATGGGGGGTGCCGGAGGGGGTGATGCCGGTAAGAACGCGGGTGGTCATGAGGGAATCATTACGGACAGTTGAACGCCCCCAGTTTACCTGCCCGCGCGCAACCCCGTTGGACCGGCTGGGGCGTTCAATCCCGTACCCCAACCCGGATGCCTGCCATGAAACGCCTGATTCTGCCCCTGCTGGCCATGTGGATGCTGTGCGGTTTCACGCCCGTGGCCCCGTTCCCCGATGATGCCGGGCCGGTATCGCTGCAGGTGGTGGACCGCGACAGCGGCCGCACGCTTCGCCAGTATCCGGACGGCTCCCAGCGCTGGATCGCCGGTCAGCAGGGCCACCGCTACAGCGTGGCATTGCGCAACGACAGCAACGAACGCGTGCTCGTGGTGCTGTCGGTGGACGGCCTGAACGCCATCACCGGCGAGGTCGCCGCTCCCGGACAGACCGGCTATGTGCTCGACCCGTGGCAGCGGGCGGAGATCAGCGGCTGGCGCAAGTCGTCGCGCGAGGTCGCCCAGTTCGTGTTCAGCGACCCTGGCCGCAGCTACGCGGCACGCACCGGCCGCCCCGACAACATCGGCGTGATCGGCATCGCTGTCTTCCGCGAAGCGGCGCGCTACGCCCCGGCGCCACCGATCGCCCGCCCCTCGCGCCCGATCCTGCGCGAGGCCCCGCAGGCCGAGGCGGCGGCCGACGTGGCTTCTGCCCGCGGAGCAGCGGCGCCCGCCCCGCAGCTCGGCACCGGGCACGGTGCGCGCGAGTATTCGCGCGCGGACAACACCACCTTCGACCGCGCCACGCGCATGCCAACCCAGCGGCTGGATGTGCGCTACGACAGCGAGCGCAACCTGATCGCGCGCGGGGTCATGCCGCGCCGTGCGCTGCGCCGCGACGATGCCCCGCAGTCCTTCCCGCAGGGCTATGTCCCGGACCCGCCGTCCTACCGCGGGCGCTGAAAAAGAAAAAGCGGGCCGCGCGATGCGGCCCGCCTGGTTTCATACCCTGGCGGCCGTGCCGCCTCACTGCACGCGGCGTACCGCGTCAGTGGAAATCCGGATAATCCTTGCGCATGGCTTTCTCGAAGTCGCGCACTTCGTTTTCAGCGCGGTCGCGCGCCCAGCCATAGCGCTCCTGCAGCCGGCCTGCCAAGTACTCGGCATTGCCCTCGGCCACCTTGAAATCGTCGTCGGTCAGATCGCCCCACTTGGCCTGTGCCTTGCCCTTGAGCTGCGTCCACTTGCCGGAAATGATGTCTTTGTTCATGGGTTGGCATCCTTGTTTGAAACGGCACCGTCGCCGCAGGTACAGAGTGCGCGGGTGCGCGTTTGGTGGCGGTCAAGCGAGGATGAAACGGATGCTCACGAGCTTGAATGGTTCACTACTGCACGCAACGAAAAAGGCCGGGAAATCCCGGCCTTTTTCTGGGTGTCCGATCCGGGGATCAGTTGCCCTTGGCAGCGTCTTCCACCGTCTCGCCCGCCTTCTGTACATCCTTGCCGGCACCGGCAACGGTGTTGCAGCCGGCGAGCATCGCCACCGAGAACATCGACAACAGCATCAGTGCAATAACACGCTTCATGGGGTTCTCCTGTTTGATCAACTTCATCACCGGTATCCGGTCCACCTGTCAGACGAGCGATGCTCCTCTTCCCGATCGCGGGGCGGGGGTCGAATCGACACTGCCGCCGCGTGATGTGCAATCTGGCGGCAGCGGCGTGCAGCGAATGTGAACGCGCCCTGCCACCATTCAGCCACGCGGCGCACGGCACGCCGCCACGGTGTCAATCGCGCATCAATGTCGATTTGCCAAACAGGCTTTCCACCAGGTCCACCGCCAGCTCGGCGGTGGTGTTGCGGTTGTCCAGCAGGGGATTGAGCTCCACGATGTCCAGCGAGCCCATGCGCCCGGTGTCGGCGATCATTTCCATCACCAGCTGGGCTTCGCGGTAGTTCACGCCACCCGGCACGGTGGTGCCTACGCCCGGGGCGATGCTCGGGTCCAGGAAGTCCACGTCGAAGCTGACATGCAGGTGGGTGGTGGCGTCGATCCCCTTCAGCGCCGCTTCCATCGTGCGCTTCATGCCGGCCTCGTCGATGTAGCGCATGTCGTACACATCCACCTGATGCTGCTTGATCAGGCGCTTCTCATCCTGGTCCACCGACCGGATGCCGATCTGATGCACCTGCTGCGGGCGGATCGCCGGCGCATCGCCGCCAAGCCGGGTCAGCGCATCCGGGCCCAGCCCGCACAGGCAGGCCACCGGCATGCCATGCACGTTGCCCGACGGGGTGACGTCGCTGGTATTGAAGTCCGAGTGCGCATCCAGCCACAGCACGCGCAGGGTCTTGCCCTGCTCGCGGCACCATCGCGCCACCGCCGTGATCGAGCCGATGCCCAGGCAATGGTCGCCGCCGAGCATGATCGGCATGCGGCCCGCCTGCAGTTCGGCGTAGGTGGCGTCCATCAGCGCACGGTTCCACGCCACCACTTCATCCAGGTGGCGGTAGCCGTGCACCGGCGCGGTCCACGGGTTGCGCGGGCCATCCAGGTTGCCGATGTCGCGCACGTCCACGCCGCGCGCGGCCAGGGCATCGCCGAGGCCGGCAATACGCAGTGCGTCCGGCCCCAGACCTGCGCCGCGATGGCCTGCTCCGATGTCGGTGGGAACGCCGATCAGGGAAACCGGGGGATACATCGCCATCGCTGCTGCTCCATTGCAAAGAAGCACAGTCTAGCCAGCGCGACGGCGCGGGACTCGCGGCGCTGCAGCAGGTAACGAGGGGAAGCAGCGGACAATCAGTAGCCACCGACCGTTGGTCGGTGGTGCCGGCACCCGGATTCGAACTGGGGACCTACCGCTTACAAGGCGGTTGCTCTACCAACTGAGCTATGCCGGCATCGGCACGGCGAACGGCGCTGCCGTCGCGGAGCGTGGATTCTAGCGCAAGCGCGCACAGTCCAGCGAGCGTTGCTGCGCCGCGCCGCTGCGCTGGCGCACCGTGGCGGCGTCGGCCGGGGTGGCCAGCGTCGCATCCACCCACCACTGCGCGCTGCCATCCCCGCCACTGGGCACCAGGCGGGCGTTGAAACCTGCCGCACTGAGGGCAGCCATGCGCCGTTCGGCCCCTTCGCGGTTGCGGTACTGGCCCAGCGCGATGGCGTTGGCTTCCTCGCCCTGGCCGATGATGTAGTAGTCGCTCAGGCCCGCCGCGACGATGCGCTTGACCGTGGCCTGGGCTTCCTCACGGCTGGCGGCCGGCGGCAGCAGCACCCGGTAGCGCGTGGCGCCGGCATCGGTGACCTCGCGCAGGCGCGCGCCGCGCAGCCCGGCGCCAGCCTTGGCCTGCGCGGCCTGCGCGCTGGCACGGTCGGCAAACGGACCCAGGCTGAGGCACTGGGCGGGCACGGCAGCGGCAGGCGGCGGGGTCACCGCGACCGGTGCCGGCGCCGTGACAGCGGGTGCTGCGGGCGTGGGCACAGGCACGGGCGTGGGCGCCGCCGGCGCGGTTGCAGGCCCCGGTGCCGCCGCGGCCGGGGTGGCATCGGCCAGCGCGGGCGTGGCCACGGCCGGCGCCACAGGCGCGGCCGCCGGTACGACGGCATCCCCGGGCAACAGCTGGAGCTGCGCCACACCGCTGGGCGCCGCAGACGGCGCAACGGCGGGCTCGCCGCGCAGCATCCACCACAGCGCGACACCCCCATTGAGGATGACCAGGACAACGATCAGGGCACGGGTAAGCATGCAGGGATTCTAGGGCCAAGCGCGGGGATTGCGCGCGGCCTGGCCCGGGTCAGCGTGGCGCGTGGTGCACGGCCCAGCGGGCCAGGCCATCAAGCACCAGCGCCGGCTGGAACTGCGCATCGCCGAGCAGCGGCATCAGCGCCGGTGCGCCGCCACCGTGGACCAGCAGCGCGGGCAGGCGGCCGAGCAGCGCGGCCGCGTCGGTGCGGCTGCGCTCGATCAGTGCCACGGCTGCACCATCGCAGCCGGAGGCCAGCGCGTCGGCGGTATCGGTGGCGAACGCATGGTATGCGCCCCCGCTGGCGGGCAACTGCACCGCACGCGCATGCAGCGCCTCGCGCATCGTGGTCGGCGACGCCGCGATACGCCCGCCGTGGTGCAGGCCATCGGCGTCGAGCAGGTCGATCGTCAACGCGGTACCCACCCCGGCGACCACCACGGCCTCGCCACGCCCGGCCACGGCCAGCAGCGCCAGGAAGCGATCCACGCCGAATTTTGTCGGATCGGCATACGCAACGCGCACACCGGCGCACTGCGCCTCGGTACGCACGACCCGCACCTGGGCGAAGCGGGCCTGCAACACCTCGAGCATGCTGCGGGTCAAGGCGGGTGCGGCAACGCTGGCCACATAGGCCACGTCGCCCTGCGGCAGCGCCTGCAACGCATCGGCCGGCATCGCCTCGGCGCCATGCGGCCAGGCCTGCACATCACCGGCACGCACGCCCTGCAGCGGGGCGAACTTGAAACGGGAATTGCCCAGGTCGAACAACCAGTCGCTCATTGCATCCTCACGCTGACTTCGCCGGCATGGAACACGCGCTCGCCCTGCGCGGTGCGCACCCGCAGCGCACCATCGTCGGCCAGGCCCAGTGCGTGGCCCTCGATCCACTGGCCCCCCTCATCGACCCGCACCGCGCGCCCGGCCAGCCCGTCCAGGGCGGCATAGCGCGGCAGGAACGGGGCCAGGCCATCGGCATCGAACGCCTCCAGCGCCGGCAGGAGCGACGCCAGGATCGCCGCGACCAGCGCGTTGCGCGCCACGCCCTGCGCGCCGGCCAGTGTCGCCAGGTCGGTCCACGGCTGGGTGATCTGCGCCCCGTGGTCCGCCGGCATGCGCACGTTGACGCCCAGGCCGATCACCGCCCGCGCCGGGCCGGCGAATTCACCGCCACCTTCCACCAGCAGACCGCCGAGCTTGCGGCCCTCGACAACCAGATCATTGGGCCACTTCAGCGTGACCCCGGCGATGCCCTGCGCGCGCAGCGCCTCGGCCACTGCCACGCCGGCCACCAGGCTCAGGCCCCCCAGCCGCGACAGGCCGCCGGCAAAGCCGCGCAGTACCGACAGGTACACATGCGCGGCCAGGGGCGAGGTCCATTCGCGGCCACGCCGCCCACGGCCGCCTGTCTGGCGCTCGGCCAAGAGCACGGCCGTGCCGCGCGCCGGCGCGCTGCAGCGCAGCAATTCGGTGTTGGTGGAGCCCACGCTCCAGGCGATGTCCAGGGAGGCAAGCAGCGGAAGGACCGCCGCCGGCAGCGCCGCACGGAGGGTGTCCGCGTCGAGCAGATCCAGCGGCTGCTGCAACTGGTATCCGTCGCCGGCGCGCCCTTCAATCGCGATCCCGGCCGACCTAAGTCCTTGAATCCGCTTCCAAATGGCGGCACGCGTCTGACCCAGCTCACGCGCCAGGGCGTCCCCGGACAGGCGCCCGGCTCCCAGTTTGGCCAGCAGTTGGCGGTCGTCCACGGCAGCTTCCATCGGATTACTGGACAAAATTATGCGGGAAACCCGCCCCCAGCGCCCGCGGGGGCCTTTCAATACCGGCGCTGAATCGGGCTAGAATCGGGAACTGACCTGTTCACCCGTTCTGGATGTTGACGATGCGCCCGTTCGCCCATTGCCTGATCCTGCTGATGGCCCCCTTGGCCGCGCACGCTTCCGAAGCGATCGCCGGCCAGGCACGGGGTGGCTGCGTCTATTCCGCCAGCGATGCCGAACGTGCGCCGCCGTCCACCCCGACCAGCGCCAGCGCACCGGCGGCGGTCAAGCCCAGCGCCAGTGGCACCGGCAGCACCGGCGGGGGTGGCGATGACGATGTGCTGCCACGCCTGCGCGCACCGAAGTGGCACAGCTTCCTGCCGGGCATGTTCCGCTGATCGAACGTATGTGGGGTTGGCTGCGGCGTACGCCGCGCGAGATCGATCCGTCTTTGTGGCAGCAGAGCTGCCAGCGTGGCCCGTGGCTGCGTGGCCTGGACCCGGCGCGCCGCGAGCGCCTACGCGTGCTCAGCGCGCGCTTCCTGCACGAGAAGACGATCAGCCCGGTGGCAGGCCTGCAGCTGGACGAAGGCGATGGTGTGCTGCTGGCCGCGCTGTGCTGCCTGCCGCTGCTGGAGTTGGGCGAGGTCGGGTTGCGCGGCTGGTCGCAGCTGATCGTTTACCCGGACGCGTTCCGCGTGCAGCGCAGCCATGTCGATGCGGCCGGGGTACTGCACGAATGGGATGACGAACTGATCGGCGAATCCTGGGACAGCGGTCCGCTGATTCTGTCGTGGGCCGACATCCAGGCCGATATCGCCGACCCGCACGCCGGCTACTGCGTGGCGGTGCATGAAATGGCGCACAAGATCGACGCGCTGGATGGTGCGATCGACGGCACGCCGCCGTTGCCGCGCGCCTGGCAGAAACAGTGGGCCGCCGACTTCCAGCGGGCGTACGACGGCTTCTGCGAGCAGGTGGACCGGGGCCGGCATACCGCGATCGACCCGTATGCCTCGGAGGCGCCCGAAGAATTCTTCGCGGTGGCCACCGAATACCACTTCTCCGCACCCGCCCTGCTGGACAGGGAGATGCCGGAGGTGGCCGCGCATCTGCGGCGCTTCTACGGTGCGCCGCCGGCGATGTGACAGCGCATCACTGCCTCAGGGGCCGGGCGGCAGCTTCACTTCGAATCGTGCGCCACCCAGTTCCGGCGAGCGCAGAACCTGCAGTTCGCCGCGATAGTCCTTGATCAGGTCCTGCACGATCGACAGGCCGATACCGTGGCCCTGCACGCGCTCGTCGCCGCGTACGCCCCGCTGGAGCACCTTGGCGATGTCTTCCGGGGCGATGCCCGGGCCGTCGTCGTCCACCGACAGCACCAGGCCTGCGCGGCGGGCACCCGGTGCCGGCAGCGGATGGGCGCTGAGCAGCACGCGCCGCTTGGCCCACTTGAAGGCATTCTCCAGCAGGTTGCCGAGCAGTTCCTGCAGGTCGCCGGGTTCACCGTGGAAACGCGCGGCCGCATCGATGTCGAACTCGCACAGCACGCCCTTGGCGGCGTAGACCTTTTCCAGGCCACGCACGATCTCCTCGGCGTTGGATTCGATCGGCAGCGGCGCGGAGAACAGCTTGTGGCCCGACGATGCGGCGCGCGCCAACTGGTAGGACACCAAGTTGTTCATGCGCCGCAGCTGGACGTCGAACTCCTCCCGCAGGTCCTGGTCCTGGGCACCGCTGTCCAGCTGCGTACGCAGCACGGCCAGCGGCGTTTTCAGGCTGTGCGCGAGATCGGCCAGGGTGTTGCGCTGGCGCTCCAGGTTCTCGCGCTCGCTCTCGATGAAGGCGTTGATGCTGTCGGTCAGCGGTTCCAGCTCGCGCGGGTGGCGCTCGCTCATGCGCTCGGTCTCGCCGCGCTGGACCTTGGTCAGCTCGGTGATCACGCGCCGCATCGGGCGCAGGCTCCATTGCAGGATCACCGTCTGCAGCAGCAGCAGGATCAGGCCCGCGCCACCCAGGTAGAACCACACGCGCCCGCGGAACACGCGCAGCTGCGCACCGAGCGCACGCGAGTCCTCCATTACGTAGATGGTGTACGGGAATTCGGTGGCCGGGTCGGCGTCGGCATCCCACACCAGGCCCATGCCGTAGCGGTACACCGAGCCTTCGCTGCCGTCGATCTGGATCATCGGCAACGGACCTTCGAACACTTCCTGGCGCGGCGCGAGCAGGCCGCCGCCCACGGTGGGCAGCATCGGCCCTTCGGCCGACATCGAATTGCCTTTGCCGTCGGGCATCACCACCTGCAGGTACAGACCGCTGCCGGGCACGTCGAAACGGGGATCCGGTGGCTGCTCGCGGATGTACAGCGAGCGGTCGCGGGTGAAATCAATGCCGGCCGCGTACGCGGTGGCGTAGTTTTTCAACCGCTCGCGCAGATTGGCGCGCGCGGTATCGGCGAAGGCCGCGTCCAGCGAGTAGCCGGCGGTCGCCAGGAAGGCGACCAGACCCACGGAGGCCGCCAGCATCTGGCGCGCCTGCAATGAGCGCGGCCGCCAGCGTTTGAAGAACCACAGACGGCCGGACATCATGCTATCGCCAGAGTGTCGACTCAGCCCTCGTTGCGCGGAATCGCGAAACGATACCCGCGACCACGCACGGTTTCGATCGGCTTGAGCTCACCGTCCGCATCGAGCTTCTTGCGCAGGCGGCCGATGAACACTTCCAGCACGTTCGAGTCGCGATCGAAATCCTGCTGGTAGATGTGCTCGGTGAGGTCGGCCTTGGAGACCAGTTCACCGGCATGCATCATCAGGTATTCGAGCACCTTGTACTCGTAGCTGGTGAGGTCCACGTTGCTGCCACCGACGCTGACCGTCTGTGCGGCCAGATCAAGCGCGACCGGACCACATTCGAGCGTGGGCTTGCTCCAGCCAGCGGCGCGGCGCAGCAGCGCGTTGACGCGGGCCAGCAGCTCTTCGACATGGAACGGCTTGACCAGGTAATCGTCGGCGCCCTGCTTGAGGCCCTCGACCTTGTCCTGCCAGCTCGAACGCGCGGTCAGGATGAGCACGGGGAATTTCTTGCCCTCATCGCGCAGCGCCTTGATCAGTTCCATGCCCGACATCTTGGGCAGGCCCAGATCGATGATGCCGACATCGAACGGCACTTCGCGGCCCATGTACAGACCTTCCTCACCGTCCTGCGCAGCATCGACGGCAAAGCCTTCGCGCTTGAGCCGGGCTGCCAGGGTTTCCCGCAGCGGGGCTTCGTCTTCGACCAGAAGGATACGCATGAACTCTCCCTAGTGTCCTGGGTATGGCCGGGGGCCAGTGGGTAATGCAGATGACTGCGGACAACTATCCCTGTTCAGGGGTTATCGCCGCGTAGTGATGACATATCCGAGCGCGGCGTGCGGGGCTGTGAACGCGCCGGCGCCGGGTCGTCCATGTAGCGGACCCGTCCGCGGTCGTCCATGTACTTGACCCGGTTGATGTCGCGACCGTCGAACGGAACACGCTCGGCGCCGAGGATGTGGCCCCCGGTGGTCCGCTGGACCCGACGCACCGCATCGGACAGCGAACGCTCCTGCGCCCCGCCACGCGCGGCCCGCGCCATGTCGCCCCGGACGGCGTCCGGCGGCGGGATGTCCTGCGCCAGGACCGTGCCGGTGGAGGCAGCAGCGCCCAGTGCCAGGAGGGCGAGGACGGCAAGACGGCGATGGCGGGTCACGGAGTACATCGGTCTGATCCTAGCGGACGGCGGCAAAACGTTCAAAAGTTGTAAATCCGAAACCGCCCGGCGTGCCGGCGATTTACGAATCCTTTGCAAATTCTTGGTTTTACGCGGTGAATCCGGTCTGAACTTTTCCGGCGGGGGCGCCCGTTCGTTCATCTAGGTGAACATTGGCGACAAAGCGTGTGCCTTGTCAAGGCAAGACGGCGTCGCAACTCACGCAGCGACGCGTTCCGCCTGCGCCCGGGTCACGGCCAGCGCCTGCTCGATCAGGCACCAGTCGGCGCCGGCGCGGTGAGCGCCCTCGCTGAGGATCTGGCGGAACGCGCGGCCACCCGGCTGGCCGTGGAACAGCCCGAGCAGGTGGCGGGTGATGTGCTTGAGCGCCAGGCCATCGGCCAACCGCGCCTCGATGTACGGCCGCATCCCGCGCAGCAGGGTCTCGCGGGACTGCAGCGGCGCGCCGGTCTGCGCGGCCTCCAGCCGGTGCAGCACGTAGGGGTCGTGGTAGGCCGCCCGGCCCAGCATCACCCCGTCCAGCGCGGGCAGCTGCGCCTGCGCCGCCTCGACCGTGGCCAAGCCGCCGTTGAGGACGATGGCCAGCTGCGGCCGCTCGGCCTTCAGGCGGTGCGCCCACTCGTAGCGGAGCGGCGGTACTTCGCGGTTCTCCTTCGGCGACAGGCCCTTCAGCCAGGCGTTGCGGGCGTGCACGATGAACATCGCACTTCCCGCGTTGGCCGACTGATCGACGAAGTTGCGGAAGATTTCGTAGTCGTTGTCTTCATCAACGCCGAGCCGGCACTTCACCGTGACCGGGATGTCGACCGCCGCGACCATCGCCGCCACGCACTCGGCCACCAGCGTCGGTTCGCGCATCAGGCAGGCACCGAAGCGCCCGGCCTGGACGCGGTCGGACGGGCAGCCACAGTTGAGGTTGACCTCGTCATAGCCCCACTCCTGGGCGATGAGCGCGGCCTGCGCCAGCAGCGCCGGATCGCTGCCACCGAGCTGCAGGGCCAGCGGATGCTCGCTGTCATCGAAGCCCAGCAGGCGCTCGCGGTCGCCGTGGATCACCGCATTGGCATGCACCATTTCGGTGTACAGCCGCGCACCCGGGGCCAGCAACCGGTGGAAATACCGGCAATGACGGTCCGTCCAGTCCATCATCGGGGCGACGGACAGGCGCAGGGAGGCGGTGTAACGCGCCGCAGCGTCGGAGGCAGGCTGGGTCATGGGCGGGCAGGCATCGGGATCTGCTGGCAATGCCAGCGCAATCAACAGTTTACCCGCTTGCCATGAACGCTGCCCGAGGGCAGCCCCGAGCGCCGTGTGCCGCAACGGCAACAGCGCATCGCGATTCACGGCTGCAATCGGAACAGCGCACAATTGCGCTCTGTCTTTCTGCAAGGCCTGCGATGCGCAGCCCCCTCCTGTCCGGTTTCGACCCTGCCACCGAACAAGGTGTGCTGCGCCTGTCCATCGCCGCGTCGCTGGCGATGGCGGTCGCGGCGGTGGTGTTCGGGTTCCTGGCCAACTCCTCGCTGATCATCTTCGACGGCATCTACGGCCTGATCGACGTGGTGATGACCTGGCTGTCGTTGCTGGTGGTGCGGCTGATCAGCCTGTCGACCCAGGTGGATGCATTGCAATCGCGCCTCAACCAGCGCTTCACGATGGGCTTCTGGCACCTGGAGCCGATCGTGCTCGGGGTCAGTGGCACGCTGATGATCGGCGCGGCCCTGTATGCGGCGGTCAACGCGGTGGACGCATTGATGTCCGGGGGGCGCGCGATCGCATTGGGCCCGGCGATCCTGTTCGCGGTGCTGTCGATCATCGCCGAGATCGGGCTGGCCCTGTTCGTGCGCCGTGCCAACCGCGGCATCGGCTCGGAGTTCATCGCGCTGGATGGCAAGAACTGGGGGGTGTCGGCCAGCATGTCGGCCGCCTATCTGGTCGCCTTCATCGGCGGCTGGCTGATGGGCGATACGCGCTGGGCATGGCTGGTGCCCTACATCGATCCGGCGATCCTGCTGGTGGTGTGCCTGTTCGTCATGGTCGCCCCGCTCGGCACGGTGCGGCAGGCGCTGTCGGACATCCTGCTGATCACCCCGGTGGACCTGCAGGCGCACGTGGACGAGGTGGCGCGTGCCATCGTCGCCAGGCACGGCTTCCTCGAGTACCGCAGCTATGTGGCCAAGGTCGGGCGTGGCGAGCAGATCGAGCTGTTCTTCGTGGTGCGCGCCGATGACCCGCCGCGTGCGCTGCTGGAATGGGACCGCCTGCGCGACGAGATCGGCGAGGCGCTGGGCGAGGAATCGACGGACCGCTGGCTGACGATCATGTTCACGACGGATCGGGAGTGGGCGATCTGAGGGCGTCAGGGCGCGCGTGCTGCCGCGCCCACCTGCTTCCACTGCCGCGGCGATTGCCCGGTCTGCGCTTTGAATGCGCGCGACAGTGCCGCTTCGCTGCCGTAGCCCACATCGATGGCGATGCGCTTGAGCGGTTGCCCCCTGCGCAGCGCCTGCTGCACCAGCCGCGTGCGCCAGCCCTGCAGGTACTGGCCCGGCGTGCTGCCGATGGTGTCGCGGAAGCTGTCGGCGAAGGCGCTGCGCGACATGCCGGCACGCTGCGCCAGCGATTCCAGCGTCCACTCCTCGGCCGGCGCTTCGTGCATGGCCACCAGCGCGTGGCGCAGGCGCGGGTGGGCCATGCCGGCGAGCAGGCCGACGCGTAGCTGACCGCTTTCCATCAGCGCGCGCAGGATCTGGATCAGCACCACTTCAAACAGGCGATCCAGCAGCGCCTGGCGGCCGCAGCGCTGGGCGAAGGCTTCCTCGAACAGCAGCGACAGCACAGGATGGCCCCCGTACAGGGCATCCAGCGGCAGACAGATCACTGCGGGCAGCGCGGCGGCCACCGGGTTGTTGCCGGCCCCTTCGAACTGCAGATGCGCACAGGCGAAATCGGCGCCGCGCTGCGCGTCCGTGATGAAGCGGTGGGCCAGCGGACGCGGGTAGAGCAGCACGCTGGGCTGGTCGATCTGCAGCACACTGCCATCGTCATGTTCCACCCGTACCGTCCCGTCGCGGATGAGGTGCAGCTGGCCACGCTCGCCGTCGGCAGCCAAGTGGTTGATGCCGCACAGCGGGCCGGCATGGAAGACCTCGGCACTGACCGCGAAGCGGCCAAGCAGGGATTGCAGGCGATCGACCATTCTGGACTCCAGATCAAGTTTCCTGGACGAAATGTTGCCACACGTACAGCCCAGTGGCGCACAGTACGTCTCACCTACCCGTGCCATCCCTTCACACCCCAGGAGAATTCCATGTCCATCGCAAACGTTCTGTACACCGCCACCGCCACCGCCACCGGCGGCCGCGAAGGCCACGCCACCTCGTCCGACAACGTGCTGGACGTGCAGCTGTCCACCCCGCGCGAGCTGGGCGGCGCGGGCGGTCCGGGCACCAACCCGGAACAGCTGTTCGCCGCCGGCTACTCGGCCTGCTTCCTGGGCGCGCTGAAGTACGTGGCCGGCCAGGCCAAGGTTGCGCTGCCGGCAGAGACCGCCATCACCGGCAAGGTGGGCATCGGCCAGATTCCGACCGGCTTCGGTATTGAAGTCGCGCTGGAGATCTCGGTGCCGGGCCTGCCGCGCGAGCAGGTGGAGGAACTGGTGCAGAAGGCGCACATCGTGTGCCCGTACTCCAACGCCACCCGCGGCAACATCGATGTGACGCTGACGGTCGCGTAAGCAGGATCGGGCAAAAAAATGGGCGGCTGCCTGGCTCGACCGCCTGGCAACCGCCCATCCCACCGCGGTGGATCCCCAGGGTGAACCCCGGGGATGCGTCTGAGCGTGGTGCTGGTGTTACGTTTCGTTTGCGATCACCTGCACGACGCTGGAGAAATCCAGCTTGCCGCGACCGGCCTGGTGGTTCATCGAATACAGGTTGCGCGCGAGCTCGCCGAGTGGAATCGAGGCGCCCACGCTCATGGCCGCTTCCACCGCCAGGCCCATGTCCTTGAGCATCAGGTCGCTGCCGAAGCCGCCGCTGTAGCCGCGCGAGGCCGGCGCATTCTCCAGCACACCCGGCCACGGGTTGCACACTTCGGTGGCCCAGCTGCGGCCGGTGCTGACCGCCATCATCTGCGACAACACCTTCGGATCCAGACCGTGCGCCACGCCCAGTGCGATGGATTCGCCGGTGACCGCCATGATCACGCCCAGCGCCATGTTGTTGCACAGCTTGGCGACCTGGCCGGCGCCGCTGGCGCCGACATGGAAGATGTTCTTGCCCATTGCCTGCAGGATCGGGCGGGCGCGCTCGAGCGCCTCGGCATCGCCACCGACGATGAAGGTCAGGGTGCCGGCCTGTGCACCGGCGGTGCCGCCGGAGACCGGTGCGTCGAGCATCTGCAGACCACGTGCAGCGGCCGCTTCGGCAACCTTGCGTGCGGTGGCCGGGGCAATGGTGCTGCAGTCGATCAGCAGTGCGCCGCCGGGAATATCGGCCAGCAGACCGTCCTCGCCCAGGTACACGCCTTCGACGTGGCGGCTGGCCGGCAGCATGGAGATCACGATCTCGGCGTCGGTCAGGGTGTCCAGTGCAGAGTGGGCGGCGGTGGCGCCGGCATCGACCGCGGCCTGCACGGCGGCGGGCACCAGGTCGAACACGCGCACGGCGTGCCCGGCCTTGGCCAGGTTGGCGGCCATCGGGCCACCCATGTTGCCCAGCCCAATGAATGCGATACGGCTCATGCGAGGCTCCTTTCAGGGTCAGTGACACCGAGGTCGGCCAGCGGGTGCGTGGCGTCGGACCAGGGCGAAACGAAGAAGGTGTGGGCCCACGCCGCCGTGGCCTCGGCCAGGGTGGCCGGCTGCCAGTGCGGGGTGCGGTCCTTGTCGATCAACAGCGCGCGGATGCCTTCGGCGAAGTCGCCGTGGGCGGCGCTGTGCAGCGCGGCGATGTACTCCAGGCGGTAGACGTCGGCCAGCGATGCGCCGACAGTGCGGCGCTGCAGCTCGAAGGCCAACCGCGCCGAGCCGGGTGCACCGGCGGCGAGCGTGGCCTGGGCGGTCTGCAACCAGGGATCGTCGGTTTCCAGCGCGATGATCGCGTCCACGATGGTGGCCAGATCGTCGCCGGCACAGAGCGCGTCGAGGGTGGCGGCATGGCGCAGCAGCGGGCCGGTGGCCGCGTCGGTGGCGTGCTGCTGCAACAGGGCGCTGAGCTGCTCGTGGTTGCGCTTGGCCTCCTCGCTCCAGTGCACGCCGAGCAGCGCGGTGAACACCGCTTCGCGCTGCGCTTCCGGCACGTGGATGTCGGCCAGGCCGGCGTAGATCGCATCGCCGGCATTGAGCGGCGCGCCGGTAAGGGCCAGGAACAGACCACCCTTGCCCGGCACGCGCGGCAGCAGCCAGCTGCCGCCCACGTCGGGGAACAGACCGACGGTGATCTCCGGGAACGCCAGTTTCGAGCGCTCGCTGACCACGCGATGGCTGGCGCCGGACATCAGGCCGATGCCACCGCCCATCACGATGCCGTGGCCCCAGCACAGGATCGGCTTGGGGAAGGTGTGGATGGCGTAGTCGACGCGGTACTCGACGTCGAAGAATTCGGCGGCATACGTGTTGTCGCGGATGTCGCTGCGGCCCGCCTGGCGGTACTCCACCATGCTGCGGTACAGGCTGTGCAGGTCACCGCCGGCGCAGAAGGCCTTCTCGCCCGCGCCCTGCAGCACCACCAGGGCGATGCCGTCGTCGTCGGCCCAGGCCTGCAGGCGCTCGCCCAGCAGGTGTGCCATCGGCAGCGAAAAGCCGTTGAGCGTACGCGCGGCGTTGAGCGTGGCGATGCCGATGCGCATGCCGTTGGCGGCGGTGCGTTCCTCGAACAGCACCGGTGCGTCTTCGCTGGCGGCGACCGTGCTCATGCGTTCTTCCACTGCGCGCTGCGCTTCTCCAGGAAGGCGCTGACGCCCTCGACCTGGTCGGCGCTGTCAAACAGGTCGACGAACGCTTCGCGTTCGGCCACCAGGGCGGCGGCATGGGTGCCGGTGCGGGTGGCCTGCACCAGCGTCTTGCACGCGGCGATGCTGGTCGGGCTCTGCTTACCGGCCTTGCGCGCCCAGTCCAGTGCCAGTGCGAGCGCTTCGCCCTTGCCGACCTTCTCTTCGGCCAGGCCGATGCGCACGGCGGTGTCGGCATCGATGCGTTCGCCGAGCAGGATCATCCGCTTGGCCCAGCCTTCGCCCACCAGACGCGGTAGATTCTGCGTGCCACCGGCGCACGGCAGCAGGCCGACGGTCGCCTCCGGCAGCGCCACCTGGGCATGGTCCTCGATGATGCGCAGGTCGCAGGCCAGCGCACATTCCAGGCCGCCGCCCATCGCATAGCCGTTGATGGCCGCGATGGAGACGCCACGGAAGCCGGACAGGGCCTCGAAGGCTTCGCCGAATCGGCGTGCCGCTTCGCGCGCGGCGCCCTTGTCGCCGGAGGCGAACTGCTTGAGATCGGCCCCGGCGGAGAAGAACTTTTCGCCTCCCCCGGTGATCACCAGCGCGTAGATGCCCTTGTCGGCATTAAGCGCACCGACCAGGTCGCGCAGGGCGGACAGACTGTGCACGGTCCAGGTGTGGGCCGGCGGGTTGTCCAGCGTCACCACCGCGACGTGGCCATCGGCCTCGACCTTCAGGCCGGTGTGTTCGTGCGTGCGCCAATCCATCATCGCAGTTCCTCTTCGGTGTTGAGCAGGTGGCGGGCCACGATCACGCGCATGATCTCGTTGGTGCCCTCCAGGATCTGGTGCACGCGGCAATCGCGGAGCAGCCGTTCGATCGGGTATTCGCGGATGTAGCCATAACCGCCGTGGATCTGCAGCGCATCGTTGCAGACGTTGAAGCCGGCATCGGTGGCGAAGCGCTTGGCCATCGCACACCACACGTTGGCATCGCTGGCACCGGCGTCGAGCTTGCGCGCGGCGGCATGCACCATCTGCCGCGCGGCCACGAGCTGGGTGGCCATGTCGGCCAGCTTGAACTGCAGCGCCTGGAAGTCGGCCAGCGCCTTGCCGAACTGGCGGCGCTCGCCCATGTAGCGGCGGGCCGCGTCCAGCGCGCCCTGGGCGGCACCCAGCGAACAGGCGGCGATGTTGATGCGGCCACCGTCCAGGCCCTTCATCGCCAGCTTGAAGCCGCCGCCTTCCTCTCCCAGAAGGTGGCTGACCGGCACGCGGACGTTCTCGAAGGTGATGCCGCGGGTGGGCTGGCTGTTCCAGCCCATCTTCTCTTCCTTGCGACCGTAGCTGATGCCCGGCAGGTCGGCCGGCACCGCGATCGCGCTGATGCCGCCCGCACCGGCACCGCCGGTCCGCGCCATCACCACCAGCAGTTCGGTGGCGCCGGCACCGGAGATGAAGGCCTTGGCGCCGTTCAGCACGTAGTGTTCACCTTCGCGCACGGCGCTGGTTTTCAGCGACGCCGCGTCCGACCCGGCACCCGGCTCGGTCAGGCAGTACGAGGCCAGCTTGCTGCCCGAGGACAGATCGGTGCCCCAGGCGGCGCGCAGCGTTTCGGTACCCCACGTCGACACCATCCACGAGGCCATGTTGTGGATGCTGATGTAGGCCGCAGTGGACGGGTCCACGTTGGCGAGCTCCTCGATGACGACGGCGGCGTCCAGACGGCTCAAGCCGCTGCCGCCGACCTCGGGGTCCATGTACAGGCCACAGAACCCGAGTTCCCCTGCCTTGGCGATCGCCTCGCGCGGAAAGATGCCCTCCGCATCCCATCGCGCGGCGTGCGGCGCCAGTTCGGCCTGGGCGAAGTCGCGCGCAGCCTCTCTATAGGCCTGCTGCGCTTCGTCGAGTTCCGTCGTCATCGAGTGGCTCATGGTCGAACTCCGTTGTTGCTTACTTCAGGCTGATGGTGGTGTTGACGCCGTGACCCAGCGTCTCGTCATCGAACCAGCGCGAGGTGATGGTCTTGGTCTGGGTGTAGAACATGACCACCTGCTTGCCGTACGGGCCCAGGTCGCCGAGCTTGGAGGCGCGCGAACCGGTGAAGGAGAACAGCGGCACCGGCACCGGAATCGGCACGTTGATGCCGACCTGGCCGACGTCGATGTCTTCCTGGAACTTGCGTGCGGCCGCGCCGGACTGGGTGAACAGCGCGGTGCCGTTGCCGTTCGGATTGGCGTTGATCAGGTCGATGGCGTCTTCCAGCGTGTCCGCTTCGAGGATCACCAGCACCGGCCCGAAGATTTCCTCGTCATAGATGCGCATGCCCGGGGTGACGCCGGCGAAGATGGTCGGGCCCACGAAGTTGCCCTTCTCGAAGCCGTCCACCTGCGGGTTGCGGCCATCCAGCACCAGCTTGGCGCCCTGCTCCACACCGGAGGCGATCAGGCCTTCCACGCGCTCGCGGGCGGCGCAGGAGATGACCGGGCCGACATCGGTCCCGGCCACGCTGCCGGCGCTCACCTTCAGTGTCTTTGCCTTGGCCACCAGGTCAGGCACCCACTCGCGCGCCTCGCCGACCAGCACCAGGGTGGATGCGGCCATGCAGCGCTGGCCCGCCGCGCCAAAGGCGGCACCGACCATCGCGTTGAGGCTCTGTTCCTTGTTGGCGTCCGGCAGCACCACGGCGTGGTTCTTGGCGCCCATCATGCATTGCACGCGCTTGCCGGCCAGCGAGGCACGGTTGTACACGTGCGTGCCGACGCGGGTGGAACCGACAAAGGAGACGGCCTTGATGTCCGGGTGGTCGCAGATCGCATTGACCACGTCTTCGCCGCCGTGCACGACGTTGAGCACGCCCTTGGGAATGCCCGCTTCCAGCGCCAGTTCGACCAGGCGCATGGTGACCATCGGGTCCTGCTCGGACGGCTTCAGAATGAAGGTATTGCCGGTCGCGATCGCCATCGGGAACATCCACAGCGGGATCATCGCCGGGAAGTTGAACGGGGTGATGCCGGCGCACACGCCGAGCGGCTGCAGCAGGGTGTAGGTGTCCACGCCATTGGCGACGTTGTTGGCCAGCTCGCCGAGCTGCAGGTTGCCGATCGCAGCGGCGTGCTCGACCACTTCCAGGCCGCGGAACACATCGCCTTCGGCGTCCGGCACGGTCTTGCCCTGCTCGGCGGACAGGATATGGGCCAGCTCGCTCATGTTTTCGCGGATGAGCTGCTGGTACTTCAGGAAGATGCGCGCACGGGTGCCGATGGGGGTCTTGCGCCAGGTCTTGAAGGCTTCCTTGGCCGCAGCGACGGCGGCGTCCACTTCACCGGGGGTCGCGAACGGCACCTGGGCCAGGACGTCCTGGGTGGCCGGATTGACCACGTTCTGCCAGTGCGGGCTGGCCGATTCGATGAACTGGCCATCGATCAACATACGGATGCGGGGCGCTGCAACAGTCATGGACAATCCCGGGGGGTCGATAAGTTGTTGGCATTATTCACAGGGTCAACCTCGATTTCCGGGCTGTATGCGCTTAATCTGGCCAATGCCCGCTACGATTTTTGTGAATCTTGTGAACAGCCAGTCTCCACACCGCCAGATCGGCCTGCGCCTGCTGAAGCTGCGCGAGCAGCGCGGCTACAGCCAGATCGACCTGGCCCGGGCCCTCGGCCTCTCGGCCAGCTACCTGAACCAGATCGAGCGCAACAAGCGACCCCTGACCCCGGCCGTGCAGCAGAAGCTGCGTGCGGTGCTGGGCGATGTCAGCGAGCTGTTCGATGTCGATGAGCCGGGCGCGCTGCAGGATGCCCTCGGCGAGACCCTGCGCGACCTCGGCCTGGACGATGTGAGCAGCACCGAGCTGCGCGCGATGGCCGGCAACCTGCCGCAGATCAGCCGCGCCCTGCTGGACCTGCACCGGCGTCACCTGGCGCTGCGCGAGCATGCTGCCGCGCTGGAGTTCCAGCTGGGTGACGTGCATGCCGGCCAGGCGCTGCCGGCCGGCGATCAGGTGCGGGACTTCTTCAACCGCATGCACAACCACATTCCCGAACTGGACGATCTGGCCGAGCAGTTGTTCGGCGAATGGGGGCTGGTCGCCGGCCACGTGGCGCCGCGCCTGCGCCAGCTGCTGGCCGACCGGCACGGGGTGCTGGTGGAAGTGGCGCCGCTGCAGGCCGGGCGCGAGAAGCGCGTGTACGACGGCGGCAGCCGCACGTTGTGGTTGCCCGACTACCTGGAGCCGGGCCAGCAGGCCTTCCAGATGGCGGCCGAACTGGCCCTGCTGGGGTACGCGGCACAGATCGATGCGGTGATCGCGCGAGCCGGCTTCCGCGAGCCGGAACAGATCGCGCAGGCTCGGATCGGCATGTCCAACTACTTTGCCGGAGCGCTGGTGATGCCGTATGCGCGGTTCCTGCGCGCGGCCGAACACAGCGCCTACGACATCGATGCGCTGGCGCACCGCTTCGGCGTGGGCTTCGAGGCGGTCTGCCACCGCCTGAGCACGCTGGCGCGGCGCAGTGCGCCGGGGCTGCCCTTCTTCTTCATCCGCGTGGACCGCGCCGGCAATGTCTCCAAACGGCATTCCGCCACCGACTTCCACTTCTCGCAGGTGGGCGGCTCGTGTCCGCTGTGGATTGTGTATGAGGCGTTCAATCAACCCGGCCGCGTGCTGACCCAGACCGCGCGCATGCCCGATGGCCGCCGGCACTTCTGGCTGGCGCGCCAGGTGAGCAGCGGCCCGGTCGGGCACGGGCAGCCGCGCAAGACCTTCGCGGTGGCGTTGGGCTGCGACCTGCAGCATGCCGAGCGGTTGATCTATTCGCGCGGGCTGGATATCCAGAGCCCGGGCAACTCGGTCTCGATCGGCCCCGGTTGCCGGGTCTGCCCGCGCGAGGACTGCATGCAGCGCGCGTTCGCGCAGTTGCCCGGGCGCTGAGGCGGCCGGTGCGAGACCTGGGCACCGGTAGTGGTGCCGGTTTCTCCGGGCTCAATAGATCGGGGTGACCTTCATCTGCGGCAGGGGGCGAGGCGCGCCGTCGGTGAGGTCCGGGCCGAGGTCGTCCCAGCGCTGGCCCTGCTCGACCATGTGGTGCCACAGCTGCTGCGATTCGCGTCGCTTGTCCTCCGAACCCAACCGGTAGGACGGCGGCGGCGGTTCGCCGCTGGCCACGCTCTCGTACGCATCGTGCCACGCAGCCACGCGCTGCGCGGGATCGTCGGTGCGCGCGATCTCCAGGGTGTAGCGCTGGTAGGCCGAGGCCAGGTTGCGCCAGCGGATCCAGTAGTGGTTGGCGAAGGAGAAGTCACAGAATCGCTCACCGGCCACGCTGCCCTTGGCGGCGATGCGGCTGAGCACGTCCTGCGGCATGTCCAGATTCATGCCGCCTTCGTCGCCGTGCAGCGAAACGTGCACGATGCGATCGCGATAGCCCGGCGCACGCGCCTGCAGCACATCGCGCCAGTTCTGCATGGTGGAGACGATCGAGAACAGAAAACCGGACATCTCCGCCGCGGCCAGCGGCTTGGCGATGGACTGGTAGCTGCGCTGCCAGCCCTGACGGTTCTCGGTGGGCAGGAACACCGCCCGCTCGATCTGCGCCTGTTCGCCCTGCCCCTCGGCATCGGACAGGAGGACGGCATCGGCGTGGCGCGGATACACCAGGTTGATGCCGAAGGTGGGCCAGCGCGGCAGCGCGGCGTCGAACAGATGGATGGGGAAGTTGCTGCTGATCCCGCCATCGGAGAACCAGCAGACCCGGAACGCGGTGATGACCGGGCCACAGTTCTGCCCGCCACTGGTCAGCCCTTCCATGCTGTCGGCCACATTGCTGCTGTCGCGCCCGGGCGTGGGCGCCGCTGCCGGCTCGCAGCGGCGCTCACGACGCGCCGGCTCGTGCAACGGCACCGCACTGATCAGCAGCGGAAAGCTCAGGCTCATCCGGGTGGCCACCAGCACCGGCAACTGCTCGCCATCGACCAGCCGGTAGTAGTCGCGCCCGTCCACGCGCTGCGGCGCCCCGGCCTGCGCCACCAGCCAGTCCACGACACTGGCCGGGAACAGCTGCAGGAACTCCTCGCGCACGAACCAGAAGTGCGCAGCGCTGAACGGCAACGTGCGCGGCTCGGTATGCGAAACGCAGGTGGTGATCATCTGCAGGCTGATCGCGTGCGCGCCGGCCGGCTCGCCGGCATAGCGCGGTGCCTGGTGCAGGTCACCGAAGGTCAGCGGCCGGTCGGCCGGCAGGCCAGCCAGCGCCTGCAGGCGGGCATGCAGCCAGTCGGTGAGCGCCGGCGTCGATGCATCGGCCTGGGTGGCGCCGCTGCACAGGCCCAGCAGGTTGCGCCGCGCGACCCGCGCCACGCGCAGGGCCGAGGCGAGTACGCCGGCACCGTAGGCGCACAGCAGCGACGGCAGCAGCGTGGCCCAGACACCGTCCACGCCACCGGCCAACCAGCCGATGCCGAGCAGCCCCACCAGCGTGGCCAGCAGCTCCAGCGGCGCGATCGCGAACACCGCCGCGAGCAGGCAGGCGATCTTGCGCGGCAGGCTGGACTTGCCGGTGAGCATCACCAGCAACCGGTAGGCGGTGCGCGCACCGTGCGCGGGCTGGAACAGGCTGTAAATGAAGCCACGCCGCGACAGCTCGGCCGATACCGTGGCCAGGCCCGGAAAACCGACCTGCGCCTCCACCGCCTGGCCGGCATGGCGCCGGCGGTCGCCCAGCGCGGCCGCCGCCGCCACCGCCGCGGCGATGGCGCCTGCCGAGGTGCCGCCGATGTTTTTGAAACGGTACTGTCGGGCCAGCGACAGCACCGCGTTGGGATACACGATGCCGCTGGTGATGCCGCCCTTCATGACCAGATCGCAATACCTGTCCACCACGCTGCCGTCCTCTGTCCGCCGGTGCGCAGCCGATCCGCGCACCGTCCCCGTACATGGCCCGGAGGGGCCGCCGTATCGGGAGATCGATGACGACAGTATCGCCTGCGGGCTTCTCAGGGCCTGAGAAACCGGCCACGGATCGGCCTATTCGGCCGCGCCGGACTGCGGCACGCGCCTTACCTGGGACAGGTCATAGCCAAGCGCGGCGATGCGTGTCATGGCCTTCTGGTAGTCGGCATCGGAGAGGGTCGGGGTACGCGACATCAGCCAGACATAGTCGCGCTTGCTGCGGCCGACAATCGTCTGCTGGTAGTCCGGATCCAGGTACACGATCACGTACTCGGCCTGGATCGGCCAGATGAACTGCATGCCCCAGACCGCCCCGCCGGTGCCTTCCTTGACCGTACCGATCGGATGCATGGTTTTCACCGGTGCGTCGAAGCTGCCCTTGCGGTAGCGGAAGGTGGTCTGGATGCGGCCGTCCGGTCGCAGCGCATAGGATTCCACCGCATCGTAGGCCTCGCGCTCGGGCCGGCTCGGGATATGCGCAATCACATACCAGTCGCCCATGAAGCGTGGCACGTCGACCTGCGCCACCGGGGGAATGGGGCGGGTATTGCCGCCGCAACCGCCCAGCAGCATGCCGGTGACCAGCAGCGGGATGAAAGCACGAATCGTCATGACGGCGTCCTCGGCAGGCGTGGGGGATCAGGAGCGATCGAACAGGTAGTGCGCCACCTGCCACTGCTGGCCCTGCTGGTAGCCGAACAGCTCCGCACAGGCCATCCAGAACATGCGCCAGCGCTGGTGCCACAGCGGGGCCGCAGCGTCGCCGTAGCACTGGCGCAGCACGGCCATCACCGCGTCCTTCTCGCGGTCCTGGTTGGCCAGCCAGTGGTTGGCGGTGCGCTGGTAGTGGGTGCCATCGAGCAGCCAGCGCTGCTGCAGGTGCAGGTGCTGCTGGAAGAACAGCAGCGTGTCGGCGGCAGGCATCAGACCACCGGTGAAGAAGTGCCGGCCCATCCAGTTGTCGTCGCCGTCCGTCTCGAACGGGTACATCAGCGTGCGGTGCACGAAGATGTGCACGAACAGCTTGCCCTGCGGGGTGAGCCAGCCGTGGATGCGCTGCAGCAGCTGCGGGTAGTTGCGCATGTGCTCGAACATCTCGATGGACACGCAGCGGTCGAAGCTGCCCGCCTCCAGGGTGAGATGGTTGACGTCGCGGGTAAGGACGGTGACGTTGGCCAGCCCCCGCGCCCGGCACTGCCCCAGGATGTACTCGCGCTGGCTGTTGGAGTTGGAGACCGCGGTGATCCGCGCGCCGGGGTAGCGCTCGGCCATCCACAGGGTCAGCGAGCCCCAACCGCAGCCGAGCTCGAGGATGCGCTGGCCGTCAGCGAGCTGCGCGCGCTCGCCATACAGCGCCAGCATCGCCTCTTCGGCTTCATCCAGCGTCTCGTGGCCGGTGGCGTAGTAGCAGCTGCTGTACTTCAGGCGTTTGCCCAGGCAGTGATGGAAGAAGTCCGCCGGAACCTCGTAGTGCTGGCGATTGGCCGCATCCACGTGCAGGGCCACCGCGCTGCTGGCCAGCCCGGCGATGCGGGCGGCGAAGCGCTGCGACTGGGCCTGCTGGCCCCCGGCGAGTTCGTCGCGCAGGCGCTGCTCGCATTGGCGGCGGATGCCCAGGCGCAGCAGCGCGTCGGGCAGCAGGCCGCGTTCGGCCAGGCCGGTCAGGCCGGGGGCATAGTCCGGCAGGGGCAACGGTTCACTGGCGGCATTCACGATGACATCTCCTTGCGGGAGGAAGAGCGGGAGGGGAACCACGGGAACAGCATCGGGGTGGTGCGCTGGTAATGGCGATAGTCCTCGCCACGGCTGCGCAGCGCCTGCGCCTCGGTGAAGGGAATGCCGCTGACCCAGCGCAGGAACACGTACATCACCAGCGGACCGGACCACGCCAGCCACCACAGCGGCGAGTGCACGGCCAGCAGCACGTAGGTGAACCAGTGCAGCCATTCGAAGAAATAGTTGGGATGCCGCGAGTAGCGCCACAGACCCTGGCGGCAGGTCGTCCCCTTGTTGGCCGGATCGGCGCGGAAGCGCGCCAGCTGGCGATCGGCGAGCGCCTCGCCGCCCACGCTCAGCAGCCACACCGCGGCCGCTGCGATCAGCCAGCCGACGTGCGTGGCCGGGGCGACCGACACCGCCACGAAGGGCAGCGCGAACAGCACGATCAGCAGTGCCTGGAACTGGAAGAAGCCGAAGATCTTGCCCTGATGGCCGTTCCAATACTGCCGCAGATGCCGGTAGCGGCCGTCCTCGGGTTCGCTGCGGACGCGGCGCCACAGGTGCAGCGCCAGCCGCGTTCCCCACAGGCCGCCAAGGGCAGCGAGGGCGATCCGCGGTGTCGACGCACCCGTGCCGAGCAGGGCAAGCAGCAGCGCCGATGCACCGACACCCTTGGCCCACAGGACGTCGACCACGCCGATATTCTCGTGGCGGCGCTGCCACCACCAGCCCCACGTCATGATCACCGCGGCATACAGCCAGATCACCCACAGCATCTTCATCGTGTCTCTCCCGCAGCAAGGGTGTTGATCGGGTCCACCGGGCGTTGCCAGTGGCGCGCGCACGCGGCCAGCAGCGGCAGGGCGACCGCCCAGCCAAGGCCCAGCACTGCCACGCCGTGCCACGGCGGCGCGGTGAATACCACCGAGGACCAGCCGCGCGCAGCCGACAGATACGCCAGCGGTGCCAGCAGCAGCCCCACCAGTGCGGCCACGCGCAGATGCCGCTGCAGCACGGCGAAGGACACCGTCAGCGTCATGGCGAAGGCGGCCCACAGCGCGAGAATCCACGGCGGAGCCAGCCATGCCGCATCGTTGCCGGCGGCGTACACCACGCGCCCGGTACCACCCGCCAGGCCATCGACCACCAGCCCGCAGCCGATCGCCACGCCCATCAGCTTCATCTCGACCGATGGCCGCGGCGACCACGCCAGCTGGCTGGCCACGTATGCGGCGGCTGCCAGCAATGCCGGCCACCACAACCCGCGGCCGGCGCCGACCACTGCGCACAACCACACCAGCTGGTTGCCAATCACGTTGGACCAGAAGCGCAGCACTTCAGCCCTCCCCGGCGATCAGCGCAGGCCGGTAGCCGGGGCGCGCCATCAGCAGGTGCGACACGCCGATCGAGCGCTCCAGGAAGCCGCCTTCGCAATAGGCCAGGTAGAACTCCCACATCCGGATGAAACGCGCATCGAAGCCCTGCGCGCGCACGGCGGGCAGCTGGGCAAGGAAGCGGTGCCGCCAGGCCCGCAGCGTCAGCGCATAGGACGGCCCGAAATCGTGCTGACCGATCAGCTGCAGGTCGCTGCTGCGGGTCTTGGCAGCGACGATCGCGTTGATCGACGGAATGAAGCTCCCGGGGAACACGAAGCGCTTGATGTAGTCCACGCTGCGGCGGGCCTGTTCGTAGCGCTGGTCCTCGATGGTGATGGCCTGCAGCAGCGCCAGACCGTCGGGGTTGAGCAGGCGGGTGAGCGTGGCGAAGTACGTGTCCAGGTACTGTGCGCCGATCGCCTCGATCATCTCGATGGAGACCAGCTTGTCGTACTGGCCCTCCAGGTCACGGTAGTCCTTGAGCAGCAGGGTCACCCTGTCCTGCAGGCCGGCGGCTTCCACCCGCGCCTTGGCCAGCGTGTACTGCTCGACGGAAATGGTGGTGGTGGTGACATGGCAGCCGATCTCGCGCGCCGCATACAGCGCGAAACCGCCCCAGCCGGTGCCGATCTCGATGACGCGATCATCGGCGGTGAGCTGCAGCTGTTCACAGATGCGCGCGAGTTTGCGCTGCGAGGCTGCCTCCAGCGTGTCCCCGGTGCTGGCGTACAGCGCCGAGGAATACATCAGGTCCTCGGACAGGAACAGCGAGAAGAACGGGTTGCCGAGGTCGTAGTGCGCGGCGATGTTGCGCCGGCTGCCTTCGCGGGTGTTGCGGCGCAGGCGGTTCCAGCCCTTCAGCAGCCAACCACCGACACGCGCCACGCCGCGCTCCATGCTGTCGAGCAGGTCGCGGTTGCGCACCAGCAGCTGCACCAGCGCGACCAGGTCGCTGCAGCGCCAGTCGCCCCGGATGTAGGCCTCGCCGGCGCCGACGCTGCCCTGCGCGGCCACCGCGCGGTAGAACGCCGGATCGTCGACCCACACGGTAACGCGCAGCGTTGCCGTCGGATCGCCCAGCATCACATCGCCGGCGGCATCGCGCAGGTGCAGGCTGCCACCGCGCAGCGGCGCCAGCTGGGACACCAGGCGATCGCGCAGGAAGCGTTCCAGCGCGGTGGGCAGGGCGGGCAGGCGTGGCCGGGTCATGTCGTTCATGGGCGTTTTCCAGCAAGCGAAGGGTGGTCGTGGACGGGGGTGCGCTTGAGCCACAGGCGCAGCGCCTGCCAGTGGATGGCCGCGACCACCTGCAGGGTCATCAGCGGGTAGCGCAGCAGGACGCCGGCGAGGCCGCGGCGGTCCAGCGGCTGGCGCTGCAGCACCAGATCGGCATCGAACTGGCGCGCACCCTCGCGCCAGACCTGCATGTGCACGTGCAGATCCTCACCCGGCGCGGTGAAGCGCCAGCGGTAGCGGCAGTCCATCGGCATGAAGGGCGAGACGTGGAACTGCTTGTCGAACTCCCATGCCAGCGCGCGGCCGTGGGCATCGGCGGCGGCCACCGGCAGCACGTAGGCGTGCCGCTCCTTCCAGGGCGTGTTGGTGATCTCCGCGACGATGCACTCCAGCGTGGTGCCGTCGGCGGCGTAGCAGTAGTAGAAGCTGACCGGGTTGAACACGTGGCCGCCATAGCGCAGGTGCGCGAGCAGGCGGACCGGTCCGGCCGGCGCGCGGCCGAGCGCCTCGGTCACCCGCGCGCGCACGGCCTCGGCCAGCGGCACGGCCGGGTCGCCGAGGTAGTCGCTGCGGCGGAATTCGGCCAGGTTGCGGCGGCCCACCGACCACAGCCAGCGGCCACGGAACACCTGGTCCAGCTCATCCAGATCCAGCAGCAGCTGCGCCACCGGGTAGCCGAACGCGTGGGCCTGTGGCAGGTGGCGGCGATGCCGCATGCGGCCGCGGTAGATCGCGCTGGCGCTCATGCCGACACCGCCTCGGACAACGGCCAGTACGCGTCGGCATCCAGTGCGTCCAGCGCATCCACCACACGGCGCGCGCTGCGGATGCCGTCCTCATGGAAGCCCCAGCCCCAGTAAGCGCCGGCGAACCAGGTCCGGCGCCGGCCCTGTACCTCGGCCCAGCGCCCCTGCGCGCGCACCATCGCGTGGTCGTGCACGGGGTGCGAGTACTGCAGGCGGCGCAGCACCTTGGCCGGGTCGATCGCCTCGCTGCGGTTGAGCGTGACCACCAGCGGCGTGGGCGTGTCGATGCCCTGCAGCAGGTTCATGCAGTAGCTGACCGTGCACGGTGCCGTCGGCGACGCCGGCACGTGGGCGTTCCAGGCGGCCCACGCCTTGCGGTGCGTGGGCAGCAGCCGGGCGTCGGTATGCAGGACCACCTCGTTGGGCTGATAGCGGATCGCCCCGAGCACGGCACGTTCGGTCGGATCGGCATCGGACAGCATCGCCAGCGCCTGGTCGCTGTGGCAGGCCAGCACCAGCTGGTCAAACCCTTCCAGCCCGGCCGCACTGTGCACGCGGACGCCCTGCGCGTGACGTTCCACGCCGTATACCCGGCACTCCAGACGCTCCCGGACCTGCCAGCGGCGCCGCATCGCGTCGATGTAGCGGGCCGACCCGCCCTCCACCACCCGCCACGGCGCACGGCCACTGACCTGCAGCATCTGGTGGTTGGCCATGAACTGCACCAGGTAGCGTGCCGGGAACGCGGCCAGCGCCGCCGTGGGCGCCGACCAGAGCGCCGAGGCCATCGGCAGCAGGTGCTCGTCCACAAAGGCGCGTCCGTAGCCACCGTCCTGCAGGTATTCACCGAGCGATGGCCCGTCCCCGTCGCTCTGCAGCAGCGCCGGTGCCTCGCGGTAGAAGCGCCGCAGATCGCGCAGCATGCCCCAGAAGCGCGGCGAGACCAGGTTGCGGCGCTGGCAGAACAGCGCATCCAGCGAGGTGGCGTTGTACTCCAGCCCGCTGCGCTCGCTGTGCACGGAAAAACTCATGGTGGTCGCCCGCGTCGCCACGTTGAGCTGCTCGAACAGCGCGGTAAGCAGGGGATAGTGCAGCGGGTTGAACACGATGAACCCGGTGTCCACCGCCTGCGTGCGCCCGTCCACCTCCACCGTATGGGTGTGGGTGTGCCCGCCGAGGTAGTCGTTGGCTTCGAACAGGGTCACCTCGTGGCGCTGCGACAGCCACCAGGCGCTCGCAAGGCCGGCGATGCCCGATCCGATCACGGCGATGCGCATGTCAGTTCTCCGCCTTGGCCAGCACCCACGCCGGCACCGGTTTGAGATCGCGTACCAGGCCAAGCCAGCCCATCACGCGCAGGCCGTACCAGGTGATGTCCACTTCCCACCAGTAGAAGCCCTGGCGCACTGTGCCCGGGAAGAAGTGATGGTTGTTGTGCCAGCCTTCACCGAAGGTCAGCAGTGCCAGCCACAGGTTGTTGCGGCTGTCGTCGGCGGTGGCGAAGCGGCGCCGGCCGAAGCGGTGCGCCAGCGAGTTGATGGTCACCGTGGCGTGGAACAGCACCACCGTGGAGATGAAGAAGCCCCACACCAGCATCTGGCCGCCGCTGGTGCCCCACGACGGCGCGATGCGCTCGAGCATGGCCCCCAGGCCGAACAACGCGGCGGCCAACATGATCGGCACCAGAGTGTCGAAGCGGTCCAGCCAGCGCAGTTCGGGATATTTCGCCAGGTCCGGGATGCGCGCGAAGTCGGTGCGGAACCCTTCGGGGGTGAGGAACCAGCCCATGTGGCTCCACCAGAAGCCGTGCACACGCGGCGAGTGCGGATCGGCCGGGGTATCGGTATGGCGATGGTGGTGCCGATGGTGCGCGGCCCACCAAAGCGGGCCCCGCTGCACGCTGGCCGCGCCGATCACGGCGAACGCGAACTGCACCGCGCGCGAGGTCCGGAAGGTGCGGTGCGCGAAGTAGCGGTGGTAGAAGGCGGTGATCGCGAACATGCGCACGGCATACAGCGCCACCGCGACCCCGACCGCGATCCAGGACACGCCCACCCACAACACCGCCACGCAGGCCAGGTGCATCGCCGCGAACGGAATCGCGCGCAGCCAGTCCACGCGCTGCGCGGCTTCGGGCGCCACCGTCGTGTCGGCACCGGTATCAAACCAGCGCCGCACCGTGGGCCAAAGGCCCCGGCGGGCGGTGCGTCCTGTTGCAGGGGCGGGTCCGGCCGACATATCGCGCATCTCCTGGCGTGCTTGTCAGGAGATACGGGAACAGCGGCCTTCCGGATGCACGTATCCGGAAATAAAGTGCACCTTAGAGGTTGGCGATGTCGCCCTTGGCGATGACCGGGCCGGTCGGGATGCCCTGCGGGGCGCCGCCGGACGGTTCCAGCGTGATCGCCAGCACCGAACCGTTCACCAGCGCATCACGCAGCATGTCCGGTACCGCCACGGTGTGGGCGCGGTTGATCGAGACCAGGCCCAGCGAACGCGGTGCACCGCCCGCCGGGATCAGCCACAGCTCGGGCGCGCGCCCGGCGGCGTCTGCTGGCGCCGGGACCGGCACCATCAACACTTTGCCGTGGGCCTTGTCGACCGAGGCCAGCCAGCCAGGGGAACCGTCGTCGTGCAGCAGCGGCGTGACCGGCCGGGTGGCCTGTTCCGGCTCGGCCGGCGTGGTCGGGGTGACCGCCACCGGCGGCGCTACCGGTGCCACCGGTACCACGTCGCGGCGGGCAAGGACCGCCACCAGCGCGACCACCGCTGCCAGCGCCGTCATGCCCTGCCAGAAGCCGGTGCGCTGCCAGGCGCGCGGTGTGGCGCCCACCGACGGCCAGCCCAGCGAGGTGCGGATACGCGGCCACAGGTGGGCCGGGACAGCCTCGGTGCCGAGTGAGTCGAGCAGCGGCGCCAGCCGGTTTTCCCACTGGCTGACCAGGCGCGCAAAGCCCGGATCACGGGCGATGCGCTGTTCCACCTCGGCGCGCTGGGCGGCATCGAGCACCCCGAGCACGTATTCACCGGCCAGGATGTCCGCGCCGGGTGGTTCGGCGTCATGAGGCATATCGTGGAGATCGCGGACGTTCATCGTTCCAGGCACACCCGTAGTTGGCCCAGCCCACGGCGGATCCAGCTTTTCACCGATCCCAGCGGCGCACCGATCCGGCGCGCCAGTTCGTCATAGCTCGCCCCATCCAGGAAGGCCAGCCGGATCAGCGAACGCCGGCGAGGCTCCAGCGTGTCCAGGCAATCGTCCAGGCGCTCGCGATCGGAGGCGTGCTCGGCCGCCTGCGCCGGCTGCGGCGCGAAATCGGGAATCTCTTCGGCCACCGACAGATCGTCCAGCGGGCGCGGCGGTGCGGCGCGCAGGCGATCGATGGCGCGGTTGCGGGCCAGCGTGGAGAGCCAGGTCATGGCTGAGGCCTTGGCGCGGTCAAACTGCGCGGCCTTGTGCCACACCGTGACGAAGGCGTCCTGCAGCACGTCCTCGGCATCGCCGCGGTCGCGCAATATGTGCAGGCAGATCGCGAAGAGACGGCCGGAGGCCAACTGGTAAACCGATTCAAACGCCTGGCGGTCGCCGGTGGCGACCTGGACGAGCAGCTCATCGAGGCGCCGCGAGGCACCGGTATCGGCAGTGTCCAGCTCGGGCATCGCAGGCTCAATGTCGTCGGGGGAACAGCCGGCATCGTCGTCGCTGCGCGCCTGCCGCGCAAGGGGGCACTCATCCGGCACATGCGGACACCAGCGGTTGCTGCCGCGCGGAGGCCAGCTCGGCCAGCGTTGCCGCGACCGGCGCCTCGGCAAACTCGACGCGCACCTGGGGGTAGCGCCCGTGTTCATCACGCACGTTGCCGGTGCCGGAGAACTGCAGGAGGCGGGGTGTGGCGCGCGCGTAGATCAGGGTCACCGCCGGCACGGCGAAGCCGAACCAGGCATCCAGGCGCATCTGCAGCTGCTCGGCCGGCTGGCCCTGCCAGGTGACCGCACCGCTGCGCTGCAGCTTCAATGGCACCAGCCGCTGGCGGCTGGGCAGCAGGAACTGGAAAGCCACGCTGCGCCCGCCCTGGAGGGCGTCCCAGTGCTTGAGCACGGCCGCGTCGAACCCGGCATCGACCACCGCGTCGGACGGAATCGCGATGGTACGGCTCACGCGTTCGGCCTGCGCGTCCTCACGCACGTACACGGTGCGGGCGGTGGCGCTGCCCTGCAGGCCTTCCTGGTAGCCGTTGCGCGCATCTTCGAACGCGAAGTCCGGGGTCTGCGCACTGCCCTGCGGGGTCATCCATTTGCGCGCGAAGGCGCGTCCGTCCGCGCAGCGGTACAGCACCAGCCGCGAGCGCGCCTCGGGCGGGCCCTGCAGCCAATGGGTCTCGCGGTACAGCAGGCGCCCGCCGGCGGGCGCGTAGGCACGGCCTTCCTGGCGCTGCACCTGCTGGGCAGCGGCTGGCAGCGCCGGGATCAGCACCAGCAGCAGCGAGGGAAGAAGGGTTCGGCGCATGTCCGGCTCCGCAGGGGGGGTCATCGGGAGATACGCAGGCAACGGCGTCATGGATGCAGTGGCTGGCGCGCCTGCCCCACTCCCGAAGCACGTTCTGGCTGGACCGGCAGATGCCCCGTGACGCGACCCAGGACGAACCGGCCCCCCTTGACCACCGCGCCCCTTCGGCCTACCTTGTGCTCGCCGAAGGTATCCATCTCTTCATGCAGATGAAGGGATGGGTTTAAACGGGAATCCGGTGAAGGCGCCTTGCGCGCCCATTCCGGAGCTGCCCCGCAGCGGTGAATGGAAACGAATCCTGCCAACAGCACTGGGCATCCGCCTGGGAAGCGGCAGGTACTAGGAGGGCGTGCGCGCCCGTGTCCATCAGCCCGAACACCGGCCCCGGCCGGGGAACACGACCGTTCCCCGATTCGACCTGGAACGTCCGCGGGGAGGTTGCCGGGGCCTGCCGCCATGCCGCCAGCATGGCGCCGCCCCCGTGCGTCCGCTTCGCGGCATCCGGTTCGCCCGCGGGGGCGAAGGTCGCTGGCGGGGCGGGCACGGCAGCAATGGCGTGGACGGCGCGCGGTTCCTTCGTTCCTCAATGCCCCTACGCAATGAGGACACGTTTCAATGACTACCGTTACCAACCTGGGTTTTCCGCGCATCGGCGCCAAGCGCGAGCTCAAGCGCGCGCTGGAGGCGTACTGGTCCGGCGAGAGCAGCGCGCAATCGCTGCAGGACACCGCCCGCGCGCTGCGCGCCCGCCATTGGCAGCTGCAGCGCGAGGCCGGGGTGGACGTACCGCCGAGCAACGACTTCAGCCTCTACGACCAGGTGCTTGATGCCGCGTTCCTGTTCGACGCGATTCCGGCGCGCTACCGCGCGCTGGCCGATGCCGACCCGCTGGCCGGCTACTTCGCCCTGGCCCGTGGCGTGCAGCGCGATGGCCACGACCTGCACGCGCTTGAAATGACCAAGTGGTTCGACACCAACTACCACTACCTGGTGCCCGAGCTGCAGGCTGGACAGGGCTTCGCACTACGCGGCGACAAGCCGTTGGCCGAGTATCGCGAAGCCCGCGCGCTGGGCATCCAGACGCGGCCGGTACTGCTGGGCCCGGTGAGCTTCCTGCTGCTGTCCAAGACCGTGGATGGCAGCCCGGCGCTGGATCTGCTGGACGCGCTGCTGCCGGTCTACGTCGAGCTGCTTGGCGCCCTGAAGGACGCCGGCGCCGAGTGGGTGCAGCTGGACGAGCCGCTGCTGGTGCAGGATCTGGACGAGACGGCACGCGCCGCCTACGTGCATGCCTACGCCACGCTGGCCACCGCGCCGCGCCCGAAGGTGCTGCTGGCCACCTACTTCGGCGCGCTGGACGACAACCTCCCGCTGGCGGCCTCTTTGCCCGTCGATGGCCTGCACGTGGACCTGGTGCGCGCACCGGAACAGCTGGATGCGGTGATCAAGGCACTCCCGGCCGGCCGCGTGCTGTCAGCTGGCCTGGTCAACGGCCGCAACATCTGGCGTACCCATCTGGACAACGCGCTGGTGCTGGCGCGCTACGCGCATGGCCACCTGGGCAACCGGCTGTGGCTGTCCCCGTCGTGCTCGCTGCTGCACAGCCCGGTGGACCTCGCGCTGGAAACCAGGCTCGACGATGAGCTGCGCGGCTGGCTGGCCTTCGCACGACAGAAGCTGCAGGAGCTGCGCCTGCTCGCCGACGCCATCGATGGCGCCGCGCATGCCGAGGCCGGGCTGGCCGAGGCACGGGCCCGCATCGAGTCGCGCCGGCAGTCGCCGCGCGTGCACAAGCCGGCCGTCGCCGCGCGTCTGGCCGCGCTGACCCCGGCCGATGCGCAGCGCCACAGCCGCTACCCGCAACGTCACCTGGCGCAGGCGGCCGCTCTCAAGCTGCCGCGCTTCCCCACCACCACCATCGGGTCGTTCCCACAGACCCTGGAGGTGCGTGAAGCGCGTGCGCGCAACAAGTCCGGCAAGCTCTCCGATGCCGACTACGATGCCTTCCTCGCCACCCAGACCGAACACTGCGTGCGCGTGCAGGAGCAGATCGGGCTGGACGTGCTGGTACACGGCGAGTTCGAGCGCAACGACATGGTCGAGTACTTCGGCGAGCAGCTCGATGGTTTCGCGTTCACCAGGAGCGGGTGGGTGCAGAGCTACGGTTCGCGCTGCGTGAAACCGCCGGTGATCTACGGCGATGTGACCCGTCCCCAGCCGATGACGGTGCGCTGGTCGCAGTACGCGCAGTCGCTCACCGACCGGCCGATGAAAGGCATGCTGACCGGCCCGGTGACGGTGCTGCAGTGGTCGTTCGTGCGCGATGACCAGTCGCGTGCCGCGACCTGCCGGCAGATCGCGCTGGCCCTGCGCGATGAGGTGCTGGATCTGGAAGCGGCCGGCATCGGCGTGATCCAGATCGACGAGCCGGCCATCCGCGAGGGCTTGCCGCTGCGTCGCGCGCAGTGGCGCGAGTACCTGGACTGGGCGGTGGAAGCGTTCCGGATCAGCGCCAGCGGCGTGCGCGACTCGACGCAGATCCACACCCACATGTGCTACTCCGAGTTCAACGACATCATCCATTCGGTCGCCGCAATGGATGCCGACGTGATCTCCATCGAGACCTCGCGGTCGCGCATGGAGCTGCTGGATGCGTTCGTCCGCTTCCAGTACCCCAACGAGATCGGTCCGGGCGTGTACGACATCCATTCGCCGCGCGTGCCGGACAAGGAGGAGATGCTCGCGCTGCTGCGCAAGGCCGCCGAGGTCCTGCGTCCGGAGCAGATCTGGGTCAACCCGGACTGCGGGCTCAAGACACGCGGCTGGAAGGAAACCCGCGCCGCCCTCGACGCACTGGTGGCCGCCGCGCGCCAGCTGCGCGAGGAAAGCGCCGACGCCAACGCCGCCTGACCCACCGCCACGCCTGGCCCCAAAGACCGCGCCGCCGCCGTTGCCGGCGGTGCGGTCGACGAGACATCGCATGACACTGCCTCACACCCCCCCGATCGACCGCCCCACTCTCACCCTGCCGGGTGGCCACACCAGGCTGCTGCTGCATTCGTGCTGCGCCCCGTGCTCCGGCGAAGTCATGGAGGCGATCACCGCCTCGGGCATCGATTACACGATCTTCTTCTACAACCCCAACATCCACCCGGTGAAGGAGTACGAACTGCGCAAGCAGGAGAACATCCGCTTTGCCGAGAAACACGGCGTGCCGTTCGTCGATGCCGACTACGACACCGACAACTGGTTTTCACGCGCACGCGGCATGGAGAACGAGCCCGAGCGCGGCATCCGCTGCACGATGTGCTTCGACATGCGCTTTGTGCGCACGGCGCTGTACGCGCACGAACACGGCTTCCAGGTGATCAGCAGTTCGCTGGGCATCTCGCGCTGGAAGGACATGAACCAGATCAACGACTGCGGCCACCGCGCCGCCGCGCACTACCCGGGTATCCAGTACTGGGATTACAACTGGCGCAAGGGCGGTGGCGCCGCGCGCATGGTCGAGATCAGCAAGCGCGAGCAGTTCTACCAGCAGGAATACTGCGGCTGCGTGTACTCGCTGCGCGATGCCAACCGCCACCGCCGCGAGAACGGCCGCGAGCGGATCAGGATCGGGGTGCTGTACTACGGTGACGGCACCTCGCGGCAGGGCGATGCCGACTGACCGCCACCGGGGCGTCGGCTAGACTGGACGCCCCACCTGCGTGATGCTGCCATGAACCGCTTTCCCACCGATGTCGCCCTGATCGTGGTCGATCTGCAGCCGGACTTCATGCCCGGTGGCGCGCTGCCCTGCGAGGACGGCGATGCGATCGTGGCGGACATCGCCGCGCTGCTGGCACAGGGCCGCTATGCCACCGTGGTGGCGACCCAGGACTGGCACCCGGCCGATCATGCGTCGTTTGCCAGCCAGCATCCTGGCCACGCCCCGTTCGAGCAGATTGCCCTGCACGGCCACCCGCAGACGCTGTGGCCGGACCACTGCGTGCAGGGCACGCCCGGCGCCGCATTGCACGCCGGCGTGGACTGGACGCCGGCGGCGATGATCCTGCGCAAGGGACGCAACCGCCACGTCGATTCGTACAGCGCCTTCCAGGAGAACCACGACGCCAATGGCCAACGGCCACCCACCGGGCTGGCCGGCTGGCTGCGCGAACGCGGTATCGCCGAGGTGCATTTGTGCGGCCTGGCACGCGACTACTGCGTGCTGTGGACCGCACAGGATGCGGCCGCCGCCGGCTTCCGCGTGGGCTATCTGTGGGCGCTGACGCGCCCGGTCAGTGCCGCCAACGACGATGCCACGCGCGCGGCGCTGGCGGCCAGCAGCATCACGCTGCGCTGAGGGGTACGCCGCCGGCTCAGGCCTGTGGCGGCTGCTTGGCGGCGGCCTTGCGCTGGCGCTCGGCTTCCAGCCGTGCATTGCGCTGGAACACCCACACCAGCAACCAGATCGAACCGCCCACCACCACCGCGCATGCACCCAGTACGGCCAGCAGCTTCACCCACACCATCAGATCGGTATTCATCGCGCACTCCATTGCAGGACAGGGACCGGAGCATAGCACCGGCCACCGCGATCAGCGGAACACCACCGTGCGGTGTCCATTGCGCAGGATGCGATGCTCGACATGCCGCCGTACCGCGCGCGCCAGCACCTGCGACTCGGTATCGCTGCCCAGCCGCACCAGATCCCGCGGGGTCATCGCGTGGTCCACGCGCGCCACGTCCTGTTCGATGATCGGACCTTCGTCCAGATCGTCGGTCACATAGTGCGCGGTCGCACCGATGATCTTGACCCCGCGTGCGTGCGCCTGGTGGTACGGCTGCGCGCCCTTGAAGCTGGGCAGGAAGCTGTGATGGATGTTGATCGCCCGCCCCGCCAGCGCCTGGCACAGGCGCGGCGACAGGATCTGCATGTACCGCGCCAGTACCACCAGATCGATCTTCTCGCGTTCGACCAGGTCAATGATCTGCTGCTCCTGCACGGCGCGGTTGTCGGCGTTCACCGGCAGGTGGTGGAACGGGACACCGTAGGAGCCGGCGAGAGCGGCGAAGTCGGTGTGGTTGGAGGCCACCGCCGCGATATCCACCTGCAGCTGGCGGCTGTGCGCACGGAACAGCAGGTCGTTGAGGCAATGCCCCTGCCTGCTGACCAGCACCAGCAGCCGTGCCCGACGACGCGCATCGTGCAGTTGCCAGTCCATCGTGAACTCACTGCCCAGCGTGGCCATGCGCGCTTCCACGTCTGCCAGCGACCGTTCGGCGGCACGATCGAAATGCACGCGCAGGAAGAACCGGCCGCTCTCCTCGTCGCCGAACTGCTGGGCATCGAGGATGTTGCAGCCCAGCTCGAACAGCAGGCCGGACACGCGGTAGACGATCCCGGTACGGTCCGGGCATGACAGGGTGAGGATGGAATCGGGGCGCATCACGGCAGTGTAAGTGAGCGCCCTCCGTAGCGGGATGGTTGCTCTCAGCTGCAACCATTGGCCTGCGGTGCGTTCAATGCGGCGGATGCACGGTCAGTGCCACCAGCCGCATCACCAGCGGGCGCACCACCAGGATGCAGCAGAACGCAGTGGGCATGGCCAACCGGTACGCACCGAACACGCGGGCGGGATAGTGCGCGTCCAGCCCGGCGTTGGCGGCGGTGATCACCAGGCACATCAGCATCGCCATGATCGAGGCCATGAAGAAGGCGAACACGTAGGGCGTGGAGCGGCTGCCGAGCTTCCAGGGACGGGCCGGCAGGGTCTGCGGAGGGAGCGACATGCGGAGCGATCCGATCAAGGGCAACCGGCGGTTGCGGGACCGGCACGATAGTCAGGGCAGCGGGGGGCCGGTAGACCGCGACGGATTGGCTCTTTATAAAGACAATCTTTGCAATGACCGGCCTTGATTGGCGCCATCATGAACATTCTCCAGTCAATCCGCAGTTTCATCCGGACCGCCGACGCCGGCAGCCTGGCCGCCGCCGCGCGTACGCTCGGGATCAGCCCGGCGGCGGTGGGGCAGAACATTGCGCGGCTGGAAGCCCACCTGGGCGTGCGCCTGTTCAACCGCACCACCCGCACGCTGGCGTTGACCGAACGCGGCGCGCTGTACCTGGCCGAAGTACGCCACATCGAGCGCGATCTGCAGCGGGCGCAGGCTGCCGTGACCGATCCGGAGGCGACCCCGCAGGGCCGCCTGCGCGTGGCCAGTACCGCTGCATTCGGTCGGCACGTGCTGGCCCCGCTGCTGCCGGCCCTGCAGGCGCGCCATCCGCGGCTGGAGATCGAACTGCTGCTCACCGACCGCGCAGTGGACCACGCACGCGAAGACGTGGATGTCAGCCTGCGGATCGAACAGCAACTGGTGGACGGGATCGTGGCGCGGCCCATCGCGCAGGTTCCGTTCGTGGTCTGCGCGGCGCCCTCGTACCTGGCGCAGGCAGGGACCCCGTCCACGCCGGATGCGCTGCGCGACCATCGCTGTCTGGTGTTCCGCTACCCGGTGGACGGGCGCCTGCTGCCGTGGGGCTTCGTGCGCGACGGCATCCGGTTCGACGCCGGGATGCGCCCTGCGCTGGTCTGCGACGACATCGATGCGCTGGCCGCGATGGCGGCCGCAGGCGGCGGCATTGCCCGGTTGGCCGCGTTCGTGGCGGCGCCGTGGCTGTCACGTGGCGAACTGCAGGTGCTGTTCGCCACCGGCGACGGTGCCCGCACCTCACCCGAGCCGATGCGGCTGTTCCTGTGCGTCAGCGACCGTCGCGACCTCACGCCCAAGGTGCGGGCGTTGATGCAGGCCCTGCTCGATGCGCTGCCCGAGGCCTGGCGGGTGGACACGGTCTAGGGGGCCGGCGCTGCCGGAAGAACCCCGGCAGCGAAGAGTACGGCTGAGCAGTATCGAGCGATGTGTTTCAGTCCCTTCCCCTCACGCATGTCGCGGCAAGCGAGCCGCACGTGCCGTTCTACGCGAGGGGAATTCTCTCGTCTGTGACTCTGATGGCCGACATCAACGTATCGATGGGGAGTGGATTGGGTATATGCACTTCCAACCAGATCCGCTGACGCCGCCCTGGACACGTGCGTCCGTGCCGGCCCTCCGGTCTCAGCCCTCCGGCGCGAGAAACACGCCGCGTGCTTCGCGCGGCTCGCAGCGCAGGTACTGCGGTGCCGGGGCGAGTGAGTCGCCCAGGGCGGCGGCGGCGTGCCACGGCCAGCGCGGGTCGTAGAGGATGCCGCGGGCGAGCGCGATGGCGTCGGCGTGGTTGTGGCGCAGGATCGATTCGGCCTGCGACGGATCGGTGATCAGACCCACCGCGATGACGGGCATTTTGACCTTGGCCTTGATCGCCGCCGCAAACGGCACCTGATAGCCCGGCTCCTGCGGGATCTTCTGGCGCGCATCGAGGCCGCCGCTGGAGACGTGCAGGAACTGGCAGCCGCGCATGTCCAGGATCTGGGCCAGGGTGCTGCTCTGCTCGATGTCCCAGCCACCGTCGACCCAGTCACTG
Organism: Stenotrophomonas nematodicola; assembly: GCF_009467805.1. Classification (GTDB taxonomy): domain Bacteria; phylum Pseudomonadota; class Gammaproteobacteria; order Xanthomonadales; family Xanthomonadaceae; genus Stenotrophomonas; species Stenotrophomonas nematodicola. Next base: position 131,582 of record NZ_WIAY01000008.1, read on the forward strand.
GCCGAGATGCGCACGCCCACACTGATGCGGTCGGAAACCGCTTCGCGCACGGCGTCGAACACACGCACGAGCAGGCGCATGCGGTTTTCCAGCGAACCGCCGTACGGGTCCTGGCGCTTGTTGCTCAGGGGCGACAGGAACTGGTGCAGCAGGTAGCCGTGCGCGGCATGCAGCTCGATCAGATCCAGCCCGGCGCGCTCGGCGCGGCGCGCGGCGGTGGCGAAGGCCTCGACCACGGCATCGATGCCGGCCTCGTCCAGCGCCTCGGGCACGGGGCCATTGGCCGCGAACGGGAGCGCGGACGGGGCGTGGGTGGTCCAGGCGCGCGGGTCGCTGGCCGGCAGTGCGCCGCCGCCGTCCCACGGCCGCGCCGAGGACGCCTTGCGCCCGGCGTGGGCGAGCTGCACGCCCAGCGGCATCGGCGACCAGCGCTTCACCGCATCAATCACCTTCGTGAGCGCGGCCTCGGTGGCGTCGTCCCACAGGCCCAGGTCGGCCCAGCTGATGCGGCCCTCGGGCAGCACGGCGGTGGCTTCCAGGATCAACAGGCCGGCCCCGGACTGCGACAGCTGGCCCAGGTGGATCTGGTGCCAGTCGTTGGCCAGGCCATCGGTGGAGGAGTACTGGCACATCGGCGCGATGACGATGCGGTTGGACAGCGACAGCGGGCCAAAGGAAACGGGGGAGAAGAGCTGACTCAAGGGGGACTCGGGGGAGGAAGAATGAAACCGGGGCGTTATTGCACTCCGATGTGGGCGTGCAGGCAACCTTGTGTGTGGAACGGTGTGGCCAGCGGGGCAGAGCCCCGCTCTACGAGGCGGGCCGTGCGCTTCAGGCCGATGCGTTCGCCGGCAGCAGGAATGAGAGGGCGGCCGCGCAGGGCTGCTCCACCTTGAGGGTGAGCAGGTCGTCTGCACGGGTGCGGCCCAGGTTCAGCGCGGCCACCGGCAGGCCCGCGTTGGCGGCGGCCTGCACGAACCGGAAGCCGGAGTAGACCATCAGCGACGAACCCACCACCAGAACGGCGTCGGCCTGCTGCAGGTGGGCGTGCACGGCGGCCACGCGCTCGCGGGGCACGCTCTCGCCGAAGAACACCACGTCGGGCTTGAGGAGGCCGCCACACTGCGCGCAGGCAGGTACCTGGAAGGTGTCGAACGCCACGCCCTCCAGATCGGCGTCGCCGTCCGGGGCCTGCGCTGCGTCCAGGTGCTGCCAGTCGGGGTTGTGTGCCAGCAGGATGTACTGGAACGCCTCGCGCGGAATGCGCGCCTCGCAGCCCATGCAGCGCACCTGGTCCAGCCGGCCGTGCAGGTCGATGACGCCCACGCTGCCGGCGCGCTGGTGCAGCCGGTCCACGTTCTGGGTGAGCAGCACCTCCACCTGCCCGCGCGCCTCCAGCGCCGCCAGCGCGGTGTGGGTGCCGTTGGGCTGGGCCTGGCCGAAGCGGGGCCATCCCGCCAGGCTGCGCGCCCAGTAACGCTGGCGGGTGGACAGCTCACCCATGAAGGCCTGGTAGGTCACCGGCGGGGTGCGCTTCCACTGGCCATCGGCATCGCGGTAGTCGGGGATGCCCGAGTCGGTGCTGCAGCCGGCGCCGGTAAGCACGAACAGGCGCCGGGCGCGGTCGATGAAATCGGCGAGTGCGGGGGTCATGGCGATCAGATGGGGGCGCTGCCGGGCCGGCGCAATTGCCCTCAGGGCCCGGGAATGGGCTCGGGCAATGCCGGCACGGCGACCGGCTGGCCGGCGTCGTCCAGGGCGATCATCACGAAGTGGCCACGCGTGCAGAGTTTGCGCTCGCCGTTGTGCAGGTCTTCGGCGATCAGCTCCACTTCCACCTTCATCGAGCTGCGGCCCACCTCGACGATGCGGCCGACGGTCTCCACCATCTGTCCGATGCGGATGGGCAGCTTGAAGTCGACCTGGTCCGAGCGGGCGGTGACCACGGTGCGGCGCGAATAGCGCGCGGCGGCAAGGAAGGCGGCCTTGTCCATCCACGCCAGCGCCTGGCCACCGAACAGGGTGCCCATGTGGTTGGTGTGGTTGGGGAAGACGATCTCGGCCATGCGGACTTCGATGGGCGGGACGGTGTCAGGGGAAGCGGTCATGGGGGCGGCCGGTACATGTGGGGTCGCGCGGATGATACGGCAGGCGCAGTGAGCGGGTGGCGGGTACCGCCAAACAGACAGCCCCGGCCAGGCCGGGGCTGTCTGCTTCACGCACGGCAGCGTGGGATCAGAACGACATGTCGAAGGCGACTTCGCCCTTCACGCCAACCTGGTAGGCCGAGGAACGGCGCTCGAAGAAGTTGGTCAGTTCCTGCACGTCCTGCAGTTCCATGAAGCTCAGCGGGTTGCGCACGTTGTACTTCTTTTCCATGCCCAGGCGGTGGAAGTGGTTGTCGGCGCAGTGCTGCAGGTACTGGCGCATGTCGCGGGTGGAAATGCCCGCCACGCCGCCGGAGAGCACGTCTTCGGCGAACTGCACTTCGCATTCGATGGCTTCGGCGAGCATGTCATACACCTGCTGCTTCATCGCATCGTCGAACAGGTCCGGCTCTTCCTCGCGGATCACGTCCACGCATTCAAAGGCGAACTCCATGTGCGCGCTTTCGTCGCGGAACACCCAGTTGGTACCCGAGGCCAGGCCGTTGAGCAGGCCACGCGAACGGAAGTAGTACACGTAGGCGAATGCAGCAAAGAAGAACAGGCCTTCGATGCACGCCGCGAAGCAGATCTGGTTGAGCAGGAACTGGCGGCGCTCGTCACGGGTCTCGATGCGCTTGAGGTTCTGGATCGAGTCGATCCACTTGAAGCAGAAGTCGGCCTTCTTCTTGATCGAGTCGATGTTCTCCACGGCGTCGAACGCCTTGGCGCGTTCGTCCGGATCGGGCAGATAGTTGTCGAGCAGGGTCAGGTAGAACTGCACGTGCAGCGCTTCTTCGTACAGCTGGCGCGACAGGTACATGCGCGCTTCGGGCGCATTCAGGTGCTGATACAGGTTCAGCACCAGGTTGTTGGACACGATCGAATCGCCGGTGGCGAAGAACGCGACCAGGCGGTGGATCAGGTGGCGCTCGCCCGGCGACATCTTGCCATGCAGGTCGCTGATGTCGATCTGGAAGTTGATCTCTTCCACGGTCCAGGTGTTCTTGATCGCGTTGCGATACATGTCATAGAACTGCGGGTAGCGCATCGGGCGCAGAGTCAGTTCAAAACCGGGATCGAGCAGCATTTGACGGGGCTTGTCGGCCATGAGGGCAGTCCTTGTTTCGGTTGGCGGCGTCCCGGGGGACGCGTCGAAAGACCCGCGCGTGTGCGCGGCGGGCTTCCGGCACGGCAGGCGCCGGAGCGCCTGCGGTGACAGCGGTGTTGGTGGTGTCGATCAGGTTCCGTACCGACCAGCAGCCGGTACCGAGCCGTTGGAATGCCGGCCCTGCTGGGCCGGCACGCCCTTCTTACTGGCACGCCTCGCAGGCTTCCGGGTTCTCCAGCGAGCAGGCCACGGCGTCCACCGGGGTGTAGCTGCTGACAGTGGTCTTGGCGATCTTGGTGGCCGGACGCGAACGCAGGTAGTACGTGGTCTTGATGCCCTGCTTCCAGGCGTACATGTACATGGAGGACATCGCGCCGATGTTCGGGCTTTCCATGAACAGGTTGAGCGAGGCGGACTGGTCGATGAACGCGCCACGGTCGGCGGCCATGTCGATCAGCGAGCGCATCGGCAGTTCCCAGGCGGTGCGGTAGACGTGGCGCAGGGTTTCCGGAATCTGGGCGATGCCCTGGATGGAACCTTCGGCCAGCTTGATCGCATCGCGCATTTCCGGCGTCCAGTGACCCAGCTTCTTCAGCTCGTTGACCAGGTAACGGTTGACCTGCAGGAAGTCGCCGGACAGGGTCTCGCGCTTGAACAGGTTGGACACCTGCGGTTCCACGCACTCGTAGCAGCCGGCGATCGAGGCGATGGTCGCGGTCGGGGCGATGGCGATCATCAGCGAGTTGCGCAGGCCATGTTCCTTGATGCGCTCGCGCAGGGCATCCCAGCGCGCGCTGTCTTCGGGCACCACGTTCCAGGCGTCGAACTGCAGTTCGCCACTGGCCGCACGGGTGTCGGCGAAGGACGGGTGCTTGCCGCGTTCCTGGGCCAGTTCGACCGAGGTTTCCAGTGCGTGGAAGTAGATCGTTTCGGCGATCTTCTTCGACAGCGCGCGGGCTTCGGCACTGTCAAAGGCCAGGCGCTTGCGGAAGAACACGTCCTGCAGGCCCATGCAGCCCAGGCCGACCGGACGCCAGCGCAGGTTGCCGCGGCGTGCCGATTCGATCGGATAGAAGTTCAGATCGATCACGCGGTCGAGCTGACGCACGGCCAGGCGCACGGTGTCGGCCAGCTTCTCGTAGTCGAACTCGCCGTGGGCATCGAAATGGTTGCCCAGGTTGATCGAGCCCAGGTTGCACACCGCGGTTTCTTCGGCCGAGGTGACTTCCAGGATTTCGGTGCACAGGTTGGACAGGTGGATCACGTTGCCCGGACGCAGGGTCTGGTTGCTGGCGCGGTTGCACTTGTCCTTGAAGGTCATCCAGCCGTTGCCGGTCTCGGCCAGGGTACGCATCATCCGCGAGTACAGCTTGCGCGCGGAAATGGTGCGGTTGGCCTTGCCCTGGGCTTCGGCCTGCAGGTAGGCCTGCTCGAAGGCTTCACCGAACAGGTCGGTGAACTCGGGCACCACGCGCGGATCGAACAGCGACCATTCCTGGTCGGCCTCGACGCGCTTCATGAACAGGTCCGGGATCCAGTTGGCCAGATTCAGGTTGTGCGCACGGCGCGATTCGTCGCCGGTGTTGTCGCGCAGCTCGAGGAAGTCCTCGATGTCGGCGTGCCAGGTTTCCAGGTACACGCAGGCCGCGCCCTTGCGCTTGCCGCCCTGGTTCACCGCAGCGACCGACGAATCCATCGTCTTGAGCCACGGCACGATGCCGTTGGAGTGGCCGTTGGTCGACTTGATCAGCGAACCGCGCGAACGCACGCGGGTGTAGCTGACGCCGATGCCGCCGGAGAACTTGGACAGCTGGGCGATGTCGCCGTACTTGGAGTAGATCGACTCCAGCGAATCCTGCGGCGAATCCAGCAGGAAGCACGAGGAGAGCTGCTCGTGGGTGGTGCCGGAGTTGAACAGGGTCGGGCTGGACGGCAGGTAGTCCAGGTTGCCCATGCGGCGGTACAGCGCCAGGGCTTCCGGCACGTCCTCGCTCAGTGCACTGGCGATGCGCAGGAAGAACTGCTGCGGGGTCTCGATCACCTTGCGGGTGTGCGGATGGCGCAGCAGGTAGCGGTCGTAGAGGGTACGCAGACCGAAGTAATCGAAGTTCAGGTCCAGCGAGATGTCGATCGCATCGTTGAGCTTGCGCGCATTGGTCTGCACGAAGTTCAGCAGGCGGTCGTTGATCAGACCCACTTCATGGCCACGGCCGACGGACTGGGAGAACGCGTAGATCTCCTGGCCGGACACTTCCTTGGCGATGAAATTGGCCAGCAGGCGCGCCGCCAGGCGACCGTATTCGGGTTCTTCACCGATCAGCAGCGCCGAGGTGCGGATGGACAGCTCGTCCAGCTCCTGGGTGGTGGCACCGTTGTACAGGCCCGAGATGGTGCGGGTGGCCACGCGCATCGGGTCGACAGCGTGCAGACCTTCGGCGGAACGCTGCACCGCACGCACGATCTTGTTCAGGTCCACCAGTTCGGTAGTGCCGTTGCGCTTGGTGACGCTCATGGCGTTGGCCGTGGGCGGCGAGGTCAGCAGGAACTGACTGTCCTGTTCGGTGGCTGCGCTGGTTTCGGTGCTCACGGCGGTTTCCTCTTGGCGTGATGTTGGGTGGCACAGGGACGCCTGCCGGGCAGGCGCCGGACCAGTGCGCTCGGTATCCGAGGGTGGAACAGCGGTGTCGCACGGGCCGCGACCACGCAGTCAGCCTGCGGGCGGTTCCCCTGCGTCACCGGTCATCTCCCCCCGGAGATGTGGCGCGACCGGTACCGCACGCTGTACTTCGTGCGGTTGTCGGCAGGTCCACGATGACGGCTGCGTTGCCAGCCACCGCTGAGGGCGGTACCGGCTGCGTGCTGGCTCGATCACCGCGCTTCCCTTTTGATCCGGCGACTTGGGGTCGCTGGAACCGACGGCCACAAGATAGTGGGGGTAATAGGGATCGTCAACGCCAAATGTAGTGAAAGTTGGCAATCCCTTACAGCGCAAGGTTCCGCTCCCGAACGCCGCTCCGGCGCCCCCGAGACCTGTCGAAACCGAGTGCGCAGTCAAGGCCGGAACAGTCATCCCGGACGCGACGCAGGGGCGCGGAAAACAGAACGACGGGCTCACGCGGACGTAACAAACCGGGGTTCGGGGGCCGGTCGCGGATGACTTCCGACCCGCGCCCGGTCGGTCCAACGGTGCCACGCTGGCCCCTCCCCCTCGGAGACTCACGCATGAGACTGGCCCTGACTGGATGTCTGCTGATGGCCCTGGGGGCGCCCGCCGCCGCCCACGCCGACGAACCCGGCAACGCGCCGGCCCTGTCCTCGCGGGAATGCGCGGTGAGCACGCCTTACGACGTGCTGGTGGACAGCGGCGGGATCTGGCTGCGCAACCGCGACCAGGTGCCGGCGGAGATCTTCTTCCACGACGGGGAGCTCAACATCGACCGCCAGCCGATTCCGGTCAACGCCGCCGACGCCCAGCGGCTGCGCCAGCTCGAATGGGGCACCCGGCAGCTGGTCCCGGCGGTGGCCGGGGTGGCCGGCGAGGCGGTGGACATCGCCTTCGATGCGTTCGGCGCCACGGTGGAGATCATGAGCGGGAGCCGCAGCAAGGCCCGCCAGGTGGCCCGCCTGCGCCAGGACGCCCACGACCACGTGGATCGCACCCTCGGCCGTGGCATCTGGGAGCAGGAGGCGTTCGGCGCGGGCTTCGAGCAGCGCGTGGAGCAGGCGGCCGAGTCGATGGCCGGGTCGCTGGCGCGCGGGATCATGTGGACGATGTTCACCGGCGGTGCCGGCCGCATGGAGGCCCGCGCGGCCAGAATGGAAGGCGAGCTGGAACGCAGCATGGAGATCCGCGCCAGGGCGCTGGAGGGCCACGCCCGTTCGCTGTGCACCCAGGTGCTGGCGCTGGACGATATCCAGCGCGCGCTGGAGGTGCGCTACCAGGGCAAGCCGCTGGCGATGATGGTGATGGACCGCGACCAGGACAATGCCCCGGGGGTGGCGCGGGAGCAGCCGCGCGGCGATGCGGTGGCCCTGCCCCGTCCCTGACGGCGGCGTGCCGCCCCGCCCGGCGGGGCGGGGCCGGTGACTAGGCGCGGTGCGCGGTGCCGAGGTACTCGGCGCTCTGCATCTCGATCAGCCGCGAGGCGGTGCGCTCGAACGCGCCCTGCAGGCGCACGCCCGAATACAGCGCCACCGGGGAATCGCTGGCGGTGCAGACCAGATTGACGTGGCGGTCGTACAGCTCGTCGATCAGATTGACGAAGCGGCGCGCGGCATCCTCGTTCAACGTGTCGAAGTGCGGGATGTCGCCCAGCAGCACGGTGTTGAACTCATGCGCGATCTCGATGTAGTCCGACGGCCCGCGCGGGCCTTCGCACAGCGCCGTGAAGTCGAACCAGACGATGCTCTTGCCACGCCCGCGCACCGGGATCTTGCGCGCTTCGATCTCGATGTTGCCCGGCTTGGCGGCCGTACCGCCGCTGAGCTCGGCCCAGCGGCCGGCCAGCCATGCATCGCTGCCGGCGTCGCGCGGGGACCGGTAGACCGGCGAGCGGGTCAGCGCGCGCATGCGGTAATCCTCGGTGCCTTCGGCGTACAGCTCCACGCAGTAGGTCTGCAGCAGCCCGATGGCCGGCATGAAGCTGTCGCGCTGCAGGCCGTTGAGATACAGGTTCTCCACCGCCGTGTTGGAGGTGGTCACCAGGGTCACGCCCTCGGCGAACAGGCGTTCGAGCAGGCGCGCCAGCAGCATCGCATCGCCGATGTCGGTGACGAAGAACTCGTCCAGCACCAGCACGCGCAGCCTGCTGCGCCATTCCTGGGCGATCTTCGCCAGCGGGTCGCTCTGGCCCTGGTGCTCACGCAGGCGCTCGTGGATGCCGCGCATGAAGCGGTGGAAATGGGTGCGGTACTTCTGTTCGATCGGCAGGCCGTCGTAGAACAGGTCCACCAAGAAGGTCTTGCCCCGCCCCACGCCGCCCCAGAAGTACAGCCCCTTGACCGGCTCGGGCCTCTTCCAGAACGCCGACAGCCGGTCCAGCCAGCCGTCCTGCGCGCTGTCCACCAGGGCGATGTGGATGCGGTCCAGCTCAACCAGGGCCGCATGCTGGGCCGGGTCGTCCTGCCATTCGCCGCGCGCCACGCCGTCGGCGTAGCGCTGGGTCGGGGTCATCGCGGTATCGCTCATGCCGTAACGGCGTCCGCGTTGGGCAGCCAGTGCTTGACGCCGTGGGTGATGGCCCCGCGCAGGTCGATCAGCTTGCGGTGGAAGAAGTGGCTGGTGTCGGGCATGCGTACCAGCTCATGCGGGGCACCGATGCCCTCCAGCCAGGTGTAGACGGCCTGCGGGTCGACGATCTCGTCTTCGTCGCCCTGGATCACCAGCCACTGCGACGGCGGCTGCACGCCCTCGAAATCCCAGCGGCCGGCGGGCGGGGCGATGGACACCAGCGCGGCCGGCTGCAGGTCGCCCGCCGCACGCAGCGACACAAACGCACCGAAGCTGAAACCGGCCAGCCACAGCGTGGCCTGCGGCTGCTGCGCACGCACCCAGGCCGCGACGGCCTTGAGATCGTCCTGCTCGCCGTTGCCGTGGTCGAACTCGCCGGCCGACTGGCCGACGCTGCGGAAATTGAAGCGCACCGTGGCGATGCCGAGATCGCGCAGCGCGCGTGCGGCCATCGTGACCACTTTGTTGTGCATGCTGCCACCCTCGGTGGACAGCGGGTGGCAGACGATCGCCACCACGGGCTGCACCACGACATCGGCGTCCGGCAGATCGACCACGACATCCAGCGGACCGACCGGGCCGTCCAGCGTCAGCGCAGCGCTTTCTTGGGGAAATGGGGGATTGTGCATGGCGTCATAATAGCGTCCCTCCGCGCGCTTCACCGCCGCTTCCACCGGGTCCGTCATGCACCATCTGGTTTTCAGCGTCCTCTGCAGCGTGCTGGTCTCGGTTCTGCTGAAGCTGGCACCGCGCCGGCAGCTGGACATGCCGCAGGTGGTGACGTGGAACTATCTGGTCGCCAGCGTGCTCAGCCTGCTGCTGTTGAATCCGTCACTGGCGTCGCTGCGCTCCACGCATGCGCCGTGGCTGGCGCTGCTCGGGTTGGCGGTGACTCTGCCGGCGATCTTCCTGGTGATGGCCCGTGCGGTCACCCGTGCCGGCATCGTGCGCAGCGACGTGGCCCAGCGCCTGTCGCTGCTGTTGTCCCTGCTGGCGGCCTTCCTGGTGTTCGGGGAAACGGCCAACGGCTGGAAGCTGGCCGGGCTGGCGCTGGGTCTGCTGGCGATTCTGGGCATCAGTGTGCGCCCGCGCGCCTTGGCCACCGAGGCCGGCGGCGGGCGCGCGTGGCCGTGGCTGCTCGGGGTGTGGGTGGGCTACGCGCTGGTGGATATCCTGCTCAAGCAGGTGGCACTGTCGGGGACACCGTCGATGGCCGCGCTGACCGTCTGCTTCGGGCTGGCCTTCGTGCTGATGCTGGGACTGCAGCTGTGGCGGCACGCCAGCGGGGCCGCGCCGCTGCACTGGCGCAACGTGGGCGCAGGCGCGCTGCTGGGCCTGCTCAACTTCGGCAACATCCTGTTCTACGTCCGCGCCCACCAGCACCTGCCGGACAGTCCGGCGGTGGTGTTTGCCGGGATGAACATCGGCGTGGTGGTGCTGGGCGCGCTGGTTGGCATCCTGGCGTTCGGCGAACGCACCAGCGTCTGGAACCGCATCGGCCTGGGGCTGGCGGTGGTGGCGATCGGGCTGATCGCCTGGGGGACCTGGTCGGTGTGAGGCAGGGTGCGGATTACCGGTCGAAACCGAGCAGCAGCGGGTCGTGGTCGGAGCTGCGCCACGGGCCGGATGCGTTGCGGTCGCGGTAACCGACGTCATCGGCTTCATCGGCGTTGATGTGCCATTCGGCGGCGCCGCGCAGGCGCTTGACCATGCCTGGGCTCAACAGCGCGTGGTCCAGCCGGCCGCTCATGCCGTTGTAGACGTAGCTGTAGGGGTGAGCGACCTTCGCCTCGGCGAAGGCGTCGTGCCAGCCGGCGGCGTGCAGGGTGCGGATCGGGTCTTCCATCGCATAGGCATTGAAGTCGCCCAGCAGTACCGCATCGGCGGTGCCGGCACCGGTCGGGTCGGTGCGCAGCCACTGGTCCAGACGCCGCGCGGAGTCCACGCGGGTGGCGTTCCAGCAGGCCTGGTCGTCCTTCTGGTCGGCATCGGCGCCGCTGGCTTCCGAGCAGCCCTTGGACTTGAAGTGGTTGGCCACGACCACGAACGGCGCGCCCTTGCCGGCGCGGAAGGCCTGCGCCATCGGCACCCGGCTGTGCGGTCCGAACGGGCCCTGCTCGAGCGTGGCCGGCCCACCGATCGGGGTGACCCGCGAAGCGCGGTAGATGATGCCGACCCGGATCGGGTTCTCGCCCGGGCCCTGCTTTGCATCGATGAAGCGCCAGTCGGCGCCGGCGCCACGATCGGCATTGAGGGCGTCGACCAGCTGGGCAATCGCCGACTGCGGGCCGTAACCGTCGTTCTCCAGCTCCATCAGCGCGGCCACGTCGGCGCCGAGCGCGTTGATGGTGGCGACCAGCTTGGTCTTCTGCGCCTGGTGTTCGGCCAGGGTGCGGGCGCCGCGCAGGGTCGGATAGCCGCCGCCCTGCCCGTCGCCGTTGAAGAAGTTCTCCAGATTGAACGCGGCAATGTGCAGCCTGCCGGCGACCACCGGGGCCGCCGGGCGTTCCAGCGCCGGCAGTGTCAGCGGGCGGGTGACCTGCAGGCGCGGGGTGCCCTTGTCGTCCACCCGCACGATGCCTTCCACATTGCGCAGGATCATGCCGGTGCGCAGGGTGGCGCCGGCCGGCAGGTAGCCCACCGGGCCCGGGTCGCGCGCACTGCTGCCGTCATCCAGCAGCAGGCGGCGGTGGCGGTTGTCGGCCACCACCTTGTCGTGGGCCGCGCTGCGCGGGGCGGCCACTTCGCTGGGCTGCCACAGGCGGCCGCCGAAAGCCACAGTGAGTTCGCCGAAACGCGCCAGTCCGTCGGTGCCGGCCAGGGTAAGCGGGGCGGCGATACGCACCTGCTGGCCGTCCAGCGCCTGCCAGTCGGCGGGCGCGGCGGTCAGGGTGACAGTGGCACGGGCGGCGGGGGCCGGCGACGCCGGCTGGACCTGCGGCTGGGCCTGGGCGAACGCGCACGCCGGCAGCGCCAGCGACAGGGCAAGGGCGAGGGAACGACGGCGCATCGACAGGCTTCTCCACAAAAGTGGTGCACAGACTACCGCCGAAATGTGACCCGTCCAGCGCTGTGCGGCGTATCGCCGGCTCCGGCAAAGCATCCGGGGCGGGGGAGCCTCGTTGCCGGCCGGCGGCCGGCACTACTTCAGGTTGGCGAGCATCCAGTCGACCGTGGCGTGGATCTGCTCTTCAGTCAGAGCCGGGTTGCCGCCCTTGGGCGGCATGATGCCGCCATCCGGACCGGTGTAGCCCTCCACGGCGTGCTTGTAGAGGGTGTCCTTGCCCTGGGCGATGCGCGCATCCCAATGGCTGTGGTCCAGGGTGGGGGCATTGCCCACGCCGTTGGTGTGGCAGGCCGTGCAGAGGTTGTCGAAGATCACCTTGCCGTCGGTGGTGCCGCCATAGGCGACCTGCGAGGCCGCCTTGGCCAGGGCGGCGGCTTTGGCCGCTGCCTGGGCGGCCGCACCGGTGCTGCCGGCATAGACGGCGCCGGCCGGGGCGATGCGCTGTTCGGTGCGCTTCACCGCCTGCGGCGAGATTTCAGGGGGAATGCTGGTGTGCAGATACGCTGCAAAGAGAATCAGGCCGAGCGTGATGGCCATCAGCAGCGCGATGACCATGGAGAAGCGTTTCAGGAACTCGAGGTCGTAATTCCGCACTCTCTATACCCCTGGCTGGTAGTCGTTGGACCACGGCTTGTCGGCCGAGTATGACCAGCGTCGGCGGCGCTCTGCAAGCCGCCCCCGGGTGTCGCATTGCAGCATCGGCGCGGCTCAGGCGCCGGCGGCGCGCAGGCAGAAACCGCAGATCGACGCGACCAGCGCGTTCTCGTCGCCGTGCGCATCGCGGCTGGGCGCGGTCGGCCCGACCAGCGCTTCGGTGAACGCCCCGACGATGCAGGCTGCGGCGACGGCGGTGTCCTGCGCGGGAAAGCTGCCGTCCTCGATGCCATCGGCAATGATGCGGCGGAACACGTCGCCGAACAGCCGGCGGCAGCGGATGCGTTCGGCTTCCACCTCCGGGTCCACCGGCTCGGCGATGAAGGCGTAGGCCAGACCGGGGCCGGCCAGCGCGCGGCGGACAAACGCGGTGATGGCGCGGCGCAGGCGCTCGGGGGCCGGCAACGGTTCGGCGGCGATCGCTTCGAAGATGCGCAGCTCGTGCGCCACTGCCGCCGTGAGCACCTCCACGAACAGCTCGGCCTTGGACGGGAAGTGCCGGTAGATCAGGCCCGTGGAAACGCCGGCCTCGGCCGCCACGGCGGTTACCGGGGCATTGCGGTAGCCGCCGGCCGCCACCAGCGCGCGGGTTGCCAGCAGGATCCGTTCACGGGCCCCGGCGAGGCGTTCTTCCATCAGGGCGGAGCGTTTGTAGGCCATTTGTTGATTCTATGTTCAATTTTTGAATTTGTGTTCACTTCTTGATCGAAGCGGGCTACGCTGCGCCCATACCCAGCCGTCTCGGAGCCGCCCTCATGCACGTCCCCACCATGAACTTCGATCTCGGCGAAGAGATCGACCTGCTGCGCCAGAGCGTGGCCCATTTTGCCTCTGCCGAGGTCGCGCCGCTGGCCGCCAAGGCCGATGAGGAGAACCTGTTCCCCAACGCGCTGTGGCGCAAGTTCGGCGAACAGGGCCTGCTCGGCCTGACCGTGGAGGAAGAATACGGCGGCAGCGGCATGGGCTACCTGGCCCACGTGGTGGCGATGGAAGAGATTTCGCGCGCCTCCGGCGGCATCGGCCTGTCCTACGGCGCGCACTCCAACCTGTGCGTGAACCAGCTGCGCAAGAACGGCACCGAAGAACAGAAGCGACGCTTCCTGCCCGGCCTGTGCAGCGGCGAGAAGGTGGGCGCGCTGGCGATGAGCGAACCGGGCGCGGGCTCGGACGTGGTGTCGATGAAGCTGCGCGCCGACAAGCGCGGCGACCACTACGTGCTCAACGGCAACAAGATGTGGATCACCAACGGCCCCGACGCCGACGTTCTGGTGGTCTATGCCAAGACCGATCTGGCCGCCGGTGCCAAGGGCATCACCGCGTTCCTGGTCGAAAAGGGCATGAAGGGCTTCTCCACCGCGCAGAAGCTGGACAAGCTCGGCATGCGCGGTTCCAACACCTGTGAACTGGTGTTCGAGGACTGCGAAGTGCCCGAGGCCAATGTGCTGGGGGCGGTCGGCGGTGGCGTCAAGGTGCTGATGTCCGGCCTGGACTTCGAGCGCGTGGTGCTCTCCGGTGGGCCGCTGGGCCTGATGGCCGCTGCGATGGACGTGGTGATGCCGTACGTGCACGAGCGCAAGCAGTTCGGCGAGGCGATCGGCACCTTCCAGCTGATCCAGGCCAAACTGGCCGACATGTATGTGGGCCTCAACGCCTGCCGTGCCTATGTGTACGCGGTGGCGCGCGCCTGCGACCAGGGCCGCACCACGCGCCAGGACGCGGCCGGTGCGATCCTGTACTCGGCCGAGAAAGCCACCTGGCTCACCGGCCAGGCAATCCAGATCCTCGGCGGCAACGGCTACATCAACGAGTACCCGACCGGCCGCCTGTGGCGCGATGCCAAGCTGTACGAAATCGGCGCCGGCACCTCGGAGATCCGCCGCATGCTGATCGGCCGCGAACTGTTCCAGCGCACGCTGTAAGGAAAGACACGCCATGACGGTACTGAGCACCCAGCTGCAACCGGGCAGCGAGACCTTTGAAGCCAACCGCGCTGCGTTGCAGGCGGTGGTGGACGACCTGCGTGCCACGCTGGCGCAGACGGCGCTGGGCGGCAGCGAAGCGGCGCGGCAGAAGCACACCGCGCGCGGCAAGCTGCTGGTGCGCGACCGCATTGATGCGCTGCTCGATCCGGGCAGCGCGTTCCTGGAGATCGCGCCGCTGGCCGCGCACGGCATGTATGGCGACCCGATCCCGAGCGCGGGCGTGGTCGCCGGCATCGGCCGCGTGTCCGGCGTGGAGTGCGTGATCGTGGCCAACGATGCCACCGTCAAGGGCGGCACGTACTACCCGATGACGGTCAAGAAGCACCTGCGCGCGCAGGAAGTGGCCGAGCAGAACCGCCTGCCGTGCATCTACCTGGTCGATTCCGGCGGCGCCTTCCTGCCGCTGCAGGACGAGGTGTTCCCGGACCGCGATCATTTCGGCCGCATCTTCTACAACCAGGCCAACCTCTCGGCGCAGGGCATTCCGCAGATCGCCTGCGTGATGGGGTCGTGCACCGCCGGTGGCGCCTACGTGCCGGCGATGAGCGATGAAACGGTGATCGTGCGCGAGCAGGGCACCATCTTCCTCGGCGGCCCCCCGCTGGTGAAGGCGGCGACCGGTGAAGTGGTGACGGCCGAAGAACTCGGTGGCGCAGACGTGCACACGCGCATCTCCGGGGTGGCCGACCACATGGCCGACAACGACCTGCAGGCGCTGGCCCGGGTCCGCGCGATCATCGCCCAGCTCAACTGGCGCAAACCCGAGCCGGCGCTGGCGATACAGGCGCCGGTGGAACCTCGGCATCCGGCCCACGAGCTGTACGGCGTCATCCCGGCCGACACCCGCAAGCCGTACGATGTGCGCGAAGTGATCATGCGCATCGTCGACGATTCGCGCTTCGATGAATTCAAGCCACGCTATGGCACCACGCTGGTCACCGGCTTCGCGCACCTGCACGGCTACCCGGTGGGCATCATCGCCAACAACGGCATCCTGTTCTCCGAGTCCGCGCTGAAGGGCGCGCACTTCATCGAGCTGTGCACCCAGCGCGGCATACCGCTGGTGTTCCTGCAGAACATCACCGGCTTCATGGTCGGCCGCAAGTACGAACACGGCGGCATCGCCAAGGACGGGGCCAAGCTGGTGATGGCCGTGGCCTGCGCCAAGGTGCCCAAGTTCACCGTGGTGATCGGCGGCTCGTTCGGCGCCGGCAACTATGGCATGTGCGGGCGCGCCTACTCGCCCAACTTCCTGTGGATGTGGCCGAACGCGCGCATCGGCGTGATGGGCGGCGAACAGGCCGCCAGCGTGCTGGCCACGGTCAAACGCGATGGCATCGAGGCCAAGGGCGGGCAGTGGTCGGCGGACGAGGAAGACCGTTTTAAGTCGCCTGTCCGCGAGCAGTTCGAGCAGCAGGGGCACCCCTACTACGCCAGCGCACGGTTGTGGGACGACGGCGTGATCGATCCGGCCGACACCCGGCGCGTGCTGGGCCTGGCACTGTCGGCCAGCCTCAACGCCCCGGCGCGGAAGACCGATTTCGGCGTGTTCCGCATGTAATGCACGGGCGGTGCCGCAGGGCGCCGCCGCCACTGGCCCGCGCAACGAGACCACCATGTTCACCAAGATCCTGATCGCCAACCGAGGCGAAATCGCCTGCCGCGTCATCGCCACCTGCCAGCGCCTGGGCATCTCCACCGTGGCGGTGTATTCCGACGCTGACCGCAACGCGCGCCATGTGCGCATGGCCGACGAGGCCATCGCGATCGGCCCGGCGCCGGCGCGTGAGAGCTACCTGCGCGGCGATGCCATCCTCGACGCCGCACGCCGCACCGGCGCGCAGGCAATCCATCCCGGTTATGGCTTCCTGTCCGAGAACGCCGACTTCGCCCAGGCCTGCGCCGAGGCCGGCATCGTGTTCATCGGCCCCTCCGCCGCGGCGATCCGCGCGATGGGCGACAAGAGCGCGGCCAAAGCGTTGATGCAGCAGGCCGGCGTGCCGCTCACCCCGGGCTACCACGGCGATGACCAGGCGCCGGAGTTCCTGCGCGGGCAGGCCGACGGCATCGGCTACCCGGTGCTGATCAAGGCCAGTGCCGGCGGCGGCGGCAAGGGCATGCGCCGCGTCGACAACAGCGCCGCCTTCGTTGAATCGCTGGCCAGCTGCCAGCGCGAGGCGCAGTCGGCGTTCGGCAACGCGCACGTGCTGGTGGAAAAATACGTCGAGCGACCGCGCCACATCGAGATCCAGGTGTTTGGCGACAGCCACGGCAATGTGGTGTACCTGTTCGAGCGCGACTGCTCGGTGCAGCGCCGCCATCAGAAGGTGCTGGAAGAGGCACCCGCGCCGGGCATGACCGCCGAACGGCGCGCCGCGATGGGCCAGGCAGCCGTGGATGCCGCGCGTGCGGTGAACTATGTCGGCGCTGGTACGGTGGAGTTCATCGCCGGTCCCGACGGCGATTTCTACTTCATGGAAATGAACACCCGCCTGCAGGTGGAGCATCCGGTCACCGAGTGCATTACCGGCACCGACCTGGTGGAGTGGCAGCTGCGCGTGGCCAGCGGCGAGCCGCTGCCGTTGCGCCAGGACCAACTGCAGATCCGCGGCCATGCGCTGGAGGCACGCCTGTACGCCGAAGATGCCGACCGCGGCTTCCTGCCCTCCACCGGCACGCTGCGCCACCTGCGATTGCCGGCCGGCAGCGCGCACGTGCGCGTGGACGCCGGCGTCGAGCAGGGCGATGCGATCACCCCGTTCTACGACCCGATGATCGCCAAGCTGATCGTGTGGGACGTGGACCGCGATGCCGCGCTGCGTCGCATGCAGCAGGCGCTGGCCGAGTGCGAGGTGGTCGGAGTGACGACCAACGCCGCGTTCCTGCGTCGACTGGTGATGACCGGTTCCTTCGCCCAGGCCAGGCTGGATACCGCGCTGATCGAGCGCGAGCAGGCCGCGCTGGCACCCAACGAAGGTGACAGCGACCCGGCCCTGTGGGCGTTGGCCGGCCTCGCCGCCGTGGCCAGCAGCGAGGCGGCCAGCGTGGACCCGCGCGACCGCCATTCGCCGTGGCAGGCCCAGGATGGCTGGCGCCTTGGCGCACCTGCCGCACGCCGGCTGACGCTGGAACACCGCGGCACCCAGCGTGTGATCGGCGTGACCGGCCAGCACACCGCCTGGTCGGTGCAACTGGACGACGGTGCCGCCCTGCCCGTGCATGGCGGCCTGGAGGCCGATGGCCTGCGCGTGCAGATCGGCGACCGGCTGCATCGCGCGCGCCTGGTCCGCGACGGCAACGAGCTGTATCTGTTCGGTGGCGACGGCGTGCAGCGCTTCACCGTGCACGACCCGGTCAGCGAGGCGGACCAGGCGGTTGTCGACGCGGGCAGCCTGCTCGCGCCGATGCCCGGCCGCATTGTCGCCACCTCGGTGGCGCCGGGCACGCGGGTTGCGCGTGGCGCGCCGCTGCTGGTGCTCGAAGCAATGAAGATGGAACACACCCTGCAGGCACCGGCCGACGGCGTCGTGCAGGGCTACCGGGTCAAGGCCGGCGACCAGGTCGGTGATGGCGCGGTGCTGGTGGATTTCGAGGCGGATTAGGCCCGACCGCGGGGAACGGCCATCGCGTCCCCGCGCTCAACCCGCGTCCGCGCCAGGCGTCTTCTCCCAGACGCGCTGGCCGGGATCGAATTCGGTCGTGGTCATCTGTGCCGCGCGCCAGCCGACGCCACAGATGGCCATCGGGCCTTCGGCCATCGGGTCGAGTCCGAGCAGGCGCTCGATCTCATGCTCGTTGATGGCCGCGGTAACAAACGCACCCAGCTTCTGCTGGGTCGCGCACAGCAGCAACTGCTGGGAAAGGTGCCCCACATCCAGCGTCACGGCGCGGTAGGCCTTGGCGTGGTTGCGGTACTTCCAGTAGGTACGCGGGTAGCGTGGTGCCAGCACCACCAGCACGTGCGCATCGGCAAACCAGTGCTGCCCGGCCAGCGCCGACAGCGCCACCTCACGCAGGCGGGTGTCATCGCCAGGCAACCGCGTCAGCGCATGCGAGGCGGGATCGTAGTGATGGATGCCCGTCGCCAGCCCGGCAACGTTCTGCACGAGCAGGTAGGCCTCGGTGGGATGCAATCCACCGGCTGACGGCACGTTCTTCTTGAAGAAAATGCTGTCGGCCTGGAGGTCATAGCGGCCGGTGGCAGCGAAGACACGCTTGAGCAGACGCGCAAGCTCCTGCAGCGGCAACGCGTGGGCGGTATCGAAGTTGCGGCAGGTCGCACGCGACTGCAGCAGCGCGTCGAAGGCGTCTTCCTCTGGATGCGGAAGCAGCGTGGTGACGCCATCCCGTCGCGCCACCGCCGGTGGTGGTGGACCCAGGTTCCCGCGCAGGCCTGCGGCGGTCTGCATGCCGGCTGATTCGAGCGCGGCGGCGCTGTCCTGGCCCTGCCAGCGTCCCATCCAGTGGGCGATCGCGGCCGGTCCCCACCAGTGCATGCCGCGGAGCTGCTCATCGCGCGTGCGCAACGGATGCGCGCGGTCGCGGATGAACACCAGGCCTCCCTCGACCAGGATCCGCAGCACGTCGGCGTCGGCATCGGCAGGGGGCGCGCTCCAGCGTTGCGCGTCGAAGCGTCCCAGCAGCAGCACCGCAGACGCATCCAGCTCCAGCGGCGCATCCAGATGCGGTGCCAGCGCCAGCCATCGAAGGTGCGTATCCACGCCACTGCCGCCAAGCAGCACGCTCTGCAGCGAGAATGACACTTCGCACTGCGGCTCGAGATGCACGATTCCGCAACGCCGCATCGACCTGCCTGCTTCCATTTCCACGCCGTCCTCAGTGCTTCGCGGATCGCATCCGCCCTTCGTTGTCGGCATCCCTGCCGTATTCTTCAGCCCCACCCGCCCACGCGTGGGCATGCCACATTCAAGTCGCCCCTGCTCTGGCCGCTACCGATCGCAGGCTTGCCGGCCTTGCCTGGCGCCCTGCCCCGTCGCCACCACGCTTCTTCTGTCGAGACTGCCCGCATGTCGAGTGAAAAGACCCCCCTGAGCCCCGCCGATGCCATCAAGCTGCTGGACCTGCTGTCCAGCGATGCCGACTTCCGCGCCCGTTTCGCTGCCAGCCCTGCGCAGGCATTGAGCGAGATCGATGCATCCCTGGGCGAAGCGTCGGTGCTGTGCTGTCTCGACGGCACGCTGGCATCGCCTGCGGAGTTCGAGGCGGCTCGCGAGGCATTGCTGGACCACCTCACCCGGGTGACGATGTTCAACAACCCTCACTGCTTCGTCACCGGCGAGGTGGATGCCTCGCTCAAGCGCACGCCCTGACCAGGGATCAGCGAACGGCCGCGACAGCGGGGCAGCCCGCTGCCGGGCAACGCTGCACGGCCAGCCTGGCGTCGTGCACGTTCAGCGCCTGCATGGCGTAGGAGCCGGCGCTTTCGGCATACGCGCGGCCGCGATTGGCAAGCAGCCACTGCCGTTCCCGTTCCGCATCCTGCTCCGCGCCTTCGGCAAGATAGGCCCTGCGCAGCGCGCTGTGGACCTGGTACAGCTCGCTGCCGTCTTCCAGCGCCTTCAACCGCGCCACGGACTGTCCGGTCTTTCCGCGCCGCGCCAGTTCCACTGCATCCACGATGGACACCACCTGCGCCGCCCGGGCATCGCCGAGCTGGCGTGCCAGCGGCAGCAGAGTGGGCAGGTAGTGGGGCGCGACGCGATCCAGGCCGGCGCGTTGTGCGGCGTAGACGGCCACGGCGGCAAAGTACAGGCGCTGGCCGCGGTCATCGGTGTCGCTGCGCCCGGCCTGCCGCAGCAGCGGCTGCACCAGCCGGTGGAACTCGGCTTCGGTGGGAGGCTGCCCGGTCCCGCTGCGCACCGACAGGTCGATGACGCCAAACAGTTCGCACACCTGGACCGAGGTCCCGCAGTCGGCGGCCGCCTGCTGGGCCGAACGGCGTGCCGCATCGGTATTGCCCTGGTCCAGCGCCAGTGACGTGCGCTCCAGCCAGTTGCCCGGATCGTTCTTTTCCAGCTTTCCCAGCAGTCGGGTGGCGGCGGCAACGTCGCCGGACGCCGCCAGCGCGGCGACGCGCTGACGGGTCCCCTGCCCGCCACTGGAGACGGCCGCCTCGTTGAAGGTGCGCAGCGCCTGGCCGAATTTGTTCTGCGCCAGCTGGGTACGGCCAAGCAGGTCCACGGCCAGGCTGCGCAGGGGGTACTGCATGACATCGCCGTGGCGCACCGCCTGCTCGGCCACCGCGTAACGGCCCATGTCCAGCTCGGACAGACCGTAGTTGATGTGCGCGCCGTGATGGTCCGGGTAGAGATCGGCCAGCAGTTTCCACTTCTCTGCGGCTGCGGCCTGGCCCGGCTCGCTCAATTCCAGTTTCCACGCATCCAGGTACAGCGCCTCGCGCGCGGTGAGGCGGTCACGCAGCAGAACGGCCTTGGCCAGCAGCTCGCGCGCCGGGTCGCGCTGCCCGCGGCTGACCTGGATGCGCAACTGGGCCAGATAGGCGAAGGCGAACTCCGGGTCCAGCCGGGTCGCCTGCTCGAAATACGCCAGTGCCTGCGGCATGCGATGTTGACCGTAGGCCGCCAGCCCTTTGGCATAGGCGTTGAGCGCATCCAGATTGGCGGTGGCCACTTCCGGAAGCGGTGCCGAGGTACGGTCGATATCCTGGAGGGCTTCACCCAGACGGCCACGCAGGCTGGCAACCACATGATCGGTGGAGGCCAGCACCGATTCCAGCCCGCGGCCATCGGCATAGTCGGAGTAGACCGTCTCGCCGCTGGCCGGGTCGACCACTTCAACCGAGACGCGCAGCTTGCCGTGCACTTCCAGCACCGACGGCAGAATGATCGCGCGCGCGCCATCCCGTGCCGCCACCTCCAGTGCAAGACGCCGGTCGAGGCGGACATCGGGCGCACGCCGCATCCGGGTCAGCGTATCGCGCACCTTCATGTCGCTGAGCACGTTGACGAAGCGCGACTGCTCCAGGCTGATCCGGAACGCCTGCTGCAGGCTGTCGTCGAGCAGAACATTGCCGGTGAGGTTGTTGACGTCCCCCACCACGACCCAGTCGCGCTCGGCAAACGCGATCGCCGGCTCCGGCCGCAGCAGCATCCAGCCGCCCACGGCCAGCGCCGCCACCAGCAGTGCTTCAGCAGCCAACGCGGGCGGCTGCCGCCACAGCGGAATGTCGCGGCGCGCCTTGGCGTTGCCGCGCGGCATGCGCAGCGGCGCGAAGCCGATCTCGCCCACCTCGAAGACCTCCTGGGTGGTCGGCACGCCCTTGAAGCGCCAGCGGCCGTGCGACTTCCACAACAGGCGCTCGCCGCGCTCGCCCAGTTCGCCGGTGACGCGATGGGTCAGCGATTCGGCCACGGCCGACAGCAGGATCTGGCCGGGGCGGGCCAGCGTCATCAGGCGCGCGGCCATCGGTTTGGCCAGGCCCTCGACCTCGAGCGACTTGGCCCCGACCTTGATCGCCTCGGGGCTGTTTTCCCAGGTCAGCACTTCGCCAACGTGAAGACCGGAACGGGCACGCAGCACGATGCCGCGTTCCTCGCCGATCTGCTGCAGGCCGCGCTGGTAATCCAGTGCGAAGCCGAGCGCATCGATGGCGCGTTCGAAGAGGAGGAACAGACCGTCGGAGCGGTCGATCTGATGGCCGTTCCACTGCTGCTGCAGGGTCAGCACCAGGCGGTCGTGCTGCTGGAACAACTCGGCCGCGGCGCTGTCGCCGATACGCTCGACCAGGATCAGCGAGTCGCACAGGTCGGTGAACAGCAGAGCCCGCAACTGCGGGGTCTGGGTCGACGTTCCGATGTCGCCATTCATGCCGCTCTCCCGATCAGGGCGTATCGGTCGCTGCACGCGACCAGTGCAACCGGTTGCCGCCCAGGCGCTTGGCCTGGTACAGGGCGCTGTCGGCGCGAGCGTACCACTCGCTCCAGTCGCTGTGGGCGTCCAGCAGGCCCACCCCGATGCTGACCGGGCAGACGTGCGGCATGCCGTGGGCGCGGCCCATCAGGCCGTGCACAGCACTGAGGATGAACTCGGCGGCGTGCTGCAGGACATCGGCGTCGGCCTGCCGCAACAGCAGGCAGAACTCGTCGCCACCCAGCCGGCAGGCCATGTCCTGCTCGGTGGCGACCGAGCGCAGGATGTTGGCCACGCTCTGCAGGACGCGGTCGCCGGCCTGATGGCCGTGTTCGTCATTGACCTGCTTGAAGCTGTCGCAGTCGATCAGCAGCAGGCCCTGCGGCGGGCCGTCGGCGTGGCTGCGGCATTCCTGCAGGTACAGTGCCAGACCGCGACGGTTGTGCAGGCCGGTCAGCTCGTCGGTGCGCACCAGTTCGCGGGTGTGGGTGAGCTGGTGGGTGGTGACATACAGGTTGTCCAGCGCGGTTTCCAGGTCGTGGTTGCGCCGGCGCAGCTGCCGGATCAGAACCTGTTCGTTGCTCACCACGCGCATGATGGTCCGCCGCAGGAAGTACGCCACCAGGCCCGGATCGCGGATGACCAGGCGCTGGAAATCGGCGTGGTCCAGTTCCAGCAGTACGCTGTCCTGCAGCGCGCGGGCGTCGGCGCTGCGCGGGTGGTCGCCGATGAGCAGCCCCAGTTCGCCGAAGAACTCATGCTGGCCCAGCGACTTGACCACCAGGTCTTCGCCGAAATCCAGTTCCACCGCGCCGCTCTCGATCACATACATGGTGTCGCCGGGCTGCCCGCGCAGGAACAGCAGGTCGCCGGCGGTCACCTTGCGCTGGCGGCCGAATTCGGCGAACAATGTGAATTCGTCGGGGCTCAAGACGGCATGGACGATCTCAGCCATCGCTGTCTGCGCGATGCCTGGCTCCTGTTCGCACACAATCGCCGCCGCAACCTTGCCGGTCATCCCGTGCACCCGCTTCCCAGCGTTCCCCCGGTGAGCAGAAGAGGATAGCACCGTTAAAAACTGTGCGCCTCATCCCATTTCGGAACCGGGGACGCCCATTTTTACCCGTCCCCTCCGCCTTCACGCTCAACGCCGTCTGCAGGGCGTCCCGGCCAAGGGGCGGGTCCGGAGGGCAGGGTAGACGCATTGGGCAGCCGGAAGACCGATTGCGACAGCACCGGAGGTCTCCCCGGAGTACAACGCATCTGAAATATCCGACGTCCGCGCGCGCCCTCATCCCCCGGCTGACAAGGCGTCCAGGCGCGTTCACCGGACGCGGCGGTCGGATGGGCCGGGGTTTTCCGATGGCTGTGACCGGGCCGCGTCCCTACGCTGGCGTCCCCCGGTTCACGGAATGTCGACGATATGGATATCTCGCACCGCTCGCTGGCGCCCACCCTTGGCGCTCCCTCCCAGCAGGCGCGCCTGATCCAGCTGCTCGGCCCGGCCTCCGGCCTGGTGGTGGAGCGCTTCGAGGGCCAGGAGGCGGTCTGCGGCAGCACCCGGTTCGAGATCGACTGCCTGTCCACCGATGCGTTCCTGGACATGGCGCCGTGGCTGGAGCAGCCGCTGACCCTGCAGGTGCGCCGCGCCGATGGCGGCA
>NZ_WIAY01000009.1 GCF_009467805.1 Stenotrophomonas nematodicola
CAGGCGCTGCAGGGCCTGGCCGGTGCGATCGGCACGCGGGCACCGGGCATGGCACGGGGCAGGGCCCGGCACTACGTCATGCGTCGGCGCGGGGTCACGTGGACTGTGCGCGCGTGCGAGGCCGTCAGGCTTCGTACGCAGATTCGCCGTGCGAGGTGACGTCCAGACCGGTGCGTTCTGCTTCCTCGCTCACGCGCAGGCCGAACACCATGCGCACCACCAGCAGGATCGCCACGGTCACTACGGCGCACCAGACGATGGTGAAGCCGACGCTGACCAGCTGCACCCAGACCTGGTGGCCGATGTCGAGGTCGGCCTTGGTGCCGCCCAGCGACTGCGCGCTGAACACACCGGTGAGGATGGCGCCGACGATGCCGCCGATGCCGTGCACGCCGAACACGTCGGCAGTGTCGTCCACGCGCAGCAGACGCTTGAGGCCGGTGACGCCCCACACGCAGACCACGCCGGCGACCAGGCCGATCACGATCGCGCCGAGCGGGCCCACGGTGCCGCAGGCCGGGGTGATGCCGACCAGGCCGGCCACTGCGCCGGAGGCCGCGCCCAGGGCCGACGGCTTGCCCTTGCTCACCGCTTCCACCAGCGTCCAGCCAAGCACCGCTGCGGCCGTGGCGAGGATGGTGTTGATGAAGGCGAGCGAGGCGACGGTATCGGCAGCGGCGGCCGAGCCGGCGTTGAAGCCGAACCAGCCCACCCACAGCAGCATCGCGCCGATGTAGGTGAACGGTACGTTGTGCGGCTTCAACGCGGTCTGGCCGTAGCCGATGCGCTTGCCGACGAAGTACGCGCCGACCAGGCCCGCCACGCCGGCATTGATGTGCACCACGGTGCCGCCGGCGAAGTCGATCGCGCCCATCTCACCCAGATAGCCGCCGCCCCAGACGATGTGCGCCATCGGGATGTAGCTCAGGGTGAACCACAATGCCGAGAACAGCAGCACCGCTTTGAACTTGATGCGTTCGGCGAAGGCGCCGACGATCAGGGCGGTGGTGATGCCGGCGAAGGTGGACTGGAAAGCGACGAACAGATAGTCCGGCAGGCCCTTGATCGGCGTGTTGCCCACCGAATCCGGCGCGAAGCCTTTGAGGAACGCGAACTCGGTGAACGAGCCGAAGAAGGCGTTGCCCTGGCTGAACACCGCGCTGTAGCCGTAGGCCACCCACAGCATCAGCACCAGCGAGAACACCACCAGAATCTGGCTGAGGATCGACAGGACGTTCTTGGACCGCACCAGGCCGCCGTAGAACAGGGCCAGGCCGGGCACCACCATCAGCAGCACCAGCAGCGTGGAGGTCAGCATCCAGGCCACATCGCCGTGATCGAAGGCGGGCGCGGCCGCGGCGGCCACCTCGGCGACCGGCACCGCCTGCGCGGTCGCGAGCGGCTCGACGGCGACGGTTTCCGACGGCGCCGGGGTGACCTGCGCCTGCGCATGCGCCTTGCCGGAGAACGCGCCAACGGCCAGGGCGCTGACCAGCATCATCAGGCACACGGCATGGAACCGGGCTTGCCACCCGGTGAACAGAGAAGTCTTCATTGTGGGCTCCGAAGGGGGTTAGAGCGCGTCGGCGCCGATTTCGCCGGTGCGGATGCGGACGACCTGCTCGACCGCGGTGACGAAGATCTTGCCGTCGCCGATCTTGCCGGTGCCGGCCGCGTTCTGGATCGCTTCGATCACCGCGTCCAGCCGGTCGTCGGTGACCACGGTTTCAATCTTGATCTTCGGCAGGAAATCCACGACGTACTCCGCGCCGCGATACAACTCGGTGTGGCCCTTCTGGCGACCGAAACCCTTGACCTCGGTCACGGTGATGCCCGACACGCCCGCATCGGAGAGGGCCTCGCGGACCTCGTCGAGCTTGAACGGCCGGATGATGGCGGAGATCAGTTTCATGCGCATATCCCGATGGTGGATGGAACCGGCCCGCGCGTGCAGGCCGATGTCAGGTCGACCGGCGACCACTTGCACATGGCCGCCGGTCGTTGCGCCGAACGTTGCATGGGCCACGCCAGTGCCGACACCCACGAAGGGCGGCGCCAGCGGTGACGCGGGAGGGAGGAAGGGCCCATGCGCGTCCGGTCTCTCTTGCCCCTGGTGAAACGTGTTGCGTGCGATGTGGCTCCCCAGCCACGCCGCATTTCTGCAAAGCGGCGACGACGACGAAGGTGGGAGGGAAGTCCTTCGTCATCGTCGCCAGGTGCTCAGTTGGCGTAGTACATCTGGTATTCGAGCGGATGGGTCGCCGCGCGGAAGCGGGTCACTTCCTGCATCTTCAGCGCGATGTAGCCGTCGATGAAGTCGTCGCTCATCACGCCGCCGGCCTTGAGGAACTCGCGATCCTTGTCCAGCGCTTCCAGGGCCTGGTCCAGCGAGGAGCAGACCTGCGGAATCAGCTTCTCTTCTTCCGGCGGCAGGTCGTACAGGTCCTTGTCGCTCGGTGCGCCCGGGTCGATCTGGTTCCGGATGCCGTCCAGGCCGGCCATCATCAGCACGGTGAAGGTCAGGTAGCCGGACTGGATCGGATCGGGGAAGCGCATTTCAATGCGGCGCGCCTTCGGGTTGGACACCCACGGAATGCGGCACGAGGCCGAACGGTTGCGGGCCGAATAGGCCAGCATCACCGGCGCTTCGAAGCCCGGGACCAGGCGCTTGTAGCTGTTGGTGCCGGCGTTGGCGAAGGCGTTGATGGCCTTGGCGTGCTTGAAGATGCCGCCGATGTACCACAGCGCCATCTGCGACAGGCCGCCGTAGCCGTCGCCGGAGAACAGGTTGACGCCGCCCTTGGACAGCGACTGGTGCACGTGCATGCCACTGCCGTTGTCGCCGACGATCGGCTTGGGCATGAAGGTGGCGGTCTTGCCGTTGCGGTGGGCGACGTTCTTGATCACGTGCTTCATGCGCAGCAGCTCATCGGCCTTCTGCACCAGGGTGCTGAACTTGGTGCCGATTTCGCACTGGCCGGCGGTGGCCACTTCGTGATGCTGCACTTCCACTTCGATGCCGACCTGTTCCAGCGTCTTGCACATTTCAGCGCGCAGGTCGTGCAGCGAGTCGGTCGGCGGGACGGGGAAGTAGCCGCCCTTCACCGCCGGACGGTAGCCGCTGTTTGCGCCGTCGTACTTGTCGCCGGTGCTCCAGGCCGCTTCTTCGGAATCGATCTTGAAGAAGGTGTGGCCCATGTCGTTGGCGAAGCGCACCGAATCGAAGATGAAGAACTCCGGCTCCGGACCGAAGAAGGCCTGCTCGGCGATGCCGGAGGACTTCAGGTAGGCCTCGGCGCGCTTGGCGATGCCGCGCGGGCAGCGGCCGTACGGCTGCATGGTGGCCGGGTCGAGGATGTCGCAGCTGATCACCAGGGTCGGGTCGGCATAGAACGGGTCGATGTAGGCGCTGGCCGGATCCGGCAGCAGGACCATGTCCGACTCATTGATGCCCTTCCAGCCGGCGATCGAGCTGCCGTCGAACATCTTGCCTTCTTCAAACAGGGCCGGCTCCACGATGCCGACGGGGAAGGTGACGTGCTGCTCGATACCGCGCATATCGACGAAACGCAGGTCGACGAACTCGATCTGGTTGTCCTTGATCAGCTTCTCAACATTTTCCACGGACATCGGTGAAACCTCGGATGGATGATTGCGTACTTGGATAGAGCAATCGGCGTGCCAACTTTTATCGCGAGCTAACCCCATGATTTCATTGAACACCTGCCCTGCTGGCGGCTGAACCGTGCGCACCATAACGGTGCAATGGCCGCACCACGCACACATTTGGTGCGCGGTTTGATGTTCTATGCTCTACCGCGATTTCACCCTTTCCGAGCCCCAGCCCGCCGATGTCCGACCTGCTCTCCGCCCTCCTGTTGGGCATTCTCGAAGGCCTCACCGAATTCCTGCCGATCTCCAGCACCGGCCACCTGCTGATCGCCCAGCACTGGCTCGGCGCGCGCTCGGACTTCTTCAACATCGTCATCCAGGCCGGTGCGATCCTGGCCATCACGCTGGTGTTCCGGCAGCGCCTGTGGTCGCTGGCCACCGGGCTGCACCAGCGTGACAACCGCGACTACGTGCTCAAGCTCGGCACCGCGTTCCTGGTCACCGCCGTGGTCGGCCTGCCGGTCCGCCTGGCCGGCTGGGAACTGCCCGAGACGGTCACGCCGGTGGCCTGGGCGCTGATCATCGGCGGGATCTGGATGATCCTGGTGGAAGCGCGCGCCGCGCGATTGCCCGATCGCGATACGGTCACCTGGAAAGTGGCGGTGCTGGTGGGCCTGGCCCAGGTGGTGGCCGGCGTGTTCCCGGGCACCTCGCGTTCGGCTGCGGCGATCTTCATCGCCATGCTGTTCGGGCTCAGCCGCCGCGCGGCCGCCACCGAGTTCGTGTTCCTGGTGGGCATCCCGACCATGTTCGCCGCCAGCGCCTACGCATTCCTGGAACTGGCCAAGGACGGCAAGCTCGCCACCGAGAACTGGACCGATGTGGGCGTGGCCTTCGTTGCCGCGGTCATCACCGGCTTCGTCGTAGTGAAGTGGCTGCTGGGCTACATCAAGGGCCACCGTTTCACCGCGTTCGCGCTGTACCGGATCGTGCTGGGCGCCGCGCTGTTGTTGTGGTTGCCGGCTGGCAACTGAACAGACCCGCCGCGCGACAACCCCGTTTTCCACGCCCCGGCGTTTTTCCCCTGGTTCCCAAGGAGATGTGCATGAACCGCAACCGCAACCTGATGCTGATCCTGCCGCTGGCCCTGCTGGCCGCCTGCAGCAACCCGTCCGCCACCGCACCTGCCGGTACCGGCGGCGATGACCTGGCTCCGGCCCCGACCGCCGCAGCCGATCAGAAGGCCGTTGCGGCACTGGACGCGCAGCGCCTGCAGGGCAACCACTGGCGCCTGGACAGCGCCACCGATGCCAGCGGCAAGCGCGTGGATGCGCTGTTCGCCCGCGAGGACAAGCCGGTCACGCTGGACTTCCAGGATGGCCGCATCGCAGTGAGCAACACCTGCAACCGCATGGGCGGCAGCTACACGTTGGCCGACGGCACGCTGACCGTGTCGCCGATGGCCTCGACCATGATGGCCTGCACCGACAAGGCGCTGATGGCGCTCGACCAGGCCATCGGCAGCCGCCTGGAAGGTGCGCTGAAGACCGAACTGGCTGGCGAAGGCCAGCTGACCCTGCGTACCGCCAGCGGCGACGTGCTGGTGTTCACCCCCGAGCCGACCGCCGAAACCCGCTACGGCGGCCCGGGCGAGACGGTGTTCCTGGAAGTGGCCGCGCAGACCAAGCCGTGCTCGCACCCGCTGATCCCGAACATGCAGTGCCTGCAGACCCGCGAAGTGGCCTTCGACGACAAGGGCCTCAAGCAGGGCACGCCGGGTGAGTTCGAGAACTTCTACGGCACCATCGAGGGCTACACCCACGAAGATGGCGTGCGCAACGTGGTGCGCGTGAAGCGCTACAAGATCGCCAACCCGCCGGCCGACGGTTCCTCCGTCGCGTATGTGCTGGACATGGTGGTCGAGTCGGCGAACGAGAAGAAGTAAGGCCGCCGCAGGGGAGGTGCCGGCCTGGGGCCGGCACCTGTCCGTGCTTCAGGCCAGCGCGGGATTGAGGGTGTAGGTCCCGTGCAGCGCCGCTTCGGCCAGGATGTGGCCCTGCATCGCACGGTGCACATCGGCAGCGGTGAACGGGGTGGGCAGCGCGAGCTGCGCCACGTCCAGGGCGAACACGCGGAAGAAATACCGGTGCACGCGCTCGTCGTTGAACGGCGGGTACGGGCCGTCATAGCCCAGGTACTGCCCGGCCATGTCCGGGTTGCCGGCAAACCAGCCGGTGAAGTCGTTCAGACCCTGGCGTGCGCCCGGCGGACCGGCCGGGGCCACCTTGCCCTTCACGGTGAACCCGTCGCTGCAGCTGCCTTCGGCGAGCTCACGCACGTCGGCGGGGATGTCGGCCATTGCCCAGTGGGTGAAATCGCCGCGCGGCTGGTCGCGCGGCACGGTGCAGTCGGAACGGCCGACCGTTCCGGGCACGGTCGGCACGTCCGGATCGATGCACAGCAGCGCGAACGCGCGCGTGCCGGCCGGGACATCGTCCCAGGCCAAGTGCGGGTTGCGGTTGCCGGCGAAACCGTGGGCGTCGCCGGCCGCGAAGGTCGCGGCGATCGGCTGGCCGCTGATCAGGCTGTTGCTGGTCAGATGCATGGGATCGTCCTCACTCTTCCGGGTAACCCAGACGCACCGCCACCGGGGTGAGCAGGGCGAACGCGCTGGCCATGATGTCGCGGTACTGGCGCCAGTGGCCGGGCGGCAGGCGTGCCGGGCCGAGGGTGTCGGCCGGCGGGAAGCGCACGCCGAACAGCGTTTCCAGGCGGTGTGCCATCGCGCCGGCATCGTTGCCGATGTCGTCGATGCGCAGCAGCACATGCGGGTACAGGCTCTGCTCGTGCAGCGTGGCCACCTGGGCCAGTGCGCGGGCCAGCCATTCGGCGGCTTCGTTGAGCGAGTTCACCGCGAACGGTGCCGGGGCGCCGAAGGCCATCCAGTCCAGCAGCATGTCGCGCGGATCGCGCAGTGCCACCAGCAGGCGGCCTTCCGGCAGCTGCGGACGCAGTGCCCACAGCAGGGCGTTGTCCCACCACAGCAGCCAGTCGATCACGGTGCCGTCGGCCAGGCCGCGCGCGGGCAGGGTTTCACGCCACTGCTCGACCAGACGCTCCGGGGTCAGCTTGCCGGTCGAGAGCTCCTGCAGCGTGTGGTAGCTCTGGAAGGCATCGTCGGGCGGGGTCGGGCCGAACCGGTCGCCGCGCAGCACCGGGCTGGCCGCGGCGATGCCGGCGATCACCCGCTCCACGCCGGAGCCCGGGGCGCCCCACACGAACATCGGGCGGGCGCTGACGTCGTCGCCCACTGGCGCCAGATCCGGCCAGCTCAGCGGCGCCTTGGCCTGCGGCGGCAGCGGCAGACGCTGCGGCGACTGCGCCGCGTGCACGCCCAGCCAGGTGTCGAGCGCGTCACGGTGCTGGCCGGCACGGTCCTGCACCGCGCCCAGCCACGACCGCAGGCCATCGCGGGCCTCGGCCGGGGCCTGTTCGATGAACTGCTGGACATGCACCACGGCGGCGGCCGGATCGCGCTTCAGCAGCGCTTCGACGATGCGGGTCTCGCCGCTGGCACGGCCGGGTTCGAGCGCGACGATGCGGCGGGCCACCGCCTCGGCGCCGTCCACGTCCTTGGCCATGTCGTGCAGGCGCATGCGCGTTTCCAGCGCCGGCAGATGCACCGGCATCGCCTGCAGCCAGCGTTCGGTGACCGCCACGGCCTCATCGCTGCCCACCGACTCCACCGACAGGCGCGCCAGCCACAGGTCGTGCACCTCCGGGTGCGATTCCAGCGCGGCGTCCAGATGCTCGCGGGCCTGCTGTTCGCGGCCAAGTCGCTGCCAGCACATGAGCAGCAGCTGCAGCACCTGGCGGTCCGAGGGAGCCTGCTCCAGTGCGGGCAGCAGATGCTCCAGCGCCTGCAGCGGTTGCCCGGACTGCAGCGCCAGTTCGCCGGCCAGGCGGCGCATGGCCACGCTGTCGCCGCCCGGGGCGGCCAGCATCGGGCCCATCATGGCCGCCGCGCTGTCCACGTGGCCCTGGCGCAGCGCCAACTGCACGACCAGGCCCTGCAGCGTGGTCAGCGTGGGATTGAGCTCAAGCACGCGGCGGAACGCCTGTTCGGCGAAGGCCAGCATGTCCTTGCCCAGGTAGGCAAAACCGAGCGCGTACAACACGCGCGAGTCGCCCGGCATGGCTTCGCTGGCGGCCGACAGCAGGGCCAGGGCACGGTCGCCCTCGCCACGGCGCAGCGCCACCATGCCGTTGATGGCGGCCACTTCAGGGTGGTCTTCCTCGATGCGGCTGGCCAGGCGCGCCAGGCGCTCGGCTTCGTCCACGTCGTTGCGGCCCAGCGCCAGGTGGGCCTGCATCAGGTAGGCCGACAGTTCGTTGGGGTTGAGCGCGGCGGTGCGGTCCAGCGCCGAGCCGGCGGCCTCGAACTGACGCAGCGCCATCAACAGGCCGGCCTGCATCAGGTGCAGGTCGGCATCGTCCGGGGCCAGCGCCAGCGCCTGCTGCAGGCTCTCCAGGGCCGGTTCGAGCTGATCCTGCTGCTGCAGCGCCAGGGCCAGCAGGCGATGGGCCTGCGGCTGGGTCGGTTCGGCCGCGGTCCACTCGCGGGCCAGCTGCACGGCATCGTCCACCGCGTTGCGGCGCAGGGCTTGAATGATCTTGTCTTGCATGACGGTCCAGCTTGGGGTCAAACCCCGATTGTAGGGTCGCGCCGGGGTCGCTGCCGACATTCCGGGCGATCGGCCGGCTCCGGGCTCAGCGCGGCAGCGCTTCCAGGCGCAGGCGCTGGGCGACCCAGCGCTCGGAGAAGCCATCGCCGCGCCAGTTCTCCAGGAAGCCGCAATGGCCGCCCCACGGGGCGATTTCCAGGTGGGCGTGGGCCGGCAGTCGCCAGCCGTTGAAGGTGGCGAACGGGATCACCGGGTCGTCCTGCGCCATCAGGATGTCGGCCGGCACTTCCAGCCCGGCCAAGCGGTCGCCGGCGATGGAGTAGCCGTCGAAGTACGCCTGCAGCGAGCCGAAATCGGTGTGGTGTTCGACCAGCCATGCGGTCAGCGCGCGGATGTCCAGCTTGAGCACGCGGTCATCCCAGTCGCTCAGCTCCGGGAAGAGATCGCGCTTGCGGCGCAGCGAACCGGCCCATTTGCGCCGGAAATACCAGTCGTACATCGCCGGACCGTTCTCGATGCTTTCCATCGTGATCGCCGGATCCAGCACCGGGCACACCGAGGCCACCCGCCGCAGCGGCACGCCCGCCGAGGGCGCACGCAGCGCCAGACGCAGCACGAAGTTGCCGCCCAGCGAATAGCCCGCCGCCACCAGCGGCAGGGAGGGCCAGCGCCGCGCGATGTCGCCGGCGGCCTGCACCACTTCATCGATGCGGTTGGAGTGGAAGATGCCGGGATTGAGGTGATGGGTGTTGCCGTGGTCGCGGAAGTTCAACCGGACCACGTCGTACCCTTCCTCGAGCATGCGCGCGGCAGTCATGCGCATGTAGCTCGACTCCGCGCTGCCTTCCCACCCGTGCAGCAGCAGCGCCATGCCGACCGGCTCGCGGTCGTCGATGCGGCTGTGCCAGCCCTGCAGTCGCACGCCTTCGCCGCCATCCAGGATCAGCTCTTCAGTCACCGCCCCGGTCGCGGCCAGCAGCATCAGGCCGCGCTGCATGCGCATGCGGCTGGAACTGAGCATCGACTGCAGGTGCGGATTGCGCAGCCAACGCGGCGGACGGTAGTCGGCAGCGGTCAACATGGGCGCGAGCCTGCTCCGGCCTCCGACGCTGGCGCGTGAAGAAGCGCCATCGCCCTACTCGGCAGTCATGGCCGCCAGGATGCGCGCACGCGAGGTTTCGGCGATGCGGCGACGGCCGTCCAGATCATGGGTGTCGATGGGCGCGAGGAAATGCACCTCGGCCCGGCGTGCGGGTTCGCCCAGCAGGCGCAGGAAATTGGCGAAGAAACTCTCGCCGGGGCCGAAGGCGACAATCGTCTGCGCATCGCCGTGATGGCCGTAGCGCAGCGCCACCGGCTGCACCGGCACCTGGGTTTCGACCGCGGCCTGGAAGATGCGCGCATGGAACGGCCCGACATCGTGGCCGCCGCGGGTGCGGCCTTCGGGGAACACGCCGACGGCATGGCCCTCGCGCAGCCGGACCACCATCGCCTGCATCACCCCGCCCAGCGACTCGGTACTGCCGCGCTGGTGGAAGATGGTCTGGCCGCGTGCGGCGAGCCAGCCGACCACCGGCCAGCCGGCGATTTCG
The DNA here is from genome assembly GCF_009467805.1 of Stenotrophomonas nematodicola. Taxonomy (GTDB): domain Bacteria; phylum Pseudomonadota; class Gammaproteobacteria; order Xanthomonadales; family Xanthomonadaceae; genus Stenotrophomonas; species Stenotrophomonas nematodicola. The sequence continues at coordinate 9,890 of NZ_WIAY01000009.1, forward strand.
CGCTTGGCCACAAAGCCCATCATGCGCTGGCTGTGCAGCATGGAAATGTCGACCCAGCTGACGTGGTTGGCCACGAACAGCACCGCGCCCGGCAACGGCTCGCCGATGCGGCGCGTGCGGAAGCCGAAGATCCACATCAGGCCGCCGGACCAGGCGTTGACCACCGCATGTTCCAAGGGACGGCCACCCACGCGGAGGCGCCCCCACGGCGGCAGCATGCCGATCAGGGTCAGCGGCAGGAACAGCAACAGGTGGACCAGCAGCAGCGGTACGCGGTACAGGTAGCGGCACACACGCGCCACGCCGCCACGTGGGGCCGGGGTGGGGGAAGTCATCCGCGAACGATACCCGAGCGCCGCAGGCTCTGCCAGCGTATAGCGGTCAGATCGATGACATGCCGGGGCCAGCCGCCGGCCCCGGTCAAGCCACTGCCCATCCACGGCACAACGCCCCCGCCGTCAGTGCGCCGGCGCACTGAGCCGACCGGCGCAACACAGCATCCGTGCGGTGCGTCGATCAGCCCGGCCGTACCGCCGGCACCACCGCCAGGGTCAGCCGCGACGTGCACACCAGGCGACCCGCGTCATCTTCGATGCGGATGTCCCACACATGCGTGCTGCGCCCGACATGCACCGCGCGCGCGGTACCGGTGACGAGGCCGCCGCGCATCGCACGGATGTGGTTGGCGTTGATCTCCAGGCCGACGCAGACCTGCTGGGTGGTGTCCACGCACAGGTTGCCGGCACTGCTGCCGAGGGTTTCGGCCAGCACCACCGAAGCGCCACCGTGCAGGATGCCGTACGGCTGGCGGGTGCGTTCGTCCACCGGCATGGTGGCGCTGACCCAGTCCTCGCCGGCCGCGGTGAACACGATGCCCAGGTGCTCGATCAGGGTGTTGCGGCTCAGCGCGTTGAGTGCCTCGATGGACACTGCCTCGCGGAATACCTGGGTCATGCCGTGTCTCCGTCAGACGTAAGCGTTCAAAGAATCGGTACCAGCCCCGCGCCGAACGCGGTCAGCATGCGCACCAGCAGCCACTTCGGGCCGACGTTGACTTCGGGGAAGTCGCCCACGGCGGTGTAGCACGCGTGGAAGTTGGCGTCCTGGCGGGGCAGCGGCCGGGGGCAGTCCGGACCGGGCTGGAATTCGTAATCGGTGGCGTAGCGCCACGGCCAGAAATCCAGCACGGGCAGCGCCTCGGAGGCCTTGCCGACGCTGTAGTTCAGGCCGGACAACACCGGCGGCTTGGCGCGCGGTGCCACCGTCCAGGAGTTCTTCGGGTCGATGTCGCGCAGGATGCTCTGGGCAAGCTGCTCGGCGAACACCGGGTCGTCGATGATCACCGCGCCTTCGGTGTTGTAGTTCTCGCTGCGCGGATCGAAGTTGTGCGTGCCGATCACACCGATGCGGCGGTCCACCACCATCGACTTGGCGTGCAGCCCCATGCGCGCGCCGGTGCGGGTGACCGGCAGCGGCTTGTTGACCGCCTTGGTGCCCAGGAACGAAGGGCGCGTTTCGGCGCGCAGCACGCGGCGCTCGACCTCGCTGCCGTCGGTACCACGACGGCGGCCGCTCGGGCTGCTGTCGCGGGTGCCGTTACGACGCGCGGTGATGCTGCGTTCACTGCCACTGCCGCTGCTGCCACCGTGTGCGTTGCTGCCGGCCGCGCTGCCACCGATCAGGCTGCTGCGCCGGCCTTCACCGGGCGTGGCTTCGCCCAGCGGTGCCGGCAACAGGTTGCGGTAGTCCACCGGCGCATCCAGCGGGAACGGCTTGTATTCGTAGATGTTGAAACCCAGCTCGCGCAGGTTGCGGCGTTTGTACTTGTAGGACAGCGCGTACACGATGGGGTTGTCGGTGGCGGCCAGGCTGTTGGTGGACACCACGATGCGCGGTGCCTGCGGCCGCTTGCGCAGCTCGCGGAACAGCGTCCGGGCCGGCTTGGACAGCACCAGGTAGGGTGTCTGCAGCAGCACTTCGGACCGGGCGCCGGCAATCAGCGCATCCAACTGCGGCTCGGTCACGTGCTGGCCGTTGGCCGGTTGGCTGGCGCGCTCGCGGCGGTGCTTGCGTGGCAGGTCGGCCACGTACTGGACCGCCGCCACCGGCAGGGCGGTATCGACGAATGTGCGCGTGATGAAGGCCGGGTCGTCGGCTTCGGCACTCACCCGCGCGACCCGCTCCGGACGCCGGAAACCGGTCGGCGGCATCGCCGGCACGCCCTGTCGCAGCAGGGTGCGGCCGACATCGTTCAGGCGCTCGGCCGGCACACTGCGTGGCGCGCGCCAGAACGCGTCGAAGTTGGCCGCCATCTCGCGCACTTCGGGGCCGGCGACCACCACGTCGCGATCGCGGAAGTTGTACTCGGCGTCCCAGTCGTAATAGTCGTCCTGGTAGTTGCGCCCGCCGACCATGCCGAGCGCGTCGTCGACCACCAGCAGCTTGTTGTGCATGCGCTGGTTGAAGCGCCGGAAGCAGCACAGCACGCTGCCGGCGTAGTCGAAGTAGTTCAGCCGCGCCTTGCCGAAGGTCGGGTTGTAGACGCGCAGTTCGAAATTCTGATGGCTGCCGGCAAGCGCGCCGAGGATCTCCAGGTCGGAGATCGCCGACAGCTGGTCGATCAGCACCCGCACCTTGACCCCGCGCCGGGCCGCGCCCAGCAGTTCGTCCAGGATCAGCCGGGCGCTGTCGTCCTTGTCGAAGATGTAGGTCTGCAGGTCGATGCTGCGCGAGGCGCTGCGGATCAGGTTCAGGCGCGCCACCAGCGAGGCCTCGCCCTCGTCGACGATGGTGGCGTAGTGGCGCGGTGCATCGGGCAGGGACTCGGCGAACGCCCGCCCGCCCAGCGCGCGCAGCGGCGAATCCAGCGCGCAGCGGTCGGGGCGGTCGCAGTCCACCGCCGTGGAGCGCGCCTGCACGGCAATGCCGGCCGCGCGGTCGCGCTCCGCGTTGGACAGCGACGCACAGCCGCCGGCCAGCAACAGGGTTGCCAGCAAACCAAGCCGCAGCAGTAGATTCACGGTTTCGGCGCCTCGCTCAGACGCGCACGCAATACAAAGGTCACTCGATCACTCAGGGCTAGCTGCCAACTGTCCATGCCATAGCGGCCACGTTGAACGTTGCCACGGCTGACCACGTCGCAATCATACCCGGCCCGGGGGCATTCGGCTTTTTCCACGCGCAGGGTCTCCGGGTGGCTGACCCCCCGCAGGATCAGCCGGCCTTCGATGGCCCCGCCCTTGTCGACCACCTCGGGCCAGTACGGCACCGAGTCGAACTCCACCACCGGGTAGCGGTCGGCGTCGAAGAACTCGTCGCCGCGCATCCAGCCGGTGTAGCGCGGCTTGCCGGGGATCTCCACGTAGCGGGTGAACATCCGCAGGTGGACCTGGTGACGACCGTCGGACAGTACCTCGATGCGCCCCTCAAACCGCGGGAACACCCCCTCGATGCGCTGCCCCAGCCGGGTCCGGATCTCGAACCCGAACCGCGACTGGGCCGTATCCAGTGCCAGCGAACGGGCCACGGGCACCGGTGCCGGCGGTTCGGCACAGGCCACCCCGGCCGCCAGCAGGGCCAGCCAGCCCAGTACGGCGCGAACTGCTGCCACCGGTTACGGCCACCAGAAGGCGGTCAAGCGGGCCACGCCCGGTTCGATGGAGGCCTCGCGGTCGAAGGCAAGCACCGCGATGCCGGCCGGCGGCATGCCGCGGTAGTCGCTGGTGCTGCCCTCGCTCATCAAGGCCACCAGGCGCTCCAGGCCGGGGTTGTGGCCGACCACGAGCAGCCGGTCGACCTCGCGGCGGTCATCGATCAACCCGGCCAAGGTGCCCGGGGTGGCGTCGTATACGGCATCTTCCAGCCGCTTTTCCACGAAGCCGGTCACGCCCAGCACCGCTTCAAGGGTCTCGCGGGTGCGGCGGGCCGGCGAGCACAGCACGCAGTCCGGCAGCAGATTGTTGTCCTTGAGCCAGCGGCCGGCGGCCTCGGCTTCGGCCAGCCCGACCGGAGACAGCGGGCGGTCCAGGTCGGCCTGGCCGGTGCTGGCGGCTTCGGCATGGGCATGGCGCAGCAGAATCAGTTCTCGCATGGGATCTCTTCCGTATCAGGCGTTCTTCAGCCACTTCAACAGCGGCTCCCAGTCACTCTGGTGCTCGCGCACCTGGGCCGAGCGGTAGTCGAACAGACTCCGCCCCAACCCGACCATCACCACATAGCTCTGGCTGTCGCGCAACTGCGCAACCACCTCGTAAGGCCATTCGGACAACATCTGGATCGCCTGCTGGGAGGTCTGCGTCCACGGCTTGGTGCGGTTGAGCACCAGCCCCACCGGCAGGCTCCGGTTGTGCACGCGGGGGACCCGCGACAGGCTGTTGAGGAAACCGACGATGGCTTCGATGTCCAGCGCGGAAGGCAGCACCGGCACCACCACCGCATCGGCCACGTCGAGGAAATGGGGCAGATCATCGGCCAGGGCACCGGCCGGGGCATCGATGATGACCTGCTCGGTACCCTCCGGGAGCAGGCGCTCCCACTGCTTCCTGCGATACACGTCGATCGGCAGCACGGCACTTTCGAGCACCGAGCGGCGCTGCGCCCAGCGGGTGCTGGAGCCCTGCGGGTCGGCATCGGCCAGGACGGTCCGTTTACCCTCCAGCGCCGAATGCGCCGCCAGGTGGGTGGCGACGGTGGTCTTGCCCACCCCGCCCTTGGAACCGGCCACCAGAATCGTCTTCATGCAAGCCTCGCTTCCGGGAAACGTCGCCGCAGCGTACACCGCCCTCCGTGACGGTGATAGTCGCGCGGCTGAACCCCGTGCAGGTCACGGCGCTTTGCTATCGTTGCCGATCCAATGGACTGCACCCCGGCATGAGCGAGTTACAGGACCTCAGCGCGCTGATCCGCGCCAACACCCCGTTGATCATCATCGAGACCCAGGACGAGGGTCGCATCGTGGAGCTGTTCCGGCAGACCCTGATGCACGTCTGGCGTGCGCTGCACCGCTGGTCGATCACCGAGGGCCTGCGCCGCATCGACATGGACCGCGAGGACGACCCGGTCGGACCGCCCGATGCCAGCGCGGCGCTGCAGATGATCCGCCAGGCCGAACAACGCGGCATCTACCTGCTGCTCGATTTCCATCCCTACCTGGGCTATGCCAGCCACCAGCGCGCGTTGCGCGACCTGATCCAGCGGCGCAACTGCCAGGCCCATGTGCTGGTGCTGATCGGGGCCAAGGTGGAGCTGCCGGCCGAGCTGGAAGCGCTGGCGACCCGCTTCAATCCGCGCCTGCCCGACCTCAACGCCCTGCTGAAGATGCTGCGCGAGGAAGCCGAGGCGTATGCCCGCGAGAACGGCGGCCGCCGCGTCGAGGTGGACAACGAGGCGGTCAAGAAGATCCTGCACAACCTGCGCGGGCTGAGCATGGTCGATGCCCGGCGCATCGCCCGGCAGCTGATCTTCGCCGATGGCGCGCTCAGCCAGGACGACCTGCCGCAGCTGGCGCGGTTGAAGTTCGATCTGCTCAACCGCGCCGGACACCTGCACTACGAGTACGACACCACCCGCTTTGCCGATGTGGCCGGGGCCAACCGGCTCAAGCGCTGGGTCAACCAGCGCCGCCCGGTGTTCCTCGGCGGCACCGGCCCGGCCGGGCTGGACCCGCCCAAGGGCATGCTGCTGCTCGGCGTGCAGGGCTGCGGCAAATCGATGCTGGCCAAGGCCACGGCGGCCGGCTTCGGCGTGCCGCTGCTGCGCCTGGACGTTGGCAGCCTGTACGACAAGTACCACGGCGAAACCGAGAAGAACCTGCGCGACGCGCTGGCCTCGGCCGAGCAGCTGGCGCCCTGCGTGCTGTGGATCGACGAGATCGAGAAGGGCCTGGCCAGCGGTGGCGAGGACGGCGGCGTGTCGCGACGGGTGCTGGGCCATCTGCTGACCTGGCTGGCCGAGCGCACGGCCACGGTGTTCATCGTGGCCACCGCCAACCAGGTGCATGAACTGCCGGCCGAGCTGCTGCGCAAGGGCCGCTTCGACGAGATTTTCTTCGTCGACCTGCCAGATGCCAACACGCGGGTGGAGCTGCTGCGCCTGCACCTGGGGCGACGCCAGCTCAACGCCGACGATTTCGCGCTGCCGGCGTTGGCCGCCGCCGCCGAGGGGTTCTCCGGCGCGGAGATCGAGCAGGCGATCGTCGCCGGCCTGTATGCCGCGCACGCCGAAGAGCGCCGCCTGGACACCGACCTGCTGATGGGCGAGATCCGCGGCAGCCGCCCATTGTCGGTGCTGATGGCCGAGCAGGTCAGCGCCCTGCGCGACTGGGCCAGGGGCCGCACCGTCAACGCCGACGGGTAGTACGGCACGGGCTAGTGCAGCGCCCGCAGCACCCCTAGCCACGCCGGCAGGGTCGCCAGCGACAGCACGATGCCATAACCCACCATCGCCGCCGCCAGGCGGGGCGCCAGCCGATGCTCGATCGCCAGTGCGGCGGCGGTGATCATGGTCGGCATCGCCGATTCGAGCACGCTGACCTGCAGCATCGCGCCCTGCAGGCCGAACGCCCAGGCGATCGGCAACGCCAGCGCAGGCATGACCACCAGCTTGAGCAGCAGGCCGATCCCCAGCGGCGCGAGTTCGGCCTGCGACAGCCGCAGCTGGATCGAGAACCCCACCGCCAGCATCACCAGCGGCAGCATCGCATCGGCCAGTTGCTTGAGGCCGGTGCCGATCCACGCCGGCGGCTGCGCCGGCATCAGCACCAGGGCGAACACCAGGGCCCACAACGGCGGGAAGCGGACGATCCGCAGCAGCACCTGCGCTGCCGTGGGCGGCCGGTCGCCGCTGTAGCGCGCGATCACGTACAGGCCGAAAGTGGAGAGCAGCACGAACGTGCCGAACTGGTCATAGACCACCGCATACGGCAACGCGGCGTCGCCCAGCAGGGCACGCACCATCGGATAGCCGATGAAACTGGAGTTGGCCAGCGCCACGCAGATCAGCAGCACCGCGTGCACGTCGCGGGCAAAGCCGAACACCCGTGTGGCCAACGACACCAGCGCCCAGGTGGCCAGCATCAGCAGCCACGGCGTGGCCATCAGCCCCACCAGGCTGGCGTCGAGCCGCAGGCGCGGCACGTAGATCAGCACCGCTGCGGGCAGGCACACGTACAGCACGATGCGGTTGAGCGCATCGGCCGTGTTGTCCGGCAACGCGCGCAGGCGCGAGAACGCCATGCCCAGGCCGAGCATGGTCAGGATCAGGGCGAATGCATCGAAAGCCATCGGCGCAGCCTAGCCGATGTACCCGCGTATTCAGCCCCGACAATGGTCGTAGGACCGGTGCGCCACGGCGCACCGGCCTCGGCTTACGGCCAGGCCGGCGGTTTGGCCGCCCACGCCTGCTGGATCTCCACCAGCACCGCACGCTCGCTGTCGCGCCAGTCAGGCAGCAGCTCGGCAAAGCGCGCGTTGCTGCTCCACAGCTGCGGCTCGGTGCGCACCGCGGCGGCGTACCACTGCACCGCCTCGTCCTTGCGACCCAGTGTCCACAGCGCCAGCGCATAGGTCGGCGGCGCCCACGACGGGTTGCCGCGCAGCCCGGCATGGGCTGCCGACCACTGTGCCAGCGCCGGTTCGACCTCACCGAGCCGGAACAGATCCCAACCGTAGTTCCAGCGGACCGAACGCCCCGGCACCGAACTGGCGGCCGCGTTGCCCAACGCCTCCTGGTACAGGGTGCGACCGAGATCGGTGCGGCCCTGGCCCATTGCCACGCCGGCCAGCTGCACCGTCGCCTCCAGGGCTTTGCGCCCGCGTTCGCGCTGCCGCATCAGCTGGTCGACCAGGGTGCTGCCCTGCCCTTCCACCACCACCATCGGTGCGGCCGCGCTGTCGCTGTCGAAGTAGAACTCCTGCAGTGCCGGCAACGGCTGCGCCGCTGCGTTGAATACCGAAGCCCCCACGGCCAGGCACAGCCCGGCCAGCATCTGTCTTGCAACTGCCATTCAAACTCCCCCAGGTTGTCACAACAACCTCCCATCCCGATCCTAACCTCAGCGAGCGCTCCGGCGCGAGTCCCGGGCCTGGACAGGCCCACTGTTACAATCCGCGCCTTTCCGGCCGCGCGTGCGCGGCCGTGCCAGCCGACTTCCCCGGGCCAGCCATGACCAGTACCGCCGAACTCACCTCGCCGTCCTCCGCCAACCAGCCCGGCCTGGACACTGGCTACACGCTGGACCACAAGTACACCCGTACCGATGGCCGCATCTACCTGAGCGGGGTGCAGGCGCTGGTGCGCCTGCCGTTGATGCAGCGGCTGCGCGACGAGGCGGCCGGGCTGGATACCGCCGGCTTCATCAGCGGCTACCGCGGCAGCCCGCTGGGCGGCTTCGACCTGGAACTGTGGCGCGCACGGCAGCACCTGGAGGCGGCGCGGGTGAAGTTCACCCCCGGCCTCAACGAGGACCTGGGCGCGACGATGGTCTGGGGTACCCAGCAGACCAACCTGTTCCCCGGCGCCAACGTCCAGGGCGTGTACGGCATGTGGTACGGCAAGGGCCCCGGCGTGGACCGCTGCGGCGACGTGTTCAAGCACGCCAATGCCGCCGGCACCTCGCCGTTGGGTGGCGTGCTGGCGCTGGCCGCCGATGACCATGCCTGCCGCAGCTCGACCCTGCCGCACGGCAGCGAGGACGAGTTCGTCAGCGCGATGATGCCGGTGCTGAACCCGGCCGGCGTGCAGGACATCCTCGACATGGGCCTGCTCGGCTGGGCGATGAGCCGTTACACCGGGCGCTGGATCGGCTTCAAGACCATCGCCGAAACGGTGGAATCCTCGGCCTCGGTGCAGGTTGATCCGTTCGCGCGCCGCATCGTGCTGCCGGAGGACTTCGACATGCCCGCCGGCGGCCTCAACATCCGCTGGCCCGACCCGCCGCTGGACCAGGAAATGCGCCTGCACCGGTACGCGGTGAAGGCGGCCCAGGCATTCGCACGCGCCAACGGCATCGACCGCATCGTGATGGACTCGCCGCGCGCGCGGCTGGGCATCGTCACCACCGGCAAGAGCTACCTGGACGTGCTGCAGGCGCTGGAATACCTGGGACTGGACGAACAGGCCTGCGCCGACATCGGCATCCGCGTGTACAAGGTGGGCATGACCTGGCCGCTGGAACCGGTGGGCATCGCACGCTTCGCCGAAGGGCTGGAAGACATCGTGGTGGTGGAGGAGAAGCGTGCCTTCATCGAGCGGCAGATGAAGGAACAGTTCTACAACTGGCCGGCCAGCGCGGGCCCGCGCCCGTCCATCGTCGGCAAGTACGACGAGCAGGGCGCGTGGATCCTGCCGTCCACCAACGAGCTCACGCCAGCCACCATCGCCGGAGTGATCGGCCGCCGCATCCAGCGTTTCTTCACCAATGAATCCATCGAACAGCGCCTGCGCTGGATGGATGACAAGGAAGCCGAGCTCGCGCTGCCGCGTGCCAGCTTCCCGCGCGTGCCGCACTACTGCTCCGGCTGCCCGCACAACACCTCCACCCGTGTACCGGAAGGGTCGCGTGCGCTGGGCGGGATCGGGTGCCATTACATGGTGACGTGGATGGACCGCAGCACCGACACCTTCACCCACATGGGCGGCGAAGGCGTGACGTGGGCCGGGCAGGCGGCGTTCACCGACACCGAGCATGTGTTCCAGAACCTCGGTGACGGCACCTACTTCCACAGCGGCTCGCTGGCGATCCGCCAGGCCATCGCCGCCGGCGTCAACATCACCTACAAGATCCTCTACAACGATGCGGTGGCGATGACCGGCGGCCAGCCGGTGGACGGCACCCTGAGCGTGCCGCAGATCGCCCATCAGATGCGGGCCGAAGGCGTGCAGACGATCGTGCTGGTCAGCGACGAGATCGGCAAATGGAACAAGCGCGAGCTGTTCCCCGAGGGCGTGGAGTTCCACGACCGCGCCGAGCTGGACGCGGTGCAGAAGCAGCTGCGGCAGGTGAAGGGCACCAGCATCCTGATCTACGAACAGACCTGCGCCACCGAGAAGCGCCGCCGCCGCAAGCGTGGCAAGCTGGTCGATCCGCCCAAGCGCGTGGTGGTCAATTCGCTGGTGTGCGAAGGCTGCGGCGACTGCGGCAAGAAGAGCTTCTGCGTGTCGGTGCTGCCCAAGGAAACCGAGTTCGGGCGCAAGCGCGACATCGACCAGTCCAACTGCAACAAGGACTACAGCTGCACCACCGGTTTCTGTCCGAGCTTTGTCACCGTGCACGGTGGCAGGCCGCGCAAGGGCGCGCGCAGCCAGCGCAGCGACCTGCTCGCCAACCTGCCCGCACCGACCTTCCGTACCACGCTGGAACAGCCCTGGAACATCCTGATCACCGGCGTCGGTGGCACCGGCGTGGTCACCATCGGCGCGCTGCTGGGCATGGCCGGCCACCTGGAAGGCAAGGGCGCCAGTGTGCTTGACCAGACCGGCCTGGCCCAGAAGGGCGGCGCGGTCACCACCCACATCCGTATTGCCCGCACCCCCGAGGACATCCATGCCGTGCGCATCGCCGCCGGTGAAGCCGACCTGGTGGTGGGCTGCGACATGGTGGTGGTCAACGACTACTGGGCGCTGTCCAAGGTGCGTGCCGAGCGCTCGCAGGTGGTCCTCAACACCTATGAGGCGATGCCGGGCACCTTCACCACGCGGCCGGACATGCAGTTCCCCGCCGCCGACATCATCGCCGGTATCCGCGTGGCGCTCGGAGGGCGCGAGCCGCTGCTGCTCGATGCCACCCAGCTGGCCACGGCGCTGCTCGGCGATGCCATCGCCGCCAACCTGTTCATCCTTGGCTTTGCCTGGCAGCAGGGGCTGGTGCCGATCTCGTTCGAGGCGCTGATGCGCGCGGTGGAACTCAACGGCGCCGCCATCGAGATGAACACCCAGGCCTTCGCCTGGGGCCGTCTGGCGGCGGTGGACCCGCAGGCGGTGCAACAGGCCGCCGGGCTGGTGCGCAACGGCCACACCGATGCCGAGCGCACACCGGGACCGCTGCACGACCTGCCGCCGGGCGAATGGGAAGGCAACGAGTGGGGCGCCAACGCCGCGCCGCGCAACACCGGCGACGAGCGCGAGCTGCGCGGCCTGCCCGGCCACGGCGGCAGCGCCGATGTGGCGTTCCTGCCCCTGGACGACGAGCGCCTGTCGCGCTCGCTGGATGAGCTGATCGAGCGTCGCGTGCGGTTCCTGACCGACTACCAGGACAGCGCCTACGCCGCACGCTACCGCGCGCTGGTGGAGAAGGTGCGCGCGGTGGAGTGGGACAAGGCCGGCAGCACCGCCCTGACCGAGACCGTGGCGCGCTACTACTTCAAGCTGATGGCCTACAAGGACGAGTACGAAGTGGCGCGCCTGTACACCAGCGGCGAGTTCCAGCGCCGGTTGCAACAGCAGTTCGAGGGCGAGTTTGAAGTGCGCTTCCATCTGGCGCCGCCGCTGTTTGCAAAGAAGGACGACCAGGGCCGGCTGATCAAGCAGGAATACGGGCCGTGGATGCTCAAGGCGTTCGGGCTGCTGGCCAAGCTGAAGTTCCTGCGCGGGGGCACCTTCGATGTCTTCGGCCGTACCGCGGAACGCCGTGGCGAGCGTCAGCTGATCGCCGACTACGAGCAGACCGTGGCGCTGCTGCTGGATGGCCTGAGCGACGACCGTGTGGCGCTGGCGGTGGAGATCGCCAGCATCCCCGAGCACATCCGCGGCTACGGGCACGTCAAGGAAGCGCACCTGCACGCGGCCAAGGCCCGCGAAGCCACGTTGCTGGCGCAGTGGCGCAACCCGCGGGCACTGCACATCGTGCAGGTGGCCTGACGGCAGATGGAGCCGACCGTTGGTCGGCTATCGCGCGCAGCGCGGGGGGTTTCGATGCCGGAACGGAAGGCAGCCGGGCAGAGCCCGGCTCTACGGGCGTCGTGCGCGGTGGGTGGCCGCCGACGTAGAGCCGACTTCTAGTCGGCTTCGCGCGCAGCGCGCGGGGTTTTCGATGCCGGAACGGAAGGCAGCCGGGCAGAGCCCGGCTCTACGGGCGCAGCGCGCGGGTTTCGATGCCGGCGCGCTGCGCGCGCGGTTACGCAAAGCGGTGCCATACCCGCAGGCGGTTGTTGGCCGGCATGGCCACGTCGTCGATCAGCCGCAGGCCCTGGGCGGCGGCCAGTGCGTCCACCGCGTCGGCATCGCGGATGCCCGCCGCGGGGTCGCGCTGCTTCAGCCAGGCATCGAATACCCGGTTGCTGTCGCTGCTGTACTGGCCGCCCTGGTTGAACGGCCCGTAGATGCACAGCAGCGCGTCGTCGGCCATCACCGCCGGCAGTCCGGCGAACAACGCCTCCACGTGCGCCCAGCTCATGATATGCAGGGTGTTGGCGCTGAACACCGCATCGAAGCCCAACGGTGCTTCCGGCAGCGGTGCCAGGCCAGGCACGGGCGACAGCACGGCCTGCAACGGCCACGGGGGCGGAGCATTGGGCAGGGCGGCCTCGGCCAGGCGCTCGGCAATGCCGGGCAGATGGTCCGGGTGGTCGCTGGCCTGCCAGTGCAGGTGCGGCAGCTGCGCGGCGAAGTGCGCCGCATGCTGGCCGGTACCGCTGCCGATCTCCAGGACGCGGTGGCGGTCCTGCAGGTACCGGCGCAGGGCTGTCAGGATCGGCTCGCGGTTGCGCTCGCAGGCGTCGGACCAACGCTGTTGGCTCATGGCAGGCTCAAGATGAATTCGGATGACCGCCATCCAACCATGACCGCAGTCACTTGTGCCACTGCCCGCCGCCATCGAAAGTCAAGAACTTGTCCACTGCGACCGGTCTGATGCCGATCGCACCGTCGGGGGATGGATCGCTGTGCAACGCCGTGAGTTTCTTGCGCTGTCTGGAATGGGCCTGGCTGGCCTGGTACTGCCGCACGGTCGGCTGATTGCCGCCGAGCAACTGCTCGAGCCCGGCGACCCCGTCCGCAACAGGGTGCTGGCCGAGGCGGCGCTGGGCGCGGCCAAACGCGCCGGCGCCACCTACTGCGACGTACGTATCGGGCGCTACCTCAACCAGGCGGTGATCACCCGCGAGCGCACCGTCCAGAACGTCACCAACAGCGAATCGGCCGGCATCGGCATCCGGGTGATCGTCAACGGCGCCTGGGGCTTTGCGGCCACCCACCAGCGCACGCCGGCGGCGGTGCTGGCCACGGTTGGGCAGGCCGCCGCCATCGCGCGCGCCAACGCCGGCATCCAGACCCGTCCGGTACAGCTGGCGCCGGTAACCGGTGTTGGCGAGGTCAGCTGGAAGACGCCGATCCGCAGGAACGCAATGGCGGTACCGATCCAGGACAAGGTCGAGATGCTGCTGGCGGTCAATGCCGCCGCCCTCGACGCCGGCGCCGATTTCATCAATTCCACATTGTTCCTGGTCAACGAGCAGAAGTACTTCGCCTCCAGCGACGGCTCGTTCATCGACCAGGACGTGCACCGGATCTGGCTGCCGTTCACCGCCACCGCCATCGACAAGGCCACCGGCAAATTCCGCACCCGCGCGGGGCTGTCCTCGCCGATGGGCATGGGCTACGAGTTTCTCGATGGCGACGCCAGCGGCAAGATCGCGCTGCCAGGCGGCGTCACCGCCTACCGCGATTCCTACGATCCGATCGAGGATGCAGTGGCCGCCGCCCGTCAGGCGCGCGAGAAGCTCAAGGCACCGTCGGTCAAGCCAGGCAAGTACGACCTGGTGCTGGACCCGTCCAACCTGTTCCTGACCATCCACGAGAATGTCGGCCACCCGCTGGAACTGGACCGCGTGCTCGGCTACGAAGCCAACTACGCCGGCACCAGCTTCGCCACGCTGGACAAGCGCGAGGCGGGCTTCCGCTGGGGCAGCGACATTGTCAACTTCCATGCCGACAAAACCGCGCCGGGCAGCCTGGGCGCGGTGGGCTACGACGATGAAGGGGTCAAGACCCGGCGCTGGGACCTGGTCAAGGACGGCATCCTGGTCAACTACCAGGCCACGCGCGATGAAGTGCACCTGCTGGGCGAAACCGCCTCGCACGGCTGCAGCTACGCCGATTCCTGGTCCAGCGTGCAGTTCCAGCGCATGGCCAACGTGTCGCTGGCGCCGGGCAGGACGCCGCTCAGCGTGGCCGACATGATCAAGGACGTGGAGAACGGCATCTACATCCACGGCCGCGGCTCGTATTCGATCGACCAGCAGCGCTACAACGCGCAGTTCGGCGGCCAGCTCTACTACCAGATCCGGAACGGCCAGATCGCCGGCATGGTCGAGGATGCGGCCTACCAGATCCGTACGCCGGAGTTCTGGAACGCGTGCAGCGCGATCTGCGATGAACGCGACTTCCGCTTCGGTGGCTCGTTCTTCGACGGCAAGGGCCAGCCGGGCCAGGTCTCGGCGGTCTCGCACGGCTCGTCGACCACCCGCTTCAACGGGGTGAACATCATCAATACCGCGCGCAGCCTGGGATGAGCCCGCCGCGCCCGCCGTTCGTTTCCCTGCCACACCACCCTGACGTGGAGCGCCGCCTTGCAAAGACGTGACTTCCTCGCCCTGACCGGGCTTACCGCAGGCGGCCTGATCGTGCCGTCCTTCTTCGGCAAGGTCATTGCCGCCGAACACCTGCACAGCACGCTGGACCCTGCGCTGAAGAAGCGCCTGGCCGATGCGGCGCTGGCTGCCGCGCGCCAGGCCGGCGCCACCTACTGCGATGTGCGCATCGGCCGCTACCTGCGCCAGTTCGTGATCACCCGCGAGGACAAGGTGCAGAACGTGGTCAACACCGAGTCCACCGGTGTGGGCATCCGCGTGATCGTCAACGGGGCATGGGGCTTTGCCGCCACCAACCAGCTCGGGCCGGGCGACGTGGCGCGCGCCGCACAGCAGGCCGCCGCCATCGCCAAGGCCAACGCGGCAGTGCAGACCGCACCGGTGCAGTTGGCCGCCGCGGCGGGGGTGGGCGAGGTCTCCTGGCGCACGCCGATCCGCAAGAATGCGATGGACGTGCCGATCAAGGAGAAGGTGGAGCTGCTGCTGGACGTCAATGCCGCCGCGATGGGCGCCGGCGCCAGCTTCGTCAACTCGATGCTGTTCCTGGTCAACGAGCAGAAGTACTTCGCCTCCACCGACGGTTCCTACATCGACCAGGACGTGCACCGCATCTGGGCGCCGATGACGATCACCGCCATCGACAAGGCAAGCGGCAAGTTCCGCACCCGCGAAGGCCTGTCCTCGCCGATGGGCATGGGCTACGAGTATCTCGATGGCGCGGCGGCGGGCAAGGTGCCGACCCCCAACGGAGTGGTCAACTACAGCACGTCCTACGACATGCGGGAGGACGCCATCGCCGCGGCCAAGCAGGCCCAGGAGAAGCTCAAGGCGCCGTCGGTGAAGCCGGGCAAGTACGACCTGATCCTGGACCCCTCGCACACCTGGCTCACCATCCACGAATCGATCGGCCATCCGCTCGAGCTGGACCGCGTGCTGGGCTACGAGGCCAACTATGCCGGCACCAGCTTCGCCACCCTGGACAAGCGCGAGCAGCAGTTCCAGTACGGCAGCGACAAAGTGAACATCTTCGCCGACAAGACCCAGCCGGGCAGCCTCGGCGCGGTCGCCTACGACGATGAAGGCGTCAAGACCAAGCGCTGGGACCTGATCAGCAACGGCAGGCTGGTGGACTACCAGACCATCCGCGACCAGGCCCATGTTCTCGGCAAGACCGAGTCCGACGGTTGCTGCTATGCCGATTCCTGGTCCAGCGTGCAGTTCCAGCGCATGGCCAATGTCTCGATGGCCCCCGGCAAGACGCCGCTGAGCGTGAGCGACATGATCAAGGACGTCGAGAATGGCATCTACATCATCGGCGACGGTTCGTTCTCGATCGACCAGCAGCGCTACAACGCGCAGTTCGGCGGCCAGCTGTTCTATGAGATCAAGAACGGCAGGATCACCCGCATGCTCGAGGACGTGGCTTACCAGATCCGCACACCGGAGTTCTGGAACGCCTGCAGCGCCGTGGCCGATGAGCGTGACTACCGCCTCGGCGGCTCGTTCTTCGACGGCAAGGGCCAGCCGGGCCAGGTCTCGGCGGTCTCGCACGGCTCGTCCACCGCGCGCTTCAACGGCATCAACGTCATCAACACCGCACGCAGCCTCGGCTGACCGGTCAGGAGCCCAATCGCAATGAGTATCTTCACCGAAGCCCAGGCCAAGGCCATCCTCGACAAGGTCATCGCGCTGTCCAAGGCCGACGAATGCACGGCCGTCCTGGCCGGCTCGATCGATGGCAACATCCGTTTCGCGCTCAACAACGTGTCCACCAGCGGCATCGTCGACAACACCGAACTGGCCGTCACCGTGGCCTTCGGCAAGCGCGTGGGCACCGCCTCGATCAACGAGTTCGACGATGCCGCGCTGGAACGCGTGGTCCGTCGTGCCGAAGACCTGGCGCGTCTGGCACCGGAGAATCCGGAGTTCATGCCCGCCATCGGCAGGCAGACCTACACCGCCAGCCCCACGTTCAGCGCCTCCACCGCCGCCATCGACCCGGCGTTCCGCGCCAAGGTTGCCGCCGATTCGATCGCACCGTGCCGCGGCAACGGGCTGATCGCCGCCGGCTTCCTGGAAGACGGGCAGAGCTTCTACGCCACTGCCAACAGCAACGGCAACTTCGGTTACCAGCGCAGCACCAATTTCGACTACACCTGCACCGTGCGCACCGAAGACGGCCGCGGCTCGGGCTGGGTCGGCCGCAACCTGAAGGACGCCGCCGACTTCAAGGCCGACCAGGACATCCGCATCGCCATGCGCAAGGCCACCGACTCGGCAGAAGCCAAAGCGCTGGAGCCGGGCAAGTACACCGTGATCCTGGAGCCGGCCGCCGCCGCGGGCCTGATCAGCTTCATGATGAACTTCTTCGACGCGCGCGCGGCTGATGAAGGCCGCAGCTTCCTGTCCAGGAAGGGCGGCGGCAACAAGCTGGGCGAGCAGGTCTACGATCCGCGCGTGAACTTCAGCGCCGACCCGTGGAATCCCGAGGCTCCGGTGCTGCCGTGGGATGGCGAAGGCCAGCCGCGCCAGAAGCTGGCCATCGTCGAGAACGGCCGCATCGCCAACCTGAACTACTCGCGGTACTGGGCGCAGAAGCAGGGCAAGACCGCCAACGCGCGGGCGGGCAACCTGCTGATGGCCGGTGGCGACAAGAGCACCGCCGAGCTGGTGCGCGGCACCCAGAAGGGCATTCTGGTGACCCGGACCTGGTACATCCGCATGGTCGATCCGCAGACTGTGCTGCTGACCGGCCTCACCCGCGATGGCACGTTCTACATCGAGAACGGACAGATCAAGTACCCGGTCAAGAACTTCCGCTTCAACGAATCGCCGGTGATCATGCTCAACAACATCGAAGAGCTCGGCAAGCCGGTGCGCGTGGCTGGCGACGAGTCCAGCCTGGTGATGATGATCCCGCCGATGAAGCTGCGCGATTTCACCTTCACCTCGCTGTCCGACGCGGTCTGATGCAGCCCTGTCGTCCCCGAGGGTGGCGGAGCGGCGCGCGGCGATGAACCGCGCGCAGTTTCTGCGGGCACTGCTGGGCGGCGCCGCGCTTGCGGCGCTGCCGTCGTGGGCCGGCGCGCAGGCCGGCCGCTACGATTTCTGGTTCACCCGGCTCAAGTACGACTCCGGCGACTGGGACGTGGATGCGCGCATGCCGTCCAACGTGATCACCTCGCTGATCGACTACACCTCGCTGCGCGTGGACCCGCAGGAGCACGTGATCGCGCTCGCCGACCCCCGCATGCTGCAGGCCCCGTTCTGCTACCTGGCCGGGCACAAGCTGGTCGAGTTCAACGCGGCCGAGCGACAGAACTTCGTGCGCTACGTGCGCAACGGCGGCTTCGTTTTCGTGGATGACTGCAACCACGATATCGACGGCCTGTTCGCCACCTCGTTCGAAGCGCAGATGGCTGCATTGTTCGGCCCCCGCGCGCTGAAGAAGCTGCCCAACACGCATGCGCTGTACCGCAGCTTCTTCCGTTTTCCGGACGGGCCGCCGGCGACCGGTTTCGAGCTCAACGGCTGGGGCGACGACCTGGTCCACGACTACCTCAAGGGCATCGAGATCGACGGCCGGCTGGGCGTGCTCTACAGCAACAAGGACTATGGCTGCGAGTGGGATTATGACTGGCGCAACAAGCGCTTCCTCGCCGAAGACAACACCCGTTTCGCGGTCAACATCGTCATGTACGCGCTCAACAGTTGATCCTCCCGCCAACGGCCCACCCAGCCTCTGCGCCACGCCTCCTTCCTACAGGTTCCGCCATGACCACCGCCGACATCGACACCCTCCTGCCGAAACTACACCAGCTGCGCGAGGCGCTTGGCCAGGCGGTGGTGGGCCAGCATGCGGTGGTGGAGCAGTTGCTGATCGGCCTGCTGGCCGGCGGCCACTGCCTGCTCGAAGGCGCGCCGGGACTGGGCAAGACACTGCTGGTGCGCTCGCTCGGGCAAGCGCTGGAACTGCAGTTCCGCCGCGTGCAGTTCACCCCCGACCTGATGCCCAGCGACATCCTGGGCACGGAGCTGCTGGAAGAAGACCACGGCACCGGCCACCGTCACTTCCGTTTCCAGAAGGGACCGATCTTCACCCACCTGCTGCTCGCCGACGAGCTCAACCGCACCCCGCCCAAGACCCAGGCCGCGCTGCTGGAAGCGATGCAGGAACGCACGGTCAGCTACGCCGGCACCACCTACATGCTGCCGGCGCCGTTCTTCGTGCTGGCCACGCAGAACCCGATCGAGCAGGCGGGGACGTACCCGCTGCCCGAAGCGCAGCTGGACCGCTTCCTGCTGCATGTCCGGGTGGACTACCCCACCGAGCAGGAAGAACGCGACATCCTGCTGCAGACCACCGGCAGTGCGGCCGGCACGGTGCCGCAGGTGATGCATGCCGAGGACGTGCTGGCGCTGCAGGCTGCCGTCCGCCAGGTGCATGTCAGCGACGATGTGCTGACCTGGATCACCCGCGTGGTGCGGGCCAGCCGGCCCGGTAGCGGTGCGCCGGACGCGGTCAACCACTGGATCAAGTGGGGGGCCGGCCCGCGCGCCGGGCAGTCGCTGGTGCTCGCCGCCAAGGCCCGGGCGCTGCTGCAGGGTCGCTTTGCCGCCACCCGTGAGGATGTGCAGGCGCTGGTGGGGCCGGTGATGCGTCATCGCCTGCTGCTCTCCTTTGCCGCCGAGGCCGAACAGAAAAGCGCCGACGATGTGATCCACGCGCTGCTGCAGGCCGTGCCGTTCCCGGCCTGAGCGCTGCCGTGACGCCGCACGCGCCGATCCTCCTGCCCGCCGATGTGCGCAGCCGTCTGAAGACGCTGCGCCTGCTGCCTCGCCGTGCGCGCGGTACGCACGCGATCGGCCAGCACGCCAGCCGCAGTCGCGGGGCCGGTCTGGAGTTCGCCCAGTATCGGGCCTACGAGCCGGGCGACGCGCTGCGCCAGATCGACTGGAAGCTGTACGCCCGCTCGGACCGTTTTTTCGTGCGCGAATCCGAGCGCGAGAGCCCGGTCACGGTGTGGGTACTGGTGGATGCCAGCGCGTCGGCCACACAGGCCGACCGCGCGCGTCCGGACTGGTCGCGGCTGGACCACGCCTGCGCCACTGCGGCCTGTCTGGTGGAGCTGGCGCTGCAGCAGGGCGACCGGTTCGGCCTGATTGCCGTGGGTGGCGACGGTGTGCGGCTGGTGCCGGCCGGCAGCGGACCGCGCCAGCGCGACCGCGTGCACCTGCTGCTGCGCCAGCTGCATGCACACGGTGGCTGGCCGGCCGCCACGGTGCTGCGCCCGGTGTGGGAACGCGTGCAGGCCGGGGACATGCTGATCGCCCTGGGCGACGGGTTCGATGACGCCGGCGTCGCGCTGCTGGAGCGGCTGGCGGCGGCGCGGCGCGAAGTACTGCATCTCCAGCTGCTCAGCGCCGAAGAGCGTGATTTCCCGTTCACCGACGGCCATCGTTTCCACGACCCGGAAACCGGCGAGGAACTGCTCGGCGACGGCCGTGCGATCCGCGAGGGCTATCTGGCCCGGTTCGCGGCGGCGCAGCGCGCGCTGCACGCGCGCCTTCAGGCGGCGGGCATCGTCACGGCAACGGGGTACCTGGACCAGCCGCTGGATGTACCCCTGCGCACACTGTTCGCACCGGGCAGTGCTGCATGAGCCTGACTCTGCTGTTCCCGCTCGGGTTGCTGGCGCTGGCCGCGCTGCTGGTGCCGCTGCTGATCCACCTGGCGCGGCGCCATCAGTACGCCCCGCTGTCGTTCGCCGCCCTGCGCTGGCTGCGTGCCAAAGCGCGCCCGCGCCAGCGCATCCGGTTCGATGAATGGCCGCTGCTGCTGGTGCGCCTGCTGCTGCTGGCTGTCCTGGCACTGCTGCTGGCCCGTCCGCTGCTGCACGGTACCGCCGCCGACACCCACGCGGTCACCGCGGTCGCGCCCGGCCTGGAGGGTGCCGCGCTGCGCGGCACGGACACGGCCGGCGACTGGCGCTGGCTGGCGCCGGGCTTCCCACCGCTGCACGCCGCCGCCCCGGCCGCGCCTCAACCGCTGGCCAGCCTGCTGCGTGAACTGGACCAGCTGCTGCCGGCCGGCACGCCGCTCACCGTCTACGTGCCCGATCCGCTGCCCGGCCTGGATGCGCAACGCCCGCGTCTGTCGCGCAGCGTACGTTGGCAGCCAGTGCCGGCACCGCCCCCCCGCGCAGACGACGCACGGCCACGCCTGCCCACGCTGCAGCCCGGCGGCCACCCGGCCGACGCGGGTAGCGTACCGGTGCTGGAGGCCCTGCAACGCGCGTGGAACGGGCAGGCGCTCGCGGCACCGCTCGCCGCGGACAGCGCGCCCGACGTGGGTCAGATCGGGGTATGGCTGTCGCCCGCCGCGCTGCCGGAGCGCTGGCAGGCGTGGGTGCGGCAGGGCGGCACGGTACTGCTCGCCACGCCGGGCGCCGCACACGGGGAAGGCTGGTCGACCGCCCTGCGCGATGCCGAGGGCAGACCGCTGCTCCAGCAGCGCGCGGTCGAGCGGGGCAGGCTGCTGCGCTTCACGGGGGCGATGTCGCCCAGCGCGTTGCCCGCGTTGCGCGAGGCCGATCTGCCACGTCGCCTGCTCTCCGTGCTCGCGCCCCCGGCGGCGCCGCAGCTCGCCGTGGCCGCGACGCAGGTACCGCTGACCGGCGCGCCCGCGCCGCGTGCGCCCCCGCGCGATCCCGTCCCGTGGCTGCTGGCGTTGATCGTGCTGCTGTTCGCGCTGGAACGCGCCCTGGCCACCGCGCCGCGCCGCGAGGCCGGCGCATGAGCGCGCGCGTGCAGCAGGCCTGGCAGCGTGCACGCCGGCGCCGGTGGTGGAGCAGCGCGCTGATCGGCCTGCCGCTCGCCGTGGCCGCCACCGCGCTCGCCCTGCGCGTGGCCGGCTTCAACCCGGCCGCGGTGGTGCTGCTGCTGGCCCTGCTGGCAACAACAGGCATCGCCACCTGGCGCGCGCGGCGGCTGGACCGTCGCTGGCTGGTCCGGCAGCTCGACCGGCATCCCGTCGCGCAGGACAGTGCCGACCTGCTGTTCGCTGCGCCCGACACCCTCAACCCCCTGCAGCAGCGCCAGCGCCAGCATGTCGCCACGGCGCTGCAGTCCGCCCCGCCGGACCTGCGTCCGCGCTGGCCCGCGCGCGCGCTGTGGCCGGCCTGGATCGGCGCGCTGCTGGTGATCGCCCTGGCGTTGGGGTGGCCGCGCAGCCGTGACACCGCCGTTGCACCGGGCCCTGGGCCGGTTGCGAACAGTACCCAGGCGCCGCCGCCGCAGCTGCAGTCCACCCGACTGCAGATCCGCGCACCGGCCTACACCGGTCAGCCCGTGCGCGTGCAGGCCGTGCTGGATGCGAAGGTCGCCCAGGGCAGCCAGCTGCAGTGGGCGTTGCGCTTCTCCGCACCGCCGACAAGCGCGGCACTCCAGTTCCACGACGGCCAGCGCCTGCCGCTGCAGCGCCACGGCGACACATGGACCACGCAATCCACTGCTTCACGGCCGCGGCTGTACCGCGTGGTCACCACGCCGACACTGCACGACAACCGGCTGTACCGCCTCGACGTAGTGCCCGACCGTGCGCCGGGCGTGCGCGTGATCGCCCCGGACCGCAGTCTGGTGCTCGGCGCACCCGGCCAACGCCAGTGGGCCCTGCAGTTCGAGGCGAGCGACGACTACGGCGTCGCCGCCACTGCCGAGCTCAAGGTGACCCTCGCCCAGGGCAGTGGCGAGAACATCACTTTCCGCGAGCAGCGCATCCCCCTGACCGGCAGCGGGCCCGCCACCCAGCGCCGCTTCGCGCGCACGCTCGATCTGGCCGCACTCGGCGCGGCGCCGGGCAATGATGTGATCGCGCAGCTGCAGGTGCGCGACAACCGCGCGCCCATCGCCCAGACCGGCCAGAGCACCAGCGTGATCCTGCGCCTGCCCAGCACCGAGCAGATACAGACCGCCGACCTGGAAGGCATGGTCAAGAAGACCCTGCCAGCCTATTTCCGCAGCCAGCGCCAGATCATCATCGATGCCGAAGCGCTGATCCGGTTGCGCGGGCAGTTGCCGCCCGGGGAGTTCGTCCGGCGCGCCGATGCGATCGGCGTGGACCAGCGCATCCTGCGCCTGCGCTATGGCCAGTTCCTGGGGGAGGAAAGCGAAGGCGCAGCGAAGCCGCCGCCGACCAGCGATGCCCTGCCGACCAGCGACGCTCCTGCGACGCAGGACCAGGAGCACGATCACGACACGGCCGACGCGGCCGGCCACGCGCAGGCCGGCCACGACGACCACGACCACAGCGGCGCGACGGCGGGCGGCCCGCCGGTATTCGGCAGCGCCACCGATGTGCTGTCCGAGTACGGCCACACCCACGACCACGCCGAAGCCGCCACGCTGCTCGATCCGCAGACCCGCGCCACGCTGAAGGCCGCACTCGACCAGATGTGGTCCTCCGAGGGCGAGCTGCGCCAGGGCCGTCCCGACGCGGCGCTGCCGTACGCCTACAAGGCGCTGGCCTTCATTAAACAGGTGCAGCAGGCCGAGCGCATCTACCTGGCGCGGGTCGGGCCGGAACTGCCGCCGATCGATGAGAGCCGCCGCCTCGGCGGCGACCGCACCGACCTCGGCAACCGCACCCTGCCGTTGCAGGCCGTGCCCGCCCCCGATCCGGCCATCGTCGCGGTCTGGCAGCAGCTGGCCGACACCGACGGCGCACCGGACCTGGATGCGGTGAGCGGCTGGCTGCGCGCCAATGAGACGCGGCTGTCCGATCCGCTCAGCCTGGCGGCGGCCATCGAAGCGCTGCGCATGGCACCGGAATGCAGCGAGTGCCGGACTACGCTGCGCGCCCAACTGTGGCGGGCGCTGCTGCGGCCGCCGCCGCAGGTCTCGCGACGCACCGCGCCGGATCGGATGGGCCAGACCTGGCTGGATGCCCTGGAGAACGTCCGATGAGCGATGCCCGCTGGATTGCCGTCGCACTGGCCGTCATCGTGCTGCTCGGCAGCGCACGCCTGCTCTGGCACCAGCGGCAGGGTCCACGTCGCAGCGCAGGGCGACTGCTGTGCCTGCTCGTGCTGCAGGCAGCCAGTGGCGTGCTGCTGTTCCGGTGCCTGGTGCCTCCGCAGACCAGCGCACCCGCCGGCCAGCTGACCGTGCTCACCGCCGCCGCCGACACCGTGCGCTGGACGCGCTCCCCCGGCGACACCGTGATCGCCCTGCCCGAGGCACCGGCCCATGCCGACAGCCGCCCCGCGCCCGATCTCGCCACCGCGCTGCGACAGCATCCGGGTACGCGGTCGCTGCGCGTGATCGGCGATGGCCTGTCCGCACGTGACCGCGATACGCCGCTGCCGGCACAGGTGAGCGCGCGTGCCTCCCCACCGCCGGTCGGATGGGTGGCGCTGCAGCCGCCTTCCGCTGCCGCCCCTGGCGCGGTGTTTGTCCTGCGCGCGCGTGCGCAGGGCGTGGCCACGGCAAGCGCCGAGCTGCTGGACCCGGCCGGCAGGGTGGTCGATCGCGCCCGCATCGGCGACGACGGCCGCGTGCAGCTGCAGGGCGTGGCCCGCGCCAGCGGCCGCAGCGAGTTCCGTCTGCGCCTGCTCGACGCCGATCAGCACGCGGTGGACAGCATCGTCGTCCCGCTGCAGACCATCGCCCAGCCCGTGCCACGTGTGGTGATCGTCGCCGGCGCGCCGGGGCCGGAACTCAAGTACCTGCGCCGTTGGGCCACCGACACCGGCCTGGCGGTCCAGACGCAGGCCAGCGCGGGAGGGGGGGTCCTGCTCGGCGACGGCCCGGTCGCGCTCAGCGCCGCGCGCCTGGCCGCCACCGATGTCCTGATCCTCGACGAACGCAGCCTGGCCGCCCTCGATGGCGCGCAGCGCGGCGCTGTGCAGCAGGCACTGCGCAACGGACTGGGGGTGCTGGTGCGTACCTCCGGGCCGCTTCCCGACGGCGCCCGCCAGACCCTGCGCAACTGGGGCTTGGCCGTCACCGGCAGCAGCCAGACCCTGCCGTTGACCCTGCCGGCCGATCCCGACCCGGCACTGCTGCAGGCGCGGCGCGGGCCGCCACGCCCGTCAGGTCAATCTACCGTCCATGCCGACGAGGCCGACGCCGCATCACGCAGTGCCGCTGCTCCTGTACTGGAACAGTTCACCCTGCGCACAGCCGATGCCAGCGCGCTGCTGCACGACGCGAAGGGCGCGGCCATCGGTGGCTGGCGCGGCATCGGCCAGGGCCGGCTGGCGCTGCTGCCGGTTACCGACACCTATCGGCTGGTGCTGGCCGGCCGCGATGACCGGCATGCCGAGCTGTGGAGCGGCATGCTGACCACGCTGGCACGCGCGCTGCCGGCCACCGCCACGGTCCGTCCCGGCAGCGCCACGCCCTGGGCCGGCGAGCGCCTCGCGCTGTGCAATCTGCAGGGACCCACGCAGGTCCGTGCGCCGGACGGCAGCGACACCGCCCTGGTCATCGATCCATCCAGCGGCACCGATGCCTGCGCCGGCTACTGGCCGCAGCAGCCGGGGTGGCACCAGTTGCGCCACGGCGATACAACGCAGGCCGTGTACGTTTTCGACCCAGCTGGCGCGCAGGCGCTGTACCGCCAGCAACTGCGCGAGGCCAACGCCGTGCGCGTGCGCCGCGCCGACCGCGCCACAGCCACCACCCACGCGGTGCCAGGCCCGCGCTGGCCGTGGCTGCTGGCGTTCGTGCTGGTGAGTGGCCTGCTCTGGTGGCTGGAGAGACGGCGCCCGCGGGCAGCGACGGCCTGATCGACGTGCGCGCTGTCGCACATGCCTATACTGCGTCTCCACAGGGAGGATCATGCATGTCGCGAGTTGCAACGATGATGGCCATGACGCTGGCAGCCGGTGCAGCGGTGTTGAACGCCGGCACGGCCGGGGCAGCGGTGATCGGCCCCAGCAACATGACCGCCAGCCGCTACCCCGAACCGCGCTGCCAGCCGCCGCGCAGGGCCACGGGCAACAGCCCGTCCGAGCTGAGCCGCTACCAGAGCGACGTCAAGGAACATTTCCGCTGCGTGGAAAAGTACGTGGAAGCGGCGCAGAACGACATCCGGCGCATCCAGGAATCGATGGACGACGCCGTCAGGGGCGCCAGGCGCTACTGAGCACCCGGCCTGCGGCGGCGGTCACCCGCCCGGTGGCGCGCCGCAGCCGTCCTGCGCGCACAGCAGCAGCGCACGGCGCTGCTGCGCCTCGTCAAGCGCCGGCGACGGCCGTGCGGTGGCCGCCTGGATCGGGTCCGGGGCGCGGGTCAGGGTGTGCAGCCCCTGCGCGGTTTTGCCGATGACGTAATAGATTCCCATCATCACGTAGCCGCCGCTCATGCCCACCTGCTCCAGCGACGGCGCCTCGCGCCAGGCGCGGTTGAAGGTGTTGGGCTCGATCTGGACCGGACTCCGGTACCCGTACAGGTCCAGCGGCACGTCCTCATCGGGTTTGAGCGCACGCACTTCGCCCAGTGTGGTCACGTCCCCGCGCGCCGCGGGCGGCGGCGTGCCCGTCTCCGGCGGCGGAGCGGAAGGGTGCTGGGCCTGTGCCAGGCCGGCCAGCATCATGCCGGCGACTGCGGTGATGCGATGTCTCCCCCTTGCCACACTCACCATCCTGGTCCGTTGCGTGCGTCGGCAGATGATACGCAGGCGACCTTCAGATTTCGTTGCGCGCGTGTCTCAATCGATGAGACACGGCTGTGGTTTCATGGCGTCCTTTGCAGACCGTTGTACTCATGGCTTACGAACTCGCCAAGCGCACCGAGGACGCCGAGCGCCGCCTCGCCACCACCGATGGCCTGCCCTCGCGCAACGGCGCGCTGCTGACCGCGCGGCTGCAGCGCCGCTATGCCGACCGCATCACCGGCAGCTTCACCCTGCCCGGCCGCGAAGGCTGCTATGCGCCGCTTCCCGCCGATGTGCCGGCCGCCCTGGCTGCCGCATTGAAGGCGCGTGGCATCGAACAGCTCTACAGCCACCAGGCCGAGGCCTGGGCGGCCACCCAGCGCGGCGAGCACGTGGCCATCGTCACCCCCACCGCCAGCGGCAAATCGCTGTGCTACACCCTGCCGGTGGTCAGCGCGGCCATGCAGGGCAAGGCCAAGGCGCTGTACCTGTTCCCCACCAAAGCGCTGGCCCAGGACCAGGTGGCCGAACTGCTGGAGCTCAACCGCGCCGGTGACCTGGGGGTCAAGGCCTTCACCTTCGATGGTGATACCCCCGGCGACGCACGCCAGGCGATCCGCCTGCACGGCGACATCGTGGTGTCCAACCCGGACATGCTGCACCAGGCGATCCTGCCCCATCACACCAAGTGGGCGCAGTTCTTCGAGAACCTGCGGTATGTGGTGATCGATGAAGTGCACACCTACCGGGGCGTGTTCGGCAGCCACGTCACCAACGTGCTGCGCCGGCTCAAGCGTATCTGCGCCTTCTACGGGGTGGAGCCGCAGTTCATCCTGTGCTCGGCCACCATCGGCAACCCGCAGGCGCATGCCGAAGCGCTGATCGAAGCACCGGTCACCGCCATCACCGAATCCGGCGCGCCCAGCGGGCCCAAGCACGTGCTGCTGTGGAACCCGCCCGTGGTCAATGCCGACCTCGGCCTGCGCGCCTCGGCGCGCTCGCAGAGCAACCGCATCGCGCGCATCGCGATCAAGTCCGGGCTGAAGACGCTGATCTTCGCGCAGAGCCGGCTGATGGTCGAAGTGCTGACCAAGTACCTCAAGGACATCTTCGACCACGATCCGCGCAAGCCGGCGCGCATCCGCGCGTATCGCGGCGGCTACCTGCCCACCGAGCGCCGGGAGACCGAACGCGCCATGCGCGCCGGCACCATCGACGGCATCGTCAGCACCTCGGCGCTGGAGCTGGGCGTGGATATCGGCAGCCTGGACGTGGTGATCCTCAATGGCTATCCGGGCAGCGTCGCGGCCACCTGGCAGCGCTTTGGCCGCGCCGGCCGCCGCCAGCAGCCCGCCCTGGGGGTGATGGTGGCCAGCTCGCAGCCGCTGGACCAGTACGTGGTGCGGCACCCGGACTTCTTCGCCGATGCCTCGCCCGAACATGCGCGCATTGCCCCGGACCAGCCGCTGATCCTGTTCGACCACATCCGCTGCGCCGCCTTCGAACTGCCGTTCCTGGCCGGCGACCCGTTCGGCCCGATCGACCCGCTGGTGTTCCTTGAAGCACTGGCCGAAACAGAGGTCGTGCATCGCGAGGGCGATCGGTGGGAGTGGATCGCCGACAGCTACCCGGCCAACGCGGTGAGCCTGCGCTCGGTGGCCGATGGCAACTTCGTGGTGGTCGACCGCAGCGACGGCAAGCAGCAGATCATCGCCGAGGTGGACTATTCCGCCGCCGCGCTCACCCTGTATGAAGGCGCCATCCACATGGTGCAGTCCACGCCGTACCAGGTGGAGCGGCTGGACTGGGAGGGCCGCAAGGCCTACGTCACCCGCACCCACGTGGACTACTACACCGACAGCATCGACTTCACCAAGCTCAAGGTGCTGGACCGGTTCGACGGCTGCCAGGCCGGGCGCGGCGACTCGCATCACGGCGAAGTTCACGTGGTGCGCCGCGTGGCCGGCTACAAGAAGATCCGTTACTACACCCACGAGAACATCGGCTACGGCCCGGTCAACCTGCCCGACCAGGAACTGCACACCACCGCAGTGTGGTGGCAGCTGCCGCAGGCGCTGCTGCTGACCGCCTTCGACAGCAAGCAGGAGGCGCTGGACGGCTTCCTGGGTGCGGCGTATGCGCTGCATATCGTCGCCACCGTGGCGGTGATGGCCGATGCCCGCGACCTGCAGAAGGCAGTCGGCAATGGCGACGGTGCATGGTTTGCGGTGGCCGACCAGAGCGGCCGCGGCCAGCTGCGCGGTGCCGAGTTCGATGCCAGCGCGATCGAGTTGCAGCAGCAGTTCGTGCCCACCGTCTACCTGTACGACAACTTCCCCGGTGGCGTCGGCTTGAGTGAGCCGCTGTGGCTGCGCCAGGCCGAACTGCTGCAGCGCGCCCGAGAACTGGTGCAGCGCTGCGACTGCAAAGCCGGGTGCCCGGCCTGCGTGGGACCGGTGCTGGCCGGCCAGGAAGACGATGCCACCACACCCAGGGCGCTGGCACTGCACGTGCTGGACCTGTTCGACGCGCATGCGCTGCCCAGCGCCGCCGAGCGCGAGCGCGCCGCCGCCGAGGTGGTGCCGCAGTGAGCCTGAGCCTGGACAAGCTGCGCCTGTTGCGGCGGCAGGCCGGGGACGCCACCCCGGCGCCGGCGGCGTCGGCAGGTCCCGACCGTGGACCGGTCCCCCGCGACGCGCCGTCTGGCGCGCTCCCGTCCGCTGCCAATGATGCGCAGGCGCGCCCCTCTGCACCGGCCTCGGTGTTCGCCTGGGTCGAACAGGAGATCCGTCACAAGCCCACCGGTGACGCGGCCCCGGTCCCGGTAGTGGCAGCCCCCGCGCCCGCCCTGCGCACGCCCGAGGTTGGCAGCCTGCATCGCCTGCTCGGCCTGCGCGCACGCGGCGCTGCGCCGGCCGCCCTGCCCCGCGCCAACGCGCAGGACCGCCACGTCCCCGGTGAGGAGATCGCGCCGGGCCTGTTCCTGATTGAATCGTTCCTGCCGCAGCCCGTGCCGACCCAGCCGCTCTCGCTGGCGTTTGCCAGGCGCGAGGGCGAGCAGGTCCAGCCGCAGGACCTGCTGTTCTTCGATACCGAAACCACCGGCCTGGCCGGCGGCACCGGCACCCGCGCCTTCATGATCGGCGCGGCCGACTGGTACGCCCATCCCGACCAGGGCGACGGCCTGCGCATCCGCCAGCTGGTGATCACCACCCTCGGCGCGGAAACGGCGATGCTGCGTACGTTTGCCGGGTGGCTGCGGCCGGGCCTGGTGTTCTGCAGCTACAACGGCCGCTGCTACGACGCGCCGCTGTTGAAGACGCGTTTCCGGCTGGCCCGTCACGGTGACCCGATCAGCGCGCACGACCATGTGGATCTGCTGTTCCCCACCCGCCGCCGCTACCGTGGCACCTGGGAGAACTGCCGGCTGGCCACCATCGAGCGCCAGCTGCTGCAGATCGTGCGCGAGGACGACCTGCCCGGTTCGGAGGCCCCGGCCGCATGGCTGAACTACCTGCGCGGGGGCAGCGCGCTGAACCTGCGCCGGGTGGCCGACCACAACCACCAGGATGTGGTGACGCTGTCGATGCTGATGCTGCGGCTGGTGGCCGAGGAACAGCAGGAGCGCGAAACGCTGGCCCTGCAGGCCGTTGAACCCCCGCAGCGGCCGCGTTGACGCCGCGTAACGGCCCGCCCACGGACACTGCCGGTACCTACCGTGGGAGGAGTACCGCATGCGTTGGAATCTGATGTTCGCCGTGGCGTGCGCGTTGCCGCTGGCAGCCTGCAGCCATCCGGCCAGAACCGCCTCCGGCCCGTCGGCGGCGGCCGACGCCCCACCGGCCGCCACCGAACCTGCCGTGGCCGGCAGCGCGGCACGCTGCGATCCGGAGAAGGTGGCCAGCCTGGTCGGAAAGACCGCCACCGAAGCGGTGGTGCAGCAGGCCGTGAAGGCCAGCGGCGCGCGGCATGCGCGTGTGCTCAAGCCGGGGATGGCGATGACGATGGACTTCCGCGAGGATCGCCTCAGCCTGGAAGTGGACGCGCAGAACAGGATCGTGCGCGCCAACTGCGGGTGACCCCGTCGTGCTGCCTGCGCGCGGCGCAGGCAGCACATGGAACACGCCGGCCTCAGTCGCGCAGGCGCTCGGCCTTGCCACTGGACAGGGCCTGATCGATCGCCGCACGCACGTCGCGCGAGGCGCGGGCCGACGCCACGCTCTGCTGCCGGGCCAGACGCGCCTGCTCGCGGCCCATCTCGGCCTGCTCACGCGCGACCCGCGCGATCTGCTCGGTATCCACCGCCTTGCGTGCGGCGATGCGGGCCTGCCGCGCTGCCTGCGCCGCCTCGGACGCCGCCGACGCGCCGGACTGGCGAGCGGCCAGGTTGGCCACCGCGGCCACATCCACCGACGCCATCGCATCGGCGGTGACCTGCATCGATACGTCGGCCAGGTGCTGGCCCAGCTCGGACTGGAGAGTGCCCAATGCGGCCTGCGCACTGCCCAGTGCCGCGACGTCGGCCTGGCTGCGGGCCAGCTGCCGGAGCACGGCCGGATCGCGGATCAGATAACGCTCCTGGCCCCGTCGTACCCACAGGGCCGGCTCGTCGCCGTGGGCATCATGCTTGGCCTGCTTGAGATCGGCCAGCGAGGCGTCCACAAAGTTGCTGTCCCCGCCCATCAGCACGAAGGCCTGTGCGGGTTGCCGGGAGAGGTCGAGCTTGCCGTGGGTGACCAACGCCATGCCATCGCCCAGCGCCTTGGGCGGTTCCGGCGCGCGCGGTGCCGCGGGGGGAGCCGGTGCGATCGGCGCCGCCACCGGCTGCGGTGCGACCTGCGGAGCCGGTGCCGCGAGCGGCGCAGCGGCCGGCAGCGGCGTCGGCGGCGTCGGCACGCGCGGCGCGGCCGGTGCCGGCGGTGCGGGCGGCGGCGGGGTCACCGCCGCCACCAGGCGCATCGGCGCAACGCCGACCAGCACCACCATCGCGGTGATCGCCAACGCGGCCACGCGCGGGAAGCGACGGGTCTGCTGCAGGGTCAGCAGCCGTCGCTTGAGGCTGCGGAAGTTCGGCGACGCGCTGGCCACGCCCACCGCCGGTCGCGGTGCCACGCCCAGCTGCACCAGCAGCCGACCATAGTCGTGGCGACAATGGCCCTGCCCGGCCACCACGGCACCGTCGCAGGCCTCTTCGCGGGCCACGGCATATTCGCGCGCGGCCAGGTGTACCAGCGGATGGAAGAAGAACAGGTGCTGGGCCAGGGCGGGCAGCAGCCCCCACCACAGGTCGCGGCGCTGCAGGTGCACCAGTTCATGGGTCAGCGCCATGTCCAGATCATCGGCGCTCATCGCCTGCAGTTCGCGTGCCGGCAGCAGCAGTACCGGACGCCACGGCCCGATCAGCTGCGGCGAGCGGATCTGCGCGGACACCTTCAGGGTCGGCGCGCGGCGCAGACCGTGTGCTTCAGCGGCCAGATGCAGCGCCTGCTGCAGGGTCGCGTCGGTGCAGTCGGCCGCACCACGCACCAGCGCGCGGCTGTGCCGGTAGCCACGCAGGCTGTGCACCAGCATCACCAGCACGCCGGCCACCCATGCGGCCAGCAGCAGCGCCGGCCACGACCACAACGCCTGCGGAGCCGCCATCGCCACCGCGCCGGTCATGTCGGGCGCGCTCGCCAGTGCGGTCTCCACGGCCGGCAGCGCAACCAGCTGCGTGGCGGGCGCTGCGGGCGCCGGCAGCACCGCCAGCTCCAGCGGGCTGCTCCAGACCAGGCCCAGCACCGCCTGCGCGGCCACCAGCCACCACAGCCGGCAGCGCGTGGCGGTGGGCAGCGCCGGCAGCAGCCGGCACACGCCCCATACCAGGGCCACCAGCAGCACGCTCTGCAGGCTGGTCCAGCCCAGCCGCGTCAGCAGTTCGATCATCAGGGTGTCCATGTCTCAGCTCTCCCGCTTGCGTGACTGCAACTGCGCGACCAAGGCTTCCAGCTCGGCCAGTTCCTGGTCGCTCACCTCGGCCTTGTGCGACATGAAGGCCACGAACGGCGACACCGAGCCCTGCAACGTCTTTTCCACGAAGCTGGCCACCGCGCCCTGGACCACACTGTCCTGGCCACTGGTGGCGGCATAGCGATACACGCCTTGGACCTGCCTGCGCTGCAGGTAGGCCTTGCCGCGCAGACGCTCCATCATGGTCAGCACGGTCGAGCGGGCCAGGCCACGCTCCTCTCCGAACCCCGCCGCCACCTCACCCACGGTGGCACCGCCCTGTTCCGCTACGTACTGCAACAGGGCCAGCTCCTGGTCCCCGATGGTTTTGCCGCGCATGGCACACTCCGATGACTACACGTGTCGCCACGGTGCCAATGACTACAGATGTCGTCAAGTGCCGAAGGACGTCCGCCGACGAACGGTTGTCGTCAAGGTCGCCTTAAACCCTCTGCACGCGACCGGCATCCAAGCCGTCGAGCCGCTGATGGCCAAAGGACACCACATGCCTGCCCGACGACACCGCTTCCTGCTCATCTTCGCCGCACTGATCCTGCCCGGCCTGCCGCCGTTGCACGCGGCCACCACCGCCACCGCGTGGGAGGAGGCCAACGCGCGGACCCGCCGGTTCGTGCAGGAGACCATGCAGGTCCAGCGCATTCCCGGCCTGCAGATCGCGGTGGTCAAAGATGGCCGTGTGGTGCTGTCCGAAGCCCTCGGCCTGGCCAATGTCGAGAATGGCGTGGCGACTACACCGACCACGCGGTTTCCGTTGAACTCGGCCACCAAATCCTTCACCGGCGTGGCGATGGCGCAACTGGCCGACGCCGGGCGTGTGGACCTGGAGGCACCGCTGTCGCGGTATCTGGACGATCTGCCCGACGGGTGGCGCAGCGTGCGCGTCCGCCAGCTGCTGGCACACACCTCTGGATTGCCCGATATCCTCGACGCGCGTGGCCTGCTGGGCGGCGGCTCGGAACAGGACGCCTGGAAGGCGGTGGCCGCGTTGCCGGTGGAGGCGCCGGCCGGCCAGCGCTTCATGTACAACCAGACCAACTACGTGCTGCTGGCGCGCATCATCGCCGGGCAATCCGGCATGCCGTACGCGCAGTACCTGCAGCAGGGCCAGTTCGCGGCCGCGGGCATGCCCCGCACCACGTTCGGCGACAGCTACGACCTGGTGGCCGGCGCGGCCACGATGTACAGCTACGCACCGCGCGGCACCGATCCACCGGATGCGGCGCCGCGCCTGTCGCACTGGTTCTACGACATGCCTCCGAGCCTGTGGGCCGGGGGCGGCATCCTGACCACCGCCGATGACGTGGCGCAATGGATGGTGGCGTTGTCGCAGCATCGGCTGCTCCCCCGCCACAGCGTTGCGCGCATGTGGCGCGCCGAGCGCCTCAACGATGGCACCGACGGGAGTTGGGCCGCCGGCTGGCCGGTGCTGGGCACGGTGCCGGACCTGCAGGTCGGCGGCGTGGGCGGTGCCCGCGCCGCCTTCATCGTCTATCCCGAGCGGCAATTGGCGGTGATCGTGCTGACCAACCTGGTCGGCGCCAACCCGCAGCGCTTCATCCCGACCATCGCCGGCTTCTACGCGTCGCCGCAGGTCAGCCGCGCGGCCCGCCCATTACCGGCAGGATCACGCCGCTGATGTAGCTGGCAGTGACCGGCGAGGCCAGGAACACGTAGGCCGGCGACAGTTCTTCCGGCTGCGCCGGACGGCCCATGTCGCTGTCCCTGCCGAAATCGGCCACGTCCTGGGCCGCTTTGTCGGCCGGGTTCAACGGCGTCCACACCGGCCCCGGCGCCACCGCATTGACCCGGATTCCACGTGGCAGCAGCTGGCTGGCCAGCGCCTTGGTGAACGCGTGGATGGCGCCCTTGGTCGCCGAGTAGTCGACCAGCGCCTTGCTGCCGAACAGCCCGGTTTCCGAGCCGGTATTGATGATGCAGTCGCCTTCCTCCAGATGCGGCAGCACCGCGCGCGCCATCTGGATGTAGCCGGCGATGTTGGTCTGCAGGGTTTCCTGCAGATGCGCATCTTCCAGGTCTTCCAGGCGCTCGCAATGCAGCTGGAACGCCGCGTTGTTGACCAGAATGTCGATGCCCCCGAACGCCTTGACCACCTGCCTGACGGCCCTCGCGCAGAACGCGGGATCGCGGACGTCGCCGGCAATCACCACGCAGCGGCCGCCTTCGGCTTCCACGTGCTGGCGGGTGACCTTCGCGTCGGCCGCTTCATCCAGATGCAGTACGGCGACGTCGGCGCCTTCGCGCGCGAACAGCACCGCCACGGCGCGGCCGATACCGGAATCGGCGCCGGTGATGATCGCGCGCTTGCCCTGCAGCTTGCCGCTGCCACGGTAGTCCGGCGCCAGGAACCGCGGCGCCAGGTCCAGTTCGTGTTCGTTGCCCGGCTTGGCCAGGTGCTGGGCGGGCATTGCCTCGGGCTGCCTGCGGGTCCCGGCCTGGGTGGCGTCGCCGGCAGCCTTTTTTCTGCCGGTCTTCTTCGCTGGTGTGCCGGCCACCTGTTGCTTCGCCGCCTGCTTGGCCACACGCGCGTCCTTGGCCTTCTCCTGGTCCTGCAGGCGCCGCTGGCGTGCGGCGACGCGTGCCGCTCGCGGGTCTTTGGCGGCCGCCTTGCGGGTGGCCGTCTTGACCACGGGCGTGCGCTCGGCCGCCGGCTTGGCGGTCTTGCCGGTGGTGGTCTTGCGCGGGGCGGAAGGGCGGGTTCGGGTCGTGCGGGTGGCCATCTGCGGCTCCTTTGCCAAAGCGTTCGAGTGCAGAGGCA
Source organism: Stenotrophomonas nematodicola (assembly GCF_009467805.1). Taxonomy (GTDB): domain Bacteria; phylum Pseudomonadota; class Gammaproteobacteria; order Xanthomonadales; family Xanthomonadaceae; genus Stenotrophomonas; species Stenotrophomonas nematodicola. Next base: position 44,916 of record NZ_WIAY01000009.1, read on the forward strand.
GTGTGGCCAACCGCGCGGCCAGGCAGGGTGAGCGCGATGTGGTCGCACCGTGCATGCGTTCATCCGCTGCATACGTCGGCGAAGGCACGCTGCAGTCCGGCATCGCCCTTCCTGGAGTTCCCATGTATCGCACCCTCTTCGCGGTGGCCGCCGTGGCCACCCTTTCCGCCTGCAGCAGCGCGCCGATGGCGCAGGTGCAGCCCATCGACGGCGTGATCTCCGGCCAGTGCCACGTGGACAAGGTGCGCGGCGCGGTGGGCCTGGCCGCATCGGCCGCCACAGTTGAACGCGCCCGCGTGGACAGCGACAGCCTGCAGGTCACAGTCATCCGCGGCCAGCGCACCGGGAGCGGCCCCACCGCCAGCGGCGCGGCCGATCCCACACCCGGTGCACAGAGCGGCGGCGACCGGCTGACCATCGAGACCGGCCGTACCAACAACATCACCGCGCTCTACTGCGGCTGAGCACGCGCCCTCAGCGTTTCGGCGGTCCTGCGCGGTCTCTTCGCCGCGCGGCCTTGAGGAACCGCAGCGTCGCCTGCTCCCACTGGCGGTCGCCGCGCAGCCCGGCCAGGCGGTTCAACTGGCCGGCGCGCCACCCGTCGAATACGCACGGATCGATATAGGCCTTGCGGCACACCGCCGGCGTGTTGCCCAGCAGCGCCGCCACCGCGCCCACCACCTGGTTCTGCAGCGCCGCCAACGCCCGTTCGCTGGACGGCTCTGGCAGCGCGGTGGCTGCCAGCTGGCGCAGCGCGGCCACGGTGCCGCCCCAGGTACGGAAGTCCTTGGCACTGAAGTCCTCGCCCATCGCATCGTGCAGGTAGTCGTTGACCTGCCCCGAATCGACCGGCTGCACACTGCCGTCGTCGTCGCGGTACTGGAACAGTGCCTGCCCCGGGAGCTGCTGGCAGCGCCGGATCAGCTGCACCAGCCGGCGGTCGTCCACGTCCACTTCGTGGGCCTGGCCGGATTTGCCGCGAAAGCGCATCTGCGCCCGCCCGCCCCTGACCAGGGCCAGGTGGTGATTGCGCAGCGTGGTCAGGCCGTAGGAACGGTTGTCGCGGGCGTAGGCGGCATTGCCGATGCGCACCAGGGTATCGGCCAGCAGAGCGACCACGATCGCCAGCACCTTGTCGCGCGGAAATCCGGGCAGCGCCAGATCGCGGCGCAGGCGGCGGCGCAGCGCAGGCAGGGCCATGCCGAAGGCGATCACCCGGTCGAACTTGCCATCGCCGCGTACCCGCGACCAGTCGGCGTGGTACCGGTACTGCTTGCGTCCGCGTGCATCGCGCCCGGTGGCCTGCAAATGGCCATTGGCCTGCGCACAGATCCACACCGCGGTATAGGCCGGCGGGATCGCCAGCGCGCGGATCCGGGCCAGTGTGGCGGCATCACGGACCGCCGCCCCGTCCGCATCGCGGTAGCTGAACCCTTTTCCCGCCCGGCGCCGGGCGATCCCCGGCTGGTCGTCGCTGACGTGGCGCAGACCCGCCTGGCGGGCGGCGGTTTTCTCAGGAGTAGCGGCGACTCGGGTCGGCATGGCAGGCCTCGTGGACGGGGCGGTCAGTGTCGCCGCTGGCGGTGCGGCAGCGCGTCAATAACGCAACCCCAACACCTGTCCCCCGTCCAGGCGATATGCTCCATCGTTTCCCGGTTGGATGTCTGGAGTGCCGATGTCGTCCTTGTCGTTCCGCCGCCTGCGGCGCTGTGTGGGTCCGAAGATTCTGTCGACTGCCCTGTTCCCCGCCGTCCTCGTGCTGAGCGCGTGCCAAGCGCCGCCGATGGACGAGCAGGAGGCGGTGGGCATGCATGCGCAGCAGGCTGCCGAAGCCGCCGCCGCACCCGCCGATGCCACCGGCAAGGCACTGGAAGCGCCGCCGGTCGGCAACTGCGACGCCACCCAGGTGCAGAGCCTGGTCGGCCAGCCGTTCACCGATGCGGTGGGCAGCCAGGCCCAGCAGGACGCCGGTGCCAAACAGCTGCGCGTGCTCAAGCCCAGCGACCTGAGCACGATGGAATTCATGGGCGAGCGTCTGAACATCGAACTGGACGAAAAAGGCGTGATCAGCGGCCTGCGCTGCGGCTGAACACGCGGCGTTGGAGGCTGGAAAAGCAGGGGTTTGGTTGCGCCTGCAACCGTGTATTGCGGCGTTGCAACAACTATGCTCTAGTCGAGTCATCCGGTGCCTTCGCTTGCGCTCAACGGATTGAGCGGGGACGACTGTCGCCGCTCACCCGACTTCGAGGCAGAGATGGCCCCCCGCAACCGCCAAGGGCTTTACGACCCGCAAGATGAGCGCGATGCCTGTGGTTTCGGCATGGTTGCCCAGCTCGACGACCAGCCGTCACGGCTGCTGGTCGACACCGCCATTGCCGCACTCTCGCGCATGACCCATCGCGGCGGCGTCGCCGCCGACGGCATCACCGGCGACGGCTGCGGCCTGTTGCTGCGCCGCCCGGACACCTTCCTCAACGCGCTCGCCGCCGAGGCGGGGCTCAGCCTCGGCCCACGCTTCGCCGCCGGCGTGGTGTTCCTGCCGCACGACGAAGCCGCCGCACAGACCTGCCGCGGGATATTGGAAGAACAGTTGCGCGCGGCCGGATGCACCCCGGTCGGCTGGCGTGTGGTGCCCACCGATGCCAGCGTCTGCGGCCAGCTGGCGCGCGACACGCTGCCGCGCATCGAACAGGTGTTCGTCGATGCCGGTACCGGACAGGACGAGGCCGCCTTCACCCTGGCGCTGTTCCTGGCCCGCCGCCGCAGCGAACAGCAGCTGCGCGACCACGCCGACTACTACGTCACCACGCTCAGCCCGAACGCGATCAGCTACAAGGGCATGGTGCTGCCGGACAAGCTCAGCCGCTTCTACCCGGACCTGCAGCGCAACGACCTGGCCTCCAGCGCGGTCGTGTTCCACCAGCGCTTCTCCACCAACACGCTGCCGCGCTGGCCGCTGGCGCACCCGTTCCGGATGCTCGCCCACAACGGCGAGATCAATACCATTGAAGGCAACCGGCGCTGGGCGCAGGCGCGCAGCAAGGTGTGGAAGACCCCGCGCTTCGACATCGGCCAGTTCGACCCGGTGATCTCCATGCATGGGTCGGACTCGCAGAGCCTGGACAACATGCTGGAGCTGATGGTCAGCGCCGGCATGGAACTGATCCAGGCGCTGCGCATCCTGGTGCCGCCGGCGACCCAGTCGCTGGAGTTCAAGGACCCCGACCTGGCCGCGTTCTACGAGTTCTATGGCCTCAACAGCGAGCCGTGGGACGGCCCGGCCGGCATCGTGGCCTGCGACGGCCGCTATGCGGCGTGCACGCTGGACCGCAACGGCCTGCGTCCGGCCCGCTGGATGCTCACCTCCGACCGCCACTTCCTGGTGGCGTCCGAAGCGGGCGTGTGGGAAGTGCCGGCCGAACGCGTGGTGCGCAAGGGCAAGCTTGGCCCGGGCGAGATGATGGCCATCGACCTCAAGCGCGGCGACCTGCTCGATTCGGACGCCATCGACCGCATCAACCGTGGCCGCGCGCCGTACAAGCAGTGGCTGCAGCAGGGCGTGACCTACCTGCAGACCGAGTTGATCGATCCGTCGCTGGTCGAGGAGCCGTTCGACGAGCGCACGCTGCGCAGCTACCACAAACTGTTCCAGCTCAGCACCGAAGAGGTCGAGCAGATCCTGCGGCCACTGGCCGAAACCGAGCAGGAAGCCACCGGCTCGATGGGCGATGACACCCCGATGGCGGTGCTCAGCCAGCACAGCCGTCCGCTCTACGACTATTTCCGCCAGGCGTTCGCGCAGGTCACCAACCCGCCGATCGACCCGCTGCGCGAAGACTGCGTCATGTCGCTGTCCACCCAGCTCGGCAAGGAGACCAACATCTTCCATGCCGGCGCGGAGACGGTGAACCACGTCATCCTCAACTCGCCGGTGCTCAGCCAGCGCAAGCTGCGCCAGCTGATGAAGATGGAGCAGTACGTCGAGAAGAACCGCCTGATCGATCTCTCCTACAGCCTGGACGAAGGCCTGAAGGCCGGCATCGAGCGCATCTGCGCCGAGGCCGAAGCCGCCGCGCGCGATGGCATCGTGATGCTGCTGCTGAGCGACCGCTACCCGGTGGCCGACCGGCCGATGGTGCATGCCCTGCTGGCGACGAGTGCGGTGCACCACCACCTGTCCAATGCCGGGCTGCGCTGCGACGTCAACCTGATCCTGGAAACCGGCACCGCACGCGATGCGCACCACATGGCCTGCCTGCTCGGGTTCGGCGCCACCGCGGTGTACCCGTACCTGGCCTACCAGACCCTGTTCGATCTGGGCCGGCGTGGCATCCTGCAGCTCAGCAAGGGCGGCGAGCAGTCGCAGATCGGCCGCCGCTACCGCAAGGGCATCTACAAGGGCCTGTCCAAGATCATCTCGAAGATGGGCATCTGTACGGTGGCCAGCTACCGCGGCGCGCAGTTGTTCGAGATCGTCGGCCTCGACGACGACGTGGTTGACCTGTGCTTCCCGGATACCGCTTCGCGCGTGGCCGGCGTCGGCTTCGACCGCCTGGACCAGGAAGCGCGCGAACTCACCGTGCGCGCGTGGAACGACCTGCTGCGCCCGGACGTGGGCGGCGTGCTCAAGTACGTGCACGGCGGCGAGTACCACATGTACAACCCCGACGTGGTCATGACCCTGCAGCGCGCGGCGCGCAGCGGCGACGCCGCCGACTGGCAACGCTACTGCGAGGCCGTGCACGGCCGCCCGGTCTCCGCGCTGCGCGACCTGCTGCAGCTCAAGGCCGCGCCCACCCCGACGCCGCTGGAGGAAGTGGCTCCGGCCGAAGACCTGTTCCGCCGCTTCGATACCGCCGCCATCAGCCTGGGCGCGCTGTCGCCGGAGGCGCATGAGGCATTGGCGATCGCCATGAACCGGCTCGGCGGCCGCAGCAATTCCGGCGAAGGCGGCGAAGACCCGGTGCGCTACGGCACCGACAAGCGCAGCAAGATCAAGCAGGTCGCGTCGGGCCGCTTCGGCGTCACCGCCGAATACCTGGTCAATGCCGAAGTGCTGCAGATCAAGGTCGCCCAGGGCGCCAAGCCCGGCGAAGGCGGCCAGCTGCCCGGTCACAAGGTCAACGAGCTGATCGCGCGGCTGCGTTACGCCAGGCCGGGCATCGGGCTGATCTCGCCGCCGCCGCACCACGACATCTACTCCATCGAAGACCTGGCCCAGCTGATCTACGACCTCAAGCAGGTCAACCCGCAGGCGCTGGTCTCGGTGAAGCTGGTCAGCCATGCCGGCGTCGGCACGATCGCCGCCGGCGTGGTCAAGGCCGGCGCCGACCTGATCACCGTGTCCGGCCATGACGGCGGCACGGGGGCCAGCCCGGTCAGCTCGATCCGCTACGCCGGTGTGCCGTGGGAACTGGGCGTGGCCGAATCGCACCAGGCGCTGGTCGCCAACGACCTGCGCGGGCGCACTCTGCTGCAGACCGACGGTGGGCTGAAGACGGGCCTGGACGTGATCAAGGCCGCCTTGCTTGGCGCGGACAGCTTCGGCTTCGGCACCGCGCCGATGATCGTGCTGGGCTGCAAATACCTGCGCATCTGCCACCTCAACAACTGCGCCACCGGCGTGGCGACCCAGGACGAACGCCTGCGCGCGCAGTACTTCACCGGCCTGCCCGAGCGCGTGGAGAACTTCTTCCGGCTGCTGGCCGAGGAAGTGCGCGGCTGGCTGTCCTACCTGGGCGTGCGCTCGCTGGATGAGATCGTGGGCCGCACCGACCTGCTGCAGCAACTGGCGGTCGCGCCGCGCCCGGGCGTCAAGGTCGACCTGTCGCGCCTGCTCAACCCGGCGCAGTACGCCGGCAGCCATTGTGCCGCCCAGCGCCTGTACGAGTCACCGGACAGCCTGGCCACGCAGATGGATGGGCTGCTGGCGCCTGCGATCGCCGGCAAGCTCGGTGGCGAGCACCGCTTCCTGATCCACAACACGGACCGTTCGATCGGCACCCGCCTGTCGGGCGCGATCGCCCGCGCGCACGGCAACCAGGGCATGAGCGATGCGCCGCTGACGCTGCGCTTCCGCGGCACCGCCGGGCAGAGCTTCGGCGCGTTCAACGTGGGCGGCCTGCAGCTGGAAGTGGAAGGCGAAGCCAACGATTACGTCGGCAAGGGCATGGCCGGCGGCCGGCTGGTGGTGCGCCCGCCGCGTGGCGCACGCTTCGAGGCACGCAACACCGCCATCATCGGCAACACCTGCCTGTACGGCGCCACCGGCGGCGAACTGTTCGCGGCCGGTCGCGCCGGCGAACGCTTCGGCGTGCGCAATTCCGGTGCGCTGGCGGTGATCGAAGGCGCCGGCGACCACTGCTGCGAGTACATGACCGACGGCATCGTGCTGGTGCTGGGCAAGGTCGGGCTCAACTTCGGTGCCGGTTTCACCGGCGGCCTGGCCTACGTGCTGGATATCGACCGCGACTTCGTGGACCGCTACAACCACGAGCTGATCGACATCCACCGCATCTCCGCCGAGGGCTTCGAGAACCATCGCCAGCACCTGCATACGCTGATCAGCCGCCACCGCGAGCTTACCGGCAGCATCTGGGCGCAGCAGATCCTCGACGAATTCCGCGATTACGTCGGCAAGTTCTGGCTGGTCAAACCCAAGGCGGCCAGCATCGAATCGCTGACCGACTCGCTGCGCCGCGCCGCGTGATGCGTCGCGTGGTGCCCCGTAGTGCCGGGCTCTGCCCGGCAATCTCGACCAAACATCCGAGCACGCCATGAGCCGCAAGCACGCCTTCCAGTTCCTCGACCTGCCCCGGACCATGCCGCAGCGCATTCCGGTGGAACTGCGCACCTCCGGCGACTGGGGTGAGCTGTACGGCAAATTTGGCAAAGAAGACGCCCAGTTCCAGGCCGGCCGCTGCCTGGACTGCGGCAACCCGTACTGCAGCTGGAAGTGTCCGGTCCACAACGCCATCCCGCAGTGGCTGCAGCTGGTGCAGGAAAACCGCATCCATGAAGCGGCCACGCTGTGCCATTCCACCAACCCGCTGCCGGAAGTGTGCGGCCGGGTGTGTCCGCAGGACCGCCTGTGCGAAGGCAGCTGCACGCTGGAGGAGTTCGGCGCGGTGACCATCGGCGCGGTGGAGAAGTACATCGTCGACACGGCCCTGGCCACCGGCTGGCGCCCGGACCTGAGCGCGGTGGAGGCCACCGGCAGGCGCGTGGCGGTGATCGGTGCCGGCCCGGCCGGCCTGGCCTGTGCCGACAAGCTGGCCCATGCCGGCGTGCAGGCCGTGGTGTACGACCGCTATGAACAGATCGGCGGGCTGCTGCAGTTCGGCATCCCCAGTTTCAAGCTGGACAAGGCGGTGATCAGCCGCCGCCGCAACGTACTGGAAGGCATGGGCGTGCAGTTCCGGCTGGGCGTGGAGATCGGCCGCGACATCAGCGTGGATCAGCTGCTGGCTGAGTATGACGCGGTGTTCATCGGCACCGGTGCCTACCGCTACACCGATGGTGGCCTGCTCGGGCAGGACCTCAAGGGCGTGCTGCCGGCGCTGCCGTTCCTGGTACAGAACAGCCGCATTGTCGGTGGCAGCGACGCGCATGGCCGGCCCATTGCCGGCTGGGAGGACCAGATCGCCCTGCCGGACCTGGAGGGCAAGCGGGTGGTGGTGCTCGGCGGTGGCGACACCGGCATGGACTGCGTCCGCAGCGCGGTGCGCCTGGGCGCGGCCAAGGTGACCTGTGCCTACCGTCGCGACGAGGCCAACATGCCCGGCTCGGCGCGCGAAGTCGCCAACGCGCGCGAGGAAGGCGTGCGCTTCCTGTTCAACCGCCAGCCGTTGTCGATCGAAGCCGGTGCCGACGACGAGGTGATCGGGGTGATGGTGGTGGAAACCCAGCTCGGCGAGCCCGACGCGCAGGGCCGCCGCAACGCGGTGCCGATCGACGGCAGCGAATCCCTGCTGGAAGCGGACGTGGTGATCATCGCCTTCGGCTTCTCGCCCAGCACACCGGCCTGGCTGGCCGCGCACGGGGTGGAAGCGGGCCAGAACGGCCGCATCGTGGCCGGTGGTGCCGGCCGGTTGCCGTTCCAGACCGCCCACCCGCGCCTGTTCGCCGGTGGCGATGCGGTGCGCGGTGCCGATCTGGTGGTGACCGCCGTGGCCGAGGGCCGCGACGCGGCCGCCAGCATCGTCCAGCTCGTTACCGCCTGACGCGTCGTGGGATCAGGCGGCGCGGGCGGCCTGCGGGTCGATGCCCGCGCGTTCGATCTCCAGCGCCATCAGCAGCTGGATGTTGTCCAGCTGGGCGCGGATACGCGCATTGCTGACCGCGTCGTCGTGGCTGCCCCCCATGTGCGCCTCCAGCATGCGGGCCAATCCGGCCAGCAGCAGCTCCGCGTCGGACGCGGGCGCCTGCCGCAGCACGCCCGCCAGGGTGCGCAGGCGGGTGGTGCGGTCGCCCACTGCGCGCGGCACCGGGATGGCAGCGGAAGGGATCGGGGTCATGGCAGGTACTCCAGGGCGGGGGATCACCGCGCCACTGTCGGTCAGGGCCGAATCCGACACCATGCAACTATTACGAAAACTCCACCCCCCGCAGCCCGGCCAGGTAGCGCTCCACCCCGGCGCTGAACCGGTCCAGCCCGGCGCGGCTGTCCACCAGCGGAGCCTCTTCCAGCGCCCGCATCAGCCCGCGCGCCTGCTTGCCCAGCCGGCGGGCGCCGACCACACCCAGCCCCCCTGCCATGCGATGCAGGCACGCGTTGACGGCCTGGGCGTCGCCGCCGGCCGTGGCCCGGATCAACCCGGACAGGTCGGCCTGGGTGGTGGTCTGCATCAGCGTCAGCACCTCACGCGCGGTAGCGACCGACCCCAGTTGCCGTCCCAGCGCCTGCACGCACGGCACCGGGTCGACCGCGGCGGCCATGTCCCCGGTCGTCGTCAACAACGCCGCCAGGTGTTCGCGCAGGGCCTCCAGGGTGATCGGCTTGGTCAGCATCCGGTCCATGCCGGCCTGCTGGCACCGCTGCTGCGTCTGCGCCTGTACGCTGGCGGTGAGGCCCACGATCGGCACCGGCACCGCGCCGGACGCACGCTCGGTGCGCCGGATCGCACTGGCCAGCGCATATCCGTCCATCACCGGCATCTGGCAATCGGTGATCACCAGGTCGAATGCGCGGCCCTGCATCAGGCGCAGCGCTTCTTCGCCCTGCGCGGCCATCGTGTGGCCCAGGCCCAGCTGACGCAGCCGCCAGGCCATCAGCGCCTGGTGGATGGGATCGTCCTCGGCCACCAGCACCTGCAGGCCGGGCGCGAACACCGGCTGCGCCGCGTCGGCGTCGCGGGCGGCTACAGCGCCTGGAGCGATCGCGATCGGCAGCGTGAGTTCCAGTTCCATCCGCGTGCCCTGCCCGGGTGAGCTGTGCATGCGCAGATCGCCGTCCATCAGCCCGGCCAGCCCACGGCAGATGCTCAGTCCCAGCCCGCTGCCGCCATAGCGGCGCCCGATCGAGGCCTCGGCCTGGGTGAACGGACTGAACAGCACCGCCTGCTGGTCGGCCGATACGCCGATGCCCGTATCGATCACCGCCAGGCACAGGCGCTGCCGGTCCCCCTCATCCGCGCGCACGTCCAGTTCGATCCGCACTCCCCCGTGCGCGGTGAACTTCAGCGCATTGCTCAGCAGGTTGAACAGGATCTGGCGCAGGCGCACGCCGTCGCCGCAATGGCCGGCCGCCACCCGCGGGTCGATCCGGGAGCGCAGCCACAGCCCCTTGTTGGCCGCCATCGGCGACAGCAGGCGCTGCACATTGCCGATGATGCCGGGCAGCGTGATCGGCGTGGCTTCCAGTGGCAGGGCACCGGCGTCGATGCGCGAGTAGTCCAGCACGTCGTCGAGGATCTGCCGCAGCAGGCTGGCGGCGTCGTGCACGGTGGCCAGCAGCGCGCATTGTTCCTCGTCCAATCCGGTGTCTTCAAGCACCTCGAGCATGCCCAGCATGCCGCTCATCGGGGTGCGTATCTCGTGGCTCATGGTGGCCAGGAAGTTCGCTTTGGCCGCGGCGGCGGCCTCGGCGTCGCGGCGCGCGGCGGCCAGCGCGGTGGCCTGCTCGTGCGAGGCGGTGACATCGATCCAGTAACCGCTCCATTTGACGCTGTCGTCGTCGGCGGCCATCGGCTGGCCGCGCGACCGCACCCAGCGCCAGCCCTGCGGCCCGCAGGCCCTGAATTCGACATCGATCACCGTCAGATGCGTGGCAGACACCTCCACGCTGCGCCGCAGATGCGCCTGGTCGTCCGGGTGGACCGTGGCGAACAGGCGCGACTCGTCGGCCATCGCCACCTCGGCCGACAGCCCGAACAGCGAGTACATGTCCCCGGTGATGTAGGGAAACGACAGCACACCGTCGCGCCCGCGATGGGCCTGGTACACCACCGCCGGCAGCGTGGCGCACACTTCCTGCAGGCGCCGCTCGGCGCGGTGGCGTTCGCCGGCCTCGCGGTGCAGCCGCCAGTAGCCATAGGCGTGCATCAACAGCAGGACCAGCACCATCAGCAGCAGCGGAATGGCCCAGCGCAGCAGGGAGCCGGACGCGGCGATCGGGTCCACCGTCACCTGTGCACCGGCCACCAGCCCGCCGGGCAGCGGCAGCCAGGCCACCTGCCCGCGCAGCGCCCGCTGACCGTCCTCCGGCGCGGACGCCTCCTGTCCAGGCCGTTGTTCCGTGGTGATCATTGGTTCTGCCCCCCTGCATCATGGTCGCCAACGGCAATGCGGCCCGGGCAGCGTCGAATGGCGGGCCGTCCTGCAAGGTGCGCCCACCCTCACCGCCACCGGAACATCGCCCCGCGCGGCCTGTCGACGTCATTGACGACAGGCGCTGCGCTGCACCCGACTCACCCTAGCGATTGCACCCGCTGCAGCAATGAAACTTGTTGCAAACCCCTGTGTGCGTGACGCCACGCACGTGATGCGCTGCGGCGCCGTCGCATTCAAGCGGGCGCACCCCTGACATGCGATCGCATTACACTGCGGCCTCCTCCTTCTGCTGGATGCCCACCATGCGCATCGGCCTGGCCGCCAACCGCCTGCACCATCACGACAAGCACGCCGCGCTGTTCCGCTGGCTGCGCGCCAGCGACCGCGGCCTGCGCGAACTGGGGGTGGAACTGCATGCGGTCGGGCGTACCTACGATGCGATCCAGCGACTGGGATTCCTGCAGGATTTCGCGCCGCTGCGGCGTTATCCGAACGGGCGCGAGGGCGGTCTGATGAAACTGGTGGCCGAAGTGGTCGGGATGGGGACACCGGAACGCACGCTGGACGGGGCGATCTACCTGATGGACCCGGTCGATCCCTCCTCGATCTTTCCCGAAGCCACCGCGCTCAAACGCCAGTGTGTGATCCACGGCAAGCCTTTCATCTCCACCGTGGCCACCGCACGTGACTGGATCGAGATCGAGCGCGTGCATGCCGGGCTCGCCGCGGACCGGGGCGCCGATGATCTGCACGCCTTCGAACACCAGACCCTGGCGCTGATCGCGCACGACGCGATGAAGCCGGCCATGCTGGCCTTCGCCGCTGAGCATTTCGACGTGCTCTCGCGGTTCCGTACCCGGATCGGCACCGGCACCACCGGCCAGCGCCTCAACGCGCTGGCCTGGAGCCGGGGCTGGCCGCAGGACCAGGCGTGGGTGGAGCGCTACCAGAGCGGCCCGATGGGCGGCGACGCGCAGATTGCCGACCGCGTGCTGGAAGGCCACTGCCAGCGGGCGATCTTCTTCGAGGACCCGCACGTCGCACGCCAGCACGAAGCCGACATCCAGCTGCTTGAGCGCGCGGTAACCACAGTGACCGACCAGGCCGTGTGCATCACCGCACCGCGCGTGGCCGAACGCTGGGCGCAGGCGGCGGCGTTGCGCGCCCGCGCGTGAACGGCCGGCATTACAGCAATTGACGGAGCATTGCCTTGAGCCGGCGGCCTTCGCGCTGGAAGTAGTCGCGCTCGTCCTGCCAGGCCGGGAACCGCTTTTCCACCTCTGCCCAGAACGCCGGTGAATGGTTGGGCTGGATCAGGTGGCACAGCTCGTGGACCAGCACGTATTCGAACGCCGAGGGACGCCCCAGTACCAGCGCCAGGTCCAGCGCCATGCTGCCGTCCGGTGCCAGCGAACCCCATTGCGACGACATCACCTTGAGCCGCAACCGTGCCGGCGCGCGCGGCAGACCGGGCAGGTATCGGGGCAGCCACTGGCCCACGTCGGCACGGGTCTGGGCTTCGTAGAACTCGCGCAGGCTGCGTCGCAGGGTGGCCTCGTTGCCGCGCGCGGGCCAATGCATCACCAGGCCCGCCGCGTCGCGCTCGAGATGGGCGAAGCGGCCGCTCGCCCAGCGCAGCGCGACCAGTTCGCCACGCAGAGGCAGCTGGCCGGGCTCACCGATCACCAGCGGGGGCGGCAGGTTGTGCGCCTGGTAGCTGCGTAGCTGCGTGGACAGCCAGTCGCGGTGCTGCTCCAGGAAGCGCTCGCCCATCACCAGGCTGGCGCGCGGCGGCAGGGTCAGGCGTACGCCGCGCTCGTCCACGCTGAGTTTGATGCGACGCGCCCGCGGATCGCGCACGCGCAGTACATCGATCTCCGCATCTTCCAGGCGCAGTCGTACCGTGTCGCGCTGCAGGATGGGGGCAGCCGGCGAGATCAGGCGGCGGAGGAGTCCGGACATGGCAACAGCATAGCGCTGCCCGCGCGCCGCAGATGACTGCGGGGTAGCGGGGGCGGAGCGGGGACGCTGCCCCGCTCCGGTCCGCACCTGGCGTCAATCCGCCTTGCTGAGCTTGAACGCCTCTTCCAGCAGCAGGAACAGGCGACGGACTTCGCCGCTCTGCAGGGCAAACCGTGCGTCCAGTTCGGCACGGCGGCCGTCGTCGTCGGCGTGCTCGAGCTGGTCCAGCGCACCGTCCAGGAACTTCAGCTTGCGCACGATCAGGTCATCGCCCAGCACGAAGGACAGATTGTCCTCGAACACCAGGGCCAGCTTGGTGACCTGCTTGCCGGCGTCCAGGTGCTTGTCGATCTCGTCGCAGCGCAGTTCCTGGTGCTGGCACTTGACCACGGCGCCGCCCTCGGCCGGGTCCTTCATCTCGCATTCTTCGCCCAGGCTCAGGCCGGTCGGCAGCGCCTCGCCGGCGATCCAGCCGGTCAGGATCGAGCGTGGCGCCACTTCGGCGTTCAGCGGCATCGCCGGGAAGCTGCCGAGCAGGCCGCGGATGTCGGACATCACGTTCTCGCCGGTCTTGCGGCTGGAACTGTCCACGGCCACATAGCCGTGCGCCAGGTCGATCAGCGCATCGGTACGCGAGCTCTTGATGAAGGCGCGCGGCATCAGTTCATGCAGCAGGTCGTCCTTCATGCGCTTGCGCTCGCGGCCACCGGGCTTGCGGCCTTCCTTCTCCTCGATTTCCTCGAGCTTGCGCGCCAGCAGATCGTTGACCACCGCGCCAGGCAGGATCTTGTCTTCACCGCCCACGGTCAGCCACAGGGCATCGCCGATGCGATGGGAGAACACGGCCTTTTCTTCGCGGCCGAATGGCGAGATGAAACCGCGCGAGGTCATTTCAAGCGGACCCACCGGCTTGAGCAGGGCCTGCGGCAGCAGGGTGTCGACCTCGGAGAAATCGGTGGTGGTCGGGAAGCGGAACAGCGTCAGGTTGCGAAAGAACATGGAAGTCCGGAATGAGAGCGTGGAAGGAACGCAAGGCGCGGTGCACCGGCTAGGCCGGCGGCGGTACCTCGCCGGCGTCATCGGGGGTGGGCCACCCGCCCGGGGCGGCCCGCGGGGCGTCCTGCGTGCGCCCCAGCGACAGGAAATCGAACAGGGCCGGATCAGCCAGCTGCGACGGATGGATGTTGCCCAGCGCGCGCGCGATCTGGTCGATCCGGCCCGGGTGCGCCTGCTCCCAGCCCTGCAGCATCTGCGCGACCTGGCGGCGTTGCAGGGTGTCCTGGCTGCCGCACAGCGTGCACGGGATGATCGGGAACGCGCGTGCCTGCGCGTAGCGGGCAATGTCCTGTTCGCTGACGTAGGCCAGCGGACGGATCACCACATGCGCGCCATCGTCGCTGCGCAGTTTGGGCGGCATCGCCGACAGCTTGGCGTGGTGGAACAGGTTCAGGAAAAACGTGGCCACGCTGTCGTCGCGATGGTGGCCCAGGGCAATCTTGGTGAAGCCATGCTCGGCCGCATGGCGGTACAGGGCACCGCGCCGCAGCCGCGAACACAGCGAGCACATCGTGCGCCCTTCCGGGATGACCCGGGTCACCACCGAGTAGGTGTCCTGCTCGATGATCTGGAACGGCACGCCGATCGAGCGCAGGTAGCCGGGCAGCACGTCGGTGGGAAAACCGGGCTGCTTCTGGTCCAGGTTGACGGCCACCAGCTCGAAATCCACCGGCGCCTTTTTCTGCAACTGCAGCAGCAGGTCCAGCAGGGTGTAGCTGTCCTTCCCGCCGGACAGGCAGACCATCACCCGGTCGCCGGCCTCGATCATGCCGAAGTCGCCGATGGCCTGGCCGACCTGGCGGCGCAGCCGCCGCGCCAGCCTGTCCTGGTCCGCCTCGGCCGCACGCGGATCGCGGGCGCGCAGGACGGGATCGGGCAAGGGCAGGACGGCGCTCATGACGGTCATTCTACCGGCTCGCCGCCGCCCCCATCGCCACCGGGAGGTGACTGCGTTCACTCCCGGGCATCATCGTGGATGTGTATGCTCAATGGCCGTGGATACCCTGACGCCCACCGAGATCAGTACCCGTCTTGCCATGCTCCGGCAGGAGCACCGTGCGCTCGACGAACAGATCCTGCACATGGCCGCCAATGGCGAAGACGAGCTGGACGCCAAGCGCCTGAAGCGGCGCAAGCTGCAGCTCAAGGACTGCATCGCCAGACTGGAAAACATGCTGATTCCCGACGAACCGGCATAACACCCGCACCCGGCGAGCCGACCGTTGGTCGGCTGCCCTTCCTGCCGGCTGCCTCAGTCCTGTGCCACCGGCTCATCCGGCTTGGCCGCCTCCGGGCTGACCCGCTCGATGGTGTGGCGCAGCTCGCGGCCGAGGATGAACTTGGCGTCTTTGGCCCAGGCATCCAGGCGGTCGTCGAACAGCAGCTTGCTGTTCTCGTCCGGCCATACCAGCCGCAGCTCTCGCAGCTTCTGGATGAAGCCGCGGAACAGCGTGCGGTCGAAGAACTCCGGCGCGGCCGGCGCATACAGCAGGCTCAGGCGCTGCGCGGCCTGCTGGCACAGGCTTTCCAGCTCGGCCGCGCCGAGCGTGCCCGGGCCATTCTTCACCAGCACCGAGATGGCGATGTAATAGCGCTCGAACGCCTGCTGCAGCGAGTGGCCGATGGCACGCAGACGGAAGACTTCGTCGGTCTGTCCGGTGTTGCGCGCCAGGATGCCGCCGTCGTCGTCATTGACGTTCTGCAGCAGGCCCTCGCGCACGAACACGTTGATGGTCTGCTCGATGCGCTGGGCGAACTCGTCCTCGCTCCACGGCAGGAACAGCTCGGCCTGCAGGAACGGGTACACCGTGCGGCCCAGCTGCACCAGGCCGGTACGGCTCATGCGACGGTTGTTCTGGAAGCAGCACGCCACCCACGACGAGGCCGTGAACAGGTGCAGCACGTTGTTGCGGAAGTAGCTGAGCAGCACTGCCGTATCGCCGCTGACGCTGAGCACATCACCGAGCGGGTGCTTGATGCGGGTCAGGACGTTGATTTCCTCGGCATGGGCGATGATCCGCTCCGGCGAGTGCGGGGTCACCGTCACGCGATCGGAGTACGGCATCTCCACCAGCAGGGTTTTGCACAGCTCGATCTGCGCGATCAGGTCGGCCTCGCCCATCGCATGCTTGGGCGTGGACAGCAGCGCCAGCGCCAGCAGGTTGATCGGATTGACGTCGGCGGCGCCGTTGATATGCACCTGGATGCGTTCGGCCAGGTGGTCGACCGTGCCCGACAGCCACGACGGCTTCTCGTCTTCGCCGACCGGCTGCCCATTCCACTCCGGCGCCTGCTGGGCCAGCACGTCGTTGAGCGCGATCGGCTCGCCGAAGTTCACCACGACCTGGCCGTAGTTCTGCTTGAGCACCTTGGGAATGGACCACAGCAGCTGCCAGATCGATTCCTTTTCCTTGGGCCGCCCGGACAGCTCATCCAGGTAGCTGCCGCCTTCCATCAGCTTTTCGTAGCCGATGTAGACCGGCTGGAACAGCACCGGCTTGCGCGGCTGGCGCAGGAACGCGCGCAGCGTCATCGAGATCATGCCGCCCTTGGGCTGCAGCAGGCGACCGGTTCGCGAGCGGCCACCCTCGACGAAGTACTCGATCGAGTAGCCACCCGCCACCAGCTGCGCCACGTACTCGCTGAGCACCGCCGAGTACAGCGCGTTGCCGCGGATGGAGCGGCGGATGAAGAACGCGCCTCCCTTGCGCAGCAGCGTGCCCACCACCGGCAGGTTCAGGTTGATGCCGGCCACGATGTGCGGCGGCACAATGCCACGGTCGTACAGCAGGTAGGACAGCAGCAGGTAGTCCATGTGGCTGCGGTGGCTGGGCACGTAGACCACTTCGTGCCCGGGCGCGGCCGCCTTGAACTTGTCCAGGTGATGGACCAGCACGCCGGCATAGATGCGGTTCCAGACGTGGCTGAGCATGAAGCTCGCCGAGCGCACCACCGGGCTGGAATAGTCCGCGGCGATTTCCCAGGCGTAGGCATGCGCCTTCTTCCAGGCATCGGCCGGCTTGGAGTTGTCGCGCTTGGCCTGCGAGGCGATCGCCTCGCGCACGGTGTCGGCATCGAGCACCTTGTCCACCAGCAGGCGGCGGGTGGACAGATCCGGACCGATCACCGATTCACGGATACGGCGGAAGTGCGTGCGCAGCACCCGCTGCAGCTTGCGCACGGTGCGCTCGGGGTCCAGCCCCTCGTCCACGGTGGTGCGCAGGGAAATCGGCGGCGCGAAGCGCACGATGGTGCTGCGGCCGTTGAGCAGCACGGCCAGCAGGCGACGGAACCGGCCCACCAGTGCCCAGTTTTCCGAGAACAGCACGGCGAACCAGCCGCTCTGCTTGTCCGGCGCACGTCCGACGAAGATCGACACCGGCACCAGGTGCACGTCCAGCTCATCGCGTGCGCGATGGGCCTGCAGCACCTTGGCCAGCGAATCCGAATGGGTCTTGGCGCCGCGCTGCTCGGGAATCAGCGAGTTGCTGCTGCTGCGGCGGGACAGCGCCAGGTAGGCACGCCGGCGCCCGGTCGGGTCGCCGGCGATGGGCACCAGCGGCGAGGGCAGGCCGGCTTCACGGCAGGCCTTGTCCAGGATCAGCGCGTTGGACAGCCCGTAGTCTTCCAGCACATAGACCACCGGGCGGCCGTCGTTGTACTGGCCGGGATGTTCCGGTTCGATCTTCAGCGACAGCCACGGCTCGACCAGCCGGCCCAGCAGGCGCGCCCACCACGGGCGGCGGCCCACCGGGGCACGGGTTCCGGGCACGATGGCGGACGGCGCGGTTGCCGCCGGGTCGGCCGCAGCCGGCGCCTCGCCGGGCTCGGCCGGAATGCCGGCAACGGGCGCGGTGTCGGGCGACGCGGACGGTGCGTCCGGCGTCTTGGGCGGCTCTTCGCCGGGGAAAGGCAGGGGATTCTGGTTCGGCATCGGCTTCATTATGGCTTAGCCGGTGCGGAAGCATCGTCCTTGACCGCAGCGGCCGCCTCTGCTTCAGCCGCCTTGGCGGCGTCATGTTCAGCTTGTGCGGCCTCGGCGGCCCGCAGCAGCGCGTCGGTGTCTTCGAGCGTCCGCGTCACGTACCAGTGGCCCTCGCGACGGGTCATGCGCACCTGTGCGTCGATCTGTTCGCCCGCCAGCGGGTACTGGATCCGCACCACGGCGGTATCGCCCTGCTGGGACACCAGTTCGCCGCGCAGTTCGGTCAGCGCCGTGTCCAGCGACAGGCCGTAACTGGCCAGCGCGGTTTTGAAGGCCTTGGCGAACGGTCCCAGCCGGCGCAGCGAACCTTCCATGCCCGCGGCCTGCAGTTGTTCCTCGGTGGACAGCGCGGCGGTCCGCGCCGTGGCCGTCAGCAGGGTGATGGTGGTGCGGGCGCGCTGTTTGTCGGTCAGCGGGGCGGCGGCCGCCCAGCGGCTGAGCGCGTCGACCACCTGGGTGTAGTGGGCGCGCTCGGTTTCGCTGTAGTCGCTCTGGTTGCGCAGGTACTGCACACCGAACAGTCCCATCGAATGCGCCGCCTGGCGCACCCCCGTGGCCTGGCCGGCAATCTGCGCGTCGAAGGCGCGCTGCAGGCGCTGCGGCGCGTCCGGCCGTGACAGCGCGGCCATCATCGGCAGGAACTGACCATCCAGCGGCAGTTCGGTCAGCGGCCAGCGGCTGCGTCCCTGGGCCCAGGCCGCCTGCAGGCGGTCGTACTGGGCCGGCGGCACCGACGCCTGCGCGTAGCCGACCAGGTCATTGTCGGCGACGAGGCGGGCAAGCTGGCGCAGGGCCGCCACCGGTTCGGCGGCTGGCGCATCCGGATCGATCTGATCGCGCTTGCACGCACTGAGCAGCACCAGGCCGCAGAACGACAGCGCCAGTACCCACTCTCGACAACGCCCTGGCATCAACGGCATGGACATGAATTCGGACTCCCCGGACCGGTCCGCATCTTGCGGCCTGCGGCCCTGCAGCGGCAAGCCGGGCCCTTGCGGCGCCACCATAGGAGGCCGCAGGTCATTGAAAAACAAGGAAAACGAACGGACACCGGCCGGGACCGGCGCGGTGCCCGTGCCCGACAGGGTCTAGTCGTGGGTCCAGGTCGCCCGGATGAAGTCGGCCATGTGCCCGTCCGACAGCCGTGCATATACGCCTGGATAGCCGGCCTGCGCGCAACCCACGCCCCAACTGACGGTCCCGAGAACCGTCCACCGGCCCTCGCGCTGCACCAGCAGCGGACCGCCCGAGTCGCCCTGACAGCTGTCGATGCCTTCTTCGCCAGCGCAGAGCACCTTGCCCGCCTGCAGGTTGGGATAGGCGTTGCGGCACTCACGGAACGGGACATAAGGCGTCTGCACGGTCTGCAGGACGGTCGGCGCGCCCGCCGGTCCTTCCAGGCCGGTGTCGCCCCAGCCGATCACGGTAAAGCGGCGACCACGGCGCAGGTAGCCGGTGTCACCGCCGAGCAGCGGCACCGCGAACTGGCCCTTGGCGATCGGGCGGCGCAGCTGGATCAGCGCGATGTCGTTGACCAGGGCTCTGCTGTCGTAGGCCGGGTGAACGTGGATGGCCTTGATGTTGGACACCCGCCGGCGCCCGGTGGTATCCAGCGTGGTCTTGCCGGCCAGCACCGCGTAGTCACGCGGCAGCGCATCTTCCACGCAGTGCGCGGCGGTCAGCACCCAGGACGGCGAGATCAGGGTGGCGCCACACCAGTGACGCGCGTGGTCGGACTCGCCCCGGGCAAGCTGCTGCAGGCTGACCATGAAGGGGTACTGCCCGGGCTCGGCATCGATGCCGCCGATGATCCTGGGGCTGTGTCCGTCCAGCGGCGGGGTGGCCAGCGCCGGGGCGGACACCGTGGCCATGACGACGAGAGCGGCCACGGCCGCGCGGTAACGCATGTGCATGCTGCAACTCCTTTGCAGTGATGAAGAAGCGGACGACACGGCCGGGAGGGCACGTGCCGGGATCGATTCGACGGCAAAGGCGGGAGACAGACTGGGCGACGCTTCTCACTTCGCTGTGGCCAGCGACCCGGCAGCGATTGATGGATTCACTTCTGCAACCGTGCGCAACACGACAACGAGACGCGGTTCCGGCACCAAAGAACGCGTCGGTGCCGGCACACGGAGCGCCGGCACTGTGCGGGGATCAGCGCAGGACCGAGGCGATTTCGGCCTGGATCGCCAGCGCGGCGGCGCGCGGGTCGGTCGCCTGGCGGATCGGCCGGCCCACCACGATGGCATCGGCGCCATCGGCGAACGCCTGGGCAACGCCTACAGTGCGCTTCTGGTCATCGCCCACCGGGCCACCCGGGCGGATGCCGGGGCAGACAATGGAGAAACCCGGCCCGGTAGCCGCGCGGATCGGTGCGGCTTCCTGGCCGGAGGCGATGACGCCGTCGATGCCGGCCGCCCGGGCGGCCAGCGCGCGCTCGACCACCACGTCCACCGGCGCCCGGTCGATGCCCATGCCACGCAGATCGTCCTGGCCCATCGAGGTCAGCACGGTCACCGCCAGCAGGCGCATGTCGCTGCCGTTGGCGGCGGCGCAGGCCTCCATCATCGCCGGGTGCCAGCCGTGGATGGTGGCGTAGCTCACCGGCCACTGCGACAGCCGCTTGATCACCGCGGCGGCGGTGGCGGGGATATCGAAGAACTTCAGGTCGACGAAGACGCGCTTGTCGCGCGTGGCGAGCGCATCAAGCACCTGGAAGTACTCGCCGGACGCCAGCAGTTCCATGCCGATCTTGTAGAACGACACGCTGTCGCCCAGCCGGTCCACCCACGCCAGCGCCTCATCGCGTCCCGGCACGTCCAGCGCGACGATCAGGCGTTCATCATCGCGCAGCGGCAGCGGTGCCCGGCTCACGGCGCGTAGTCCAGCGCAGCGCGCTTGGCATCGTGGCGGGCCTGGCGCGACTGGCTGTAATCGTTGTTGAACTGCGCCGGCTCGAAGCCGCCGTAGGTCGGGTTGGGCAGCATCCACCAGCGCTCGCCGAACCAGTCGTGGTACTGCTGCAGCAGTGCGTCGCGGCCATCGTTGGTGTTGGCGGTGACTTCGACGAAATCGCCCAGCTGGTCGCCGAACTGCATCAGCACGCGGTACTTCTGGCCGGCCAGGCGGCGGCGGCAGTTCTTTTCGCTGCCGGCCTGCTCGCAGCCTTCCACCACGGTGCCCAGGCCGAGGAAGACGCTGTCATCGGCCACCGGCAGGCCTTCGGCGCGCAGGTTGGCGAGGGTGGCGTCCTTGAGGTGAACCGCGCGGTTGGAGATGTACAGCAGGGTCACGCCGCGGGCGTTGGCGGCCTTGGCGAAATCGACCACGCCGGGGATCGCCTTGGCCTTCTTTTCGGCCACCCACTGGTCCCAGGTCATCTCGTCGTATTCCTTGCCGTCACGCACCAGGCGCGCCTGGTAGGGCGAGTTGTCCAGCACGGTCTCGTCCACGTCCAGCACCACCGCCGGCTTCAGGCCCTTGGCTTCGTTGCCGCGCTCTTCGGGCACCAGCGCATCCCAGTGGGCTTCCTTCAGCGCGGCATCCAGGCGGTCGGCGGCGGCGCGGTAGGTCTGCTCGGTGATCGCACGGTATTCCTGCGAACGCTGCATCCACAGCACCGCATTGAGATTGTCGTTGGCGGCCACGGCGGCATCGCCGCTAGCAGCCGGTGCATCGGCAGACGCGGCGACGGTCGGGGGTGCGGCATCAGCCGGGGCTTCGGTGCGCTTGCAGGCGGTCAGCGCCATCACGGCGCAGGCAAGCACGGACAGGGGAACAGCAGCAATACGACGCATCGGGGTCACCAGCAACAGAGTCGTGCCAGTTTACCGGCTTGGCCGGCGGCGTTCATGCCGGCGGCGGCGCTCGGCTATGCTGCACCCCCTTGAAACACCGTGGAGCCCCCCGTGACCGATGACGTCCAGACCCCTGCCCTGCCCGTGCTGAGCGCGGCCCAGGCCCGCACCCTGGGCTGCCTGATCGAGAAGGAGGCCACCACCCCGGACGCCTACCCGCTGACGGTCAATGCCGCCCAGTTGGCGGCCAACCAGAAGACCGCGCGGGAGCCGGTGATGGCCCTGTCGGCCGGGGATGTGCACCACGCGCTGCGCCAGCTGGAGACGCTGGGGCTGGCCCGCCAGCAGTTCTCCTCGCGTGCCGAGCGCTATGAACACCGTGCCGGCAGTGCGCTGGACCTGACCCGCCAGCAGCTGGCGGTCCTGGGCCTGTTGCTGCTGCGCGGTCCGCAGACGGTGAACGAGCTGCTGACCCGCAGCGAGCGCCTGTTCCAGTTCCAGGACGCCGACGAGCTGCGGCACCATGTGGAGCGCATGATCCAGCGCGGCCTGGCGGTCCAGCTGCCGCGCGCCAGCGGACAGCGCGAAGACCGCTACATGCACCTGCTGGCCGGCCCGGTGGACGTGGAGGCGTTGGCGGAGGCGTACAAGGCGGCGCCGACCAGTGGTGGCGGTGGCAGCGCCGCGCTGGATGCGCGCGTGCAGCAGCTGGAGGCCACTGTGGCCGAGCTGCAGGAGCAGCTGGCGGACCTGCGCGCGCAGTTGGGCGGCTGAAGAGCAGCCGGGCAGAGCCCGGCTCTACGGGGTGTCGGACAGCGCGGTCGGGGTGTCGGACAGCGCGGTCGGAGTGTCTGGCAGCGCGGTCGCGGTGTCGGGCAGCCCGCCCGACCCTGCCTCCGTGCCGGGCTCAGGCAGTCATGACGCCACCACCGCCGGGGCCCCTGGCGTGGCGAACAGCAGCACCACGTTGCCACCGTGCGGCGGCGGCAACAGCAGGTCGCCGCGATCTTCCATGCCCAGCTTGCGCAGCAGGGCGGCCGACCGCAGGTTGTCCGGCGACACGATGCCGTACAGATCGGCGTGGTGCAGCACATCGCGCGCGTAGTGCATCACCCCGCGCGCGGCCTCCAGCGCGTAGCCGTGGCCTTCGTACGGCGAGAGCAGCGCGTAGCCGATATCCGGCGCGGGCAGTCCATCGCGGCGTACCAGCCCGGCATTGCCCAACCATGCGCCGTCGCTGCGACGGATGATGGCGTACATGCCAAAGCCGTTGAGGGCATAGCTGCCCAGCACGCGCTCGGCGGTGTAGTCACGCGCCTGCGCCAGGGTACGCACGCCGCGGTCGGCGATGTTGCGGATGAACCCCGGTTCGTTGAGCAGGGCCAGCATGTCGGCCGCATCATGGTCGGGGTCGATCAGGCGCAGGTGCAGGCGGTCGGTCTGGATCACGGCGGACATGCGGGTCACTGCGGAGGAAGATGCCCCGATTGTGCAATGCGCGCCCCGAACACGGTAGCGCCGGCCCCTGGTCGGCTGCTGTTCGCCCCGGCCGGCGGCAGCCGACCAAGGGTCGGCGCTGCGCGACGCGCGTGGTCAGTCGAACAAGGCCTGGATCGCCGCCAGTCCTGCACTGGCGCGCTCTTTCTTGCGTTCGGCATCGGCGACCGGATCGGCACCGTCGCGCTGCATCTCCTCGGCCGGGATCTCCTCGAAGAACCGGCTGGGCTTGAGCCGCACGTGCTCGCCGAACTTGCGCGTGAGCTTGCTGTAGCTCATCCACAGCTGCACCTTGGCGCGGGTGATGCCCACGTAGAGCAGGCGACGCTCTTCCTGCAGGTTGCCCTCGTCGAGACTGACCTGGTGCGGCAGCACGCCGTCCTCGCAGCCAACGATGAAGACGTACGGAAATTCCAGGCCCTTGGACGCATGCAGGGTCATCATCCGCACCTGGTTGCCGCCATCGTCCTTGTCGTTGCGCGACAACAGCGCCAGCTGCGCGGCCAGGTCGGCGGTGGAAGCACCGCGCGGGCCGCCTTCGAACCACTGCGCCAGCTCTTCCAGGTTGGCCAGACGGCGCTGGTACACCGATTCTTCCTTGCAGGCGCTGCGCAGCTCGGAGACCAGCCCCGACTCCTTCACCAGCCGCCGCACCAGGTCGCCGGAACTGAGCTGCGGCATCTGCGCGCGCAGGTCGCGCAGGATGTCGGTGAAGCGGCTCAGGCCGTTGGCCGCGCGCGGCGGCAACTGCGACAGCGCGCCGATCGCCTCGGCCGCATGCGCCATCGGCAGGTCCTTCTCCGACGCCAGTTCGGCCAGCTTGGCCAGCGTGCCGGCACCCACTTCGCGCTTGGGCGACTGCACCGCGCGCATGAACGCCGTATCGTCGTCGGGGTTCACCAGCAGGCGCAGCCAGGACAGCGTGTCCTTGACCTCCTGGCGCTCCAGGAACGCGGTGCCGCCGGTGATGTGGTACGGCGCGCGCACCAGTTGCAGCGCCTTTTCCAGTGGCCGCGACTGGAAGTTGCCGCGGAACAGGATGCAGAAATCACTCCAGGGAATCTGCTTGGAGGTGGCCAGGTAGGATATCTCCGCCGCCACCTTCTCCGCTTCGTGCTCGCTGTTGCGGCACTCCCACACGCGGATGCGTTCGCCGTCGGCCTGGTCGCTCCACAGCTTCTTGAGGTGCTCGTGCGGGTTGTTGGCGATCAGCGCATTGGCCGCGCGCAGCACGCGGTTGGAGCAGCGGTAGTTCTGCTCCAGCTTGATGATCTCCAGCGCCGGGTAGTCGCGCGCCATCTGCTGCAGGTTTTCCGGATTGGCACCACGCCACGCGTAGATCGACTGGTCATCGTCGCCCACGCAGGTGAAGTTGCCCTTGCTGCCGGCCAGCTGCTTGAGCAGCCGGTACTGCGCATCGTTGGTGTCCTGGCATTCGTCCACCAGCAGGTAGCCGATGCGTTCGCGCCACGCCAGGGCGATCTCCGGGTTCTCTTCCAGCACCTGCACCGGCAGGCGGATCAGGTCGTCGAAGTCGACCGCGTTGAACGCGGAGAGGCGCAGCTGGTATCGCTCGTAGACGCTGGCCGCTTCCTTCTCGCGGTTGCTGCGCGCGGCCGCCATCGCCTGCTCCGGCGAAAGGCCGGCGTTCTTGGCGCGCGAGATCAGGTTCTTCACGTCTTCGATGTCATCCGGCTTGGCGCCGTACATCAGGTCCTTGACCTGCGAGGTGGCATCGTCGGCGTCGAAGATCGAGAAGCCGCGCTTGAGCCCGACCGAGGCATGCTCGATCTGCAGGAATTTCAGCCCCAGCGCGTGGAACGTGCAGATCGTCACCTCGTCGGCGTCTTCGCTGCGCAGGCGCTTGGCCACGCGTTCGCGCATTTCCTTGGCCGACTTGTTGGTGAAGGTGATGGCCGCGATGCGCCGCGCCGGATAGCGCTTGCTGGCGATCAGCTGGCCGATCTTCTCCACGATCACGCGCGTCTTGCCGCTGCCTGCGCCCGCGAGCACCAGCAGAGGACCTTCGCAGTGCAGGACTGCCGCGCGTTGGGGAGGATTGAGACCGTGCATGCCGACTCCGGGGGAGGGGCATTGTAGCGGGCCGCGCCGGTGCGGCGGCGGCCGGGGAGGATTGACCTGCGCGCGCGCCCTGCGCTATTGAGGGGGGATCATGTGAAGCAGGACACGGGGCGTCATGAGGGGATGCATTGCAGGGGGCCGGGCCGTGCTGCTGGGCGCGGTACTGTGCGGGCTGGTGGGTGCCGCCGCCGCTGCGGAGGCCGACGCGCCTGTCTTCGACCCGTGGGCCGCCGACGTGCTGGGCTCGGAGACGTTCCTGGCCTCGCACCCGGACATGCGCTATCGCAAACTGGGCAACGAAGCGATGCAGGGCGGGCGGCCCGAGCAGGCGCGGAGCTATTACCGGCGGGGTGCGCGCTACGCGGACAAGCTGTCGCAGGCGGCCCTGGCCGAGCTGCTGTGGAACGGCGTGGGCGGGCCGGCCGACCGCGCGGCCGCCTATGCCTGGATGGACCTGGCCGCCGAGCGCGGCGACCGCTTCCTGCTGGTGCATCGCGAACGCTACTGGGCCGCGCTGGACCCGGCCGAGCGCGACCGGGCACTGGTGGAAGGCCAGGCGCTGTACGACACCTACGGCGACGCCGTGGCCAAGCCACGCCAGGAGCGCGAGATGCGCCGCGGTCGCAATGAGGTGACGGGCAGCCGGCTGGGCTGGATCGGCGCGCTGAAGATGACCGTGCGCGGCGAGGACGGGCAGCAGCAGGCCATGCCGGTGGACCGCTTCCTGCAGGACCGCTACTGGGAGCCGGCGCAGTACTGGCACTGGCAGGCCCAGGCGATGGAGCAGATGCAGCGCGCCGGCACGGTGGAGGTGGGGCCGGCCACCGGTGTGTCACCGGCCGAGTGACGCCGGCGGCGGCACCGGCCATCTGCGGATAAAATGCGGCATGGCCAAGCTCTACTTCTACTATTCGGCGATGAACGCCGGCAAGACCACCACCCTGCTGCAGTCGGCGCACAACTACCGCGAGCGCGGCATGCGCGTGGCCATCCTGACCCCGCGCCTGGACGACCGCGCCGGGCGCGGCGTGGTGGCCTCGCGGATCGGGCTGAAGGCCGATGGTGTGGCCTTCGACCGCGATACCGACCTGCAGCGCCTGATCGCCGCGGACATCGCCGCAGGAGGACCGCTGGGCTGCGTGCTGGTCGATGAGGCCCAGTTCCTCACCCGCAGCCAGGTCTGGCAGTTGAGCGAAGTGGTCGATGAGCTGCGCATTCCGGTGCTGTGCTACGGCCTGCGCACCGACTTCCGCGGCGAACTGTTCGAGGGCAGCCAGTACCTGCTGGCCTGGGCCGACGAGATGCAGGAGATCAAGACCATCTGCCACAGCGGCAAGAAGGCGACGATGACCGTGCGCGTGGACGAACACGGCCATGCCGTGCAGGACGGCCCACAGGTGGAAATCGGCGGCAACGAACGCTACGTGTCGGTCAGCCGCGCCGAGTTCAAGAAGATCACCCGCGGCGAAGGCCGCATCGATCCGATGCAGGCCCCGCTCCCGCTGTGACGGTGGGGAGCCGGGCAGAGCCCGGCTCTACGTCAATAGAGCGTGCGTTCCGGTGCGCCCACCGGCGGCGGGCTGTACTGGTACAGCCAGGTTTCGGTCAGCGTACGGCCGCCGCTGCGCAGGTACAGGCGGATGTCGATCTGCTGGGTGCTGTCGTCCGGCGGCACCACGTCGAACATCGCACGGTAGCCCTTGATCTCGCGCAGCGGGCGCGCCGAGACGATCTCGGTGCGGCCACGGCTGACCTGCACCACCGCTTCCACCTCGGCCTTGTCGATCAGCGCAGCCAGCTCGCCACCTGCGAAGTCCACGGCGAAGCGCCAGGAGAAGTACTCGCGCTTCTTGCCGATCACGCCGCCCAGGCCGGTGCGGCTGTCCACGCAGTGCGCCATCGGCGGTCGTGCCGGCGGCTGCGCGCCCCAGTACAGCCGATAGCCCAGCAGCAGTTCCTGCCCTGGCTGCGGCTTGGCGTCGGGGTTCCAGAACGCCACGATGTTGTCGAAGGTTTCATCCACGGTGGGGATTTCCACCAGCTGCACCGAGCCCTTGCCCCATTGGCCCTTCGGCTCCACCCACAGGCACGGGCGCTTCTCGTAGAACACGCCGTCGTCCTGGTAATGGTCGAAGTTGCGGTCGCGCTGGAGCAGGCCGAAGCCGCGCGGATTGTTGTCCACGAACATGTTGAAGCGCAGCTGCGCCGGGTTGCACAGCGGGCGCCAGATCCACTCGCCGGCGCCGGTCCACATCGACAGGCCATCGGTATCGTGGATTTCCGGCCGCCAGTCCCAGGCCATGCGGCGGTCGTTCTCGCCCACCTGGTACATGCTGGTGCACGGGGCGATGCCCAGCCGCTCGATCGCCTTGCGCGGATACAGCGCGCAGTCGATGTCCATCAGCAGCACATCGCCGTTGGTGATGGCGAAGCGGTAGGCGCCGGCAACGCTTGGCGAATCCAGCAGCGCATACACCACCAGGGTGTTGGAGTCGGCGGCCGGCTGCTCCAGGTAATAGGCGATGAAGTCCGGGAATTCCTCCGGACGGCCCATGCCGGTGTCGATCGCCAGGCCGCGCGCCGACTGGCCGTACTGGCCTTCCCTGCCGACCGCGCGGAAGTAGCTGGCACCGAGGAACGCGGCGAAGTCGCGGTCGGTGTCCTGGCGGGTGTTGAGGCGGAACCCGGCAAAGCCGAGGTCGGGCGGCAGGTGGCTGCCCTTCAGGCCGCTCTTGCCGTAGTCGAACGCGGCCGGGTCGTAGGCCAGTTCCTGGGCGGTGCCATCCACCACGTCGTACATGCGCACCGGGGAATGGAAGTACAGCCCGAGGTGGAAGAACTTGGCCTGGTACCTGCCGGGCTGGTCGGCCCACAGGGCGTGGTCCTGGCGGTAGCGGATGGACTGGTACTGGTCCCAGTCCAGCGCTTCCAGCGGACCCGGCAGGGTGCGCTTGTGGCTCTGGTAGGCCGCCTGGGACAGCGCGCGCGCCTGGCCCTTGAGGGAGGCGAAGTCGAACGGCTGCGGCTTGCCGAGGCGGCGCAGGCCGACCTGGTTGCCCTGCGCGGCGCAGGCCGGCAGCGCGGGCAGGCCGGCGGCAGCCAGGGCCAGGGAAGCGGTGCGGATGAAGTCGCGTCGTTGCATGCAGGCAGCGATGGCAGGAAAGGGCCGGCCATCATAGGCAGGCGAACGTTAATTCGCCGAGGTGGACGCGGCGGAGCGTTCAGCCACGGCCAACGAGGGGCAGGCCTGCTGCGCCTGCGCCAGCTCGTGCGCCATCGCACCGCCCTGCGGCTGTTGCCGGCGTACGTCGGCCTGCAGCGCGGCCAGCGCCTGGCGGCCGCGCTGCGGCGCCTCGCCGCAGGACAGCAGCGCCAGCGATGCGCGTGCCCGCCAGCGCCGCTGCCGGGTATCGGGCTCCTCGCCCGGGAGCTGCGCAAGCGTTTCCAGCACGCGTCGCGCTTCCACGTCCTGCCCCATGCGCATCAGATTCCGCGCCCAGGCCAACTGCAGCTCCTGCTGCTGCGCCACTGCGACCGTGCCGGCCGGAGCAATGCGCCGCATCAGGCTGATCAGCCGCTCACCGGCCTGACGCGGGTCGCCCTGCGCGCCGATGATGCCGGCCATCGCCTGGTCGGCCTGCAGCACCAGGGGGTCCAGCTCGCCGCGCTGCGCGGCCTGCCACTGCCGCCCTTCATGCAGGGCCGCCAGCGCCTCCCGCCAGCGGCCGCTGGCGGCCAGCGCCGTGCCCTGGTCGTAGAGCCCCTGCGGCAGCAGGCGCACGCAGTCCGGCTGGCGCCAGATGGCCACGGCGTGAGCGAAGTCGACCTCGGCTGCGGCGCTGTCGCCGCGCTCCAGCGCCAGTTGCCCCATCGCGTGCCAGGTCAGGCCGGTATCGCGGTGCTGCTCGCCCAACGCCTGTCGGGTCAGCCGGTGGACCTGCTGCAGCGTCGCTTCGGCCTGGTCCAGGTCGCCGCGCTGCATTGCCACTACCGCGCGCAGGCGTCGGATCGACAGGGTTTCCGGATGATCCGGTCCGTACAGGTTGACCGCGGCCGCCCAAGCCAGGTGCAGGGTCCGCTCGGCGCCGTCCAGGTCGCCCTGCGCGGCCAGGGTTTCGCCGAGGTGACGGCGCAGGGTGATCAGCTGCGGGTGGCGCCCGCCGACGCGGGTCTGCAGCAGCTGCAGGGCCTGGCGGTAACCTGACAACGCGGCCTGCGCATGGCCTTCGTCGCTGTCCAGCGCCGCCAGGTCGGACAGACTGTCGGCGGTGGCCACCACATCGCGCAGCACATCGCGGCGCAGCGCCAGTGCCGTGGTGAAGGCGGCACGCGCCGGGGCGCGGTAGCCGAGCAGCTGCTGGCAGCGCCCGAGCTGGGCGTGGTATTCGGCCACCAGCGTCGGCATCTGCAGGCGCTGCTGGCTGGCCAGCGCCTGCATCGGCAACAGGTGGGCCACGCAATCGCGCGAGCGGCCGAGCATGCGCAGCGCGCGCCCGCGCTGGGTAACCGCCTCCAGCTGCAGCGCCGGCGGCACCTCCTTGACCTGCTCCAGCAGAGCACGCTGGCGATCCAGCGTCTGCAGGGCCAGCTGATAGTCGCCCAGGCCGATCCGCAGGCGGCCGATCACGCCCTCCAGGTCGGCCAGCGACAGCGGCTGGTCGGCCAGCTCCACTTCGCCGCGCTGCTGCCCGGTGGCCAGCAGCTGGCGCACATCGAAGCTGCCGTGGCGCACGCCGGCAGCGCGGTCGAACAGCCCCACGGTGAAATCCTGCATGGCCTGCGCGCGGGCGATCTCGCGGCGCGCCTGCTGCATCTGCCAGAGCGCCAGCACCGCCAGCGCGATCAAGGCGAGCACGCTGACCGTGCCCAGGCCGACGCCCCAGCGGTGGCGGCCGATGTACTTGCGCAGCCGGTACAGCGTGCCCTGCGGGCGGGCGTGGATCGGGCGACCCTCCAGAAACCGGCGCAGGTCCTGCGCCAACGCCTCGACCGAGGCATAGCGCTGGCCCGGCTCCTTCTGCAGCGCCTTGAGCAGCACCGTGTCCAGATCGCCCCGCACCCGCCGTGCCAGCCGCCGCAGCGCCGACCCGGCCGCGCCGCCCTCGCCGGCCCGGCGCAGCAGCAGGCTGGAGGCGCGCGGCGCACTGACCTCCATGATCGACCGCTCCCACTCGGCGTCGCTGTGCCGGCGCAGGCGATACGGCTTCTGCCCGGTGACCACCTCAAACAGCACGACGCCCAGCGAGTACACATCGGTCAGCGTAGTCACCGGCGCGCCGCGTACCTGCTCGGGCGCGGCGTAGTGCAGGGTGAACGCGCGCGCCTCGGTGGGCGGGTGCACCGGGGGCTCGCCCTCGTCGGCATCGAGCAGCTTGGCGATGCCGAAATCCAGCAGCTTCACCTCGCCCTCGGCGGTGACCAGAATGTTGGAGGGCTTGAGGTCGCGGTGCACGATCAGGTTGGCGTGCGCGTGGCTGACCACCGCGCACACCTGCAGCATCAGCTGCAGGCGGCGTTCCAGCGGCAACTGCAGGCGCTGGCAGTAGTCGGTGATCGGCTCGCCTTCGACATACGCCAGCGCCAGGTAGGGCTGTCCCTGCAGGTCCATGCCGGCGTCCAGCAGCTCGGCCAGGTGCGGGTGCTGCAGGCGGGCCAGGATGTCGCGTTCGCGGCTGAAACGCTGGCGCAGCCCGGGGTCGGCATAGCCGCTGCGCAGCAGCTTCAGCGCCACCTGGCGCTGGTACAGCCCGTCGGCGCGTTCGGCCAGCCACACCTCGCCCATGCCGCCCTGCCCGAGCGGGCGCAGCAGCCGGTAGGGCCCGACGAGGGTGCCGACACGGCTGTCCTCCGGCGCGGCGGTCCACAGCGGCTGGGCCATGAACTCCTCGCTCTCGCGCTCGTGCACCAGCAGCCGCGCCAGGTCATCGGCCAGGCTTGGATCCTCGGCGCGAAGCTGCGCCAGCCGCTGCGCACGCTGTGCGTCGGTCAGGTCCAGCAACGGATCCAGCAGCGACGACAGCCGCCGCCAGCGCGAAGCCTCCATCGATCCCCTCCCGCCTGCTGACTGCCTA
Source organism: Stenotrophomonas nematodicola (assembly GCF_009467805.1). Taxonomy (GTDB): domain Bacteria; phylum Pseudomonadota; class Gammaproteobacteria; order Xanthomonadales; family Xanthomonadaceae; genus Stenotrophomonas; species Stenotrophomonas nematodicola. Next base: position 76,139 of record NZ_WIAY01000009.1, read on the forward strand.
CCCGCGCCGCCACGCGGGGCCCGGATGCCGCTGTGCTAGTCCTCGCGGACCGAGGCCAGCAGGAACATCCGTGCCTTCTGCCAGTCGCGCCGGATGCTACGTTCGGACCGCTGGCAGAGCTCGGCGATTTCCTGCTCGGACAGGCCGGCGAAGTAGCGCAGCTCCACCACCCGCGCCAGGTGCCCATCCACCGCCTGCAGGCGCGCCAGCGCCACGTCCAGCGCCAGCAGGTCCTCGTCCAGGCGCACGCCGCTGCTGCTGTTTTCGGGAATCTCGGCAACGCGCTTGAGATCGCCGCCGCGCTTGCGCGCGAGCCGGTTGCGGGCGTAATCCACCACCACGCTGCGCATCGCCGAGGCAGCATAGGCGAAGAAGTGCGCGCGATCCTCGAAACGGGCGGCGCCGCGCGCGCCCAGCAGCTTGAGGTAGGACTCATGCACCAGCGAGGTGGCGTCCAGGGTGCGGTTCTGCTGCCCGGCCAGCTGCCGCCGCGCCATGCTGTGCAGCTCCTGGTACAGCAGGGTCAGGACCCGGTCCAGCGCGGCGCGGTCGCCCGCGCGGGCCGAGTCGAGCCATACGGTGATATCCGCGCTTTCGTTCATCGCACACCCCCGCCGGTGACGTTGGCCGGACTATAGCGCCCCGGGAGAGACGGCCGCGAGACGATGCGGCGATGGCCGGCTCAGCGTTGGCAGTGCCCGCACCAGACGCTGGCGCGCTGGCCGATGGTGGCGTGGCGCAGCGGCCGCCCGCACTGGCGGCAGGGTTGGCCGTCACGGCCGTAGACCAGCAGCTCCTGCTCGAAGTAGCCCGGGGCGCCGTCGGGGTTGATGAAGTCGCGCAGGGTGGTGCCGCCGCGGGTGATCGCGTGGCCGAGGATCTGCTTCACCGCCGTGGCCAGGCGCTGGTACCGCTCGCGGGAGATGCGCCCGGCCTCGCGCAGCGGGTTGATGCCGGCCATGAACAGGCTCTCGGCGGCGTAGATGTTGCCCACCCCCACCACGATGCCCTGGTCCATCAGGAAGGTCTTCACCGAGGCGCTGCGGCCACGGCTGCGCTGGAACAGGTAGTCGCCGTTGAATTCGTCGTCCAGCGGCTCCGGGCCCAGCCCGGCCAGCAGTTCATGGGTCTCACCGGCCGGCTGCCAGAGCAGGCTGCCGAACCGGCGCGGGTCGTTGAAGCGCAGCAGGCGGCCGTTGTCCAGGCTGATGTCCACGTGGTCGTGGGCCCGCACCGGGGTATCGCCGGGCAGCACGCGCAGGCTGCCGGACATGCCCAGGTGCAGCAGCGCGCTGCCGATGGCCGTGTCCAGCAGCAGGTACTTGGCGCGGCGGCGGACGCCGTCGATGGCCTGGCCCGGCAGCAGCGCGGCGATCTCCGCCGGGATCGGCCAGCGCAGGTCCGGCCGGCGCAGGATCACGCCGTGCACGCGGCGGCCTTCCAGGTGCGGCGCCAGGCCGCGACGGGTGGTTTCGACTTCGGGAAGCTCGGGCATGCGCAGATTCTAGCGAGCCCCCGCCCGCTGCGGACGGGCTGGTTCAGCGCGGCGGCGCGGCCAGTTCCTTGGCGCTCAGGTACCCGTCGCCGTTGGCGTCCTGCCTGTGGAAGCGCTCGATCAACGTCTGGCGCTGCTGTTCGCGGGTGATCGGGCTGCCCTTGCCGCCCGGCAGCTCATCGCGGGTCAGCACGCCATCGCCGTTGCGGTCCATGCGGTCGAACGCATACAGCATCCACTGCACGTACTCTTCCACGCCGACCTTGCCGTCGCCATCGCTGTCCATGCGCTGCAGGTAGCTGCCGGTGTCGGACACCTGGGCCTGGGCGGCCGCGCTGGCGAGCAGCAGCAGCCACGAAAAACGCCGCACGGGGCGGCGTTTTTCGGCTGACGGGTGAACACGGTGCACGGTTCAGTGCGCCGTCAGTGCGTAGCCCTTCAGGCGCGCGGCATAGTTCTGCAGCGCGGCGATGCCACTGGCCTCGGCCTCGTGGCACCAGGCCTGCAGCAGCTTCAGACGCTCGGCCGCGTCGTTGCCACGCGCTTCCAGCAAGGCCGCCAGACGGGCGCGGTGCTCGACCAGCACGCGGATGCGCGGACGCTGATCGACCCAGGTGCTGAGCTGGGCACGGCAATCGGGCTTGAGCCAGCGACCGTCGTTGACCAGCCCACGGCGCATGCGGCGCGGCAGCAGCTTGCGCAGCTTGGCGCCGGCCATCGCGGCCTCCTCGCGCAGCGCCGGCACGAATACGTTGCGCTGGTAGTCGGTCATCGCCTGGAAGCGGTGCGACAGCAGCGCCTTGAGGGTTTCCGCATCCGGCACGGCGATGTTCGGACGTACGTCCATGCTAGGCGCCACACGCAGCACCTTGGCCAGGCGCAGCGCCTGCAGGCCGCGGATGGCGGCCCAGCCGATGTCGAACTCCCAACGGCGCATCGAGAAGCGGGCCGAGCTGGGGAAGGCGTGGTGGTTGTTGTGCAGCTCTTCACCGCCGATCCAGAACGCCCACGGCGTCAGGTTGGTGGAGGTGTCGGCCGACTCGAAGTTGCGGTAGCCCCACCAGTGGCCCAGGCCATTGACCACACCGGCGGCCCAGAACGGGATCCAGGCCATCTGGATCGCCCACAGCGCCACGCCGGGCAGGCCGAACAGCACGCTGTTGATGACCAGCAGCGCGACCGGCCCCACGTTGGCGTGCGGGGTGTACAGGTGGCGCTCGATCCAGTCGTCGGGCGCGCCGCGACCGTACTGCTCGATGTCCGCGCGCATGCCGCGGGCCTCGCGGTACAGCTCCACGCCGCGCCAGAACACCTTGCCGATGCCCTTGGTCACCGGGCTGTGCGGGTCTTCATCGGTTTCCACCTTGGCGTGGTGCTTGCGATGGATCGCCACCCACTCCTTGGTGATCATCGAGGTGGTCAGCCATGTCCAGAAACGGAAGAAGTGGGCGATGACCGGATGGAAGTCCACGCCGCGGTGGGCCTGGCTGCGATGCAGGTACAAGGTGACGGCGAAGATGGTCAGCTGGGTGAACACCAGCAGCACCAGCGCCATGCCCCACCAGCCAAGGCCGACAACACCGCCGGTCAGGAAGTTGAGGAGCGTATCGAACATCGCAGGACTCCGGGCCGCAGCGGCCAGCAAGGAAACGGGTACACCTCCGGACATGATGGGGCCTGACGTTGCAAACTTCATCCATCCGGTGCGATTTTTACGGCGTCATTCAGTTCAAACCCTCCTTCGTGAGCATGCCCCCGCATTCATGACAGTTGCCGCCTCTTCCCCCTCCCCGTTGTCCACCACCCCGCTGATCGAACTGGACCGCGCCTGCGTGATCCGGGGCCAGGTGCGGGTGCTGCACGAGCTCAGCCTTCGCATTGCCCAAGGCCAGCACACCGCGCTGCTCGGCCCCAATGGCTGCGGCAAGTCGTCCTTCATCAAGCTGATCACCCGCGAGCTGTACCCGCTGGCCCACGGCGACGGGACGGTGGCCGTACGCGTGCTGGGGCAGAACCGCTGGCAGGTGGACCGGCTGCGCTCACAGCTGGGCATCGTTACCGGCGACCTCAGCAGCTCGCTGGCCGACATGCCCGGGCTGACCGTCGAAGAGGCCGTGCTGTCGGGGTTTTTCGCCAGCTTCGTGGTGCCGGCCTTCCGTGAAATCACCGAGGACATGCGCGCGCGGGTGCGTGAAACGCTGACCATGACCGCCGCCCTGCCCCTGCTGCAGCGCCGCTATGCCGAGCTGTCCGCCGGCGAGACGCGGCGGGTGCTGATCGCCCGTGCGCTGGTCAACCGCCCGCAGGCGCTGCTGCTGGACGAACCGTCCACCGGCCTGGACCTGGTGGCGCGCCAGCACCTGATCGCCACCATGCGGGCGCTGGCTGTCCAGGGCATCACCCTGGTGCTGGTCACCCACCACATCGAAGAGGTGATTCCGGAGATCGAGCGGGTGGTACTGCTGCGCGCCGGCAGGATCGTCGCCGACGGCAGCCGCGCCGCGCTGCTGCGCGATGCACCGCTGTCGGAGGTGTTCGGCGGCCCGATCCAGGTAGTGGAGCAGGACGGGCGGTTGAGCGCGTTCGCCGGCTGACCCGGCACCCGCGGGAGGCGCCCACAAGGGGGCGGGGCCCTTGCCCCGCCCCGCCGTCCTCAGAACGTCAACGCCCGCGCCCGCGATTCGATCGGGGCCATGCGGCTCTGGTCCTGCAGCTGCAGATCACGCAGCTCGAACGGCGCCGCATAGCCACGCGGCAGGGCCACACTGGCGAACGGCAACCGCAGCTCGGCAGTGCCCGGTGCGTCGAACCAGGCCGCGCTGTGCGCCTGCGCCACCGGCCGCAGCTGCCCATCCGGGCCGGTGGCATACAGCGTCCCGCGCGCCTCATAGCGCCCCGGCGCGCCGATCTGCAGCGGCAGGCGCACGGCGCGGGCCGTCGGGTCCGCCTCGGCCTGGCCGCTGAAACGCGCGGTCGGCTGCGCGACGGCGAAGGCGACCTTGGCATCGCGCTGCACGCCCCTGGCGCCGACGAAGGCCTGCAGCTCCCACAGGCCCTGGACCGTGCCGACCTCCTGCGGGATCGTCACCTGCGCCTGCAGGCCGTCCCTGCCGGCCACCAGCGGTACCGGCCAGCTGCGTCCATCCGGTGCCACCAGCAGCGCCTCGCCCGCAGCCGGCAGGGCCCGCGTGGTGGAGCGCCCCGCCGCCAGCGCGGTGCTGCCGCCGTCGTCCTGCAGGCGTGCGCTGACCACCACGCGGCCACCGGCCAGCACCTGCTGGCGGTCGGCCTGCAGGCGCAGCGCAATCGCGCTGTTGGGTTCCAGCACCTGCACCACGTAGCGCCCCTGCGCCTGCGTGCTCTGCAGTCGGTAGGTGCCCACTGCGGCGCTGCCGCCGGTACGCACCATCGCCGTGCCGGTGCCGGCGGGCATGCCGGTGGCGCGCAGCTGCCCGGCATCCACGATACGGTCCACGGCCAGCGCACCGGTCGGGTCGCGCACCTCCCACTGCTCGGGTCGCAGGACCCGTGCGCCCTGCACCGGACTCACCTGGATCACCGCATCCGGTGCGGTCAACGGCAGCGCCACGCCCCGCTGCAACGCGGCGGCGTCCACGGTTTCCCAGTAGCTGCGGCTGAGCGCGGCCTGCGGCGCCGGCGCTGTGAGCGGCTGGGTCGGGTCCAGTGCCCAGGCGAAGCTCAGCGGTGCGCGTTCACCCGCCTCGTCAGGCAGCGCGGCGCGTTCCACGCGCGGGGCCACCTGGTCGCTGCTGCGCGCCGGCAGCAGCGGTTGTGCGGCCTGCAGCGGCGCGGCCAGTACGGCGGCGGCCACGGCCACCACGATCGTCAGTCTTGCAGTCATCGTGTGCTCCTCACAGGGCCAGGTCATTGCGCAGGATCGTGCCCAGGCCGAAGCACTCGCGGCGGCTCTGGTTGTGGCTCAACGGCTCGGCGCCGTTGGTGCGCTGCTTGTCGGTGAACCAGGTGGTGCCGGCAGCCTTCTGGCTGCTGCACTCCAGGAAGCCGTCCGAGCAGCTGTTCAACCAGTTCTGGGTGAACTCCAGCCCCACGTTCTGCGCGTAGCCTCCGCAGTAGCTGTTGCTGTCCCATACCGCCGACTCCACATCCGAGCCGACCACCGCGCGGAACGGCCTGGGCAGGGCCGGGCGCCCGGCCGTGCCGTACAGGTTCTGTGCGTTGTAGGTGGCCATGTGGCCCACCTGCTGCTGGCGGACCGCGTCGTTGGTGTACCCGAGCAGCCAGCCCACCGAGGTTTCAAAGGTGTTGCCGTTGAGGACCGCATCGGCCAGCGGCGTGCCCGCCGAGGAGGGCGCCAGCGCGGTGACCTTGCTGACCGTCTGGATGATCTTCGGATAGCGGCTGTCATAGGTGGGGTTGGACAGGATCCAGCGCACCACGTTGCCGCCGTTGGAATGGGTGATCACCACCAGCCTGGTGATGCCTTTGCCGTTGATGAAGGTGGTCAACTGCCCGGCCAGGCAGCCGGCGGCCTCGGGCTTCCACATGTACTGGGTGAAGTCGCAATTGATGACGGTGTAGTTGGCGCTGTTCGGCAATCCCAGCCGTACCGTGTCGATGATGCCGGGCTGCCAGTAGTCGGCTCGCGCATCGGTCTGCGCGCCCGTGCCGTGCACGAACGCCACCCCCACCACATCCGCTGCCTGCGCACCGCCGCACGCCAGCATCAGGCCCACGGCCAGGCCGACGCCCATCCTTCCTGCGTTGCTTCGCATCCGTTGTCTCCCATGTCAGGTGATCCCCCTGGTTCCAGCAGCGGTTCACTATCGAATGCAATGATCGACATTCGCATGACAAGTGGCCGTGCCTTCGGCGGAAGCTATGCCGTAAGCGCATCGAATTCCGTGCGCCAGTAGATGTTTCCTATCTTCTGAGCGGATTCGCCGATCGATCAGGGTGGTTTGTGCCGGGTTTGGCCGCATGACGGCCGGCGCTGCCAGCGGGCGGGCAAGCTGCGATCATGCGCGTCCGACTGTTTCCGAGACCTGCCGATGTCGTCGACCTTCACGCCCATCCCCGCCCTGCGCCCCCTGCTCGGCACCGCCCTGCTCGCAGCGCTGGCCGGCTGCGCGACGACGGCCGCCCCGCCAGCCACGCCCGTGGAAGCCTCGGTGACGACCAAGGCGGTGGGCTATCTGCCCGCCGATGCGGTGCCGGCCAGCCTGGCGCTGGTGCCTGCACCGCCGGCCGCCGGCTCGGCCGGTTTCGCCCTGGATGAGCAGGTCAGCCGCGAGGCACGGGCGCTGCGCGACAGCCCGCGCTTCGCGCAGGCCCACCGCGATGCCGAACTGGGCTTCCCGGCCGGCGCCAACCAGTTCTCCTGCGCCATCGACGTGGAGGTGGACGCGGTGAAGACGCCGGCGCTGTACCGTCTGCTGGAACGCAGCCGCATCGATGCCAGCGCGGCCACGCGCACCGCGAAGAAGCACTACCAGCGCCCACGGCCGTTCATGGTCAACAACGAACCCACCTGCAGTCCGGAAGACGAGCAGGACCTGCGCGGCAATGGCTCCTACCCGTCAGGCCACACCTCGATCGGCTGGGCCTGGGCGTTGATCCTGTCCGAAATCGCGCCGGACCGCGCCGACGCGATCCTGGCCCGTGGCCGCAACTACGGCGAAAGCCGGCTGGTATGCAACGTGCACTGGCAGAGCGACATCCTCGAAGGGCGTTTCATGGGCGCCGCCGCCGTGGCGCGCCTGCACGGCAACGCCGCGTTCAACAAGGACCTGATGGCCGCACGAAAGGAGATCGTCGCCGCGCGCAAGGCGGGCCTGCATTCCAGCCGCGACTGCGCGGCCGAGGAAGCGGTGCTGAAGGTACGGCCGGCAAGCGCGCTGTAGGAGACCTTGCGTGTAACCGCCGACCAACGGTCGGCGCTACGGAAGCGGGTGCCGACGCGTGGTCGGCACCCGCCCGGCCATCAGAACTTCGCGGTGAACTCCACGCCGAACGTACGCGGCTCGTTGAGGAAGCCGGTCAGGTTGTTGAAGTCGATCGCACCGACCACACGCACCTGGTCGGTCAGGTTGCGACCGTACACGGCAACGTCGTACTGGCCGTAATCCCAGTTGTAGCCCAGGCGCAGGCCGCCTTCCAGCGACGAACGGCTGCGGAACTCCGGGGACTCGTACAGGAAGAAGTTCACTTCGCTGCGGTAAGCCCAGTCGGTGTACACGTACAGCTCGCTGGCGTCAGTGATCGGGAAGCCCGCACGCAGGGTCAGGTTGTGGATCCACTTCGGCGCCTGCGGCAGCGGATTGCCGTTGACCAGCGCGTAGGTGCCGCCGTTGATCACGGTGGTCGGGTCGGTGATGGTGCAGCCGCCACCGCAGATCGCCACCGCCAGGTCGCGGTCCTTGATCTCGGTGTCGTTGTAGCTGCTGCCCAGGGTGAGCAGCACGTGGTCGGTCAGGTAGGCTTCGAAGTCCAGCTCGGCGCCCTGGCCGATGGTCCTGTCGGCGTTGAGCAGGGTGGCGGTGTTGTTGCTGCCGCCCACGGCGATCAACTGCTGGCCGTCCACGTTGTAGCGGAACACGTTGAAGCCCAGCCGGGCGCGACGGTCGAACAGGTCGGCCTTGATGCCGGCCTCGTAGGAGATCACCTTCTCCGAATCGGCCTGCGACACGCCGCCGAAGGCCAGGCGGCCCTGGATCGACGGGGCGCGGAAGCCCTTGGCCACGCGCGCGTAGGCATTGAGGTTGTCGGTGATCTGGTACACACCGCTCAGATCCCAGCTGACGTCGTCGACATCGCTCTTGGCGATGTACGGGCCGCTGACCGGCGTACCCCCCTGCACGGCCTGCAGCACGCTGGCGCTGAAGTCCTTCTTGTCCTGCGTGTAGCGCACGCCACCGCGCAGCTTGAAGCGCTCGGTCACGTCGACATCGCCGGAAGCGAACGCGGCCCACGCCTTGTTGCGCTGGGTCTGCACGGCATGGCCGGTCTGCGGATTGCCCGGAGTAAGCGAGTCGTAGTTGAAGCTGTCGATGGTGACGTCTTCATCGAAGTAGAACACGCCGGCCTGCCAGTCGAAGCGGCCCCACTCGTTGGATTCCACGCGGAATTCCTGCGTCCACTGACGATGGTGCGGCAGGCCGTCGGCCGACTCGGACGGGAACGGGATGAAGCCCGGGCCATAATTGCCCGCGCCCAGGAAGGCCGCGCCGTAGCCACCGTCGATGTCGCCGTGGTTGAGCGACTCGGCGGTCTCGTAACCGGTGATCGAGTGCAGCGTCACGCGGCCCAGGTTCCACTGCAGGCGCGCGCTGCCGCCCCAGGTTTCCAGGTCCGAGAAGTTCTCGCCGTCGGTGGACACGTCGTCGCGGTCGAAGTTCTCGACCAGCTGGTTGGTGCCCGGCTTGATGATGTTGGCGCGGAACAGGCGCGCGGTGCCGTTGAGCTTGCGCTTGTGCAGGTTGAACAGCGCTTCGACATCATCGCCTTCGTACAGGAACTGCACGCGCGCGGCGGCTTCGTCATAGCCTTCGAAGCCCTGCGCCGGCGCGTTCTGGCGGGTGTTGGTCACCCAGTCGTCGCGGCGCTGGTACAGCGCCGACACGCGCGCCGACCAGCGGTCGGTCAGCGGGCCGCCGTAGGCGCCCTGCGTGTTCCAGGTGTTGTAGCTGCCGTAGGCAACCTTGATGTAGCCATCGGCATCCTGCGACGGACGCGCCGAATCGAACTTCACCACGCCGGCGGGGGTATTGCGGCCGAACAGCGTGCCCTGCGGGCCGCGCAGCACTTCCACACCGGCCAGGTCGAACAGCGGGAAGCCCTTCAGCAGCGGGCTTTCCTGCACCACGTCGTCGTACACCAGCGAGACCGGCTGCGAAGCATTGAGATCGAAGTCGGTATTGCCCAGGCCGCGGATGTAGAAGCGCGGGAAGGCACGGCCGTAGGACGATTCAATGTTCAGGCTGGGCACGCGTGCCGACAGAAAGCGGATGTCGTCACCGGCCGAACCGAGCACGTCCAGCTTTTCCCCCTGGATGGCCGAGATCGAGACCGGCACGTCCTTGGCGTTTTCCACACGGCGCTGCGCCGTCACCTGCAGGGTATCGAGGGCGACCGGGTCCTTGGCGGCGGGCGCGTCCTGGGCTGCGGCCGTCAATGGCAGCAGGGCGGCGAGGGCGATGACGAGCGGGTGCACGGACGGAAACCGGCCGTGGGCAGTGCGGTTCGGGAACATGGCGTTTAGGCTGTGTTGGGAGGGGTGGTGGACCGGCGCTACCAGACAATTGTTGCAGTACAGCAACAGCGTCGCAAATTCCGGTCATTCATTACCAAGATCCGGCCACGCGGGTGTGAAGGCGCCGGGCGGACGTCGCCCGGATTTGGCAGGATGGCGGGGTTGCCGGCCAGCGGCCGGCGCTGCTCCCTTCCAGCCAGGTACATCGTCATGACCCAGTGGTACTTCCACAGCACCGCCCAGCCCGACCGCGTTGGACCGCTCGACGACGAGGCCGCCCGCCAGTACGCCCGCAGCAACCCGCGCGCGCTGGTCTGGTGCGAAGGCATGAGCGGCTGGATGGCGATCGGCGAGGTGCCCGAGCTGCTGGCCAGCACGGCCGTCCCGACCGGCGCGCCGCCGCCGCTGCCGGGAGCGGGTGGCCGCAGCCAGCGCGCCGACGATATCGAGTTCCGCATCGTCGGGCATGAAATGCAGTTCGTGGAGATCGAGCTGGACCCGGGCGAGAGCGCCATCGCCGAAGCCGGCGCGCTGATGTTCAAGGACGCCTCGGTCCAGATGGACACGGTGTTCGGCGACGGCTCGCACAGCGGCCAGGGCGGTGGCTTGATGGACAAGCTGATGTCGGCCGGCAAGCGCGTGCTGACCGGCGAAAGCCTGTTCGCCACGCTCTACACGCACACCGGCCAGGGCAAGGCCAAGGTTGCCTTCGCCGCGCCCTACCCCGGCACCGTGCTGCCCATGAAGCTGGACCAGCATGGCGGCCGTCTGGTCTGCCAGAAGGACAGCTTCCTGGCCGGCGCGCGCGGCGTGCAGATCGGCGTGCAGTTCCAGCGCAAGATCATGACCGGCCTGTTCGGCGGCGAGGGCTTCATCATGCAGAAGCTCGAGGGCGACGGCTGGGTGTTCATCCATGCCGGCGGTTGCGTGGTGGAGCGCGAGCTGGCAGCCGGCGAACGCCTGGACGTGGACACTGGCTGCGTGGTGGCCTACCACGCCAGCGTGGACATGGACGTGCGCCGCGTGGCCGGGATCAAGAGCATGGTGTTCGGCGGCGAAGGCGTGTTCCTGGCCACGCTGACCGGCCCCGGCAAGGTATGGCTGCAGTCGCTGCCGTTCTCGCGCCTGGCCGGTCGGATGTGGATGGCCGCGCCGCAGGCCGGTGGCCAGAGCCGCGGCGAAGGCTCGGTGCTGGGCGGGATCGGCCGCATCCTCGACGGCGACAACCGCTTCTGAGGCCGGTACGACCCGGTATGCTATCGCCCATTCACTTTACGCCGATGCCATGACCGCCTTCCGCCAGACCCGTCTCGTGCTGTCCGTTGCCCTGCTCGGCCTGCTGGCCGGGTGTGGCGGCGATCCCGTCCGCCCGACCCCGCCCCCGGCGGCGGTGCCGGTCGCACAGGCCAAGCCGGTGAAGATCGGCGTGGCACTCGGTGGCGGTGCGGCCAAGGGCTTTGCCCATATCGGCGTGATCAAGATGCTCGAAGCCAACGGTTTCGAGCCGGTGGTGGTATCGGGCACCAGCGCCGGCAGCGTGGTCGGTGCGTTGTATGCCAGCGGCATGGACGCCTTCCAGATGCAGTCCAAGGCGGTGGCCCTGGATGAAGCCAGCATCCGCGACGTGCGCCTGTTCTCCGGTGGTCTGGTGCAAGGCCAGAAGCTGCAGGACTACGTCAACGCGCAGGTCGACAACCGTCCCGCGGAGAAGCTGAAAAAGCCCTTCGCTGCGGTGGCCACCAATCTGGATACCGGCGAGCGCGCGGTGTTCGTGCGCGGCAACGTCGGCCAGGCCGTGCGCGCATCCAGCAGCATCCCCGGGGTGTTCGAACCGGTGAAGATCGGCAGAAACAGCTTCGTCGATGGCGGTGTGGTCAGTCCGGTGCCGGTGGACGCGGCACGCCAGCTTGGCGCGGACATCGTCATCGCCGTGGACATCTCCAGCAAGGCCAGCGGCAAGTCGCCGACCGGCATGCTCGGCATCGTCAACCAGTCCATTTCGATCATGGGCCAGCGTTTGGGCGAGCAGGAGCTGGCCCGTGCGGACATCATCATCCGCCCGAAGGTGCTGGATATCGGCGCGGCCGATTTCAGCCAGCGCAACAACGCGATCCTCGAAGGCGAGAAGGCCGCGATGGCGGTCATGCCGCAGATCCGCGCCAAGGTGCAGCAGCTGCAGCGCGCGCGCGCCGCAGCCCTGGCCCCGCCGCCCAAGCCGACGTGCGATGAACCTTCGCGCATGGGCAGGCTGATGGGCCGCAAGGAAAAGTGCGACGGCTGAGGCGCCGACCAACGGTCGGCTCTACCCGCTGGAACAAGGGCTCGCCCTTATTCCAGCTGCGAGAGCGGCAGCGCCCGGAAGTCCTTCACGGTACGCAGCACGAAGCTCGAATTCACGTCGGCCACGCCGGCCGCGTTGAGCAGCTTGTCGAGCAGGAAACTGGAGAAATGCTCCAGGTCGCGCACGTAGATGTGCAGCAGATAGTCCATGTCGCCGGTCAGTGCGTGGCAGGCCACCACTTCATCCCACTCCACCACGCTGTCGGCGAACACGCCGATGGCATGCTGGTCGTGCTTCTCCAGCTGCACGCGCACGAACGCCTGCAGGCCCAGGCCGATCCGGCGCGGCTCCAGGCGCGCACCGTAGCCGGCAATCACACCCTCGCTCTCCAGGCGCTGCACGCGGCGCAGGCAGGCAGACGGGGACAGGTTCACACGCGCCGCCAGTTCGGCGTTGGTGGCGCGGCCATGTTGCTGGATCTCCGCCAGGAGACGCAGATCCGTGCGGTCGAACTGGGCATCCCCGGACATTGCTGCTCCGCAACATTGAATGGACGCAATGATATTGCGCCAACCCGTCATATCTGTGCAACTTTGCAATCCTCTTGCGCGCACCCTGCCCTAGCATCGACAGATGACTTCGCAGGAGACCACCACGATGGACACCGCCACCGCCCCGCGCCGCGTCGAACACCAGCAGACCGACAAGGGATACGTGCCGGTCTATACCACCGCCATCGTGGAACAGCCCTGGGACAGCTACACCGCCGACGACCACGCCACCTGGAGCACGCTGTACCAGCGCCAGCGTGAGCTGCTGGAAGGCCGTGCCAGCCGGGAGTTCCTGCAGGCGCAGGACGAGATGGGCATGAGCGCGCACATGATCCCGCGCTTCGACCAGCTCAACGAGGTACTCGGCGCGGCCACCGGCTGGACCCTGGTCGGTGTGGAGGGGCTGCTGCCCGAACTGGACTTCTTCGACCACCTGGCCAACCGCCGCTTCCCGGTCACCTGGTGGATCCGCCGCCCCGACCAGATCGACTACATCGCCGAGCCGGACATGTTCCACGACCTGTTCGGGCACGTACCGCTGCTGATGAACCCGGTGTTCGCCGACTACATGGCGGCCTACGGGCGCGGCGGCGTCAAGGCGCACGCGATCGGCCCGGAAGCGCTGCAGCACCTCACCCGCCTGTACTGGTACACGGTGGAATTCGGCCTGATCAACACGCCCGAAGGGCTGCGCATCTACGGCGCCGGCATCGTCTCGTCCAAGGGCGAGTCGCTGTACTCGCTGGAATCGGACGCGCCCAACCGCATCGGTTTCGACCTGGAGCGGATCATGCGCACCCGCTACCGCATCGACACCTTCCAGAAGACCTACTTCGTCATCGACAGCTTCGAACAGCTGATGCAGGCCACGGCACCGGACTTCACCCCGATCTATGCCGCGCTGGAAGCGCAGCCGCATCTGCCGGCCGGTGACGTACAGGACGGCGACACGGTCTTCCATGCCGGCACCGGCGAAGGCTGGGCGGACGGCGGCGACGTATGAGCGCCGCGTAGAGCCGGGCTCTGCCCGGCTGCCCCGCACCGTAGAGCCGGGCTCTGCCCGGCTGCGCCGCACCGTAGAGCCAGGCTCTGCCCGGCTGAGCCGCACCGTAGAGCCGGGCTCTGCCCGGCTGCGCCGCGCTAGCGCGGATACGCCAGCAGTACCACCAGATCCTGCTCCCCACGCTGCTGCAGCGCATGCAGGCTGCCCACCCGGGTCAGCAACGCGTCGCCTGCTGCCACGTCGTACTGCCTGCCGTCCAGCACATAGCTGCCCTGCCCACTGACGATGTAATAGATCTCGTCCTTGTGCTGGGGGTGCAGGCCAATGCCGGCGCCCTTGTGCAGCACGCGCTTGCGCAGCACGAACGGCAGGTCCGTGTCGTCGGCAAAGAACGGGTAGGCGGTCGTGGGGCCGGCACCACCATGCGGGCCGGGCTGGGCGATGGCGATGTCTCGCTCGTGCACCACCCGCGAAGGCTTTCCCGGATCGGTGCCCTGCCCTGCGGGCTGGCTCACGTCGCAGTCGATGTCGCGCTTCAACGCAGGCGTCAGCTCCGGCTGCAACGCCACCCAGTCGCGCATCACCAGGCACGCCACTGCCGTCGCACCGGCCTGGCTGAAGTGCGTGCCGTCGGCCTTGTTCTGTTCGGGCACGAACATGAAGTACGGTTTTGCGCCCTGCTCGCCCAGCGCACGGATCCAGTGCGTGGAACGGGCGTTGAGGTCGATCAGCGCCACCTGTTCGCGCACGGCCAGCTGCTTCATCGCCTGGGTGTACAGCCCATGCGTATCCAGCAGCGACCCGAAGTCGTACAGCAGCCGCGCCACCGGGGTGATCAGCACCGGCGTGGCGCCCTTGTCGCGCGCCAGCTGCACGTAGCGCATCAGGTACTGCGGATACGCGCCGGCCGGATCGGTGTAGCGGGTGGGGTCTTCCACCTTCGCATCGTTGTGGCCGAACTGGATCAGCAGCACATCGCCGCGCTGCAGCTCGGCGGCGATCACCTCCAGGCGTTTCTCATCGATGAAACTGCGCGAGCTGCGGCCGCCCTTGGCGTGGTTGCGCACCTCCCACCCCGCCGGATCGAGATAGCTCTGCAGGGCCTGGCCCCAGCCGGCCTGTGGCGCGCGCTCCGGGCCGTACGCGGCGGCGGTGGAGTCACCGGCAATGAAGACGCGGTGCGGGGCGCACAGCGCGCTGGAGGCTGCGAGCAGCAGCGACAGGGACAGCAGCAAACGCAGCATGGTCATGCTCCTGGAGGGAGAGCGGCCGGCCATCGGCCGGCACTGCCGGGCAAAGGGAAAAACCCGGATGACAGATGGGCGCCCGAGGGCGCCCATCGTCTGCCCGCGTGGGCGCATCGTTCGAGCGTGGGGCTTACCGGGCCAGCCAGCCGCCGTCGACCGGCAGCACCGCACCGTTGACGTAGTCCGAGGCGCTGGAGGCCAGGAACACCGCCGTGCCCCCCAAGTCTTCCGGGGTGCCCCAGCGGCCGGCCGGGATGCGGTCGAGGATGGACTTGTTGCGGTCCTCGTCGGCCCGCAGCGCGGCGGTGTTGTCGGTGGCCATGTAGCCGGGCGCGATCGCGTTGACGTTGATGCCCTTGCCGGCCCATTCGTTGGCCAGCAGACGGGTGATGCCGGCGATGCCGCTCTTGCTGGCGGTGTACGACGGCACGCGGATGCCGCCCTGGAAGGACAGCATCGAGGCGATGTTGATGATCTTGCCGCGGCCCTGCGCGATGAAGTGCCGGCCAGCCGCCTGCGAGATGAAGAACGCGGACTTGATGTTGACGTTCATCACGTCGTCCCAGTCCTTCTCGCTGAAGTCCACGGCATCGGCGCGACGGATCAGGCCGGCGTTGTTGACCAGGATGTCCAGGCCACCCAGGCCCTCGACGGTTTCGCGGATGACGCGTTCGACCGGTTCGATGCTGATCAGGTTGGCTTCGATCGCCAGGCAGCGGCGGCCCAGCGCGGTGATTTTGGCGATGGTCTCGGTGGGCGGCGCGATGCCGGCCACGGCGACGTCGGCACCGGCCTGCGCCAATGCCACCGCGATGCCCTGCCCCAGGCCGGTATTGCCACCGGTGACCAGAGCGACCTTGCCTTCCAGACTGAACGGATTAGCCATTGCGTATGCGGTCCTTTTCAATGCGTAACAGGCGCCGCCCGCGCGCTGCGGGCGGCGCGCGAGGGGTCACTTGAGCTGGCAGATGTCCAGCACGTGCATGTCGGTGTAGTCCAGGTTTTCGCCGCCCATCGCCCAGATGAAGGCGTAGTTGCTGGTGCCGGCGCCCATGTGGATCGACCACGGCGGGGACACCACCGCTTCGTTGTTCTGGATGACGATATGGCGCTGCGCGTCCGGCTCGCCCATGAAGTGGTACACGCGGTCGTTCTGGCCCAGATCGAAGTAGAAATACACTTCGCTGCGGCGGTCGTGCAGATGCGGCGGCATCGTGTTCCAGACGCTGCCCGGCTTGAGCACGGTCAGGCCCAGCAGCAGCTGCGAGGACTGGCAGGTGGCCGGCACGATGTACTGGTAAATGGTGCGTTCGTTGCTGGTTTCCAGCGCACCGCGGTCCAGGGCCACCGCGTCCTTGATCGACAGCGCCTTGGTCTCGAAGCGCGCATGCGCCGGGGTCGAGGCCAGGTAGAACTGCGCCGGGTTGGCGGCATCGTCGGACGCGAACACCACCTCTTCGCTGCCCATCGCCACGTACAGGCCGTCCTTCGGCCCGAGGGTGTAGACGGTACCGTCCACGGTGACGGTGCCGCTGCCGCTGCCGACGTTGATCACGCCCAGCTCGCGGCGCTCCAGGAAGGCATGGCCGGCGGCCGAGGCCGGTTCGGTCTGCCGCGGCAGCGAGACCGGGCCGGTGACCGGGGCGGCACCGCCGAGCACGAAGCGCTCGTAGTGGGTGTACTTCAGCGTCACCGCATCGGCATTGAACAGGCCGTCGAGCAGGTACAGCTCGCGCAGGTCGTCGTTGCTGGCGCCCTTGATGGCGTCGGGATGGGTGGCGTAGTGGGTCTTGCAGTACATGGCGTCTCCAGAGCAGGGGTGGGCCGACGGGTCGGCCCCGGCGCGGTTTCCGATCATTCTAGCCAGATAGGAAACCGGTGTCATTTTGCGGTGCAAGGTGGGGTGGGCGGGCCGCCCCATGCACAGGTGGGAAAGGCGGTGCGATCGGCAACCGGTTGACCCGGCGTGTGGCGACGCGTTGATGATGACGACGCGTCGTTGCCATCGCGGCGCGGGTCAATCCTCCGGCGGTTGGCAGGAATCGCGGACGATCAGGTGCGGGCGCACGCTGGCAATCTGCAGCGCGGCCTGGCCATCGGGCTGGATCAGCATCGCCGCCGCCGTGCGCCCGGTGTCACGGGTGTGACGGCGCACCGAGGTCAGCGACGGCCACAGGCGCGAGGCCAGCGGGCTGTCGTCGTAGCCGATGATCGAGAGCTGGCGCGGGATGTTGATGCCCGCGCGCAGGGCGACCTTGTACACACCGGCCGCCATTTCATCGTTTCCGGTGAAGATCGCGGTCGGGCGCTGCTTGCCCAGCAGCAGCTTCTCGGCGGCAGCCACGCCCGATTCGAAGGTATAGCCGGCCTCCACGATGCGCGCCGGCGGCAGCTCGATGCCGCGCTGGGCGAGGGCATCGATGAAGCCGGCGGTGCGTTCGTGCGCCGAGCGGTAGGCGCTCGGGCCGGTGACCAGCGCGATGTCGCGATGGCCCAGCGACAGCAGGTAATCGGCCGCCTCGGCCGCACCGTCGCGGTCGTGGGTGACCACCATCTGCGAGGTGTCGTCCAGCGGCAGCGAGGCGATGCGGGTGAAGCGGCAGCCGATCTCGTCGAGCATGTCCACCAGCGCCTGGTCTTCCGACGCACGCGGCACCAGGATCACGCCGTGCAGCTTCTGCTGCTGCACGAAACGGCGCACGCCTTCGATATAGCCGGGGCTGCGCGAATCGCACGGGTGCACCACCAGCTCGAAACTGGAGCCGCGCAGCGCATCGAGCGCGCCGTACTGCATGTCCACGATGTACTGGGCGGTGGGGTTGTCGTACACCATGCCGATCAGGAAGGAGCGGCGGAACGCCAGCCCGCGGGCCAGCGGATCGGGGGCGTAGCCCACTTCACGCATCAGCGCCTCGACCTTCTCGCGCGTGTCCTTACGCACCAGCGGGGAGTTGTTGATGATGCGCGAGACGGTCTTCTTGGATACCCCGGACAGACGCGCGATGTCGTTGATCGTGGCGGCCTTGCCCTTGGTCAATCCGTGCGGGGACGGATCGGTTTTGCTGCGCAATGACATGTCGTTTCGAACCGGGGATGAGTCAGGGGATTCTAGCGGCCCTCTCAATCGAGGGCGCGGTAGCGGAAGTTGCGGAAGCGGACCTTGCCGTCGCCGGCGGCGTACAGCGCCGGTTTCAGGGCCAGGAACTTCCCGGCCACATTGTGATGGTAGCCGGAGACTTCCATCTGAACCGGGTACTTCTGCCAGGTTTTGCCGTCGGTGCTGGAGTGGATGGTGACGATATGGCGGTTGTTGGTCACCCGCAGCCACAGCCGGCCGCCGGTGGCGCTGGGGGCCAGGCGGGTGGGGCGCTCCTCGCCGTAGCGGTGCATGATGAACTTCTCGCCGTTGCTGCCCACGCCCACGTACAGGCGGTCGCTGTAGAAGAGCAGGGCGCCGCCGACCGCGCCGGGGGCGATCTCCATCTCCACCTCGAACTGGTAGGCCTTGTCACCGGCAATGGCGGTCAGCGGCGAGCTGTCGCGGGGCGTGTCGCCCTTGCCCTGCAGCAGCAGGCCCTCGCCACTGAAGTCCAAGCGGCGGTATTCATCCTGCGCCGGGTTGAAGAAGGACCACTGCGCGCCGAGCGCCGGGCCGGCGAAATCATCCGAGAGCGCCATGCCGTGCGCGCCCACCGAGGTCCCGGAGGGCTTGGCCAGCGGCTGGCCGAGGTCGCCGCCCTTGGCCACGAACCAGCCATCGTCGGTCCACTCGATCGGCTCCAGCAGCGCCTGGCGGCCCAGCGTCCAGTACCCGTTCTCGTAGCCGTGGTACATCATCCACCAGCGCCCGTCGGTGCCCTCGATCACGGTGGCATGGCCACGCGACCACCACGGCTCGGCGGCCGAGCGGGTGCGCATGATCGGGTTGTTTGGCGCATTCACCCACGGCCCGTGGATCGAGCGCGAGCGCGCGGTGATCACCATATGGCCGGTCGGCGGGCCGGCGGTGCCGCCCACGGCGGTGGTCATGTAGTACCAGCCATCGCGGAAATTGATCTTCGGCCCTTCCTGCGCGTAGGCCTCCACATCCCAGCTTTCCGGGTACTTCCAGCCGTCGTAGACGTGCTTGGGCGTACCGGCCACGCTGAGGCCGTCGTCGGCCAGTTGCACGTAGTCGCCGCCACTCAGGAACAGATAGCGTTTGCCGTCTTCACCCACGGCATGGCCCGGATCGATGTAGCCGCCCAGGCCGATGTCGATCGGCTCGCTCCACGGGCCCTTGATGCTGTCCGCCCAGACCACGAAGTTGCTGCGGTGCTCGCCGGTGCGGGCGGGGAAATAGATGTAGTAGCGGCTACCGTGCTTGACGATGTCCGGCGCCCAGATCGCCCCCACGTTCTTTGTGATGGCATGGCCCAGCGGCTGCCAGTTGACCAGGTCGCGCGAGTGCCAGATCGGCAACCCGGGATAGGCGTCGAAGGACGACAGCGTCAGGTAGTAGTCCTCGCCGTCCTTGAGCACCGACGGGTCGGGGCGGTCGCCGGCGAACACCGGGTTGAGGAACGTGCCGTTGCCCAGGTCGGCCTGACGCTGGTTCTCGATGCCGCGCGTCCAGGCGGTGGACGGCTCGGCGGCATGGCCGGCCCCGGCCAGCAGCAGGCAGGCGGTGGCGAAGCTCGCCAGGGTCTTGCGCAGATGCATCCGTTCTCTCCTGATGGTGGATCGTGGTCCGGCCGCGCTCAGCGCGTACCGGTCCGGGCAAGGCGCTGCTGCCAGCGCGGGTAGTCGGTGGCGATCAGCGCCTGTGGCCAGGTGCCGTACCAGTGGTAACCGGTGCGGCGCTCGCGCGGCACCTGGTCGAAGCGCGCCACGCGTTCCCCCTCGCGGTTGGCCAGCACCACGCTGCTGTCGCGCAGGTCGTGGAAGCGGCCCCACAGCGGCGGTGCGCCGGGATCGTCCACCAGGCGGCGGTCGATGGTGCTGCGGTGATGCTGGAACTGCTCTGGCGCGGCGTCGAACGTCTCCAGCCGCACGCCCTGCAGCGCGTGGGCCTGGAACCACGCCATCGCTCCGTCCACCGCCGCGATCACCTCCGGCGACGGGTCGGGAATGGACATGAGGTAGCGCACCACGCCCACGCTCTCATCGACAACCAGCGCCGGCAGTTCAAAGCGGCGTCCCTGCGCGGGCTGCAGCGTGGTCGGATCGTATTGCCCGGCCCAGAGCGTGAGTGCGTCGCCCTGGCGCACCTGCAGGCGCAGCACGCAGGCATCGCCCTGGTGCACGGCGCGGTCGACCCGGGCGCGCTGGTCGGCGCCGATGAAGGCGAAAACCGGGTCCTGCTGCACCCGCCTCAGCGTGGTCAGCACGCCGCTGGTGACATCGTCGGCGAAGGTGACGTGGCCGTGGTACGCGGTACGCGACGGCACCGAGTGCGGCCAGCCGCCGCACGCCGGTATCTGCTCGGCGAGGATGAAATCCAGCCCGCGGACGGCGGCCTGGCGATAGCGCGGATCGCCACTGCGATCGAAGGCCTGCGCCAGGTAGGCCACCTGCGTATGGATGTTGCGGTTGTCGAAGCTGCCGCCGGCGGTGGCCTGCGCGGCCACCACCTCGGCACGCGCGCGGTCGTCGAGGATCCGCTGCGGGTCCTGGTTGACCGCCCAGCCGCCCCCACGGTGCTGCAGCAGCACCAGGTTGTCGGCGATCTCCCGGTACTGGTCGGGGCGGTAGCGCGGGTAGTCCGTGCCGTGCCCGCTCTGCCAGTGGTTGATCGCGTCCTGGAAGGCGCGCAGCGGAATGTCCTGCGCCTGCGCCGCAGGCGCGGCGCAGGGCAGGGCGATCAGCAGCAGGGCGATCAGCAGCAGGGCGGCGGCGCGATGCATCGTCAGGCGCGCAGCAGGGCGGGCAGCCACAGCGACAGCTCCGGGAAGAAGGTGACGATCAGCAGCACGCCCAGCGCGGCGAACCAGAACGGCCAGATCGAGCGCATGCTCTCGCCGACGGTGATCTTGCCGATCGAGGTGCCGATGAACAGCACCGACCCCACCGGCGGCGTCACCAGCCCCAGCCCGCCGGTCAGCACCAGCACCAGGCCGAAGTGGATCGGATCGATGCCGTAGGCCTTGGCCACCGGCAGGAAGATCGGCGTGCAGATCAGGATCATCGGTGCCAGATCCATGAAGGTGCCCAGCAGCAGCAGCATCACCACGATCATCAGCAGCACCATGAACTTGCTGTGCGCGAAGGACTGCAGGAAGTCCACCGCTGCCGCCGGCACTTCCAGGTAGGCCAGCAGCCAGCCGAACACCGCCGCGGTGGCGATCACGAACAGGATCACGCCGGTGCTGCGGGCGGCATGGGTGACCGTGCCGAGGAACTCGCGCCAGTTGAGCTGGCGGTACAGCACCGTGGTGACCAGCAGCGCGTAGACCACGGCGATTGCCGCGCTCTCCACCGCAGTGAAGATGCCGGCGCGGATGCCGACGAAGATCAGCGCGACCAGGCCCAGGCCGGGCAGGGCGGAGAACAGCCGCAGGGCCACGGCACGCCAGCCGGGGAACACTTCCACGCCGTAGCCGCGACGCCGTGCGACCACGTAGCCGGTGACCATCAGGGCCAAGGTCATCAGCAGCGCCGGGGCGATGCCGGCGGCGAACAGATCGGCGATCGACAACCCGCCACCGGCCGCCGCCGAGAACAGGATGAGGTTGTGCGAGGGCGGCACCAGCAGTGCCACCAGCGCAGCGGTGATGCTCACGTTGACGGCGAAATCGCGGTCGTAACCGCGCTTGACCATCTGCGGAATCATCGTGCCGCCCACCGCCGAGACATCGGCGATGGCCGAGCCGGACACACCGCCGAAGAACAGCGAGGACAGGATCGACACCTGGCCCAGGCCACCGCGCAGGCGCCCGACCAGCGAGGAGGCCAGCGAGATCAGGCGCTCGGAGATGCCGCCGCGCATCATGATTTCACCGGCGAAGATGAACAGTGGAATGGCGATCAGCGAGGCCGACCCGGTGCCGGCGGAGATCTGCTGGACCAGCACCAGCGTGGGCAGGTCCAGGTACCACAGCGTTGCCAGCGCGGCCGCGGCCAGCGCATAGGCCACCGGCACACCGAGCAGCAGCAGCACCGCGAAGACGGTGAAAAGAATCGTAATACCCATGACTCAGCGGTCTCCTTCTGCGTCGGCAACCGGCGGTTGCGCGGCCTGCACCATCTGGTTGAGCGCGAACACCGCCATCAGCGCGCCGCCGATCGACAGCGGCAGGTAGTTGATGCTCTGTGGCAGGTTGGCGCCGGCGGTCTTGATGTCCAGCCCGTCAAGCAGCAGCACGGCTGCCCACCAGGCGATCACCGCGCCCAGCACCACCACCACCAGCGCGGCGAACATGTCCACCGCACGCCGCAGGCCAGGGCCCATGTGCGCGGCGAGCAGGAAGAAGCCGAAGTGACGGCGCGTGTGCACGCCGGTGGCCGCGCCCAGGCTCATGGCCGTGGCCAGCAGCAGCAGGGTCACCGGCTCGGTCCAGCTCGGCGAGTCGTTGATGACGTAGCGGGCGAACACCTGCCAGCCCTGCACCACCACCAGCCCGAGCAGGGCGGCAACGGCAATGTAGATGGCCACGTCGGCGATACGGTCCAGCGAGCGCTGCGGCGCCGAACGCAGGTCGGCCGGGGTTTCGGAAATCGGGTCGGACATCGCGGCAGGGCCTCAGGCGAAGTCGCGGATGCGACGGGTGAGGGCAGCCAGCTCCGGCTGCTGCAGGTACTTCTGCAGCAACGGGTCGGCGGCTTTGCGGAAGGCCGGCATGTCGACCTCGTTGAAGCGGATGCCGAAATCGGCAACGGCCTGGCGGGCCGTGTTTTCCGACGCGTCCCACTGTTCGCGCATCACCTGCACCGACTCGCGCGCGGTCTCGATCACCAGGGTACGGTCGGCCGGGCTCAGCGCATCGAAGCTCTGCCGCGACATCAGCAGCACGTCCGGCGCATACGAGTGGTCGCTCTTCGACCAGTAGTGCGCGGCCTCGAAATGGCGGCTGGAGTGGAAGCTGCGCATGTTGTTTTCCGCACCGTCGATCATGTGCGTTTCCATGCCCGAGAAGGTGTCGCCCAGCGACATCGGCGTCGGGTTGGCACCGAGCAGGCGCATCAGCTGGATGAAGATGTCCGAGGACGCCACGCGCAGCTTGAGGCCGTGCAGATCCTTCGGTTCCACGATGGGATGCTTGGTGTTGTAGAAGCAGCGCGCGCCGGAATCGTAGATCGCCAGACCGACCAGATCGCGGTGCTCGAAGCCCTGCAGCACCGTGTCGGCCACGCCGCCGTCGAGCGCGCGGCGCATGTGCGCCACCGACTCGAACACATACGGCAGGCACAGCCCCTGGGTGAGCGGGAAGGCGTTGTTGAGCGCGCCGGAATACACGCGGGTGATGTCGATGGCACCGAAACGGGCCATGTCGATCGCTTCGGATTCGCGGCCGAGCTGGCCGGAGTGGTACTGGCGCAGGCGCAGCCGGCCGCCGGTCTTTTCCTCGAGCGTCCTGCCGATCCACTTCACCGCGGTCACGGTCGGGTAGTCGGCTACGTGGACGTCGGTGGCGGTCAACAGCTGCGCACCGGCCGGTGCGGCATTGGACGACCGTGAGCAGGCCGTCAGCGCGGGCACGGCAAGCGCGCCCAGACCGGTGGCCATGAAACTTCTGCGAGTGAACATCTGCGCCCTCCCAAGCGTGCTCGCCATGTCCGCGCGGTTACCCGGCGGCGATGGCCTTGCAGGTAATGTCGCCGTAGCCGGCGAAACGGATCAATGCCTGTTGGCCCACGGCAATGTCATGGATGCCGGTGGCGTTGCCGCTGGCGATCAGGTCGCCGGCCTTGAGCGGGCGGCCGCGTTGGGCCGAGCGCGCCAGCGCGAACGCGTAGGCGGTGCGCAGGCCGCCTGGCAGCAGGGTCGCACCGCCGGTGCCGACCACCTCGCCCTCGATACGGGTTTCCGCCCGCAGGTCGGCGTCGTCCAGCGCGGTCCAGTCCGGGATCTCCGCGCCCAGCACCAGGCCGTTGTTGTTGCCGAAGTCGGACACCACTACGCGCGGGCCGAGTTTGTTGATGGTGGCGAGCGGGCTGCTGGCCACTTCCACGCCGATGAACAGCCGGGACGGCAGCGCTTCGGCTTCCTCGGGCGTCCAGTGCAGTTTGTCGGCCGGGGCGTCCTGCTCAAGCTGGATCACGAACTCGGCTTCGACCGCGCCAAAGCCGCCGACGAACACCGGAATGTCCACTGTTCCACCGGTAGCATTCCAGAGCCGACGCGAGAAAATCGGGCCCAGCAGCCGGTCGTCGCCGGACCCGTCGCGACGCTCGGCGGCGATGTAACCCACCTTCCAGCCCACCACGCGGTCATCCCAGAGATCGATGGCCAGGTCCTGCACACGGTAGGCCGTGAGCAGATCGTCGGGAATATCACCCGGAAAATCAGCCAATGCCTGCCCTTGCTGGCGGGCACTGACGAACGCGCGGGCGATCTCGCCCAACCCCTGGTCTGGCAGGTCCTGTTTGCCCTGGTCGTTGCTCAAGCGGGTCTCCCGATGATTTGTTGCACTGCCAATCGACAGCGCTTGGATGTGCTGTATATGGTAAACCGGTGTCATTGGCAATGTGCAGCGCGTCAGAATCGCGCCGGCAGTCACCATGACCGTTCCCTACCCCCTGCAGAAGGACGTTTGCGGATGCCACGCGCTGTAGTGATGCCGTTGCTGGCCGGCTGGTTGCTGATGGCCGGGCTGTGCTTTCCCCTCCACGCCGCCGGGCGCGCGGCCGGTACCGAGCCGGCCCCGGGCAGCCCGGACCGCCTCGCGCTGTGGCCGACCGGCCAGGTGCCCGGCGAGCAGGGTCCGCCGCGCGTGCCCAACGTGGTCGAGCGCAGCACCGATCCGGCGTTTCCCGACCGCTACATCGACAATGTCGATGCGCCCTACCTGGTCGTGTACCGGCCCGCACGCCCCAACGGCACCGGCCTGCTGGTCATTCCCGGCGGCGGCTACCAGCGCATCGTGCTGGACAAGGAAGGCACCGCACTGGTGCCGCCGTTCGTCGCGCAGGGCGGGGTCACGCTGTTCGTGCTGCGCTACCGGCTGCCGGCCGGGCGCAGCGATCGGCAGGCGGCGCTGGCCGACGCGCAGCGCGCGATGCGGGTGATCCGGGCCGGGGCAGCGCGCTGGCAGCTCGATCCGGCACGCCTCGGCGTCATGGGCTTTTCTGCCGGCGGCCATGTCGCCGCACGGCTGAGCACCGGCTTCGACGCGCCGGTCTATCCCCATCGCGATGCCATCGATGCGGTCAGCGCACGGCCCGATGTCGCACTGCTGATCTACCCGGTGATCGACATGGGTCCGCACGCGCACACCGGCTCACGGACACGTCTGCTCGGGCCGCACCCCGATGCCGCACTGGCCACCCGGTTCTCGATGCAGGAGCAGGTGCGCGCGGACACCCCGCCCACTTTCCTGGTGCACGCGCAGGACGACACCGTGGTGTCCGTGCACAACAGCCTGGTCTATTACCAGGCGCTGCTGCGCGCCGGCGTGTCCACCGAGATGCATCTGTTCCCGTCCGGCGGCCACGGCTTCGGCGTGCGCATTCCCGCCGGCTCCACCGTTGCGCAGTGGCCCGACCTGGCCCTGCGCTGGATATCTTCGCGCCCCCCGGAGCCCACGCGCCATGACTGAGTCCCCCACCGATCTGCACCGGCGCCGTTTCCTGCGCGACAGCGCGCGCTACGCACTGATGCTGGGCGCCACCAGTCTGCCGCTGCTGCCGGCCTTCGCCGGCGTGCCGGGCCCGCGCCACGATGCCGCACCGCTGGCACGGGTGCGCGGTGGCCGCCTGCGGGGGCAGCTGGAGCAGGGCGTGAACGTGTTCCGCGGCATTCCCTACGGCGCCGATACCGCATCCAGGCGTTTCCAGCCGGCGGTGCAGGAAGCGGCGTGGCGCGGCGTGCGCGACGCGCTCGCCTACGGCAATGCGGCGCCGCAGGGTGGCAGCGAAGGACCAGGCAGCGAAGACTGTCTGTTCCTCAACGTGTGGACACCGGCCCTGCGCGATGGCGGAAAGCGGCCGATCCTGTTCTACATCCACGGCGGGGCCTACAACAACGGCTCGGGCAGCGATCCGCTGTATGACGGCAGCGCGCTGTGCCGGCGGGGCGACGTGGTGGTGGTCACCGTCAACCACCGTCTCAACGTATTCGGCTACCTGTACCTGGCGCAGCTGGGCGATGCGCGCTTGGCCGCGTCGGGCAACGTCGGGCAGCTCGACCTGGTGCAGGCGCTGCAGTGGGTGCGCCAGCACGCGGCGGAGTTTGGTGGCGACGCAGACAACATCACCGTGTTCGGCCAGTCCGGCGGCGGCGCCAAGATCGCCACGCTGATGGCGATGCCGGCCGCGCGCGGGCTGTTCCAGCGCGCGTGGACCATGAGTGGCCAGCAGGTCACTGCGGCAGGCCCGCGCGCAGCCACCCAGCGCGCGCAGATCGCGATGGAGGCGGTGGGCGCGGCCGATACCGATGCGCTGCGCATGATGCCGATGGAGGCGCTGCTGGCCGCCACCCGCGTGCGCGATCCGTCGCGGGTGGAGAACAGCAGCCTCTATGTGGGGCCCGTACTGGACGGACACGTGCTGCCGGCGCATCCGTTCTGGCCGGACGCGCCGGCGCAGTCGGCCGGCATTCCGATGGTGATCGGCAACACGCACGATGAAACCCGCGCCTTCCTCGGCAACGACCCGGCCAACTTCGCGCTGACCTGGGAGACGTTGCCGGCCAAGCTGGAGAAGGAGCAGTACGTCGACCTGCTGCCGGCGGTGGTGATCGCCGAATACCGCCGCCTGTATCCGCACTACACGCCCTCGGACGTGTTCTTCGCCGCCACCACCGCCGGGCGCTCGTGGCGGGGTGCGGTGGAGGAGCTGGAGGCACGTGCGCGGCAGGGCGCGCCGACCTGGGCCTACCAGCTGGACTGGGGCTCACCGCTGGACGGCGGCAGGCTCGGCGCCTTCCACACGCTCGACATCCCGCTGGTGTTCGACAACACCGACCGGCCCGGCTCCCGCACCGGCGATGGCGAAGAGGCCACGCGCGTGGCGGCCACAATGAGCACGGCGCTGATCGCCTTTGCCCGCCACGGCGACCCCAACCATGCCGCGTTGCCGCAGTGGCAGACCTATTCGCTCGAGCGCCGCCAGACCATGCTGTTCGACGCCACCTCGCAGCAGGCCGACGATCCGCGCGGCGGCGAGCGCCGCCTCTACCAGCAGGTTCCCTTCATCCAACGAGGTACGTTCTGATGCGGCATGCATCCTGGCTGCTGGGCAGCCTGCTGTGGTTCACGACGGGCGCGGCCCACGCCGCCACCGATCCGGCGATCGGCGACCGCCCGGCCCCGACCCCGATCCGTGCCGGCAAGATCGTGCTCGTCGGCGATTCCACCACGGCGGTGCAGGGCGGCTGGGGGCCGGCGTTCTGCGCCCGCCATGTCACTTCGTTCCTGACCTGCACCAACCTGGCGCGCGGTGGCCGCAGCACCTACAACTACCGCGCCGAGGGCTCGTGGGCGCTGGCCGAGGCGGAAATGCGCACGCCGGGCTATGCGACCACCTGGGTGCTGGTGCAGTTCGGCCACAATGACCAGCCGGGCAAGCCGGGCCGCTCGACCGACCTGCAGCGCGAGTTCCCGGACAACCTGCGCCGCTACGTGCGCGAGATCCGCGCGGCAGGCGCACAGCCGGTGCTGCTGACGCCGTTGACCCGCCGGCAGTTCGCCCAGGGCGTGTTGATTGACGATCTGGCGCCGTGGGCCGACGTCGTGCGTGCGGTGGCACGCGAGCTGGACGTGCCGCTGGTCGACCTGCACGCGCGCAGCCGCGCGGTGGTGCAGGCGCTTGGCCCGGTCGGCGCGATGCCGCTGGCACAGGCCGCCCCCAGCGCGGCACAGGTCAGCGCCGCGCTGGGCGGCACCACTGTCGGCGCCGCGCCCGTCGCGGGTGCGCCGGCGGTGCAGAACAACGCCGTGGCCGAGCCGATGGGCCAGGCCAAGGTGGCCTTCGACTACACCCACCTCGGGCCGGACGGTGCGGCGGTGTTCGCCACGCTGGTCACCGCCGAACTGGCGCGCGAAGTGCCGGCGCTGCGCTCCATGCTGATTCCCTGATCGATAGGTGCGCTAAACCAAAATCGGCGAATTGATCGCTAGTTCGCGCAACGTAGCGCAATGGCCGTGATTTGGGTCAAACACGCCGTTGACGCGGATCGCCTAGACTGGGGATATGCAAGAGCATCTCAATCCGTTTCCGCCGTTTCATGGTCGTGATCGACTGATCGCGGCCATCGACCACGCGGTGCAGCACGACGATGCCCATCGGATCGCCGCCACCCTGCGTGGCGCGTTGCGTGATGCCATCGCCGACAGCCGCATCCAGTTGCCTGCGTGTGTACATCGCCCGATCGCCGACCACTACGCGCGGCGCGAGCTGTACCGCAGCAGTGCGCACGGCTACAGCATCGTGGCGATGAGCTGGGGGCCGGGCCAGGGCACGCCGCTGCACGACCACAGCGGTCTGTGGTGCGTGGAAGGCGTGTGGCTGGGGCAGCTGGAGATCACCCAGTACCAGCTGCTGGAACGCGAGGGCGAGCGCTTCCGGTTCCGCGCCGAGCCCGCGATCCTTGGCGACTGCGGCAGCGCCGGCAGCCTGATTCCGCCGCACGAGTACCACACCATCCGCAACACCAGCGACGACGAGCTGGCCATCTCGGTGCATGTCTACGAGGGCGAGATGACCCGCAGCGCGGTCTTCGAACCCGATGGCACGCAGGGCTGGTACCAGCGGCGGCTGCAGGTCATGGAAACCGACGCCGCCTAGGCGCACGCACCGCGCGCATTGCTGCCCTCGCAAAGCCGACTCTGGTCGCCCCTTTCGTAGAGCCGACCTCTGGTCGGCTTCGCGCAGCGCGCAGCAGTCCGATGCCGTAGCCAGGAGCAGCCGACCCACCGTCGATGCCTTCCACCGCGCGGCCAGGCGAGAATGACCCACCCCACGCGCAGGAGCGTCCCATGTCCATCCACCCCTTCTTGCAGATCAACGTCTTCAGTACCGACCCGCTGCTGGGCAACCCGTTGGCTGTGGTGCTGCAGGCCGATGGGCTGAGTGAGGCGCGCATGGCGGCCTTTGCGCGCTGGACCAACCTGAGCGAGACCACCTTCGTCTCGACGCCAACCGACCCACGCGCCGACTACCGGGTGCGCATCTTCACCACCCTGGGTGAACTGCCGTTCGCCGGGCATCCCACCCTGGGCAGCTGCCATGCGTGGCTGGCCAATGGCGGCGTGCCGCACGGGGGGGAGATCGTGCAGGAGTGCGGGATCGGGTTGGTGCGGATTCGCCGGGATGCGTCCGGGGTGGCGTTTGAAGCGCCCCCGTTGCGGCGCGAGGGGCCCCTGGAGCCCGCGCTGCACGCGCGCGTGCGGGCAGGACTGGGCGTTGCCGCCGATGACCTGATGGATGCGCAATGGGTCGACAACGGCCCTCCCTGGTTGGCGGTGCGTCTGCGCAGTCGTGCGGCAGTGCTGGCCGTGCGGCCCGACTACGTCGCGCTGGAGGGACTGATGGTGGGCGTGTTCGCGGCGTGCGATGCAAACGACGGTGTGGACGCGCAGTTCGAGTCGCGCGCCTTCATTGCCGGTGAGGCCGCGCCGGAGGACCCGGTGACCGGCAGCCTCAATGCGGGGATTGCACGGTGGCTGCTGCGGGAAGGCAGCTCGCCCGACCGGTATGTGATCAGCCAGGGCACGGTACTGGGCCGGGCCGGGCGGGTACAGGTGGAGCGGGTGGGGGAAACCGTATGGATCGGCGGTGCGTGCGTGACCTGCATTGAAGGGTCGGTGACGTTGTAGGCGGCATGGGGTTGAGACCATGCCGCTCGCGGTTACTCCACCGGTACCACGTTGTTGAGCTGTGTCACTTCAGCCCCGCCATCGGGCAGCATCACCCGCACCCGCAGGCCCGCGCGCTTGGCGGCTGGCAAGGGCAGCGCCACGGTGGTGGTCTTGGGCACCAGGTCGAGGGGGGCGTCCATCGCCGGGATCCCGACGCGGGCCACTTCACGCCCGTTGGCGTCTTCAAGGACCGCCGTTCCCGCCGGCGTTGCCACGTGGCCCAGGCTGTGCACGGTGACGTGCACCTGGCCCCCGTCCACGCGCACGTCGCCACGACCGACGCCGAGGTCGGGGCGCTGCTCGACCGGCGTACCGGCCTGCACCAGCGCGAACTCGAACACCTGGCTCTGGCCGGGTGCGAAGCGCAGCGTGGTCGAGGCACTGCGCTCCAAGGTGAGCTCGCGGACCGTTGCCTTGCCGTCAATCCGGTCGTCGCCATCGCGATCCACGCCGCTGGTCATCCGCCATTGCCCGGCGGTGACGTTCCAGGTGGTCATGTCCGCCTCCACGGCCCGCTTGCCCAGGTTGTAGGCAATCACCTTGAACCGGTCCGGTGACGGCGCGTGCACCAGCAGCGCCACCTGCTCGGCCGCATCCGGCTGGGCAAAGCGCCAGCTGACGGTATGCCCCGGCCAGCTCTGGTTGCGCTTGAGCGCGATGCCGCCCAGGCGCGCGCGCTGCAGGAACTCGCTGGGCGCTTCGACGCGGTCGGACCACCAGTGGCCCTCGGTGTTCATGTACTCGCGCTGCGCCTTGGCCTGGATGCCATCGGCGTGCAGGGCTTCCAGGTACCTCTTGTCGCCGGTGGCCTGCCAGGCCATCAGGCTGGAGAAGCCGGTGCTGCCACCGTCGGCGTCGGCGATGAAGCGCGGATTCCACTGCGCGCCGCGCCCCAGCACCTCGACGTAGTTCTCGCCCAGGTTGGAGAGGGCCCCCGGACCGCCGCGCTCCACGCGGTAGTCCAGCGCCTTGAGGTACTTGTCGTCGCCGCTCCAGCGCCATGCCGCCCAGAAGGTGTGCATGACATCGCCGCCGCCGGAGCCGTTGTTGAGCTCGCCGCCGCGGGTCTTGCCGGTGGCCCAGTGGATCTCGTTGGGCAGCGCCCAGCGGCCCTTGTCGTCGGTGTAGGCATGCGCCAGGTAGCTGTCGGCCAGCCCGGTGACCAGCGTGCGGCTGGTTGGATCGGCGTTGTACTGGCCGATCAGGAACGCCGGATGCAGCACCGGGAACGAGTAGGGCTTCTGCCACTGCCAGTTCGGGTCGCGGTACACCTTGTTGCCGCCGAACCAGTTGCTGGAGAACAGCCGTTGGCCCTGCGGATTGGGCAGGATGATGCGCTCGTCGAAGGCCTTCACCGTCTCCATCAGGCGCTCCACGGTGAGCGGATCGCCCCAGTTGAGGTACAGCATGGCGCTGTTGGTGTTGATGCCCTCTTCGTAGGCGTGCAGCTCATCGGTCTCGATGGTGCTCAGGCCGTTGCTGAACATCCCGTTGCGGTACACCGCATCGGACAACGCGGTGAGCGAGGCGTTGAGCCTGTCCGGCTGCACGCCCATCAGCGCCAGGCCCGGCCACTGCTGGGTCAGGTCGGAATCGTCGGAAATGCCACCGCCGAAGTCGCCGTAGGCGATCTGGCGATGGTCGATCCACCAGTCGATGAAGCGGCGCACGTAGCGCAGGTCTTCGGTCTGCCGGAACGCCCACAGCGGCACGCCCTTGGGCGCCTCGGGCTGGACGAACGGCGGTTTGCCCTGGCTGTTGTAGCTGATGTAGTTCCAGTACAGGCGGCCGAGCGCATGGTCCGGGTCGACCCGCAGCAGGTCGCTCAGATCGGCGTACACGCGCGCGTACAGGCGCTGGCGCTTGGAGGTGGTGTGTTCTTCGACCAGGAAGCCCCAGTTGTCGCGGACCTGATTGAAGCGGTCGGCGAGGTGCTCCTTCTTCGCCTCCTCGCGGTCCTTGTAGACCATGCGGATCTCGGCACCGTCGAGCGCGCCGGCGTTGAAGCCAGGGGCGGCCGAGGCGATCGAGATCCACAGGCTGTCGGCGGTGAGGATGCGGTCGCGCAGGTCCAGCCACAGCGTGCGCTTCTGGCCCGGCTTCACCGACACCGATACGTCGATCATGTCGCGCGCCGGCCAGATCGGATCCTTGATGCGGATGTTGAGCGGAATCAGCCCGTCGCGCGTGGCCGGCAGGTCGAGCGCCGGCAGGTCGATGGCAACCCCGTCCAGGCCGTCGTGCATGTTCTCCCAGCTGTGCGCCCAACTGCGGATCAACGGCTGCGCGGCCGGCGCATCGCTGACCCCGGAAGGAATCAGCACGTGCACGATCGGCAGCGGCTGCGCGGGCAACGTGTCGGCGCCGCGCCGGCGCGAGCCGGCGCCCTTGGGCAGGGCCATCACCGTGCTGCGCTCGGCGGGCGGGTAGCGGCCGTCGATGTAGGCGCGCAGGTCGGCGATGTTGGTGTAGTCCGGCAGCGCCTGGCTGTCGATCAGGTAGCGCTGCTTGACCGTGCCGTCCGGTTCGGCGGCATCGCTGACCTGGTAGGCCCAGATCTCCTGGATCGGCGTTTCCTGTTCGGTGTTGCGGAAGTGCAGCACGCCGCCGGTCTGCGCGGGAATGTCGTTGACGCTGCGCACCACGCCCTGCGGCCGCTGGAACAGCGGCTGGGCCGGTGGGTCGCCCGCACTGTGGCCGAGCTCGCCGAAGGCGGCGCCGCGCATTTCGATGCGGTTGACGGTTTCACCGGCCGGCAGGGTCAGGTCGAGCTGCTGGCCGCCCTCGACGTAGGTGTTCCAGTCCGGCAGCTGGAAATAGTCGTTGCGGCCGGGCAGACGCGAGCGGTTGTACACGCCCGGCCAGGTGGTTTCGGCGATGCCGTCGGTGGCTTTCCACATCCACTGCTTGTGGTCCTTGGCATCGGCGAACTCGACCTTGCGGATCGTCGTGGTCGCGCTGGCCAGTGCGGGCGGGGGCGCGCCGTCCCAGCCATGCCGGTGGTTCCAGGCGCGCATCGGATCGACCGGCGCAACGGCCGTGGCAGGCGCGGCATTGCGGGCCAGCGCGGCCATGCCGGCTGGATCGAGCAGGCGGTCGTAGACGCGGATCTCGTCGAGGTCGCTGCCACGCAGGAAGTTGTAGCGGCTCTGCACCTGGTAGGGCGCCATCACCCGGCCGGCCAGGCCGAGCTGGTCCAGCGCCGCGTCGTAGTCGGCGGTGGTGTCCTGGCGGGCGACCTCCCTGCCGTCCACGTACAGGCGCACGCCGTGGTTTTCATCCCAGCCGAAGGCAATGTGCTGCCACTGCTGCGGCGATGGCATCCGGTCCAGCCGGAAGGAGACGCGGGTACGCGCCAGGTTGGCGTCGGTGACAAAGGCATCGAACCCGTGGCCGTTCCAGTCGATACGCAGCCAGGCCATGTCCCAGCTGCTGTGGTCGGCGTAGCCGACCCGGAAGATGACGAACGGCGCCTCCCCCACTGCGTAGCGCGGGCGCCAGAAGAAGCCCAGCGTG
The DNA here is from genome assembly GCF_009467805.1 of Stenotrophomonas nematodicola. Classification (GTDB taxonomy): domain Bacteria; phylum Pseudomonadota; class Gammaproteobacteria; order Xanthomonadales; family Xanthomonadaceae; genus Stenotrophomonas; species Stenotrophomonas nematodicola. Next base: position 109,458 of record NZ_WIAY01000009.1, read on the forward strand.
CCGCGCTGGGCCTGGATGTTGCCAGGCGCGTTCCACGACAGCACACCATCATCGGCCCACTGGATGGCGCGGCCGTGCGCGCCATCGGCCACCGGCGTCACCTTGTCCTGGAAGTTCGGCACCGGATCGCCGGCGGCCGTGTCCGCGTCCAGGCCATGCTCGGCCGACACGTGGAACAGCAGCGTCGGCGCGGTCTGCGCCCAGGCGGGGCCACTGGCAAGCAGCAGCGCCAGCAGGCTGGCGGAGAGGCGGGACGGACGGAGCAGGGCAGGAGCAACGCGGTGCATGGGGCCTTCCTTTCGACAACGGTGACGGTACAGCGGAACCAGGCGGGGCCGTCACCCCGTCAGGGCGGTCGTCCGCCGCGGCAGCGCGCCCGCCAGCCCGGAGAGACGGACGGGAGCGGACGCGATACCCGGGGCGGACGCCGAAGCACGGGTCAGAACTTGTAACGCAGGCCGACGTAGTACTGGCGGCCGGTGTGGGTGTAACGATCGGGCAGCGACAGCGCCGAATCGACGTAGCGCTCGTCGGCGGTGTCGAGCAGGTTGATCGCCTCGAAGGTCAGCGAGAGCTTCTTGTTGACCTTCCAGGACATGTTGAAGTCCACGTTCTCCACGCTGTACTTGCCCTGCACATCGGCGGTGGCGTACTGGTTGTTGTCCAGGTCCCAGACATTCTCCTGCGACAGGATGGTGCTGATGTAGGCGTCGCGGTAACTGGTGGAGACGCGGGCGCTGAAACGGCCATCGTCGTAGTACAGGGTGGCGTTGTACGAGTTCGGCGACAGGTTGAGCAGGTCGTTCTCGGTGTACGTGGTGACGATGGTGTTGCCGGTGCCGGAGCTGAAGATGTACTTGATCTTCGAATCGACGTGGGTGTAGTTGAGCTGCACGCCGAAGTTGCGCCAGAAGCCGGGCAGGAAGCTGAAGGGCTGCTGGTAGGTCAGCTCGTAGCCCTTGAGCGGACCGCCCGGAGTGTTGAAGTAGCTCTGCACGTTGAACACCGTGCTTGGGCTGAAGCCGGCGGGCAGCAGGTCCAGCGAGTAGCCCATGTCTTCCCAGGTGGTCAGCAGGCGCGTGCGCTGCACGTAGCTTTCGATGTCCTTGTAGAACACCGCGGCCGAGAGCAGCGCGCCCTCCTGGAAGTACCACTCCGCGCTCAGGTCGTAGTTGGTGGAGCGGAACGGGTCCAGCTTCGGGTTGCCCAGGTTGATCGAGTAGCTGCGGTCGTCGTCGAAGTACGCGGTCGGGCCGCCGCTGACGCTGGGCGACAGGTTGGACAGGGTCGGGCGGGCCATCGTCTTGGCCGCGCCGAAGCGCAGCACCACGGTGTCGGTGAGGTCCCACGCCAGGTTCAGCGAGGGCAGCCAGTCGTCGTACGAATGGCCGACCTGGGTGCCTACCAGCAGGCGTTCGCCGGCGTCGGCGGTGGCGCTGGCCACGCCCAGGAACGGTTCGCACGCGGCGGACAGATCGTTGGCATTGGCTGCCGTGCAGGGTGCATAGCCGGACGCGGTGATATCGGTGCGCACGTAGCGCACGCCGACATTGCCGCGGAACGCGCGGCCGAGCAGGTCGGTGTTGAAGTCCAGCTGCAGGTAGCTGCCGTAGCTCTTTTCGTTGACGTCGAAGTTGTTGTTGGACGCGCCGAAGTGGCCGACGCTGGCCAGCCGGTAGTCGCCGCCGAGCGTGCCGGTGTTGCAGTTGCAGTAGATGTCCAGCAGCTTGGCGATCTTGTTGAAGTCCGGCACCAGCCAGCCATTGGGGAGGTTGCCGTCCAGGCCCTTGCCGAACCCGTCCAGGGTGGTGCTCAGGTCGCCCACGCCCACACCGCCCGGCAGCGCCTGCGACAGGCGGCCGTAGCTGATGTTGCGGAACTCCTGGGTGCGCATGTCGTAGTCCTTGTAGGCAAGGCCGCCGCGCAGGGTGAAGGTGGGGTTGATGGCGAAGGTCAGGTCGACCTTGGCGGTGTCGAAGCTGTTGTCCACATACTGCGGGTTGAGCCGCACTTCGCTGATGTTGCCGCCGCGTGCGGTGCCGTTGGCGTTCACCGGCGTGCTGCCGTAACCGAGCCACTGCCAGTTGTTCGCGCTGCCGAGGTCGAACGGGAAGGTCATGGTCGGCACTTTGCCGCCATTGCGCATGTCCAGCACGAAGCCGTCGAGGTTGCTGTTGTCGAAACTGACCATCGAGAAGATGGGGCGTTCGTAGTTCGATTCGGAATGGCCGACCAGGGCATCCAGGCGCACCGCATCGTTGAAGCGGTGTTCCAGGTTCAGGCTGAACTGCTTGAACTCGGTGCTTTCCTCGATCGCGGTGGACTCGGTGCGGAAGTCCACGTTGTCGAACACGCCATACACCAGCCTGTTCTGTTCGTCGGCCTGCGCCTCGCGCACCACGATCTGGGTCTTGCCGCCGTACTGCGCGGTGCGGTGCAGGTTCGCGCCGATGGAATCTTCGCGCACGTTCTTGTCGAGCTTGGAGTACAGCATGTCCAGGTTAAGCTGGGTGTCGTCGCCGAGCTTGAACTGCAACGCGCCGGTGATGCCCAGGCGCTCGATCTCGTGGTCGGTGCGCACGTAGCGCGGGTAGCGCGGAATCCAGGCGTTGGTGGCGGTCTCATATGCGGCGATGTTCTCGGCCGTCGCCGCCGGGCGATCGAGGCCGGTACCGCAGTGGGTGGCGTCGATGCCGTAGCTGCCCCAGCCGTTGTTGCGTCCCTGATTGGCAGCGCTGCCCACACCGGCGGCGGTTTCATTGGCCAGCGGGTTGCGCGGGGTCTGCGGGTCGTAGCCGGCCGGGCTGCAGAAGCCGTAGGTGCCGTTGTTGGTGGCCGTGCTCTGGTTGGAGTTGCGGTAGTTGCCGTGCTCCCAGCGGACCGGGTTGTAGCCTTCCTCGTAGATGGTGCGCTTGCTGTAGGCCACCGACATCAGCGCGCCGACCCGGCCATCGGCCCAGGTGTTGCTGATCAGGCCGGAGATGCGCGGGTCTTTGTTGCGCGACAGTTCGTTGAAACCGTACTGGCCGCCCAGCGACGCCTGGAAGCCCTCGAAATCGAACGGGCGCGAGCCACGCAGATCGACGGTGGCGCCCAGCGAGCCCTCGTCGGTCTGTGCCGACTGGGTCTTGTTGATCTTGACCCGGCTGAACAGCTCGGAAGCGAAGGTGTTGAAGTCGAAGCCGCGGCTGCGGTTGACGCCGGTGGTGCCGCTGCCCGCCGTGGACAGCGCTTCCAGACCGTTGATGCGCACGCGGGTGAAGTCCGAGCCCAGTCCACGCACCGAGATCTGCTGGCCCTCGCCGCCCTCGCGGTCGATGGAGACGCCGGCGATGCGCTGCATCGACTCGGCCAGGTTGAGATCGGGGAACTTGCCGATGTCTTCGGCGTAGATCGCATCGACCTGCTCGACGCTGTAGCGCTTTTCATCCAGCGACTGCTGCAGGCTTTCGCGGTACGTCGCCTTGACCTCGACCTTGTCCAGGTCCACTGCATCCACCGCCGGTGCCTGCTGCGCCGAGGCGATGCCGGCCATGCCCTGCAGGGCCAGCGCGATCGAGACCGCGAGATAGGTAACCGGTGTCTTTTTCCGTGGGTACTGTCGTTCCATCGTCTGTTCCCCTCCCAGGGTGCGCCGCCATGCGAGCGTGAATGATGTGGTGCGCACGGGCCGCGTCTGACACCGATGGTCAGCCGAAACGTAACAAACCCTTCACGCGCGGGCATCTTGCGCCGCAGCAGCGTGATCGCGATGGCGTGGGTAGGACGAACGGTGGAAGCCGGCACGCGCGCGGCCGGCGGCGTGATCGCTCACGCCGCCGGATGCTTCGCGGTTGAATCAGAATTTGTAGCGCAGGCCGAGCAGGTACTGGCGGCCGGTTTCGGTGTACTGCAGCGGCAGCTTCCACTGCGAGCCCACCCATTCGTCGGAGGCTTCGTTGGTCAGATTGACCGCTTCCAGGCTCAGTTCGAGCTGGTCGCTGATCTTGTAGCGCACCGAGGCATCGATGACCGTGGTGCCGGTCATGCCATGTACGTCGAAACCGGCTTCGGTGGCGGGCACCTGGGTCAGGTAGTCGTCGCGGTTGGTGGCCGACACGCGCGCGGCGAACACCGGGCCTTCGTAGAACAGCGTGGCGTTCCACGAGTTCTTGGACAGGCCGGTCAGATCGGTGTTGAGCGAGTTGGCGCCGGTCGCGGTGAGGTACTGGATCTGCGAATCGACGTAGGTGTAGTTCAACTGCAGGCCGAGGTTGGACCAGCGTCCGGGCAGGAAGGTGAAGGGCTGGATGTAGTTCGCTTCCAGGCCCTTGAGCTTGCCGCCGGGAGTGTTGAGCGGAACGCTGAACACGAAGTCGTCGTCCGGGCCGGCACCGGTGCCCTCCAGCAGGCTCAGCGGCAGGCCGCTGGACGAGTACGGACGCACTTCGCGCGCGGTCTGCACGGCGCTTTCGATGTCCTTGTAGAACAGCGCCAGGCCCAGCATCGCGCCTTCGCTGAAGTACCACTCGACGCCGAGGTCGGCGGTGTTGGCGCGGATCGGATCGAGGTTCGGATTGCCGCCGCTGACGGTACGCGCACCGCCGCTGACGTTGACGGTCACGCCGGGAGTCAGGCTGCCCAGGCCCGGGCGCGCCATCACCTTGGCCGCGCCGAAGCGCACCAGGAAGTCCGGGGTCAGTTCGGCCACCAGGTTCAGCGAGGGCAGGGTGTCGCTGTACTCGCGGTCCACGGTGCTCTGCACCGGTGCGCCGCTGACGGTGGCATAGCCGGTGGAGCTCTGCTTGGTCTTGACGTAGCGCACGCCGAAGTTGCCCGAGAGCGGGATCGAGCCCAGCTCGGTGGAGAACTCGCCCATCAGGTAGCCGCCACGATCCTTCTCTTCCACGCTGCGTGCGTTGACCACGCGCTCGGTGAGGGCAAACGTGCCGGTGTTGCTGTAGATGTCAAACAGCTGGTTGAAGGCGTCGATGCTGGGCACCACCCAGTTCGACGGCGACCCGGTGATGCCGCCCAGGCCGGCCTGTTCGGTCATGTCCGCCGGTACCCGCTTGTTGCCGGTGGCGAAGTTGGGGACGGCGGTTTCAGAGCCGCGCCGCCATTCACGCGTGGCGAAGCTGTAGTCCTTGCCGAGGAAGCCACCCTTCAGGCGGAAGCCGGGGCTGATGTTCCAGTTGAAGTCGACCTGGGCAGTATCGAAGTCGTTCTTCACCCACTGCGGACGCAGGCGGATTTCAGCCAGGGTCCAGCCGTTCGGATCGGTGGGATCGATGCCGTAGTTCAGCACCGGGAAGCGGCTGTTGCCGCGGTAGTCGTAGCTGTAGCCCTTGACGTTGAGCTTGTCCATGATGACCGTGGTCTGGATCGGGTTCTCGTGCTCCGAGCGCGAAGTGCCGATCTTGCCGCTGACCTTGAAGTCGTCGGTGAACTGGTGCTGCGCATTCAACGCGAGCTGCTTGAACACCGTGTTCCACTCGTCATGACGGTTTTCCGAGCGCACATCGACGTTGTCGAATACACCGTAGACCAGTGCGTTGTCGCGGATCTCGCCATCGCGCACGATGGTTTCCGGCTTGCCCTGCTGCGAGGCGCCGCGGCTGAACGAGATCGCTTCGATGTAATGCTCATCGCGCGTGGCGTCGATCTTGGAGTACAGCGCATCGAGAGACAGCTCGGTGCGGTCGGTCGGCTTCCACTGCAGCGACCCGGTCACGCCCAGGCGCTTCTGCTGGTGCTCCATCTGCACATAGCGCGGGAAGCGCGGGTGGTTGACGTTGGCGGCCAGCGCCGGCTTGTAGGTCGAGGCCGGGTTGAACCCGCCATTGCTGGTCCCACCTGCCCAGCGGCCGGTGTTGGAGCCTTCTTCGAGCAGTTGGCGCTCGGAGTAGGCCACCGACAGCAGCGCGCCGAAGGTGCCGTCGGCGAAGGTGTTGGAGATCAACGCGGCCATGCGCGGATCGGCCTTCTGGGCCATGTCGTTGTAGCTGGCCTGGCCGCTGGCGGCAAAGGTGAAGCCGTCGTAGTCGAACGGCTTGGCGGTATTGAGATCCACCGTGGCGCCCAGCGAGCCTTCCTCGACGTCGGCCTGAGCGGTCTTGCGCACGATCAGCTGCGAGAACAGGTCCGAGGCGAACACATTGAAGTCGAAGCCACGGCCACGGTTGGTGCCGCCGGACTGGTCGCCGCTGCCGACGGTGGTCAGCGCTTCCATGCCGTTGATGCGCACGCGGGTGAAGTCCGGGCCGAGGCCACGCACGGAGATGTTGCGGCCTTCGCCGGCATCGCGGGTGATGACCACGCCGGGGATGCGCTGCAGCGACTCGGCCAGGTTCAGATCGGGGAACTTGCCGATATCTTCGGCGACGATCGCGTCGACCATGCCCGACTCACCGCGCTTGATGTCCAGCGCTTTTTCGACGCTGGCGCGGTAGCCGGTGACGGTGACGGTGTCCAGATCGGTCGGGTTGGTGGTGCCGGCCTCCTGGGCCCATGCACCGCCGCTCAGCGCCAGTCCGATCGACAGCGCGAGCAAGGTAACCGGTGTCTTTTTTTCAGTGTTTCGAGATTGCATGCCTTCCCTCTCCCAAAGGTGCTACATGAAACAGCTATCCGGCGACATGTCAGTGCAATGACACCGCTGGTCAGGGCGGACGTTAACAGTCCGTTCCGGACAGGGCATCTTGCAGCGCAACAGACTTTTGATGTCCCGCAGAGGCTTGCGGGACAATGCTTCCGACATTCAGGACAGGTGGACGAGGGGCGTCGCACCGCTAGAATGACACCGCTAGCCATTGCCGCACCTGCCGTTCCGGCCGGCGCGGCCTTCACAAGGACCCGGTAACCATGAGTCGTGTCGTCTGTTTTGGAGAGTTGTTGCTGCGCATGAGCGCACCCGGCCGGGAGCTGCTGCTGCAGACCCCGCACTTGGTGGTGCACGCCGGGGGCGCCGAAGCCAACGTGGGCGTCAGCCTGGCCCACCTCGGGCATGACGTGGCAATGGTCGGCACCGTGGCCGCCAATCCGCTGGGTGACTTCGCGCTCGGCGAACTGCGCCGGCACGGGGTGGATACCCGCGCGGTGCAGGTGCGCGATGGCCGCATGGGCCTGTATTTCCTCACCACCGGCGCGGTGCAGCGCGCCAGCGAAGTGGTCTATGACCGCGCCGACTCGGCCTTCGCGCTCAGCCGTGCCACCGATTACGACTGGGATGCCGCGCTGGAGGGTGCGCAGTGGCTGCACCTGTCCGGGGTGAGCCCGGCGCTCAACCCGACGATGGCCCAGGCCACCCTGGCTGCGGCGCGTGCGGCGTGCGAGCGCGGCGTGGCGGTGTCCTTCGATGGCAACTTCCGGCCCTCGCTGTGGGCGCGCTGGCAGGGCGATGCGGCAGGCATCCTGCGTGAGCTGTTCGCCTGTGCGCAGGTGCTGTTCGCCGATTACCGCGATATCGGCGTGGTGCTCGGCGGCGAGTTCGCACAGGCGCAGCCGCAGGAGCGCGTGGACGCGGCGGCGGCGATGGCCTTTGCCGCGTTCCCCCGGCTGCAGTGGATGGCCTGCACGCAGCGCACGCCGCACAGCGTGGACAACCATGCGCTTGGCGCCATGCTGCTCGGTCGCGACGGCACCCGCGCGGTGGCGCCCACCCGCGAGATGGTCGGGATCGTCGACCGCATCGGCGGCGGCGATGCCTTCGCCGCCGGCATCCTGCATGGCATGATGCGCGGCTTCGCGCCGGAGGCGATCGTGCGCTTCGGCCTGGCCGCCGGATGTCTCAAGCATTCGATTCCCGGCGACTTCAACCCTGTCAGCGAGGCTGACATCATGGCCCTGACGGGCGAGGAGCGATTCGATGTCCGGCGCTGATCCGCGCGTACGCGCAGTCCTGAAGCTGGCCCCGGTGATTCCGGTGTTCACCCCCGAGAGCGTCGAGGACGCGGTCGAGGTGGCCCGCGCGCTGTTCAATGGCGGCCTGCCGGTGATCGAAGTCACGCTGCGCACCCCGGTGGCGATGGACGCCATCCAGGCGATGGTGGAGGCGGTGCCCGATGCCGTGGTCGGCGCCGGTACTGTGCTGACCGCCGCGCAGATGGAGCGGGTCAAGGCCGTCGGCGGCCGCTTTGCGGTCTCGCCTGGTGCCACAGACCGGCTGTATGCCGCCGCGCGCGATACCGATCTGCCGTTCCTGCCCGGCGTGGCGACCTCCTCCGAGCTGATGCGCGGCCTGGAGAACGGGCTGGATACGTTCAAGTTCTTCCCGGCCGTCCAGGCCGGCGGCGCAGCGATGCTGTCGGCCTGGAACGGCCCGTTCGGCGATGTGCGGTTCTGCCCCACCGGCGGGATCAGCGCGCAGACCGCGCGCGAGTTCCTGCACCTGCCCAACGTGCTGTGCGTGGGCGGCTCCTGGTTGACCACCCGTACGCTGCTGCAGGCGCGCGACTGGGCCGGCATCGAGCAGTTGGCGCGCGAATCGGCCGCACTGGTTGGCTGACCGCCACGCCCGCCGTCAGTGACGGCGGCGGGCGCTGTTGCCGACCCGGCGGTATAGCGTGCTGCGGCTGATGCCAAGCAGACGCGCCGCCTGGGCCACGTTGCCCCCGCACCGCGCCAGTGCGTCGCGCATGGCGTCGGTTTCAATCGCGTCCAGGCCCCTGTCGGACGCGCCGGCCTGCTCTGCCCGCAGCTCGCGCGGGGCATCGCGCAGGTAGCTGGGCAGGTCGTCATGGCCAAGGACCTGGCCGGGATCGCTGAGCGCCACCAGCGTGCGCAGGCAGGCGCTCAGCTGGCGCACGTTGCCCGGCCAGGCATAGGCTGCCAACGCGTCGAAGGCGACCGCTTCCAGCTGGCGTCCCTCTCCCAGTCGCTCCCACAGGCCCCGTACCAGCGCGGCGCGGTCGGGATGCGCACGCAGCGGCGGCAGGGCCACGCAGTGGTCGGCGATGCGGTAGTACAGGTCGCTGCGGAAGGTGCCGGCCGCCATCGCCTCGTCGAGGTCACGATGCGTGGCGCAGATCAGCGCGAAATCCAGCTGCACCGGCTTGCCGCCGCCCAGTGGCGACAGCGTGCGCTCCTGCAGCACCCGCAGCAGTCGCGGCTGCAGGGCAAGGGGCATGTCGCCAATCTCGTCCAGGAACAGCACACCGCCCTGCGCCTGCCGCAGCAGACCGGTGTTGCCGGTCTTGCGCGCGCCGGTGAACGCGCCTTCTTCATAGCCGAACAGCTCCGCTTCGATCAGTCCTTCCGGCAGCGCCGCGCAGTTCACCGCCACGAACGGCTTGTCGGCGCGCGTGCTGCGCCGATGCAGCGCGCGCGCGAACACCTCCTTGCCGGTGCCGGTCTCGCCCTGCAGCAGCACCGGCAACTGCGCATCGAGCACCCGGCATGCACGCGCCAGCGCCTGCTGCTGGGCGGCATCGAACAGCGGTGAGGGGTCCAGGCGGGGTGCCGATGCGCTGACCCGCGCGGGGGCCGCCACGGGCATGCGCGTCGCCGCCGCCGGCGAGCGCCGTGCCGGGGGCTGGCCAAGGTGGCCATACAGCGCGCGGCCCTGGCGGTCGATCAGCGCGCCGTCATCGTGCAGGCGCGACAGGGGCACATCGAACAGCGCCTCATAGGACGCACGCCCGAGGTCGCCGTGTTCCAGGCCGAACAGCGCCAGCCCGGCGCGATTGGCCGCCACCAGCCGCCCGCCGCGGAAGCCGAGCACCCCTTCGCGGGCGGTGCCCAGCAGCGCGGCATCGTGATGCAGGCGGACCACCTCGCAGTCGCCCAGTCCGGCATCGAAGTAACGGTGTTCGATATGTGCCACCGCCTGGCGCGCCAGCACCCGGGCGTGCAGATGTTGCAGGCGTGCATCGCCGGAGATGTCGAGCACGCCCACGCGCTGGCCGTATGGGTCGAAGATCGGCGTGGCCGAGCAGGTCAGGATGCCGTGCGGAGCGAAGTAGTGTTCGCCACCGCGGACTTCCACCGACCGCCCTTCGACGATCGCGGTGCCGATCGCGTTGGTACCCACCGAGGTCTCGTCCCAGCGCACGCCGGGCATCAGTGCCACACGGCCGGCCTTGTCGAGGAAGTCCGGGCTGCCTTCGGCGTCGAGGATCCAGCCGGCCTCGTCGGTGAGCAGCACGATGCTGCCGGCCACCGCGATGTCGGCCGCCAGGCCGTCCAGTTCCGGGCGGGCCAGCCGCCACAGCGTCTCCTGGCGCTGCCGCAGCTCGCGCAGACGCGCATCGGGCAGCGGTGCCACATCCGGCTGCGCATGCACCGACAGGCCGCCGCGCAGGCAGCGCTGCCAGGACTGCAGGATGGTATCGGGCACGATCCCGATGGGCGCGGCACCCCGTTCAAAGAACGAACGCCGCGCATTGCCGACGCGGTGCTGGAGCGGAAGCTGGGACACCTGGATTCTCCAGTGTCGCAATCTGCGACAGTTGTAGCGGGGCCTGTACCGATAAACACCACAGCCGGCGTTACCGTGCAATGACCAGTCGTGGTGCGGCGCAACATACCGGCTGCCGCGCACCAGCATCGGCGCGGCCCGCACCCGTGCGGCAGCGCACCACCCCGAACCTGGCATCGTCCTTGCGGCAGGGAAAGGACCCGAATGGGCCGTTCCCACCTGCACCCGGAGATCCACCCGATGAATGCCGTCACGTCCGCCAAGCCGCACGCCACCGACCCGCAGTCCATCTTCAAGCCGCGCTACGGCAACTACATCGGCGGGGAATGGGTCGCTCCGCGCAGCGGCCAGTACTTCGAGAACACGACCCCGGTCACCGGCAAGGTATTCACCGAAGTGGCCCGCTCCAATGCCGAGGACATCGAGGCCGCCCTCGACGCCGCCCATGCCGCCAAACGCGCCTGGGCCGAAACCTCCACCACCGCGCGCGCCAACATCCTCAACAGAATCGCCGACCGCATCGAGGAGAACCTGGAGCTGCTTGCCCACGCCGAGACCTGGGACAACGGCAAGCCGATCCGCGAAACCCTCAACGCGGACATCCCGCTGATGGCCGACCACTTCCGCTACTTCGCCGGCGCGGTGCGTGCACAGGAAGGCAGCCTGTCGGAGATCGACAAGGACACCATCGCCTACCACTTCCACGAGCCGCTGGGCGTGGTCGGGCAGATCATCCCGTGGAACTTCCCGATGCTGATGGCCGCCTGGAAGCTGGCCCCGGCCCTGGCGGCCGGCAACTGCGTGGTGCTCAAGCCCGCCGAGCAGACCCCGGCGTCGATCCTGGTCCTGATGGAGGTGATCGGCGACCTGCTGCCCAAGGGCGTGCTCAACGTGGTCAACGGCTTCGGTGTGGAAGCCGGCAAGCCGCTGGCGTCCAACCCGCGCATCGCCAAGATCGCCTTCACCGGTGAAACCACCACCGGCCGGCTGATCATGCAGTACGCCAGCCAGAACCTGATTCCGGTGACGCTGGAGCTGGGTGGCAAATCGCCCAATATCTTCTTCGCCGACGTGATGGCCGAGGACGACGACTTCCTCGACAAGGCGGTCGAAGGCTTCGTGCTGTTCGCCTTCAATCAGGGCGAGGTGTGTACCTGTCCGTCGCGCGCGCTGATCCAGGAATCGATCTACGAGGAGTTCATGGCGCGCGCCCTCAAGCGCGTGGCCGCGATCAAACAGGGCAACCCGCTGGACCCCAACACGATGGTCGGCGCGCAGGCGTCGTCAGAGCAATTGGAGAAGATCCTGTCCTACTTCGACATCGGCCGCCAGGAGGGCGCCGAGGTGCTGATCGGCGGCGAACAGGCGCACCTCGACGGCGATCTCGCCGGCGGCTTCTATGTGACGCCCACCGTGTTCAAGGGCCACAACAGGATGCGCGTGTTCCAGGAGGAGATCTTCGGACCGGTGGTGTCGGTGACCACCTTCAAGACCGAGGAAGAAGCGCTGGAGATCGCCAACGACACCCTGTACGGCCTCGGTGCCGGCGTGTGGAGCCGCGATGCGTCGCGTCTGTACCGGATGGGGCGCGGCATCCAGGCAGGCCGGGTGTGGACCAACTGCTACCACGCCTATCCGGCACACGCCGCGTTTGGGGGTTACAAGCAGTCGGGCATCGGCCGCGAGAACCACAAGATGATGCTCGACCACTACCAGCAGACCAAGAACCTGCTGGTCAGCTACTCGCCGAAGAAGCTCGGCTTCTTCTGAGCCTGCGCAGGCTTGATCCCGATCAAGGCGCCGGCACGAGGCCGGCGCCACAGTGCAGTTCCTGGCAATCCACGGAGATCCACCCATGAACAAGACCATGAAGGCCGCGGTCGTCCGCGAGTTCGGCAAACCGTTGCGCATCGAGGAGGTCCAGGTACCGCGTCCCGGCGCGGGCGACATCCTGGTGAAGATCGAGGCGTGTGGCGTCTGCCATACCGACCTGCACGCGGTGGATGGCGACTGGCCGGTGAAGCCCAATCCGCCGTTCATTCCCGGCCATGAGGGCGTGGGCCACGTGGTCGCCGTCGGTGCCGGCGTCAGCCACGTCAAGGAAGGCGATCGCGTCGGCATCCCCTGGCTGTACTCGGCATGCGGCTACTGCGAGCACTGCCTGGGCGGGTGGGAAACCCTGTGCGAAAGCCAGCAGAACACCGGCTATTCAGTCAACGGCGGGTTCGCCGAGTACGCGCTGGCCAACGCCGGCTATGTCGGCCATCTGCCGAAGAACGTCGGCTTCATCGAGGTGGCGCCGATCCTGTGCGCCGGCGTCACCGTCTACAAGGGCTTGAAAGTCACCGACACCAAGCCGGGGCAGTGGGTGGTGATCTCGGGTGTGGGCGGGCTGGGCCACATGGCCGTGCAGTACGCCAAGGCGATGGGGTTGAACGTGGCCGCCGTGGATATCGACGATGACAAGCTTGCCTTGGCCGAACGCCTGGGCGCGACGATCACGGTCAACGCGCGCACCACCGATCCGGCCGCGTTCCTGAAGAAGGAAATCGGTGGCGCGCATGGCGCCTTGGTCACCGCCGTATCGCCGATCGCGTTCGAGCAGGCGCTGGGCATGGTCCGCCGCGGCGGCACGGTGTCGCTCAACGGCCTGCCGCCGGGCAACTTCCCGCTGGACATCTTCGGCATGGTGCTCAACGGCATCACCGTGCGCGGCTCGATCGTGGGCACCCGCCTGGACCTGCAGGAATCGCTGGAGTTCGCCGAGCAGGGCAAGGTGGCCGCCACGGTCACCAGCGATTCGCTGGAGAACATCAACGACATCTTCGCGCGCATGCACGCCGGCAAGATCGAAGGCCGCGTGGTGCTGGACATGAGCGCGTAACCGGACGGCGCGCTGCCGTTCCATCGACCGTTTTCCTCTCCCGACGGCGATGGCGCGGCAGCGCCTGTGTTCGCGTAGTGCCGGCCACTGGCCGGCTCCCAGGACCCCTCCATGCCCGACCTCCCGCTCCAGGTCATCGCCACCCTCCCGGCCCTGCAGCTGATCGACACATTGCGCGCGCGCCACGGCGAACTGCTGTTCCATCAATCCGGCGGCTGCTGCGACGGTTCCTCGCCGATGTGTTTCGCCCAGGGCGACTTCATCGTCGGCGACCGCGATGTGCAGCTGGGCGAGATCGGCGGCGCACCGTTCTATATCAGTCCGTCGCAGTTCGCGTACTGGAAGCACACCCAGCTGATCATTGACGTGGTGCCCGGTCGCGGTGGCATGTTCTCGCTGGAGAACGGCGAGGGCGTGCGCTTCCTGGTGCGCTCGCGGCTGTTCAGCGATGCCGAGTTCGCCCTGCTGCAGGCCGCCGGCAAGGCCTGAGCCCGCCGCGCGGGCCATAATGGCCCATCCTTCTCTGCCGTTGAATGCCCATGTCTGCGCTGTCGCTCGCCAAAACCGGGGTGTTGTCCGTACTGTCGGTGGTGGTGGCGCTGTTCGTGCTGGGCATGGTCGCCGGTGCCGGCGGCTGGGTGGCGCCGTGGCTCGGCCTGTCCGACGGTGGGTCGCTGCGTCTGGGCTGGGATCTGGGCTGGACCGTTCTCGGCGGCGTGGCGGCCACCGCCTTCGCCAGCCGCTATGCGCCGGCCTGGCCCTGCGTGCATGGCGGGGTGGTGTGGGCGGTGATCGCAGCCGCCTCGGTCTACGCCGTCTGGAGCCTGGGCAGCGACTATCCCTTCTGGTTCGTGCTGACGCTGCTGGTCTCGCTGCCGTTCCAGGCCATCGGCGTCTGGCTGGGCGCGCGCTGCCGCCCGCGTTGAGCCGCGCCGGTCCGGCTCACGTGCCGGGCAGCACCTGCTTGACCTTGTCGATCCCTTCCCACGGATCCTGCTTCAAGCGCTGTGCGCGCTGCAGGGCCTTGGCCAGCGGGAAGGCATCCGGCGCGCTGACGCGCCCCAGCTCCTCCCAGCGCAGCGGCACTGCCACGCCTGCGCCGGGCCGCGCCCGCAGCGACCACGAGCACACGCTGGTGGCACCGCGCGCGTTGCGCAGCCAGTCGATGAAAATCACCCCGCCGCGCTTGGCCTTGCTCATGGTGGCCACGTAGCGCGCCGGCGCGTGCTCGGCCATCGCCTGCGCGAACGCCTCGCAGAAGTCCTTGGCCTGCGCCCAGTCCGCGGTGGGCTGCAGCGGCACCACGACGTGCACCCCTTTGCCACCGGACAGCCGCACGAAGCTCTGCAGGCCAGTTTCCTGCAGCCGGTCACGCACCTCGCGCGCGGCCGCCTTCACCTGCGGCCAGCCCACGCCCTCGCCCGGGTCCAGGTCGAACACCAGCCGGTCCGGGTGTTCCGGGTCGGCCACCGTGGCGCCCCACGGGTGCAGCTCCAGGGTGTTCATCTGCACCAGCTGCAGCAGCCCCTGCACGTCGTCGATGTACAGGTAGTCCTCGCGTCCGCTCTTCTGCTCCAGCGGGATCGCCTTCACCGCATCGCCCAGGCCGGTGCCGTGGTGCTTCTGGAAGAAGCACGGTTTGTCCACGCCGTCCGGACAGCGCAGCAGCGACAGCGGCCGGCGCGCGACCTCCGGCAGGATCCAGCGCGCCATCTGCCGGTAGTAGTCGGCCACATCGCCCTTGGTGAGCTTCGCCTTGGCAAACACCACCCGCTCGGGATGGCTGATGGTGACGTCGGTATCGTCGGCGGTCACGGCCGTCTCCTTCACGCGCAGGTCAGTGGCCGGCTTGTCCTCGCGCAGCCGCTTGAAGCTGGCCTGCCGCAGCAGACCTTCCTTTGCCCAGCCGCGGAACGCCACTTCCGCCACCAGCGTCGGCTTGACCCAGTGCACGCTGCGCGCCGTGAACGGCACATGCGACGGCAGTTCGACCGCGGCGGCATCGGTGACCAACGCCTTGAGCTGTCGATGCAGCGCGGCCAACCCGGCATCGTCAAAGCCTGTTCCCACACGCCCCACATAACGCAGCCCGCCCTTGTCGGGCGTTGCCATCAACAGCGAGCCGAAGCCACTGCGCGCGCCCTTCGGGTCGGTGTAGCCCACCACCAGGAACTCGTCGGTGTTCTCGTGCTTCACCTTCACCCAGCTGGGCGAACGCGCGTTGACGTAGGGCGCATCCACACGTTTGCTGACGATGCCCTCGAAGCCGGCCTCACCGCTGGCCTCGAACACCGCCGGGCCGTGGTCGCGCACATGGTCGCTGTAGGCCAGGGTACCGGGCGTCTCACCGATCAGGTCCTTCAGCAGCGCCTTGCGCGCGAGCAGCGGCGCACGGCTGATGTCCGCGCCAGCCACGCCGGGCATATCGAACAGCACGTAGCGCAGCGGCTGCTTTGCGGTGCCGTCGATGACCTTCTGCAGCGCGGTGAAATCGCTGCGCCCCTGCGCGTCCAGCACCACCAGCTCGCCGTCCAGGCGCAGGTCGCGCACCGGCAGCCGTTGGATCGCCTGCACCACCTCGGGAAAATCACCGGTCCAGTTCAGGCCGCCGCGCGAACGCAGCGTCACTACGCCGTCGCGCACGTCGGCCAGCAACCGGTAACCATCCCATTTGATCTCATGCAGCCAACCGTCGCCGTCGGGCGCAGTGGCACGATGGTCGGTCAACTGCGGCTTGAACCCTGCGGGATAGGGGCTATCCCGTGCACCGGACAACGCCAGCGCCCGGCGATGCCAGCGCGCATCCGCCTTGCGCGCGGCCGGAGCCGGGGCTGCCTTCGTGGAGGCCGGGCGTTTGCCCGGCCCACGCGGTGGGGTTGCGTTTCCGAGCATGTCGTCGGCCTCCATGTCGCGCGCCTCGTCGTCATCGCGCTTGATCAACAGCCACTGGTGCTGCTTGCCTTTCATCGCGGTCCGCACCAGTTTCCAGCCGCCTTTGAGCCGTTCGCCGTGCAGCACGAAGTCCACCTTGCCGGCGGCGATCGCTTCCAGCGGATCGCCATCGCAGGCCCAGGTGCCGTGGTCGTATACGTCCACATGGCCCGCGCCGTAATGCCCCTCGGGAATATCGCCTTCGAACGTGGCATACGACAGCGGGTGGTCTTCGACCTCCACGGCCAAGCGCTTCTCGCCCACGCGCAGCGAGGGGCCTTTGGGCACGGCCCAGCTCTTGAGCACACCATCGGCCTCCAGGCGGAAATCGTAGTGGCGCGAACTGGCGTGATGCAGCTGCACCACGAAGATCGGCCGCCGCGCCGCCGCACCGTGCCGCGTGTCATCGGGCTCGGGGGTTTGGCCGAAGCGGCGTTTGCGCCGGTATTCCTGCAGCGACATGGCCGCTTACCCGGCCTTGCGTGTCGTGGTGCGCTTGGCGGTTTTGCTGGTGGCCTTGGCTGTCCTGGTCGTCGCCTTGGCTGCCTTGGCCGCCTTCTTGGCGGGTTTTCCGCTCTTTTTCACCACCTTCGATACGGCTGCGCTCTTCTTTGCCGGTGTTCGTTTTTTCGCATCCAGGCTTTTCTGCAGCAGCGACATGAAGTCCACCACATTGGTCGCATCGTCCTCGCGCGGGGCCGGTTCCTCTTCCACGCGGGTGGTGCCGCCCTTGGCCTTGATGCGCTTTTTCAGCAGCGTGTGCAGGCGCTCGCGGAATTCATCGTGGTAGTCCTCCGGCTGCCAGTCGCCGGACATCGAGGCGATGAGCTGCTCGGCCATCGCGGTTTCCTTGCTGTTGATGCGGTAGTCGGCCAGGCTGCCGGTGGGCAGCGTGTAGTCCTCCGGGTCCACCAGCTCCTGCGGGTAGCGCAGGATCATCAGCACCAGCGCATCGCCATGCGGCATCACCGCGCACAGGTATTCGCGGGTGCGTACCACCACCCGCGCGATGCCCACCTTGCCGGTGCTGCGCAGGGTCTCGCGCAGCAGCACGTAGCCTTTTTCGGCTTTCTTGGCCGGCACCAGCAGATAGGGCTTCTCGTAGAAGCGCGGATCGATGCTGGCCGCATCGACGAAGGTCTCCACTTCAACGGCCTCGTGGCTCTCCGGCGCGGCCGAGCGGATGTCGTCCTCTTCGAGCACCACATAGCTGCCCTTGTCGTACTCGTAAGCCTTGACGATGTCCTTCCACGGCACTTCCTCGCCGGTATCGGCATTCACGCGCTCGAAGCGGATAGGCTTGCGGTCGCGCGAATCCAGCATGCGGAACTGCAGGTCGACCTTGCGCTCGCCGGACATCAGCGACACCGGGACGTTGAGCAATCCGAATGACAGCGTGCCGGTCCAGATCGGTCGGGCCATGACGGCGCCACTCCAGCGGTAGGGGGAGGGCAGCTGTACCGCGCGCGACGTGAAACGCCTGTGTCCGCGCCGTGCAGGCCGCCTGTACGCAGCCGCGCTACTGCAGCAGGCCGTGCACGGCCGCCGCCGGCATGTGGTCCAGCGCCAGCCAGGCGTCCTCGACGATCGCGCGCGCCTGCGGCCAGCCCAGCCGCGATTGCCCGCGCATCTGTTCCCAGTGCTCGGCAAGCTCGCCATCGGTGTCGTCGTCGTCGCCACGCGGCCAGTCGGCGTAGTGTGTGGTCAACGCGAAGGCATAGGCCGGGTACAGATCGCGCCAACTGCGGCGGCCCTGTGCACGGCGCTGTTCGTAGTCGTTGCGCATGTACTGCAGGTAATCCTGCGCGACGGCCTGCGGCTCCTCCATGCGTTCGCGCCGGCTGCGGCGCCCGCTGCGTTCGGGCTGCAGATAGGCGTTGTACAGCGCGGGGACGGCTCGACGGTCCAGGCGGGGCATGGCACGACTCCGGCAGCGGCAGGGGGAGGCAGGAATAGCCCCGCCGCCGTTATCCAGCCGTGACAGATCCGTTGCGGGTCGGCCATTCAGCGCCGGCTTCACGGCAGGTACCCACCACAGGTGCGTACGCTGCAGGCACCTCTCCCTGGAGACATCCCATGCCACGCGATCCCCTGCGCGACGCCGCCCCCCCGGTCCCCGGCGAACAGCGCGCCAAGCACGACCTGCAGGACGCCGAAGACCGCGGCGCCGGCATGTCCACCCCGAACGAGGAACCGGACCACCTGCCGGTCCCGGCCAGCTCATCCCACGCCTACCGCGACCGCAAGGACCCCACCGGCGCACCGGCGCCGGGCCGCCGCGAGAACGAGGACCAGCGCCGCGAGCGCAAGGAACATGCCAGCGACAACCAGGACGAGGCGCTGGAAGAGACATTCCCGGCCAGCGACCCGACCTCGCCGTTCGTGCCGGCCAAGGTGCCGCGCTAGGCGCCGCTCACGGCGCCCACTGCCACTGCAGCCCCACGCTGTAGCGGCGGTCCGGCCCGGGCTCGAAGAAGCGCTGGTTGCCGTCGTTGACGATCACCGAGCCGATGTAGCGCTGGTCCAGCACGTTGTCGATCCGCGCGAAGGCGCGCAGCGTGCCCTGCGCGCGCTGCCAGCGGCGCGACGCCTCCAGGTTGAGCAGGGCATGGCCGGGCGCGCGCTCGGTGGCCAGGTCGTTGACCACGGTATCGCTGGAGGCCACCACCTCGGCCGCCCACTGCCACGGGCCAGGGCGGTACTGCAGGCGCGCGTTCCACTGCTGCTGCGGCACGCCGGGCAGGCGCGAACCCGCCGCCACGGTGCCGGCAGCCAACGCGTAGGGATCGCGCACGGTCGCATCGATCCAGGTGTAGGCCAGCGCCAGGTCGGCCCGAGCCCCCAGCGGCTGCAGATAGCTGGCTTCCAGCCCCTGGCGGCGGGTGCGCCCGATGTTGCGGTAGGTGGCCCGTCCGCCGGTGTTGCTGGCCACCGCCAGCTCGTCGTCGGTGTCGGCGCGGAACAGCGCCGTTTCCAGCTGCGCGCCACCCTGCGGGTGCCACTTGGCGCCTACCTCCAGATTCCGGCTGCGCGCCGCCGACAGATCCAGCGCCAGCCCGGCCTGGCCGTCGGCGCGATAGCCCAGCTCGTTGAACGTCGGGGTTTCAAAACCGCGCCCGGCCGAGGCATACAGCCGCCATGCCTCGCTGGCGCGGAACACCACGCCGGCCACCGGGGTAGTGGCCGCGTAGCGGCGCGATCCGCTGTCGTCGGGGTTGGCGGCGGTGATGTAGTGGTCGTTGGAGCGGAACCGCACCGTGCTGTGCCGCACGCCCAGCAGCAGCGACCAGCGCGGCGCCCACTGCCACCAGGCCTGGGCGAACTGGTCCACGTTCTCCACCCGGTCGGCCTGGTCGCGCCGCAGGCGGCCCTTGATGCCCAGCGTATCGCCGACGAAATTCTCGTAACCGCGCCGATTCTGGCGCTGACGGTCGGCATTGGCGCCGATCACCACATCCAGCGGCCGTCCGGCCCAGTCGCCGTGCCAGGCCCAGCGCGCGTCCACGCCGCCGTAGCCGCCGTCCAGATCGATCACCCCGCCCGCATGCAGCGGGTTGGCCTGCGGCCCCGGCGGAATGGCCAGGTACTGCGCCACGCTGCGCTGCCCGGCATAGCCCATCGCCCGCCAGGTGTGGGCGCCCGCCGTGCGGTTGAACACCAGCCCGGCCTGCGCCTGCCGCACCGATTTGCGGGTGTTGTACTGGGTGGCCACCGCCGTGGCCTGGCGCGGGTCCGCGCGCACCTGGGCGCGGGTCAGGCCAAGCGGGTCCTGCGCGTCGGGCGCATCAAGGTAGTTCAGCACCAGGGCCAGTTCGCCGCCGCCCAGCCCGGTGCCCAGGCGGGCGTTCACCGAGTCGCGGCGGGCGCGGCTGTGGTCGCGCCAGCCGTCGGTGCGGAAGTGGTTGACCGCCACGTTGTAGTGGACCGCGCCCTGCTGCCCGCGCAACTGCGCACCGGCGCTCACTGTGGCGTCGCTGCCGGCATCCAGACGCACCCGCCAGGGGTCACCCGCCGCGCCGTCGGCGCTCCACACCTGCACCACGCCGCCGGACGAGTTGCCGTACAGCGCCGAGAACGGCCCGCGCAGCACCTCCACCCGCTGCGCGCCGAGCAGGCTGGCGTGCGAGAGCTGGCCCTGGCCATCGGGCATGGTGGCCGGCACGCCGTCCACCAGCACCCGTACCCCGCGCACGCCGAAGGTGGAGCGCGCGCCGAAGCCGCGGATCGACAGCTGGGTGTCCTGCGCGTAGTTCTGGCGGTCGCGGGCCACCAGCCCGGGAATGCCGCCCAGCGCATCGGCGATCTGCACTTGGGGGCCGGCCGCCGCGTCATCGATCCACACCGTGCTGATCGACGCCGGCAGGTCCACATCGGCCACCTCCTGTACCCGCGCGGCCTGCACCTGCACCGCGGGCAACCGTTGCGCCGGGACCGGGTCCGGCGAGGTGTTCTGGGCCTGTGCCAGGTTCGGCAGCAGCGCGGCCGAAAACAGCGCCAACCGGCGGGCAGACGGGGTGAAACGACGCATGCGGGTAGGTGTCCTCGGGATTCGGGCGTGCCACACGCAATGGTACGGAAACGAACGTGACGGCGGCCGCCGCGCCCTCGGCGCGGCTTTGTTACGATGGGTCGGTTTTGGCTGATTCTGCCGCAACCTGCGTCGCGCCATCCTCCCCCCTTCCGTCATCCGAATGAGTACCGCCGTGTCCTTCTTTGCAAATGTGGAACTGGTCCCAGGCGACCCGATCCTGGGCCTGACCGAGGCGTACAACGCCGACAGCCGCCCAACCAAGGTCAACCTGGGTGTGGGCATCTACTACGACGAGAGCGGCCGCATTCCGCTGCTCCGCGCCGTCAAGCAGATCGAGCAGCAGCTCGCCGCCGAGGCCAAACCGCGCGGCTATCTGCCCATTGATGGCCTGCCCGCCTACAACCAGGCCACCCGCGAACTGGTGTTCGGCAAGGATTCGCCGCTGCTGGCCGCCGGCCGCGTGGCCACCTCGCAGACCATCGGCGGCAGTGGTGCGCTGCGCGTCGGCGCCGACCTGCTGCACCGCCTGCTGCCGCACGCCACCATCGCCATCAGCAACCCGAGCTGGGAAAACCACCGCGCGGTGTTCGGGGCAGCCGGCTTCGAGGTCGTGGAATACAGCTACTTCGACCCGGCTACCCACGGCGTGGACTTCGACGCCATGCTGGCCGACCTGGCCAAGCTGCAGCCGGGCACCGTGGTGCTGCTGCATGCCTGCTGCCACAACCCCACCGGTGCCGACCTCACCGTCGCGCAGTGGAAGCAGGTGGCCGAGCTGCTGAAGGATCGCCAGCTGTTCCCGTTCATCGACATGGCCTACCAGGGCTTCGACAAGGGCATCAGCGAAGACGGCGCCGCCGTGCGCATCATCGCCGAGGCCGGCATCGACAGCTTCGTGGTCGCCAACTCGTACTCCAAGTCGTTCTCGCTGTACGGCGAGCGCATCGGCGCGCTGTCGGTGGTGGCACCGGATGCCAACGCCGCCAAGGCCGTGCAGTCGCAGGTCAAGCGCATCATCCGCACCATCTACTCCAGCCCGTCCAACCACGGCGCGGCCCTGGTGTCCGGCGTGCTCAACAGCGTCGAACTGCGCCAGGTGTGGGAAGCGGAACTGACCGAGATGCGCGAGCGTATCCACGCCCTGCGCCACGGCCTGGTGGAACACCTGGTGGCCGCTGGTGCGCCGGAGTTCGCCTTCATCAACGACCAGGCCGGCATGTTCTCCTACTCCGGTCTGAGCCGCCCGCAGGTGGACCGCCTGCGCGACGAGTTCGGCATCTACGCCGTCGGCACCGGCCGCATCTGCGTGGCCGCGCTGAACCAGGGCAACCTGGCGTACGTGGCCAAAGCCGTGGCGACCGTCGCCAAGGGCTGAAGCAACCCGCCGTGCATGAAACAACGGCCGCCCAGTGCGGCCGTTGTTTTTGGTGGCACCGGCCGGCACGACATGTAACCGCTTACGTTCTTCCCAACCTCGTAATGCCGCCACCAACGGGCCACAATATGGCCCCCAAATGTCTGTGGCAGCCATTCCATGTCCCGTACGTCGCTTACCCGGTACCTGATCGAAGAGCAGCATGCCGGCCGCATCAACGCCGACCTGCGCCAGCTGATCGCCGTCGTCGCCCGCGCCTGCACCAGCATCTCCATCGCGGTCAGCAAGGGCGCCCTGGGCGGCGTGCTTGGCGAAGCCGGCACCGGCAACGTGCAGGGCGAAGCGCAGAAGAAACTGGACGTGATCAGCAACGAGATCCTGCTCGAGGCCAACGCCTGGGGCGGCCACCTCGCCGCATGCGCGTCCGAGGAAATGGACCACTGCCAGCCGGTGCCGGATACCTACCCGCGCGGCGACTTCCTGCTGCTGTTCGATCCCCTCGATGGCAGCTCCAACATCGACGTCAACGTGTCGGTCGGCACCATCTTCTCGGTGCTGCGCTGCCCGCCGGGCACCGAGCAGCCCAACGATGCCAGCTTCCTGCAGCCGGGCACCGCGCAGGTCGCGGCCGGCTACTGCATCTACGGGCCGAGCACGCAGATGGTGCTCACCGTCGGCCACGGCACGCATGCCTTCACCCTGGACCGCGAGAAGGGCGAGTTCGTGCTGACCACGCCGGACATGCAGATCCCGGCGGACACCCAGGAGTTCGCCATCAACATGTCCAACCAGCGCCATTGGGAAACCCCGATGCAGGCCTACGTGCAGGACCTGCTGGCGGGCAAAGAAGGCGCGCGCGGCAAGAACTTCAACATGCGCTGGATCGCCAGCATGGTCGCCGACGTCCACCGCATCCTGACCCGCGGCGGCATCTTCATCTACCCGTGGGACAGGAAGGACCCGTCCAAGGCCGGCAAGCTGCGCCTGATGTACGAAGCCAACCCGATGGGCCTGCTGGTTGAACAGGCCGGCGGCGCCGCCACCACCGGCCGCGAGCGCATCCTCGACATCCAGCCCGACCAGCTGCACCAGCGCGTGCCGGTGTTCCTCGGCTCGCGCAACGAAGTGGCCGAAGCCACCCGTTACCACCGCGAGCACGACGCCGCGCACGGCTGAGCCGTCGCCTGGGACCGGCCCATCGCCGGTCCCGTGGCACAACAGAAAACCAACGTGGCAACGGCGTGACATCGGCCATCGCAGCGGTCACCATCGGGGCATCGCGCCCACGGAAGACCCCATGACCGCCGATTCGCCGCTGGACTTCATCGAAGTAATCCACAACGCCATCCCCGCCGAATCCTGCGCGGCAATCCTGGCCCGGATGCGAACCAGTGCGCAGTTGAAGCCCGGTGAAGTGGGCAGCGGAATCTACCCGGAACTCAAGCACAGCAAGGATCTTCGGATCAGCGGCGATCCGGCGTGGGCGCAGGTTGAAATGCAGCTGCAACAAGCCGTTTTTGTCGGCGTGATGAGTTATCTACGCCGTTATCCACAGGCCCTGATCTCGCCGCTGATGTTGCAGGTCCACGACAGCGCCGGCCAGCCGCGCCGTCTGGCCGCCGAGGATTTCGCCACGATGGACGCCGACACGCTGTCCAACCTGGCCCGCACCTGCCTGCGCCCCGGTGCCATCAACCTGCAATGGTATGCGGCAGGCGAGGGCGGCTACCCCTATTGGCACTGCGAGCTGTACCCGCGCGACCCCGCAGCCGAAACGCTGCACCGCCACCTGCTGTGGACGCTGTATCTCAACGACGACTTCGAGCAGGGCGAAACCGAGTTCCTGTTCCAGGGCCGCAAGATCGCGCCGCGCACCGGCAGCCTGCTGATCGCGCCGACGGCATTCACCCACACCCATCGCGGCAACCGCCCGCAGGGGGGCGACAAGTTCATCGCCACCAGCTGGATCCTCTTCCAGAGCGCGGAGACGCTGTACGGCGGCGCGTGAGATCTGCGGGCCAGTTCCCATAAACGCCCGGAATGCGGGGCGGAACCGAGCCGATGGCGACACACGGTAGGCGCCGCCTACTCAAGCTGAAAGTTCAACAGAAACAATCGACTTCGTTTCTTCTGCACCACTCGGCATGGTGGTCAACGGAGCGCAAAAACTCCACAAGAACCAAAATTATGGATGCCCCATGTCGGGAGGGTGGCTAATACAACACCCTCATGGGGGAATACGCCCGCCGTTCGGTTCTTGCGGTTTTTGACCTCCCGACGCCCTCGCCGTCACCGGCGAGGGCCCTTCCGCATTGGAGGCAATCATGACAACCAACCCCATCACACCGCCCGAAGGCGCATCCCCCTCGCGCAGGCAGCCCCACGCGCCCCGCAGCATCCACAACGTACGCGCACTGCCGCAGGTGGGGCCCGAGGACCGCGATGCATTCGGTCCCATTCCCTTCGTCATGCTGCGTGGCGCGTGGCTGCGCGCACTGGGGTTCGACGTGGGCGTGCAGGTAAGGATCGAAGCCATCCCCGGCCAGCTCACGATCACATCGCTGTGGCGGAACCCACCGCCCGACGCTGCCGCTCCGGCGCCCGCGAAGCCCACCTTGCGCTACGCGGAAGTGGGGGATCGGTAGCGCAGGCCGGAAGCGCTGAAAGCACTCAACGCGGAGGGTTGACTCAACGCCACCCCGGTGTTGAGCATGTGGCACCATCGCCCTTGAACGCCATTGGCTCTGCATCAACGATGTCCGCGTTTGGGACTCAGAACAGCAACTGCCTGAAGCGCTTTCAGTAGCGTTGCGCGCAGAAGGGACTGAGCGTCTTCTTCCTCACTGTTCCGGTCGTGGTTTGCGCCCGTATCGTAGGGGTCTCTCTACCGCAGTTAGAGCAGGATCACACCGCTCGGGACTACAAGGGCTACTCCCATAGCGTCAACAATGAAATTAGTTGATGCAGCGCGTCTTAAGCCCTCGCTCATCAAGATGCCGGCCATCCAAGGCAAGCCTCCATCTCCGCATGTGGGGCGCCGATTACATGGGCAACGCAGCCTGTGAGCTTCCCTGCTCAACGAGCATCTTCACAATCCCTTCGTAGTTGTTTTCTCTGGCAACGTCTATAGGCTCACGGCACTTCGCACACTTATGGTGGATGTTGGCACCATGCCGCAACAGCAAGGCGACGATATCCTCATGACCATATTTGGCAGCCCAGTATAGAGGGGAATTTCCGCCTCCCTCCAGCTTGTTGATGTCGGCTCCTTCTTCGATCAGAAAATTGACAACGCTTACGTTCCCGTCTTTGGCTGCAACTGTCAGCGCCGTCCACCCATCATTGAGATATGCGTCTATCACATCCGGCTTCTTCTCGATGATCGATCTGATTTCGACAAGATCACCTGAGCTGACGGCCGCGAGTAGATTGTTCTTTGTTCCGTCAGAGTAGCAACCAGCAGCCCCAAGTGCTGCCATCGCGGCCAAGAGAATAGCGGCAATCTTTCGGTTCATGGGCGTGGATTGAACTGGTCAAGTATGAAAGGGAGGGCTGTTGAATTCTGCGGAATGCTAATCACTGAGCCACCAAGCGTCTTCTGCCAGAATGCCGCTTGGGCAAGAACATCGCTCGGAAGTGAAAGCGGCAGGGAGTGGGGATCACCCATGCCGCCTTGCTCAAGAGCGCTTCTTGTTCGAGTCGCACAGGTATCCGTAGGGTTGGGGAACTTCCCAAGGATCCACGGCGGCAAATCATCTGAAGTTCCCTTCAATCCTGCCAGGATTTGGGCCTCTTGCTGCGGCGTTGTATTGATGACAATAACAGCAGAGTCTCGGCGACCAGCTTCACGCGTCAAATAGCCCGTGAAGCTGCTTCCTAGCCCAGCTGCGTTGCCATAGCTATATACACCTGAACCTGTTACTGCGACGGCAGTGTGTCCAAAAGGATTCGTACTCGTAGGGCCATTGAAGATTACTGCCGTCGCCAATCCCAGTGGATCAACATAGTTAATTGGATTCCCACTGACATAGGCATAGGTGTTCAATCCACCAGCCAACCCAATCGGATCACTCTGCACATACCGCGCAATGCTCGCATCATAATCGCGGAAGCCGTTGTACCAAAGCCCTGATTCTGCATCGTAGTACTGCACGGGGAAGCCGATGTTAAGTACGCCGATATCGTCCTGCTGAACACTGCGTCCGCATGCGTAGTCGTATGCCTTCCAGACCGTCTGCCGCCCCGCGTTGGTCACGAAGTCCGGCCGGCCAAGGTGATCGGCGTGGACGAAGTTCAACTGCCCGTTTCGCGCCAGGCCCACCAGCTCGCCATCGAACCATTACGACAACGTCGAGCAGGGCGAAACCGAGTTCCTGTTCAGATCGCGCCGCGCACCGGCAGCCTGCTGATCGCACCGACAGCATTCACCCACACCCATCGCGGCAACCGGCCGCAGGGCGGCGACACGTTCATCGCCACCCGCTGGATCCTGTTCCAGAGCGCGGAGACGCTGTACGGCGGCGCGTGAGATGTGCGGGCCAGCTCCCATAAACGCCCGGAATATGGCGCGGGACCGAGCCGATAGCGACACGTGGTAGGCGCCACCTACTCAAGCTGAAAGTTCAACAGAAACAATCGACTTCGTTTCTTCTGCACCACTCGGCATGGTGGTCAACGGAGCGCAAAAACTCCACAAGAACCAAAATTATGGATGCCCCATGTCGGGAGGGTGGCTAATACAACACCCTCATGGGGGAATACGCCCGCCGTTCGGTTCTTGCGGTTTTTGACCTCCCGACGCCCTCGCCCTCACCGGCGAGGGCCCTTCCGCATTGGAGGCCATCATGACAACCAACCCGATCAAACCGCCCGAAGGCGCATCCCCCTCGCGCAGGCAGCCCCACGCGCCCCGCAGCATCCATAACGTGCGCGCACTGCCGCAGGTGGGGCCCGAGGACCGCGATGCCGTCGGTCCTATTCCCTTCGTCATGCTGCGTGGCGCCTGGCTGCGCGCACTGGGGTTCGACGTGGGCGTGCAGGTAAGGATCGAAGCCATCCCCGGCCAGCTCACCGTCACATCGCTGTGGCAGACCCCACCGCCCGACGCTGCCGCTCCGGCGCCCGCGAAGCCCACCTTGCGCTACGCGGAAGTGGGAGATCGGTAGCGCAGGCCGGATGCGCTGAAAGCACTCAACGCGGAGGGTTGCCTCAACGCAACCCCGGTGTTGAGCATGTGGCACCATCGCCCTTGAACGCCATTGGCTCTGCATCAACGATGTACGCATTCGGGACTCAGAACAGCAACTGCCTGAAGCGCTTTCAGTAGCTTTGCGCGCAGAAGGGACTGAGCGGCGGCTTCCTCACTGTTCCGGTCGTGGTTTGCGCCCGTATCGTAGGGGTCTCTCAGCAGCCGTTTTCACGGCCACGTTTCGTGAGTGCAGAAACATTGGGGGAACCCACCAACAGGATGCTGGCAAGCAACGCCCCGCCCACCCATAGCCAACGCCCGGTCAGTGCTCCCGCTATCAAGAGTATTCCTACCTGTGCGGCCACAATCTGGGTATAAAACAGAAAAAGCGCATACTTGAGTCCGCCAAAGCTAGACTCAAGCGCTACGCCACAAATCGAACACGACGTTCGCGGTGTCTTTTCGAGTGATCGAAGAATCGAGAATCCTTGTCCCTCTGCATGACAGTATGGACAAGAGAACCTAAAGGGCGACGTCAGTTGCATATCGCTTCCCCGGTTATGGCAGCCACGGCCAGTGCCCCGCAATTATTGCAAGTTGCCTTGAATGCTGATCCATGCTTTGCAGATACTTGGGTTCTCAAACCCACCGCTGGGCCAACGCCCTTAGCCACCGCGCCCCCCAACGGCAGCTCGCCCTGCTACCTAGTAGCCATTGTGGTCGTGCGCCTCATCTATGCGGCGGGATTAATTGCTTTGTCTCGACTGATCTTCTGCACCACAAGAACTGCGGTCTCAAAAGCAAAGTACACCACGCCAAGCATTGCCAGATAAATCCAGCCGCCTGCAATGGTTGGACCACAGTAACGTCCAGTTAGGCACTTGAAAATTCGTGCAGTGACCTGCACGTCAGCCCAGAGTGCTACTGCTGCTATCAATGCGATGAAGACCAACGATGCCGCTCTTGAGATGGGAGACGACTTGCTTTTGGATAGGCTCCTCAACGTTTGCCAAGCCCGGAACGGAAGTAAGCCGATCGAAGCAAGGCCAACGAAGCCAAACAAGTAAATCAGAGAAGTGAAAAACGATGCGCTCACGGTTGCGTCCTTGGCTGGCGTAGCAGATTCCCAGGGAGCCAGTTTTCCGCTTCCCCCTGGCATAGGCATAGGTCAGACCCTACATGTAAGGACGCATGCGCTCAATCTTGTGCGAACACTTCTTGACAATGTACTCGGCGCCGCCGCCCTTCACCGTGCCTCCCGGATAGTTCGAGGGCGTGAAACCAACAAGGCAAGCCTCCATCACCGCCTACGAGGTCGGCCGACGGCGCATCCAGGTCTCGGCGCTGCCGACCATCGCGCGAGCGCTGGGCGTGTCGGTCGAAGAACTGATCGGCGAACCCGCCACGCCCGCCAAGCGCGGGCCGGCACCGAAGCTGCAACGGCAGCTCGAACACATCACCCGACTGCCCAAGGCACAGCAGCGCTTCGTCATGCAGATGATCGATACCGTCCTGCAACAGCAGACCACGGGCCGCTAAACGACGAAGCCCCGCGCTTGGCGGGGCTTCTTCTTAAAAGACGTTTCGTAGTAGTAGCACCGCCGCTGCAATTGCAATAACCGCTACTACTGCGGCAACAGCGCGCTTTTGCCAAAGGCTTCGATTCAAAAGCGCAGAGCTACTTGCTGCCAAGTAGAGTGCTGAAAATGCAGTCCAAGTTGATCGCTCAACACAAGGGCCTGCACTTAGGTTCCCCGGAGAAAACAGCATCAAGAGTGAGTACAGCCAAGCGGCTAAAAGGGGCGCTATAAGAACTCCAAACAACACAACCCACCATTTTTTCGCTAGTGCAAAGGTCAGAATAGAGACGCCTATTGCAACAGCAAAAAAAACTGCTGCCGCAAACATCTCATTTGACGACCACCCGCAACCGTGCAACGAAATCGAGAACAAGCCGCTAATGACGGCCGCCGGTACTAAGCACAGAGCCGCAGCACGAAAGTTCATTGCCCCCATCCTAGCGCTCTACTTTGCGCATCCTCCAAGATGCCTTGTGTTCCGCCGCGATAAACCGATGCCATTTCTGGATGAGCAGCGAAGAACGCATTTAGGAAACTCTCCATTGCTGCCTGATTTTGATAGGAGTAGGTCTCGTTGACCTGCTCATTGAAGATACGTTCTGCCTCCGCATCCATGTTGTCGCATTGCTTCCTCTTGTCCTTGTCTGGTATGCGCGACACACCTGCAGGATCAGGGAACAACTTGGATGCTCTGCCGATCCATTTGCCGATACTGCTAACACCACCAGCTGCAGCAGGCCCCCATGTCCGTTGTATCTCGCCAAACCTGGCGGAATAAAAAGTCACCGTGTACTGATAGCCGCGGCCATTGGGCAATCCATAAGCGCGAACGTCAAACAACCCCAACGGATCGATCGCATTAACCGGATTCCCCCCGACATAGGCATAGGTGTTCAATCCACCAGCCAACCCAATCGGATCACTCTGCACATACCGCGCAATGCTCGCATCATAATCGCGGAAGCCGTTATACCAAAGCCCCAACTCTGTATCGTAGTACTGCCCGGGGAAGCCGATATTCAGTCCGCCGATATCATCCTGTTGAACACTTCGCCCATATGCGTAGTTGTATGCCTTCCAGACCGTCTGCCGCCCTGCGTTGGTCACGAAGTCCGGCCGGCCAAGGTGGTCGGTATGGACGAAGTTCAACTGCCCGTTTCGCGCCAGGCCCACCAGCTCGCCATCGAACCAAAGGTAGTTGGTCCAGGTGCTGTCGGTCAGCTCGGACATCAACTGGTTCTGGCCGGCATAGTAGTAGCGGCTGGTGGCGTTGACGGCGGTGGTAACCGCCGTAGTGGCACCGATGTTCATGTCCTTTCCCCTGGAACGCCCCTCATGGGCGACAGCGGATTGTTGGCGCAGGTCCGGCCGGGTGTCCAGCCGCCGACCTAGAACAGCGATCCCTGCGGCGAATCCTCGCGCGGGGGCAAGGGGCGCTGGAAGCGGCTGCAGTCCAGGCGTGGCCAGTGGCTGTTCTGGGCGTCGAAGCCCAGGCGTCGGCGCGCGAGCTTGAAGCGGTTGGAGAGCAGGTTGACGTACACACCTTCGCCGCGTATGCGCTTGACGCGCGCTCGCGCGCAACTTCTGTCAGCTGCAATGCGAGCGGATCAATCAGCTGGACGGAATTCCATTGCTGGGGTTAGTTGTATATATCTACTGACAGCTCCAACGAAAGTTCAGAGAGTTCCATCATGACGGGCGGCTCCAGCGTGAAACCGGTAGCACCCTCGGCGAATACGCCAACGAAGAGCTCTGAACGACCTCCATCAAGCACCAGAGTTTCCAAGAAGTTCTTATGCTTTTTGATGGTCTGCAGGAGCGAAGGAAGAGCATCCGTAAATACACCGGCAGCTTTGCGAGTTAATTCAAAGCAGCAGTAGGTACGTCGATATAGCCCCTCAAGGATCTCCCCAGAAGGACTGGTCCTCTGCTCTCCCACACTATGAGCGACCTCAGGTTTCATGCAGATTTGCTTGACCACATCATCAGTCGATAGCGTCGGATGCCATATGCGGAGAGACACAGAAAAGCACTCTTCAGTCACGGTACACCACCTGGTAGAAAGGGGCCGTAATGGCCATGATTTTCACCCGAACCGCCCGACGTCCCCCCGGGATTGAGTAGCACGACGGTTTGGAGTGCAATCCTAAACGACAAGGAGATTGGACGTGAAGAAGCGCTTTTCCGAAGAACAGATCATCGGCTTCCTGCGCGAGGCGGAGGCCGGCATGCCGATCAAGGATCTGTGCCGCCAACATGGCTTCAGTGAGGCCTCGTACTACCTGTGGCGCAGCAAGTTCGGTGGCATGAGCG